>CAWDYC010000001.1:0-29912 GCA_963806535.1 Candidatus Bathyarchaeota archaeon
GACGGCGACATCATCCCCCATCGAATCAACATCGTCCCAGACTAAAAGGGCTTTGGTGAAGGAAAGATGAAAAATGAACAAAAAAAATCGTTCAAGAACTCTTAAAACAACTCCAACAGGAGAACCAAGACCCCCAAGACATAGGAAAACTCAACATAACAAACATAATAATCTGGATGAAAAAAGAAGCCTACGAACCCACAACCAGTCAAAGAATAATAAAAGAACTAAAACACTTAGAACGAAACTGCAACACAGCCAAACCCGAAGAAGTAAAACTATACATAGCCAACAAGAAAGTATCAAATGCAAGAAAAGAAAACCTGATAGAATCCTACAACATAGCAATCAAATCCTTAGGACTAACATGGAACAAACCCTTTTATCAACGCCAAGACAAGAAACGCAGAGCACCAAAAGAAGAATCAGTCCAATTCATCATACACCACGTTAAATTCCCAATTAAACCTTAAACTAAAAATGTCAAGAGATTTAGGAAAAAGACCCATAAAATTAACATGGCTAAAAGTTCAAGACATAGACCTAACAGCGGGAAAAACAGACCTTACAGGCGCAAAACACACGATCGGCAGAGAAGTAAAGGTTAAACAAGACACCTTAGAACTTCTAAAAAGATACATCAAAAGAGAAAACCTAAACTCAACAAGCATAATTTTTTCGACCACATCGGACAACTTAAACACCGATTATAGACTTGCCAGAAATAGACTCGCAGAAAAATACCAAATGCTCTCACAGACAAGGAATCCCCTCAGTTATTAGCTTTCGGTTTAATCTTGTTTTCTATAGGTTTGATATCAAGAGTCGCGCGTTCTTCTTCCAGATAAAAAAAAGCCCGCAAGTTAGATGCGGGCTTGAGGTGGATTATTGTTGTCTCTCTACCGCAAATCTCAATTTGATTTAGATTAACACCATCCAAGGAATCCAGTTTGTTTTGTCGAAATCGAAAAAGCCATCAGTTTGCGGTTCGACGCAATACACTTTTTTGGCGTATGCATCATAGAATATGTTTACTGCGTGTCCCCAAGAGAATGGTGGGTTTCGGGGTCCAAACCATATTATTCCAAAAGGTATGCCTTTGTAGAATCCCTGAACTGAACCATTTAGCACAGAGGCAAAGTTGTCACAATCAAATGTCTCTGCAATCCAAACATCCAGATTAGTGGAATCGAAGTTTCCTATGTATTCTTGTAGTTGATAAGCCGAGTATGCTGTATAGCTTCCGTCTGACACGTGGAAAGCCCAATTTCCGCCTCCAAGAAATGCTAAGATAGCATTGATTACCTCGGTTCCAAGTAGGTTTGGATGTGTCCCGTAAGCATTCTGTACATCTTGGGGGGTTTGCACAAGTTTGTCGTACACTTTTACTCCTGGCTGAAGTATTGGAATGGTTGGAGCTTTTTGAAATGATCGCATTATGATAGTTGGTTGGTTTTTTGGCAAGGCATTAAGATGGTCTGTAAGAGTTATTGCGTTGAGAGAAATTCTTTTTAACTCAGCTATCTGCATTGGTGGCAAAGAAATCGCCAGAAATATGTAATAAGAATTAAGAATTTACGCATTCTTTATCAAAAATCTGGCACACTTACATTGTGATTCTTGTATCCAAACCCATAAATGAACCTGTTTATGTTAAAAACAGAATTATAAGAATCATTATTGAAATTTTGATGCATTTGATTAAAAAAACTTCTAATAAATTTGAAAAATAATCAGCAACTTTGCGAAGAATGGGGTAAACAAAACATGTATGCACTAACTCATAAGCTTGAAATTACGTCATTTTGGAAACATTTATTTGCGCCTAATATAGCGATGGACTTAAAAATTGGTGGCAACGTTCAACTGTTTTAGTTTTTCCATAACCCTACGAAATACTGAATAATATATGACATAGTTGACCAACCAGTAGTTCTGAAAAAAACCCAAAAGGTTATAACTAGACCTCAACAATATAGAGGATTAAATAAGGAAGAGTAAGAAATTACTAAGCCCTAAGGCTGGGACGGCGACACATCCCCCGCTGAATGAAACACTTTCCCTCAAATTTCAACCTTGTGATATACCCAGATGTTCTTATAAGATTAGGAAATCAAAAAAAAATCCGCGCAGTTAAAGAAGTATTATAAAACAAAAAAAAATAGAAAAAGGAGTTTTTTTCTTAGACGGGTGTTGGCGTTGGTGGTGGACTTGCAGTTACCATCGACGGTTGTTGTGGTTCGTGCGTTTTCATTGTGAAGAAGGCAATTGCTAAGATGAGCACTCCAACCCACATGATGATTAGACCTGGCAGAATAAAGAGTATTAGCAGAAACGCGCCTATGAATAGTATTAATCCTGCTGATGAAAATAGTCCAACCCCTGATTTTACTGAAAGTTGCTTAAGCGAGCGCCTGAAGAAGAATGTGGCGACTATTGCAAATACTATAAACACAACGAAAATCACAAGAACAGCTGCTATGAAAGAGGCTAATGGTGAAAAGTCAAGACTGCTGATATTACTCGGAGTCGTGGGCGTCATGCTTGAAAGTGATGCCCAATCGCCTCGTGTCCAATTTGGGAAAATCTGCACCAAGAAGTTTTCCAATGCTGTCAAAGAGGAGAGAATAGCTATAACTGCAACAATTCCGGTCACAACCGCACCTACGACGCCTGCAAGGACACCATAGATTGCATTGCTGAAGATTCTTTTTTCTTTGTAGAAGTTAGCTAAACCATGGAGTGCAATTAGAACCAGAATTAATCCAACAAATCCGATAACGCCAAATGTGGAAGTACCGAGCACTGGTAAAAAGCCGATCAGTAATAGTATTGCGCCTACACCGCCCAAAATTTTGTTTGATTCTAGAGTCATTTAATTTTTCCTCTATTTTTCTGTCAACATACTAAAGATAAAAGCTTTTTCATGCCTATGCGTTGTCTATTTAAAGTTAGCGCTTAATTGATACGTGGTGCCTTTAATTATTCAACAGATCAAGAACCTAAGTAAAGACTAAAATTCGGTTCTTAAGACTTTACATGCCAGGCATAGAAGGCAACAAATTGAACATTTGAAGGAACAATATCAAGCCCAATATGAAGCTGGCTAACCAAAGAACTGCTGTTAAACGCATCCATTTCTTCAAATTCTTCTTCGGCAAAAAACCAAACAAGTAAACAACACCTGTAATTACGGCGGGTACAGCGACCATCGTATGAATTATTGTCACTGCGGAAAGCGAGGAATAGAATTCAACATCTGGGTCCAAATAGTAGCGGATAAACGATGGTAGCATACCGAAAGAAATGGCAACTAAAGTCAAAGCTATAGCAGCAGAGAGCGCCCATCGATGCTGCAATAAGTTTTCCTTGCTTTTTGTCAAATAGCCAAACCCAATTCCGACGAGTAAAACACCCAAAATGACAAACATTATGGACATAACCGTCTGAGATACCACCGGCGGTGTCCCAGCATGTAATGCAATTATTCCTAACCAGAATTCGAACATTCTTTTCTCAGAAAGGGGTAACTTGCTGGGTTATTTATGATTATGTGATTGGGACTTGCCAGCCACAATATTAAGATTGAAGAGCCTTTAAGTTGTTTCTGCTTTTTCGTCAAGCAGCTCTTTTAGGGTATTAAAGTAGGTTTGGAGATAGATTCTTCCGTTTTCGGTAATGGCGTAGATTTTTCGGGCGCGTCTACCTCTTTGTTGTGTTGTGCTTTCAAGGAACCCTTTTTTTTCAAGGCATTTTAATGCGGGGTAGAGTGCGCCATGTCGTATTTTTATGTTGAAATCTGCTTCTACTTGTTTTTTTATCTTGTATCCCCATGTTGGTTGGGCTTGTACTGTACGTAATAATTTGATTTCTAGTAGGTTTCTGATTATGTGTTGTACAATTTCTTTTTTGTATTTTTCTGACATTTGTTTTTGCCCGTTGGCGGTTTTTATTGGATTGTTGATGTTATTCTTGTTCAGGTTATGTTAAGTTTGCGTTGTTGATATATTGTGAGGTTATGTTTTTGTATGCTTGTGTTATGTATCAAGCTTTATATTATGGTTTATGGATATTCAATACTCAAGATAGGAAATATGTCTGAAAACGGACATATTGTCTACACGCAGAACAGCAAAACTGTTCTACACAAATACAGGAGAAAAATAAAAAATGTTAAAAACCGCAAACTCACAAAAAGAAGTTTCAAACAAACTAATGAAAGGGTTACTTGACCTAATAATACTACAATTCCTAAACAACCAACCAATGCACGGATACCAAGTGATAACGAAAATCCGCAAAAACTTCGGCGTCTACTTTGGACCCAGCACCATATACCCACTTCTGGGCACGCTTGAGAAAAAAGGTCTCGTAAACAGTGTATGGAACATGAATTCTGATAGGCCGAGAAAAATTTATTCCCTAACAAGCAATGGTCAAAACATGCTAAACTTCACCGAAGAATCATTGAATCTGATCTGCAGAAAAATATCATCACAAGCGAAAACAGACTTAACAGTTGAGTCCTCAGTTCAACCAACAATAGGAATAATTACCAAAAGAGACAGAAGTACTCCAACAAACCGCTTAAGCGTTTGAAACGTGGAAAAGAAATCAGCGGCGCTAAAAACGACGCCCCTATTCTATTTTTGAATTGTTAATATTAATCTTAATTTTTTTAAATCGTGTTTTAATATAACTCAATGTGTAATTCTATATCGGCTAAAGTATCGATGTCCAATTGAAACAAATAGTCAATCAAAACAGCGAATTAAATACTCAAATACTTGATTTTTGTAGACATATCGCTGGCTCCTCAAACATCACAGCCATAGTCTACGTTGACAACTATTCAATGAAGTCAATTAACGATAAAGCAATAATTAACATCATGCTTGTAATTCAGCCATTTCCAGCGAGAATAATGAGTTACATTAAAACATTAAATGAAAAAACCATTTTCGTTTTTGCAGTTGACCAGTGGGTTTTTGAACGTGACATTGAAATAGGTCTTCTAGGAGAAGCAATTGCAGGCAAACTTATTTTTCCGCACTCAACGCTTTATGGTGAAGATTATCTACATAAAAAAGAAGTCACTTTGAAGAAACGTTTGATTCTTGAATTGCTTGAAAATTTGGCATCAAGTTTTCCTGAGCTTACGCATCGAATTCAAATTGAACCACAATATTTCCTCTACGAAGTGCTTTCCAGCCGAATCCGTCTTTCTCCATTACTAATTTATGATGTCTCGAACTTGATGAATGGTTTACTGTTAAATGAAGCCGAATTTCTAAAAAGCTACAATGAAGCGCTTCGACAGCTTGAAGTGGAAGGGAAAATATATTTCCTAAATAATTACGTGAAGATATCTGAGAAAATTTTGAAGCAATGCCAAGACCCAAAAGTCAAAATAATTAACTTATCAAAAAACGCTCCAAGAAGATTATTCTCATCAATCTTTGGAACTTTTCCACAGTTAATAAGTATTTTTTCGCAAAATACTGAGGCTTTTCTTAAAACACAAAAGATTAATTGGAGAAAACAACTTGATCAGCCTTATTTATTCATAAATCCTCAAAAATACGTGTTCTTTCAGACTTCAACTGGTTTAGTTTCTTTGTCCGATAAGATTGACATCAAAGGGTTTCGCTCAAAAAATGCTTTCTCATCCAGGTGAAGAGGTTGAAGTTGAACCCCTCGGCGGCATGCTAAACGACGTGTATTTGATTAATGTTCGAGGGAAGGGCAATGTAACGAAGGTGCTGGCGAAGCGTTTTAAGGATTGGTCTGGATTCAAATGGTTTCCCTTAACAGTGTGGTCTCTTGGAACAAGACCTTTCGCTATTACTGCTCAAGCTAGACTTGCCAAGGAATGCGCAATTAACGAATTTCTTTACAATGAAGGATTTAAGGTCCCAAAAATTTTGCACATAAGCAACGCTGAACGTTTAGTTTTCATGGAGTATATAGAAGGAGAGAACCTCAGCCAAGCAATCAAACGAATAGCCCTCGCTACAGAGAATCAAACATTCGAACAAGAACTCGCCAACACTAAGCGAAGCCGGCGAAATACTTGCTAAAGTTCATTCCTACAACATTGTTTTAGGAGATACAAAGCCGGAAAACATGCTGGTTAAACCGGATGGCACTATTTACATGATTGATTTTGAGCAGGCAGTTCAAGATGCCGATGGAGATAAAACTTGGGATGTAGCGGTCTTTCTATATTACGCAGGTCATTTCCTTCAACCGCTTTATGGGAAGATGAAAGCTGAATCAATTGCTAAAGCATTCATAAATGGCTACTTGAAGGCCGGCGGAGAAGTTGATGTTATTAACAAGGCAGGGTTACCAAAATATACGAGGATATTTAGCATTTTTACCATGTGGAATATTATTTCCACTATTGCGAATGTCCTCAAGAAAACTAAAGCACTTGAGGAAAAAAGTTGAATTTGCAACACCTGGAAATATTACATCACAAATAGAAAAGCTATCTCTTGACCAGTTTTGTTGAGCAAATATTGTTAAAAACAACTTTCTAATGCCTCGAAAGAACAAGCATAGTTGTTGTTTCACCTAAACATGCGTTTGCTGTTTACATCTATCTCCGAGACAATAAAGCTCAAGTTAATGCGAGAAAATGAGTTTTCGAAGGTCGAACAAGCGTTTAAGAAAGTGGCGAAACAATTGATTGAAGGTTTCTGTCGAGAACTGAGATTTTTTTATGGTTTCGAGGGTTCGAAGTTGCAGGGCACATGGTTTTAGAAGCGCTTGGATGTCCAAGTAGCAGTGTTTATTTACCTTCTAGAGAAATATTTACTTGGGACTTTTATGAGCGAATTTTACTATTACAAAGGTACTCAACAAGGTTAAGGTAGTAACTGAAAGCGAGGGCTACTGGATTGTTGAGGCATTAGAAGACTTTGAGGATTGTTCTGAAGGCGAAGGAATCACCGTTAAGAAAGGTGAACGACGTATCGTGACACCAGACACCTTGTTTAAGCAAAAAAATATGCTGCCCATGGTTAAGGAACATGAATACGAGCTTAACATGGAAAGGAAGCTTAAGCGAATGGTCAGCGAAAACGAAAAAGAAACTGGAAAAAAATGACCCAACTTTTTTAGTGCCTGCGTCCTTCACTTGCACTATTTTTTAGAAAAAAGTTGAATTCAAAAAAAACGATTTAACAATAACAAGATTCAAAGCTTAAATTATACAATCTCCATTTTCACTTCCAAAAGAGGAAAAAATTCAGTGGCTAACCAGAAAATAAGCGAAGGCGACTATGTCCTAATTTACTTAGATGCTCGAAGAACCTACATGATAAAAATGCAAGCAGGACAAACCTTCCATACGCATAAGGGTTACCTCAAACTGGATGAATTAATCGGTAAAGAATACGGGGAACCTATCAAAAGCAGCCTTGGCATCTACTTCACCACCCTCAGACCATCTTTAACCGACTACATTATGAAATCTTCACGCAACACACAAATCATCTACCCCAAAGACGCAGCCTTAATCGTAATGTTCAGCGGTATCGGACCGGGAAGCCGTGTGGTGGAATCAGGCACAGGAACAGGCTCATTAACCACAGCCCTTGCCCACTACGTCGGGTCAACAGGAAAAGTTTACACTTACGAACTACGCCCAGAATTCCAAAAGAACGCTGCCAAAAACCTTGAACGTTCAAAACTTATAGGCCACGTCGAAATGAAGAGCGGCGATGTGACTTTAGGTATTGAGGAGAGAGATGTGGATGCAGTCATTTTGGATTTGGCAGTTCCATGGCTTGTCGTACCCCACGCTTATGAAGCATTGAAGCCTTCAGGCACTCTGGTTTCGTTTAGCCCAACCATCGACCAAGTGGTAAAGACGACAGAAGCCCTTAGAGAGAACGGGTTCGTTTTCATAGAAACAATCGAGTGTATGATGCGGGCGATGCAGGTTGAACGGGGAAAAACAAGGCCACAAACGCTGATGACGGGACATACGGGCTACATTACTCATGCAAGAAAAATTCTAAAGCTACCCGTCCAAGAAAATGCACAGGCGATGCCCCAAGAAGAAAAAATTGTTGCTGAAGAAGTACCAGTTTCGCAAAAAGAAAACGTTGAAGAAATGATAGAAGAAGAAACTGACTAAACCTTTGCTTTCATTTTGTGTTGTTTTGATGCAGACATGGGCATGCTTAATGTCCAGACAGCCTGCTTTAGTTGTTCACTCTTTTCTCCACGGGTCAGTCCATAGTAGGCACCCAATATTTTGCCGAAGTACGGAATAATAAATTGGTCAAAGGTTTTGTAGATGAATGGATTGGTAAAGCGATTTTCTAGGAAAGTTGGTTTCCAGATTTTGATGTTGTATTCCCAACATTTGATGAAAAAGTCCCAACGCGCTTTGCTGAGGGAATCCATTTCGGCCCCTTTCTTATTCATAAGAACGCAGTTTTCAAGCGGAACAAAGAAGAGTGGCACGTAAAAAGCGTTGAAATCCTTTAGTTTATCCATTAATTCAAGTGTTTGGAGCATGTCTTCTTCTTTTTCATCAGGTAAGCCGATAATTAGTGTTGCAAGTGGATACCAATCATTATCGTTAAGGATGCCGAAAGCGTTAGTGACAACGTCCTGCCATTGCTCAGGCTTAAATGGCAACATTTTTCCCGACATATACTTTTTCATGAGACGTGGACTGCCTGTTTCTATGCCGGTTTCGGCTGTGATTATAGCTTTCTTGCCAAAAGAATACCAACTTTTCTCAATCAATATTTCAGCCAGTTCCTTAATCATCTGAGGATCATTATAAACAGGAGCTAATGACATGTGTGAAGCTTGAATACTCTTTACGCCGGGATAATCCGCAACATTTTTTACTAGTTTCACTACGGCTTCCTTGTTTGGGATAAATTTCTTGTCTGTTGTGCCGTAAAGAAAAAGGTCTTCAGTAATGAGCGTTACGTGATCGCTGCCTTCAGCAACGGTTAACGCAACTTCATTCATAATTTTTTCAAGTGGCACATCAACTTTGTTTTGCATTGTTGGAGTGCAGAATTGACAGTTTCTGCCGCAGCCTTTGGAGATTTCAACTGCACCATGAATTGCCGCATGCATAGTTAACGGCATTTGAACATTGTAGTTCCAATTGCTCAAAGATTCATCAGCTTTCGCAATACGTGGAAGTTCCTCACCGTTGACTGCTTTTTTGAAGATTTCAACAATTGGCTCAGGCTTTCCGCCGATGAGAACACAATCGACACCGTAACTATCCGAAACATGTTTTCGTTCAAGTTGCCAAGAACCAAAGCCGCCCACTATGATTTTTGGTTTGTACTTTTTAATGCTGGGGTGCATGACGAGTTTTCGGAATTCCACGGCGTTCATGGGTTCTCCGCCGCCAACAATTGATGAGTATGTTTTGCTTACGTAGCCCATGCCAGTTGGATCCATGGATGATATGCCGACGACTTTGGTTTGTGGACCGATGAACTCCTGTAAATCTTCAGGATGAACAACCGCTATATCCGATTTTGAAAAGCCATTTTGCAGAAGTATGGATTCGACTTTTCTAAGGCCGTACGGTGCAAACTTTGCTTGTCCATCGGCTTTGCGTCCACAATGTGGATAAAGTGTTTTTCTAACATAGCCAAGTGGAATAGGCCCTTTTCCGAAGCCTCCCACAAATGCGATAAAGGGATTATTGAAAAAGTCACTCATTTCGGTTGCTGATGCTGTGAGCACAATTTTTTTGCCCAATACTGGTGACGCCAATTTTTCTCTCTTCCTCGCGAATAGAATAAGTTAACATTCGATAGCCTTTTAAGAATTACTATACGTTGAAGTCCTTGCCTACGGAGTTAGGGGTAAACCAAAGAGCCGTCTTGATATTCCGTGACTTTAAAATAATTTTAAGCTGGCTTTAATAACCTCCTTCTGCATCTGCGGTGTAAACAAGAGGTCTTTTAGACGTTCGCGATTGGCCACTTTGCCTTGGGATACATATTTGGGAAAACTTCATCAAAGCTAGCCAGAGTAAAAGTAAATATGCCTCTTCTGTTTGCTGCCTCAGTACTGCCAGACGTTGATCTGCTGTTTCGTTTCTTAACGCATAGAGGACCAACACATTCATTCATAACAATAACTGTGTTGATGATTCCGTTTTTCGTTATTTACCGCAAACAAGCCATTCCGTATTATGCAGCCATGCTCTCCCATATTCTTATAGGCGATTTTTTCACGGGAGGCATCGAGCTTTTCTGGCCGCTCTCTCATAACGTGTTTGGAGCGCTAAACTTTGGGGTAACCAGCATGCCTATCGCGATAACGGAGCTCATCCTCTTCCTCTTAACCGTGCCATTCATGTACAAGCTGGGTGATCTAAAGACCCTACTAAAACCCAACAACGAAAGCTGGGCTCTAATAATTCCATTAGGAGCAATCATTGGACCGTTAGCGTCTCTTGGTCGAGGCCAAGAAAGTGCTCTTCCAACCCTTCTTGTGATTCCAAGCCTATTCTACATTGGCATGTTCACATATTCCTTGTATGTTTGGCTGAAATGGAGACGCATAAACACTCAAGCTGTGCCTAAACCTAACAATGTCGAGATACCGTCTAATTGATTTCTGAATAAAATATGCAGAGTTAACTTTAGGTGCTCGTCAATCCAAATTATTGGAGAAAAGATGACGGCACAAAAAAAGAAAAAATTTCTGATTATTTGTTTATGTCGGCCGTGTTTTATCTTCTGTTTGAGGTTCTGCAGTGATTTCTTCGATTGGTTTAGGCGCCGGCGTACTTGCCATCGTATAGCCAATCCAAGCACCAATGCCCAATATAGCGATAAATGCAAAGGAAACCAGAATCAAAACTGCATCCAACCTAACACTAGCTGCATTGAGGCTAAATAGACCTGGATCAACCACCAAAACAAGAAAACCAACAACCACAACAACACAAACAACCAAAATAGCCCCACCAATCACCTGATCCTTACCCATAAACTCTCTCACCACCCACATCCAGTTAATAGTTCAAAATATTTTTCAATAAAACAACTTTCAAGTTAATAACATTTATGAACAAATTTTTTTCTTTGTGTTTTGGGTTGCTTTTTTGGTTTGGGGTTGGTTTTGTTTGCAGGTTGAGTCACCAAAAGTCATGGAAAGTCATCATAAGTCACTAAAAGTCACCTAAAGTCACTAAAAGTCATTACGCGTCACAAAAGGCATCCGTTGTCGATAAGTTAAGACTTAGTTTCAAAATGATTTTGCTGAAGAAAAATCGTAAATGTATTTGCCCAATTCAAGACAAACTTTTACGGGTACCTTGTCAATGCTTTATCAGGGATAAAAATTTAAAACCTATAGCTGCAAGAACGGGAGGAAAAAGAAGAAAAATAGGGCAACTTGCTTTGGCACTTTCCGTCAACTAAAATCAGAGTTTTTTTCTAATTTTTCTTGTAAACTTTCTTCCTATGCTCAGCATCATAAAGCATTATTGTTTTCTCATCTTCGTCTATAAAATAGATAATTCTGTAATCTCCGATTCTAAGAGACCACTTACCTAAAAGGCCTGCACGCAAAGGTTTTCCAATGCAGGGATTGGTTTCAAGCAGTTTTATCGTTGCATCTAATCTTCTTTTAGTTTGAACGTCAAATGTACGAAAACTTTTTTCAAACGTCCTTGTAACTCGAAGCTTAAATCTCACCAGTTTCTTTCAGCTCCCCGAGGAATTCAGCGTAGTCCCTAACTCTTCCAGCTTTAACATCTTTTTCAGCCTGATTTAAACATAACATCGCTTCTTTGTCTTCCAGTATACTGAAAGTTTCAACTACTTCCTCAAGTAAACTGCTAACTTTTACTAGTAAAGCCCTATCTTCATCAGTCAGGAGAACTCCTTCAGGCATCAAATCACACCAAACTATTACTTCGCAACTTTCATATTTTAACATATTCATCTCTTCCCCGTCAAAAGTAATTTTTACAAGAGATGTTAACGCGAAAGCTAGCGACTTTAGTTGGGAAGAGTGTCAACAAGGCCATTAATATAAGTCCATTGGGCATGTGGCTTTCATGATGCATCCTCAAAGGTTGGGTTCTCCTCTTAAAAAGTTAAATTATGTTAATTCTTTTAATGAATTATTCAGTAGGCGAATATAGTCAAGTTCAGGTACTCGCCAAACCCAGCTAGAGGAGAATGATGGCGGAACAAAAAAAGAATGGTTTGTTTATGTGGGCGGGGTTTTATTTTCTGTTTCTGGTTCTGCTGTGATTTCTTCGATTGGTTTTGGCGGCGGCGTCGATGCCATAGTATAGCCTATCCAAGCACCAATTCCTAGAATAGCGATAAATGCTGCCGAAACCAAAATCAAAACTGCATCTAACCTAGCTTGGGCCGCATTGAGGTTAAATAGACCTGGATCAACCACTAAGACGAGGTAGCCTGCAACGACGATAACGCAAACAGCCAGAATAGCTCCACCGATTGCTTGATCTTTACCCATGAGTTCTCTCACCACCCTCATCCATCATTTGTTTCAAATCTTTCCCCAAGAATCATTAATCCAATCTCGCCTAGAAAAAGATGAATCCAGAATAGCTTATAAACAATATTTCTAAAAAGTAACATCTCAAAATTTATCTTTCAAAAAGAAATCTATCTTAAAAAGTTCTTTTGCGTGTTGTTAATTTGAATTGTTTTTTCTAATGTGGGTTCTCGCGGTGTTTTTGTGTTCTACAAATGTTCAGTTCTTTCAATCAAAATAAATGTTTATTAATACTCAATACTTACGACATACAGCAGGGCAGAATATCATGAAATCTCAGAAACTCTCCAAAGTAGGAACAATCGCACTTGTAATAGCCGCAATAGCACTAATCGCAACAACCGCAGCAGTACTTACATCAACTCAAACCGTTCCCCTAAACGGATCAATAACCGCAGTAAACGTAGGCGTATACTCAGACAGCGGCTGCACACAAACCGTCACATCCCTAACAGTTGGAACCCTAAACCCAGGAGGAACAGCCACACAAACAGTATACATCAAAAACATAGGAAACGTACCAGAAACACTAACCATGGCAGCAAGCAGCTGGAACCCATCCAACGCCACCTTATCACTGACATTAACGTGGAACCAACAAAACACAATCTTACCAGCAGGAAACTCAGTCCCAGCAGTATTAACCTTGACAGCAGCATCAAACTGCGGATCCATGACAACTTTCAGTTGCAGCGTAACAATCACAGGCACCCAATAAACAATTTCCATTTACCGGGGCTGTTCTGAGCGAAAGACAAATGCGTAGTCAACTTTAGGTGCTCGTCACCCCCGATTAGTGGAGAACGATGACGGCACAATTTTTTTTAATTATTCGAAAGAATTTTTGAAATATAAACAATATGAATTTATTGGGTTTTGGTTAGATTCAATTGAAGATTTACGTAACGATCGTTAAATTCAATGGATCCTGTCTGGTCATTGAAGAGCCATAATTCAAAGAATAGTTGATACGGGAATTTGGTGCTGTTTGAATTCCATATGGCGGACTTGTCCACGTTTAATGTTACGTCGTTTATTTGTAGGGTGTTTATTTGTGAAGTAGTTGGGGAGATTGTGGCGTCGGTGACTTTAAAGCTCAAGAGCTGTTGCCAAACGGTGTTGTCTTTGATGGAGAATCGGTATTCGTAGATGGGTTGAAGGGGACTTGGGATTCCAAGGGTTGCGTTCGGTAATTGATCAGTGGCATTGGCAAGCTTCACGTATAACACATAGTAGGCTGAAGAGCCCAAATGGTTTCCAACATTTACGTAGACAGAGTAGTTCTGGCCCACCGCGATGTTGGAGGGGTAATTTTGAGCCATCTGCTCCGGACCCAACAGATAAAGCTCAGAAAACGCCTCGCCTGCAGGAGCACGAATAGCCCCAGCAATCGCAGGAGATGCAATAAGCAAAACACCAATTAAACCCACAGCAACAAAAACAAGTTTGTAATCTCCAAGCTTCATTCGCCAACCAACTCCGGTTTTGCTTCAGACAAATTCTTAATGTAATTACGTTTGAAACGGCGCCAAACCATAAACAAAACCAAAACAAACACGATGGAGCCAATTACTGTGAATGCGATGGTTGCATAGAAGGCGTTTTGTGTGTTAACTGTGGCAGTTTGTTTGGCACTTTGAGCGGCGTATGTGACCTGTTGTGCCATTGGCAGAACGCTGTCTGCTTGGATCCCGGCTTTGTTTAAATCTCCGGCGCGGTAAGAGTTTTCTGCCTGAGCCAAAACGCCATCAGCATAACTTAACTGAGACAACAAATCAGTAACCTTTGCACCCGCTTTTTCAGCATCCAAAACAGCGCTAAAAGCCTGGTCAACTGCTGTGTTGGCTGCCTGCAGCTTTGAGGTAGTTTGGTCGATTTGGGCAGTCACCTGGTTGACGCTTAGAAAATACATGCTCAGCACTAATATGGAAAGTAAAATGATGCTTGACAACTTGCAACGGGAATTCGTTCCTATTTTATCCAAATTCATTATTCACCCTTTCTTGGCGATAACTTCTTTATTTTTTCTTGTTATTAAGCAGATATATCGAAAATCGTAATATATACAAAACCTTAATGGAGCTAGAAAGCACCACAATATTATAAATCGGGAGAAGGTTTTATCTTTAAAACAATTTTAGAGACGTCACAATCGAATGCCTTCCTGAGGGAACTCTTATCTTTTTTTAGAAGCACGTCAGAGACTTTTCCGTTTGTAAATCTGCGTGAATTGTTCAATTTTTGCGATCAACCTACATAGTTTATTTTGTTGCTGTTTAAAAAGTAGTTAAACGAATTCATTAGTCAATTAAATTGTTCGACTGTTATTTTAGCAGATTAGACAAAGTATTCTGATGTTTACGACTGGCGGAATACAAGATCTTCGATTCTTTCTTGGATAGAACTAATCTAGAGCAATGAGAAGATATTTTACAAAAAAGGAAGGAACGGCGATGAACCTAGCTGCCAGTTGCTGTAATAGTCGTGCTGAAACCGAAACTTGACATTGCAGGGGTACTTGACGAGACAACCAAAGTCAGTGTAATTTTCAACGTAGCTCCAGGACTAAGCGCCTGATTTGAGTAATCCCAATTAAGAGTCAAGTAAGATGAAAGAGACGAAGGACTAAAGTTCGACAATCCTTTTGAAAGAGTCACAGCAGTGTTGCCCTGATTTTGAACATATACAACCAAAGTCGAAGTCGCACCTGGAGACAAATTTCCCCAATTGAAAGAAGACAGAGTTGCAGTACAACCTTGATCGCTATAGATGCCTATTAATGATTGAGGCGATGGAGTTGGCGAAGCCGTTGGAGTTGGAGACGGAGTAACAGTTGGCTTTGGCGAAGGAGATGCCGTTGGAGTTGGAGACGGAGTAACAGTTGGCTTTGGCGAAGGAGATGCCGTTGGAGTTGGAGACGGAGTAACAGTTGGCTTTGGCGAAGGAGATGCCGTTGGAGTTGGAGACGGAGTAACAGTTGGCTTTGGCGAAGGAGAAGCCGTTGGAGTTGGAGACGGAGTAACAGTTGGCTTTGGCGAAGGAGATGCCGTTGGAGTTGGAGACGGAGTAACAGTTGGCTTTGGCGAAGGAGATTGGCGGATAGCCGTGGCACTTACATTATCCACTTTAAACGTACCAGTTGAACTCACATCAAAGTGAATCTGTGTTGTAGCAGTACCTGAAGGAATTGGTCCAAAATTCATAGTAGCCAATTTCCAAGTGCGAGAAGACGTCGACAATGCAGGTTCGTTAGACATGCTCAGCAAATTCCACGAAGCTCCGAAATAAAAGACATTCGGATAGACCGTCATAGTACTCTTGTAGTAGAATTGCATTGTGTAAGTCTGTCCTACTTGGGCAGGGATTGATTGCACCATCGTTACGTATCCTGATCCACCTTGCGGAAAACCGGTTACTGTAAACAAACCGCTGTAGATTCCAGAGTAAGCATCGGTGCTTTGAGCAAGCGACCCAGCGTAACCCTGTGAGTTTGGATCAGAGATCGCTACCGTCCAAGGTGAAGTTCCAGATTCAAAACCTCCATTTTGAAATATGTTTACTGATGGTAAAGGTGTTGGGGTGGCAGTGGGAAGTGGAGACGGAGTAACAGTTGGCTTTGAATCAATTGTTGGTGTTGGGCTCGTTAAACTGTTGTCTACGGCGTATATGCTCATGGCCCCGTCGCTATCGGTTCCCCATATCGTTCCGAACGGGTTTGCGAAACCATTTGCATAATTACTAACAGCATTATGATCGCGTTGGCCTGTGCCAACAACTTCCATAACGTTAACTGGGACATCCCCCATTATTGCGAGACCATAAGTTGTACCAGAAGTTACAGTGCATGGTGAGGGTAGCGTAAAATCAACCCATGAAAAAGTTGTGCTCTATTTTTGCGCACGTTAGATTGTTCAAGCAGAGTAGCCAGCGGAACTTCCGCTGACTGTATATACTGCGGTTATGCAATTTCCCGAGGAAGCGCCATCAATGTAAGCGACAATATCTGTTATTGAACCAGTTGTTATGGATGTAAAATATGAAACAGACTGAGCATTAGCGTCGTTCTGATCGGCCAACTGTTCCGATTGTTGTGTTTCCGAATGCCACTGACCTAACGCTCGCGTTTGTGGTTTGTGACAAAAATAATGAGAACATGGAAATTATCATTAATGAAACAATTAGATACTTGTAAGCATCTCTCTTCCTTTTCAAAGCATTTTCCCCTTTGGAATCAAGAGGAAACCCTAACCGACCCTTAAGTATTAGTGTATATTTGAGTCACAGAAAGACAGCAAAATTTCCAAGAATTGACGTAGTCTTTGAGCAAAACAAGAATAGTTCATAGTGCTTTAACTTTAGGAAAAGGGTAAAGTGCATCCAATTGAGAATCCCTTCTTAAGGTTCGTGTGAAAAATTGTATAATCGTTAGTTTGTAAATCTGACTCTCTATGCTTAACTTCTGTGTTGTCTCAAATCTCAAACGCTTTCGTTTTTCTTTTCTCTCGCCTTTTTTGAAACAAATGTTTCATTCTTAAATTCTGAAACATCTTCAACCAAACAAACAGGACATAAAAAATACCCATCTCGATTAGCCTGCAACGGTTCATAAAACCAAGACCCCATGACGACTGCACTTCACTAAATATTCTGGATTCAAGAAAACATAGCCAAATATTAATAGGTGAATACGTTGACGCAAAGTCAATTTTGGAAGAGACTTAATTATCATTTATTTATTGTTCATTCCGATTCAGGATAGCCAATGAAGGACCCAACATTAAAGGTAAGTAAAAAACTTTCCTTTAATTTTAATTATCCTTTTTTGACAAATAGTTTAACAGAACATGTCCAGGATAAATTTATAAGCGAAATTGTCATTTTGGTTCAAAGTTTATAGCGGGTTTGTATTTGAGCTTGCCTTAACCATAAAAATCTAATTACATTTTGTTTCGCAAGAGTTTTTATTTGCGAAGCTGATTTGACAAACAAGCGAAGCAAAATTAGCAAAGTTTTCATGAGAATTGGCAAATTACGTTGTTTTCGTTCTCAAAAATTTTTAAATTCGCTAAATTCGCATATGCGAAACGAAAATCGTGAGAGGGAAAAAAAATAGTAAAACGATCAGTATTTGAAAAAATATACAGGGAATTGCAATCGATTCATTTTCGATTGGATGACCTTGAAAAAAATCTGTCAAATTGGAGTCCGCAGCCTGTAGACATATCTGAGACAAAATTAATTTCTTTGCCGGATAACCTGCGAAGAACATACATGTTCGTTGCCTCTAAAGGTGAATGTGACGCAACAGAGGCGTCAAGACTAACGGGACGATGCCGAGCATTAGAAAGCAATTACTTAAATCAACTTTCCCGAATGGGCTGGCTAAACAAACGCAAAGTATCAAAAACAACAATCTACTACTTAGCTCAAGAAAAACAATAAATAAATTGGCTTCAAAACCAGTTAGGAATGCAAGTACCTCTGTCGGTCAATTAGAAGATAGTTTCAAAAAGTATTTTGCCGAACCACTAGATTTGTGAGGCATTAAAAAAAATCAGCTGAAGAAAAAAGCCACTTCAAGTCTGCGATCTCAACTGATAAGAACTTGACATATTCAAAAGTACCAAAGACAAGAAATCGCCCCAAACCATGGTGTTTCTTCCATGTGCAACATTAAAATCGTTACGGTTTCCTTCAGGAATTAGCTTTTTGTAAACTTAAAAAGGTGAAATTCTTCACGCGAAATGAATAAGATCAAATTCTTGTAACGCAAAGACACTTGGTAACTTTTCTTTCTTTTGATAAGCATAAACACGTTTAGGTGGGCTCCAGAGTGCACTTCATTTTTGGCCGCAGAATAACTGGAGGCAAAAATTAAACACTAAAAATATTTTTGGAAACTTTTTAATTAGTGTTAAAGTTTGTCTGTTTCTTATTCGTTTTTTCGGCTTCTTTTATAATGCCCAATAGAAAGTTGAGTTTTATTTTTAGTTTGAGAAGCCGAGTTTTGATTTTGCGAAATTCGATTGTTTGTAAGTTCAGCTTGCGTTCAAGAGTTATCAATTGTTCGTGTGTTAAGATTTCTGGCGATGAACTAGTACTTGGTGGAGGTAATCTGAAGGTTGAAGCTGTATGTGGTGACATTATCGTTAATTAAATAATTTATGAAGCCGTCAGAAGATTGCGAAGTTAGAGTCAGGGTTACCAAAATCGTTTGGTTCGGGTATATTGGAAGTCCATTGTAGTCCCATGACAGACTTAGAAAAGATCCGATTCCAGGAGGCGACCAATTGGTTACAATAAACGAAATTGTAACGGGTACATTACTTGTGCTTTGCACAAAGAAAGATGTGTTCGTTGACTCACCTGCGTAAATGCTAGTCCATTGTATAGCATTTCCATGAAGTTCTCCGCCGAAGATCTTAACTCCCGTCGTGTAGATATAACCGTTATTAGAATAATTCTGTTCATTAGGAATATATGTCGGATTTAGGGTTTGATTAGGTGAAAGCGTCGGGCTTATGGTGTGAGTAGGCGAAGACGTCGGGATAGTCGTTCCATCATCCAAAGGTGAGGACGACGGGATGGCTGAAAAAGTAACAAAGATCAAAACTATTACAGCAAAAACCAACGCGACGATTACTAATGTTATTGATAGTTTAGGTCTTGCCATAATCAACTCCTTTACAACAAATGACTCTTATGTGTCATTCTATAATTATATATTTGCGCAAATATTGATACTTTCCTTAAGTTGTCAACTTTAGTTGAGTTTTATAAAACTCGACAAAGATTAGTAGTTCAGTTAAACTCAGGTCTATCATTGAATAAGAAACAATTTGTTTGTATTCTCTAAGCATTACCAAGTAATCGGAAATCTCAAGCCTGATTGTATAGAAGAATGTGGAACACCTTCAACCCCGTATCCGCGCCCGGGCAATGAATGCATTTAATGTATTTGGCTACGCGAGTTAGGTTTGGAGGTTTTCATGAGTTTTTCAATGACATTTAGAGCGCGGGTTAATATTTTGCCAATTATTCCCAGCCCACTTACCATGCCGCGCAGGTTTTCTATGTCATATTTGTTTATTGTTTGGGTTAGCAAGGCCGTGGCTAAAAACACGAATGCGAAGAATATTACTCCTATGACTAGCCGTATCAAACTGGAGAAACTCAGCTCTGAGATGAGAATGTAGGTAAAGGCCGCGGATATTGCAGATGATAGCAGAATTTTTGTTGACGAAAGCCAGTCTACTGTCAACTCGTAGTGTTTCCTTATCCAATAAAGCAATATTATAGTGATACAGATTTGAGTCATTAACGAAGTTATAATCAGTCCTAAAACTCCTAACTTCAAGATTAGAATATAACCTAATGGGAAGCCAATGGCTGCTGCAATTAGATTGATGTACAGGAGAAATGTGGTTTTTCCTTGACTGATGATGAAGTTGCCTATGGTTAAGTTTCCAAACGCTGTGTAACAGTAGGTGACTGCAAGGAGCGCAAGGAAAAGGGGTGCCGAAGCAGTAGCTTCTGCCAAACAGCGTGGCAAACTGCAGGCTGCGCAAGGCACATTACGAGCGTTGCTACAGGAACAACCAGTAATGAAGCGTATTTTATGGAGAATTGAAAGACGTCTTTAGAGAGCCTCTTTGTCTTTTTGCAGGTTCCAGCTTGCTAAATGCTGGAAACAGCATTGTTGTTATTGGTGTTGCAAAGAATGTTATAAGAACTACGAAAGTGTTGGGCTATTCCATAGTTGCCGATTGCAATGTTATCTTTTACATAGAAAATTGGCAGCAAAAAAGTGTAAAATTGACTTTGAAACCGGCACTTATTATTGTTGAAAGCGATAAAGGTGTGCCGAACGTGAGCATGGATTTTATGTAGGCTTTGATTTCGAGTTTTCTAGTGTCTGGTTTTGGCAGCTTTCGATATATCGCATACATAAGGAGCAAACCTGTTGCAGCCGCCACTGCATAAGCTGATATGTTGCCTATCACGGCACCGGCAGTACCTAAGTCCATCGACGACAAGTGTTATCATAATTATGGTTTTGAAGATTGATTGGATAATGAGCATGATACTGTTGTGCGCCATTTTTTCGACGCCTGTAAAAGCTGCCGTAGCAGCGTTTACCAGCCCAATGGCTAAAATTAGGATAGATGCCAATTGAATAAGCGGAGCAATAGCGGGACGATGAAACACGTTGGCTGCCAAGAAGCCTGAAAGCCCAAAAGATAGGGCCGACAAAGCTAAACCCATGGCGATTTCAAAGATTAATCCGGAAACAAATATGCTTCTAACTTCGCTTTCTCTGCCTTCGCCTCGGAATTGCGCCGTGTAACGTACCATGGCGGAGTTAACTCCCCAGTCCCTGAAAATTCCAATAAGCGTGGGGGTCACCAAAACTATTCCGTATAAACCGTACAAATCTGAGCCAAGGAGCCGAGCGACGAAAATTGTTGCAACCGAAGAAATTATTGTGGAAACCACTAGACCCCACAGTAGGTGAAAGCTGCCTGTCGTAGAAACTTTAGCAATATCCGCCGCTTTGCTCATATTCTATTGTCCTTATCTCATACATACTTATGTTTAGCCTGCGCCACTTCTTCAAAGGAGGGGAACAAAGTCCTTGCTCAGTCTGTTTTAAGACTCAATAAATGGGTAACTTAAAAGCACTTTTCTAAAATAGTTCCAGGCTGGCTGAGTGTGTTATCTGAAAATTTCAAGAGAGCGCGCTTCCTCTTTTTCGGAAATATTATTTAACGAGGGCACCAGAGCGTGAGCTGCTTGTAACATAGTCACGACTGGCTAAAAAGGCATATCAAAAAAATTGGAAAAAAATATATTTGATGGAGCTTTCAAAAGATAAACCTTGCACGGCTGAAAAAAATCAATTAAGAAAAGTTCAGTCTGCAAACTAGAACGAAAACTTCTTTTCCTTTAATAACCAAAGCAGAATCAACAAATTTTAACATTTTTCCAAGATTAAAGGTCTTCTACAGGTTTGTGGCGATTATTATTGGAAACAGTTGTCAATGCAGTCACAAAAAAATAGAAGCGTTCAAAGGGTTTTAGCTATCTAATTAATAAGCATATTGAATGTTATATGCGGATAATAATCTGTTTAGAAGACTTAAAGAATTCGCATAAGAAGACAGTATTCTGATAGACTTTTGTCCAACTGTCATTAGAAAAACCTTAATGCAGTACCTAATGCCGGGCTGAAATTCCTGAATCTATGATTACTTAGTCATGGTTTAATGGAGCTAATTTTCGTAAGGGTGAACTCAAGCCATTGTAAGGTCTGCGAAAATAATTTAGCTTAAAATATCAGAATTAGACAATGGATGACAAAATTATTTGAGAAGAGGTTTCCAATATTTTTCAATATACTCTTCAAGAGCAACATCCCAATTTCTAACCGAATCAATCCCGAGCAACTCAAGCTTATAATTCCGTGACATTTCCGATCTCGACCTTTGAGCTGGCAAGGGAAAACATGCAGAAGTGACAGGTTGAACTTTAACATCTGAGCATCCCAAAAAATCAACGATCTTGCAAGCAACATCGAATCGCGTACACCAGCCCTTATTAGTACAGTGATACAAACCATAGTAGTTCGTTTCAATAAGACTGGCAAGACAACGAGAAAAGTCAAAAGTATAAGTTGGGCTACCAATCTTATCGTTAACAGCTTTAAGCAATTTTGTTGATCTGATTTGATTAATTATTTTGGCAATAAATTTCTTATCTTTCTCGGGACCGCCACCAATCATCCATCCAGCACGAACAATATAATAGAGGCTCAACAAATTCTGAACAATCTTTTCCCCTTCAAGCTTACTCCGACCGTAAACATTAATTGGATTTGGAGTATCAAATTCAGTGTAGGGCTCCAACTTGTCTCCAAAAAAGACACCAATTGTACTAATATAAACCATAGGAATATTTCGCTCTTGACAAATCAAGGCGACATTCTGGGTGCCAATAGTGTTAGTCAGAAAAGCAGCATCGGGCTCTAACTCACATTTATCAACATCTGTCTCAGCCGCCAAGTGCATTATCATTTCAGGTTCAATCTTTTCAACCATGCTTCTCACTTGATTGTATTGTCTTACATCCAAGTATTCAATTTCCTTGCTATTTGTCAATAAATCAGTGGCAAAAACTCTGTGGCCCCGCTCAACTAATGTAGGACACAAAGCAGCCCCTAGCATTCAGCCGCACCAGTAATCAGTATTTTCAAGTCACATGCTCCATCTCATCATATTAGGGATAACTTATTAATCTTTTTACGTGATTTCTGAATATTTTAATCTATATAATTTTAAAATTATTGTGAAACCAAGAGTGCTGTCCCTCGGAAGTGTTATCCGATTCTCAAATTCTCGCATTTTTTAACACCATTCATTAATTCAAAGAATAATTTCACAATAAGGTTGGTTGAATACTATTAACATAAAATATCAATCGTTCGAAGGTTTAAAAAAACCTCAAAGTTTCGTCGCTTCTATAAAGGATTCAATTTCGTTGGAAAGAAGCAATGGAAGAAAGCTAATAATTTTTTTGTCATTCCAATTCCACCAAGCGATTTTCAATAACTCATCTATTTGTTCTCTTTTAAAGCGGTATTTTATTACTTTGGCAGGATTCCCCCAACGAGTGCATAAGGTGGCACGTCCTTTGTTACTAGGGAATTCATGGCAACTACAGCTCCACTGCCAATTCGAACACCCTCTTTTATAGTTACGTTACTTGCGATCCATACGTCATTTTCTATAACGATGGGATTAGGTCGAATCTTATTAGTGTCAAGCTTGCCTTGCTGTACAAAGAAGTATCGATTTGCCATTTATCATAAAACTCATAGAAAGGATAGTCAGAAACCCAAGAATAGTTAAGTTTGCCGAGAAAGGTAAATTTTAATCCCCATGCAATCGAACAGAAATTACCGACCTTGCTTCCGCGCGCCTTTTGCAGTGCAATCTCAGGCGTGATACCAATAATCTCGGGTTGAGGACCAAAACTATGTTTACCATAAGGAATGATGATATTTGGAGTTCTGCCTGCTTTGCTTTTACGAATTATTTCAAGAATATGATTAAAATTCTTAGAACACCCACATATTTAATCACTTAGCCTCAGTCAGTTTTGAAATCTCAACTAATTGCCAAGTCCACGCTGTTCTTGTTTAGCTACTTTTTCCGTTTTGTCTTGCTTAAGGTAGCAACTGCATTCCATTTCTTTGTCTAATTCTATTACTATAGATTTTCAAGTGTATTTAATTCCGAATTTCTATTCATTCCTTTAATAAATGAATACTTATCTAGGCAAAAACAGATATTTCCAGGGCATTTCACCGGACCTGGCAGGTCGCTTTGGCAGATTATTTTTGCTAAAAATGTTGCCGGATAACTTGGAAAACAACCCACGCTAATATCGCCATTTGCCGACATTTCGTAAGCTATTGAAGGATAAAGGCAAGTTTTTCCTTTGGTTTTGCCTCCTGTACGATAGTAATAATCTGTTTCGCCTAATTCTTCTTTTAGCATTTTAGCGAGTTCACCTGTCGGTTGGAAGTCCCATAAAGGATTAGGATGGAGAAGCAAATTGGCTTTCAGAAATTTTTCTTTCAGCTTTTTGTACTCTAAGGCTTGATTGGGAGTCATAACGTAGTTAACAATCCCAATTGTGCAACCTAAGTTCAAGAGTTTTGTTGCTCTTTGTAGAAAAGGTGTCACATTGAGTTTGTGATGGATGAAATGTGCACATGAAAATAACCTTTTCTTTGTGCGGCAAATTAGAATAGGATTCTAAGTTCCACGAAAGATTAGTATCTATCCTAATATTACTTACATTCTTTTTCTGTAAGATTATACTTAAGAACTCATGCATGTTTTTTACATCTAGCATAGCTTCTCCACCGCTAAGGGTTAGCGCTAGTTCCTTATCGTGGAATGCTCGATCTATTGCGTCAGCCCAATCGCGAGGCGGATAGTTGTCAAAACAATGAACACTAAAACCATCATCGTTAGCGCGTCCTCGGCTATGATCCTGAGAACAATATGGACATGAATAATTGCACCATTCACTCAAATACCACCTGAGCAAAATCGCATCTTGCCAAGTTTTCATGATTTTACCAAATTGGTCTATTTCGTTTCGTTGAGTTCTTGGACTTCTGAATAGTTCCCACATATACATCTCACCTTTTTGTTTATTATTTGTAAAAGCAGTCAATGCAATAACCTATCGCATACCCCACTTTTTAGAATTTTGTATGCCGCCTTGTCTCGAAATTGAAAAGCTTATTTTCAACTTGTAGTTCCGTATTGAGTGTGAATTAAATGAAAAATGAAAAGCATGGAAATTTAGTCTTACTTTTCTAAAAACGAGGCTTAAATATGTTTTTTTAGGACAAAGAGGTCTTCCATTTGCAATCGTTTTTAATTACTAGGTCAGTCATTCCAGCAATAAGTGAGTTTTCGGAAAGATTTCCCCACAGACCACCGATTTGGACGCCCCGATGCAGCCATCCTCAACTGTTGTTCCTTTCAAGATGCTACTGCCAGAACAAATCCAAACGCGGTTTTCAATTTTCGTGTCTGACTACGTCGGGGAAGGGGTGCCATCATATTCAATATAACACCAGTTGATGTCTATAACAAGAGAACCTGTTGCAATCATATAGTCTTTTCCAATTTCAATTCTTTTTGGACAAGAATGGTTAAATTGATCCCGGAATCCGGTTCAGCTTCTTCTCCTGATATCTTTAATAGCCCATTTTCATGAGCTTGAATGTAAGAGCCATAAGTGAAATTCCAGATCATCAATTTGAAAAGTTGCATTTCTATGCAAAATGATAAGTTCATCAGGACTGATCAAACAATTTTCATTTTTTGATAAGATCCACCTATCAACTAATCATTAACTATTATCCACTCGTTAAGATGAAGTTTCATTTATTGTAACCAAGTAAAATAAACCGTCGCGAATACCTTTGAGGTATGCGATAAACAACTTTGGTTTCATAAAAATAAGTTTTTCATTTGAAAAATTAAGTCAACTGTGAATAAGTAGATAGAGAAAACAATGAATTGACTCCTACTGGAGTTCCTTTTCGCAAATATAAAACGGTTTCTAGTCATATAGTACGTTTCTAGTTCACTATCCGACCTTTTATGGATCTTATGCCAAACTCTAGCTTTTGGTACATAGATTACTTTGAAACCTGCTTTCTTTGCTTTTAAGCACCATTCTGTTTCTTCGTAATAAGCGAAATAAAGTTCAGTTCAAAAGACCTATCCGTTTGATCGTTTCTTCCTTTATCAGCAAGGCGGTACCAGTAACAAAATCAACTTCTTCAATGCAATCGAATCTGCCCATCATCAATTTCATTTCTTCCGATAAGAGGTGTTATACCAGTCCAAGAATTTATTCTGCCACCTGCGCACCAAATTCTATTAGGCTGTTCATAATACAAAATCTTTGGACCAACTATTCCAATTTGAGCATCAGTTCTGAGCAACGTTAACCAATTCGGTTAAGAAGTTTGAATCCACAACTGCGTCGTTATTTAAGCAATAGAACGTAGTTTGCTCCAGAACGAAGAGCCCAACGGATTCCTTCATTGCAGCCTCCTGCAAAACCAAGGTTTTTTTGCTCTTTGATCACCAAAACAAGAGTCTCCAAATTTTTTCTTAACAATCTCAGCGTCATTTCCTGTTGAGCCATTATCAATAACCACAATCATGTAGTTTGGATAAACAATTTTCTGAAGAGATTCTAAACATTCTAAAGTGTCTGTCTAAACCGTTCCAATTTAGTATTATAATCGCTACTTTAGGGCAACATTTTCGCATAAAAAGACCTTGGCTCCTAATAGTCTTACCAGACGCTTTTTCTTCATCGTTTTCAACCAACCTGCTTTCATCAAATTATTACTCTTCGACATTGACTTTCGGTACTCGATGGCTTTGTCATAATTATAAGTCGAATTTAGCATAATCAAGAGCAACTGATTTGATTTACAGCTTGGTTCTAAACTCATAGTAATACAGAATTAATTTCTGCATTCAAGAGTTAGTAGCAAAAAGCAGACCCGACGAAAACAAGAGGAGCCAAGGAATTAAAAACATACTCGATGACATTTAACTTTATTTATTTTGCGACACTAATTATATCGATAGATTATAAGAAATAATCAAACAAAATAACGCATTGTATGCGAAAAAATAATTCGGTTCCAAGCATACCACAATTTTAGGTTTTCTGATAAAAAAACGAATCTGCCTTCCAGAAGAAATTATTCGCCAATTGATTAACACGTGGAACTGTCCAGAATACTCGCTGGCAAAGATTCCACGTCCTGAATTATGCACTTGGCAAATTGCTTTTGCTTCTTCTTATAAAAATCAACTCTCGTTTCAAGCACTTCCTTCATTTCATCGTAACCATCGGACAAATTCCTAAAAAGATTCATAATACGCTCTTCAGATGCATTATCAGTTCTGACAATGTACTTTTCAAACCCCACACTCTGAGCTAATTCGCGACATTTCGGCTGATATTCTAAAGCAATAAACGGCGTTCCCGCAGCTGCACTCAAACCCAAAGAATGCAACTTTTCGCCTACAACAATCTTGCAACTAGCAATAAGGTCGAGAGTTGACTGAATATCGAACCAATCATCAAATAAACTAATACCCTCTTCATCTGAAAATTTTTTCAGACGCTGAACATTCTTCTCCCAAAAAGGTATCAAAACTAAATCATACCCTTCTCTTCGCAGGTTTCTGCAGACTTTAGCTACTTCTACGAGAAGCCGTTCCTCGTTCATTCCCCAAAGAATGCCATCTGAACCAACAGCTATGGCAATCTTGTTATCAACTCTCTTAATCGAGCGACTGGGATGCAAAGAAAAACTGACATCGCCGATAACTTCTGATTTAATTCCCCATTTCGCCAGCAAATTCTTCGAAATATCGCCTCTGACACCAATTCTTTTGAAAAACTTGAGTCGGTTTATTGCAACCGAACATTTGGAACGAATTCTGATAAATGTAATTATATCCGAAAAAAAAAGGGTCTTTTACTCCCAGATCCAAATACGTAATTGTACATTGTTGGTCTAATAGCCTCAAGCCATTCTGGAATACCTGTACTATCCCCAATAATAGTAATAGGACTAATACCACTATAGTCTGCATAATTCATCGATGCATGGTACAAGCGTAAAACAACCAAGCAACTCCCTAATTGCCTTATAAACAGCTTCATCACCTAAATTGCCTTCTCCAAGCCAACCAACGTAGTTAATTCTTCTTTTCTCTCGTCCATTCATAAAACGTCAACTCGCGAGAAGAAAGCTAACTATATCTTTGACTTCAAATAACGAATGTTTCCTAAAATAACATTCAAAGCATACATAAACAAGGTATTTGCGATAAAGCTCTAATAAAACGAAGCTGCTTTACGTCTTCAGAAATTTGCCCAGGTAACCTAGAAGCATAAACAGTTGGTCTTGCCGAAAAGAGGAAAAAACCAACCCAGTCAATGAATAGCGGAAAATCCAAAAGTTTCAAAGTATCCTCGAAATCCTCCTCAGTCTCGCCAGGAAAACCTATCATAATGTGGGTTGACAAGACGAATAAACGGAAACTTTTTGTTTATTCGACGCATGGAATCTCTCCAGGATTCTGCAGTCGTACTTTCTGCCCATTAACTTGAGTACTCGATTGCTCCCAGACTCCACTTGACAGCCAACAGCTTCAATCTTGCCAGAAGCAAATATCTCCTCCAAAGACGGGAGCAGCCGCACCAAATCAACTGGATTCATTTGGTTAATAATCAAATTGAAATCTCGACCCTCGCCAGCACGAAGCATGTTTCTCAAAAGATTAACAAGGTCGTTATCAATGTCGATACCGTAAGAGCCTAAGTCTCCAGATACTAAGAAAAACCGTTTGTAACCACTGTTCTAAACCTCTTTTGAAATCCTTGACAATTTTCTCAACAGACCTACTTCGAACTCCACCCCACGCAGGACGCTCACTGCAATAGGTACATTTCCCAGTACATCCTTCAGAAACTCTGATAAAACAAGAAGACGCATCAAAAAGCCACTTCCGCTGTGGCAACCTTACTCGATCAACTTCCGTCTTTGAGATGAGCAAGCACATTACTGATTGGATCAAAAGGAGGTGCACTGACTTGTCTCAGGAACACCCAACGTATTCTTTGGAACAACACTGATAGCGCTCATTTCATTAATCGACAAGTTTACATTCAAAATCTTCTCAAAGTATTCCAAATCTTTCGGTCCAACTATAGGCCCAGTCATACACTTCTTTGAGACTCTTAGAACTAATCTTAGGTAGACAACCCCAAACGATTAAATGCGCGTTGGCTTTTTTTCTGTTCCTGCAGTTTCTTAATCATTAAAATCGACTGCTTTTCTTTCGGCTCAGTTAACCCGCAAGCGAAGAACACAATAAAGTCCGCCTGAGCAACATCGTCTGTTAATGTAAAACCATTTTTCAAGAAAAATTGCTGCACATGCATGGACTTTAACTGACCCTCGTCACATCCGTTGGTAATCGAGTATAGCTTAGCCATATTCTCCAAACCCTCATTCATAATTGAAAGTACTTTTCAGTATCCGTTTTGAGCAAGACATAACACATTATAAAATTATTTCTATAACATCTGATTAGAAAACAATTAGCTATGTTCAACTGGCTCAAACTCCTTATGATGAATACCAACAACTTTATCCAAGAACCCCATCTTGACACCAGCTTCTTTCATCCTTCTCCACAAATTCCAATCGTCAGGCTCATTATACTTCCAAGCATTAACATCATACTTTAGGAAATTCAATCTCGAATGATATAGAACGCCCTGATGGCAAATATTCTGCACATGTCGAGCGGCCAACAACCACGATTAACCCATTTGTCAGATGTTCAGTTTCCATCCGAACTTTACCATAAACCATTTCAAACCCGCCTTCAACTGCAAACGACAACAAGATTTCCAAATGATCAACGGTGAACTCGTCATCATCATCTAAAGGCGCAATCCAATAACCTGAGGCAAGTTCAAGACCTTTATTGCGAGGAATACTACCAGCAACCATCCATCGATCAAAACTCTGTTTAGGATATTTTCCTCTTATTGGAAGATTAACAAACTTCACTCTATTGTCATCAATCTTCATGAACACGCTGCTCAGTATCATCAGTACAGTGATCCCCAACGACAATCAATTCAAAATTCTTGTAGCTCTGAGCCAAAACCGAAGGAATGGCGACGTTCAGTCAAAAGCTTACTCCGATTATAAGTAGGAATAATCACTG
>CAWDYC010000002.1:0-48348 GCA_963806535.1 Candidatus Bathyarchaeota archaeon
ACGGAACAACAACTGCAGTGATTTTGGCAGGCGAATTACTTTCAAAAGCTGAAAGTTTGGTTGACAAAAACGTTCATCCAACCGTTATAATTGAAGGTTTTAAGAAAGCAAGTGAGAAAGCTCAGGAAATTTTAGATAAAATCGCAATTCCCATTTCAATTGATGATGACAAAACTCTAAGGGATATAGCAATCACATCCCTATCTAGCAAAGGCATTAACGTTGCAGAAGATCACTTCGCAAAAATCATCGTTGAAGCAGTCAAACAAGTAACAGAAAAAATAGATGGCAAATACGTAGCAGACATTGACCTAATAAAAGTCGTTAAGAAACATGGAAAAAGCCTAGATGAAACAGAACTTGTCAAAGGCATGGTTATCGACAAAGAAATTGCAAGCTCACAAATGCCAAAAATCATTGAAGGCGCCAAAATCGTTCTGTTGAATGCAAAGATGGAAATTGAAAAGACAGAGTTTGACGCTAAAATAAACATTGAAAGTCCAAATCAAATGCAACTTTTCCTCGACGAAGAGGAACGCATGCTCAAAGAAATGGTTACTTCAGTTACAAAAGCAGGCGCCAACGTTGTCTTCTGCGAAAAAGGCATAGATGACATGGCACTGCATTTTCTAGGCAAAGCTGGAGTTCTTAGCCGTTAAAAGCGTAAGCAGCAGCGACATAGAAAAACTGTCCAAAGCTACAGGCGCCCAAATAGTTGCAAACGTAAAAGACATTAGAGCTGACGTTCTTGGCAAAGCTAAACGTGTTGAAGAAGTAAAAATCGGCGACGACAAACTTCTATATGTTCGAGAAGCCAAAAATCCAAAAGCCGTAACCATCGTCATCAGAGGCGCATCCAACCAAGTTATCGATGAAGCAGAACGCTCACTACACGACGGCTTATGCGTTGTACGCAATGCAATTGAAGACGGCAAAATCGTTGCAGGCGGCGGCGCACCAGAAGCAGAACTAGCCAAAAACCTACGCGCTTATGCAGTTAAAGTTGGTGGACGAGAGCAACTCGCAGTAGAAGCATATGCAGATGCAATTGAAGCAATCCCACTTACATTAGCCGAGAATGCAGGCTTAGATCCCATAGACATCATGGTAGCACTCCGAGCGCAACATGAGAAACCAGACAGCCAATACTTCGGAATAGAAGTCTCAACAGGAAAAATCAAAAACATGAAAGACCTACTAGTCCTTGAGCCACTGCGCGTGAAGCAACAAGTAATAAAATCAGCCACAGAAGCAGCAAACATGATATTGAAAATCGACGACTTAATCAGCGTCAAAGGCGGCGGCAAAATGCCCCCAATGCCTCCTGGAGGAATGGGCGGTATGGGTGGAATGGGTGGAATGGGCGGCGGAATGCCCTACTAAAAACCCAAACTTTTCTTCTTTTTTCATTTTTTAAAAAAGACTTTTGCGTGGCTTTTGTTTTAGTCATTTTTAAGTAAACTTATTATTCAAATGCCTAGACATTATTCGGTATCTTGGAGACCTGCTATGAAGCATGTTAAGATTAATGCGTTCGATTGCCCTGACGCTTGGTTCAAAACTTTAAACCAAATTTGGAAAGAGGGCGAAAACTTCAATGTAGGTTACGGTTCTGAAGTAACTGAAACCAAGAAACTCAACTTATCAATCGAAATTACAAGTCCAGAGAATCGACCGCTTGTCGCTGATAAGGCACCTTGCGACATGAAGTATGTTCAGTGGTATGCATTGACGTACTTGTGGTGCGGAGAAGGAAAACAAGATGAAACTTACACTTATGGTAGCAGGCTAAGGGAACCTGTGGACCAGGTTGAAGAAGCAATCCAGCGTTACGTAAAAGAGCAAAATGATCGACAAATAACAATGGTGGTAAGACTGCCTGAAGACATCAAACTGTTTCGTCCAGGCACTACTGAGCGTCATGAACCGCCCTGCCTAAGCCTCATTGACACAGAAATCCTTGACGGCAAAATGCATTTAACATGCTATTTCCGTTCATGGGATGCTTATGCTGGTTTGCCAGCCAACATTGCAGGTTTGCAGATGTTTAATGAGGCTTTTGTTTCTGAAATTAACGAGCGAGCAAATCTCGGTTTGAAAACAGGCAAACTGATTTTTCACTCCAAAAACTGCCACATTTACAAACGCCAATTTAACTTAGTTAATGAACTCTTAGAGCCCAAGGACAAAGCCAGTAGAATGGCAATGGGCATGCAAGAAGCCAAAAAAGAGTAATCGGCGAGTAATTTTGAGTGACAGACTAGCGACAAATTGCCTGTTTATTCCTATTGGATAACCTGAGACAATTTTTTTGTTGGGTAACCAAGGTTTGTCCAAGCGGTCATGCCGCCAAGAACATTGCTTACATCGGTTAAGCCTTCTCTTTCCAGTATGCTTACGGCGGTGCTGGAGCGGTTGCCAACCGAGCATGTAACCGCAATCGGCTTGTCCTTTTGGCAAAGAACCAATTTTGTCTGGTAAGTCAGCGAAATGAATACATTTTGCACCTTCTACAATCCCGTCTTCTTTCCATTCATTTGGTTCCCGAACATCCAAAAGCAAAACTTCACCTTTCTCGAGTTTGCTTTTGAGCTCAAGAACCGACATTGTGCCTACGCTGTTTATGGGTTTGCCTGCTTCTTGCCACTCATTCATGCCGCCGCAGAGGTAGCCGCACATGTTATCAAAACCCAATCGGCGCAGTCTAGGCGCTACAATGTCGATGTCGCTGGGGCGTTCAAGGACAAAAACGATGTATTGGTTGGTGTCAAGTAGCCAGCCTGGGTAAACGCTGGTTCCGCCAAGCCACATGCTCAAGGAATTCGGAATATGTGAGCCAGCATATGCATAGGGCAACCGTGTATCCATCACCATAACGATGGGTTCTTGCATTTCCTCTTCAAACTCTTCAAGAGAAAACGGCTTAGGATAAGACAGCTCGCTAAGCAAAGGCGGACCATTGAGGTTGTACTCTTCCATCTTTCGGAAGTACCGAGGCACAACCAACTCTTCACTAACCACTTTTTGAATAAAATCTTCCTTGCTCAATTGCAGGTATGGGTTTGTTTTCTTCTCGTATCCCAATGGTGGTTGGCTCCTGTCCGCTTATGCCGTGTCCGCAAACGCTTCCAGCACCATGCGCAGGGTAAACAAGAACATGATCGCCAAGAGGCAACAGTTTCTCGTGTAGGCTATTGTAGAGTTTTTCAGCTTGTGCTGGCTGGGCTGTTTTGCCGTAAAGATCTGTTCTTCCAACTGAACCCGCGAAGAGTGTGTCGCCGCTGAAAACCATCGATGCCACTTCGCTTCCAGACGGATAGACAACGTAGCATAATGATTCGTTCGTGTGCCCAGGAGTATAGAAAACTTTGATTTTGGTGTTGCCAACAGTTTAAGATGTCGCCGTCGGCCAAGTTATGCTCTCCATACTTGAAAGGCAAAGCGTTGCTGTGGCCGATTTCTGCTTCAGTCATGTTTTGCAGTTCAAGCGAGCCGACCACATAGTCTTCGTTTCTGTGGGTTTCAAGAATGTACTTGATTTTTGTGCATTCTTTTTTGGCTAGTTGAGTGTAGATTTCGCAGTCGCGGCGCGGGTCAATGACAACTGCTTCTTGCTCGTCTGATAAGTAGTAGCTGTTGTGGGCTAAGCCTTCTGACTTGATGATTTCAAGTTTCATTTTATTCACCTAAGAGTTTATGCTTGCCAATCTAACAGGCGCTTCTCACCCTGAAGCTTCTGAATATCTGTAATATCTTGCACAACTTCCATTGTTCCCAAATATTTGCCCATTGGATCTCTTACGGCAAAGAACCTAATGTGTACCATGCGGTTGCTCATGTTTATCCAGAATTCAGCAAGGTTCTTTTTTCCAGATTTGAAGGATTCCACTATTTTGGTTACGGTGTCAAGGCTTTTGGCTGGGTGGCAATTCTGCACTTTTCTGCCAATTATGGCTTTTGTACGTACGAAAATGATTTTTTCAGGTTTGTTGAAATATCTTACAGTGTCGTTTTCGTCGATAAATGTGATTTCAACGGGCAGCGTGTTTAGTAAGCTGTCAAGTTGTGTTTTTGATTAGGGTTCCGTTTTCAAACTGCATAATGCCTGTTGGCGCGGGTACTTCACTCTGGTCTTTTTTATTCTTCAGACAAAAATAGCATCTTCCTACAAAATAACAGCAAAGAATAGTGATTTATTCCTTTCCAAAACCAAATTTTATAGCCATCAGTTTAACTATATATTCAGGGAAAAAACATGAGCCACACTGCAACTTGGAAAATCCTTGAAGACCTGATGATAGAGCTTAAGAAAAAAGGGGTCACAATACCACCGAACGTTATCAATGATTTAAGAAGCGCCAAACTTATGATTAAAATTTCAGAATCAGCCGGCAGCACAGGCGATATATCCCAGAAAGTAGAAGAGTACCTTGGAAATGTTGAATCATACCTTATCAATGAAGCCCAAAAAACACTTGGCTCCGAAATCGTTGATCAGTGGCTTAGGCGTTTAGAAGACGCGACAGCCGAAACCAGTGAAGAAAAAACAGAAGAAAACAAATTCATCACAAATGTTCCCAGAGACCAAAAATGGGTTCGAGTAGAACCAATCAGCAATCTGCCGACAGAGCGAATACAACAAATCGCCAAAGAAAGCAGTCTCTCGGTCAACCCTCAAAAGGACGGTCGACTTAGTAGTTTACGGTCAACCCGAAGGCTATCAAAGAATTTCTCAAAAAAATGACTGCTGAAGCAAACAAAAAATAGATCAATTATCAATCACACTAATTATGCTTGGCTGAAATTAATTTTGGATCTCTTTTCTCAAAAAAAGTAACATTTAATTAGAAAATCAATTATAAGTATGTTTCATCATAAAATTATGATACTATAAATAGTGATAAATTATGAAATTTGCTGAAATTGCTATGCTTACTAAGGGAAATCGTTGACAGGTGCCCAAGCCTAGACGGAGCCACTATCACGTTGATTCCGCAGAAAGCGATGTATCCACTCTACAAGGGATACCACATTAACATTAAAGCAAACATTACAAAGGAAAGCATGAGTTCCCTACGAAAAATAGTTGAAGGGCACGACTTAGTTATGCAGATAAAAGTTGATTCAGTCATAGTTTACGAGACCAGATCATAAGCACTTTTTTTGTTTCGATATGTTTTTTACGATAAGTCGCTAGTGCAGTACTGGGACCATTTTGGTGAAACTAAAGGGATTCCAAAAACTAACTTTAACTGACAAAGCACTGGAAATGTGGCTTAACGCATTGCAAATTGGAGCGCCAAAAGTTGAAGTGGTTTCTTTGCAGGATGCGTTAGGTCGTGTTTTAGCTGAAGATTTAGTTGCTCAGGAGGCTTTGCCAAGATTTGATAAATCAGCCATGGATGGGTATGCCTTAAACTCCGCTGATTCAACTGGTGCTTCACAGTTTAAACCAGCGACTTTTCAATTAACCGAAAACCAAGAATTAACCAGCAAACAAGCTAAGCAAGTTTGGACTGGAAACCCCATCCCCAAAGGCGCAAACGCTGTGGTCATGATTGAAAACACCAAAATGCAGGAGGGGAAACTGGAAGTTTGGAGTCAACTTGCGCCAGGCGAAAATGTTTCTAAAATAGGCGAGGATGTAAAAAAAGGCTTCATCGTTGCAAAGGCTGGCATTCGAATTAATCCATACCACATTGGATTGGCTGCTGCATTAGGTTATAGCCAATTAAAAGTTGCTGAGAAACCAAAAATCGGCATTTTAGCTACTGGAAATGAGCTTGCAGAAGTGGGCACTGAACTTTCTGGAAACCTCATTTATGATTCAAACAAAATTATGATTTCAGCTGAGTGCAGAGAACTTGGTGCAGAAATATCAGACTTCGGCATAGCCAAAGATAACGTAGATGAAATCGCTGCTAAAATCAAAAAAGCCTTGGAAACTCAGGATGCAGTAATCACCACTGGCGGGACAAGCGTTGGAGGATTAGATTTGGTGCCTGACGCAGTTAACAAGCTTGGGAAACCCGGCGTAATTGTTCATGGTGTCGCGCTGAGACCAGCAATGCCGACAGGAGTCGCCATCTTGGAAGGCAAACCTGTTTTGATTTTATCAGGTAACCCTGTAGCTTCAGTAATTGGTTTTGAAGTGTTCGGCAGACCGATGATTTGCAGAATGCTTGGGATGAGCAAAACAGAACCAAGACCAATGCTTGAAAGCGGTTTTGGCAAGAAAGGTTGCTAGTGTTCTTGGAAGAAAAACCTATGTCAGAGTCAGAGTAACCCTGAAGGATGGGGAGTTTTATGCTGAGCCAGTTAGCGCAAAAGGTTCAGGATCAATATCTACCATGACTCAGAGCAACGGGTTTGTGATTGTTCCTGAAAATCGGGAAGGCGTAACTGAAGGCGAAACGGTGATTGTTCACATGTTTGGCGGTGTGGAGGTTGAATCCTAAGTGTTTAGGAAGCTTATGACGTTTGATGAAGCACAAAAAGCAATTGGAGACCAATTTAAACCTGTATTTTTAGGTGAAGAAGAAACTGTGCTGCTTGAAGCTTACAATCGTGTACTCAACGAAGACATAGTTTCAACGCTTGATATTCCGCCGTTTAACCGTTCAACCGTTGATGGCTACGCTGTAAAAGCCGAGGACACCTTTGGAGCAGACGAAAACCAACCTGCAATTTTGAAGGTTTCTGGAACCGTAAATATCGGCGAGCAACCAAAAGTGGTTTTAGCTAAGGGTGAAGCCGTTGAAATTGTAACTGGCGCGCCGATTCCTGAAGGTGCAGATGCAGCAGTAATGGTTGAAGACACCGAAAGAGAAGGCGACGAACTACGTGTCTTTAGCGGGGTCAACGTGAATGAAAATGTTATGAAGAAAGGCTCTGACCTGAAGAAAGGCGCTTTAGTGCTGAAAAAAGGGCAAGTTTTAGGCTCTCCAGAGATCGGTGTTTTAGCGGCTTTAGGCTTAACTAAGGTTAAAGTCCTAAAAATCCCGATAATAGCGGTTTTGTCTACAGGCGGTGAAGTAACTGAGCCTGGAAAGCCTTTGCCTGCAGGAAAAATCTATGACATAAACGCCTACAGCCTAAGCACAGCCGTAATTGAAAGCGGCGGCAAACCTGTTTACTTCGGCGTTGTTCCTGACGATAAAACGGCTTTATCGAAGGCTATGCAGACTGCTTTGGCTTCATCAGATATGGTGATTACTTCCGGAGGCGTCTCCGTTGGTCCACGATGACTACACACCGCAAATTGTTGATTCACTGGGAAAGCCTGGAATAATTGTTTATGGCATTTCAGTTAAACCTGGCAAACCCACAACCGTTGGGTTTGTTGGAAATAAACCGATTTTTTCGCTACCTGGTCACCCTACATCTGCATTGCTAATATTTTATTTGCTTGCTAGGCCACTGATTCAGCGGTTAGCTGGCAGACCAGTAGTTCCAATGAAGATGATTAGGGCTTTTGCTGGGTCACGGATGTTTAGTGCTAAAGGCAGACGAACATTTGTGATGGTTAAATTAGAATTCGATAAAGAATGCCGATTGATTGCTGAACCTGTGGAAACGGGCGCTTCTGGAGCAATCACTACTTTAGCTAAGGCTGATGGATTTGTCGAGATACCTGAAAATGAACAATTTGTCGACTGTAAATACAGAGGTTGCAGTGGTGCTTTTCCGGAGTTCTGGTAAAGTTTAAGGTCGTTTTTCTTCTCAGCAAGATGTAAACGCCGAACAGCCATGTAAGCACTGCGTAAGCAATCATGCCTGCGCCTAAGAGTGCATTGCTGAATCCTGCCACAAATATAGTATAAAGCGAAAAGGCTGAAGCAGCAACAAATAAGACGAATAATAACCACGGAGCCCAACCTCTTTTTGTAAAGAGACCGTAAGCTACGATTAAACTTAAAATGCCAAGTAAACCTAGTTGAGGTGCAAAATTGGTTAGAGGCAAAAATACAAAAAAGATTATTCCAGTGACTGCATAGAAAAGTAATGATGCTAATTCTATTCGCTTGAAGCTTTTTAGTCGTAGTTGCTAAGGTCACTAATGTTCGCCTTTACCCTATGCAGTATAAGATTCACTAATAAATTTAATGCATCCGCTTGAGCGAAAGAGTTTAGAGCATCATAAACGAAATACCAGCAAGGGATTGAAAATACCTAATGAGCTACGTTGACTTGTTCACTTCTCAAACAAACGTTTTCAGCGGCATCCAAAAATCGTTTGAAGAATCAAAATACATTATTTTCGGCGTGCCTTTTGACGGAACAAGCAGTTATCGGACAGGAGCAAGGTTTGGTCCTAACGCAATTCGGCAAGCATCTCTAAATATTGAAACCTATAGTTTTCGAAGCGGAATTGACATTGAAGATTTAGCAATCTATGATGCCGGAGACCTGCATGTCTCACCTGACGCCGCTAAAACAATTGACATGACCCGATTCGTAGTTGAAGATATTTTAGCCGCTGGCAAAATTCCTGTGGTTCTAGGGGGAGAGCATACCATTACTCTTGGGGTTGCAAAGAGTTTAGGAGCCAAAGCCTCAAAGACTGCGATAGTAAGTTTTGATGCTCATTTAGATTTGCGATGTGAATTTTTAGGTTCAACATTGTCTCATACGACATTTATGCAGTTAATAAATGAAGAAGTTAAGCCTGCGAAAATAATTGAAGTTGGTACCCGCTCAGTTTGCAAAGAAGAATTGGCTTACGCAAAGAAGGCAGGCGTAGAATTTTTTACTTCCCAACAAATTATCAAAAAAGGCTCGGAACAAATTGCTGAACAGCTAAAAGAGAAGCTTGCATGCTATGACAATTTGTATTTAACTGTGGATATGGATGTGTTGGATCCAGCATATGCTCCTGCAGTCCAAAATCCTGAACCAGAAGGAATAACCACAACAGCTTTGTTGGATCTCGTTCTAGCTCAATGCCGAGGACGTGTTATCGGCTTTGATGTGTGTGAAATTGCGCCTATTTATGATCAGGGCGTTTCATCAGTTGTGGCGGCTAAAGTGATATTTGAAATGCTTTGTCAACTGGAAAAATCAGGAATAAAATTAAGATAGGCAACTGCGAACATCCATGTGCGAAGCTATCAGTGAAACTCGAAATTACGTAAAATTTGGTTTCGTCGCGTTTTAAAATGAGGTTCAAACCTGAAAAACCGTTTTGTAAAAGTTTATTTTTCCTCATTTTTTATTAAAAAAAGTTTTGGCCTGTTAGCCATAAGCACCAAGGGATCTTAGTTCATTTTGGAAAGCCATAAATAAACGTTGAATGTGTATAAATTAAGAAAAGTAACTTAGGACATAATTAACTATCTGTGAGATGGCTTAAAGTGGGGGAAGGAATTAAAGATAAACTTAGTAACCGTTTCGGGCTTTTCAGTAGATTACGTATTCAGGTAAGCCACGGTCAAATAATTGCTATGTCTGCTTTGGCGATAATACTTTTAATTGCGTTTGTAATACGCATTTTACCTTTACGCTGGGAAAATCTTTCAGCAGGAACAGCTCTCCTTAACGAATTTGACCCATACTATCAATTTGGGATCACCCAACATATGGTTACTAACGGTTTGCTTTCACCATACCTTGGAAGTGGATGGGTCAACATGCAACTGTGGTATCCTTACGGATACAACATGGCTACTTCTTTGCCGTCAACTCCCATGACAGGCGCGGTTCTTTATGACATATTCAAGCTGTTTGGTGCAAACATTGATTTGATGACGTTTTGCTCATTGATTCCGCCCTTCATAGGTGTTCTTTCATGTTTAGTAATTTACTTCTTGGGTAAGGACATTGGGGGAAAAACAGTTGGTTTGTTTGCTGCTTTATTCTTGGCGCTTGAACCGTCAATTGTGCAAAGAACTTCTCTTGGATTCTTTGACACCCAAGTTGCAGGAACATTAGGTCTTGTTCTTTTCATCTTTCTGTTTCTAAGAGCAATTGACAACAATAGGTCAATTCGTGCTTCAGTACTATACTCATTAAGCGCTGGTGCTGCATTAGCCTATTTCATTGGAGGCTGGGGTGGCGCATACTACATACTTGGCTTAAGCGTATTGTTTACCTTTGTACTGATTCTAATGAAAAGATATAGCCAGAGGCTACTGCTCAGTTACAGTATAACTTTTGGTTTAGGGTTGTTTATTGCAACAAAAATCCCCTACATTTCTCTTAGCTACTTAACTACATACGCGGTACTTCCAATTGCCGCAGGATTCCTGCTGCTACTTGTTTCAGAAGCTTTACGCCAGAACATATCTGCAAAAACCAAAATAACACTCGCAGTTTCAGCAATGGCTGTAATTGTTGGAGGAGCAATTGTTCTTTACGCAACTGGATATCTTGGCAGAATCGCAGGAAAATTCGACACAGTTCTCGACCCGTTCATAAGGGCGACAGCACCCATAATTAGTTCCGTAGCAGAACAGCAAATTTCAGCTTGGGGAAACATCTACATTGAACTCGGGATCGGCATATTGTTCTTCCTTGTAGGCTTATACCTAATAATTAGGAACCCAACCAACAAGAATGTTTTCCTCGTTATCTTTGGCATAACATCACTTTACTTCGCGGCTTCAATGGTGCGTTTACTCGCGATTTTTGCACCTGCCTTCGCTATTGTAGCAGGAATCGGCATTTTAGGCATATTAAAGCCTTTTTACACTTTGCTAAAAGAAAGTCCTCGTAGCATTGCAAAAACAAAACGTAAACTAGCACGAGTGAGCAAGGAATACAGCGGGGTAGCAATATTCTTGATATTCATGTTATTGGTTTCAAGCTTAGCATTCTCACCACAAACTGGTGGGTTGCCAAGGGCAGTTAATCAAGCTTTTACACCAACAGCAATTAGCGCATCAAGCCTTCCAATAGGCGGTGCAAGCTTAACAACAAATGTAGATGCATGGATTAACACGCTTAAGTGGGTACAAACCCATGTTCCCTCAAATAACGTAGTAGTTTCTTGGTGGGACTATGGCTTCTGGCTGTCGTACCTTGGAAATTGCACAACATTAAACGATAATACAACGGAAAACACTACTCAAATTGAAAACGTAGGATTCACCTTTATGGCCAATGAAACCCAAGCAATGCAGATGCTAAGCACCTACAACAACAAAGACAACCCTGGACGCGTCAATTACCTCTTAGTCTTCACTGTCCTGCAGATAAGTCAACAAAGCAGCGGCTCCTACGTCGCAATCCCAGCAGGATACGGCGATGAAGGAAAATTTGTATGGATGGCAAGAATTTCAGGCGAAGCTAAAAATAGACTAATAAATGAAGGCTTCATGAACCCCTCAACAGCATGGACCGATGAAAAAACATTTGGCGAAACTAATAATCAAACAGGAAGATGGCAATGGAACGATCAAGGATTAAACTGTACACTTGAGGAACTAATGAATTTCGCAGAAGTGTCGTATACCAACCATTGGACCAGCCAAGGCGTCACCATAACACCTGATACCACGGCAACACAGCCAACCTACTTTAAATTAGCTGACCTCGGAGGCTTAGACACATCACCAGGCCAATACGGAGGAATAGTACCCCTAGTAGCTATCTACTCAATTGACTGGAACGCATACTACGCAGCCACAAACACAACAGGAACAGGACAAACTCCAACTCCATAAAACAAGGAAGCGACCCAGTGTTTCCAAAGGTTCCTGATCAACACAAAGTTGGTCAACCTTTAATCCCCAACGGTTTAGGCGTACTCTACGTCCTATTCACAACCATCTATCTTTTCATTTCTTTACTTTTTAAAAATACCTAATGCTTCTGCTCCATTCACGCTTGCAGGATGTATTCTTTTTGGCGGTTTCATGGGGTTGCTTGATGATTGGATGGACTTAAAATGGCGATACAAAGCATTTATGCCTTTAATTGCCGCGTTACCATTAATAGCATTCGCTCAAGAAGCGCATGCAAGAACATCTATAGCTTTTCCGTTCATTGGAACCATACAGTTCGGTTCAATATACTTCTATGTAATTATTCCTCTGATTGTTATGATAGTTACAAACACTGTTAACATGCTAGGCGGGTTAAACGGCTTAGAAACAATTTGTCCAGCCATAGTTATAGTGGGGTTAATGGCCGTATCACCACAGTATGTTCTGATGATCGGACCTCTATTATTCTGGCTAGTTCTTGCCTACCTAAATGTTAATGGCAGAATTTTCGTGGGCAACTCAGGGTCTTTTGCCATAGGTATAACTATCGCCTCATTCGCCGTCATCTCAGACCTGAAATTAAGCCTCCTCGTCATGATTTTGCCTTATATCTTCAATTCATCCCTAATACTATTGACAATTTTCTTCACACGCAAAAGAGCCGCCCTACGTTTTGATGGCAAAAAACTGTCTTCCGACCACAGAAAAAGCTTGGTCACGTTAATTACTTATCATCGACCATTAACAGAGCGCCAAGTAGTCATAATTGTAGCTGGAATAGTTGCACTTTTCACTTTGCTTGGCGTTCTGATCGAATTTTTATAAGCTAACTAAGTAAGAAATCTTTCAAGTTTCGTTAGTCCGATAATTTCGTCGAAACTTAAGCCTAACGCATCCAACACTTGATCGAAGGTGGCATGCAAATAAGCAATGTATTTGTCAACATCAACTTCATTTCTTGAAGTCAACTCAACAGGTTTTACGTGTGGCTCCCTGATTACTTTAACAAAACTAATCAAATCGCCTGAATGAAGCTCTTTTCCGCTTTCCTGCAGAATTCTAGCAGCTTTCACATGTTGAGGCGTAGTTTTTGTGTAACTAGAAAGTTCATCGCCTAAAGCTACATGGAAAGCAAGCTCGCTAATATCGGCCCATTCGCGTCGTTTTAGTCTAGTGTAACGTTCTTGAATGATTTTGGCAATTTCCTTTCTTGCATTTTCGAAATCAGATGGAGATTTAACTCTTGCAAGGCTGTCTTTCATTTTGTTAAAGGCTTCTTTTATGAAGATTGGAATATGTTTTTTCTTACCTGTTAAACCTTTCACGTCTACTGTGCCGTCTTCCAGAACGCCAAGGTAATTCTTTTTTCGGGAGCTAAAAACAGCATATCGGTAGACTTTGTCAACGTCAATGCCCATATTTAACTCATGTTCAGTGTAGCTGACAACTTCCTCTATTTGTTCTTTAGAGGGGTTTTTGAGGAAAAGGCTGTCCGTGTCGCCATAGAGAACTTTTATGCCCACTGATTCAGCATGCTTGAGTATTTGGGTAATTGAGTATCTGCCAATTGCTGCTGTTGCTTCAGCTACTGGCGGACAATAAAGGTCGAAACTGTCCGCACCGAAGACTCCGTAGCTTGCATTCAAAATTACTTTAAGCGCGCCTTGGGTGGTATTGTACCAGCTTCTAAGTTCTGGCGGTAACATTTTGTCCTTTGATCGTTGTTTATACCATTTCACACGCAAATCTCGTAATGAACCAATCAGCAAACTCTCTAGTGCACGCTTTTCAGTACACACCCAATGCTGAGTGTCTGGGATTGTGTGGACTCTGCATCCATGATGTTGACAATCAATTGACTGGTAGCCGAGGTTCCAGACTTTGATGATAGATGGGTATAGGCTCGGGAAGTCCATGACGGCGACGTTGAAATGGACGCCAGGTGTTGGTTCGACTACTATGGCGCCTTTGTATTTTTTGCCTTTTATTACGGCGGTAGTAGATGTTTTCCCTTTTTTTGTTAAAATGTCTTCAGCGTTTGGTATGAGCATGTTTCTTTTTCGGTGTTCACGATGCATGAAGTTGCGGATCCAGCGGCTTACGCCTTGGCGACTTACGTCTTCCATGGGCATACTGCTAATTCTTGCTAGCACAAGCATCAGTTTCATTGCTGAATCATTATCAAAACTAGTTAGTTTGTAAGTAATTTCCGAGTCCCGAAGGCAATAGGCAGCAAGCTCAGAATATGTGAGGTCTCCAAATGCTTTGTCTAAACGAATTTTTTCGACGCCTATAAGTGCATTGCCTACGTCGTCAAGGCTTACGTCTTTGTAACGACCGCCATAAGCATAGATTTGCACTGACCTGTTGAAGAAAAACTTGTACAAGTCAATGTGAACGCCGTATTTTAGAAGGCAGACCCGTTTGCCAACCTCTATTGGAATTTCGTTTCTTCTAAAGCCCAGATTCATTGCTCGGTGGGTTAGATAGCGTAGGTCAAAGTCGTCTCCATTGAAAGTTAAGATAAACGGGTACTCCGAGAGCACAGCAAAAGTTTTCTTAAGTAGGTCTTCTTCCGTTTCGTAGTATTCTACATCTATGTCTGCTGCTAGATGCTGATTGCCTTCTCGCAAACCTTCGCGCTTGAGAATTAACACTTTCTTTTCGTCGTCTGAACTGTAAACCGACACTGCAATTACTGGGCAAGCTCCTTCTCGAGCGTCAGGCATTCTTGTGGAAAGCGGTGAATAAACCTCTATATCTATGGCAGCTCTGCGAAACTTCGGTGCTGGATATTCTAGTAGCTTTGCCCACATTTCGGCGAAATCTCGTTCTTCATTGGTGCAGTCGTTGAAAAGAGTTTTAATTTTGTTCAAGTTTTCTGTGGCTTCTTCAAGCACTTTTGGAATTAAATTGCCGTCTCTAACCTCGTAAATCATACCAGGCAAAAGTTGGCGGTCATAGATGTATGATTGATAGTATTTTATTTTTGACTCCCAAACTTTAGTATCGCTATCCTGTATTCTGCATCCGCAAACATTTGGGTAATCCTCAGGGATTATGTCTCTAATAGTGCCAGCTGGCCTTCCGCCGATTGCAAGAGGATCTTTTGTGATTATTTTGACTAAGTCAATAACTTTGTTTTCCAAAGGGTCAAACTTTTTTATTTTTTCAAAAGCATAGAAACCTTCATGTTTTACTATTCGATCAAATTTGCCAAGTTCTTCTATTGTCAAATTGGTTAAGCAGTAGGGTTTGTGACCAGTGTTATCATACCAAAAGTATATTTCGCCTGATTCAGGCTCATAAAGTTTGATAATTACTTTCTTTTGACGTCCATCATATGAAGCTGAGACAAAGTATGATGGTGGCAGGTTTTCGGGCGCTACCGGCGGAAAAGTTCGTAGCTTCTTTGGTTTTTTTTCTTCAACTTTAGCTATAGCAGGGATTGACGGGGATAAAGCTGCCGCTTTAGCTTCTACCTTTACGATAGGTTTAGCTTGTTCACTGATGCAATAATCTAAGAGAGTGCGACCCATCCCCGTTTAACCTTAAGCTTCAGTATGGTACATAGAGACTAAAATCTTTGCTTACTAAAAACCTAAAAATTACAGATATTATTTTACAGCTGAAAACGTCCTCTATAATCAAAAAAACGATCAAAACCACACCTTATACGTTGTTTCTGGTTTTAAGAAAATAGAGCATGATTTAAGATTTTCATAAATCGACTAACACGCAAAGATAATTCTTAAAGATATGTTGTTTATCCTATGCAATATTTGATTTTACAATTTGAATTCTTATTTACAAGCTTCAGCCTCTTCTCTAATGCGTGAAAAATATTGATCAAAGATGCCTGGACAATCGCCATAGAAACCCTAAGTTGGATGGACATGCAAAAACTAAGCGAACGCTTAGCCCTAGCAAGAACTGTCAAGCAGCTAAACGCAAAAGATCCAAACGCCATACGCTACGCCTACGGATTAGTGGTTGAAACAACAAGACGACAGAAATCTCATAGACAAATTCGTCAACACAATAGTGGCGCCCAAAAAAATTAGCGAGTACAATTTAGGCATCCAATCTTTCCTTCGGCTGTACGTTTACCAAACCCGCGTTACCAAGAACTGGGCAAAAATTAACATTCAAGAAGCATCTCAAATCGCCAGTTTAGGCAGGGCAATTCTCGGATGGGAAAATCTCCGTGAAATTGAGCCGTTTTTGGGTTTTCTGCTGACACGCCAACTGAAGCCGATTTTGAAGGCTGCAACCGAGGTGGAGAAGGTTAGTTTGCAAACTTTTCATCCCTCTTGGTTCGTAAAATACTGTTACAAGACTTATGGGACGAAATGAAGCTATTGCATTCTTGGAGGGAAGCGTTACTCCGCCACCAACATATATTCGACTCAATACTTTGGCGGCAAAAGAAGAGGAAATCCTCCAAAAACTCGATGTAGAAGGCGTTAAATTAGAAAAGGCCCAGCCTTTGAAATACACCTACAAAATCTTAGAAATGAAACAGCCATTAAACACTTTGCTAAGCTATAAAGAGGGCTTATTCTATATTCAAGATAAGGCAAGTTGCTTCGCTGCGGAGGCTGCGGATCCAAAGCCGGGCAACACGGTTTTTGATGTTTGTGCTGCACCAGGAGCAAAAACTACGTATTTAGCCCAGTTAATGCAGAATAATGGCTCAATTTACTCAGTGGATTTCTCGAATAGAAGAATGAAAGTGTGGCAAAAAGAGATAGCTCGCATGGGAGTCAAAATTGCTCAGCCAGTGAACGCTGATGCATGTGCTGCTTTGCCATTCAATTTGGAAGCTGATTTGGTAATTTTGGACCCGCCATGCACAAGCACCGGTATCTTTGCCAAACAACCCTCAGCCAAATGGCGACTCCGTCCTAAATCAGTTGAGAAAATGGCGGCTATCCAGTGGAAAATGATTGACAGTTGCGCAGAGAAAGTTGCCTCAGGCGGCACTTTGACCTATTCTACGTGCAGCATAACGATAGAGGAAAACGAAATGATAATTGAGAGGTTCCTAAAAGTACACCCCGAATTCACCTTAACAGGAATAAATCCTGAAATCGGTTTGCCTGGACTGCGAGAACTAACCAAATGCCAAAGGCTATACCCACACCTTCACCAATCCAACGGCTTCTTCATAGCAAAGCTCCGAAAAAATGCCGCATAAACACCACTTATTCTTCTTCAAATATGAAAACGTCTTCAATATTAGAGCCCAAAGCTTTCGCAACATCATGAGCTAACTTAAGCGAAGGGTTATACTTGCCCTTCTCCAAGAAAAGTATCGTTTCTCTCCGCACACCTACCTTTTGCGCCAGTTGCTCTTGTGTAATATGATTTTTTTCTCTCAAGTCTTTCATTTTGGTCTTAAACGGGATGTCTCAGTCCCCTCTTAAATCATAGTAAACAAATGACAACGCAAAGCTCAACAAAGCCGCAATAGGTATGGCAAGACAAACCAATAGGAAATTATCGTTAGCTCTTAAAAACGCAATATTAAGCAGAGAAGGGATAAGGAAAACATAGAAAGCGTTCCTTGAGGCTTGAGTGACATTTTTGCCCCATCGCTCATCACTTAAAATTGTGCCTTCGTTGGTTGTTGGTCTAGCGTATGCGAAAAAGAAGAAGAGCATAAAGAGCATATACAAATACTGAAGTCCGGGCATAAAACCTAAGAACCCTGTGAATCCAAAAAAGCCAAAGCATCTTTGATTAAGAGTAATTTTCATTTGTTTTTTACACCCGAATTACGCCGATAATTGCAAGTGGAGCCGCGATTAAGCCTATTAATCCTAAGAGGCCCAGCCACTTAAGTTCGTCTTTCCATTGTCTGAACTCGGAAAAAATAATGAAAAAACAGAATAGAAAAAGGTACCATGGGTTATGGTATTCGAATGCTCGGAAAGCTTCAAACCCGATAAAACCGAAAAAGCCTGGAAAGCCAGATAATGCTTTTCTTATTCCTTGCTTTCCATATTGGCTTGAATTTTGTAACAAGATCTTAACATGACTGATTCTTAGCATAAACGACCCTTCAATGTTAAATATTTCTAACGTTATATATTTCTAACTATAAATATAAGCTTTACCCAAAAGACGCAAGATTTCTAAAATTTGCCCAAACATTTTTTTACAAATAAGAACGTCAAGGCATGATAACAGTATTTGATTTTTTAAGTCGATTCTAAGAAGTTCCAAAATCTCCAAGCGTTCTCTGAGGCGTTTCCTTCGAATATAACGGGTAAGTAATTTGATTCCCCTCCACATGAGCCATCTCATTAAGCTCATGGTTAAGGCAACTGGTTGCACTAATAATATGCTGAACTTTAACATGCCGCACAACGAGCGCGTCAGAAATGAGGCTTCTATGGCACCTCCACGGCAAGGCTTCAGCACACATTAATGCCAAACAATTTTCCCTTGCAAGCGCGACGATTTTTAGCAGGTTGTCTGTAAACTCTTGGGTTTGCATGAAATCTGCATAGCCTCGGAAACTGCTGTTTCGCCATGCCAGATTTACAGAGTCACGTTTTGGATGACGTAAGCCGCCGATGTCTGGCATGTGAATGTATTTTATTCCATAAGGTTTGAGAGTGTTTGGCAGGGTTTCTTTGTTAAATTGTGGGTTATGTCTGCTTCGGGGGACTGTGCGCACATCCACAAGCGTGGTGACACCGTAAGTTTTGAGCAACTCAACAAACTCCTCCGGCGTTCTAGTAGAATGCCCAATCGTAAAGATTGTTAATTGTGGTTCCTTAACCAAACAGGTCCTTCAGGAGAGTTAATGCGGATATATAATATAAGATTTCAACACATCTTGTACCGAGGCTCAAGTGCGCTTATCTAAGCATTTAGGAAGAGTCAAAAAGAGTCAATTATAGTCCTATTTAGTCATAAAGAGTCTAAATCCGTCAAATATAGTCGCAACCTGCAAACGCCTCAAATTCTGAAACAAAAAAGCAACCTAAAACACAAACAACAAAATTTAACCATACAGTGAATCAGAACAAACTACCCTAACTAAGAGAGTAATTCCCACCTTTTCGAATTGTTTCTTAGCTATCTACGTTTAGGTAGCGGTATCACTTCAACATCTAAAGGCAACAGCGAAAGTTTTCTGCTACATTTTGGACATTTTCCACCGTTTTGAGAAATAACTTCATCCGGCGGCCTAAGTTCAGAGCCTTCATACAAAATGTGATTGCATCCTTGACAAATAACACGTTGCGGCATCCAAATCCCCGTCTAAATACATGATGTGGGCTATTTATTGGTTGCTAAAATAATTAGTCTTCAAACAGAGCTTGGTTGCCAAGATACAAGATCTGAAAAGCTTATTTTTATAGAACGATAACTTGGAATGCTTAAGCGTGGTCTAATTGCCTTGGGAAAATACAGGTTAATTATAACTGAAAAACCTGATGCCGCACAAAGAATAGCCATGGCTTTAGACATCGAAGGAAACGCCAAAAAAACAATCGACAGCGGCGTACCTTACTATCGAGCATATAGAAACGGCGACATAATTGTTGTACCTGCTCTAGGACATCTATACGCTGTTGCAGGTAAAGAAAAAACAAAGCGAGATTACCCGGTTTTTAATTATCAATGGGTTCCAAGATATTTAGCTGAGCGAGGGGCATCAAAGATTCGTGTTTGGCTTAAAGTAATCGCTAATTTAGCGAGCAATGCTGACGACTTCGTGGATGCCTGCGACTTTGATATTGAAGGTAGCATCATAGGATACAGCATTCTCAAGTATGCGTGCGGTGGCAAAGAAGAAAATGCAAAGCGTATGAGGTATTCTACGCTTACGCAGGAGGAACTCCAAGAATCCTATTCTTACTTACTGCCTCATTTGGATTTTTCACTAGTTGAAGCTGGATTAACGCGGCATGAAGTTGATTGGCTTTATGGCATCAACCTGTCCCGAGCTCTAACAACTGCTGTAAAAAACTGCAGCGGCCAATATGCCACAATAAGCACGGGCAGAGTGCAGGGACCTACCCTAAAATTTCTGGAAGAACGGGAAAAAACCATAAAATGCTTCGTGCCTACTCCCTACTGGGTTATAACTGCAAAAATAAACATAAACGATACGCCTTACGTAGTGGATTATGAAAGAATCATCAATAACAAACTAGAAGCAAAGCAGATAGTTGATGCTTGCAAATCCAAAGAAGGTCAAATAGAAAAAGTAACGGTTGAGGAGTTTGAGCAGAATCCTCCGTTGCCCTTTGACCTAGGCACATTGCAAAGTGAAGCCTACAAAGTCTTCCATTATACGCCAATGCGTACTTCAAAAGTTGCTCAACACCTTTACTTGAGTGCATTGATTTCTTATCCAAGAACAAACAGCCAAAAACTTCCGCCAGCAATCGGCTATAAAACCATACTTAAAAAACTGAGCAAGATGCCCGATTTTGCTCAATCTGCGTTAACGCTGCTTTCTAAATCTACATTGAAGCCACATGAAGGACAAAAAACTGATTCAGCACACCCAGCGATTTACCCAACTGGAAATTTGCCAGAAAAAACCCTCAAAGAGGAAGAAAGAAACATTTTTGATCTTATTGTTCGTAGATTCATGGCTGTATTCGCTGAACCTGCAATCCGTCAAAGTATTAGAGCCTTAATAGGTATTAACGGGCATCTTTTTGAGTTAACTGGAATTAGAACGTTGAGCGAAGGATGGCTCAGATTTTATAAACCGTATGCTCAGCTGAAAGATATAGTTCTGCCGTCATTAGTTGAACATCAAAAAATCGATGTAAAGAGAGTTTCTCTTAAGGAAAATCATACAAAACCGCCTGCACGGTATAATCCTAGGACTTTACTATTAAAGATGGAAAAAGAGGAAATAGGAACAAAAGCAACAAGAGCCTCAACAATTCAAACATTGTACGACCGAAAATACCTCCATGGAATTGATAGACTTTTTGTTTCTGATCTCGGGTTTGAAGTCATAGAAATATTATCACAGTATTGTCCAACAGTTGTTTCTCCAGAATTAACTCGAAAATTAGAGGCGAAGATGCAAGAAATCCAGAATGGACAACAAACAAAAGCTACTGTGCTGCAAGAAGCTATAGAAATTCTGAAGCCAGTCACATCAGAACTTAAGGAAAAAGAATCAATTATCGGAAAACAATTAAATCAGGCAATAAGACAGGCATGGCTAGACGAAAAAGCGGTCGGTCGATGCCCAAAATGCTTTGATGGGCAACTAACGATTTTACGTTCTAAAAAAACTGGAAAACGCTTTGTGGGCTGCACAAACTATTTTGAAAAAAAATGCGATGCTATCTTTCCACTTCCACAATTTGGAACAGTTAAGCCATTGGCTAAAGCTTGTGAAATTTGCGGTTGCCCGATAGTGTATATTTTAATTAAAGGAAAAAAGCCTTGGAAATTATGCTTGAATCCTAAGTGTTCATCGAAAGGAGCGAGAAAGCAGTGAAATGCAAAATTTGCTGTAGAGATGTTCAGGAAAACGAATTTTGTAATTTGCATCTGGAAGCTTACAAGAACATTGTAGCTAAATTCGATGTATGGACGAGAGCTTCAGGCATTATTTGGAGCGAATATTTGGTTGTGATTCAGAAAAATTCATTAACAGGAGTATGGGCTAAAGAAGTAGCAAAGCATCTAATTGAGGAAGGGAATCAAAATGTCAAGTAAAGTTAAGAAAGATTCATCGTCTCTGTCATTTTCGCTGAGCAGGTGGTTCAGAAGAATCTCAACAGGAACACCCACATTGGCAGTAGCCACTATTGTTGGACTTGCATATTCTGTATTCATCTTTGGCGGTGGCTTGTTTACTCTTATTAATCATCCTTCTCCTTCAGCTTACTATAATGGAAGATTTTACTTTCTCTATCCAAGTCTAAGTTCACAATTTATTTCAGATACCGCGATCTCAGTAATTTTGTACGCCCTTGGCTTTGTCGGTCTACTTATGGTCTACCAAAGTTCAAAGAGCGCTTACAAACCAAGGCAAGCATATATGATGTTAGTCATAGGCGTAACATTTCTGCTAATATCATACATATTCTTAGAAGGCGCAATCTCCTTCAAAGCAAACGGCGGACAATAATCCACTTCTTTTCATTTTTCAAAATTTTGTTGCCAACACTACCAAGGATGTCTCTTTAACTTCAGCTTGTAAGCTAAGAAATTTGTAAAAAGGTGAATTGGTGGGGTTATCAACAAAACGGTAACTGCCAATTGCCAGTAAACAATCATAAGCGGAATAGCAAACACTAATGCGCCTACAACAAAATCAATTTGGTCAACGACTGGAAGTAACCCTCCTGGGGCAATCCCGATTCTTCTTTTCAAAAAAGCACCCGTTAAATCACCCAAAAGTGCCCCCAAAGGTGTTAAGACGATGAATAATACAGGGAACCCTGGAAAGACCACGTACTCAATTGAGCCAACAATCATTCCGATTGCCAATCCGAAAAAGAAGCCCCTGAACGTCTTATTGTTTCCAAAAATCCGCTTGCGATCGACAAAATTCTTTCCGAAGTCCATTTTTGCTCCTCCTCCAGCAAGAACTGGTGTGGCGTTAGCACAATAAGCTGGAAAAATAAACTTCAATGCTTCAATGATTAGAAGAGCTATGTCCATGCAGCGTCAACCATTAACCTTGGAATTCAGCGTCTACTATTCCTCTTTCCAGTATTTGTACATAACAGGTGATTTCTTGATCGTTTTCCCGTGATTTTTCTAGAACGGCTTTTATGGATTGAGGGAAATCTGTTGGTTTGAGAGCGATAATGTTGTCAGACCAAAACTTCAAAACCCTGGTAGCTACAGGTCTAACGCTACCATCTGATTGGTCAAGAACACTTCTAACTTGACTCGTTATTATTACTGGGATTTTTCTAATTTTAACAGTTTGAGCTAAAATTGCTAATTGTCTATTTAGCTCGCGGTTTACACTAAAGGCCTTCCCTGAAGTCTCACATACCTTGGCTCCATACAATGAAGTGAACGTATCAATTACTATTAATCCAAAATTCTTCACAGTATACTCTTGAAGGCGATCTATAACTGCAGTTTGCTCTTTGAAATCTTTTGGCTTAACTAAAATAATTTGTTCAGCAATCTGATCGAATTTTTCTCCAGAAAGCTGTGAAAGTCTTTTAGTTGAAAATGTGTTATCGCAGTCAACAAAGAGCGTTTTATAATTCTGTAATCCACAGCTAACTGCGGATTGTATGGCAAGTGTTGTTTTTCCAGTTTCAGGCTCACCATAGATTAAACTGACGCTATCTGGTGAAAACCCTCCGCAAAGGTTGTTATCGATGCATCTGCAGCCAGTGCTTATCTTAATCAAGGTTCTTCACGTCAACATTATAAACCTGAACTAGTAATGTTTTTGCACTTAAACGTATACTATTAAGGTTTGATTTAGTGAAAGAAAAAGTTGCAGTGTCAACGGTAGATGGCAAAGCGTATTTTCTGATTGTTAACCAGCTTCGAGAGCGAAATATCCCCTTTGTGAGTTTGGTTCCAGGCGATTCGGTGCCTGCTAAAGTAAAAGTTGTGATAACCACTGAAAAGGAAAAGTCTTTAATCAGCTATGAAAAAATCCTAATTTTTCCAGGCGAGGATGAATTGGATGTTTTAGTTGATGAAGTAGAGAAAACGCTTCAGGGAAAAGACGCCTACGAAAAAATAATAATTGGGGTCGATCCAGGTGAAGCAATTGGGTTGGCAGCAATCGCCGATGGAAAAGTAATTGAAGAAAGCAACTGTTTTAGTCCAAAAGAATTGATTGATGCCATAAACAAAGCGATAAAAAATATTGATTTTTCAGTAACAAGTGTTGCTGTTAAAATCGGGAATGGTGTTCCAATCTACAAAGATTTACTTGACGCCCTAGACGATGCTCTGCCGCAAAAAGTAGATTTGATTGTAGTTAGTGAAGCAGGAACTAACAAACCATTAAAAGAGAATAAACGCAGCCGAGGAATCAGACACATTTCTTCGGCTAAAAGGATAGCAGTCAGAACAGGCAATATTTTTCCAAGGAGGAAGGCACTTGCAACAAACAGTCGAATCTAATAATACAATATTAGTTGATGGTCCAGCATCAGTGAGGCTTGTTTCTGGCAAAGTTGAAGTCTTCGGCGCGCAGATAAAGGAAATGAAAAGAGTCTTGATTCGTGAAGGAAAACGTTTGCCATTCTTTGTACGCGAGAAAGCTGTTTTAGACATTTCGTTAGGAGTTAACGCAACCCTGAATGAAGTTGCCGGCAGAAGCACGATTCCTCAATCGTGGAATAAGCCCATAGAAGCAATTTTGAGCGCCCAAAAGAAGCCATTGGTTATTTTGATTTTGGGAAGAAATGATTCAGGAAAGTCAAGCTATTGTACATACTTAGTAAACAAACTTGTTAGCGGAAATTGTAACGTCGCTGTTTTAGATGGCGATTTAGGTCAATCAGACATTGGCCCTTCCGGAACTGTGGGTTATGCTTTTACTTCAAAGCCGCTTACGGAATTGCAAGATTTGAAGTTGGAAAATGCTTTTTTTGTAGGCGTTACATCGCCCATAAAGGCGATCACTAAAATGATTGAAGGCTTAATTGCGATGAAGGCTCAGATTTTGGAGCGGCCAGTTGATTTTGTATTGGTTAATACTGATGGTTGGGTTACAGGTGATATTGCGGTAAAATATAAAACTGCATTAATTAAAGAATTGAAACCTGATCTCATAGTTGGCTTGCCGCAGGCTGAAGAACTTGAGATGCTAGTCACTAACATCGAAGAAACGCCAATAATCTTGGTTGAGCCCTCTTCCTCACTTAGTCAGCGGAGTCCCGAAAAACGAAAAAGACTGCGAGAAATGACTTATGTGAGATATCTAAAAAACGCCACTGTGCAGAATTACCCAATGAGCCATTTGATTATTGAACCAAAGAATGCTATTCCTAAACGTCAAGAGCCAGAAAAAGGACTGCTGGTTGGGCTTTACGGTTCAAAAAATAAATTCTTAGGAATAGGCATTTTGAGAGAAATTAACTCTTTGAGAAAAGCGCTGAAAGTTCAAACGTCCGTTTCAGCGACGCCTAAGAGGCTGGTTATTGGAAAAGTTGTCTTAAACACGAAATTGCAGGAAATTCAAGATTGATTTTTGAAGAAATCTCTAATTTCATTGCCTAAAACATTTTTTTCGTTCGGCAACGTTTTCATTCCATTGCTTATCCATGATGGCAAGAAGTTTCTGCAGTAGCTTGTGGAGAAACGATAGTCTAAGAATACTATGGCGCCTCGATCGTCAAGTGTTCTTATGGGTCTTCCTGCTGCTTGTGACGCCTTTTTCATGGCAGGCAAAATATAGCCGTATTCTCGTCCAAGCCCTGGAAAACATTTATCATAATATTCAATCTGCGCTTTCACTCTTGGAGTCGGCTCCGCATAAGGAACACCTACCACGATTACAGAGTTCATTTGGTTTCCTGGAAAATCCACACCCTCCGAGGTTCTTCCTCCCTGAACGCCCAAAAAAACTGCTCCACCTTTGCCTCCGCATGCTTTAAAATCTGAAACCATTTTCTCGTTTGCTTTAGAAGTCATTCCTCTTCTTTCATGAAAAAGCGGTTTCTGCAGAGTATTTTCTAAGCCTTCGTTGAGCAAAGAATTCAGCACTTCAAAGGAAGCGGCGAAAATTCCCGTGTTGGTGGGCGTATTCTCTGCTACCTCGCTTATTCGTTCTATCATTGTTTGGTACATTGCTGGTGTTCTTTTTTCCATCGCTGTGGTGACGCCAAGACAAACTGCTGAAAAAACATGTTCCTTTGGAAATGGCGATGGTACAATACATCTTACAGTGTTTTGCGGCAGTTTTGTTATTCGTGCGTAAGCTTCCAGTGGCTGAAGAGTGCCAGACATTATAACATTAGCATATGTGGATGAGAAGACTGGCTCTGTGACTTTCGCAGGATCCAAAGCAACTATCTGAAGTTTTGCTGTTTTATTTTTTTCTTTATTTAGATAGCGGCTTGCAACATTAATGAAGGCGTTGTCTCCCACGGTATCCAGAAATTTGAGTAAAAACTCGCTCATTGCATGAACGTAGGAGCGCGGATTTTTTCCTTCTGCCAATAAACTTTTCTTGATAGCGCCGCCTGCCTCATGCATACTTTGGAAAAACTCTCTTGGATGAGATATGTTGCCGTGTTTTTGAATGATTTCAATAATTCGGTCAGCTGAAATTATTTCTTCTCGGTAGACACTGTCGGTTAATTTTTCAACTTCGACTCTAAAAAATTGTGCAAAAGCCTCAATGTCTTTGTTGCCAAATCTGTTAGCTTCAACTTCTGCCTGCTTCATTACAAAAAGCGATAAGGTGCTGCCTGAAATGTCAATAGCTGTCTCAGGCAAATTATGCGCTTCATCAACTATCAAAATTATTTTTTGCAGGTCCGTTTCCATGCCTTTTAGAAAAGCATTTCGAATCTGAGGATCAAAAACGTAGAGGTAGCTTAAAGCAACCACTCGAGCGTCTGATAGAGCCGATTTTACTAGTTCGTATGGGCAAATTTCTTTTTTCTTGCAGATTGATAAGATTTCAGATGCCATGTATGGGCGAACTGCAACTTGTTGTTGAAGTTGAATGTACTCGTAGGTTCGCTCATCAACATGAGTGTAGTAAGGGCATCTGCTTTTTGCCTTCAATAACTCGCAAACTTCCATCAAGGATTTTGAGTCAAAAGCGCCTCGAGCCGCAAAAACGTTAAGGCACATTTCATTGCGTCCGCGAATGGAGACTCCTGTGACTGGCTGCTGCCGATGAATGGCTTTTAACTCTTCTATTACACGGTCATGTTGTCTGTGAGTTCTTGCCACGTAAAGTATCTTCAAGTTTTTCTCCATAGCTACAGGTATGCAAGCAGAAAGGGCTGAGATGGTTTTTCCTAAACCATTGCTTCCTTCGATGAGAATTGAACGCCTTTCATGTACAGCGTTATAGACTGTGGAGATAAATTCGTCTTGATAGGGGCGCACGTCAGAGTAGGGAAAATACTTTGCAACAGCGGAGGGTAGCTTAATCATTTTTTATCCCCTAAACTCTTTGATGGACAATAATTATTCACTGGGCACTCAATGCAATGCGGTCTGCCTAGCTTTGCAGTATTTTCTGCCAAGCGCAATCAAAAACAAATGAACATCCAAGTAATCTTTCTGGTCAAAAAGCTTCTGAAGACTCAAACGTACCTCTTCGTAATCGCCATTTGTAGGTGCGAAACCAAGCCGTTTCGCCACACGATTCACGTGAGTATCAACAGGAATGGTGGGCTGGTTTGCTGAGAAAAGCAAGACAACATCTGCGGTTTTCGGGCCAATTCCAGGCAATTCCATCAACATTTTTCTTGCTTCATCTAAAGGCAAAGATAAAATCGGATCTAGCGAGCCGCCAAATTTTTCGAGAACAATTTTTGATACATTTTTTATTGTTTTGGCTTTGCTTTTGTAGAGCCCGCCAACGTGAAGACATGCCTCAATCTTGCTTGTTTCTGCACTTGATAGTGTTTGAGGTGTTATTTCGAATTGCTTCGATAGGTTTTCGAAGGCTCGCTCGGTGTTGGTGTCAGCGGTGTTTTGTGAAATAATTGTTACAATTAAGGTTTCAAATGGGTCATTTTTCGGTTTAACCAATTTGGGTGTGGCTAGGCTGTTCTTTAAAGTTTGCAAGATTGTTATAGCGTTAGTTTCAACTGTCACTTTTGCCTTCGCCCCTTTGGAAAATATTGACAAAGTATTGATGTGCCAAGCTATAAATATCATCTATGAACAAGAAAGAGGATTTTCACGGTTTACAACGTCAAAATAAACAAAACGTTCCTGTAGCATTTGGAAATGAAGTTGTATTGGTAAGAGGAAAGGTTTTTAGTGTAGTTATTATATGAGACTGTGAAAAGTGTATAGTGGTAAAGTGAGGTTAACATTATGTCAGTGTTTGCAGCCCCAGGAGCTTATGACCGTGCAATAACAGTTTTCTCACCTGATGGAAGGCTTTTCCAAGTCGAATATGCCATGGAGTTAGTGAACCGTGGAGCCACCATTATAGGTATCCAATCTCCAGAAGGTTTAGTGCTTGGTTCAGAAGAGAACATTGAGGTTCTTGAAGAAGCAGGTTATTCATGGAAAATCTTCAGGGTAGATGACCATATTGGCGCGGCAATTGTTGGTTTAAGTTCAGACGCCAGAATACTCATTGATCAAGCAAGAATTTACGCTCAAAGTAACAAGCTAACTTACGATGAACCCATCGATGTAGAAGTCGTAACAAAACGCATATGCGACATCCAGCAAATGTACACGCAACATGCAGGTGTAAGACCCTTCGGAGTTTCAATAATTTTCGGAGGAGTCGACAAAACAGGAACAAGAGTTTTCGGCACACATCCAAGCGGAACCTACAGAGGATACAAAGCTACAGCCTTAGGCGCAGGAAGAGAAACCGTCCTATCAATTCTAAAAGAAGAATACAACGAAAACATGACTTTGGACAAAAGCATAAAGCTCACAGTAAAATGTTTAGTAAAAGCTCTTGAAGCAAGACAGTTGCCACCGAGAATAAAGATTGCAGTGATACCTGTAGCAACCAAGAAACTGGAAATGTTAAGCGACGAAAGCGTAGAAGGCTACATTAAAGAGCTGGGTTCAAGCAAGTGAAAACTCGATGAGTGAAAAGTTCACCGTCGCACGCTTAACAAAAGAAAACGAGCATTTCGAAATTCTAGTAAAACCTCAAAAAGCCCTTGATTACCGAAATGGCAAAATCTCGGGAATCACCGAAGTTTTAGCTGCTGAAATAATTTTTTCAGATGCAAATAAAGGCACCAAAGTTTCCGAGGAAGCAATGCATAAAGCCTTCGGAACAACAGATCCCTTAAAAATTGCTGATTTGATACTGAAAAAAGGTACCCTTCAACTTACCACTGAACAAAGACGCAAAATGGTTGAAGACAAAAGACGTCAAGTAATTGACTTTATTTCAAGACAAGCAGTTGACCCAAAAACAAATCTGCCACATCCTCCAATGCGAATCGAAAATGCAATGGAACAAATCCGCTACCCAATTGATCCTTATAAGCCAGTGGAAGAACAAGCTAAAGACATAGTGAAGTTGCTACGGCCAATTTTGCCCTTAAAGATCGAGCAAGTAACAGTTGCTGTCAAAATTCCTGCTCAATATTCTGCAAGAGCTTACGGAACAGTTAAAACTTTGGGCACTATTAAACGTGAAGAATGGCGTGGAGATGGTTCATGGTATGGCGAAATTGAATTGCCAGCTGGATCATACGCCTCGTTGCTAAACAAACTTGGCGACGCAACTAAAGGAAATGGAGAAGCAAAAATAATCTCTTAAAAATAAATTTGGATGGTGAAATTTATGCCAATATTCTTTGAAAAGAAACAGCTTGTAACGCCGGGAGAAATGCTTGCTGAAGGCGAATATTTACCTGGCGAAAATACATACATGGAACAGAACAAGATCTACTCCTCAAGAATTGGGCTTGTAGATACCGATAATAAAAAAGTTAACGTTGTTGCACTTCGGGCTTTTTATGTGCCAAAAATGGGTGACATCATAATCGGAACGGTCGTGGAAGTTGGATTTAACGGTTGGACCGTTGACATTAAAGCACCCTACACAGCACTCCTACGTGCATCTGACGTTTTAAGCAGACCCTTCAAGCCTCAAAACGACGAGTTATCTGCAGTTCTTAGTGCTGGCGATTTAATTGTTGCAAAAATCGCTTCCTACGACAGAGCACATGACCCTCAACTCACTGTTGGAGAGCCAGGGTTAGGAAAAATAACTCGTGGACAAATTCTTCATGTAACCCCTACAAAGATTCCTCGCATAATCGGCAGAAAAGGCTCAATGATATCTATGATTAAACAGGAAACAGATTGCCAAATCATTTTGGGGTTAAACGGTGTTGTCTTGGTTACTGGGAAAACAGTTGAAGAAGAAGAACTTGCCATAACGGCAATCAAAAAGATTGAGGACGAATCCCACACAAGTGGGTTAACAGACCGCATTACACAGTTACTTAAAGAAAGTAAGGTTAAAGTGGAGGAAAATAAGAATGAATGAAAAACCAGAGAAACTAATTGATAAAAAAGGTATAAGATTAGATGGCAGAAAAGCCGATGAACTTCGGCCCGTAAAACTTCAAGTCGGCGTTTTACCAAACGCTGATGGATCAGCCTATATTGAACATGGAAAAAACAAGATTCTTGCCGCAGCATTCGGTCCAAGAGAAATGCATCCGAAACATTTGTCTCAACCAGACAAAATGGTTCTGCGATGCCGCTATCACATGGCACCCTTTTCCGTGCAAGAACGCAAGTCACCAGCACCTTCAAGAAGAGAAGTTGAACTTTCCAAAGTCATAAAAGAATGTTTAGAACCAGCATTGTTCCTGGATCTTTATCCGCGAACAGGCGTAGACTTATACATTGAAATACTGCAAGCTGACGGCGGAACACGATGTGCAAGCATCACTGCTGCTGCCCTAGCACTTGCTGACGCTGGAGTTCCAATGCGTGACTTAGTAGTTGGTTGTGCCGCAGGAAAAATTGACGACACCGTTGTCTTAGACCTCTATGATGCTGAAGACAAACTCGGTGCCGCTGATGTTCCAATAGCTTACATGCCCAGCATGAACGCAGTGACGTTACTTCAAATGGATGGAATACTTACACCTGACGAATTTGAGAAGGCAATGAACATGGCAATTGATGGATGCAAAAAAATCTATGAAATGCAGAAAGAAGCATTAAAAACAAAATATATGGTTGTTAAAGAGGAGGGCGAAGAGTAATGTCATCACTTGTAACACGAGTAAAACTAAAACAGATTGAAGAACTTATTGCAAAAGGAAAACGCCTAGATCAAAGAGGCTTACACGATTACAGACCAATAAAAATTGAGCAAGGATTAATTGAACGCGCTGAAGGTTCTGCAAGAGTTTTACTTGGCAAAACAGATGTTCTTTGCGGAGTAAAAGTTGAAACAGGAGAACCGTTCCCAGACACACCTAACGATGGAGTAATGACTGTTAACGCTGAACTTGTTCCGTTGGCTTCACCGAATTTTGAGCCAGGACCACCAAACGAAGACTCCGTTGAATTAGCAAGAGTTGTTGACCGAGGAATACGTGAATCACATGCAATTGACACTGAAAAACTATGCATTGAACCAGGCAAGAAAGTCTTTGTTGTCTTTGTCGATGTCTACGTACTAAATCACGACGGAAACCTAATTGATGCTTCCGCTTTGGCAGCCATGTCTGCTCTAATGAACACAAAGATGCCTAACTACGAAATCAAAGACGGCGAAATAAAGATGAAACAAGGATACACCCCATTACCGATGAAAAGCCACCCAGTAACAGTTACCATGGGAAAAATTGCAAATACACTAATTGTTGACCCATGGGCTGAAGAAGAGCAAGTTATGGACTCAAGAATATCAATGGCTATCAACGAAGACAACAACATTTGCGCTATTCAGAAAGGCGGCTCAGGCTATTTCACACCACAACAGATTTTAGAGGCATCAAAGATTGCTCAAGAGAAATCTGCGGAAATACGCAAAAAACTTAATTGGTGAAAAAAGTGCCAAAAACAAAGAAAGTAGGTCCAACTCGAGGCTTCGGACCACGTTACGGTTCAACAGTTAGGAAACGCTACATAAAAGTAATCACTGAACTCAAAAGACCGCATAAATGTCCAAACTGCGGCTTCGTACGAGTGAAACGTGAAAGCGTCGGCATCTGGAAATGCAGCAAATGCAGTTACACTTTCGCTGGCGGAGCATACACTCCAACAACAAAACTTGGCGTTGTAGCTAGACGCGCAGCTAAAGGTTTGCCGGTAGAGGAAGCAACAAAAGAAGCGGCAAAAGCTGAAACAGAAAATATTGAACCAGTAACCGAAGAAGAAACCGAATAAACCTCTTTTCTTTAATTTCTTTTTTGTTTATTTTTAGATTTTGTTTATTACTTTGAACTTCGTTTAGCATTTGGAATGCTTTATGGCAATAAAGGCAAAGGCTACTGTGCGTTTAAAGTTCAATTCAGAAAAACAATTAACAACACTTCTTGATGCTTTAACGCCGGAAGCAAATGCGCCAGCAACAAGACGTGCTAATGTAAACTGGAAAAAGACGGTTTATTTCTCTTATTAACCGTTGAAGCTGACGATACGGTTGCTTTGCGTTCGACGTTGAATGCTTATTTGAGATGGATAAACTCAACAGTTAACATAATAGATGTGGTTGAGCACACTTAACGTGTCGGCTAATTGACAAAGAAGTTTTACTTGTATTTTGCCTTAAACATTAGAATTATGAGTGCTTGAATGAAAGCTAAAGAATTAGCAAGAATTATTGCCAAATCGTTTCGGAAAACTCCATAAACAAACCATAACAATACGCCACCGCAGTAAAGCATGAACATTCCAAAGGAGATGTCTTTGGTTGATTTTGTTTTCCAAACCTTAATTAACTGTGGAAGAAGCGCAACTGTGGTGAAAGCTGCGGCGATTAAGCCAATGATTGTAATGATATCCATTATGCTCTTGCTTCTAACGTGCTACGCGAATGGTATTTACATTTCGCTAACCTTAAAGAAAATTGTCCATGTATAAGCCAGCAGTCTCGGTTGCTGATTGACGGTTGATGTTGGCATCTTGTCAAAAAGGTTTAAATAAATACTGACTTATTCCCTATATGCTTTAACATAAAAAAACGGATGAAAACTTAGCATGTCACAGGAATATCGTTACATTCTTCGTATTATGGGCACCGACGTTCAAGGTACCCTTAAGACTTCTTACGCGGTAGCACAAATAAAAGGTGTAAGCATGAGCCTCTCAAATGCAATTTTGAAAAAGGCAGGAGTAAACCCTGACCTTCGAGTAGGCTTCTTAACAGAATCAGACATCTCAAAAATAGAAGATGTTATCCGAGATCCAGCAAAGTATAGTCTGCCAATCTGGATGTTTAACAGGCGAAAAGACTCGGAAACTGGAAAAGACATGCATCTTTTAAGTGCTGACCTTGCTTTAAAAACAAAACAGGATATTGATGAAGCTAAAAACATTAGGTCTTGGCGAGGATACCGCCATGCTTACAGCCTGAAAGTTCGTGGACAACATACAAAAACCACTGGACGCGCAGGCAAAGCCTTAGGAGTAAAGAAGAAGACCCTCCTGCAGAAGCCTGGTGGAGCACCCGCTGAAGGAGGCAAATAAGCATGGGAGATCCAAAGAAGCAACGTAAAAAGTTTGATACGCCACGGTATCGTTGGCGTAAAGATATTCTTCAAGAAGAACTTAAGCTTCTGGGGCAATACGGCTTAAGAAATAAGCATGAGCTTTGGCATCTTAAAACTACTCTGTCAAAGACCAGAGGCATCGCCCGTTCACTTATCAGTAAAACTCCTGAAGAACGAACAAAAATGGAAAATGAGCAACTAGTTAAACTCAAGAAACTTGGGATTTTGCAAGATACTGCAGTGTTAGATAACGTTTTAGACTTAACTATCGAAGATATCTTAGAACGCAGATTGCAAACAATTGTTTTCCGCAAAGGTTTAGCGCGAACAGTCTACCAGTCACGTCAACTAATCACTCATGGACACATAACCATCGATGGCCGCCGAGTAACCATTCCAGGCTACATTGTGCCCAAAGCTGATGAACCAAATGTTATCTATTCACCAGAAAGTGCAATTGCAAACCAAGCTCACGCATTACGCGCGGGATTATCAGTGGTTGCTAAACAACCAGAAATTAGGCAGCCTACCAGAGGTCGAAGAGGCGGAAGAGGAGGCGGCAGATTCTGAGCGCCAACAGCAAACGTAACGAGAAATTTGCCATCGTTCACATCTTCAGTTCCTACAACAACACCTTAATCCATATAACGGATCTTTCAGGTGCAGAAACAATCGCCCGCACAAGCGGTGGAATGTTCGTCAAAGCAGACCGCATGGAATCATCACCCTACGCTGCTATGCGTGCAGCAACAGGCGCAGCTGAAGTTGCCCGAGATAAAGGAATAACAGCCATCCACATTAAAGTACGAGCGCCAGGCGGTTCGGGACCAAGAACTCCGGGACCAGGCGCACAAGCAGCTATACGCGCGTTGGCAAGATTCGGCTTCAAAATTGAACGTATTGAAGAAGTTACACCAATTCCCCATGACGGCACCAGACGACCTGGCGGCAGAAGAGGAAGAAGAGTCTAAACTCAATTTCCCTTCTTTATTGACAGAAAAATTGAAATAATGCCCTTATATCTCTATTGAAACGCACGGCAATTATAGTAACTTATTGGAGTGTCTCAGCAAGTGAAAATTGAAATCCTTGAAAAAAACGATACCAACCTCCGCATAATCGTTAAAGATGCGGATGTTCCGTTAATGAACGCTCTGCGTCGAATAGCCCTTGCTGAGGTTCCATGCATGGCAATTGAAGAAGTTGTCATGATAGAAAACTCTTCAATTTTGCAGGACGAAATAATCGCTCACCGATTAGGCTTAACCCCTCTGAAAACTGATTTAGACGCTTATAGTCTGCCTGAAGACGTGCAAATGTCAAAGCGAATTCGGTTGTCCAGAATGCCGAGTAACCCTAACTTTGGATTCAGAAGCTAAAGAGGGAACAAGAACCGTTTATTCAGGCGAAATAGTTTCTGACAACCCAGAAATCATGCCGGTGTCAGACAGAATCCCAATAATAAAATTGGCTAAAAACCAAAAATTAAAGCTTGAAGCTTACGCACGGCTTGGCAGAGGAAAAGTCCATGCAAAATGGCAGCCAGTTTCAATGTGCGCATACAAATATTATCCAAAAATAACCACTCCGACAGAGAAATGTGAAGAATGCACAAAATGTGCAGATATCTGTCCAAAGAAAGTTTACGCGATTAAAGACGAAAAAGTTGAGGTCCGCGATCTCTTAGCCTGCAACTTTGCATGGACTGTGTGGAAGCTTGCCCAAAGAAACCTTCACCGTTGACGGTTGAATGGGAAAAGAACGCTTTCGTAATGAATATAGAATCAACCGGTGCACTTCCGCCAGAACGCGTGCTTAAAGAAGCCACCAAAATATTAGGTAAAGAACTAAACGAACTTGAAGAATTATTAAAGGCTGAACCACAATGAAGGAAACGAAAACTACAAACCCAGAATTAATCCATCTTATCGGTCTTTTAAAGAAAGAAAGCAGAGAAAAACAAGCAGGCATCTGGCTAGACATAGCTGAATACCTCTCAAAAACACGCAGTCAACGTATCTCTGTTAACTTAAGCACAGTAAACAGGAATACAAAACGAAGCGAAGTCGTTGTTGTTCCAGGCAAACTTCTCGGATCCGGCAGCATAGACCATGCAGTAACAGTAGCATCGTTTGCTGCTTCCCAGAAAGCAAAAGATAAGCTTGCTGCTGCAAAATCAAAATACCTTTCAATTCCTGAACTCTTGGAGAAGAACCCTAAGGGCGCAAACGTAAGGATTATTCGGTGAGAAAAAAATGGAAACATCAATGAAAAGCCGTGTTACACTGGTAAATGCTGAAGGATTAATAGTTGGTAGAATGTGCAGCAAAGTTGCCAAACGATTACTAAACGGAGAAGAAGTTACAATTCTAAACGCTGAAAAAGCAGTTTTCTCAGGCAAAAAGAAAGCCAAAATCTTGGAAGCCCACATATTTCTCGAAGTAGGTGCTCCAGTGCGTGGTCCATTCCATTATCGAAGACCTGACCGTTTTCTACGAAAAACTGTTAGAGGTATGGTTCCGTTATAAGCAGCCCAAAGGTAAAGAGGCTTACACGCGGCTCAGAGTTTTCATGGGTGTACCTTTGGATTTTAAAGGTAAAGAAATGATTACATTCGAAGAAGCTTCATCTGCCAATCTGAAGGGTCCACATTTCACTCTTGGCGAATTGGCAAAAGAAATCGGATGGAGAAACAGGATGGAATAATTATGCCAGCAAAAAAAGTTTTAGTTGTTAGCGGAAAAAGAAAAACCGCAGTTGCCCGCGCCGTAGTTAAACAAGGTGTTGGTAAAGTGCGGATAAACATGACTCCAATTGAAATTTACGAACCAGACATCGCGAAAGCAAAAATCATGGAGCCACTACTGCAAGCAGGCGGAGACATCTGGCAACAATTAGACATGGATGTTCACACCAGCGGCGGAGGCTACATGGGTCAAGCAGAAGCAGCCCGCATGGCAGTTGCAAACGCATTACTCAAATGGACAAAAAGCACTCATCTTACGCACAGTTTTTAGCGAATATGACAGAACAATGATTGCAGGAGACAGCCGAGCTAAAGAAACCAAAAAGTTCGGTGGAGCCGGCGCCCGATCAAAAGAACAGAAAAGCTATAGGTAAGGAGAAAAAACAAAATGATAATTCCCGTAAGATGCTTCACCTGCGGCAAACTGGTTGGAGACCAATGGGAAGAATTCACCCGCCGAATCAAAACAGGCGAAAACGCAAGCGACATATTAGACAGCCTTGGCTTAAAACGGTACTGTTGCAGACGCATGCTGCTCTCAAACGTCGAAATCATCGATGAAGTTCTGCGCTTCTATGAAGAAGCAGAGAAACGCAAAGAAGCACGCAACTTCTACTAAACTTCTTTTCCAATTAAACTTGGTTTTGAGTCCAATAGTTTACATTTTAGCTAAACGTGTAGCTGTATGGAGTGAACTTTTTCTCTATGAATTTTAGCCAGTTCAGTTTAGTCTTCTATTGGTAAAGCGAAGGCTTATACAGAGGTCGCTTCTATCATCATGGCAAGGAACTGAGAGAACATGACTTTTATTTTTAAGGATCATTATTTTAAAAACGGTTGGGATTGTAGTAAATGCGGCAAGATGACGGAGCATCTTAAAGAGGGGAAAGGTGCCAACGCTAAACTCGTTTGCACTATCTGCGGGACATAGGCTGCCTATTGAGCGTATAGATTTGCAACTTGCCATAAAGTGATCAATCGATTATCTCTAAACTTTGGAAAAGAGTTTTCTATAATCGCAAAAGCAAGATACTCCTTCTCCACAAAGCATTAAAGCGTAATCTGCTCAAAAAGCATTAGATACTAATGAGCCCCAAATGGTTTTCAAATAAGCCAACAGGTCCGCCAAAAACAAAAATTGAGCTGACTGCGCAGAAAACTCAGTACTGCCTAGGCGACCAAATAAGTGGTACTGTAAAAATTTCTTCGGAAGAAGAATTCCTTGTTAATCAGGCAATTGTTTGTTTGAGTTGTAATGAAAATCTCAAGAAGACTCGGGTTACTGGTACTCAATATGGGACTTTTCAAAGTGAATATTGGGATGCTGGCGTAATTTATTCTAACTCTTGTAAATTGTTTGGGGCGGCCCTTATTCCTCAAGGTTTCGCCGCGACGTATCCGTACACTTTGTCAACCTCAATTGCGGCTAAAGAAACGGTTTATAGCGTTGATCATTATGTCAAGTGGTTTTTGTACGCAACCCTAGAAGCAGCGAATGGTCGTCCAAACATTCAAACGATCACTTACGAAATACAGATTGGGCGACCACCAGTCAGCCAACAAACTGCAGCTATTGTGAAGGAAGTTGAGCGGGAAGTAGTTTTGATACCGTGTCCTTACTGTAGCTCTCTTATGCCTCAGGCAGCCATATTCTGTCCTAATTGTGGCGCAAGACGAAAAACATAAGAGGGCTTTTATAGTGTTTTTGGGACTTTTTGGGACGAATCAAGACGAATCCAGACAAAAGGGACGAATCTAGACGCAACCTGCAAACATTGCAAGCTTTAAACTAAAAAAGCAACTTAAAGGACAAAGAACAAAAACTGCACAAAAAACCGTCAGTAACCTGGTTTTAGGAACTTCGGATAAAATAGACAAAAAAATAAAGTGTTTAAAAAACAAAAATTGGGTTTAGTGGGAGTATACTTTTTCGTATGGTCTTTTTGAGATTGGTAGAATTTTCTTGAATTTAGCCGCCATGATTTCTTTTGGGTCAGCGCCGAAGTGGCTACAGTATTCGTTGACTAAGCTTTCGATGGTTTTTAGGTCGCGTTTGCCAACTTCCATGATTTTTGTTCCGTTCACGGGTGCAAGGATTTCGCCACGTTCATAGATTACGCCGCCATGCATGCCTGTGCCGACAAATTTTGCGTTGCATTTTTCGCCTTCTTTGAGGTTTAAGCCAAGGATTACCATAACTCCGCCTGCCATATACTCTGCTAAGAAGTCGCCTGCTGTGTGTCCGATGACGATTTGCGGGATTTTGGTTTGGTATTCTTTCATGTGGATGCCGACTCTGTAGCCGACGTAGTCGCGGACGAAGATTTTTCCGCCTCTCATTGAGTGTCCTGTTACGTCTCCTGCGTGGCCATGGATGATTATTTGGCCTTCGTTCATTGTGTTGCCGCAGCCGTCTTGAGCGTTGCCGTGTACTATCACTTTTGGTCCATTCATGAAGGCGCCAAGATCATTACCTGGTGTTCCATAGACGTCAATTTGCACATTTGTATCTAAGTCAGTGCCAATGTAACGTTGCCCGCAGACATTGTGAATTTCTATTTTTTCAAGATCCACTGAACAGATTGCCTGTCTAAGCAGAGTGTTTAGCTCTCTGTAGTAGAGTCCTTCTGCGTTGATTTTTATGACTTTTTCATCTTTTTTTATGAGTGGAAGGTATTTTGCTTCAATTTCCAATATGGGTTTTTGTTGCAGCATTTTTATTCTCCTGCCAATTTTACTCCTAAGATTCTTGATTCAGCTTTTGATAAGCCGACGCCTCTGAGTGCTAATCTGTTGCCTCGTAAGCTTTCGATTGCGTTTATGCCCATGCCGCCCATCATGTCTTTGATCTCGTTGCTCCAGCTGTTTAGCATGTTAACGAGTCGTTTGGATGCTATGTCGGGGTTGATGCGTTTACTAATCCACGGGTCACTTGTCGCGATTCCCCACGGGCATTTGCCGGTGTAGCACCGTTGGCAAACCGTGCAGCCTATAGAAATCAAGGCTGCAGTTGCAATGTACACCGCGTCCGCGCCAAGTGCAATCGCTTTAAACACGTCTGCGCTGCTTCTGATGCCGCCTGCTATAACTACGGAAGCGTTGTTGCGTATGCCTTCGTCTCTGAGCCGTTGGTCTACTTGTGCAAGGGCTAATTCGATAGGTATGCCTACGTTGTCTCTGATGACTTTGGGTGCTGCGCCAGTTGCACCTCGTACGCCGTCAAGAGCAATTATGTCTGCTCCAGCTCGCACCATTCCGCTGGCGATTGCTGCTGCATTGTGAACTGCAGCAATTTTCACTGAAATTGGTTTGGTGTAGTTTGTAGCTTCTTTTAATGCGTAAATTAGTTGTCGCAGGTCTTCAATTGAATATATGTCGTGTTGGGGGTAAGGTGAAAGTGCATCAGTGCCTTCTGGAATCATGCGTGTTTTAGCTACGTGCTCTGTTACTTTTTCGCCTGGTAAGTGTCCGCCTATGCCTGGTTTTGCGCCTTGACCTATTTTTATTTCTACAGCCGCACCTGCATTCAAGTATTTAGGATGTACACCGAAGCGTCCAGAAGCAACTTGAACAATTGTGTGTTCGCCGTATTTGTAGAGGCTTTTGTCTAAGCCGCCTTCTCCAGTGTTAAAGTATGTGCCGCACTCGGTTGCTGCCCGTGCCAAGGCTTCGTGCACGTTGAGGCTGATTGCGCCGTAGGACATGGCTGAGAACATTACTGGAATGTCAAGGCAAAGCTGCGGCGAAAGAGGTGTCTTTAGTACTGTTTCACCATTTTCCACTTTCAATTCTAGCTTGTCTGGTTTAGCGCCCAGATAAGTTCTAATTTCCATCGGCTCACGCAGTGGGTCGATTGACGGGTTAGTGACTTGACTAGCGTTTAGCAGTAGTCGGTCCCAGTAAGTGTAGAACGGTTTGTCGCAGCCCATGCCTGTTAAGATGACTCCGCCGGTTTCAGCTTGTTTTTTTACGTCTCGGATGGCTTCCATTGTCCAGTTGGCGTTGTCTCTACTGGCATTAGTGTTCTTTTTTATCGTGATCGCGTGCGTTGGGCAGAAGGTTACGCATCGTTGGCAGTCTACACAGTTCTCGTCTTTACTGCAAATTGTGTCTGTTTCTGCATCGTAGCTGTGGGTTTCGTATGTGCATTGGTTAACGCATACTTTGCAGCGTATGCAACGGTTTTGGTCGCGTTCAACTAAATATTCGGGAATTATGTAAGTTTTCATTATCTTTGTCCTCCTGCTAAAACCTCAATGGCTTTAGGAGTGTAGTTTTTTAGTCTAGCCACTACTGGTTCTCCGCCTCTAGGGCACCAGAACTTGTCTATGATTGGTGAGACCAGACGCATCGCTGATTCTTCCGATGACAAGTAGGTGTACTCGCCATGAGTGCCAGCTACCATCGGTCGAAGCTTAATTCTGTCAGTTAAACCGATCATTTCGCCGTGGTGAGCAACAATTATGCTGAATGGACCGTTCATTAGTAGGCTGCCGTAGGTTTGGCGTAGTGTTCTTAGGAGCTGTGCTCTTTTGGGTTCCATTTGATCTATTTCCTCCCAGAGAGGTGCTGCTAAGATTTGAGCTACTAAGTCGATTGATAGGTTTTCTCTGCGCATAAGCAAGTCAACTGCGTAAGCAAGTACTTCAGTGTCTGTTTGCATAGTGCATTTGTAACCGTACATTTCCAAGAAGCGACGGTTTATGCCATAAGATGAGAGTTCACCATTATGTACAACTGTCCAATCAAGAATGTTGAATGGATGTGCTCCGCCCCACCAACCAGGAGTGTTTGTGGGGAATCTGCTGTGGCAAGACCAAAGGTACCCTTGATAATCTTCTAAGCAGAAGAAATCTGCGACGTCTTCGGGGAAGCCTACACCTTTGAAGACTCCCATGTCTTTGCCGCTTGAGAAAACAAAGGCCTTTCCAGTTTCAGTGTTAATTCGCATTATTGCTTCTATGACGTAGTCTTCTTCGGTTTGGTTTTCAGGTCGCTGTTTCTTAGGTGTCACAAAATACCGCCATACAAGTGGAGGATTATGGACTTTGGCTGGTTTCGTCTGCATTTCTTCATCATACATTATATCAAATTTTGAGGCAAGAATGTGGTCGGTTTTGTCTTTAGCGTCTTGGCTTAGGTACATCACGTGAAAAGCATAATGGTCTTTGAAGTCTGGATATATGCCATAAACCGCAAAGCCGCCGCCTAAGCCATTGCCTCGGTCATGCATGTTTGTTATTGCGCGGACAGGATCTTTTGAGCTGAAGCGTTTGCCTTCGGTATTCATCATGCCGAAAAGGGCGCAGCCTGAGAAATCCTTGTCGTCCCCAAATGGATTTATTATTTTTCTATCGTTTTGATTCATTATTGTACCACACTCATTTTTTTCTGGAGACCAGTTGGTAATGTTGCCAAGTTGAAGTCGTCTGCGAGAAGTTGTTCTTTGAATTTTTTCACGTTTATTGTGTTCTTTATTAAATAGAACAAGATTCCTGCTCGTTCGATGCAGTTTACAAGTGTCATGCCTACGATAACGTTGTTTCTGAGGACCAGCTTCTTGTAGATGTTGTTTTCCAGGTCTTGCTTAACAAGGATTTCCAGTGTTGGGTCCTCTTTGGGGTTAGCTAATCCAATAGACACGATGGGGACGCCAAAGTACTTGAGGCTACTCATGTTTGTACCGCCGCCATATGTGGTTTTCTTGCCTGCCATATTATAGCCTGCAACTCGTCCCTCCAGGACCGCTAGAGGCCAAAGGGGCAAGGTGCGGTTCTGGTTAATTATAAAATCATAAGCCTCAGCAACGTCGCCGCTAGCGTAAACGTTAGGTACATTTGTCTGCATTAGATTATCTACCACGATTCCTCTGTTGAGTTTTACGGCGCTTCCAAGGACTAATTCGGTGCGTGGAATAACGCCGATTGCCATGAGGACAAGGTCGCAGGGCACTTGGTCGCCTTTGGTTAGGAGTACTCCGCCGACTGTTCCATCATTGTCTGGTTTACCTAAGATTTTCTGGACAGATTGGCCAGTGACAATGTTAACGCCTGCTTTTCTAACAACAGCTTCCATAATATCGGAGCCTTTCGCGTCTAAAAGCAAGCTAAGAATTTTATCCTGCAGCTCAACCATCGTAACTTTCAACCCGCGCTTGAGAAGCGCTTCAGTGACACTTATGCCAATAAGTCCCCCGCCTATGACGATCGCTGCTTTAGCATTTATTGCGTCGATTTTTGCTGAAATGCGCTGGGCATCACTTATTGTCGTGAATGTGAACACGCCGTCTTTGTCTGAGCCTTCCGTTTTTGGAACAAACGGTTTGCCACCTGTTGCAAGTAGCAATTTTTCGTAAGAAACTTTTTCGCCGGTTTCAAGTTGAACAGTTTTTTCGGCTAAGTTTAGAGCTGTTGCTTTTTTGCCCGTGAGTGTTTCTACATTATTGGTTTTCCAGAACTCTTCGTTTCGGCAATCCATTTTTTTTGCATCTGCTTTGCCGCTTACAAAGTCACTAATCATTGGTCGGCTATAGTGAGTGCATGTTTCGTCAGAAATTATTGCTATGCTCCCGGCTGGGTCTACTTCTCGAATGGCTTCAACCGCGCCTATGCCTGCTGCTGAAGCTCCAACAATAACATACTTTGCCATTTACTGTTTCACCTCTTTGAATACCAACGCTTCATTTGGGCAGTTGGCAACACATGCTGGCTCATCAAAACCTTGACATAAGTCGCACTTTGCAACTACATGACCTTCTTTATCCATTTTTATTGCGCCGAATGGGCAAACCATTATACAAGTCCAGCAACCCATGCATTTCTCTTTGTCGTGTGTTACTTGACCAGTTTTTTCATCTTTCTTCATTGCTCCCGACAAACATGCGACAACGCAGGGTGCATCTTCGCAGTGTCGACATTGGATGGCGAAGGAAACTGGTTTGTTCCGTTGGACAGTTACTCTACTAATTGGTTTTGGGCGTTCGCTGTTGTAGGCTTTGACTATGTCTTTTGATTTTGAATGTTGGACTGTACAGTATACTTCACATAGTCCGCAGCCCATGCAGTTTTCTTGTTTTGCAATTATTCTTTTAACCATAGGTTAAACCTCGTTAACTTTCATGTTTAGCGTGGACAAGTGAGCATTAGAATGTGGAGTTCCACGTCGCTTGTGGATAGAACAGCTTTGGTTTCGGCTGATTGGCTACCACAAGTCATGATAACTTTGCGTGTGTTTAATGCCATATTTACCACTTTCATGATGAGAGTTAGCCCACTAAAATAGCATTTATTCTATATAACTTTGTTGATAATCATTTATATGTAACTTCATGAAATATGTAAACTAAACGAAACATATATCAGGTGACTGATTTTGGCAGAAAAAGACCTAGGCTATAGACGAGTTCAATGCACAGGAAGAGGCTCGTACATAATATCACTACCAAAAGAATGGGTTCAAGACCTAGAATTGAAACGAGGCAGCGAAATAGCCTTCAACATCCAACCGGATTCCACACTGACCTTAGTTCCTAGAAAAATCCAGGAAAAAGAAGGCAGAGGCAACGAAGCCAAACCAAAAGAGTACTACATCAACATAGACCCCAAAGAAAACATACAATCCATACTTCGCATGATTCGAGCGTTATACGCTATAGGAGCCGACATAATAAGAGTCCACTTCAAAAACCCTCAAGACGCTGTGAAATACAAAAACGAAATAAAAAATCTCTCCAGAGACAACTTTTTAGGTTCAGAAATAATCGATGAAACTGCAGACGAAATAACTCTGCAAATCCTCATAAAGCACTCAGAGTTTCCCATTGAAAAAGCCGTTAGAAGAATGGCAATCGTAGCATTGTCTGCAAACAGAGACGCCATAGCCGCCCTAAAAGACAAAAACACCGCACTCTTTGACAGCGTAATCCACTCCCACAACGATGTAAACCGCTTGGGACTATACATTGTTCGCCAGCTAAAATATGGGATAGAACGAAACCTCTTTCGGGAACTCGGTTTTAAAACCCCAAAAGAATTCCTTCTCTACCGCATCGCCGTAAATGACATTGAAAGTATTGCCCAAAACGCAATGAACATAATCAATCACTTGGGCGCTCTCCAAAAACTAATCGATGATGAAACCCTTTTCGTAAAAGATCCTATAGATGAAGAAATATATAATCAACTAGTCAATTTCAGCTCACAGGCACACCAACTATACGATGACTCGATAAAAGCCCTGTTCAAGAGAGAATACAAAGACGCTGAAAAATTAATTTCAAAACGAGAATCGCTGCATCCGCTCGAAAACGAATTAATCATGCTCATGTCAAGCAAAAAACTTGATCCAAACATTGCTTCAGTACTTCGATTGATTTTTGACAGTTCAAGACGCATAATGGATTACAGCGGAAACATGGCAGAGCTAACGCTTAACAGAACAGTAGAAGAACTGTGCTCGACTTTAACTTACAAATAATCCAACATTTCATATTTATGGATTAAAAACCAAACCAGTTAGCAATCAAGACAATGAGGGCTTCAGTACTTGCCGTCAGTGGTTAATTACGGAATATCAAAAAAATAATTTTGCGAGGAAATTGTTGGTACTGATAGCTCTCCAACGGGTTGCAGCGTTACTTAGCGTGATTTGTCCACCAGTTGCTTCGCAACCCTGTATCCGCATATAACAGTGCCTGAATGCCCCTCACCAGGAAATGCCCAAGCAGAACTCAAATACAGGTTCTTAATAGGGCACTTTAATTCCCTATCCATCGGCGTAAACTGGTCTGTGGTGTTAGCCCAACCATACATTGCGCCGTTAGGGTTGCCCGAATATCGTTTGAGCGTTAAAGGCGTCGCAATCTCGATGGTTTCAACATGTTTGGATAACTCAGGGATGATTTTTTCTGCTCTCTTGATTAATGCCGCTGCCAGCCGGTCTTTTTCTTTGTTGTATTCAGCTTTGTTTCCCAATTTGTAGTCTGCTTCAAACTTCTTCCAATAACTAAACGGATGAATCTGAACCAGTCCCGCTACAAATTTGCCGTCCTTAGCCAATGACCCGTCAATGTTTGAGAACAAAGTGATCATGAAGCAGGCTTTCTCAAAATTATTATTCAAAGAATCCGCGTAATCTTGGGTAAGGTCGTAAGTGTCGGAAACGATGATTTCGAAATCCTGTTTGTCAATTTTTTCCTTGAAAGTTTCGTCTAAGCCAAGGAACACTAAGAAGCCTGAGTCGGACAGCTGCATCTTTCCCAATTTGGCTAAAAATTTAGCGGGAACTTTGTCTCCGCCTATAAGGTTTTGGAAAGTCAACATTGGGTTAACGTTTGAGATTATATTTTTTGCGAGGTATTTTTGACCCTTTGCAGTTTGAACGCCGACTGCTTTGCCGTTTTCAACGTTAACTGAGGTAACTTCTGACCCTAAAAGAATACTCCCGTTTTTGCGTTTGATGGCAGCAACAAAGGCATCCGTTAACACTTGATCGCCCCCCTTAGGATAGTATGCGCCTTCCAACCAGAAACCCATATTAGCAAACAACGGTAAAAGGTTCATTTTACTCGGTGGCAAAGCAAAATAGCCATAGTTGGCAAAAAGCAGCGCTTTCAGTTTTTCATCCTTAAGATGCTTGTCGAGAAGCTGTTTGACTGATTTTTTCATGTTTCGAAAGAGAGCGCCATACTTCAGCGGAAACGTTGGTAGTTGCTGCCACATAGGAGCCGTCTGGGGCATAAATCTGTTAATGTCCTCGTAAATTTTGCCTGCTTCTCTGAAAAAGTTTTGAATTCCCTCTTTTTCTTCTGGAAAGTTAGCATCAAGAACACGGATAAATTCATCTATGTTTCCGCATGGTAGCCGAAGGTCATGTCCAGGAAAAACCAACCTCATCCAATTCTTTAATTTAATGAACTCTACGCCGTCAACGCCACAGGATTCAAAAAGCTTACCCATGCTCTGTCCATGAGCAGCAGCTTCAATCATGTGAAGCCCTGAATCAAAAGTGAAAGCGCCTCTTTTGAAACTTGTCGCATATCCACCGGGCACATTATTTTTCTCTAAAACCAGTACTTTCCAATTGTTTTTAGCAAGGTAGGCAGCGCATGATAGCCCTCCAAGACCCGCACCTACTATTATAGCATCATAATTATTAGCTGACATATTACTTCACAATTATGCTGTTACTGAAAATCAGAGATAACTCCTTCTAAACAGAAACTATGAAATATAATAATCAATTATAAAACACAAGGTATCCTGCATAGAAAGTGACTTGGTAATTGAAGGAACTCTGCAACCTCTTATTTGAGCTTTCAAACGAAGACCGACTCAACATACTGCAAGAACTCAAGAGGAATCCAATGAAGCTGTCTCGCATTTCTGAAAAATTCAACTTCACCGTCCCAGAAACCGCACGAAACGTGACGAGACTAAATGAAGCAGCCCTCATCGCTAAAGATGCCAGACGGGTATTATCACATAACGCCCATAGGAGAAGCAACATTACAGTTCATTCCAAGCTTCGAATTCATCTCTAAGAATAAAAAATACTTCAAAACTCACACTATCTCGAACTTACCTCCAGAATACACTGCAAGCATAGGCGCGTTGCAAAAAAGCAACTTCGTAAACGAAGTCACAGTAACCATGTTTAACTTAGAAAATATGATACGAGACGCCAAAGAGTTCATTTGGATCAGCGTGGACCAAATTCTTGCAAGCGCACTGCCACTCTTCGCGGAAGCTACCGCACGAGAGGTAGAAATCAAAAAGTTAATGCCCAGAAACGCAGCCATTCCCCAAAGCATCATGACGCTTGCTAACGACCCCGTTTTTGAACGTGCTGCCAGAGCGAAGTTGCTGGAAAGCCGATACTTGGACAAGCTTGACGTGGTAATTATGCATTTCTGAGAAAGAAGTTGCTGCCATTAGCTTTCAAAACTTAGAGGGCACATTTGACTACGAATCGTTTAGAACCAGCAACGAGGCAGCGCTTAACTGGACAAAATCTTTATTTCTTCATTACTGGGAAAGAGCAAAACGATAACTTCAAAGCATTTTTTAGAAATTGACAAGGTTTCAGTTTTTCTCATTAATAACCTGAGATATCAGGAGCGCCGCATTTTTCGCCCCATTAGTTGGGAATGGAGCATAATTAACCTGTTTGCCAAAGTTTGATAGCACAGCCGCTGCCAGCAGTTCAGGAGTAGTTTTCGAAAAGTCCATTCTGACGCCAGCTCCGTGACGTTCGACACCTAATCGCCACATCCGACTTCCTGTTCGACATGTTGCTTTAGCGGGAAATACAGAAAAGGCCGACCTAGCGCCGTTAACTCCAAAGTCACCGTTCCACCTCCAGTAACGATGCAGAGGTCCGCAGCTGCCAAATGTTTGTACAACTCTGGCACGTACCCTCTAACCTCGACACCTTCAGGCGCTTGAATCGACTCTGGCTTGAGCGAGAGGCCCACAAACCAAGACCATTTTCAGCTCTGGAAGCGCCTTTTTCAGGATGGGGTATGCCTGTGAGCATAAACTCAAGAGTTCCTTTCCTGCAGAAGTGCCACCGATAGAGCAGACGATTAACGGTTCATTACCATAACCTAGAAGATGTCGAACCCTCTCTTTATCGCGGTATTCCTCAGGATTAAAAGAAAGCACATAACCCACAAAATCCACATGCTCAACGGCAAGCTTCCGCCTGTTCGGAAGCATAAACCCAAACTTTTTATCAGGAATATCCGCAACTTCACCTATGAACAGACTTCGGTCAGCTACTGATTTCCCAGCCTGCAAACCCTTAGCCCAAAGCCGATTAATCATATAAGCTGCGAAAGCATCAATAGGACTCTAGTCACGCGATCCAGCCCGATGGCAGTCATAAATCATAACGAACCTAAAGTTTCTAAAGTCAGGATTGCCAACCCTCTCTATCAACACTTCGTAGGCTTCGTCTCCAACCACCAAGTCGAAATGTTCCTTTTCAACAAGCTTAGCCACAACCAGAGCATTAGCCTTCCAGTCTTTCCTCATGCTCATTATCCACTTCACCAGGTTAGCTTTGTAGCCTTTAGCAGAGCTATCCAGTTTCTCATTGGCGTGAGCCCAGAACCTGACCTCAGGAAGAAGCTTCTCTCCAGCCTTGCTCCAGAACCATGCTGGCAGGGTCATCAGCCAACCAACAAATCTCTACGCTGGGCTCAATTTTTCGCAAGGCTTTGACAATCTCAAGATCTCTTCCAACATGCCCCAAACCCAGAGAACCGCTGATAAAAAGCACCCTTTTCCTATCCATCTTTCCCCAAACTCCGCTCTATACCTTCTTTAATAGACATTTTCAGCCATACTTTATATACTAAACCGATTTTCCTTCAACAAACGCCTCGCGTTAATGAAGTTGTGGTGCTCCAGCCGGGATTTGGACCCGGGTCGCGACTGAAGAGGCGGGCTATACTTCATCCCTTAATCAGAAGTCTTAGTAAGGTTTAACCGGTTTATGTACCGGAGCATTCGCAAGAGGGTAAGTCTCTAACAAATAAATATGTTTTTAT
>CAWDYC010000003.1:0-504927 GCA_963806535.1 Candidatus Bathyarchaeota archaeon
AAATTAAAATCTGAGTTTGGCAAATATAGTGAATAGTTAATTTTAATTAATTGCTTAACTATTGCAAAAATAAAAAATTAAGCTAAAAAAAGCATTAGTATAAACATAAGCGCATTGAGTATAAGCATGAGAAAAGAGGTAAATGAAAATGTGTCAATTAAGAGCAGGTTTAGTTAAAAACTGCCGCAGGTGCAAATCGTCTATTCGACTTAATTGCCCGATTAGAAAGAAAGTGAAAAAGAAAACCTACATAGACACCAAGAAGAAGGGCGAAAGTTAATAACAACTAAGAAGAGTGAAGCCAAATAACAACCGAGAAAAAATTGGATTAAGCTAATCAGCGTGTGCGCTGAAAAATAGCTTCACTTTCAGAAAATTGCCAAGTTTATATCTAAGAAAGTGTCCTGACACCCTTACCGAATCACAATATGTTCTAATGATGTTGAGAGAACGGATTTAGTGCTTTTATCAGAAATATGTTTAATGGAGCGTTAAAGATTGAGCGAAGTTCAGCTGAAAGTTCTGGATTCCAGACAGACAGATGTGGCAAGAGGAATCGCTAGAATAGACCCGAGAACAATGCAAAAGTTGGGGGTTTCATCTGGAGACATAATAGAGTTCTCAGGGAAGAAAAAAACGTCTGCGATCGCTTGGCCAGCGTACTCTGAAGACCAGGATCCAGACGTTATGCGAATCGATGGGGTCTTACGTAAAAATGCTGACGTATCAATAAACGATTACGTTGTAGTTCGCAAGGCTGAAGTTAAAAATGCCCTGAGCATAGTGCTTGCTCCAGTAGAAATGCGATTGAACGTTGACGAAGACTTCGCAAATTTTGTGAAGAACAGACTTATCGATAGGACGTTTGTTGAGGGAGACACGACGTCCGTTATGATGCTTGGTCATTCTGTTCAGTTCACTGTTACGAAAACGCAGCCCCAAGGAATAGTAAAGATGACCCACGATACTACATTGAAGATATTGACTGAACCTGCGGCGGAAACTAAAGGTGTACCACGTATCACCTATGAGGATTTAGGAGGCTTGGAGGAGGAGATTCAACGCATAAGGGAGATGGTTGAACTTCCAATGCGGCATCCTGAGATTTTTCAGACGCTTGGAATAGATCCTCCGAAAGGGGTTTTACTGCTCGGTCCACCCGGCTGCGGAAAGACACTCCTAGCTAGAGCAGTAGCGAATGAGTCTGACGCAAACTTCTTCTCAATAAACGGGCCTGAGATAATAAGTAAGTTCTATGGGGAGTCGGAGGCGAAGCTTCGAGAAATATTTGAACAGGCTCATAAAAGCGCTCCGAGCATCATACTTATAGACGAGTTGGACTCCATCGCGCCCAAACGTGAGGAGGTTACTGGTGAAGTGGAGAAACGGGTTGTCGCGCAGCTTCTATCTCTCATGGACGGATTGACTGGTAGAGGAAATGTCATAGTAATAGGTGCAACCAACAGGCCGAATGCCTTGGATCCAGCTCTCAGGAGGCCTGGAAGGTTTGACCGCGAGATAGAGATAGGGCCCCCAGACAAGCGGGGGCGTCATGAAATATTGTTGATTCATAGCAGAGGTATGCCCTTAGCCCGTGATGTTGACTTAAAGATGGTCGCTGAGCGGACGCACGGTTACACGGGTGCTGACTTGGCCGCCCTGTGTAGGGAGGCAGCTATGAAAGCTCTACTTAGGTATCTTCCCGAGATAAATCTGAAGGAAGAGCGAATACCTCCATGCGTCCTGGAGAAGATGGAGGTTCAGATAGATGATTTCATGAACGCCTTCAAGGAGATTACCCCTACAGCTATGAGAGAGATTGCTGTGGAAGTTCCAGTTGTTCATTGGGATGAAGTGGGAGGCTTGGAGGAGGTTAAAGAAAAGTTAAAGGAGGCTGTTGAGTGGCCGCTGAAAAATCCTGAAGTCTTCAAAAGATTTGGGATTCAGCCGCCTAAAGGTATAATGTTAATAGGCCCGCCTGGGTGTGGGAAGACAATGCTAGCTAGGGCTGTTGCAACTGAAAGCGAGGCAAACTTCATTTCGATTAAGAGTCCAGAGGTTTTCTCTAAGTGGGTTGGCGAATCTGAAAAGGCTATTCGAGAGATCTTCAGGAAGGCTAGAATGGCTTCGCCAGCGGTCATATTTTTCGATGAGGTTGACTCTCTTGCTCCAAGGAGGGGGCAGGGTGACGGCGACAGCGGAGTAACTGAACGTGTTATCAGCCAGCTTTTAACAGAAATGGATGGAATAATGCCCTTAGAAAACATCGTAGTTATAGCTGCGACAAATAGGCCCGATATTGTCGACTCAGCGGTATTAAGGCCAGGCAGATTCGATCGGCTAATTTATGTTCCAGAACCCGACGAAGCGGCCAGGCTTGAAATCTTCAAGATTCATACGAAGAACATGCCACTCTCAAATGATGTTGACATCAAGACGCATCGCATGACGAAAGGTTACTCCGGCGCCGATATATCATCCGTATGCAGGGAAGCCGCCATGAACGCTTTGAGAAGAGACATCAACGCAAAAGAGGTTACCTTCAGCGATTTTGAGAAAGCTATGGAGGAGGTTCCGCCGAGCATATCGCCAGAAATTGAGAATTGGTACAGGAGCTTTATGAATCAGGTTCGAAGGCTGCAGAAGCCTGCGCCGTTTGTAGTGTAATTCCGGAAGGGACAGTTGACACTTTCCCGACTAAAGTCGGGAGATTCTTGCTTCCTCGACTAAAACTTGCTCTCGTTCGCTGACGAGAGTAGAGGTTTTAATTTCTGCAAGTGTTCTCGCACCCCTATCAGGAGCGGATGGTTCGGGTGTGCCCCACCCTACCACACTTAAATCTCGATGCTTAATGTTCTTTGCAGAATTATAGTCTCGTGGCATAACAACCCTTCAGAAAGGACACTTATGCGTTCTCTCCGAAAGCGTTTTCCACACCATTTCGCCACATACGCTGCACTCTTGCGACGTAGAGTTAGGCGCGCGCTTAGAATAAATAAAAAACTTTGTTTTGCTTAGAACTGAGATAATAAACGTTAATTTTCAGAGCCAACGCTACTTAATCGATAGTATTAGATTTGAAGCTCATCATCTGCAGAAGTATTCTAGTGGAACATACCAATAGACCGTGAATGTTTTTTTGCAATCTTGGTTTTTACACCTTACTCTCTTTTGAATGATTTTGCCATGGGAACTTTTTTGTGTTGGCTTTGCCGATGAGAATGCTGAGTGGAGTTTATCAGGCGCTTCGACTTCAAGGATTTCATTGCAGGATGGGCATTCAAGAACAGCCATAATGCAACATCTGTATCATTAATACGCTGAACTTTATTATAAATCCTGATGTTCTCGGAGGAATGTATTTTCGTTTGTTTTGGTTCTTGTTTCTGAGCCAGAAAGCGCCTGTTCCAACGTGTTTATGCGTCTTTCCAAGGATTTGAGTGCTTTTTGGCTATTTCTATGCTGTGCAGATTAAAGACTTTTTAATTAGGCAAAAACTAAAAACGTACAAGAGACAGGAGCTATACTTGCTTAAAAAAGAAACAATTTTGATGCAAAGTTCTTACATCATCTTGCAAGAACTCTCTTTACAACTGGCGGTTTCGTCTTCTTTAAAACTCTGTATCCACATACGATACATTTGATTAAACCGTTTCTCTCCTCTATGTTCTCGCCCATCGTGGTTGCTCCGCACCGAAGACACTCGTAAGTTTGATTGCTTCCCCAATTGCTACGTGGACCCCTAGTAGATTCGAACATGTAAAAATTTCCATTTTTTTCATATCATTACTTTAGCAATTATTTACAATACTTCTTATGCCTACCTTTTTTGTACCTCCCCATGCCACAATCAAGGCACTTAACGACATCTTCATCTTCTTCAAGGCGAGTGCTACCACAGTAAGGACACCTTGGACATAAAACGTTATTCAAGTTTTTCTCTGTTGTTATTTGGCTTCACTCTTCTTAGTTGTTATTTAGTTTCGCCCTTCTTCTTGGTGTCTATGTAGGTTTTCTTTTTCACTTTCTTTCTAATCGGGCAATTAAGTCGAATAGACGATTTGCACCTGCGGCAGTTCTTAACTAAACCTGCTCTATATTGACACATTTTCATTTACCTCTTTTCTACATGCTTATACTCAATGCTTTTTTTAGCTATGAAGCATTTGTATTCTGGATAGTGACCATTCTGCATCTTCGGGTTAACTGAACAAGTCTTAAAAGTGTGGCAGTTAGGACATATTCGTTTTACCATTTTTTTCACCTGCCTACCTTTTCATCTAAAATTTAATGAGTTGCTTAAATTTTCTTGGAAAATGAAGGCTTCACATTGATCTTTTAGTCTTTTCACACTATTATTTTTTGCCTTAGTGGGTCCTGTAAAGTCTCCGTCTGTTCCTTTTTTCTGTCAAAAATCGTCTGTTATTCAAGTTCTTGTTTCTAAAAACTCATCCCATTTCGTTATACAAACAGAAGCTAAACTAAGAGGGTCATAATCAATTCCGTCAATACAGAAAATATACTTCATTTTCTTGATTTTATTTTGTTCTATTGATTGAAAAATTGGCTCAATTGCAATGCTGCTTTTGCTTTGGGAATTTTTTAAGTTAAAGTGTTTTGTTCCATTACAAATATCAGCACAAATTTTCATACAATCATTATCATCTATGAATTTCTTAATTTCTGAAGACGTTCTTATTTTGTCCGTTAATACCCAATCTTTAAGATGATAGCAACTTTGGAAAGGCATAAACCACATCTAAATAATCAATAGGAAGTTTAGCATCAGTTTCATTACTATGTAGCTTTTCTAACATTAAATGCCAACGTCTCATCCTATGGTATTGGCTTCTCCAATTTCTATGAAAAGGCGACTGATTAAAAGACAATTCTTACCATCCCTACGGCTTATTCATTGATTCTTGGTAAGAATTTATTGGTTGTCAGATGCCAAACTCTTACCCATTTTTAAAACCTATCCCCAACGCTTCAACACACTCTTGACGCATCATCCTCCTTCTATAGAGCCTTAAATGCTTCAAACCATCTGTCGTAAAGCGCCAGCATTTCAAGGGATACACTGGGCTTTCTTTCCTCGAGTATCTGCCTGAAATCCTCCATCGTCAACGGTCGTGGCTTGACCTTTCTGTCGCTTGCCTTACCTGACTCAAAGAATTCGCCAATGAGTTTCAGCTGTGCCGACTGGTTGAAATCTCTTATGTCGCTTCCTGAGAATCCCTCTGAGAGTCTCGCGAGCTCCTGCAGCTCGACATCTGGTGCAAGTTGAAGACCGGCAGTGTAGAGCTTGAACATCATCAATCGTGTATGGCGGTCAGGCAGTGGGACCAGAATTCTTTTCTGAAATCTTCTTATGAAAGCCCAATCCAAATCCCAAGGCTTGTTAGTCGCTCCAATCACGTACACGTGAAGGTTCTTGCCTTTGTCTACGATACCGTCCATCTCTTTCAAGAACTGGTTGCGAACACGGATTTCACCACCTACTTCATTTGCGTGTTTTCCCATCAAAGAATCAAGCTCATCGACGAAGACTATTGCAGGCTTTCCTTCCAACGATGATTTTCTTACTTGACCAAATAGACGTGCGACATTCTGTTCAGCTTCACCCAGCCATTTTGACATTATCGAAGCCGCGTCAATTGAGACGAAAGTAGCATCTATTTCCGTAGCGACGGCTGCTGCCAGCAATGTTTTCCCGCAACCTGGCGGCCCGAAGAACAATATTCCCCGTGGCCATCCTAATGGAAACAGGTCGGGTCTCTGAACAGGATAGATTATTGCCTCCTTCACCGCCTTCTTTGCGGATGCCAGTCCAACGACTTCCTCCCATTTCACATTGAGCTTCTCTGTGACTAACAGTTCTTCGTAACTGGACTTGCCGCCTGCACTCTTTTTGGTTTCACCCTCACTCCCGCCGTTTCTAACTTCTGCGTGAGGTTGTTCACGCAGTACACCTACGGCGCCTTGTATCGCCTTTATGCGTTCTTGGTAGGCAATCGCTTTTTGAACGTATACTTTGTTCAAGCCGTATTCAGGATAGAGTTTAACAAGTTGCAGTAGGCTTTCTATGGATTTCTGGTACATGGTTATTGCCATGCCCCTTGAGCCTTGCGTGTCCAAGCGCACTGCTTCCAATGCGTAGTTGGTTGCATTCTTCTCAAGTTCTTGGGAAGCACTCATAACCTCTATTCCCCCATCTGTAATTCAACTTTTATTTTTCCTTTTGACCCTAAATTTTCAAGGTGCGGACAGATTAAATAATTGTTTTAATGGGAGAGCCTATTCCCCTCTTATGGGTATAGAATGAAGAGATCAGGTTCGCCCATGCTTCTATTCGAGAACTCGGATTTAACCTCTATCTGCTCCATCCTCTGGAAAACAAAGAAGGGGTTGATGTGCTGCCATTTTCAAGTAATCTTAGATCTTCTTTTTGCTTAGCGTGGTGCGGAAAGTTTTTTTGCATTTTGTGCAGTCAAAAAGTCCAATTTCCAACTGGGTTTTCTTTCCTGTTTTGTCGGCTTTGCCTGCCATAACCCATTTCTTCCTCGGTGAAGCGGCTTCTGTTCCGCATGTTTTACATTTTGCCATGAATTCGCCTCCATAAATGTGATAGTAGATTGACGAGTAGAACCATGAATAAAACTATTTGCTTAACAATCGATTATGAATAGAGGCGGAGGGCAGGGATAGACATTTCCTTCTTTGATATGTTACAACATCTGGAAACGTTGAGAGAAACTGAAAAGAAGATATAAAATAATTTGAACAAGAAATGTCTATGAATTACATCAATGTATTGCGACCAGAAAGTAGCAAGTTTTATCTTTGTTTCGATTAACATAAATGCCAGTGCTTGCCCCGATGATACTTCCTGATATTCAAAAAGAGAAAAAACCACAAGTTGAATGCCCCATACAGATGGTTGGAATAACGGGAGAAAAGCGTCTCGTCCATTTCAATAGTAAATATCAATCCAAGATTGGCGAAAATCCAGATTTCGAAATGTATTGCGATATCTCGGTTTTTACAGACTTATCTTCACATACTAAAGGAACACATATGTCCCGACTGGTTGAGGTTATTGGAAAACACATCCAAGAAACCCACTCCTCAATAGAGGGGTTCGCGCAAGATTTAGCAAAGTCTACATTTAGCAGCTTGTATGATATTGGACTTACTCAAACAATCGTTAAGGTTTCTGGGGACTTGACAGTCGAAAAATACACACCGGCAAGTCATTTGCCATCGCAAGAGACGCTTAGAGTATATACTGAAGTCATTTTCAATGGAAAAGATTCGAAATGCGAAATAGGGGTAACTGTTCCAGTGTTGCTTGTTTGCCCATGCGCTCAAGAGCTTGTCAAGCAACGCGTTAAAGAAACGCTTTTGAATGAGAAAATTGATCAAAACCTTGTAAATAGGATATGTGAATTAGTTCCAATGGCATCTCACAATCAAAGAGGCTATGCATCAGTTTTTATTGAACTCCCTCCGGGAGCTGCAGTAGATTTTAGAGAAATAGCCAAAATAGTTCACGGAAGACTGAACCAAATATATAGCGTTTTAAAAAGAGAAGATGAATTAGAAGTCGTTTATCAGGCTCACCTCAATCCAACCTTTGTTGAAGATGCATGCCGAGAACTGGCGAAAGGGGTTTACGATGCTTTTTTTGAAAGGCTAAATCCAGAATCAAAAATGAGGATAGTTTTGGTCAGCAAAGAAAGCATTCATCAGCATGATGCCTTCGCCCAAATTGAAGTTTCATTTGAACAATTTAGAAATCTTTTAAATTCTAAAAGTTAAGCGCCTATTTGCTTGAGAAAGACTATTAGATTTTGTTTTGGGGTAACTCCACAATGAAGTCATGCCAACTTTTTTCTCCTAACAATTTACAGAGGGTGAACTTAGGCACCTAGCGTTAGGTTAAACTACGTTCTGTGGGTTACCTGAAACGAAAGCAGCTACGTTTTCTACTGTTGTTTCAAGTATTCTTTCCATGGCTTCTTTGCTGTAGAAAGCTATGTGAGGAGTAAAAACGACATTTTCTTTGCTCAGAAGAATGTGATCTTTAACTAAGTTTGCTAAGACTTCGAGGTTCTTAGGGTCGTATAACAGTTGTTTTTCCTCCTTTATTACTTCCTGACCTTCAAAGACGTCTAGCCCAGCACCGGACAAGATTTTCTTGTCAAGTGCCTCGATTAATGCTTCAGTGTCAACGATGCTTCCTCGTGCAGTGTTTATCAGAATAGCGCCTTTCTTTACAAGCTTGAGTGTATCTTTGTTCATGGGAGATGATGCGTGGCTTTAATGTAGGGTACGTGAAGCGTAATTACGTCTGATCTAGCTAATAGTTCCTCTAGCGGAACATATTCAAACTCTAAGACCTCGGATAGGAGTCTGTTTTGTTGGACAGCATAAGCAACAACGTTCATGCCGAAACCTTTTGCAATCCTGATGACGTGCAAGCCGATTTGGCCAGTTCCGATGACGCCTATGGTTTTTCCTTTCAAGTCAAACCCCTCTAACCCATCTATTAAGAAATCTTGTTCAAAACGTCTAAGGCAGGTCTTGCAGATGTTATCTCGACAAGACCCATAAATGCGCGCATCAGAGGCAAGTCTACAAAGGTTCAAACAAAAAGTTCATTTGTGTCAACCACTAGCTTGAATCGAAGTTGGTTTGCAGCCATGAATGTCGAAATCAAAATGCTAAAGGAGTTTGCGCCCAGCCAATTAATTCTCATATGCGGATTGCCTGGAACAGCTTACATTGGAAAACTTTCTGTTGACTACCTTATCCAGCAACTCAAAGCTGAACTGATCGGGGAAGTCTACTCAAAGTATTTTCCACCCTTTGTCGTTATTAACGAGGACGGACTTGTTGAGCTTCTTCGAAATGAGCTCCACCAATTCAAAGATGAATCTGGACGAACCATAGTTTTTCTCTCTGGTAACTCGCAGGCTTATTCACCTGAGGGCCAATACGAGATAGCTGATGCAGTTTTGGAGTGGGCAATCAACAATGGCGTACAAAGAGTATATTCCGTTGCGGCCTACGTAACGGAGAGACAATTTGAGGCGCCCAACGTCTATTCCACTACGACAACATTAGGTTTGCGTGAAGAAGCTAAGGTACATGGCGCTCAATTTCTGGATAATGGCGTTATCGGTGGCGAAAACGGCATAATAACGGGTCTCGCCAAAAAGAGAAACGTGGAAGGCGTGTGTTTGCTTGCGGAAACTCATGGGTACCAGACTCCAACTGGAGAATATGTTATAGATCCACGGGCAGCGAAGGCGACTTTGAAAGTGCTAACTTCAATGTTGAATTTGAAAGTAGACATGGAGCCTATGGAAAAACAGGTGGTACAGATGGATGAGGCAATTGTTAAATTGGTCGAAATTGAGCGTCGAATACGAGAAGAAATGGCTGTTTCAGGTAAGAAGCCCGCCTACGTCACTTAAACTGAGGATAAATTGATGGAAAAGGAAACGTGGATAGAACGTCGCGGCAACACTGAACTCATAGAACCCGTAGCTGTAGTTGGGTCGCCTGGGTTAAGGTCTATAGGTAAACTCGTTATGGGCAGTCTTATAGCCAAAACCAAGGCAACGATAATTGCAGACTTGTATTCTACGCACATGCCTTCAATCTATGAAACCAAACCCTCCTACGCCGCTCATCCAAGATTGCCTGGCACGGGAGGAGTTATCGTTGAATCAGGCGAAGCAGACTTTCCTAAAGTTCAGTTCTACGCTTGCTCCACTCCTTCTTTAATCATTACAAAAGGATATCATTCAAATTTTGAAGGCCAATATGACGTTGCGATAAAAGTCTTAGATTTTCTAGCTGAAAACCACGTCAGGCGAATAATAGTCGTTGCAGGTTACGGTTCAAAAGACAAGAAAATATGCTGCGCCGCTACCAGCAAAGAATTACTCGCTGAGATGAAAGAAAAATATAGCATCGACATAGGATACAAAGGGCCCTTCATGGGTTTCTCAGGGTTGGTATTTGGTTTGTCAAAGCGGAAGGGCATAGAGGCACTATGCCTTTTTGCTGGCACCGAGCCAAAGGAAGATGACCTTGAGTTTCCAGACAAAGAAGCATCAGACAGAGCTTTGGATACGCTCAATAAGATACTTGGCTTTCACGAATAAGGTGATAGCGTCGATTACGTAAGTTAGCTTAATTCTTTTAAGCATGTGTTGTAGTTAATTCGCAATCACAAACGATTAAACACTTTTGCAGCGTTGTATAAGGACGAAGAGGAGTTTAACTTTAGGTGAATTTTATGAGTAAACCCGATCCGAAGAAGGCAAGTTCTTCAAGAATCTTGGCCGTAGTGGGTCAAGATCGTGGTTTTCACTTTTGCTTTGCAGACCAAGATTACTCAATGGTGACAGCCACTAGCCTTTCAGATTTTGTCGAGAAACTGAACGGGATAGATGATAGAGCCATTCTGTTTCATTATCCACGCGGCGATTTTCAAGCATGGATACGAGAAGTCCTCGGAGACAACGAGCTTGCAAGTAGAATGTGCTTCATAACGACAAACCTTCCGGGAGAAAAACTCAGAAAGGAAATGCTAAGAATCGTGCAACAACGCATCAAGGAACTTACAGCCATACCTTTGTAATGAGACTCAAAAGATCGGAAGAGCAGACAAAGCAATTTCGCCCATGAACTTCAACACCAAATTTCGGGACAAGGCAGCGCGGTGTTTACCCTATATAGATGTGTTCATTTGTACTTTTCTTTTTTACAGCACTATATTTTCGGAAAAAATTCTGCAAACAACTCCAGAAGCTGCTTCTCAACTTCTTGAAAGCAAGCACCCGCGTGAAATTTTAATCCAACTAACGGTGTTTTTAATTAAAGTTAGCTGGTTTTAGAAACAGCTTTTTGACCGAATAGCCCCACATTTTTACACAAACAATTAGCAACGTCTCATTTTGATAAATCGGTTTCGTCTCAATGCATCAACAAGAGCATTTATTATTAGTTGTCATTTTTAATCAGAATACCTGATATTTGGCGGTCTTTGCCAGTTTAGGTATTTCTACGCTATTCAGATTTAAAATTTTTTACTTAACAAAAAACCAAAAACGTACAAGAGACAGGAGCTATACTTGCTTAAAAAAGAAACAATTTTGATGCAAAGTTCTTACATCATCTTGCAAGAACTCTCTTTACAACTGGCGGTTTCGTCTTCTTTAAAACTCTGTATCCACATACGATACATTTGATTAAACCGTTTCTCTCCTCTATGTTCTCGCCCATCGTGGTTGCTCCGCACCGAAGACACTCGTAAGTTTGATTGCTTCCCCAATTGCTACGTGGACCCCTAGTAGATTCGAACATGTAAAAATTTCCATTTTTTTCATATCATTGCTTTAGCAATTATTTACAATACTTCTTATGCCTACCTTTTTTATATTCCCCCATGCCACAATCAAGACATTTAACGACATCTTCATCTTCTTCAAGGCGCGTGCTACCACAATAAGAGCACCTTGGACATAAAACGTTATTCAAGTTTTTCACAGGTTGTTTATTCTCCTTACTTATATTTTATTTACCTCATTTTGGTGTTCGGCTATTTCTCCTTCCTATCTTTTGGCAAGTGCTATGCGATAGTTTTCATATATGTCTGCTTGGGTAAGCCCGTAAAACTCTGCGCATCCCTGCACGCGTGCTTTCTTGTTTTCAAGGCATTCAGTATTAATACAGATGTACTCGCCGCAAACACCCTCTATTCGCTTAAGAATTTTATCGCAAGCAGGGCATTTCATAGTTACACCCAGGTTTACTCCCATTCAAAGTCATGTTGCCACGTCCCCATATAGCAATTCACCAAAGTAATCGTTTTCACTCATGAACTCTTTCAGTTGGACTTTCTCCTCTTTAACTACTGCCACACAATCTGTCTACTGGAGCACTCTGCGGTATAATGTCTTCGACGTTGTTAAGATGTCCTTTTGTTCCAATGCTTAATTGCCTTTCCCCCTAAACATAGAAGCTCGCGCGTTTATAAGAGTTCGAGCCGTACTTATAATACGGCAGCGTTTAGCGGTTTCGTGGCATCAAGTCCTCTTTATCCATGAATTCACGAAGTTATGAGAAGAGCTGCTAGATTCTGCTTTTAGGAGAAGGATGAAAAATACATGATTAAAGGAGGTGAAAAAAAAGTGTTGAGATTTAAGTATCCCATCGAATACGAATTGAACCCTACGGAGATATACAAAGGAGTGCAATGGCTAACATTGAGACTGAAAAACGCAGGAAATGAAACTCTTAAAAGACTTGACGTGGAATTGCACTCTCTAGACACCTTTCCCCTTACCCCTCTATTTCTTCCCTATGGAACAGGACACTACATCGGAGAGCTTAAGCCAAATGAAGAAAGAGAAGAGGCTTTCCGAGTCAACGCAACCGGAGCAGCTGATGTATACGTCACTATCATCGCGCGTAAGGGTGGAGAAAACTTCTGGTGGGAATCCGGTTTTACGCATATCTCTGTAAGCGAGGAGAAAGCAGAACTTGAACGTCTAGTAGTGCTTTCACACCCGTATACGACAATTGGAAAGACCCTCTCGGTCGAGGCAACCATTAAGGGCTTGAGAAAAGGTACGGGACTGAAACTGGAATTCTGGGTGGAAACCCCCTCAGGAAAGTTTGAAGAGCAAGCCAAAATAAATATAAAAGAACTTTCAGCTGGAGAGGAAGCCCGCTACACCGCTGAGTTCACACCCCATGAAAGAGGGCACTACAGCGTACACGCATATTTATCAGATGAATGGATAAGAATTGGTCACAAAACAGATTTCGTTTTTGCACAGGAAGAGTAACAGTAGCCAACGGGGACTTTAAAGCGCACCGCGCTATGGACTTGGCACTATTTCTCCTCTAAAGACATGGTAGCACCTGTCTGAGCAGAAGCCTTGAAAATCATTGTCTGGCATGAATAGTTTTCCACAACTTTTACACTTTTGCTTAGCCTTTTTCTGCGTTCACTTCTTCCCCTAATCAGCAATTATCTTTTGACTGGTTATATTAAGTATAAGGTGAAGGTTAGTGCGGGTGCGAGTTATATACATCAGCATTATAATGGGGGCTCTTAGTCCCGCAGGTTCCACAGAATTTTCTCCGTTATGTCTATAGGTTTCTTGCATTTTTCGCAATCGTACGTAATTGCGTGCCACAATTCGCGAAGTATTTCTTATCCATGCTAATTGTTCCATATGAGCACCGAACCATACTCCACAAACTCTATTGTTAGTATTTGCCCGCGTCTTCTAAGTTATTCTACATGTCAACTAATGTTAAGACTCAATGTAGATACTACCAAAGAAACTACTCAGAAAAGTTAGGGCGCAAACAATCGGGAAATTTTCTAGCTTTTTTGGTTGGAACATTGATGGCAATAAAAAAGCTTCGTTAGTTTCTTGGGTTTGGGTTGGATTAAATTTTAATCCAACCAACGAAAACGACCTCAAAAATGGCTCTTGAACGGACTTCCAGCCCAGTATACACGATTTAGACCACACTGGTATGGATAGATTCAGATGACAGGGAGTAATAATTCAAGTCAATAGGGGCAAGAGTATTGTCGGAATCGAGTATACTCCCTATTGCCTGTATTCAGGTATTGTTGCCTGTTTCATGGCGCACTCTTTTTCATAATGAATACGGATGCGCTACAAAGCTTTCAAACGTTATAGTGCAGTCTAAAAAATTAGGCTTTTATTTTTCATCCTTCAAAACGAACTTGTAACATTCACATTTAGGTTTAGTACATACTCTATTTAAAAAATACGAATGCTCACTTTTGAGATGCTCACACGTGCACATTTCATCTTTAGTTTTAGCTTTATTCATCAGGATTTTTCCTTGTTAAATATACGACTTTAAGCTTCAAAAAGTTTTAGGTGTGGTTCAAATTAAATTTTAATAAGATAAGAATAAAGATAAGGAGATATTCGGAACGTACCGAATAACTACTTAATGATATATGATATGTCATTTCCGCCAGGCAAATTGTCATGTCTCCAAATTATATCGCGTGTTTGGAAGCTCCAAATATGATTTTGATTAGCAACAGCATGATGTACCATTTCAATTACGGTTTCCTCAACTTTTACAACGGGCATAATGTGCCACCCATTGCCACTCCCTAAAGCTAAAGACATCAAACAAGGGGTTTGCTCGTTAATTAATTGCTTAATACGCTCCACTTTGTCATCACCATTAGCAAAAGTTTCCACCTGAATTTTTATAAAAGGGTAAGTTTGCACAATCTTCGCTGCAATATTAGTGAAGCTATTGGCTTGACCAAGGTCAAAGTCTTCTTGAAAAGTGCTAAGATTAACCCCTTGGATATTCAGGTATCGGATTAACCACTCATAGCCCGTGGGAATGCATCCTGTTTCATGACGCTGAGTAACTGTGAAACTATTCCAATTTGCTAACGTTGGCATGTAGATTCCAATTTTTTATCTTACAACTGAAGGAAGTCCATTCATGTTTAAAGTGGTTTAAGAGTTTTTCCATAAAACAGATAGTGTGTGGGATTAAATTTTAATATCAAACCTTTAGTCATTGGTGACGTCCTAACAGTAAATTCAGAGAAAAGGAAACATCAACTATTTACTATGATTAGTTAGTTTTTGGGTGTCTCTCCATTTGAAATGGGTAAAAAAGTCTCAACTCTTTTGTTGGCGTTTTGATTTTTCTTCTGGACCTCTTTGAGTCTATATTTGAAGTCTTCTTTGGGTGTTAACCTATTTTTTTTCGATTTTTTCGTTGTCATTCTTTTCTACCTCTAAAAATTTTTTGATTAGAAGAATTTGATTTCTTATCGGGCATGGAAACATTGTTTCCATTAATCCCCTATCTGATGCGGTAGTGTATAAGCAGTTTTCGGTTCTTTTTGATTTTGGTAAAAAAAACGTCAAGCAGGCAGTACATAATCATTAGTTTTCTTTCTATGCTTTGCAGATTTAATATTTTTGAACATGGACCTTATGTTAAGAAAGAGGCTTTAGCTTTCTTTATGTGTTCTAATCTTTCCACCAGCAATCAGGTCTTTTTATTTCGGTTTCTTGAAGCTCAACTTTTCCATCTTTAACAACTATGGCATCAACTTTGCCAAAAAACTCTATAAAGCCAATCACTTTATTTTTTTCGGTCACAATTATCCTCTATCAATTTTGGTTTTTGCGCTTTTTTTCCAATTCTCCAATTTCTTCGTCAATTATATTTTATTCTTGTAAGTTTACCTTTCTTCTGACTTTTTTAGGCCATTTCTCTGCTAAGCAGATTTACGATTTCTTGCCACCAATGTTTTTCGGCTCAATAAAGAGAACACTGTCATTATGCATTAATTCGCAAACCTTATTTAAACCATATTTTTCAACTTTCACTTCATAAGAGCCCATTGCAAGGTCATCAGTTACGTTACTATTAATATTTTATTCATCGAGAGAGCAAACCTTTTTGAAAAGCCCCATTTTTGAGATTTTTAGCCCATTGTTGGAGCGTTATTGGTGCCTTTCTAACCTGAAAACCTACTTTAACGTTAAATTATTGATCGGTTTATTTTGAAAATTAACTGCTCTGGCAACAAGCATGTAAGTTTTTTTCTGAAACGGGGTCAAATTTTGCAGGTTAAACTCGTTATGGGATATACTCTTCGACAAGTTTCTCTGCTTGTTCTTTAGACAGATAGTCTGACAGATATAGCTGAAAGAGTTCTCTTAGAACATTTCTTCGTAGTTCTTTGTTCTTTTCATTATTTGAAGCATCATTAATGGAACTGTACTGGTTGTTAATCGCGCTATTTGGGTTGTTGATGTCGTAATTTGGATTGTTGATGTCACTGTTTGGCTTATTTAGGTAGCTGTTGGGATCAGTGTTTTGAGTTTGCAAATCTTTGACAATTCGTCTGAAAAGCGAACCTATTGTAGCAGGCATAAAATCACTCCTTGAACTGCTTTATTTCTAAATCAAAGCAGTTTATTAGTTTATCAGCTGACACAAGCCTAATAATCAAACTCAATCTCTTTTCCTCGCTGCTTTATCTCTTGCATAGTTCTCGACGGTTCCCACAATTCTTTATTATATTCTAACATCCTTTTATCTACACAGTAAAGTTCTAATTACGCCATCTTGAAAAGGCATCCACTTATCAAGTTTAACACTATCCGGATTTGAGCTGGGGTATAGAGCGCAAGTCCACTAGGCGCTCGTAGTGAATGCTGGGATGACGAGCTAACAGAAGAGATTGTTTTGGGTATGGCTTAATTCAGAATTGAACCTGTCACTTGTACTGCAGGTTAAAGTCGTGAAAACCTTAAATCATACATTGTGTCTTACGTAACGTATGACGATGAAGACGGTTAGCGTAAGAATATCCGACGAAGAAAAGCGCCAATTAAAGAAGTATGGCAGATTATCAGACACCCTAAGGGAAGGCATGAAACTCTACCTAAACAAAAAGAAATCCGACGAGTTGCTATGCAAACTGGAAAAAATGCAATCTGAAAGCGAAATAAAAACCTCAATTGAGGAAGAAGTGAAGCTGATTCGAGAGGATAGAGAACGCTGATAGTTGCCGACAGCAGTTTCATAGTTGAAGGCCTCCTTAAGAAAAAAGAATTACTTGCAAATGACCAGATTGTGGCTCCTGAGTTAGTTGCCTACGAAGTCACAAACGCCATTTGGAAGCATGAACATCTTTTGAAGGACTTAGAAAACGGTAAACCATACATATCGATTTTCTACGGTCTAATAGAAGCTGGGAAAATAAGGATCCTAACTCCAAACGAAGAGTTGATGCAGAAATCATATTTGATTGCAAAAAGGCAAGGAATTACAATATACGACGCAGTTTTCGTTTCGCTGGCAATTAAATTAGGACTGCCCTTAAAAAGCTACGATAGAGTTCAAATTCGAGCTCTAGAATCTGAGAATAGCCGCTGAAAACTTGCCGCCTTCACTGATACGGCTAAATGCACAGAAGTAGTATTTTTAGCTGATTCAGTAATTATTTATATGGTAGTACCTGTATTCATTACTTGAGAGAATATTAAGTTGCAGAAAACAGTAAAAGTTACCAGAAAAGGACAAACAACTATACCTGCCAGAATCAGAGAAGAACTGGGAATAAAAGAGGGAGACGACTTGTCAGTCGAAGCTGTTGACCAAGCAGTGATCTTCAAACGCATACCCAAAATAGAGGATTGTGCAGGAATCTTTGCCGGTCACGCAGACGTGACAGAAATGAAAAAGGAAATCGACAAGCTTCGAGAGGAATACTAATCGTTGAAGCAAGTGCTTGACAGTCGATTCTTTGTGGAATACTACTATTCCCAAGACCCGATCATTCGACAGAAAGTCAATCAGAAAATTAAAGAGCTAACCAAAAATAGTAGCGGCATAATACCAACCATTGTTGTTTGTGAAACAATTCAGCTGATCTGCTCACGAGAGGGCAAGCAAAAAGCAGAAATGATCTACCTATCAATCATTTCAAGTGGAATAAGAATCGAAAGTCTAAGCCCTTCAATTGCGAAAGAAGCAGGCATACTAAAAAGCGTATACAAACACATTCCAGTCGGCGACTGCATCATCGCCGCCACAGCAATCAGAAACCAAGCGAGAATACTCTCAGACGATTCGCACTTCGATGCAATAGAAGAAACAAAACGAATATGGCTTTAGAAGCTAAAGCTTAACAAAGAGACATCTTTCAGGTCATGTTCACACCCTTGAGCTGAAGAAAAAAAAGGAATTTAGAGTTGGCTGAAGAATTGGAGCAGTTTAGGGCATGGCTTGATTCAGAAGAGCAGAGACAATTCGGCATAAAATACGCAGAACATGAAGCAGCCCGTTTCGAGACCGATAAATAGAAAACCAGTGTAACCAAGTGTGCTCCCCTTATTACTCACAATTAAGTAATGAAAAAAACACAAAAAGTCTATCCTGTACATCGAAAATGATCGTCGATGGGATTTTAGGAAAGATTTTAATAATTTGTTAGTTTAGGGACATTTAAGATGGTTTTCTTTTTCGGTGGGTAAATGAGCAAGAAACAATCTAAGAAGCTTAATGTGCTTGTGAATAAAAGCCAGCCTTCTGAGCAAATGCTGCCGCGAAGAGCTTGCTCAATTGATTCTTTCGCCGTTTGTCCACCTGTTCAATATTGATGAATCGACGAAGTGTCTTTTCAATTCTTTAACTCTAAAGAAAGTATACTTAACCAACAAAAAGTACGAAAAGGTTTTAGCAGATCTAAGTAAAGGCGAGCGCAGTAAGGACGTCAAAGAGTTAATTGAACTAAAATTTGTGGTGCCTCAGGGGTTTGATGAGGAAAAAGTGTTTGATACTGTTGCAAGCAGCTTGCTTAGAAAAAAACCACAAACCAACCTTGCCTACATTTTGGTGACTGACTTCTGCAATTTCAGATGCGGCTACTGCTTTATCGAAAACAATCTAAAAGGACCAAGTACCGCGATGTCTAAGGATTTGGCTGACAAAGTCATAAACGTCCTAATCAACGAGGCAAAGCAAGTTCCAGAATTCAGGGTCACATTTTATGGGGGAGAGCCGTTTAGCAATAGCGAAATTGTTTTCTACATTATTGAGAAGCTTGAACAGGCATCTAAGAAATTCTTGTTTTCCTGCGTCACAAATGGAAGCCTAATAACCGAAGACATAGCTAAAAAACTTAAACAACACAACGTTGCCGTAGGATTATCGCTTGACGGATGGGCTAACATTGACAAAAACCGTGTTTTCACTGATGGAAAAGAAACCTTTTACTCAGCACTCAAAGCCTTAGCTATTCTAAAAGAAGCAGGCGTAAACACAGGAATATCGTGCACAATCACAAAACAGAACTATGAGCACGCAGAAGAAATAGTAGAATTTATCCAGAAACTGGGAGTCAGAACCATAGGCTTCAACTTGTTGACCAGACTTAAAGAGCCAAGCAAATTTGAGGTGCCTGATCCCAAAACAACTTGCCCATCATCTTTTTGCAGCTTACTTAAAAGCAAAAGAATTGCACATGTTTGAAGATCGCATTGATAATCGGCGAGCAAATTATTTTTTCAAAGAAATATTTCATATTTACGATTGCCCCGCGTTTGGTCAACTACTATTTTTTTCGCCAACCGGAACAGTAGGACCTTGCCACGCGTTCTATCCGTCGGGGAAATATCAAATTCCAATCAAAGAGGATTTGAAAATTCAAGAAGAACCATTGTTTTACAAATGGCTGGAAATAGGCACTCTAAAAAATAAAGACTGTATGAGGTGTCCTGCGATTGGAATTTGCGGTGGAGGATGCGCTTACGATATCTATGTTAAAACTGGTCAACTTGGCATAAAAGAAGACTACTTCTGCACTTTTCAAAATGAAATACTAAAGCTCCTAATTTCATACAATTTCCTGCTGGAATCTCAAAATAAACATTGCAAAAACCAAAAGTTGAAGAATTTGTCCTAATAATCCAGCCCCAGATTTACTTTACAATAAACATTAAATAAAACGACTTAATACATCAATGTAGTGATTGTTTTTGTCAAAAAATAAATCTACACCTAACTCTTCCTCAAAAAAACCAACTACTGCTCCATCAGCAAAAAAATTGACTCCAGCACAAAAGAAACGTTTACAGAAAACTTTGGCAAAAATGCCACCTATTGAAAAACTGGATCCTAAAATGTATGCAAAACTGCAGTCAACAATACGTGATGCCGTAGCAAAAACTTTACCGGAATATCAGCAATGGGTAAATTCTTCATTGATAGCAGCCGATGATTGCCCGACAGAACTCTGTAGTTCATGCGGCAACCAATGTCCAGCAGAATTGTGCAGTGCATGCAGCAACCAATGTCCCACACCAATTAAAAGCATTGATGACATTGTCGTGAATGCTGTCAACGAGGCTATGATGGGAGCAATTCGTCAAGCTTTGAAAGAGCAGTTCAAATAAGAAGCAGCTTTGCGGTTCAGAAACCGAACGCTATCAACTGAAAAATAGTTCGCCTATTTACGCCATAAAGGTAGTAGCATACCATAAAAACCAATGCCTATAGACAGTTCAGATGATCTAAATTGTCTGTTTTTCTTTGCATTCCGCCAGTTTCTTCTTTAGTTCCATATCCTGCAATTCCATACTTAACAAGCAGCCTGAGAGCAAATAATCAAAAGGTAAGTACCTTTGATCTAAACATAAAAGCTTTTAACCTAACTCTTTTCCATCAGAGAATAGATATCAAACCCGGAGAAATTCTAAGTAAAAGTAACAACACGAAAAGGGCAAAATGGAAAAGAGTTCCTAAAGCAGAGATTTATTCGACCATGCGAGAAGGCCAAGAAATTTTTGAAGAAATAATGTTACAAGAGGCTTATGATCAATTAGGCTATAACATCTCAAACTTAATGTTCAAAGATATTATCAGCGAAGAATCAAAGCAGGCAACGTTGTCGGATGTTTGGAAAATTTGTAATGATTGGTTTTTAGAAGTTGCCCACGATTCCAAAGAGCAAAATATAGTGGGATTTCATGTAATAAGCCATACTGGTTTGATGTGGAGCATACTTCTGGCACGTAAATTAAAGAAAATTCAGCCCAGAATTTTGACAGTTTTGGGCGGTCCAGCATTCCTCTCAGCGCAAGAAGTTCTGTCTGTCAATTCAGAAATTGACGTAATAGTTCGAGGGGAGGGCGAGGTCACGATTTCTGAGATAGCTAATTCTTATGACGGTAGTTTGGAATCAATAAAGGGAATCGATGGAATTTCCTACAGAAATGGTAAAAACGGAATTGTTTCCAATGCTGATCGACAGTTGATTAAGTCTCTTGATGCTTTGCCTTTTCCCGATTACGATGATTTACCATTACATGAATATCCTCAGAATAAGTTTGGAATGCCTATAATGCCAGTTGTTGGCTCTAGAGGCTGTATTGGAGATTGTGTTTTTTGTGTTGAAAAACGTTTATGGGGCAACACGTATCGGATGCGGTCACCAGAAAACATCGTATCGGAAATCAAGAATATCAAAGAAAAATACGGAACTTCCATCATTCGATTCAATGACAGCTCGATTAATTGTAACATCAAATCGCTAGAAAAACTCTGCGATTTATTGATTGAAGAGAATATCGGAATGCAGTGGACGAGCAACGCCAGAATTCGTCCTGAAATGAACAACAAACTGCTTAGGAAAATGCGGCAAGCGGGTTGTATGGGCTTGTGGTTTGGCATAGAATCTGGGTCCCAGAGAATTCTGCGTAAAATGAAAAAAGGGTATGATTTGGAAACTGCTAAAAACGTGATCCACGATACTGCAAAAAATGGCATTCGTGTTCAGATATTTATGATAGTAGATTTTCCGGGAGAAACTCTCAGCGATTTTAACAAGTCTGTTGCTTTCTTAGAGCAAAACCACCAATTTATTGATCAAGTCAGCGTTTCACGTTTTGGGGTTTTGCCTGATTCAGAAATTTCTCATAACCCCCAAGAATATGGAATTGAGCTGATCAAAGGAAAAACAGGGGTTAATTACAGTTATTTGTATTCGCCTACGCCCGATAGCTACCGATATGAAAATCTCCGTTCGGTTTGGAACCGCTTAAGCATGGAAAAAACAGCAGGCTCAAAAAGGAATTATCTTCCAAAAATAATTGTTCCATATTACTAAAAGTTTACTTTCAAGAAAACGTCTCCTAGCTAAGTCTTAATGTTAATCACTAAACCCATAAATATTATCTTGAGAGATCATAAAGAGAGCAGTGATTGTTTTTGTCAAAAAATAAATTTACACCTAACTCTTCCACAAAAAACCTGACCCCAGCACAAAAGAAACGTTTAGAGAAAACCTTGGCACAAATGCCACCTATTGAAAAACTGGATCCTGCAGTTTATGCAAAGCTACAGTCATCGATACGTGATGCCGTGGCAAAAACTTTGCCAGAATATCAGAAGTGGGTAAATTCTTCTTTGATAGCAGCCGATGATTGCCCCCCGCCGGCACCTGTGTGTAGTTCTTGTGGCAACGATTGCCCCACGCAGCTTTGTAGTTCATGTGGAAACGACTGCCCAACGCCAAATAGAAAACTGGACGATATGGTTGTTAATGCGGTAAACGAGGCTATAACGGGAGCAATTCGTCAAGCTTTGAAAGGTCAGTTCAAATAAGAGCGGTCAGAAACTAACATTCTCAAAAAATAGTTCACAGAATTACGCCACAAAAAGTAGCAGGTGCTATAAAAAAATTGTCCTATGATTACACAAATTTATTTTCAAGAGTCTGTATGCCTTCAAAAAACCATAAATATTATCTTGAGAGATCATAAATAGAGCAGCGATTATTTTTGCCAAAAAATAAACCAACAACCAAAACCCTCTCTAAAAAACCTACAAAAACCAAAAAGCAAAATCAACACCTGAACGCACCTTCGGAAAAAGATCCTCATTTTGAAAAGTTGGATCCAGAAATTTATGCAAAACTGCAATCAACTATCCATGAAGTCATAGAAAAAACGTTGCCAGAGTACAAAGAATGGCTAAACTCTGCATTTGGCGAAAAAATCATAGGCAATGATTGTTCAAATGAATCCTTGCAGAACATCGACAAGATTGTGGTTTCGGCTGTCAACAAAGCAATGAAAACAGCAATTCCTCAAGCTTTGAAGGAATATGATGAGCAGCAGGGAATTATGGAAAAATGGTTTAAAATGAAATTTTATGATGACGTTTCAGACATAAGACCTGAAAGCCGAGCTTACTACAAATATTGTGTAGAAAATTTTGTTACACAATTTTTTACCAGAGAAAAAATATCTGGAAAGAAAATCCTCGATTTTGGATGTGGACCAGGATATTTTTCCACGATTTTAGCCCAAACGTGGAGCACACATAACTGGAATTGACAGAAGTGCATTTCTGATTTCGAAAGCAAACGAACTCAAGCAAAGACTAGAACTTGAAAATGTAGAGTTTTTGCAGGGGGATTTTCTTGATTTTGCAAAAAATATGCCCTCTGAAAAGTTTGACTACATTGTCGCGATAGATACGATTGTGAGTTTTGACTATTGTAGACAAACGCATAATCATAAGGATTTCATCCAGGCTTTAAGCGAAATTAGAAGAGTTATGAAAGATGAGGGTAGATTTTTTATTATTGAGGCGCATCCGTTTTTTGGTCAACTTGCGAAAGGAATAACTTTCTCAAAGGAAGGACATTTTCATGGTCGTTTACCTAATTATAAAATAGAGTATAAGGCTAAGGATAATCCGCATCATTGGTTTACCCTTGATGAAATGACGAGTGCTCTTAGCGAGAACTGTTTGGCTATTTGCAGGATTTATGAGCCTGATCCAAGTGTTGAATTGGAAAAAGAAAATCCTCATTTGTACAGGTTTTACTTGAAGTATCCGCATTTGATTGTATATGAAATATGCAAAGTGAAAATCTAAAAACTTGAACTGCCGATCCACTCTTTTTGTTTTTCAAGAAATTCCTTAACGTTTACCTCAACTAACTCAGAGAGATTGCTATCTATTTGTTTTGGATATTTCTAAGTAATGTAAGAGAGGAGTCTTCTTCATGGTTCATCGGTCAAATTTACTTCAATAAAATGATTTACTCAATTGTTCGGCGGATACCAGCGAATGTATCAAAGTCTTTGTCAAAAGAGTAAACCTTTTGAATTGCCCTTTTTTTCATCAGCACATAAGCAAGAGCAGCGTTAACTCCCACTCTCTGATCTTCTGTAACTGATATTGCTTTCAAATAATCATCTTTGATAACCTCGCAGATCAAAATATTTTCACGAAACCAGTTTCACAATCATCTATTTCTCTTTCAGGCTAAGATGAAAAAAATTCAAACCCCGCTTTCTGGCTGAAGCATTCCAAACTTGGAATTTGCATCCGTTCTATATATTGGACAGCCTGTTCTTAGACTTAGCATCATATAAAACCGTTGACTCTAGACAATCAGGTGAAAAAATATGGTTCAGAAAGAAGTCTTGAAGAAAACTAGAACTTATGGTTTAATTGCATTACTTTTAGCTATAGTCCTTGTGGCGATGATTTATGCTTATGGAAATACAGGGATTTCTCCTGGAGCACCTCAGCAACCAGGGTCGTCTCAGGGAACATTGGCTCAGGGGAATTTGGGAACACAAACGGTTGGAACACAAACATCTTTGCAAACTTTTACTTCAATTAATGAACTCAAAAACTTCCTAAACCAAAGCAGCGGCTCAAACCCGTATAGGTATGCCTTCAACAACGCAGGCACTTATAACGAGTTAGCTCCCATGCCGGTACCCTCAACAGCACCTTCGGCGGCATCTTTAACTGCGCAAAGCGCTTCAAATGACTATTCAACAACTAATATCCAAGTTGCCGGCGTCGATGAAGCAGACAAAGTGAAAACCGATGGGCAATACATCTACGTCATAGGCAACAATAGCCAAGCTGTTTACATTTTAGATGCCAGCTCTCAAAACCCACAAAACGCCAAAGTTCTTAGCAAAATATTATTTGATAACGGTTATCCGCAGGGAATTTATCTTAGCGCAGACGGCAACAAACTCGCTGTTCTAGGAAGCAACAATGTACCTTATCAGGTTTATGGGAGGGTTCTTGGGTTATATCCGGCCAACATGATGTTTCCCAGTTGGACTGCCAGCACAAACTTCGTCTACGTTTATGATGTCTCAAACAAAGCTAATCCGGTACTTTCACGGAACTTCACGATGAGCGGCAGCTACGTTAACAGTCGAATGATTGGTAATTATGTTTATGACATAATCTCAGAAAACTCTTATCTTTTAAATGGAACCGTTTTGCTTCCCACAGTTTTTTCTGGTCAGCAACCCTCCGCCGTATCGCCCACAAGCATCTACTATGTTAACAATTCGGACGCAAGCTACATGTACACAACCATAGTTGCCTTAAACATCGAAAACAGTCAGGAACAAGGAGTAAGCACAACTGTCCTTATGGGCAACGCAGGAACAATATACGTTTCCCAAAGCAACATCTACCTAACTGACCAAGTAACCACCTATCAACCCGTAAAAACACCTTTAGCCACGCCGTCTCAAACTGGCACAACTATTATGCCAATGCCAATCATTCCCGTGCAGCTTTATTGGCAGGGAACCGCCATTTACCGCATACAAATCTCAGGGCCATCTCTTACGCTTGCCGCTTCAGGAAACGTTACAGGCACCGTTATGAGCCAGTACTCGATGGATGAATACAACGGGTACTTCCGCATAGCCACTAGCTCCTCCGATTACTCCCAAACCAGCTATTCGTCTACGCAACAGAATAACCTGTACATATTAGACTCGAATCTGAAGGTCGTGGGAAAAATCGAAAACTTAGCCAGCGGAGAAGAACTGCATTCCGCCCGATTTATAGCTGACCGATGCTACTTAGTCACCTTCAACCAAATTGACCCCCTGTTTGTCCTCGACTTAACTCAACCCACAAACCCCATGGTCCTTGGCAACCTAACAATACCTGGATACTCAGATTTCCTGCAGCCCTACGACGCAACACATCTGATCGGAATCGGTCAAGATGTAAATGCCAGCATTGATGCAAACAAAGTGGAAACTCCAGGTGACGTATATTACACCGCTGTTTTAGGCTTGAAAGTATCCCTATTCGACGTTAGTAACGTTGCAAACCCGAAGGAAACTTCAAGCATCGTCATAGGCGACAGCGGAACAACTTCAGAAGCCCTCACTGACCCTAAAGCCATCCTCTTCGATGCATCCAAAAACCTCCTAGTCTTGCCAATTGAACTGTACCTATCAACCAACAGCACGGCAACAACATCGCCGGGCGCCACAGGTACCGCAGGTAATGGAATAGCCGTTCCAGCCCCCGCGCCAATGATCCCAACAAACACTTATTATCCCCAGTTCGCATGGCAGGGAATATACGTATTCAACGTTGACCTCACAAACGGCATCACAATTAAAGGCAACATAACACAGTTAGACAATGCATCAACATATCTCGCCAACCCGTCCCTTGCAACAACAGGGTCATACCCGTGGGGAGAAAGCCAATACTTCATTGACCGCTCACTGTACATCGGCAATGTCCTATACACTGTCAGCCAAAGCAGAGTGCAACTAAACAGTCTAGGCAACTTCACCCTACTAGCTAAAGTAGATCTAAATTAATCGTCGTCAACTTCTCTCCTTTTTTTATTTTTCCCTAATAGAAAACTTGGTTACTACTAACCCATCTTTTTGTTTTTCAAGATATTCCAAAACATTTGTTTCAACTACTTCTAAGGTGCCCCCCATTTTTACTCACAATTGAGTAATCCTTGAAAATTCCTAGATGACCAGTTAACTGAAGAAACAGAAAGCGTGTTAAAGATCACTCGCGGAGAGAAATAGTTTTCGAAGTGTTACAAACAAATATTGAGACATAAGACCTAGTGTATAGATAGAAGACAATTTAAAGCAAATTTTGCTCACAACAAAAGATAAATCACTTGCCTTGATATCAAATAATGAGAGAATTTAATGGGAACAAGAGCTTTTGATTCAATGCTTGCTGGATTTATTCTGATAAGTCTGATTTTTGTGGGCAGCGTCATTTTGCTTATTGATATTCCTATATTTAATTCTGTTAGCCAGTTTTCATTGGTGATAGTGGTTTTGGGCCTGTTCCTTGGCTTCGGTTTTGGGTTGTTTGCAGGGAGATGGTTTACTGTGGAGCAGCTAAGAATGTTAGCATTAAGCAATGAGTTTAAAGGACTTGGCTCAAGAAAAATAGTTATTGCGCTACTGTCGGGGATGACGGTTTTTCTTGTTTTTTCTTTTTATGTTCTTTATTTCAAAGTTGCGGTCTTGGGAGTCAGTTTAACATACTTTGTAGTATCAGCTACTTTTGCAATGTACATTGTGAGAATGAGGTTGATTAGTTCGTGGGAGAAGCATGAGGGAAAAATAGTTTTTATGGATTGGAAAAGAATCTATGCTCTTCCAAAGTCTGCTCCAACACAATAGATCAGTCTTTTAATCAAAGTTTTTTGTGAATTGTTTTCTTTTAGTCACAATTATTCCAAATAATAAGGCTAAAACCAAAACTGAGAATATTTTTTTGATATAATCCGATTCTGAAATATGCCTTTTAAGTCTTAAAGAGGTTTCCTTGTTTGAGGAGAAAGGAGAGCTTTTTAGAAAGGAGAAGAGGGAAAACTCCCTCTATCAATTTTAGTTATGTTAGGATTAGCCTATATTTTATGGAATAATGGTTAGGGGAGGAGATTGATGAGGTTATTGGAGACTTGCTCCAAGACTCTTCTCCTAAGCCCTAAACAATGAGAATTAAACAAAAAATATCTTTAACACTTATGAATTCAAAATTCACTATTTTTCTTTTGGTATTTAGTTTTCGTCTATGGCTTTTATGATTGCTTTTAGGATTTCCTGGGTGAGGGTTTCTTCGGATAGGTCATGTCCAGTTGATTTTTTATGTTCAAAAAGATGATTTTTTATTGTTCTATTCATTTCGCGTATATCTGGAGTGATTAAAATTTCGAATCCACATGAACAATTGAAAATGGGCATTTTACTACTGTGATTCTTCACAATTATTTTTTCTGTCTCTATTCTGTTCGCCTGATTTTTGCTAATAAATATCACCCTGGATACTAAGGTACGCTGCTTGTATTCGTTTATCTCAAGATAACATTTTTTGCGAAGCACAATTCACTCTTTTGAGTAGGATGTTTCGCAAGGCTTGCGAAGGCAGATTAACAAATTTGTTAACTCTACTTCCTACCAAGAAATTTACTGATAACATGTAAATAATACAGGCTGATAAGGCCTAAGTGAAAATAAAATGAAAAATTGACATTAGTTTTTGCTGGTTGCAACTTTTATTAAAGGTTGGACATTGAAAAACTTTAGAATCTCAGTGCCTTTTTTTGTGATAGTGTAAGTCACAATGGAGTTGCTGCTTTTTTCTTTAATCATCTTTTGAGCGCTAAAAAATTTCACAGGTTCATTCAATGTGGAAGGATTTACTTTTAAGAACAATGCCAAGTCATTTACACTTAAAGGTCCGTGCTTATTCACTGTTTTAACAATTTCAACATACAGCTTCAGCTTATTTAGCGGCATATCTGAAACCTTTCGTAAATCTTTAAACTTAAGATATATATAAGCTCTTTTATTTGAGTCTTAACCAGACACGCTTTTTTTGTAAAAACGGCATATACCGCAGCGTTATCTTTCAATTATAAAGATTGGAAGGCGACATATTTGATTGTTCATAACGGCACATTCCTAAAATGCTTGTCATAAAATACCCGGGATTACTCCTTCAAGATTATTAGAACTTCTTTTGCTGATTGATATAAGGACTTTTTGTGCTAATAACTCTTCGATGCGGCAATATTCAGCTTCTGCTTTTTCTGGGTCATTTTCGTTCTTCTCATGGGTTGTGGCGTGTGCCGCGATGCAACGCGCCAATTCATCCAGATCTGGAACTACAAGTAGTTGAAGCCGCATTCACAAACAACCAGTGGCAACTTTTCATCTGAGCTTGTTATATTAACCATCTCATTCAATTAGCTAAGGTTTCTTCAAGAGAAAAATGAAAATTAATAAAACTATCTCCAATCAAAGTTTTTACTTCCAGTAAACAATTTAAAAGAGAAAATAGACTAGATAAACGTGAAAAGATATGGGTTTTGCAAGGTTTATTGGAAGTATAGTCCTCGGCATATTAGCAGTTTTATTAGCATTTTTAGGATTTGTAATTCTATTAGGGTTTTTTGGATTTATCCCGTCAAGCTTTGACATCCCATTAGGAATAATTGCGTTGATTGCAGCTCTCTTTCTGTTCGTTTACGGATGGTATTCTTACAAATCAGCACAGCCAAAAGGAACAGTAAGAGTGGAAAAATAAATTCAGCTTTTCTTATGCTTGAAGTATTCCACTTGCCGAAGTCTCTTTTCTGCTTCTTCTCTGGTCTTGTAGGGTCCGCCCAAATTCTTTTCTGTTTTTTCCGAAAGGACATAGTATCCGTCTTCACGCTTGACAATCATAAGGGATATTCCCTCTAATGTTTAGGTTTCATTGATGCCAAGAGTTCTTCAAGGCGATCGTATGATTCATTTATTCCTTCTTCCATACCGCTTTGTAGCATTCTTGTAATCGCAAGTATCAATTCAGATCAAATTAGAAAATAAGAGGTTGCTATCTGCCAGCCTAAAAAGGTTCTCTGTACGAAAAATATTCAAAAGCGCAAAATGGCCTCGAAGCATCAAAGATATAGCGCATTATTATTTATTATAACGAATATAATATTTTTGTGGAGGAACTATGACACGATGCGCAAATGGTCCAAAAAAGTTACCGAGACTAGCAATGCTCTCGATTTGGAACAAGGTGTCTTTGGTTTCAAAGAGCCAAAAAAGATTGCCCTGTCACTTAAAAAATCTGCCGAGGAAAGCAAAAGGCGTAAAGGAACACCATACCAATCAGCTATGAGCATGCTTAACTTCTACATCAACCGCGCCGGTAAGAACTTATCCGATGAGCATAGGAAAACCTTAGAGCAAGCAAAAATCGAACTTAGGAAACTATTCCAAGAATCAACTAATTCCACAATTTCATAATGATTTCCAAAAAAACCGGGGATGCCGCTGGCTAAGCTGATATTGCGAGTTAGTAATGATCATTGTGGCGTTACTGTTATAGCTGAGACTGGACAGATATTAGCTGCTTCTTGATCATCAGCCAGTTGATTGTCGTCGAAAACATTGGTCGATTTTGACTGGTCTGTTTGGCCGCCAATAACGTTGGACTACTGGTTTTTGCCTGATTGAAAATGTACCCTATCAGCTGCATAGCATGCTCCTGTCGAAACACATGTTTTCAAGTGAACTTCAACTTTATTTAACCATTCAAAACACTACTCAAATCTTTATCAAAGTAAGTTAATTAAACATTTTCTAAAAAGTAAATTGCAATCACACTATTTGATTTTTTTTCGTTTTATGATTATCATAATTAGGGAAAGTAACTCAGTAACAATCATTATAGTCAGGAAAGATGGAAACTCTGGTACAGTTGGAACGGGGAAAAGATCAATAGTGCTGGTAGGTTTAGATGTTGGATTTTGAGTTGGTGATGTGTTTTGACTTGATGTTGGGTTAAGTGAGACTGTGGGATTAGAGATGGGACTACCTGTGGGAGTTGGAGGAACAGCATCCGTTGGAATAAGAGTTGGGCTAGTGCTAGGTGAGGGACTTGGGCTTGGAGAAGGCGTAGGTGTTAGTGTTTGGGTTGCAGAGTTTAAGGAAAAGACTATTGTTCCATAAGTGTAAGTGCCGTAAGTGATTATGCTGTTGCTTGCTAGTATGTCAAGTGTCTGTTGAGTAGGATGCCCATAGGGATTATTGATTCCAGCACTGATAACGGCATAAGTGGGGATAACAGCACTTAGAAATGCTTGAGAGGTACTTGTGCTGCTTCCATGATGCCCTACTTTTAACACTTGGCTTTGCAGATTATAACCGGAAGAAAGGATGCTTTGTTCGGTATCAAATTGTGCATCTCCTGTTAAAAGGACGCTTGTGTTGCCGACTTGAAGTTTCATAACAATGCTCTCAGCGTTTATGTCGCTAAATTGAAGGGGATTTGTTGGACTTAAAACAGTGAAGTTTATTGTTGGTGACATTGCATAGATTTGATTTCTGCTGGCTTGAGTTAAGTTATGTGCCAATGCCAATGTTTTCCAGGTGTTGAAGGTTTGAGTTGTGGTGTAGTTGTACCCGTTATAGATGATGTCTTGAATTGGTATTGTTGACTGTAAAACGGCTATTAAGCCGCCTATGTGGTCTTCGTGGGGATGAGTGGCAACCATTAAATCAATTTTTGTTACATGATAAGCATTCAGGTCATTTAGTACTGTGGTTCCTGCGTCCGTTGGTCCTCCATCAATCAATATGTTCTTAGAAGGAGTCTTCACCAGAATTGAATCGCCTTGACCCACATCCAAAAAATAAACAGTTACGTTGTCGGCGCAAGTGGTCGTTAAAACTATAGGTGAAAAGGTTGCTGAACCAAATGATTGTAAATTAATTTGGACTAGTACAACAAATATTATTGAAATAATCAAGAATACTGAAATTTTTTTTAACCAGTACATCCTTTGTAGGTTAGAAATCTTTTTGCTTAAGAGTTTTGGGATGAACAAAACTCCTCTTGAAAACAAAAAGTTACTATGGCGTTTACAGCTAAAATTTTCAAGGAAGCTTATAGCGATGGCGTCTGTGCGTGTCTTTCTGAATGCAATTGTCCGCCTGTTGCCCAATTGCTTTTTGGCGCTTCATAAATAACGATTTCAACTGCTTCCTTTGGGAACTCCTAAATCTACAAAAACTTTAGTTATCCCTTCAACTGTTTTCTTCTTGTTCTCAAGAGTCATTCCTTCCCAAACAGAAACTTGAACTATTGGCATTCCATTTTCCCTCAAATAACACTTTGCTATTTTACCTAATTAATATGTTCTATTCATACAGTTTTTAGGTTTCACTGCCCACTATAGAAGACTAATTAACTCGGAATATCACTAACTAGATTTAGTGAACTGTTTCTTTAGCTCAAGAGGAGTTTGATTTGTGTTGGCGTCATTTTCTATGAATCAGGAAAAAGGTTTAGCCCAGAATAAATCAGAAAGGTACGTACGTCCTGTAAACGAATTGTGGGAAATGTGGAAACCTCGAGCAAAAATGAGAATTTACCCTTTTACTTATGCCCGCTACGAAGACGTGGAGAGGGTGATGACTAGTCTCACTTCCTATGACAGAGAAATGTGGGCGTCCGCTTGGAGTTCCATAGCTAAGCCTTACGAAGAAAGAGCTATCCAAGCAGAAAAAGCAGGGGACACCCAAAGTGCCAAAGAAAACTATCTTCTCGCCTACCAATACTACAGGCTTGCCCGTTTCCCCACAATTAATTCGGAAGGAAAAAAGCAAGCGTACAAAAAATCACAAAATATGCTACTGAAAGCAGCCCGATACTTTGACGTTCCAATAGAGCGGGTAGAAATACCCTTCAAGCCCGAAGGCAACGAAGGAAACTGCATAATTGCCTATTTGCGAGTTCCCAAAACGGGAGATGAGCCTTTTCCACTACTTTTCAGTTGGGGCGGAATAGACGGCTTTAAGGAAGAACAGTTAAATGACGAGGTTTTGGCGCATGGCTTAGCGACGCTGGCAATTGATGGTCCCGGGGTAGGTGATTCTCCCCTTAAGGGTTCTGAGAACGCCGAAAGACTTTTTGAAGCAGTGCTTAACTGGATTAATACACGCAAAGAATTGGACACGAAGAAAGTGGCAATCTGGGGTTATAGCACAGGTGGCTACTGGGCGGTAAAAGTGGCTCACGTCTACAAAGACAGGATAGCTTGTGCAGTGAGTCAAGGCGGACCTGTCCATTTCGGTTTTGAACCTGAATGGATTAGCCGGCAAGAACGGGGAGAATATGCGTTTGAAGTTTTTGATACTCTTGCTTTTGCTTTTGGCAAGTCAGGCTACGAAGAATGGGCCGAATATGCGCCTAAGCTGTCTCTTCTAAAACAGGGAATCTTGGATAAGCCATGCGCCCCCCTGCTGCTTATTAACGGAGTGCACGATTCGCTTTTCCCGATCAAAGACTATTATTTGTTATTTGAACATGGCAGTCCAAAAAGCGCTAGATTCTTTGAAGCTGGACACATGGGATTCACCAAAGATACCAACAAAATAATCACCGACTGGATTTACGAAAAATTGATTTAACGATTCAAATATTATCGGCCTGATTTGCCCGATTTTAAACAAATTAATCGGCGTCGGGGGATTTTATTGATTAGCCCTCCTTGTGAAAAGAAGAGTTGCATAAACTTGAACGACATTGTTCAATTGAAGAACCAGAGAAAACTGAAGAGTCTTGTTTTGATTTTTAGGATGCAATGGATTCTCTGAGACTCAAAGTAGTTGCTATTAGAGGAACCCTCGGCTAAAAATAAGCGCTCAGTTTTCTGTTATGCCTCTTTCTTTCAACCATGCTTTTGTCTTTTCGTTGATTTTGTCTCGAACTTCTCTGAATTTAGCTAACTTTTCTTCTTCTGTTCCTTGATATGCTGCTGGGTCTTCAAAGGGCCAAAATAATCTTGTGCCAACTCCAGGTATAGTGGGACAGGACTCTTCTGCTTTTACACATACTGTTATGACTATTCCGAAATGTATCTTTCCAAGATAGTCAGACAAATTCTTCGAATGTTGACCAGTTAGATCATAGCCCAACTCTTTCATCACCTGAATAGTGTAGGGGTGAATGGGTCGAGACTCGAAGCCTGCACTGTAAACCTCAAAATAATCACCAGCATATTTCCTCAGAAAAGCTTCAGCCATTTGACTTCGCGCCGAATTGCCTGTACATAGAAAAATAACTTTGGTCTTTTTCAGCTCACGCTTACTCAATTAACAAACCTCTCCATAATCCATTTTTTCATTTCATCCCTTGTACGACGAAAAGCCTCAAGTTTTTCTTCTTCAGTTCCCTGTGCTTCAGACGGATCCTCGAAAGGATGGTCCAAATAATCTTTAGCCTTAGGCAGTCTTTGGCGGATCAACTCAGGCCTACCCATGACTATCGGCGAAGCACAAATGGCACAATTTATCTTTGAACCGCTACGACAAACTGACACAACCAAGTCGATATCGACATCTTTGAAAACATCGAGACTTTTAGAATATTGCTTAGAAATATCTATCCCGATTTCATCCATGACCTTAATAGCTAAAGGATTGACCTGCGTGGGATTTGTTCCGGCACTGAAAACATCGTACTCATCTCCATACAAGTGTCTAAGCAATCCTTCAGCAATCTGAGACCGAGCTGAATTATGAGTACACAAAAACAAAACCTTAGTTTTAACCATTAAGACTCATCCTTATACGTTGCTTTTTGAACCATAAAAACATAGTCAATATATTCTTTATAGAAATAATTGTTTCATCTTTCAAATAGTCCAAAAAGAAAACACCTCAACGTTCTCCTTTTCAAATTCCTTCTTCAAGATACTTTTCACTTCATCCTCATCTAGATTCCAAAATCCTAGTTTGTCTTTGCGCAAAGGAATTTTTGTTTCTCTAAGGGATTGGCCTTTAGGAAAATCAAGAAAGATGTAGTAACGCGCCTCATGCATCAATATTATTCTTAAAGTTGTAAGTTCTTTGTTTGGCGAAAGAGCATTTTGCTCAAGAATGAAAACAATCGACTTTGGCTTCTTTTCGCTAACTAAACGCTTGAATTCTTCCCAATCCCTAATTCTAACGTGACCATCACTCATTTTCTTCAATTAACCTCTTGACCCTGTTTTCAATGTCATCTCTGATTTCTCGGACTTTTTCTATTGGCTTTCCTTTCGGATCTTCAAGTTTCCAATCGATTGTTGGTTTAAAGAAGGGTCCAGGGCATATTCCTTGATCGTTGCAGCCCATTGTGACAATTAGGTCTGAATCCTGAGCCATCTGGAAAGTAAGCAATTTCGGCTTATTTGCAGAAATATCAATGCCTTTTTCTTTCATGACTTCCACAACCACAGGGTTAACTGTTTCCGCAGGCTTGTTGCCAGCACTAAAAATAACAAACTTATCTTTTCCGTACTTGTTGGCGAAAGCCTCTGCCATTTGGCTTCTGCCCGCATTCTCTACACAGACAAACAGTATTTTTTTCATGCTTCATCCTCCTTATCTTTATAGTATTTCTTTCTTATCCAGAGGGCCACATTCACTAAACTTATCATGACTGGTACTTCTATTAATGGTCCTATAACTGCTGCGAAGGCTTCCTGTGAAGCTAAACCGAAAACCGCGACGGCTACGGCTATGGCTAATTCAAAGTTATTGCTGGCTGCGGTAAAAGAGAGCGAGGTTGTTCTTTTGTAACCCAGTTTAGAATAGTACCCTATGGCGAATGCCACCGAGAACATTATTATGAAGTAGACTAAAAGCGGAATGGCAACTCTGACAACATCCAACGGCAAACTTACAATGTACTGTCCTTTGAGCGAAAACATAACAACAATAGTGAATAGCAATGCTATGAGTGACACGTGGCTTAGTTTATGCATTAGTTTGTGTTCGTACCATTCCTTGCCTTTGGTTTTTAGGAAGTAGTATCTGGTTATGATTCCGGCGAAGAATGGGATGCCTAAGTAAATCGCCACTGATTGTGCAACTTGTATTATGGAAATGTTTACGATTTGTCCTGAGCCTGAAATCCAACGAGCTGGCTATGGTTATGTAAAAGTATGCAAGAACCGAGTACATTACTATCTGAAAGATGGAGTTAACTGCAACTAGTATGGCTGTCCATTCGTTGTCGCCTTCTGCAAGGTTATTCCATACGATAACCATAGCGATACATCGTGCTATGCCGATGAGTATTATGCCGTTTCTGAGGTCAGGATAGGCACCAAGGAATACCCAAGCTAAAACAAACATCAACAAAGGTCCAATTACCCAGTTAAGAGTAAGCGACTCCGTGAGCATTGTCTTTGAACCTTTGGAAGTTACCACTTTTTTTAGATCTTCGTATCGTACTCTTGCAAGCGGAGGATACATCATCAAAATCAAGCCTACAGCTATAGGAATTGAGGTGGTTCCAATACTCAAAGAGCCTATGTCACTGGATATCTTAGGATAGATGTAGCCTATTGCAACCCCAATGGCCATTGCTAAGAATATCCAGACTGTGAGAAACTTGCTCAACAACGAGAGATGAGGCTTAGGCTTATCAGGTTTAGAAGGGATACACATTTTAACTGCCTGATGGTGTTTCTCGAAGTTTTCTGATTAATTTTCGTGTCTCTATTTTGGAAGGGTGTTTGATTGCTTTGGCTGGGCATATTGCATCGCAGCCATTGCATAGTATAACGCAATTGTTTGGATTTTTCACAATTGGCATCTTTTTGCCTTTGATTTCTTCAAATTCGTAGGTTCCGAGTTTGCAGTATTCTACGCATTTTCCGCAGCTTACACATTTTTTATAATCTATTGTTGGGTACCAAGGTATCTTGCTTCGGGGAATTCCATGCCAAGTTTCTTCAGACATATCTGTCACCTTATTTCATCTGAAATATTCATAGCAACTTTTAAATATTGTTATCTACACTTAAACAAACCATGTTTGCAAAAGTGGAAAACCAGAATCGCTTCAAATCAACAGTTTTCTACGCTCTCTCCGATCCAATCCGACTCGAAATAATAGCATATTTGCGAGACGGAGAAAAATGCGTCTGCGAAATCGTTCCACATTTAAACCTAATTCAACCACTCGTTTCACGCCACTTAAGAATCCTCAAAGAAACCGGAATAGTCAGATGCCGAAAAGAAGGAACAAAACGAATGTATTCAATTGTCGACCCCAGAATACACATTATTGTTGACGATTTAACACCAGAGTTTGTTAATGCCTTAACAAAAGAGATTCTGGACCAAATGACTTGCAGATAAAAAGGTGAAACAAATTGAAAGAAGAAAAAATCAAGAAACTTGTAAGAAATCGATACGCCAAAGTTGCCAAAACCAACGGCTCTTGCTGCGCCTCAAATATTAGCTGTTGCTCAGCCCCGACAAACGAGCAAGTAAGCAAAATGATCGGTTACAGTGAAGAAGAGATGAGTGCAGTTCCAGAAGGTGCCAATCTTGGTTTAGGCTGTGGAAATCCAACCGCTTTAGCGTCTTTGAAAGAGGGCGAAAGAGTTCTGGATTTAGGGTCAGGCGCAGGTTTTGACTGCTTTTTGGCTGCAAAGAAAGTCGGCAAGCAAGGCAAGGTGATAGGCGTAGACATGACTCCTGAAATGCTCGACAAAGCTAGAGCAAACGCAAAAAAAGGCAAATACACAAATGTCGAGTTTAGATTGGGAGAAATTGAAAATCTGCCTGTCGCAGACAATTCAGTCGACGTTATAATATCAAACTGTGTAATCAACCTCGCCCCAAACAAGAAGCGAGTATTTGAAGAAGCATTCAGAGTTCTTGCTCCAAACGGTCGATTGATGGTGTCGGACATTGTTCTCTTAAAAGAGCTGCCTGAATCCATTCAAGAAAATGTTGAAGCCTATGCCGGATGCATTTCTGGGGCAGAGCTTAAAGAAAAATATCTTGAACTAATGCGAAAAGCTGGATTCCAAGAGGTAAAAGTCATAGAAGAAAAGACTTACCCGCTTGAATATATCATAAGTGAATCCACATTGAAAGAAGCAATCAAAATGTCAAACATGACAGAGGAAGAGGTAAAAGAAGCAGCCAACATTGTAGTAAGCATAAAGGTATCCGCAGTGAAAACAAAATAGCTCAAGCTAAAGACAAAACGTTAAGGAGATTCGTACTATGAAAAAATCTTTAGGCGCAAACACCATCGTTCCCACGACACCTGTTTGGGTTGTTGGAACTTATGATCGAGAGGGAAAACCAAATGTTATGACTGCTGCTTGGGGAGGAGTTTGTTGTTCTCAACCGCCATGTATCTATGTGTCTCTGAGAAAAGCCACGTATACCTACAAAAATATTGTGGACCGCAAAGCGTTTACGGTAAGTATTCCATCCGAAGACTATGTCAAGGAAGCTGATTATTTTGGCATGGTTTCGGGGAAAACGGTGGATAAATTCGCGGCAACAGGGCTTACTCCAGTGAAAAGCGACCTTGTAGACGCACCCTCCGTGAAAGAATTTCCTCTCATTATTGAATGCAAACTTCTAAAAACAGTTGAAATTGGGCTTCACACGGAGTTCATAGGTGAAATCATGGACGTCAAAGCTGATTCTATTGTGCTTAATGAAAAGAAACTTCCAGACATTGAAAAAATGAAACCTATAATCTGGAATATGGCGGGAATGACATATCATAAAGTTGGGCAACCCGTGGGACAGGCATTTGCAATTGGAAAAGAGAAATAACCTGTAAAATGTAACGTCTCTTCCTTTTTTAGAGCAGCTTTGATATAGGCTACAAAGATGGGTGTCTAAGTGCGATATCGCTGAGTAAAAATGAATCGAAGATCAAATAGTTATTTTCAGATTCTTTCTTTTTGAAAATATACGTGACATAGCACGAAAAAGTTGGTTGGGCAATACGAAAATTATTGCCAATTAGAATGTTATGGTGTAATTTTGGTGCTAAATGATTCCAGCGAAGATAGCGTTTCTCCAAGCCCATATTTCTGACAAAACGGTCATTAAGAAAATAAAGCGTTGGAAGCGACCTGACCCTCACAGCTCACGTTTTCTACAATAGAAAGAAACTGCTATTTTCTGCTTCCAAGATTAAGACTACTTTTTCGTGACCAAACTCGAAGAAAATGAGCTGCATTTGTTATGTTTGTGGCGACTTCGTTTTAACGTTATCTGCGCTGGTATTTGCAGCTGCGTCGATAACTCCCTTTAAAGCAATTCCTGCTACGAAAGGTGCTGAAAGAAGTTTCGGATCAAATGTGGTAGAAACTACACCAGAAGAGTAAGCGATGAAACCCGCAGCGCCACCCAAAATAATCCCTAAGATCCATCCTAAGTAGACACCTTCACCAGTTGTGCTAGGATAAAGTATGACTGCTTTGTTCTGTATAAGATCGTGTATGAGTCCACCAACGGAACCGACAACAATACTCAACAAAAGAAATGACGTCGTTAGAGAACCAGCAATGCCAAGAATGAAAAGAAATGCTATGACCAGAGTTGCCATGACTGCTTGAGATAATTTTCCAAAAGCCTTCTTTTCTTTATCTGCAGAAGCCACAGTTGCCTCAGGTTTATTTACAGCCCCTAAATCTACGGTCCCTGACATGAATATTGTATAGGAAGAGTTGCCTTTTAAGTTTTTAGCGCGCTTAAAAACAAGACCCTCTATAGCAAACAGAAAGGCTAAATACAGGTCATTTTGCGGAATAAGGACAAAACTTACCTTTTGAAAAAGAGTTGTGAAGGGGACTCGCTCTATTATCGAAAAAGGTTGTGCAAATTGCTAAAAGTGGCCCCCATTATGCTGAACAATTGAGTAGTCCTGCGACAAATATGCACTTGCAACTGCCTGTTTCAGACTAACTGTGATAGTTGTGCTACAACACATAAATCTTAAATTCTGTTCTTGACTATTATATTTTAGAAGGAAAGAGCAAAAACAAGAAAGAAAAAGCACTTTCCAAAACAAAAAACAAAAAGTATCTAATGAAATTGGTAAGAAAATAGCACCGAATACTTTGCTATTAAAGAAAGAGTAAAGATATGCTCTTTCCTTCTTCCCATTTTTTATACTTAACTCAACCACAGTCATTAAAGTGCTTTGCATTTCATCTGCAATTTTTGATTAACCTAGTCTACTGAAAGAACTAAAACAATAAGTACTTAATTTTAAGTTAGAAAACTGCGGTTTCGCCATTTGCGAATTAGAGTTGACAAGAGGCAAAGGCTGCTTCGCAGATTCAGCGAATTAGCGTTCTTAAAAAGTGTTATTTAACCGTTAAAGATAAAATGCCAACCTAACGGAAGCCAAACTATGAGCAAACGCAAAACTCCTCTTGAAAACAAAAGTTACTATGGCGGCATCTATTATTTTTTGCTTCATCGCAAAGAAGACAAAAGTTCCAACAAATAGGAAAGTTATAAGTGGGCAGGTTCGAGCTAGGAACGGAAATGATATAAACGCTCTGAGCAGTGGTCACTCTGGGGCATTGCTTTGGAGAAATGGCAGAACCTTCTAAGGTACGACCCGTTACCTATTTTGCTCTCGTCAAAGAATCCAGCTATTATGTTCTTCACAAAGCGTGACCTGCAAAACGAAAATGTCAATCAAATAGAAACTCTCTGGGAACAGCCTTCTAGTCAAAAAGATTGTGAGCAACCAGCAGCCTGATGGTTCATGGAGATATCCTGGAGCAAAGCTGAACATCCGTTCCCAGCAGAACTACAATCAGATTGAAACTTACCGAATCGTCGGAGAACTCGTCGAAAAATACGGCTTCAACAAACCGCAATAATGCTATACGAAATGCAGCTGATTTCCTGTTTAGTTTCCAAACACAAGAAGGAGATTTTAGAGGAATATATGGAAACCAGTATTCTCCAAACTACACCGCTGCGATTATGGAGCTTTTGATAAAATCAGGCTACCAAAACGATCTCCGAGTTGAGAAAGGTTTTCGTTGGCTTCTTTCTATCCGACAGAATGATGGAGGATGGGCAATAGCAAGCCGAACAAGAAACGTGAAAATTAACTGATTTTCTGTTTCAGGCAGAAACGATGCAGCCTGACAGGACAAAGCCGTTCTCGCACCTAGTGACCGGCGTCGTGTTACGCGCATTTGCAGCTCACCCCAAGTATCGCCAATTAGACGAGGCAAAAGCCGCTGGAAACCTCTTAGCGTCAAGGTTCTTCAAAAAAGACGCTTATCCAGACCGAGGAACAGCTGCTTTCTGGACAAAATTCTCCTTTCCATTCTGGTTCACAGACATTCTTGTCATCACTGGATTCTTTGTCGCTTCTGGGTTTCAAAATGCAAGAACCACAAATCAAAAAGGCAATTGATTGGCTCATCAACGCACAAGATGAAAACGGTTTATGGAATGTGCATCTGGTTAGGGGTAAAGACAAGGATTTGAATCTCTGGATAGCCTTGGCAATCTGCCGCGTTCTCAAAAGATTCTGCCTAAATTAACCGAAGAAGCAGTTCTCATTAATTCTTTTAAAGAATAAAAAGAAGGGAAAATTCCAAGATTTTCCATTTTTCTCGCAGTTTAGTATGTTACTATCTGAGGGATTTTCTTGTTCTGACTTTTAATGTAACTGCGGAAACGGTCAATACGATCATGGCTACAACAACTGAAAGGAGAACTGCACTACTGAACTCTGGAACTGTTGGAGTTGAAGTAGATGAGGCAGAACTGGTTGGACTGGCAGTTGAAGGAGTACCTGAGGAAACTGGCGTCACAGTTACTGTGCCTGGATCGTTACTATTAGTTACATAGATTGTGGCTGTGCCTGAATCGTAAGCTATGCCAGCGGGGCTGGTTCCAACATTAAGGGTTGCTGTAACGGTGTTTGTGCTGTCAGATATGACTTGGCCGCTGCTGGCGATTATTTTGCCATCGTTATTATCATAAACTAAGTTACCTGCAGATCCCACATTTTTGATTTCTTTATAGATTGAATTGTCGCTTTCTGAGATGACCGTAACGTCGGTGTAGTTTGTCACGTATATCCTGCCTTTGGCAGAATCATAGGCTAAGCTTCCCGGAGGATGGTAAGGATTCGAAGCCACCTTTATGGTTTTAGTGACCTGGTTGTTTTTGTCGGATATGATAGAAACGTCGACTCCTATTGTTACGGAAACGTAGATTGTGCTCTTAGCTGAATCATAGATTAACTGTCCTGGGTAAGAGTCTATGGTGATGTTTGCGACGATGGTGTTGGATGTGTCTGAAATAACTGAGACATTCATGGTGTAGGAATCGCAAACGAATATCTCACCCTTTCCTGAATCATAGGCTATGCCTGTGCAACCCCGAGCGACGGGTATAGTAGTAGTAACCGTGTTGGAGTTGTCCGGTACAACGTATATTCCGCCACTTGAGGAAACGTACATCTCGTGTTGACCTGAATCATAAGCCATTGCAAAGGGAGTGGATGTCAACCCGCTTACAGTTCGAACGACGGTGTTTGTGCTGTCTTGAATAACCGATAGGGTGCCAGCGTCGGGATTAACCACGTACAACTCATTCGTGCTTGGATCGTATGCTACCCCAGTTGGGTAGACTCCTATTCCAACTGTAATTGGTGTTTGGGCATGAACTGAGTTGGCTGACAAAACAATGACCATGATTGTCAACAACCCCATTAGTTTCCAAATTTTGGTTTTCATATGTATTCATTAACCTTTCGTTTTATAGAGTGCACTTGATGCATACAAGTTACTTCTAAGTCTGTTAGCTACGAAATGCTATAAAAAACTTACCAGAATTTTCAAAATGTTTTCACCGCTAACATTCTCAATGAACAAACGAAGATGAACATTTTCTCAAGGATCCTAACATTACACAATAAAAATAAACTAAAAATCTTATTTTTCTTTAAAAAATTCTTTTTTTTTACGTTAGGGTTGCTCCACAGTTAACGCATTTAGAAGCATCTGGCGTATTTTTAGTTCCACAATATGAACAAATTATCATTGCTGGAGTTGTTTCTTCTGTTAAAGCCTGTGTTTGAGCTTTGCTGATGTTTTCTCTGATTATTCTGTAAGCATTTTCTGCGTCAGCTTTGGGTATGTCAATTAGTATGAGGGGTGGTCCCTTGAGCTTAAATGTGCATTTAATTGTTGAACGTAGTATGCCTTTGTCAATGATTACGTCTTCGAAGTCTAAGTAGTTGTAGTCGGTGTAGTCTTTTTTTAGCCCGAGGGCATGGGGATGGCGTAAAATTACTCTCTGGTTGGTTATGACAACCGAGTCAATGTCAATCGCGAGATGATAAAACTTCTGTTTAATGTAGAGTTCAACGGTTTCGTTTGGATCGAGGATATCTTTTAAATCGTCAGGAGCCGCCATAAAAATCACTATTGATAAGAAGCTTGCACAATTATTTATTCCTTAAACAAAGTACACAAGCACCCGCGTATCCTAACAATCAAACTGCAAACAGAATCTTTATAATTACTACTCTTTTTAAAAGATGCCAAAGTGAAATCAAATGACTGAATCGATAGAAATGAAAGTACAAAAAGCGCTTAACGAAATAAGACCTCAAATCCAAGCTGATGGTGGAGACGTCGAACTTGTTGCAGTTGACAAAAAGACTGTGAAGGTTCGCTTGACTGGTGCTTGTGCCGGTTGCCCAATGTCGGCGATGACACTTAAGCAGGGTGTTGAGGCTCTTGTCAAACAGAGAGTTCCAGAAATACTAAAAGTGGAAGCGGTACAGTAGCAAGCGTGTTTCTGAAAATATCAATTTTTTTGATATAGGTGACTTAACATGAGTGGAGATTTGGTAATTGAGACAAAAGGGCTTCGAAAAACTTTCATTTCTAAAGAGAGGGGTGGAAAGAGACGGAAAAAAAGAGGTAGAGGCAGTTAAGGGTATAGATCTCACCGTTAGGAAAGGGGAAATCTTCGGTTTTCTCGGTCCAAATGGTGCTGGCAAGTCTACCACACAAAAAATGCTTTCCACATTGCTATGTCCAACTGGTGGAGAAGCCAAGGTTCTTGGATATGACTTAGCAAAACAGCAGGAACAGATTAGACAAAACGTTGGATGCGTGAGTCAAGCAGGCGGAGCAGACCTGGGTTCAACAGGTATTGAGAACCTAGTCCTTCAAGCTCAACTATATGGCGTGGATACTGTGACTGCAAAGAAATACGCAGCCGAATTCGCGGAGCGTTTCCAGATGACCTCATTCATAGCGAGACCAGCCCAGTCCTATTCTGGTGGTCAAAAACGCCGTTTAGATATTGCGCTTGGAATGATTCACCATCCACAACTGCTTCTTCTCGATGAGCCGACAACAGGCCTTGATCCACAAAGTAGAGCATATTTGTGGGGAGAAATAAAAAAACTGAAAGCTGAGGGCGTTACCATCTTTTTAACCACTCAATACATGGATGAAGCTGACAAACTCTGTGACACAATAGCGATTATAGATAACGGAAAAATTATTGTAACTGGAACTCCGGCGGAATTAAAAAGCTCCGTTGGCGGCGACACGATTGTTTTTAGTTTTCTATCGGAGGAAACCGCTCGCAATGCTGAAACTTTGTTAACCGAGAAGGTTAAGGTAGAGAAAATTCAAACTATCAACAATTCAGTCCATCTAACCATTAAAGATGGAGAGAGAATGATGCCTGATCTTTTGCGCTCGCTTGACGCAAAAAACTTGGAGGCGCAAAGCGTAACGTTGTCTAGGCCAAGTTTAGATGATGTTTTCCTAAAGTACACAGGCCGTTCACTAAGGGAGGATATAATAAAATGAAAATTCTACATGACACAAAATTGATGTTTATTCGCAATATGCAGCATACGCTTCGGAGCCCCGTTTTTGTTTTCGTGAGCATGTTCCAGCCCCTTATGTATTTGCTCTTGTTTATGCCGCTTCTCAACGGTCTTGGCGGTGTTCCTGGATTGCCATCTGGAAAAACAGTAGATGTTTTCATTCCCGGACTTTTGGTTCTGCAAGCGCTCTTCGGCACAGCGTTTGTTGGATTCTCACTTATTGATGATATTAGATCTGGAGTTATAGAGCGATTTTTGGTATCTCCAGTGAATCGCTCAGCAATTCTTTTAGGCAGGGTTTTGAGGGATGCGTTTGTTCTTCTTGTTCAATGTGTTTTGATTACGTTAGTTGCTATTCCATTTGGACTGAGTGTAAATGTCGTCGGATTTTTGCTGTCTCTATTGCTATATGCTTTGATCGGAATTACTATGGCATCTATTTCATACGGTTTCGCTCTTATTTACAAAATTGAGGATGCCCTCGCTCCTACGTTAAACACGATAACTCTTGCCTGTTTCTCTGCTTTCAGGCATTATTCTTCCTCTCGCGCTTGCGCCTATTTGGCTTCAGGATCTAGCAAAGATTAACCCATTCTCATACGCAGTTGACGCTACTCGCGCATTATTCGCTGGGAATTTTCAAAACTTCGGAATCCTTGAAGGCTTCGTCGTCATCGGCGTGCTTGCAGTTCTTGTTTTCCTGTGGGGGTTGAGGTCACTTAAGAAAATGGCATCATAACTATTGTTTAGTCTGCAAATATTGACGAAAAAATTAGAACTTAGTCCAGAAACCCAGCACAAAAACACGAAATAGACAAGCCGCTGGAGATCATTTTGTTGTCACATTCATGCAACAACACAGCCTTAACTATCTTGTCGAGAGTAAATGCGAAACAAAGAGGATCAATATATGATATCTGCAGTATTATTTGTAAATACAGAATTAGGGTCATCTCAAGACGAAATCATTGAAAGTCTAAAACTTATTGAGGGAGTAGAAGAGGCACACGCATTATACGGTGTGTATGACTTAATGGTCAAAATCAAAGCTCTAACCCTTGACAAGTTAAAAGATATAATTAAATTGCATATAAGACAGTTAGCCGGCGTAACCAGCTCACTGACACTTATGATAGTTGACCTCCAAAACAAATAGGTCCTTTCTTTTTTTAAATTTACTCAGTTTTTTACTGGTGCCCTTTTGTTTCATGATGTGTTGTGTCTCTGTGTCTCTCCATTTCCGAGTGACTTTGGAAGGTTCTTCCGCAGTCTGGACATTGGACCTGATTAGGTTCTAAACCTCTCAATGGTGTCTCTTGAGATGAAATACCTGACATTGGTTCCGCGGCTTCTTCAACTACGAGCATTGGCTCAGCTGGCGACATAGGTTCTGTTTCCTTCTCAGCGACATGACCCATTTTAGTGTGAGCGTTCAAAGCGTCCATTGTCATGAAACCAATCCCGCATACAGGGCAAGTTAGCTCCATATTTGGCATAAGCACTTTATCTAAAACATGAATCATGCCGTTGTCTGTAATGAGGTTGTAATTTGTAATGTTTGCATCATTAATTTTCGGGTTCACATGAAGATGCCATTTATGGGCGTCAATTTTGAATTCTTGGCCTTGAATTGTTTTGGCCGTATTCATCTTACTGATTTCGTTAATTTCATGTTTTCCAGCAACTATATGATACATTAGAACTGCCTTTAACTTTGGAACGTCTTTTAGAAGATCGTCAAAAGCTCCTTTTGGGAGTTTGGAAAATGCTTCATCGTTTGGGGCAAAAACAGTGAATGGCCCAGTACTTCTTATTGTATCAACCAGCTCGGCTGCTTGAATTGCTGAGACTAACATCTTGAAAGTTCCAGCCTCAAGAAAAATGCTCATAATATCTTTCATTCATTTTTTCCTCCTAACTTAACCATTTCTTATATTCTTCGTCCTGAAAGTAATTGGACGAATATTGTGATGAGGGCTATGACAAGCAAAGCCTCACTTAGCCTTAACTTGGCTGAGGCTATTTTAAGATGTGTGACTGTCAATAAACAACTACAACTTCATCAATCTTTTTAATTCCAAATCTTAACATAGACGTGATTGTCAAAAAGGCAGTTTTTCTTTTTCGAACCGCGCCTATGATTGAATAGACTTTTATTTATCTTGACATTCATTTTTAATATACTTCTAAGAAGCTGAGGAACAAAAATTTTGGTGTCTACCGCTAAACCGGCTGAAAAAAATACATCACCGAATGAACAAGAAGGCAAACTAAAACAATTCTACTTGCAAACTGACGTTAACCGGGCTAAACTCGGATTAATAATACTAATAGCTCCAATACTTGCCTTGCTTTTGAATGATTTTGAGCTATTTGGAATATCCACCCAATTTTACGGTCTTTTGGCTTTAAGGCTGGGGCTTCTGGCTTACACTATAATTCAACTTTGGTATCTAAGTCGCATCAATAATTATCGAGCTTACGAAAGATCCATCACTGCATGGGGTTTCGTTTCAGTCGCATCTATCATAGCCGTAAATTTAACTAGACCCGCGAGTTTCATTCCAACACAAATAATTACAGTAATATTGTATATTTTCATTATTTTGCTGGTTATTCCCAACCGCTTTCGCAACCAACTCTTCTTATCCTTAATTGTAACCCTCGGTGAAGCATCAATAATTATTTTCTCCGTAAATTCGCTCACACTGGCCACACTAGTAACTAACCTCTTTAGTCTAACTCTCACATTCGTTATAGGCGCATTAAGTTCTTGGCAATTGAACAGTGACCGCCACAGAGGATTCCTAGAAATTAATGAACGTAAAAATGCGGAGAATTCACTACAGACTTCATTGAGTCGCCTATACAATATTCTTTCAAGCATGCATGGAAGCATTTTACTTGTATCAGCTGAAGGTCGAGTGGAATTTGCCAACCAATCATTCTGTGACCAGTTCAGCTTAAAAGAATCTCCAACCGAACTAAAAAACCTCCCTTCAGAAGAAATGATCGAAAAAATAAAAAACGGCTACATGCATCCTGATCAAGAAGTCAGTCGAATAAGAGAATTAGTGGCGACTGGAAAAATTGTAACAGGCGAAGAAGTTGCAATGCAAAGCAACAGAACATTCATTCGAGATTTCATTCCCTTCTCTGCAGATGGATCAGCATTTAGTCGATTATGGCATCACTTGGAAATAACTGAACGCAAGAAAGCCGAAGAAGCAGTTAGAGAAAGTGAACAACGTTTGAAGTTCCATGCTGAAAATATTCCTCTTGCGGTGGTTGAGTGGGACAGCAATTTTGTGGTTACTCGTTGGGCTGGCGATGCCCAGAAAATGTTTGGTTGGAAAGCGGATGAGACAGTTGGTAAGCCAATAATGGATCTGCATTTGATTTACGAACCAGACATTCCAATAGTTGAAAAAACAATGGCAAAGCTAACTAGCGGTGAAACTAAAGTTGTTTCTGCAAACCGCAATGTAACAAAAGATGGCGATGTGATTCATTGTACATGGATTAACTCAGTTTTGCTTGATCCGAGTGGGAAAATGGTTTCAGTTCTTTCATTTGTTGAAGATAATACTGCAACGAAAAACGCAGAAAAGGCACTTGAAGAAAATAACCGAAACTTGGAGAAGATTGTTGAAGAACGTACGAAGCAACTTAAAGATACTGAACGATTAGCGGCTATCGGCGCCACCGCAGGCATGGTTGGACACGATATTCGTAATCCGCTGCAAGCTATCATCGGCGATATCTATTTAGTTAAATCAGAATTAGCTTCAACACCTGAGAGCGATGAGAAAATAAGTGCGTTAGAGAGCCTGCAAGAGATTGAAAAGAACATTGATTATATTAACAAGATTGTGGCTGACTTGCAAGATTTTGCTAAACCACTTAGGCCTCACGAAGATATAGCAGACTTAAAACTTCTTATTGACAGGTTGCTGGAAAAAAATGGTTTATCCCAGAACATAGCGATAAAGGTGGCTGTGGAACCTGACGCTCAAAAGGTTGTGGCTGACGCCGATTTCATAAATCGGATCTTATACAATTTGGTTATTAATGCTTCTCAAGCTATGCCTGAAGGCGGAAAACTAACCATAAAAACATACAATGAAGCCAGCGACGTTGTTATTTCGGTTAAAGACACAGGTGTAGGTATCCCAGAAAAAGTTAAAGATAAGTTGTTTACCCCGATGTTTACAACTAAATCCAAGGGGCAAGGCTTCGGCTTAGCCGTTGTAAAACGTATGACGGAAGCGTTAGGCGGGACCGTAAACTTTGAGAGCCAAGAGGGGAAAGGAACAACATTCATTATACGTTTACCCCAAAAAAACAATTAACAATGCAACAGCGAGACAACTCTTTTTCGAAATGTCTACCTGCGCAAAGTTCCTGGATAAGCAAACATTAAATTCCTGAAGAAAATAAGGATATTATAGGCGAATTTTTATGAGTGAAAAGAAAAAACCAGCCGAAGGAGAAGCCGCTTCTAAAAAAACCGAATTATCAGTCACAAAGAAGAAGCCAATTGCTATAAGTAAACCCCAAAAGAAACCAGTCACCTTAGCTACACCTACCCCCCAAGACCTCTACGAAGCCTTTGACGACACCTTTGAAAAGTTCAGAAACGATTTTGAAGACCTCCTGTTTCCTTCAACTTGGGCTAACACCTTTTCAATAATGCCCGAAACCCGAGTTCCAACCATGGATCTAGAAGACAATGAAAAAGAATATCTCTTAAAGGCGGAGATGCCTGGCTTCAAAAAAGAAAACATCGAAATCGATGTGCAAGACAACTATGTAGTAATATCTGGTGAGGTAGGTTGGAAATATGACAAGAAGGAACATGAATATCTCTGTAAGGAACGCGCGTGCAAAACATTCTACAGAACAGTTGACCTGCCTGAGGAAGTAGATGTCAACGGAGTCACCGCCAACCTAAATGATGGTGTACTGGAAATCTGTCTTCCCAAAAAAACACCAAAACAAAAAAGAAAAATCAAACCAAAATAAAATAATCATCCTTTTTTCTTTTTATTTGCTAAATCCGTTTTGTTTTGGTTTCTTTAATCTTATAAACTTCCAAATGTCTCAAATAGAACACAAGTATAGTTATTTGTGACATAAAAGTCACAATATTTAAGAGTGTGCCTCCACAATAACATATTTACAGGCTGGGGAGCACGCTTTAAGATGTGCGTTGAGGCACGGAGTGTATCAGTTAAAACAGCTGAAAATTGATATGCGACTAAGACCTTACCTCCACGGGCTGGCCATAACAAGCGTTTCAGAGAGGCTTTGAGCTGTGTGGTCAAAACGGTGAAAGACCATGCGGCGATAAAGACATTGCCTCATTGGACCGTGGACGCATTAAGGCTTAGACTCAGCCTGCTCTCGCTAATTTTATGACGGATTCCCGTAGTCACAATATTAAAATAAGATTTCAATGTAAACTAATTAATTTAAGCATGAAATACTCCTATTCCGTCAAAGTATGTGTGAATGATGCAGTTTTGAGGATCAATCGAGTGTTTTTTGAAAGAGGCATAAGTAGATGTCAGAAAAAATATCAATAAGAGAAATATTAAAAGCAATTCTAAACGAGATCAAAGGCGTTATTAAAGAATATATGAATGAGGCGGAAACTGCCGTTAAGAAGCGCCTAAAAAAACTGATCATTTTCAGCGTAGTTACAACTGTTTTGATCTCGCTGGGGATTTCATTTGCGGGTACTGCTTCGCTGTTCGTACTTGTTGGTTCGTTCTTCTATCTTCATCAAACAATGCCCACGTGGGAAGCCTTGTACATTATGGCTATCACCTCAGCCATTATAGCAGCTGCATTGTTCTTTGGGCTCTATATCATAATAAGAAACCAATTGAGGTCTTCCCAAAAGCCTGGTAACCAAAAATAAGAGGTCTATTCTGAGATTTTTTGAGAATTAAAATTTGCTAATTTTGAAGAGTAACGAGGCTAACAAGAACAGATCCTTTCTATTAAAGAAAGGACTAATTTTTTCAAAATTCGTGATTCGGTTACCATTCAAAAAAACAATTCCAGTATTAAGTCCCGCATTTTGGACCTTTGGGAGCGCTCAATACAATTGAAGTTACTGTGCTCTTAACGCCATTGATCTTCATTATTCTATTTTTCAAGACATCTCTAAACGACTCAATATCCGAGGCTGAAACAAGCGTTACGATGTCAAATTCTCCTGTTACTTCGTAGAGTTCTTCCACTGCATCTATCTTGGAGAGGGCTTCAACCACTTCATCGAAGAGCGATGTCTCCACGAAAACGTTTACAAAAGCGTGTAATTCATGCATCTAATTCACCAGTAATCTGTATTGGTCTCCTTAAATTCTAATGGCCAATGTGAGTTTTGTATTTTTCTATGCGATTCACAGCCGCGAATTGCAATTTTTACAAAACTCTTATACGGTTGTTTCCAATTCTTTTAAATTGATGCCAAAAGTAAAAGATTTTATGACAACCAACGTTATCACAATTAATGTTGATAGGAATGTGCTTGAAGCTGCAAAGCTAATGCATCAACAAGATGTAGGAGACCTTGTAGTAATGGACGGCGTTGAGGCTAAGGGCATTATAACTGAAAGAGACTTGGTTAGAAGGGTAATGGCGATGAAAAAACCGCTCGATACCAAGGTCTCTGAAGTGATGTCAAAACCACTAATAACAATCGAGGAAGACACCCCGCTCAGGAATGCCGCAAGACTAATGGTGAAGTACAAAATTAGGCGTCTTCCAGTTACGAAGGATAGCGTGTTGGTGGGTATAATTGCTACTAATGATTTTGCTAGGCACGTTGGCAAAAAAACCTTTAGTGAAGTAATGCTTGCTGCAATGACAAGGTATCCATTAGCTGACAACAGCCGATAAACATTAAATTTAACTCAAGAAAGAGCTCAAATGCGCCTGCTTAACCCTTGACTTATCTTTAGTTTTCTTCTGATTCTCCGATAACAAACCAAGTTTCTTAAGAAGGGGTACAGACAGTTTTCTGGAGCGTAACCGTGAAAGTGATTATTAAAAAAACCATAAACCACCCTGACTTTGATAATGGTATCCTGAACTTTAGGTACCCACTTATCTAATTCTTCTTTAGAATAGCGGTAATCAAACCAAAACGTTCTCGCCTCTGCCATACCACCGGAAATGAGCAAAATCAGCTGTCAAATGCACCTCAGGAGGAAGCAACGGCTCATCAACGGTCGTGAAGGCAACCTCGTATTTCTTGAGTAAATCCCAAGTCTCTTGCTTCAACCAAGAAACGTTGCGGAACTCGATCGCATATTTGATCTCGGGGTCAAGCATTCCAAAGAAAGATTCAAGATTCTCCAAATTACAATCGCATTTTGGCGGTAAACACGAAGTCGGTTGGCGAATATTTTAGCCAGTCCATAACTGTGCCTTTGGAGGGATTACGGTAGAATGTTGAATCTATCTCGACGATTTTGAAGACATGGAAGTAAGCACGAAGCTTGAGTTTCTCTCCTTTTTTGTAGAACGGGCCTTCCCACTCCTAGTAGCTCCAGCGGATGTACCCAAATGAATGTTAGAGTCGCTCATTCTTGAACCGGGCAGAGGTCTTTATTTCTTGATCTTTTCCTATGTCCCAAGCTTTGGCAACTTTCTTTCCCAAACTCCAGTAACTCCGGTCATTCATAACAAACAAGAGCGGTTGTACCTTACCAAAATCTACAGACCCTTCACTCAAAACCTCTTGATCACAGAAAGTAGCAACTATCTTGCCTACGAAGACGTCATGGTTTGGAAAATCAACTGTTTTTATCAATTCGCATTCCATGTTTACAGTGCACTCTTCGATCATTGGAGCTGTTTTCAGTTTTCCGTAAAAAGTCTTAAACTGTAGAGCTTTGTCTTCGATTTCTCCTGAAACCAAACCGCAATAGTCAGTTTTCTTGACCATTTTTACTGAGGGAATGTTAATGCTGAATGTTCCGTTTTCTTTTATTCCCGCATTTGTGTAATGGTTTTTGTTCATTCCAAGAGAAACCGAGCCTAAATCCATTATGCCCACATGCGCGATAGTGATGTAGTTTGGTTTGCCGCTTACTAATGCCCCAACCAAGGTTGTTGGGAGTGGATAGAGACAGTTTTTTGGTCCTATTTCAATTTTCATTTTTAGAACCCGACCTTCAAGGAACTAGTAATATTTGCCATCAATTAAGGTTTTAAATGACTTACCTTACAGCGCGGACTTTATCAAACCGATGACTCCGTCCAGTGAAGAATAAGTTTTGTTAGGAATTTTAGGCAATAATTCAGATAGGTGAACTCGTTTTTCAGCCGATAAGTTCACAACTTTCCACCCATAATCAGTCATCAGGGACTTGCTTTGTAGCGGGAAAAACTGCGTCCTCAGAAAGAACAGCCTTGGCAGAATCCAACCCGGTGTAAGCTGTTACTGGAAGAAAGTTGCCGGTTAGCTTGTAACTGTTTAAAACGGAGTGCATCAGTGCTCATTCTTGCTCCATGATAAGACATTGCAACGACTTTTGTTTTGGTTTCTGAGGCGTTATTATCGATTTCTTGAAGTTCTTGGTCGGTGAATTGGTATATGTTGTGTTTGCCTTTGCCAAAGAGCCTTGTGTAACCGATGTCTGACCAGTCAGTTGGCTTTTCTTTAGAAATGTCTACACAGTGGATTATGTTGAAATCCCTCATCAAATCAACAGCTGTACTCTGTTACGGGTGCTCTTATTTCCCAAACAAGCCTAACTCCATGCAAATTTACAGAAGCAAAAAAATCCCTAGCAGAGCTAACTGCACTTTGATTAAGAACGTAGCTTGGTGGTGTTTCTAAAACAAGAAAAGGCGAATCAAGCAATCTGCAGTAAGTCACCATCTGACCAAGCACCCGATAAGCTTCATCGACGGGTTTAAAGCCGATTCTATGGGTTAAGATCTTGGTGGCAACGAACTGAAAAAGTGAAATCTCGGGGTACGGTTTTTCGCCTTCCCTCTAATAGCCGAGTGTTAGGGTACTGGTAGAATGTGTAGTTGACTTCCACAAAATTGAAAACTTCAGAATATGCCCCAAGTGAAGGCTTGTTTGGAACTTTGAAGTAAGCCCAGCCGCCAGTGCCAACCAAATAATCAGGCAAACAAATACCTAAATTATCCTTCTATGTTTTGATTAATTAGAGTATCTTTTGCTTTGAGATCGATATTTATAGCATTAAGATTCAGGAACATCCCCGTAGACCACCACGAAATGTGCATTAATACAAAAACAAATTGTGCATTAGTAATGACAATTTTTGAATTATATCGTATGAACGATCCTCGAGTTATCCTACGTGTTTTTTTGGCTTGTTTCTCAAGTCTTGAAATCCGATGGGCTTCTAAGATTTCTCGGTCAGAAATCTCCTTTCCCTTATTTTGTTTATCAATTTCAGTAGAAAGACTTTTTAATTCTTCTTTTAAAGGCGGTACAGTAAGTTTGGTTAATACAATTTTATCCCTTTTCTGTAAACGATGTTTTGTTTTGAAGTAATTTTTAATTCTTTTCTGAGATATTGAGGGATAACAATTTGACCTTTTTTCCGACAATTGCGATCTCAAGTTCTTCTTGTTCCTATTTCGTTACCCAAAAGTATAGTTTTCATAGTACATTGTTATTCAACCTTAAGAACAAAAAAAGAAATGGAGAGTCTATTCAAGACTCATTTATGGCTTCTTATAAAAGAACCTTAAAGCAGCAATCACCAGCAACAGGAAACCTAACACGCTAAAAATGGTACCGAATCCTGAGCCTCTCAGGGGAGCGCCATGAATAGTTATTATTGCTAATCCAACGATCAGCAAGATTATTCCTAGAACTCCCAGAATGATCGCATGCATGTTTCGGTTGCTATTAGGTTTTGTATTTTCTCCCATTTCAATGCCTTCTTAATCCACATCGTTTCTTTACGTATATAAGCTTATAATCAAAAAGAATAGCCATTTGAACACATTCACTAGTGCCACCTATACGGTTGTAGTAGTGGGGCTTATTATGGTTGATAAATCAAAAGGAAAGGGGCTCTTGAATTTCAGCGTAAACAGATCCATTATATAAACAGTAGCCAGGCGACGAAGATAGCTAAGGTAGCGATGAAGAGACCTGCCCAAAGACTTTTGCTATGCTTGAAAATGTCTTTTCCACTCATCGGCGAAACGGGGAATGTGCCGAAGAAGGAACCGATTACGCACATTGATAATCCTGCATCTCCAACAGCGGTATATCCTCCTTTTAACAGTAGGAAGAATAGTCCTGCGAAAGCTAAGCTGATAAGGATTTCAGATGTTGCTACTATAGCTCCTAATCGTTCAGTGAATTTTTTGGAGTGTGTGCTTCGTGTTGGTGAGGAAAATGGAACTCTGAAGGCAAAGGTGGTGAAGAGGAAAAGGATAAGTCCCAAAGGCCAAATCGAGTGTTCACTCCACACGCCTTTGCTTCGCAAGTAAGCTATGGATACGAACTTTTGTATGAACCCAACGATCACGCTTGTTAGAATGAACACGGGTAGCAGAGCCCAAATTTGGCTAAGAGTGATAACTTTAACGTAGGCGAAGGAAATTCCAAGAACAACTATTGCAACGATGTAAGCTAGAACTTCTGTCCCTGTTGGCTTAAAAAGCGAGCCTACTTTTTCGGCAGCTTCAGCTTCGCGTCTGGATGAGATTACTTCTTCAAGCCACTCCTTTAAATTATCCGGGATTAGACCTTTTGCTTTTTCCTCAGGTGCTCCACCCTCTTTTGCTAAGGGGTTACTTATTGCAGAAAGAATTGCAGCGAATACTGCTATTACAGCAGCTGATACACCAACGGCTACAGCTGTATTTGTCTGGTTTAGGAACCCAGACCTGTTGAAGAAGATCTGACCCAGATGATGGAGTTGATGATCGAGTCGGACTTGTTGATGGGGATGCAGATGATGACGGGGACGAGGAAGCCCCAGGATTTGGAGAAGCAGAAGTGCTTGGGCTTGGCGATGCAGACGAGCTAGAAGAATCCGGTATAACAGAGACTGTGTTGTCACCCATGTTGGTTACTAATATTTCTCCTTTAACAGAATCATAAGCGACGCCTGCTGGGGTGGTTCCTACAGGTATAGTTGCAACAACGGTATTGTTGGTATCTGAAATTACTGAGACAGAGTTGGACCCGTGATTTGATACGAATATCTCGCCGGTACCTGAATCATAAGCTACGCCGTAGGGAGTGGTTCCAACAGCTATGGTAGCTACAACGGTATTATTGTTGTCTGATATCACCGAGACTGAATTGAACCCAGAACCATAATTAGCCACGAAGAGCTCACCTTTACTGGAATCATAAGCTGCACCAGCAGGGGAAGTTCCTACAGTTATGATTGCAGTCACCAGATTGGTTCTGTCATTTATTACCGAAACTGTGTTGTAACCAGAATTGGACACGAAGACTTCATTCATTGTTGCATCATAGATTACTTTATTGGGATTTGTTCCGACAGATATGTTTGCGACAACGGTGTTAGAGATGTCTGATATTACTGAGACATTGTTGTCTCCGGAATTAACTACGAATATTTCATTTGCGCCAGGATCATAAGCTAGGTTATTTGGGGTTGTTCCGACGGGTATTGTAGTTAGCACACGTCGGGTGCTGTCGGATATTACTGAGACTGAGTTGGAACCGTGGTTGGTCACGAATATCTCTCCTTTAACAGAATCATAGGCTATACCTGTTGGAGAGGTTCCCACAGTTACGGTTGCCAACACAAGTTTAGTGCTGTCTGAAATAACCGTGACTGTATTGTAACCAGAATTAGCTACATATATCTCGCCTTTGCCTTGATCATAAGCTACGCCTGTGGGAGAGGTTCCTACGGTTATTGTGTTGGTGACACCGATAGCTCTAACCAAGTTAGCTGCTGAAAAGGCAAAAATTAAAATTAGAAATAATCCCAAAAGCTTCCAGACTTTAACATTCATCAACCTTCGCCTTCCTTTCTCCCCAAGCGCTCGCTTTAGTTTCAAACATTTCCTAACTTATAATGTTAGTGTGATTTGGGACTCATAAGGTTCAATTATAAGCAGCAAAAAAAGAAAGATGGATGAGTCTACAAAAAAAGACTCAATGCACCTTCATACTAAATCTAATAGAGAAATAACCAGCAATACAGCGCCAATTACAAGTGAGATTGTGCCAAACCCTGAACCTCGAGACTGCTATGAATAGTTATTATTCCTACCCCAGCAATCATTAGGATTACTCCAATCACGAGCAAAATAATTGCGTGCATTTTGTTGTTGCCAGTAGATTTTGCATTTTCCGTTTCAGCCATTTTCAAATTCTTCTTTACTCGACATTATTGATTCAGACAGAATTACGCGAGTTTTCATTAATCTTATTCGAAATGGAATTGAAGCAATCTCACAAGAAGGGGCAAATTCAATAACTGCAAAAACACACTAAACAGCATAGAAATCGCATTCAACGACACAGGCACGGGAATTTCTGGCGACGTTCTACCCAAAATTTTCTCACCAGTCGCCCCTAACAAAGCTCAAGGCGGAGGTTTCGGTTAAGCCATATCCAAGCGCATAATCTATGATCATGCTGGAACAATTACCATTGAAACGACTAAAACAAAAGGCACAACCTTCACTATCACTTTGCCAATTAAAGCCACTTCTAAGATTGAGCGCGAAGTGGAAAGGCAAAATCGAACTGATATTGGAGAAATCAATTCATGATTGCTTGGGATTATTCAATTGTTCAGAATCAGGCAAATGCAGTGAATATAAAAAATGCTTAAAAAAGTATTTGCTCGCTGAAACAAGGAACGAGAACTTGAAATTGTAATTTTTTTTATATCCATCCTCTATGTTTAAAAATCAACGCGAGGCTTGAAGCTATGGTAATCATTATTGCAATCATAATGTAGAAGCCGAAAGGACTGGTCACTTCTGGAATCTGTCCTGGTTTGAAGTTTGTGCCGTAAATTCCAGCGATCAAAGTCAACGGTAGAAAGATGGCTGAGATTATCGTTAGTACTCTGATTATGTTGTTTGTGTTTATATTTTGAACGTTAACCAGGATATCTCTGATGTTACTCATTTCCTCACGATGAGCGTCAACCACATCTACCAACTGGATTGTTCTATCGTATAGATTTCCGAAACGAGGAAGATTTATGCCAGATATTAGCGCAAATTCACCCCTTGTTATTCTCCCCATAATTTCGCGAAGAGGACTCAAACTCTGTCTAAGAGTCACTAATTTCTCTCTAATCTTCAGAACCTTAACCGTGAACGTGCTGTCAATCTTTCTTGTCCCTTGCCTAAAAAAGCCTAAGGCTTCTTGGCTCAGCAGTTCTATCCGTTCAAACACCGAGTCTGAAACTGGATAATACTCACTGGTGACCAAATCCAACAGAATGTACAATATTATATCAGTTGAAGGAACAAGAGACAAAGAAAAATATCCGTGAGTGCCTATTTTCTTGTAAACAGAGCACGTCAACTCAGAGTAGCCTTTATGAACGGTTATTATCCATCTCGAACAAACAAGCATCGCTAAGCGTTCCATCTTCCCATCAGAAATAAAGCCTTCTCTATGAGGAAAATTTAGAAGACAAAACACTGCGATCTTCATGTTCATCTATTCGTGAATGTTCTCCTTCTTCAGTAAGTTCTTGTAGGTTGTGTTCATCCAAGCTAAAATAATCTTTCAGCTCATTCATTTCAGCATCAGTGGGGTCTTGGGCATCTACCCAGAGAACCTGCTCTTTACTGATGTCTGCAGGTAACGCTTCCAGATTTTCGGATTGCCATCTACCTTCTTCATGCTGCTTAAGCAAAGTAACAGTTAGCAGGTACTATCTCCGAGTTACTAAATGAGAATCCTATTTGTAAACCTAACCATAATTTTACTGATCTCTCAGCATAAATGGAGGCCGTAGGTAAGGGAAGGAGAAAGATTAGATTGCCCGCATGCGATTGTTTCTCGGGTTGTGTTCAACTTCCGCTTTTCCCATAGCTTCTAAGATTGGCGGAATATAGTTTGCAAAGCGACCCCGCAAACCTTTTTTCATCCCGTACCATCCCCCTACAGGGTTTTCAGGTGACCTGCCCCAAGCCTCAACTGTTCCTTCTTCAGCGGGCTTCTGCTCGTCTACACTGCCCAGCGGCATCCAATCTCTTTTCGCCTTCAACATTTTATACAAATCGTCCAAGCATCTAAGCTGGTATTTGAGTTCTGTTTTGCCTACCCACACAACGACTGCTGGCGGATTTGCGGTCTTCATCGCGGTAAGCTTTGAATTCAGAAGTGCCTGGTGGAGTTTTAAGAATCCAAGGATCAGTTTTTGTTCCTTTTTCTTTTGCTGTCAAATAATATCCTATTTAGTTAGCGGTAATTGCTGTTAATAACGATGTGTTACTGTTATACTACAGTCACAAAAATTGTAGTTATTTTTTGGAGAAGGTTCTTGCATTTCTTATTCGAACTTGTCCATGTTTGTATCTCAAAAGAGCGGCAAAGCCTCCTAAAGCTGTAAGCTTCGCTTTTTCCTCTGATTCTGGAGATATTACCTCAACTCTTGCATTTGTTTGTGAAGCACCATCTTCCAAGACATCTATTATATCCTTCTCGTCAACTTCATATTCAACTGCGCCGCACCTTTCACAGGGGATCGATATCATTTCCTGGATTGTTTGAACCTTTTGCCCCTTTATCACTATCTTCGTCTTGGATAAAGAACATTTTTTGCACATTGCAACAATTTCAATCATATCAGTGGTATCTGTAACTAATGCAATTTCCACTTCACCGGTCTTAAGCGATTTCAAAACTGAATCTAATCCGTAGAGTAGCCAAACCATTTTGCTTGGCGATATCTGATAGAAGGCGCTGAACAACACTTTTCTGTTCTGGCAAACACATATTCTTCAGTGAATCAAATGATTTGTCAAGCACCTCTCTTACTCCTTCTCTGCCAGCGGATTGTGTATCCACTTTGCCCAGAAACACATTTTTTAGCTCATAGTGAAGAAAATCGCCGTTTAAAAAATCCTCTTTTGTTGTACCTGGTCCTCCAACGAGCAACACGTTAACTTTATGGTTCTCGAGAAATGCTTTGGCTGCATGTTCTGCAACTCTATGGAAATAGTGTGTGAGTTCCGTGTCGCGTTCTCTTTCATATCTTCTTTGGCTTGACCCACCTTTTCCAGATTTTCCATGAATTCCAGAGGTGATATTTTCTATGAATTCGAATCGTTCACCATTAAGCAGACCAAAGCTAGCCTCCTTTGAATCTAAAGCGATTAGACCCACAACTTTTAGGTCTCTAAGCATTTCTCTTAGTGGCTCTAACTGGAAATAGTTGTTAACCTCCAACAAAAATGAAGTAATCGGTTCTGGTGGAACTACTTCTTCGACATTTAAAGATGCGTTTTCCAATTCGTTCGCAACGAAAGTTCCGGCAAATATCGCAATTCCATTCTCTGGAATTTCCCTCAGCAACCTTAAACGCTGAATCACATTCCTGATTGCGTCTTGATGATGGTCCACACTTTTGGACCTCGTGGCAACAGAATCAGATTCCGCTTTAAGAATTGCGATTACCTCATCTATGGATTTTTCCCGAGGTACGTATAGCGAGATAAATTCAATGCCGAGTCCCTCCCTTTCTGATAGCCATGCTATGAGCTTCTTCAGCTTATGCTGTTTCACAGAATTAGTTGTTGCTATTTGGCACCCGTGAAAATGGGCCGCTGCTTTTTCAGTTACCAACTCTGCACCTTACTTTTCGGTTGTCAAAACTTCTGCAGCAATCGTTGTGACTGCATCGAGGTCAACTTCTTCGGTTTCTTTTACGCAACCACTCGGCCTATAAACTAAAATCAATTCCTCACAAGTTCTTCCTTCGGGCTTGCCTAATTCTGTGCATGCTCTACTTTGCGCTTCATCTTCTGACATACTGCATGTTTTAACACTTGCCTTGTCTAGTTTTAACAAAGTGTTATCATTTTTCAAAATATACGTTTTAACTTTTACTTCGCCAACTCTTTTTCCTTTTTCCTGACCCATAAACAAACCTCCAATCAACTTGCTCATCTACAATAATTATCTCGTCTATCTGGTTAAAAACCTAAACTGTATAAAACTCTTTTTAACTCATAAAAGTAAGCCTTTGAATTTAGAAAAATCACAGATTCGAAACTTAATCAGAACCCCAATTTTTCATTTACAAAAATTAGAGTAATTTTCCTAAAGGGCAAGGTTTCTTTTTCAAATACCAGTATTTTGACTATTGTACTGCCTTTTAATCCAGCTTGTTTCATTCTCTGATCTTCAAGAGGAAAAACACAATCACGTTTTCGTTTCATGGCTTCCTCGAAGTTAGGAACGATTTTTTGTGCACCTTCAACCCAAATTACATTGTTTGTTGGGTAAACGTAGGAAGACAATTGACTGCCTGTTGCGCTAGCAATGATTAGTTGCCCCGACTGCGTAATGGCGTGAACACTTCTTAAAAATATTCAGCTGTAATACTTTTTTTACACATTTCAGCTTGTTTTTTAGGATCTTTTCTGAGACTATCTTTTCTTTGAGGTTATTCCTTGAGTGTTTACCCGAACTCAAGAAGTCAACAAAACCAATTTCTTTAAGAGTTGTTGAACTGCCAGTCATAACTTCGGCTCCTAAAGGAACAAGATTTTTCAATCTTTCTAATGCTTCTTGTTTGTTATTTAGGAATTCAACGTGGAAACATCTTCCTTCAAGGGCTACGCCAGTACTGCTAACTACGGCTTGATCAGCTAATTCAACCCACATATTGACAATCACGATTGTTTTTTGCAAAACTCTACTAAAGAAGTTGCCGCTAAGTCCCGACACTAATTCTTTAGAAAGCAAATAGCATTTTTAAGTCCTCGAACTAAATATTCAAAAACATTAAAGTTTTGAATCAACAACCTCAAACGTTCTGTTATCAAACCTTCAACTTACTCAAAAGTGCCCCCTATAAATTTTTAGAGAAATGAAGAATCCTAGTCAAATCTTTTGCACAATTAAAATTAAAAAGAATCCAAGTTATCAACTACCTTAAATAGGCTTGAGTCAAAAACAAAGGGGATGCTGCCTAAAGGGAAACCTCAAGAAGAATTACAAATCTTCTCGTTAGCTGTTGAAATGTGTACTGATGGAATAGTAATTGGAGAGCTAACTGGAAAAATCACTTATGTAAACCAATCTTTACTTAAAATGTACGGATCCACAGACAAAACTGAACTTATTGGAAAACATATTCTTGAATTAATTGCCAAAAAAGACCAAGCGAGGACGACTCAAATTTCTAATGAATGTATCAAAACGGGCCAATGCGTCGCTACAGAATTTGCCGCATTATCTAAAGATGGAGTTGAAATTCCTGTTGAAGCTACCATTGCAGTCATAAAAGCCGATGATGGAAGAGATATAGGATTCATAGATGTTGTAAGAGAAATTAAAGAACGCAAGAAAGCCGAAGAAACGCTAAAAAAACAAGCTCAATTAATCAACCTAAGCCCCCTCGCCACAATTGTCAAAAAAATAGATGACACTATTGTTTTCTGGAGTCAAGGAGCACAAGACCTTTACGGATGGACCAAAGAGGAGGCTATCGGAAAAAAAAGTCGAGAACTCTTCAAAACAGAGTTCCCAGAGTCTTACGAAAAAATAATCGGTTATCTGGAAAAAGCCGGGTGCTGGTCAGGAGAGAAAAAACAGCAAACAAAATTCAATCAACAGGTTTCGGTTAGAAGTCGGTGGCTCGCCAGCTACAACAGTGAAGGCAAAGTTGAAGAAATACTTGAAACAAACGTTGACATAACTGAGCTAAAATTTATGCAAGAAAAACTTGAGGAATATTCCAAGGGACTTGAATTTACAGTTCAAGAACGAACAAAAGAATTAGTTGAAACACAAACACGCCTTGTGAAGTCAGAACGCTTGGCCACTATAGGTGAATTAGCAGGCATGGTTGGACATGATTTGCGTAATCCACTTGCGGGAATTAAGAATGCAAATTATTTCCTCAAGAAAAAATACAGCTCGTCTTTGGATGACAAAGGCAAAGAGATGCTTGCCATAATTGACCGCTCAGTTGAGCATGCGGATAATATTGTTGGGGACCTGCTGGATTACAGTCGGGAAATAAAGCTAGAGCTTGAGGAATATTCGCCTAAGTCGCTAATTGATTATGTATTGCTTTCCATTAAACCGTCAAGCCGCATCAAAATAATAGATCGCACAGAAAGTTTCCCAGCTATTTGGGTAGATGCAAACAAAATCGAAAGAGTATTCATCAATCTTATCAAGAATGCTATTGACGCTATGCCTGAAGGCGGTACAATTGAAATAACCAGCCGACAAAACGGGGAAAACATAGAATTAGCTTTTGCAGATACAGGCATGGGCATGTCATCTGACGTGATAGCAAAAATCTTCACTCCACTTTTCACCACCAAAGCACAGGGAATGGGTTTAGGATTAGCAATTTGCAAACGAGTAGTTGAAGCACATCATGGAAAAATAACTGTGGAGAGCACACTAAACAAAGGAACAATCTTTACGATAGCTTTACCAATTAGCCAAGAATCAAACAAGAAAGAATGACTGAATCTCAATGATAGATGCCTCGAATTTTGTGGACATCTTTTAGAGAACTATTTCACCATTAATGTGGCTTAGAACCAACAAAAGAAATCTTGAAAAAAATCTATTACTAAAAGATGAGACTATTTGTTCTGATTATTTCAAGAAATTTTTCCAACTATTCTTTGAGTTGTACCTTCGCATACTTCGGGTTTCCAAGTGCAAATGCCGGCGATTATCTCATCAAGATAGTGGGCCAACTCTTCATTTGTTACACCTTTAGAACAATTAACATTGTATTCGATTTCTCCATTTACTCGTCTTACCGTTATATCAACCAAAGAATCATTATCCATAACTCACGCCTCTTCCAGACAATCTTAAATAATAAAATTTAAACTTTCATGTTAGCCTTAGACTCGCTAAAGTGTTAGCGTTAAGTCGTTATTCTTTATTTTGGTAACTTATTAAAAGTTAATTTTCCTCTCTTATCAGGAAGATCTATCGAATATGTAAAAACTAAAGACATAAATTATTCCGTCCATAATTCTCATCAACTCATTAACGCCATTTAATGGGAAGTACTGGTTTGTATGAAATTGAAGCTTTGGAAAGCCAGCAGCCTTCTTGTGTGCCTCGTTCTAGCAGTTTTTGTCATGTCAGTCGTTTCGGCTGCGAACTACGAAAAAACTTTTAGTATCCAGGCTCCATCTGGACTTATTAATCGTCAGTATAAGTTTATCAGCCATCAATCGGACCTCCTCAGTGGACTCTACAACCAAAAGTTGTACATTTCCATTACGCCTTCGCTCTACAATTATTACAGTAACATGAGCCACACTGTAAATGAGGACAGTGATTACGCAAAATTCATAACACCACAATCCGTAGCACCCATCGCGGAGAGCATACAAAAAGTTACGGATAAACTGCCTCACAGCGACGAACAGTTTGCTGACGCTGTTTTAATGATGGTTCACCAAATCCCCTATGCTATTACTGAGCCAAAGTATCCTATTGAAACTCTAAAAGACAATTATGGAGATTGTGTTGAACTTTCTTTTCTTGCAGCTTCTATCATGAAGGCTGGAGGTTTAGATGTTGTTCTGATTCATTACACAGGAATCAGATCCTGAGCATTTGAATGTTGGAGTTTACTTGACCGACAAACCCGTTTACCACACTCTAACGAGCCCGCTTACCGGCTTTGAATATAACAACAAAACTTACTGGACAGCAGAAGCTACTCCCGCTGGTAATTGGAGAGTTGGAGACCAATCTGAAGCCTTAGCTGGCGCAAGTGCAATAATTATTCCAGTTGGAAACATTGAACAATCCCCGCCCGCACAGGTTTCATCAAGCCTAAATATTTCCCCCCTTCCGTCGAATATAACTGTAAATCTCTCTGAACAATCAACAAACATCACTAATAATGATACTCGTTCTTTAACAATTTCGGGTTCAATTTTTCCGGCAAATTCAGGACAAAACGTAACAATCTATGTTAGCAACAATAAAAGCGCCCTCTATCACTTCACAACAGAAACTGACGATACAGGCTACTATACGTCCACTTGGAACTTTACCGCTACAGGCACATACTATATTACGGCTAGCTGGAGTGGCGATTCAAATTTTGCGGGGGCCGACAGCGAAACATTAACAGTTTTCGTTGGGCCACAATCATTCATTCAATTTCAGGGATTCGACTACAACTATATAATTGGGCAACCTGTAACCGCAGGTTTTGTTACTCGCCCAATTCAAGGAGTAAATGATTTTCTCAGCATCCCAATAGGCAACAATGTTTCATTAAACTACGATTTTATCATACTTCCAGCAGGTCATACGGTATCTAACGTGGAAACAGCAACAGTAAAAATTCCGGCAAGCCAGCAAACAATAAGGATTCGAAATCAAACAATAACATCAACGTTTCCTGGAGAAACACTTTACGGTACCTGTGAATGTGCCAGCGGATATGGCGCCTCTAAGATTACCTGACGGATTTAATCAGACATTGAACAATCAGTTTTGTTTTATAGTCCAAAAAAATAATGTAAATAATTTTAGCTTAAATGTCAAAGCATTAAGTGACGACGATTTATCAAATTTGGCAGATGCGGGAAACGGTGCAGAGATTACCAATGCTTCTCAAGTTATAAGTGAAAACACGTGGTATCACACAACTACAACCGTTTCAGACAAAGGAATAATCTCTAATTTATTAACCGTAAATGGCACTCTAATGGAAAGTACGCCAGTTCAACAGCGCTGCAAACTCCAACAAAACTGTCACATTGATAACAAACAACCAAGACAATGCAATAGTTTTTAAAGATCTAAAAATTGAAAATCTAAACCAAACGTCGCAGTCACCAAGCCCGAAAGAAACAACTGTGAGCAGCCCAAGCATTGTTCCGTACGTTGCATTAACGGTCCTCTTGGTGGCAACCGTCACATCAGTATTCTATATTAATAGAAAAAAGCATCTACGAAGACGCGAATCAGAAAGATTTAGAATCAAGATACGAAGCTCCTTTTACTAATAGAATTGAAAATAACCCCAAACTTATTAAACTATATCAAGACATCAGATACTAGAAGAAAAGTGAATTAATTTGACCCAAACAACTCCTTCTCCAACCTCAAACCAAAACACACTTCACCCCCCACCTGTAAAACCGACAACAGAAAGCGACGCAACGGACGGCTACGGATCAAGATTCTACATTGCTTTGGCGCTTATTGTTGGAATGCTAATCATACTTGTAATTTCAGTTGCCCAAGCACAATACACGCAGACAACACAGTTGGCTGCCATATTTAGCGGCTGGATCACCACAATTGTTGCTTTTTATTTCTACGGTCAAAGCAGTGCTCAAGCTCAAAACCAACTTAAAGCAGCAACGCAAACAGCAGCAAATTCTGAACAAAGAGCAATCCAGGCTGAAGGTAAAATAAGCAACATTAAAAGCATGGTGGCAGTTCATTCTGCAATCCAAAAATCTGCAGCATCTGAAAAGGCAATGGTAACAACATCATTATCTGACGAAGTCATAAAAAACATAAATGATCTCCTTCAAAAAGACTAAACAAAAGCACAAGACAAAAAACAAGAAATCATGGCTTTGCCAAACATTGAGCCCCCTAAATGTCAGTCATATAAACGAATACTTAGTAATGGAAAAATTGAAATGTTATTCAACTACTTCTCAGTTTCCATTTTTGCTTTTATGTAATTCAGATAGTTTGAGAAGCGTTTCTTTGTAGACCTGAATTGCACTCAAATATTCGTTTATTTCAATGTGTTCGTCTAGTCTGTGGTCTAGGTGTGAATCGCCTGGGCCATAAGTGACTATTGGCAAATTCATGGCTTTGCCCAGAATATTCATGTCACCAGTTCCTGTCTTGTGCAGAAGCGTTGCTGGTTTGTTCAAGCACTTTTCTAACAGACGAAGACAGATACATGCACAAGCGGTGAAGCTTTGTTAACTTCAAACGGCTCAACAGTATCTTGAACAGTTGCTTTGACTGATACCTTTGGGTTGGCAGCGTGGTACTTTGTAATTATTTTTTCTATTTGCTCAAAAACCTGAGCTGTGCTAAACTGTATTGGCACTCGAACGTCAAGGTTCATTTCAACTTCAAAGGGAACAACCGAGGTTGCTCTGCCACCCACTACTTTTACCAAACAGGCTGTGACAGCGTTGTATGGGCTTGCAGAGGGATCCAGCGATGGATACGAAGAAGCGTTTTTGATTTGTTCCCAAAGCTCATACGCTTTCTCCAAAGCGTTATCATACATCCAAGGAGTAGAAGAATGCCCTGTCTCTGTTTTTAGCGACAATTTTAAGTTGTATTTGGCCTTTGTAGCCGATTGTTATGTTTTCGACGCCGCTGGGTTCGCGCGAAAATGGCGTAGTCAGCTTTGATTCCCTGAGTGATGAGGTGTTTGACACCGCGGCTGGTCGCTTCTTCTTCCACAACGCTGGCAACCAAGATTTCGCCTTTAAATCCTGGCTCTTTAGCTGCTGCAACTGCAGCCATAATCATTGCAGCAAGCGGACCTTTTGCATCGACTGCTCCTCGAGCATAGATTTTGCCTTCTTCAATCCGAAGAGGTAAGTGCCCAGCTACTGTATCCATGTGACCGCACAAGAAGGATGACAGGTTCGCCTTCGCCGACGACTCCTATGACGTTTCCGATGTCGTCTTTGCCAACTTCAAAACCCATCTTTTTCATTTCATATTCTAGGTAGTTGGCTGCGTCTTCTTCTTTTCCTGAAGGACTGTAAATGCCTAGAAGGTTAGTTAGGAACCGTACTGCTTGCTCGCTCATTTTCCTCTTCTCCTAAAACTTCATCCAGAACGTTTATTGCACGATCGATTTGTTTTTTGTTAATCACAAGCGGAGGCAGTAGTCGAACTACGGTTCTTCCAGCATCCAAAACCAGCACGCCTCTGATCTGCAGCTTTTTGAATTACATTGTGAACGTCAAAGCGCAGTTCCATGCCAAGCATTAAGCCTAAACCACGGACTTCTTTGACGATTTTATGCTTAGCCATTAAAGCTTCCAGACCAGCCTTGAAGTATTTGCCCATCTCCGCTGCATGCTCAGTCAGGTTTTCTTCTATGAGCGCATCTAATGCGGCACATCCAGCGGCACAAACCAGTGGGCTTCCGCTGAAAGTGGTTGAGTGTTCACCAATTTTGAATGATGCCATAATGTTTTCTTTGGCAACGGTTATTCCGATGGGTAAGCCACCTGCAAAAGGCTTCGCTAGGCACATGATATCAGGCGTAACATCCCAATTTTGGCAACCGAACAGTTTGCCTGTGCGTCCAAAACTTGTTTGCACCTCATCAAAGATTAGCAAGAACATTTTTTTCATCACAGATTTGCCGCACTGCCTGCAAGTAGCCGTCTGGTGGAACACGTATTCCGCCTTCGCCGCGGATTGGCTCCATCAGAACTGCGGCTGTCTTCTCAGTTATTGCTTCACGAATTTTGTCAGCGTTGTCGGGCGCGACATGTTTAATCTCCGGAACCAATGGCATGAAAGGCTCACGATATTTCTTGTCCCATGTTGCTGATAATGCACCCATGGTTTTGCCATGAAAAGCACCCATTAAAGCGATGATTTCTGGTTTGCCTGTGAATTTGCGGGCAAGTTTTATGGCGCATTCAACTGATTCGGCGCCGCTGTTTGAAAGAAATGCTTTGTCTAAGCCTTTCGGTGTTATCTTGACAAGTTTTTGTATGAATTCTGCTCGTTTATCATTGTAGTAGCAGCTGTGACAGGTTATTAGCTGCTCGGCTTGAGCTTGGACCGCGGCAACAACCTTTGGATGGCAGTGTCCCAGCAAAGCGACGCCGTAGCTGGTTGAGCAATCAACGTATTCTTTGCCGTTTATGTCCCAAACAAGCGCACCTTTACCTTTTGTTAGTACGATTGGTTTTTTGCTGAAAACATTCGCTAAGTAGCGATTTTCAATATCCATTATGTCTTTGTCATTCACCAGTTATCACTGTACCAACCTTATGATTCAACGCTGAAGTAATAGGCTGATTTCCTGTACCCGCGGTAACTAAAACTTCCTTGACGCCCTGATTTAACGCTTCCAAGGCAGCATGAACTTTGGTGCTCATGCCCGACCCAATGCTTGAACATCACTTCTTTGACTTCTGTTGCACTAATTTTTGGAACACATTCGCCTTTAAGCATTAAGCCCGGCCACATCAGTAAGCAAGATTAGGCGGTCGGCTTTCAAGGCACCCGCGATTATGGCGGCTGTTCGGTCACCGTCTACGTTGAGCGGTTCATAATCTTGGCTTAGCGCAATAGGCGTCACAATCGGCACATAGCCCTTCTCAAGCAAAAGATTAAGCAACCCAGAGTTGACTTGCGTTATTTTTCCAGTGTAGCCGCCGTCAATAACTTTTTTTCTGCCGCGCTCATCAACATGGATGAGTTTGGTTTTTCGGTCTCCCTTCAAAGTCGCTGCATCTAAACCCGTTATGCCAACAGCAGATATGCCTTGAGTTTGCAGTGCTAATACAATTTGCTTATTAATTTTGCCAGCCATTACCATAGTGTAAATTTCAATTGTTTCTTTGTCTGTGTAGCGGCTTCTGAAGCCTTCAGGCGAAATTATAAATTTTTGTTCCTTACCCAACTTTGATGCGATTTCGGTAACTTCAACGCCGCCGCCATGGACAAGGATGATTTTGTTTGTTTTGGCTACTTCTTTTAGGTCGGCGACTAAATCGTGGGATGCGCCTTCTTTGAGTATGCTTCCGCCCATCTTTATTACAAGCAGCATAGCGGTCACATCGGATGGAAACCAGTGCTCTTCAAGCCTGTGGTTTCGTCTATGCCCATTTGTATGTTCATGCATTGCACGGCTTGGCCTGCTGCGCCTTTGGCCATGTTGTCAAGGGCTGAGAAAAGCAAAAGCCGATTTGCATGTTCATCAATCTCGAAGCCTATGTCACAGAAGTTGGTGCCCTGCGTGACTTTGGGGTCAGGCAATTGGTAAGGTCCTTTTTGATATTTCACTAAGCGTACGAATGGTTCATTGCCATACATTCCGCGGAGAGCTCTCCATATGTCCTTGTTTTCTATCTTTTGTTTGGGATAAGTGTGAATGGTTGCAAGGATTCCGCGGACCATGTTTACGGCGTGTGGAGTAAACGATATTTTTACTGGCTCACTGGTTAATGCGTTTAGTTCTTGCTCTACTTCGGCTATGTGGCGGTGCCCAACAGGCTTGTAGGGTCGCACTCCACTGAAACGTTCAGGATGATGCGAAGATAGTGAGGGTTTGGCTCCGCCGCCCGAAGACCCAACCTTTAGATCTACTACAATTTTGTTTTGATCAATCAATCCAGCTTTCACTATAGGCGCTAAGCCCAAAATTGCGGATGTTGCCATGCAGCCTGGGCAACCAACTATTTTTGCATTTTTTATTTCTTCTCGATGAAGCTCTGGCAAACCGTAAGCTGCTTCTTTTAACATTTCTGGATGGGCATGTTTCCAGCCATAGTAAGTTTCGTAGTCGACTGGGTTTTTGAGGCGATAATCAGCGCTCATGTCAATTACTTTTAAGCCTGCCTCTAAAAGTTTAGGAACCAAGTTAACTGAGCCACCGTGAGGTGTTGCTGTGAAGATTAAGTCGCAGTTTTTCTGCATTTCAGCCATGTCTTGGGGCACGAATTTTAGCTGGGTTATGCTTCGCAGGTTCGGGTGTACATTGAAGACGTATTCGCCTACGCTTTGACGCGAAGTAACCATAGTTACTTCTGCCTGCGGATGCAAAAGCAGCAAACGCAATAATTCGCTGCCGACGTACCCTGAACCACCAATTATTCCAATTCTCATTTCTGTTATCCTTCTCTTCTTGATTAATGGTCAATTAGGCTCTTCGCACCTTTCAAGAGTGGAATCGCCACATTATAGCCTGTTGCAAGCCGAGTGTTCTCCCAGAACTCGGGGCAGGAATTGGATTCATGAAACACCAATTCGCTCTTATTTTTTTCTACGCTTTCTTCAATTACCTTTTTAATATTTTCGTAATTTTCACTATCTGCGTAGCCCTTGAACGCTTTTTCTAGTCTGCTGTTCCAACCTTGAAAATCTGTTAAGCGAGTTTCATCCTGCTTAACCTTTTGAACAGGCACAAACGCTTTAGCTGCTTTATCAAGTTGAGCTTTAAGGTAAACGTCATCAACCTGTTTGTTTTCTTTAACGTTTACCATGGCGTCTAAAGCAAAAATCCATGCTTCACTGCCTTTGCCAAGGGTTCTGCCACATTTCACCGCTAAATCCTGAATACTTTTAGGTAATTTGACACCGAAAACCAAGTTGCCCAAGAAAGTGTTGGTTCTAAAATCTTTAAAGCCGGCTCTCGCCATTGAAATTGGATAGCAAAAGGGCTGTTTACCTTTCTCTTTGTGAACAATTATTCTTAAATCGTAAAACCATTTTTGAACAAGTTCTTGAGCGACAACTCCGACGGGATTGATTATTGAAGGTTTTGTTTCTTGAATGTTGGCGATGAGTTCTTCATTGTTTTTTGCAAGCATAATCATTTTGCCATGGGTTCCAGCATCAGCTTTAATCACTATGCCTTCTGAAATTGGGATTTCTTGTTGAAACAGTTCCGCTATGTCTTTTTCATTGTGGATTACTTGGCCATTTTTCAAAGTGTCAGTTGAATCGCATGGAACAAAAACTGTTTTGGGAATCGGTATGCCTTCCTTCCAAAGGTTAAGCAGTGTGCGTAGTTTGCTGTAGCAGACAAATTCACTTTGGGAGCTGTTTAAGGTTTTTTTGCCAAGTTGCTCCATGATGTATGAGGCTTGGAGACGACGGTTTTTGCTTTGAGCACGATTAAGCACAACAGCCATATCATTGATTATGCCTGTGTAATCTTTGCCTTTGGTTTTAGCATTAAAACCGTCTTTAGAAATTGACTAAAGCAATTTTTCTGAAGGGCAGAAAAGTTAAGTCAATGCCTAATTGCTGCGCGGTGAGTTTTATGCCGTTTTCGTCATTTTCAGACCGCTCATATAAGAGTGCAATGCTCATCGCTTTTCGGCTCCACTAAAAAAATTAGTTCAAAAAACTGGTTAAAATTATGAAGGCTGGTTAGGGATACTGTTTATTCGCCCCAGTCTTCGCCTTCAATGGTTAATTCTTGAAGGTCTACGCATCCGCCTTTAACTTGTTTAACTTCAAGTTCTAGTCCGCATCCGGGGCAGCTTAGGATTTCTCCTTTTTCTGTGTCTGATGGAACATCAAGGTCTGCGTCACAATCGGGGCATTTTGCCTTCACACTTTGTGGGTTTGAAATTGCTGGTTTAATCATTTTTTATTCGTCACTTTATTATTTTAGGAAATGTCTTTTTGATTATTTCCCAGCTTAATTTAAACATTGTGACTTATTTGTTACAACTTGGACTTCTAATGTTCCATTTGGTGCAGTAATTTAGGGCTTGCCAGAGTGGAAAACGTAAAACAAGCAAGCAGCCACAACGAAAACCGTAATTCCGCTATAATGCTTATAAGGGAAACCGTTAAACGTTAATGACAACAAACAACTCGGCGATCAAAAATGGATGAAGTAGATAAACAAATAATCAAACTTCTAAAAGACGATGCAAGAGCAGGCTACGGCGAAATAGGAACCAAAGTTAGGATTATCCGAAGGTGCAGTACGGAAAAGAATCAAAACCTTAAGCGACCAAGGTGTAATAAAAAAATTCACAGTTAAAGTTGCCGTTGCAGAAGGCGCTCAAGCCATAACTTTGCTTGCAACCAACCCGGCTCATCCAACACAGGAAGTTTCAAAAAAAATCCAAGCAATCCCCAACGTCGAAACAACGTATGAAGTTAGCGGCGAATACGACATCGTGGCGGTGATTAGCGGAATGAACATGACAGAAGTTAATGAGTGTATAGAGAAAATCCGCATGGTTGAAGGAATAGTAAAAACCAACACAATGATTGTACTGCGCAGCTCATAAAAGGGAAAAGGGCTTGCTTTCTCTTGATGATAGTTGGCGCCTGGTTATTTTTGATGAAATCAATTAAGCGAAAGACTTCTTTTCAAGTGATCCGTAGTTGTGGTGAACAGAAAGCCATTGTGTAAGAAAACAAATAAGATTTATTAATACTCAATACACAAATCCAATGGGGCAAAGATAAATGAATGAAAAACTACAAGAAAGCGCCCAATACTTAAAATGTTGCAACCAACTAGAACTCGAAGCCTTTAACCTTTATGAAACATTCTCCAAGAAAATCAACCAACCTGAAAACTGCTTTATCTTAGGCTTCGCATATGATAGCCTAAAATGCGCCAAAATTATTCAAGGAATACTCGATTACATAGAAGTACCTGAAACCGAAAAAACAAATCCAAAAAAGAATTTCTCAGAATTAACCAACAGCGTCTCAGCTTTTACCAAAAAAGTCTCAAAAATCAACAGCATAGACAATGAGGTTGCCTCCGAAATACTCAAAGAACTTGTTACACTCGAAGACCAACTTACAGAGGCTTACACAGATTATGCGCAATCAAGTGCAATTAGAGATAATGTCCGAGGAATTCTCAAAACTGCAAGTAAACTTGGACAAATTCAAGAAACTCTTCGAGACTTTCGCAGAAGAAAAACAAAAACACAAAGAAACAATTATTGAAATCGCGTGTTACTTTGACACAAGAGAAAACGAAAGATTAAGACATGCAGCACCTGTTGTTAAATATCAAAATCCCGATTCATGGATTCTCACTTCTTCTCTTCATTCCTTCGCAACAACTTCAGCTGAGAATGTAACTCCGTAAACTCCAGTTGGCGTCTTATCTCTATTTTTTTTGATTTTCAATTTTTTGAGAAAAATGATTTGGATTTAACCTTTATTTTTACAACATATAGATTTACTCTTCAAATTCTTCTCAGAAGCAAGTTAGCTATCAAAGCCACAACCAAATCGCCGATAATCCAGACTATAAAGGAAATTTTTCCAGCGATGGCCAAAACAGTGAATAGCAGAATGAAGAGTTATTGAAATTATACCGATTGTTCTTTTCTTTCGACGTGTTTCACGAGACAAATTATTAGCTATAGGCACATCAATCACGCTATAATCTCATATAAAACTATTAAAATATTAATCCACAAAACCTTGAAAACGCCGTCAAGAAAATAGTGAGCGCCCGTCAGCTACTTGAACATAGATTTTTCCATTTTCTATCTTACAGGGATAAGTTGTCAGGGTTATCAATTTGTTTTCGACAAACTCTCCATTTCTGTATGTCAAACTTCCATCCGTGACATGGGCACATTACTGAGTATTCGTTAAGTACGCCTTTGTCGAGTGAACAGCCTTCATGAGGGCAAATGTTTGAAACAGCAAAAATTTGGCCACCTTGCTTCACTAATAGAATGGATTTCCCAGAAACTTGCACGTGCTTCATGTGACCTTCTTTCAACTCTTTTTCCTTTAGACACGCTTTAAAATTAACTGTAGACACATTTCAACCTCCTTTGGCAATAATCAATGTTGCATCGTATATTATGTGCATTCAGCTTGAAATAAGTTTTTGAACCCTATCCTCAATTTCATCTCTGATTTCTCATACCTTATCAATTGATTTAGCCTTCGGATCTTCAAGCGCCCAATCAACATTTTCTTTAAAAAATGGACCAAGGCAAAAATCAGAAACCCCACAGCCCATGGTAACAATCAAGTCAGCTATGTTGGCCATTTCCTGAGGTAACATTTTGGGTTTGTAATTGGATATGTCGATGCCTTTCTCTTTCATAGCGTGTACAACAACTGGATTTACGTGGTGATCTAATTTTAATCTGGCACTTTGCGCAGTTGGTTTTCCTCGCGCATATTTGTTGGCAAAAGCTTCAGCCATTTAGCTTCGCCCAGCATTTTCAACACAAATAAGGCTTTTTTCATTTTCAATTACCTTTGAATATTTCTTAGCCGGTAAGCTATTATCTAGATTAATCATAACTGGTACCTTCTATTAAAGGACCTATAAGGTAGCGAAGGCTTCTTAAGAAGCTAAACCGAAAACGGCACCTGCCACAGCTATTGCTAATTCGAAGTTGTTGATAATCATTCTAATTCAACCAATCTAAATTTGTTGATTACACAAGCATTTCACTTTTACCCAACCCTCCACTGCTTTGTCCAGCATTTTCAGGGTTCATCTTTTAAATCACTTTAAACAATAGCGCTGATCAAGTGACAAGTCATGAAAAAGAAATCAATTGCCTTAGCTATTGAGGAAAACCTCGCACTTGATTTAACAATGCATGATGTGCCAGCATCGCTTATTACAGAGTTTGCGGAAAAAATTGTTAGACCTTACTACAACGGCAATTTGAATGCTGCCATTCAAGATTTAATTTTAAAGGCACTATCTGAACAGGATTATGTGCATTCTCATATTACACATGTCAGAAACTCATTCCAGGAAACAAGCTAAATACAAATATTCCATTTTCTTAATATTGACAACATTGTTTTCTTATGTTTCAAAAGGAATTTTAGGTTTAAGAGAAATTAGCGCCCCAAATTGTTTCACATGAAATCAGTCTTAAGAGGAAAGGCTTAATAGTTCTGAGGTTGAAATTTTCTTTAGCACAAGGGCGAACGTTGTGGCACTTTCGAGAATGGAGAAATACCTCGCCGTAATTAAGGTCTTAGAAAGCGGAGATTTAGTCACCCAAAAACAAATAATGCAAGAAGCTGACCTCAAATTAGAATCTCCAAAAGAAGCCCTTGACTTTTTAGTCAATGCTCAATTAATCGTAGAAAAAAAGGTTGGAAACAAGAAAGTTGTATGCTATCACCGAAAAAGGGGAAAGATTATACAATTATTTCCGATTAAATGATGATAGCGAAATATTTGGCGGGACGAACATAAACAGAATTGATTAAGCATCAACCCTTAACATTTACAACTATTGCCAACTGACACTATCAACTAGAAATCTAAAGATGACTAAATCTTAACTTCTCAATTTTCTCGACAGCTCTAACTGAGCCCACGTAAGCAATGTCGGTTAATCCAATAAAAAACCCTGTTTCCACAACGCCTGGAATCATCTTCATCTTAATCGCTAACTGAGCCGGATTAGCGATTTCTCCAAAATAGGAGTCTAAAATGGCATTCCCATTGTCAGTGATCACTGGTCCAAGCTTCCCCTTTGCCTTCTCTCAGAATAGGCTTTCCTCCAGCATCAATAATTTTTCTCTTTGCAAGTGAAATAGCAAAAGGTAAAACTTCAATCGGCACAACCTGATTATTTTCGCCAAGCAGCTTCACTTTTTTCTTTTCATCACCAATTATCACATTAAGTTTTGAGGCTGCAGCAACAATCTTTTCTCTTGCCAAAGCTGCACCCATGCCCTTTATCAAATCTAGTTGAGGAGTTATTTGGTCTGCTCCATCAATTGTTACGTCTATTTCTGGGTGTTCATCTAAAGTTGTAATTGGAATTCCACAGTCAACTGCTAACAGGAAAGGCTTGGTAAGAAGTGGGAATACCCATAATATGAAGTTTTTCAGTTTTCACTCGCTTGCCTAAGGCTTCTATGGCGAAAGCGGCTGTGCTTCCGCTACCTAAACCAACAATAAAGCCGTCTTTAACATGTTTAACTGCTTCTAAAGCTGCTTTCTGCTTTGCCTTCTGAATTGGATCAAGGTTAACTGTCAATTTCCATCTGCCCCAGTTTATCTAAAACCTTCTCAACTTCACTTCTAATTGTGTCTATTCGTTTTTCAGCTTCTGTTTTAGCAACAGGTCGTTCTTCTGGTGGTTTACGCTTCTTTTTCTGTTTTTCCTCGCCTGCTTCTTCCTGCTTCTTCTTCCTCCTCATCCTCCATTTTTTCCATTTGCGAAGGCGAAGTTTGAGTAGGTAATTTTATGGGGATTTCTTTTATTGGTTTAACATCGATTTTAGTTCTAAGTTCATCAACTTTAGAGGTTAATTCTCCGAAGCGTTCACTGAAGAGCTTCATTAAATCTTCCTGCATTCCTTCTAGATCATGCAGAGCCACTATGGTTTCATCTTTCGAAATGGATTCTTTAATAGACATCATTCGTGCTTTGTAGCTTGCAGCAAGTTTTTCGCGTTCTTGCTCAGTAATTTTTCCTTCGGCTTGCGCTTCATACAAACGCCGAATTGCATCACTTAAAATCTCCCGTTCCAAATCAAGCATCCGCAACTCATCTTTTGCGTTAACAGCGGTCGTTGCTTGAACGCTCTTGGAAATTTTGAATGGTAAACCAGAATAATCAAGATTCGGATCTTCAGCGGTTTTTTTAGGCTTCTTTGGCTGAGGTTTCCTGCCCATTCTGCGCATGGCATATATAACTACCCCGACAGCGAAAATTATCACTACTGCAACAGCAACTACAATTATGGGGTCATCGTACCAAGCCATGCCATGTCCTCGGTATCTTGATTATATACAATTAATATATAAATTATACAAATTCACTCTTGCTTTTTCTAACTTTTAATCATAAATTAGTTCAGTCTAAGATATTTTGACTCTCTTAACCTGTGCTTTTTCGAGAATCCCGACAATCGGCAAAGCAATTACAACACCAATTATTCCTCCAGCATGATTACCAAACCTGCCCAAATAGTTAGGGCAAACATCCGGTGAAACAAGAAGGACAAGTTTACAATACTTGCGGAAACAACGCAGCAACAATAGTTGCTAAAATATCAATTCCTAGTGCTTATGGCTTGAAATTAACTTTATGATGATTAATCAAGAAAACTAAATCAAAAGAAATGCGGCAGGTATAAAACCCAATACCGGAAGTGGACCACCGGCAAGCAAACAATTACAGATCCAATAATACTGACTAACGATGAGGCACCAAACTGACCCGTTGCCCAGATAACAAGAAGAAGAATGAAGAAAATTATCACGCTATGAATTACTGGCAACCCAGTGAAGTCTAAAGCTAATCGGCGCTACAGTTAGGTTTAGAACTACCCATAACGCGCTGAAAATACTGATTAATGCGATGTTGACGCTAAAACGGTTCTTGGTTGTTTGCTACCGACAAATCAGTAACACTTCTCGCCAATTTAGTAATACCTGAAAATAAAAGCTTTCCCATAACAATCAATGTGGCATAAGCGAATAAATAATTAACCAATAAACCATTTACCAAAACGGTAACTAGCAGCTAAACTTAAATCCCAAACCACTACACCAAACCTATTGTGAAAGCCATAACAGTAATCGGCGCCATTGCAGCTGCAATATTATTCTTTTTTGCAATAGTCTTCGCTCTTGGCTGCATCAGTTCAAGCACCAACAACAAGGCTTGTAACAAGTGGCTTACTCTTTCGTTATTGGCATTTCAGTAATCATTGGCATCTATTACATTACGCGTAAACCCAAAACGGTAATTCAGCGCCTAGAAGTTTCAGGGCAAATGCAAGCAGCCACTATTAAATGCCCCAACTGTGGAGCGTCGATTGATTCTAACCAAATCAAGATTGTTTCAGGTGTACCGTATGTTAAATGCCCATACTGCGGCACAACTTTTGAGGTTACTGAGGAACCAAAATGGTAAAACACATCTACTTTTTAGCCGTTATCTTAGCATTAACTATCGCAATAGCGGCTTCAAGCGCCGTTCATGCCCAGAACATAGTTTACAGTGTTGACCATCAATGGGCACAGATATTCATAAACCAAGATGGCACCATTGACCTAACTTACAACATAACGTTAACGACTAATTCAGGAGTAATTCACGGTTTTTATGTGGGGCAACCAAAAAGTGATTTCACCATAGGCCAAGGACTGCCGTTGATCAATATGGAAACCAACTTCACGTCTCTGATGCCAGCAGCGGCAGCGACTATAGAGTTGATGTAACCCTAAATCAGCCCTTAACGGCTGGAAACTCCGTCTGGTTCACAGTTACAACCAATGTTGCAGGCATGATAACCAATGATACCCAGAACCCAGGCAACTTGGGGATGCAGTTTGCGCCAGAATGGACAGATATACCAATCAACGATGTAAGAGTGCAAATCGTTCTTCCGCCAGGCGCTACTACAAGCGATGTAAAAACTACTCAGAACTTCTACAACAGCACTTCCACAGTAGAGGGAAGATTAGCTGTTTACTGGGAAATTCCTGTTCTGCAGGCAAATGAGCAACATATTGTCGGGGTTTCTTTTCCAGCCAAATACTTGCCTAATTATACTCCAGCTCTTCTTCAGGCGGCGGCTTTGGCAATTTAGCAGGTATTCTTCCGTTAATTGTTTTGCCAATAATTGCAATCATCCTAATAATTGGGGTTGTTCAAGTAGCAAGAAAAAGCTCGTATTCTTCCCCTAAATTAAGCATGGAAACGCTGGGAGTAAAACGTGGCTTAACCGCTGTTGAAGCATCTTACCTTTTAGATCTAAAGCCGACACAGATTGTTACTGAAATCCTCTACAGTCTTTTGCAGAAAAGGGCTGTTTGGACAATTGAAACCAAGCCTGCACTTAAACTGCGTATCCTTCCACCCTACGAAAACAAAACAGGCAGCAAAGACAATCCACTGCGATATTACGAAATTGATTTCCTCAACGCTCTCAAAGCCGACGGAACATTGGATGAAGAAAAACTTGCTCACACAATCATGTTTCTCCGTGATACCACTGAGCAGAAAATGCAGGGTTACAGCCGAAAAGATACCGTTGACTATTACAGAAAAATCGTTACTCAAGCTTGGACACAGGTGGAGCAAGCTGGAACGGTTGAATTAGCTTCAAACGCTTACGACGAGCAACTGCTATGGCTTATGCTTGATCCTAACCAGCGGACACGCACAGAAACAATCTTCCAAAACAGACCATTCCAGCCAAACCCGCTTTGGTTCTGGTGGTGGTACGGCTACTCAAATTACCATCCAAATCCAACGTACAAACCAAACATTGAAGCACCAGCACAATCAGCTAAACCTCCAGCTATTCCAGGCGCTGAATTCGCAAACACAATAGCTACCTCAGTCGAAAAAACATCAAACAACATAGTTGTTAATGTAGAAAAATTCGCTAACTCCATTGTTCCGCCACCGCCAAAAGCATCCCATGACCCAGCTCACCCCAAAGCTGACTGCGTTTGTGCTTGTGCAGCATGTGCCTGTGCTTGCGCTTGTGTTTCATGTGCTTGTGCATGTGCAGGTGGAGGTGCACATTAAATGAGTTTTCTGAATAGAATTCGTAAAACAAAGATTGCCCCGGGACGCTACAGCTACCGCGGTGAAGACAAGTTTGCAGGTATGTCTCTTCAACTTAGAGTAGAGCAAGATGGGCAAGGAGTAATGGTGATTAACGGAAATGCCGTCCTTCACTTAAACCATACAGCAACTGCTTTTGCCTACTTTTTTATGCAGGGACTGTCTCGAGACGAGGTTTTAAAGAAAATAAGACGCATGTACCGTGTTAAAGCTGATAAAGCAAAAGAGGATTACGAAAAACTAGTTTATGCAATTAGCACATTAGCTCAAACACATAAAGTTGACCCAGTTTCTTTTCTTGAGATCGAAAAAGAAGAACCCTTCTCTCACCAATATTCAGCGCCCCTACGCATGGACTTAGCCTTAACTTTTAAGTGCCAAAATGACTGCGTTCACTGTTACGCTGGAGGACCCCACGAAACACCAGAGCTAACAACAGCGCAGTGGCAAACAGTAATTGATAAACTCAGTGATATTGGCGTTTTCATCTTTACATTCACGGGCGGAGAACCAACCTTACGTGAAGACTTACCGGCACTGATTCAGTATGCTCAAAAGAAAGGTATTGTTACGGGGTTAATCACAAACGGGCGAAAACTCAAAGACGCGTCTTTTGTTAAAACACTTGAAGAGTGCAGGTTTAGACTTTGTACAGGTCACGCTGGAATCTCATAAACCCCAAATTCATGATTTGATAACGGGCAGTAAGGGCAGTTGGAAAGAAACTGTTGCAGGAATAAGAAATGCGAGCCAATCACAAATGTACGTTTCAACTAACACAACCTTAAACAAACAAAACGAAGCAGATTTTCTCACTACAATCGACTTCATTAAAGGACTCGACGTAAATGCTTTCGGCTGCAATAGCCTCATTTACTCAGGAAAAGCTCCCTCTGCAAGCCAAGAGTTTGCATTAACCGCTGAAGAATTAAAGAGTCTGCTACCTAAAGTCAGAGACAAAGCTCACTTACTTGGATTAAAATTCCTTTGGTATACGCCAACACAATACTGCAATTTTGACCCTGTGCAATTAGGCTTAGGCATTAAAGCTTGCACTGCAGCCTTGATTAATGCTTGTGTTGGGCCAAATGGCGACGTTTACCCGTGCCAAAGTTACTTTGAAAATTTAGGAAACATTCTTACAGATTCCTGGGAAAAAATTTGGAAAAATCCTTTGGCCGTAAAATTGCGTAGCAGAGGCTACATTGAAGAAAAATGTAAGGATTGCGCTCAACTAGATGTTTGCGGTGGAGGATGCCCCTTGGAACTGCAAAACCGAGAACACCAATGTAGCCAAACAGCATAAGCTATATTCTTTTCTCACCGATGGCAAACATGTAGGTATGCTGAAGCTTTGGAAAAACCTTTGAAGCAAGATAAACGAAACTACTAAAATAAATCCGAGTTCAACCGCGACGACAATTAGTTTATGCAGACCTTCTCAGCCTATTTTTCTCTAATGTTTTCAAAAATAAAAAAAAGAAAAAAGGATGTTTAGTTATACAATTTTTACGGGTGTTTTCTGAGTATAAGCAAACCGACGATAGCTACGGCAATGATTATAGCGATAACTCCGGCGACTAGGTACAACATTAAGTTGTTTACTAGGTCTGACGTTGCTAAGTTTGTTTGAGGTGTAGCTGTTGCTGTTGCTTGTGGACTAGCAGCGATAAATGATGTTTCAGCGAAAGAACCATAATATGATTTTGTGCCTGCAAAGTTGGCTATGACTGTGTAGTTGCCTGGTATGTCGGGTGTCCAACTCATAGTGAACATGCCGCTTGCATCGCTTGTAGTTGTGCCGATTGCTCTGAAGTTGTTGTTTGAGTCAATAACATTGATGGTTATTGGAACTCCTGTTGTGTTTGCTGGTGCTGGTTGTTGCTGGTATACATATTCCATCCAGTGGCTCATGCTTTGATCAGAGACTGCTGGAAGTCCATTGGGGAAGTTTTTCTTGACTGCGTCTTGAGATGCACCTGCGGATACATCGGTGATTGTTCCTCTGATAGTTATGGGTGTAGCTGTTGTAACTCCTACATTGGGCGCTTCAACCGTTGTTTGAGTTGGGCCTTTTGCGAATGCGTAGATCAGGTTGTCATATGCGCTGTTTGAAACTAGAATTCCGTCGGCAATTGCCAGACCTCTGGTATGGAAACCGAGTTCTGACCAGACTAAGCTTCCGTCTGTCATGTTGATTGCTAATAGTTGTGCACCATGGAATAGCGGCGGGTTATATTCGTGACCGATTCCGGCGTATTCTATGTCAGATGATTGGGCTTGGCTTGAGAAAACCCATAATGGCCATGTGCCATATGGAGTTTCGATCCCTGGGTCGCCTACCCAAATATTTGTGTTTTTAGCCCATACTTGTACTCCAGTTGTTGCATTGACTGCAAATATGTCTCCTCCGAAGCCGAGAACAAGTACTAGGCCATCAGCATATTGAGCCTTGAAGTTAAAGACGTCATATGGATTGATGGTGTAGCCAGTGGGGCCTAAAAGTTGAGTTTCCCAAAGTTTGGCGCCTGTTCTTGCATCGAAGCATATGCCTTTCCAGTTTAAGCCGTCGAAAACAAACATCTTTCCTTCGCCCCAAGTATAGGTTAACCTTGTATTTGGTTGAAGCACTGTTGTGTCAGCCTGTGTTATGTTTCTAGCGAATAATACGTGGCCATCAACTGCATCCATGCCTGCTATTTCAAGAAAGCCTGATTGCTCTCCTCCAACTCCTTGCCCATGAGTAAATCCAGCTGTCAAAGCAACATCGTATTCAGTTACACTGTTTATTGCGAAGTTGGGTGTTGCAGGGGTGCCTGAGACAATTGGGACGCCTGAGATGTTAGTTGGCATGTCAACTGCGAATTGAAGTCCTTGTCTCCAGTCAATTACGAGGTTTCTGTTGGGCTGGAAGTTTAGGGAGGTTCCTGATCCCTGAATTAGAGCTGTTGAGAAGTTGAAGCATTCTAAGTGTGGTCCAGTAGTTATTGCTGGTTGACTTTGATAGAATAGTCCTGCAAAACTGCCGCCTCCTCCTCCTGAAGTTGGATAGACAGTTTCTCTGCCAGCAGTGTTGTTAATGTAGTAGCCTACTAGTCCGCCTTGATCATCAGTTGAAAGTGTTAAGCCTGTGCCGTTGACTATGCTAAGTACGTATCTTCCAGTTGTGGCGTCATACATGTTCCATTGTGTTGTTGCACCAGTGTGGTAAGTTGATTGAATATCAACTCCTCCAGTGTCTTGTGCAGGAAGAGTGCCAGTTCCTCCAGCGAAGGCGCCACCGGCGCTTGTCCAAAGCCATGGACCGACGACACCGTATTGATTGGGGTTCTTATATTGGAACATCATTCCGCAACGCAACGGGTTGGTGGTATTTATTACGAAAAGTTGTTGTCCAGTAAATAGGTTCACTGCTACAATACCATTGCAAGCGCCAGTACTTAGACCCGTAGTATATTGTGTTGAGTATAATACACCGTTCATTACTACTGGTGCAAAGTTTGGGCTATACTGTCTTGTTGTCCAGAAGTTGCTGCTTTCGGATCCACCGTAGTCTCCTCCAGGAATACCGCCTGGTCCCCAAGGTAGAGTCCAGATGACGTGTCCGCTGTAGACAGATTCAGTGTATGGGTTGCAATACGTGCTACAGTTGTATGATCCAGTTGTAGAAAAACTGTTTGCAGATAGTCCAAGCCATGGTCCTGTTATAGAATACCAATTTTGAATGTTCTCAGCGTTAGCGGGAGTTTCCCACCATGATGTTGGAAGTGGCGTAATTGGGAAGCTGCTGCGGGATACTGGTTCTGTTTGGACTAATAGTGTGATTGTGGGGCTTGTACTCGGATCTTCTATGACTCCGCCATAGCCTGGGAAAGGTGACGTTGAGTTTGCTCCTGTCAGAGTTTGTCCTGGATATTTCCAGAATAACGTGTAGTTGCCTGTCTGGTCTGGAACGAATGTTGTGTACGTTCCTCCGGTTGCGTCAGCTGTGAATGGTCCATAGGTTGTTTGTTTTTCGGTGGGGTCGGTTATGTAAAGTGTGTAATTCATTCCTCTGTCGGTATTTACGTTGTTTCCACTTGTAAGCAGAGGTACTGCAAGGTACATGTTGACGGTGACTGTTTGGCCGATGCCTGCTGGGTTTGGAGCGACGTTTATTTGAGCGTATGTTGATGCGTGTGAGCCTGGTGGCGGATATACTTGTGCCATTGTTGGTCGTACTGAGACTGCTATAGAAATTAGCATAAGCGTTGCAAATAAAATCGCGATAGTTTTTGCATTTATTTTTTTCATTTTTTTAGTTCTCCTTCAATTTTATAATTTGTTTGAACGAAAGCGATATCATCGCTCTCGCTCTTAGGCTAAAGTTAAACTCAAACTAAAAAAACTTGTGTTTAAAGCGCGCGTTAGAAACTCCTTTTCCAGACCTCTGATTAGAAGCAGTTTTTCTATTGAGGACAAACAAAACTTATCTTTAGCAAGTTACCAATTCCTTCATAGACAAAACAGCATATTTGCGAGTACAGAGAGAAATGGATGATATAGAGAAAACGAGACTTGTAATTTTTGACGTTGAAGGAGTGCTCATCCCAAAAAACCGCTTTGTTTTTGCTATAGGAAGAAGCTTAGGCTTTACCAAGTTAATTAAACTACTATTTTGGGGTTTTCTCTATGAATCAGGCTTTATGAAGCTGAGTTCAGCGTTAAGGCATGTTTTTAAAGAATTGAAAGGTGTAGAATTGGAAACACTAATGACTATTTTTGACAAAATTCCTTCAACGCCTTTTCTGCAAAACATTTTTTCTCAAATTAAAGTTAGAAATTGCAAGATTGCATTAATTAGTTCTGGATTGCCGACGATTGTTGTTAAAAAATTAGCTGATGCAGTCGGCGCAGAATATTCATACGGTATTGAAGTGGAGACTAAAGATAACAAGTTAACTGGCGAAATCACAGGTGACGCAATCGAAGCAAGTGGCAAACTGAAGATTTTATGTCATATTTTAGAAGAAGAAAAATTGAGTATAAATGATACCATCGTGGTTGCTGATGATAGAAACAACCGTTGCATTTTTCTTCCCGGAACCTTAAAAATTGGCTTTAACCCTGACTTTATCATAAGGGTGAAAGCTGACAGAGTAGTGAATGGACGACTTTCCGGAATCTTGCCTATAATTGATGGTAAAGAACATAAACGTTCTTTTCCCTCGAGAAATGATTTTGTAAGAGAAGACATTCACGCCTCCGGATTCTTTATGCCTGTTATTGCCAGTCTAATAGGAGTCCCAGCAGTGGGCACGCTAATTTTCGCAATAGCACTCATGTATACAGTTTCTGAACTTTGGCGTTTGGAGGGAAGAGAATTGCCCTTGATTTCTGCAATTACACGACATGCTGCCTCTCAATCAGAACTGCGCGGTTTTGCGGCTGCACCATTGTACTTTGCATTTGGCATTTTATTCACTTTAGTCTTATTTCCTCATCCTGCAAGTTACGCTGCAATTGCCATGTTTTGTTTAGGTGACGCTACTGCTTCGCTCTTCGGAGGCCTGATCTCGACATCGTTGCCATTTAACAAAGGAAAAACATGGGAAGGCTCCTTAGCAGGATTCGTTCTGGCGTTTTTAGCCGGCACCTTTTTTGTTTCGCCAATATTTGCCCTAGTTGGCGCAGCAATAGCAATGACGATTGAAGTTCTTCCATTACCAATAAATGACAATGTACTCGTGCCAGTGATTACGGGTGCAGCATTAACAGTGTTTATCCACTAAAGTTCTAACGAAACTATCACTTTTAGATAATCTTTCACAAAGAATTTTTTGCCTTTTTGAATAACCACATGTCCCTCATGCTTCAAAAGCCGCTTTTGCTCTTATGTTCCGCCTGGGTATTTCTCATTTAACAATCCACCGTTTTTAGAGTTCACCGATAAGGAGTAATGCTGGTTGCTACTTGATGTTTCTGTTCTTCGGCAGCGTTAGCTGAGATCCATGCGAAAATTCCTGTAGTCAAGGGGCAACCGATTGTTGCATGATGTTTGGCTGCAAGGGCTAAGTGGATCTCGTTGATTGTTATCAATTTTCCCGTGGCACCTTTTCATTAATTCATCAACTTCTATTGGTGCAGGAATTACTAAGGTGTCTGTGCCCTGCTTTTTGCTCATCTTTCCAGTAAGTTCTTCAACTTTGGGGTAACCTTTGCTGTCTACTATTTTTTCTTGCCAGGCAGGTTTCTTTTTTGGCTTAAAACGACCAAGAACATTATTGTTGAGGATTTTAACGAAAGTTTCTAAAAGAGTTATTTCCTGTTTTGTGAATTAGCAAGGTCATGTTTTTGTTGATGGCTCAGCTTTTTAATTTCCCTTTCACGCTTCATCGCTTTACCACGCGTATCAAACACTTCAACATAAACTACTTTTTGCGGTTTATGAGCCATTGTGTATTTTGCCCCTTTGCCGTTTTCATGCTGTTTAGTTCTTGCATCCAAATCTTTAGTGTATCCAGTGTAGAAGCTGCCGTCACCGCATAGTAAAATGTAAACGTAAAAGGACAATATGGCTTACTACTCCTTTGTTTCTGGCGGCAAATAGTCGTAGACTATGCCTTTTTGTATGGCTCTTTTCAGGTAGGTTTCAGGATCGATTTCTTGCACTTTAGCATGGTCTACATCAACAATGTAGATTTCATGTATTCGCGCATTCCTAATTTCTTCAATGGTTACGGCTGGTTTCTGATAGTAAGCGTCACAAAGGTGTTTTATCTGCAAAATCTCCCAATCAACACGATTTCTCGGCGGCTTAGCCAATGCCTGAGGAAAAGGCAATATATAATGTGGAGGCACCCCTAAAGCAAATTTTCCAGCAAAACTACTGTAACGTATTATTTTGCTTGCTAGCCGAGCTGAAGTATAAGTTAGTGGTGCCAACGCGTTTTCTGGAGGAATAAAACCTGTTTCTATTTCAACAATGAGATTGCCCAATCCTTTTATGGAGTATAAATCGCAAGTTAAAAGTTCATTTAATGGGTACTCAAGCTGAACTTCATATCCTTTTTGAATGAGATATTTAGCGCATACAAGTTCCATGACAGAATGATTGATTTTTATAACGTTTGCCTTTTGCAGTTTCAGCAGCCAATCTTTCAGTATATTAAGTTTGTTTTCTACATCTTTTTCACTATCTTTCGTAAGTCTGGACAGCAAAACTGTTAAATCTTGCTCAAACTTTTGCCTGTTACTCATTCTTGTTTTCCTTGTGAATTAGCTGGCAACCATTAACTAATTGGTTTAACAATATATAAAGCCTGAAAAGCGTTTTCCAAATATATGTATCTGATACGCGTGCCCCCCATTAACTATACATTTGCTAAGATTCAGATTTTGAGGAAAGTTTTCGACAATAAAAACAGAACAAAGCGACTAATCAAAGGAAAATCCTTATTTGATTGTTGAAATCTGCTTCTAAAATCAAATAGGGGAAAGAACAAGCCTTGCAGAATTAACATCGACTTCAATGACTTTGCAGTTTTTAAATTCCTTAGCTTCACCCAAAATATTCTTAGCGACCAAGTTGGCACCTTCAGCTTTGGCGTAAATTACATCTTTGAATTGAATTTTGCCGTTTAAGATTACATTGAATTCACACATATTTTTTCACAAGATAAGAAAAATGGAAATCGGGGTTATAAGCGCTTTTGTGCGCACAAACTAATTTATCTATTCGATTCATTAGCAAGAGTTAGGTCTTATTTTTTCTAAAACTAAGTTTGATATCGGCTTTTGGATGACAAATATTAACATAAATTGTAAACATTCGAGGTTGACACCGTAAACTTTTTATTTGAACAGTTATGTACTTTTAAGGACTGGTATTTAAGAGGAACTAAGATGAGGGATCGTCACCTCCATAGCTGGGATCGTCGGGTACTTATTCTTTGATTCACCCAGGCACCCCTCTGAAAAATCGATTATTACAAATGCAAACCAAATTTTTCGAGACGAGAGTATAGAAATTAAATTCGATAGAAGGAGACCATAAAATGACTAAAATGTCTGGTGCAAAAGTACTATTAGAATCCCTTGAACAACAAAATGTAGACGTTATATTCGGCATTCTAGGAGGAGCTATCTTGCCAGTATACGATGCCTTATGCGGTAACGAGAAAATTAGACATATATTAGCTCGACACGAACAAGGAGCAGCACATGCTGCTGAAGGATATGCGAGAGCAAGCGGACGAGTGGGCGTCTGCATGGCAACTTCGGGGCCTGGTGCAACAAACCTCGTTACTGGGATAGCAAATGCCTACATGGATTCTTCGCCAATGATAGCTATTACTGGACAGGTTCCCTCAACAGGTGTTAATTCTTCATATATGATCGGTAGAGATGCTTTCCAGGAAGCAGACATTATCGGCATCACCACCCCAATCACTAAACACAATTATCAGCCACGAACTATAGCCGAAATCCAACCAATGGTTAACGCCGCATTCTATATCGCATCCTCAGGCAGGCCAGGACCAGTCCTAATTGACATGCCAAAAAATGTGCAGTCGGACACCGCCGAAATAGAATTAGGAATTACACAAAAGATTGAAGCGCGAGGCTACAAACCCGCATTAGATCCAGATTTGTCTAAAATTAGCGAAGCAGCCGATTTACTGGCAGAGGCTTTAGAACCAATAATACTGGCTGGCGGCGGAGTAATTTCTTCTAATGCATCAGACGAACTAATGCAAATGTCCGATTTGTTGATGGCGCCAGTTGCAACTACTTTCATGGGCAAAGGCGCCTTTCCCGAGGGGCACCCCTTGTCGGTTGGATGCATAGGAATGCATGGAAACCCAGCTGCAAATAGGCTGATTGGTGAAGCTGACGTTCTATTAGCAATCGGGACCAGATTTTCTGATCGTGCAACAGCCAACTTGGACACTTTCGCGCCTAACGCCAAGAAAATACACATTGACATTGATGCCGCAGAAATCGGCAAGAATATTGAAGTTGATGTTCCCATCGTTGGAGACGCAAAAGTATCATTAAAGCTATTGCATGTTGCCGTGACAAAGAAGCTACCTAAGATGAAAGTTAGTGCATGGTCAAAGCGTGTGAAAGAAGTAAAAGAGCAGCTGAGTCCATTACTAAAAGACAGACCTAAAGACCTAGTGCCAAAGGCCCTACTGATAGAGCTAAGAAAACTGCTACCAGCAGACACCATTGTTACTACAGAAGTTGGTCAAAACCAGATGTGGTCAGCCCTATACTTCCAAGCATTAAAACCCAGAACCTTCATCAGTTCAGGTGGGCTAGGAACCATGGGATTTGGCTTCCCAGCAGCTATAGGAGCAAAAGTTGCCTGCCCAGACAGACCTGTCGTAGATATAGCTGGCGACGGCAGCTTCATAATGACTGAACAAGAACTTGCATGTTCTGTAGCTGAAAAGATTCCGGTAATAGTCATAGTGCTGAATAATTCAGTTTTAGGCATGGTTGCTCAGTGGCAAAGAACACTTTACAATCGCCGTTACATGGCAGTAAACCTAGGCAAAACACCAAATATGGTGAAGCTTGCAGAGGCTTATGGAGCACAAGGCTTCAGAGTAAATTCAATTGAAGAATTCCAAAAAGCGGTTAAGACAGCGCTAAACAGTAACGTTACAACAGTAATCGATGTGCCTATTGGCTCAGAACAGGACGTGGTTCCATTTGTGCCTCCAGGCTGCGGGTTACCACAACAAAGAGGTGACTACTAATGGAAGCCGAACAAACAAAAGTGATCTCTGTGCTTGTAGAAAACAAGCCAGGTGTCCTTCACGGCGTAGCCAACTTGTTCAGACGAAGAAACTTTAACATTGAAAGCATAACGGTTGGTCCAAGCGAAAATATCGATGTAGCACGCATGACAATCACCGTAAATGGTGACGAAAAGACACTTGAACAAGTCGTTAAGCAACTGGCAAAGCTCATCGATGTCCTAAAAGTAGAGGAGTTAGAACCCGGACACTTTGTGGTGAGAGAACTAGCTTTGATAAAAGTTAACGCGCCTACACCTAAGGAACGTTCAGACATCATAAATTGCGTAGAAGTCTTTCGAGGACGAATCATAGATGTGGCAACTGACAGCCTAACGGTTGAAATTACAGGAACCCCTGACAAATTAGATGCATTCCTCAATCTGATGAAAACGACCGGTGTCATTGAACTCGCAAGAACAGGAATAACAGCATTGGCAAGAGGAGCAAAAACAGTAAGAATAGACGATTAAATCGTTTCTTTGAACGGAAACGCTTAACTTTCGGTTTCTCAAAAATGAGAAACTGCCTACGATGGATTCCTCAAAATGATTATTGTAAAAAGAGAGAACAAACAATGAACATTACAGAAAAAATCTTGGCTAAAGCTTCAGGAAAAGATGTTGTGCACCCAGGAGAAATTGTGGATGCAAAAGTAGACATGATAATGGTGCACGATTTGACTGGGCCTTTAGCTGTTGAAGCCTTCAAAAAAATAGGCGTACAAAAAGTTTGGGATAACCAAAAAGCAGTGGTGATACTGGATCATCAGGTTCCGGCCGAATCAGTTAAGGCGGCTGAACTGCATAAGACCATGCGTCAATTCGCCAAAGACCAGAAACTGCGCTTATATGATATTGGGAGAGGCGGAATCTGTCATCAAGTTATGCCTGAAAAAGGACATGTAGTTCCAGGCACAGTAATTGTAGGTGCTGATTCGCATACCTGCACTTACGGAGCCTTCGGTGCTTTCGCCACTGGCATAGGTTCAACGGAAGCAGCAGCGGTTTTTGCTACTGGAAAAATCTGGCTGAAGGTTCCCGAAGCAATAAAAATAATCGTGACTGGGCAATTTCCAGACTTTGTTACTCCTAAAGATTTGATCTTATCAATAATTGGTCGAATTAGCGTTGAAGGGGCAATAAATGAAAGCGCTGAATTCACTGGTCCAACAATCAAGAGCATGAGCATAGCGGGAAGAATGACTATTTGTAACATGGCTGTGGAAATGGGCGCAAAAAATGGCATCATCGAACCGGATGAAATAACCCGTAACTTCTTAGAAGGAAGAGTCAAAACATTACCCAATTTTGAATCATTGAAAAGCGATACTGGTGCACATTACGCTCAAACAGTTGAATTTGATGTTTCAAAGATGGAGCCGCAAATAGCTTGTCCATCATCAGTCGACAATGTGAAGCCCGTTTCCAAAATTGGCAATGTTCCAATTGAGCAAGCTTTTATCGGGTCATGCACTAACGGCAGAATCGAAGATCTGCGGTTAGCTTCTCAAGTCCTAAAGGGCAAAAAAGTAAAAGACGGTGTTAGAGCTCTGGTGATTCCCGCTTCTCAAGAAGTTTACAGACAAGCATTAAATGAAGGCTTAATCGAAATCTTCAATGATGCAGGTGCAATTGTTTGTGGTTCAGCATGCGGCCCATGTTTAGGTGGTCACATCGGATTATTGGCAGCAGGCGAAACATGCGTTAGCACTTCAAACAGGAACTTTATTGGAAGAATGGGCAGTACCCAAGCCAGCGTATACCTAGCGTCCCCAGCAACAGTAGCCGCCTCAGCAATCACAGGAAAAATCACAGACCCGAGAACACTGGAGGCAAAAGCATGAACATGAAAATCAAAGGACCAGCCATAAAATTCGGAAACAACATTGATACAGACGTAATTCTGCCAGGAAAATACTTAGTATTGGTTGATCCTCACGAGTTAGCAAAACATGCCCTAGAAAGCTTAGACACTACTTTTCCTGAAAAAGCGAAAAACGGAGTTATCTTGGTTGGCGGCAAAAACTTTGGATGCGGTTCAAGCCGAGAACAAGCCCCCTTAGCCCTAAAGTATTCAGGCGTGAAATGCGTCTTAGCTGACTCATTCGCTAGAATTTTCTTCAGAAACGCAATAAACATCGGCTTACCAGTAATCGAATGCAAGGGCATATCCAACGCGGTTGAAACAGGCGACGAATTAGCTGTAGACTTTGAAGCAGGCAAGATAGAAAACATTTCAAAAGGAAAAAAGTTTCAAGTAGACAAACTGCCCCCATTCATCATAGAAATACTGATAGATGGCGGATTAATCGAAAATTTACGTAGGAGAATAAACAAAAAATGACAGAATACAAAATATCTTTAATCCCAGGAGACGGCATCGGACCAGAATTGACCGAAGCTACTCTAAAAGTTTTAGATTCAGCACAGAAAAAATTCGGAATAAAACTGCAAATTATTGAAGCCGAAGCAGGCGATACCACTTTAGCTAAAAGAGGAGCCGCATTACCTGAAGATACCATTCAAAAAATCAAAGAATCCCACGCCTGCCTAAAAGGACCCGTAGGCGAAACCGCAGCCGACGTCATAGTTAAACTCAGAGTGATGTTCGATTTATACGCTAATCTGCGACCATTGAAAGCCTATCCAAACGTTCCTGTTGCCAGACCAGATATTGATATGATGTTTGTTCGGGAAAACACTGAGGACGTTTACAAAGGTATAGAATTCACGATAGGCAATGATACAACCGTGTGCATGCGTGTTATCACGAGAGGAAATTGTGAACGCATAGCCAAAAAAGCTTTCGAGATAGCCCGTTTACGCAATGGAAAAAAGAAAGTAACCGCAATACACAAAGCCAACGTTATGCGTGTAACCGACGGGTTATTCGCAAGTGTCTGCCGAGAAACCGCAAAACGATACCCAGACATCGCTTTTAACGAGTTATACGTAGATGCAGCATCTATGCGTTTGATAAAGGAACCACAGGTTTTTGATGTTTTTTGCACTTGCAACATGTTTGGCGACATTCTATCTGACGAAGCAGCGCAACAAATCGGCGGACTAGGCATGGCTCCAGGCGCTAACATAGGCGACAACTTTGCGCTCTTCGAACCTATCCATGGTTCAGCACCAAACAGAGCGGGAAAACATACAGCAAATCCAATTTCCATGATCTTGTCCGCAAAGATGATGCTGGAGTGGCTGGGAGAAAAATACAAAGATAACAAATGCTTACAAGCAGGCGCAGCTATAGAAAATGGAGTGGTTTATGCTCTGCGTAATCGTCAATCTGTTCCGGACTGCGGCGGCAAGACCACGACAGTGGGAATGGCAGAAGCCATTGCTGCAGCCCTAACTGTGAAAACTGGTTGAAAAAATGATTAATAAAACCTCAAAACGTATCCGAATTTTTGACACGACCTTAAGAGATGGGGAACAAACCCCAGGAGTTTCTTTAACCGCCGACGATAAGATGGAGATTGCGCGCCAGCTGAGCAAGTTAGGCGTTGACACGATTGAGGCTGGTTTTCCCAGTTCTTCTGAGGGAGAAAAAAAAGTAGTTAAGGACATAGCTAAAGCAGGGTTAAACTCTGAGATCTGCGCTCTGTCAAGAGCTACAAAAGGCGACATTGACGCAGCAATCGAATGCGATGTTGATTTAATCCATGTTTTCGTCCCAACTTCTCCTGTACAAATGAAATATGCAGTAAACTTAACACCTGAACAAGTACTAACTGCAACAGTAGAATCCATTGAGCACGTGAAAAAACATGGGATAAAATGTGAATTTTCCCCTATGGATGCCACACGCTCAGAAATGCCCTTCCTAAAAAAAGTATGCCAAGCCGCAGAAAAAGCAGGCATGGACAGCCTAAACGTCCCAGACACGGTAGGCATAATGATTCCCAAAACAACCATCAAACTAATTGAGGAACTAAGAACCGTAGTTAAAGTACCCATAAGCGCCCATTGCCACGACGACTTCGGCTTAGCAGTTGCAAACTCGTTAGCTGCCGTTGAAGCAGGCGCTACTCAAGTACACGTTGCCGTTAACGGCTTAGGTGAACGAGCTGGAAACGCATCGCTGGAAGAAGTAGTTATGGCGTTGCATGAGATTTACAAGTACAAAACAGGCGTCAACACAAGGTTACTTTACAGCACTTCAAGAATGGTTGCAACATTAACAGGTATTGGCGTTCAGGCAAACAAGGCAATTGTTGGCGAAAACGCTTTCGCTCATGAATCAGGAATCCATACTCGCGGAGTAACGGAGAAACCGTTGACTTTTGAACCGATAAAACCTGAGCTGGTTGGCCGAACAAGAAAACTTGTGGCGGGAAAACTGGCAGGAACAAGCGGCATCAAAGCGGAACTGGAAGAGGTAGATATTCACCCCACAGAGGAGCAACTCAAAGAAATCGTGCAACGCGTCAAAGAACTAGGCGATAAGGGCAAGATGGTGACAGATGCTGATTTGCTGGCGTTAACTTCTGCAGTTATGGGCCAAGTTTATGGCGAAGAAAAAATCGTTGACTTATCCGACATAGCTGTTATGACAGGAATCAAAGTTATCCCAACTGCTTCCGTCAGATTAACTTTGGATGGAAAAGAATACATTGCAGCTGAAACAGGCGTCGGCCCAGTTGATGCAGTCTTAAAAGCCATACAGAAACTAACCAACAACTTAGAAAACATACGACTCAGCGAATATCGTTTGGAAGCCATCACAGGCGGCTCAAACGCAGTTGCTGAAGTCATCATAAAAGTAGCGGACGAAAAAGGCAACATTGTTTCCGCACGAGCAGCCAGAGAAGATATAGTTATGGCAAGCGTTGAAGCAATGATAAACGGTATAAACAAGCTTTTGATAAAGAATCGTAAGCAGGGAAACCAAAAGTGAAATCCGTAGCTTTCCAAGGCGAACCAGGCGCTTATAGCGAAGGAGCAGCTTTCCAATTTTTCGGGGCAAAAACCAAAGTTAAGCCCTGCAAAGACTTCAAGGATGTTTTTGACAGCGTTTGCATGCGAAAAACCCAGTTCGGCATTGTTCCTATTGAGAACAGCTTAGAAGGCAGCGTGCCTCAGAATTATGACCTTTTTCTACGTTATGATTTAAAAGTTTGCGCTGAAGTAATTTTTAAAATTGAACATTGCCTCATAGCAAACCCAGGCACATCTCTTGACGACATTGAAGTGGTCTATTCACATCCACAAGCTTTAGGGCAATGTCGAAGTTTCCTTGAGGAGTTTGGACGCGAACTCATACCCACCTATGATACAGCTGGCAGCGTTAAATTGATTAAGGAAAAAAACCTCAAAAACGCAGCCGCAATTGCCAGCGAAAGAGCAGCAGACATTTATGACATGCACATCCTCGCCAAAGATATCGCGGACAACCTTGAAAACTACACCCGCTTCTTTATACTGTATACGGAAGACGCAGCACCTACAGATAAAGACAAAACGAGCATAATCTTCTCGGCCAAACATGAGCCAGGCACACTCTACCATGCACTAGGAGAATTTGCAAAACGAGATATCAACCTAACAAAAATCGAATCCAGACCCACAAAGAAAACGGCGTGGGAATACAATTTTTACCTAGACTTTGAGGGACACCGAATTGAAACAAAATGTGCAGAAGCATTGAAAGCATTAGAACAATACGCTATATTCACAAAAATACTTGGATCCTATAGGAAAGCAAGTTAATTATTATCAGCATCCACATGTTTTAACTCTGACAAAACTTAAGTTCAGAAGTACCTTATTTCTTTAAAATGGTATCTGTTTCCTTCAAAAAAGGAAAAAAAGTCATCGAGTACGCACTTAAAGCAATCGAGCTTTACAATCCCGGAGAAGTGAGCTTAACCGGAGACAATATTTACCGTTTTGAGCAAATCGTTTACATCCTTGGTGGCTTGATCACAATACAAGGTTTCAAGGATAACGATGAGCATTTGCTTGCGGTAATATCACGAGCCATTGCTAGATTTAGTTCCTATAGAAAGAAAACTCTCCATTACCTAAAAAGAGCTCTTGAATCGGAACTCAATGAATCGAAAAAGCAGCAAACTAAGAAGTTCACAGTTGTTTTCCCGATCAATCTTAAGCTTAGTACGCTTAACAATAAAAGACACTTCAGGTTGTATCGAACAAAACTAAATATACACACTTTAAAATACATTTTACAAAAGTTCGACTTCATACAACCGAACGTCTTACCAAGTTTCTCAATAGATAAAAGTAAAACTATTTCTTCACTAAGCGGTTTTACTTTTATAACAATCGACGTCTTTGCAAAGAACGAAGCAGAGGCGTTTAAAAACGCTCACAGACTATTTGCTATATTCCGAGCACTAAGTAACTTTTCGCTCTCTTATGGTACCCTTACAATCCAAATCGGTTATCCTTCTGCTTTGGGTTTGCTTAACCCACCTAAGAATATGTTTGTCTTTGACTGTAACAGAAAATACAAAGGCGATTGGTCTAATGTGGGAGAATTTAATTATCGATTAGTATCACTTACGCCGAACGAATTAAAAGCAGTTTTGAAAACCATATATGATTACGATATCTTGCCAGATAATAGCTTGAAAAACGTCTTAACAAATTGTTTGACACTGCATCAATATGCTCTAGATAGTATTGAACCAGCCTATATTTTTCTTAATTTTTGGCAAATTTTGGAGTTAGTTTCATTAAAGGATCAGTTGGGAAATACGGAAAATAAAGTGAAAACAAGAATAAATGCTATATACAAAAATAATACAACACTTTCAGATTTACTTGAAGTCCTTTTTTGCAAGCGCAACCATTTAGTTCATGAGGGAAGACTTGAAGACTTTAGCCTTTCTGATGTAAATGAAATAAGAGTAATAGCAGAAGGTGCTATGAGTTTCTTGTTTAGTCAAGTTGAAAAATTAGAAAATTACCCAAATCTCGAAACATTCTATGAAAACATCAAAGAAAAGGGAAAAGTTAAGGATAAACTTCGAATATTAAATTATATAGATAAATTATCGTAAGAAACTCAAACTAGTTTTCGGTTGCTTCTAGCATTTTGTACATAGCTTCATATGATTTAGCGAAGTCGGGATCAACTTCTGTCAATTTTGCTTTTAATTCCGCCATCCGCTCTATTATTCCTTCAGCGTCTTTGTTTCTTATTAGGTTGAGCCATTCCTGGGCTTTTGCCATGAATTGATCTTCGATTTTTTTCAGCTTAGGCAGATTCATTTGTAAGCTTGCGTATAGGTCTGGTGTTTCCAATGCAGTTGCTTCAGCAAGTGTAAAGAGCATTCGATAGGTAGTGCCTGCGACCTCTTTTGTTTCCGAGAAATCTTTCTGTTCTAGAAGCGTTTCACAAGCAATCAACCCAAGAAAATGGGGCAATCCCAAAACAACAGACATTAGCTCGTCATGTTTCTTTGGAGTCATTACAAAAACATGGGCTTCCTCTTGCTGCAACCACTTTTTGAATTCTTGTGCAAACTTTTCTTCCGCAGGATTTGTTGGAGTCAGAATGTAGGCTTTGTGTTTGACACCGTTGCTTCCTGGTCCGAAAACAGGATGTGTTCCTAAAACTAAGGCACCCTTGATATTTTCATGCATCAGTTTTAGTGGCGTTTCCTTAATTGAGCAGATATCCATGACGACTTGGCCTTTGTGAAGTGCTGAAGCGATGGTTTTAACTACTTCTTCCATGGCGCTGATTGATACGCATATTAAGACTTGGTCAGCGTCAATAACGGCTTCTTTAAAGTCTGTAGTTGTCTTAACAGAAAGTTCTTTTTCTAAATTTGCAATTTTTTCTTTTTTTCTATCGGCTACTGTCACGTCGTAGCCTTTTGATTGGAAAAATTTAGCAAACCATATACCCATTTTTCCTGCGCCAATTACGGCGATTTTCATTTCAAAGCCTCGCCTATTATTTCGAGACCAGTTTTGATTTCGTCTCTGGGCGCAGTTAATGATATACGGAAATGCTCTCTATAGTCGCCAAACGAAGTACCTGGAGCAATTGCGACACCTTTGTCTAGCAATTCTAAGGTGAACTTTTCAGAGTCTAGACCAGATTGTTTAGGAAAAACATAAAATGGCGCCTCAGGCTTTGTGAATGAGAAGCCTGATTTAGCCAAAGTTTTACTTGCCAACTTAGCCCGTTGTTCATATTCTTCTTTTATTTTTGTTGCAAGTTGTTTTTGAAGTTCCAACGCTTTCATAGCAGCTTCCTGAATGAAAACCGGTACGTTGTTGATGGTTATTTGGTTAAGTTTAGTGATGTTGTCGACTAGTTTTTTGTTCGCGATTATGTAGCCGATTCTCCATCCAGTCATGCTAAATGTTTTGGAGAAGCCAGTGGTTAGAATATGTTTTTGTTCGCCGTCATATTCTAAGATGCTTTTGGTTTTAACGAAGCTGATAGTTCCATAAACCTCATCTGAAAGGATTGTGACGCCTTTTTTGTTCGCTATTTCCACTATTCCGTCAAGGGTTTCAGGATCTATAACTTTGCTTGTTGGATTATTTGGGTTGTTAAGTATTATCATTCTAGTATTCTTGTCAATAGTCTCTTCCAGTTTGTCAAGATCAACTTTCCAGCCGTCTTCCATTTCTGTCCTAAGCAGTTTAGTCTCTGCTCCTAGGCTTTTAGCGATTAAATCGTAAGCTGTCCAGTAAGGAGTAGGGATGATTACGTTTCCTCCGCCCTTCATTAGGAGATACATAGTGGCGAAAACACCCCATTTTGAGCCAGGGGTAATAACAACGTTTTCAGCTTTAACACCGTGAAGTTCAGCAAGCTCTTGTCGAAGTTTACTCTCCCCATAAGAAGAGGAATACTTTGTTTTGCCCGCCTTCATTGAAGCATAGGCTGCCTCAATTATTTCGTTAGGCGTAGCTAAGTCTGGGTCACCTAGGTTTAAACGTATAATCTTCTTTCCTTGGTTTTCGAGCCTTATGGCTTTCTCATTTATCTCGTAAAGCACAGAGGATTACTTCCGCTGAAAGTTCTTTTTACTCCTGAATAGCACTGCACATATTAACTATTTCGTGGTAAACTGCTTCAACTTGCAAGGGATCAAGGCGAAATTCGACCGCTTTTTCCTTCACTCGTTTAAAGACCTCATTTTCTCTGGTAACATCCCTTATGGGGAAGCTTTTCTTTTTCTTAATCAAACCAATCGCCGAGCATGTTTTTGCTCTTTCGCATAGGGCAGCTATGATTTGTTCGTCAATTTCGTCAACTCTTTTTCTTAATTGTTGAATTTCATCCATTATTTCTGTCTCTCCAGAATTCTCGGTATGAAGCCTGCTCGAATCATATGGTCAGCCAAAGTTACCGCGACCGCAGCTTCCACAGCTGGCACAGCTTTTGGAACTACACATGGGTCATGCCTGCCTTTGACGCTCAGATTAGCATTTTTCATTGTTGATAGGTTAACGCTTTTCTGCTCTTTGCCAAGTGAAGGGGTCGGTTTAATTGCTATACGTATCAAAATAGGCATACCATTTGATATCCCGCCTAAGATTCCACCCATGTTTTCCGTTGAAGTAGCAACTTTTCCGCTTTGCAAGATGTATGCATCGTTACTCTCAGAGCCCTTTAATTCGGCAATCTCAAAACCTAACCCGAATTCAACTGCTTTTACCGCGGGAACGTTAAACAATGCTTTCGCCAAATCAGCGTCAAGCGAATCAAACAGTGGTTCACCAACACCTACGGGAACATTTAGCGCCATGCATTCAACCACTCCGCCTACACTTTCGCCCTCTTTTCTAGCCTCCACTATGGCTTGCTCCATTTTTTCTGAGCAGGTTAAGTTGGGACACCGTGTAGATGTTGAGTATCTATTCTTACGGATTTCTTCTGCACTAAACTTTTTGTCAGATGTTACGTTACCAACCGCTGTGGTGTAAGCTAACACGTCAACTTCAAATCGACTAAGAAGTTTTTTGGCGATAGATCCAGCCATGATAAGTGCTACTGTTACTCTGCCCGAGAAACGTCCGCCTCCTCTATAATCCTGGAAGCCACCATATTTTATCCGGGCTGTGTAATCAGCGTGTCCCGGTCTTGGCAAATCCTTAATTGCCTCGTAATCGCTGGAGTCAACCTCCCGATTCTCAACCGTCACAGTAATTGGGGCGCCAGTTGTAAAACCGTTAAAAACTCCTGAAAGAACTTTGGCAGTATCTTTCTCGATTCTTGGTGAAACAATTCTCGGCTCAGAGGGAATACGTCTATCTAAGTCCATTTGAATGTCAGCTTCAGAAAGAGGTAATCCCGCCGGGCAGCCATCGACAACTACACCAACGATTTTGCCGTGGCTTTCGCCGAAAGTGGTTACTGTGAATTCTTTACCTATCGAATTTCCCGCCAACAATTTCAGCTCCTATTTGTTTTAGATGAGTGAAGAACAGCGGATAAGACTTTCTAACGCATTGTGCGTTTTGAATTGTTGTTTGGTTTTTTGCACCTAAAGCTGCAACTGCACAAGCCATTGCTATACGGTGGTCATTGTGCGGATTAATCACCGCACCATGTAGATTACATGGACCTTCAATGGTTAAAGTGTCAGAGTCTACATTTATTTTTGCACCCATCTTTTTGAATTCAAGATAAAGTGTTTTTAGTCTGTCCGACTCTTTGAGTTTGAGCCGTCGGGCGCCCGTGATTTTGGAAGTTCCTTTTGCATAGCATGCAAGCGCTGTACAGACTGGAACGAGGTCAGGAATATTTTTTGCATCAACATTGACGGGCTCAAGCGAATTGCCTGTTCCAGTTATTTCAACGCTGTTCTCGCATACTTTTCCATTAATACCCATTTGCTTAAGGATACCCAGAATCGCTTTATCGCCTTGGGGGCTGCAGTATTCAAGATTTTTAATTTGAACGGTTGAATTGGTTATGGCTGTGGCAGCCAGGAGAAAGGCTGCAGAAGAAAAATCACCGGGCACATTAAAGTCATAGGGCTTATATGTTTGGTTAGCTGGAATGTGTATAAGTTTATAGTTGTCGTAAACTTCTATTCTGATTTCATGTTTGGCAAGCACGTCCCACGTCATTTTGACGTAGTCTGCAGATTCAAGGGGCGATTTTAATGTGATTTCTGTGTCTACTTTCGCTATTGGACAAGCAAACATTAATCCTGAAATAAACTGTGAACTAACATCTCCGGGAATAGAGGTTTCGCCTCCAAGGATACCGCCGCCCTCAACAAATACAGCATTTTTATTGCCGAGTTTTTTAATGCGAACGCTAACACCGAGATCATTGAGACTTCTAATTAAAGGTTCAATGGGTCTGCGTTCAAGTGAACTGCCAAAAACCAAAGTTGAAGGGTCAGGCGCTAGGGCAGCTACTGGTATCATGAAACGCAAGGTAGCACCTGATTCACCGCAGTCGATAGGTTCTTTGGCATTCGTGACTGGGTTTGCACCTGTAACCGTCCAGCATTCTTCAGCTATTACTACATTTGCGCCTAAAGCTGTAATGGCCCTCAGGGTTGCTTGGGTGTCATCGGATAGAAGAGGGTTTGAGATCTTAGAAATTCCATTGGATAGAGCAGCAGCTATGAGCATTCTCTGGGTATAAGATTTTGATGGAGGGGCACAAACTTCGCCGCTTAACTTTTCAGTTTTCTTGATGATTACATCAGTCATTATCAGAGCACCTTGGCTTTCTCACTGTTCAAATGGGTTTTCAAGATTTCGCCGCCGTATTTTCGCAACGCCGCTATAACTAAATCAACCTTGTCATTAGGAGTTACCGCTGTTACTGCTGGTCCTTTGCCGCATAATCCAGCTGCTATTGCTCCAGCAGCCAAAGCATCTACAGCTATAGTAGGATTATATCCCGAAGCTGAGGAATAAATCAAACCGTTAAGCGTCAATGCCCCCCAAACATTGCCCTTCAAAGCCTCATTGTAAGCGACTTCAACGAGCGGTTTAATTGTTTGCAGCCGCTTGACATTGGAATCTGCTGTGTAAGATTTTTCGGACGGTACGTGGAACAAAACTATTAAATCTTCATCAAATGGTAACTTCTTAACTATTTTTCGATTCAAATTGTCAGTAATTATTGTTCCACCGAAATATGAAGCACAAGCGTCATCAAAAGCTCCTGTCACAGTCACTTTTGAGTCAAAAGCAGCATCAATGCCCAAATTTACGACATCAAAATCAGGAAGCGTTTTGCCTAATGCCGCAATCGATGCGAGAGCTACTGCGTTTGCCGCTACACTACTGCTTTTGAGCCCTTTGGCAATTGGAATGTTCGACCAAGTTTTTATTTTTGCGCCAAAACTTTTTTCTAAACTGAACTTTTGAAGGACTCTGCACACCGTTTTTTCTATCAGAACAGTGCTTTCTTTTGGGTCCGAAGTTATTTCCGCTTTGAAAACATATGGTTCATACGTTAATTCGACTTCAGCCTTAGTCCATAAATCAACACCAAAAGCTGCACCTTTACCAAGCGCAATTGCATTGACAATTGTTGCAGCGCCATGAGCTATTGCAGTAACTTTACCAGTCAACATTTACACCTTTAACAAGTGATTAAGCGCCGCCTTCCTCATAACTTCAACTGGCGCCTTGCAAGCAGTCCAGATTTCGAATGATGCAGCCCCTTGATAAATTAGCATTTCAACCCCACTCACCACTTTAGCGCCTGCCGCTTTAGCATCCTTGACCAACTTGGTTTCAATTGGATTGTAAACTATGTCCATTACAGCCAAATCAGGTTTCAACCATTCTAGTGATATGGGGGTTTGGTCCGCGTTCGGTTCCATTCCTATCGAAGTAGCATTAATGAGTACATCTGCTCCGGCAAGATTGACTTTGATCGTTTTTGGGGTAAGTGCACCCGCGCTGATTTTTTTGTTAAATTTTAGTTTTAGGAGATTTGTAAGCTCTGTCACTGGTTTAAGTGTTCGATTCAAAATTACCAGTTCATCGGCTTCTTGCGATAAAGTGTATGCTATGGCTTTTGCAGCGCCACCTGCACCGAGCAACAATATTTTTTTGCCCTTCACCGCAACGCCATTCTGCTCAAGCGCATTTAATGCCCCGACACCATCAGTGTTAAAACCGAAAAGTCTCCCATCTGTGTTTAAAATGGTATTAGCAGAAGCTATGGTTTTAGCAGTTGGGTCCAATTCATCCAAGTATTTGATGACCTCGTTTTTATGTGGCATCGTTACGTTTAACCCTCGAATGCCTAAAGCTCGCATAGCGCTTATCGCATTTTTAACCTCAGTGGCTTTTACTTTGAACGCTAAGAAAACGTAATCAATTTGTAATGCACGAAACGCTGCATTATGAATAATTGGGCTAAGAGTGTGTTCTATAGGGTCACCGATTACACCACACACTTTTGTTTTGCCCGAAATAACCATTTTTATTTTGCTCCTAAGAGGTCGTATGCAACTCTCATATCTCGGATGCTTATTTGTCCCGACGCGGTTTCGTTGCTTTGATCTAGTGAAGCAAAAGTAAAGAAGGCGCCAAACATAGGCGAGAGAAGTCTAGAAACCTTACCGTCTTTGCCCATGCAGAAACAGACAATTTTCACCCTGCGGGGTATTGCGGAAATGAAGTTTAGCACCGTCAAGTTGTCTTCAATTTTTTCAGCTGTTGTTGCTATCTTGCAGATAGCAGCTCCGCTGGAAATTTCCTGTTTTAGAATGTTGCCCATTTCAGAACTGCTTAATGTGCCATCAAACTTGTGGAAGGAAACGATTGGTTTAGCGCCCAGTTGCTTGAGTTTGTTAATTGTTTCTTTATATTTTGGACTTGACATATCGACGTCAATATATTCGAAGCCGTTTTTGACTGCGTTTAGCAGCGTTTGTTGACGCTCGGTTTCTGTTCCGGAGAAACTGCCTTTTTCGCTTTGTAGCTTGTTTGTGGCAATGAGTGGGATTCTTGTGGTTTTTGAGATTTCGGATAGGTTTCTGGAGGTTTCAAGGCAGTCTAGCCTTACCTCAATGAAGTCAGCTTTGGCTTTCTCCGCCCGCTCAATTAGATTTACAGCTTCGTCATTACTTTTTGGGAGAATCGAGACACAGATTCTCGGGATCACTTTTCTATCACCGTTTCTTCAGGCACTGATACGCCGAAGTGTCGGCCTCCTTTTGCAGATAAGTGCACGAGAACTTCATCGTTTGGTTTTAGCTCTGTAACAGGTTTTGAAGCTTGCGGAGTAACTAATCTTATGGTTTCGGCGTTTTGAAGTATGGTTTTTATTTTTGTACCTTCGGCTTCGGCTTCAATGAGGATTAGGGGGCGGAACTCTATTTTGGATCTGCCAACATTTGTTATTCTGACTTTTCCTTCTCTGTTGATAATTAAAACTTCGTCACCCGCTTTTAATTCTGAAAGGTAACGGGTGCTTTGCAGCGATGTTAATGTGTAGTGTGAGGCAGGTCCAGCGTTTACTCGGAAAGGTCTGGATTGCACATAAGGGTTTTCGTTTACTTCAGCTTCGACAAGGAAGAAGCCAGCAGATTGACAGCCGACAAGCATTCCTTCTCCAGGAACCATCAAATCAACAGTATCAACGCAGACTCTAGCACCTGTTCCGATCGGTTTTATGGATAAAATTTTGCCCGTAATCAGAGGCACCTTCGGCATCTGCCCCTTAACAACTTTAACGGTTTTGGCAAGCTCATCTGGATTTGAAGTTTTAAGCAAAACGCCGTCTGTTCCCAATTCCAAGGCTTCAAGAACTACCTTAGCATCCTCAGCCGTTGTTACTTCGGCAACCAGTTTGCTCTTGCCGCCGTGAGCTTTAGCAATTAAGTTTTCGAGCGGAATTACTCGCCAATCGAGACAGTTAATAATTATATAGTCAATCCCAAGCTCGGCAGCCTTAGCTGCATTATTCTCGTCTTCTTTGCCGTTTATGTTGATTCTTATGGCGGTTTTTTTGCCCTCATTTTTTAGTTGGACAATTTTTTTCTCATTTATGCCGTGAAGAAATGTTACGTTTAATTTGCCAGAGCGGTTACTTGCTTGTTCACCTTCAAGAACTACGTCAGCATTTTCATGGGCAAGACTAAGCAAACTTTCATGTTCTTGCGGTGAAGCCGCTTCGTCTATTTGTACCCAGAGTTCCTTCAAGCTTTTTCACCGAGAATTTTAAGCGCTTGTTCCACGCTAACTCCATCATGAACGATCGCTGACAGCGCTTTAACTATCAATGTTGGATTGTCATGTTGAAACACATTTCTTCCAATTGAGAGCCCCGAAGCACCTGCATCAATTGCGTCATGTGTGGTCTGGAGAACTTCTTGAGATGTTTTACATTTTGGCCCTCCAGCAATAACTACTGGAACAGGACAGCTTTCAATAACTGTTTTAAACGTATTAACGTTACCAGTGAAGTTTGCCTTAATAATGTCTGCACCTAGTTCTGCGCCGATTCGGGCCGCGTGGGCAACCACATCAGCGGCATGTTCATTTTGAATTTTGGGTCCACGCGGATACATCATCGCGAGCAGCGGCACACCAAATAAGTCACATTCTTCAGCTACTTTGCCAAGAGTGCTCAACATTTTGTCCTCATCCTGCGCTCCAACGTTAACGTGTACAGAAACTGCATCTGCACCTAGACGTATGGCTTCTTGAACACTGCATACTTGGACTTTGCCATTTATGTTTGGGCTAAGATTTGACATACCTGACAACATTACTATTAATCCGGCGTTTCCCACGTTAACATGTTTAGCGATACCTTTGTGAATTAGCACAGCGTCAGCCCCGCCTTTGAGTAGATGGTTGATTATTTGCTGCATGTTAGCTAATCCTTGAATTGGACCAACTGTTACACCATGATCCATAGGTATGATTACCGTGCGGTTGTCCGATTGCAAAATTCTCTTTAATCGTCTCGTTTTTCCCTGATTCATTTAATTCACCTTTGCTTATTTGGCGCTCCTTAATGAGTTTTTTATTAACTTCAAAGCCTTTTCCCGTTCATTCCAATCTACAAACAGCAAAATGCTGGATGTGATGGTTAATATGCCTGAAATATTTATGCCGCTGATTCTTAGGTCTTCGCTGATTTTTCCAATAATGCCATGGGTTGCTTCCAAGCCGACACCACTTGTTTTTATGAAGACCAAGTCTTTTTTGACTGCCATAGCAATTGTTTCGTTATTGCTCTTTGTTATGTCATGAATGTTGTTGAAGAACATATCTAAGTTTTTCTCTTGAGAAACATAAAGGATAATTGAATTTGTAGACATAGACATGCCAAGCAAGAGTGAATGTTGCTTAGTTTCTTCAACCATTTCCTGAACGATTTGCGGATTGGCTGAGATTCCGTTTCCTATTACTGTTATTTCAGCGACTGGAAAAGAATTAGCAATTTCTGCATCTAATTCTGTTGCTAATGCGCCTGTAATTATTGTACCCTCTTCGGTAAGATTGCCGTGTGCATGGTTGATTACTCGGATGTTGATGTTTTTGGGTTTGTACTTCAAGGCTTTGCTATGGATAAATTTAGCGCCTGAATCAGCGAGGCCCACTAAGGTGTTAACGTCAATTTCTTTGAGGCGTTCGGGGTTGGAGACGATTTTTGGGTCACCTGACATTATGCCGTCTGCATCCGTTACTAACACGATTTCGTCAGCGCCCAATGCTTCAGCTAGAACAAACGCCGTTGTATCGCTTCCGCCTCTTCCAAGCGTGGTAATTTTGCCATCTTTAGTTTTACCAAGAAAGCCAGCAACCACAGGTATAACACTCCTCTGCATTACCGGCAATACACATTCACGAATGTTCTTTTCACAATCTTTCAAGATTGGATTCGCATTTTGGAATGCTGAATCAGTTATTATTGGCCAGTTGCTATCGATTGGATCAAAATAGCAAGATTCTGCCCCATTAGTCTTTAAAGCTGTTGAGAATATCCGAATGCTGGTTCGTTCACCCATTGATAAGATATCATCTAAATCTTTTTTCTCCAATTTACCTTTTGAAGCGTTTTTAGCAGTGGTCATGAGAACATCGGTTGTTTTGCCCATCGCTGAAACAACAACGGCAACACGTGTGCCTTTTTTGGCTTCATTCATAACGGCATCTACCGCTTTTAAGAGTCTATCGTGATCGGCTAAGCTAGAACCACCAAATTTAACAATAATTGTTTTACAAATGCCAGTCCTTTTCATATTGATACACCCATGCTTTGCCCAGAACTTTTCTTAAAGAACTTTTCAGTTCTGGGCTTAAGAAAAATAACGATAAAAGTAGTAGTCGAAGCTAAGTAATTGTGCTGCGTTGCTTTCTTTGTTTAGTATGAAATTGGACATTGGAGCTTCGAATCCTTGCTGATTGAGACGTTATCCAGAAAATATAAGCATTTCGGATTTAGACTACAGTTGTTCTATCTAGAAATTCGGTAACACTTTCTCTATATGTTGGAGAGAGTGCGAGGATTTGGAGCGGGATTGGGAGAAGCTTAGAAAATGGATTATTAGACGGCGGTTAGAAGGCACAGCTGTTTGCTCGATATGTACTCAAGCGAAGATAAGCCGGAAAGTATTCTATTTTTGGTGGAACCGATATCAAGCAGAAGGGTGGGGTGGTCTTCAGGAGAAACAGAAAGGCCGTCCATGTGGACCAAAACTTGACGAGACCTTAAGGAAAAAAGTTGTAAAGTTAAGGGAACGATACGAGTGGGGTCCAAACAAAATAGCGGGACATCTTTGCCATTTAGGCTTCACCATTGACCATAACCAAGCTTACCATATCATCTGTGAAGCAGGTTTGAATCGTCCCATAATCGAGCCCAGAAAGACATGGGGAACAAAACGTTTCCAACGAGAACATAACAACAGTCTTTGGCAAGCAGACTTCAAGCTCTGTAATGATGATTGGTGGATGATAAGTTACCAGGATGATCATTCAAGATTCATCACTGGATCAATTAAAATTTGGAGCCCTACCGGTGAGAATGCTATGTTGCTGCTGGACAGAGCTGTTAAACGGTATGGAACTCCAAAGCAGATTCTGACGGATCAGGGAACTCAGTTTAAACCTGCAAGGGGAGAAGTATCAGCATTTGACATTCGCTGTAATGAACTTGGAATTGAGCATATCACTGCAAGTGTTCGCAGGCCTACTACCTGTGGCAAAATTGAAGCTTTCCATAAAGCGTACGAGCTGGAATCTCATCTCTTCAAGGAGCATTGGAGTTTCATACGCTACTACAACTATACAAGGCCACACGAAGGAATAAACGATTTAACGCCAGCAGAAATATACCTCAAAGACCAAGTGTTACCCATTTTCTAGATAGAACAGATTTAGACTACAGTTTAACCGCTAATTAAGCGATTCGCTCAGGTATAGTCTTTATCAATTCGACCGTGCATAAGAAAATGAGGACTAAATTCGAATGAATTCTCAAAACAGCTGGCAAGAAATCCTAATGCAATGCAAAAACAAAGTACAAACTTGCATTCGGCCATGTCTCAAGACCATCAGGGAACCCCAACCTAATTTGGGTATGGGTGCTGGTGGTGACGCTACGAAACCTGTGGATTTGGCGGCTGAAATGGCAATCGTGGAAACTTTAAAAGAGAATGGTGTTTCCTATACCTTGATTAGTGAGGAGTCGGGGGTAAAAAAATTCGGCGCAGAAGCCGAAAGTTGCTTTATTACTGTTGACCCGATAGATGGAAGCACTAACTTCATGCATGGATTGCCTTTTTATGCCTGTTCAATCGCAGTCTCTAGAAAACGAACCCTAAACGACGTCTATGCCGGGCTAGTTGCTGATCTTGCCCATGACGTAACCTACACGGCTTATGAAGGCAAAGGTGCGTATCGAGACGGCAAAAAAATAGAAACTTCAAAAACCGCTGCTTTAGAGGAAGCAGTCGTAGGTTTGGACTTAAACACGTACAAAGTAAAGGAAGTTGCGCCTAAACTAACCGATTTAATCGCGAAAACAAGGAATATCAGACATTTTGGTGCCAACGCGGTTGAATTATGTTACGTAGCAAATGGCTTAACAGATGCATTTGTTGATATTCGCGGGAAACTGCGCACGACAGACGTAGCCGCTGGGTTCTTAATCCTCAAAGAAGCTGGCGGAGTAGTAACTAAGCCGGACAATCAAGAGTTAAACGCTGAATTGGATCCCAAGCAAACCATCAGCTTTGTAGCCTCTGGCAACTTGGAAATTCACAAAAAAATCATAAGCTTGGTAAAATCTACATGCTAAAATTGTTATGGCCAAATCCTGCAGCACTCGTAAAGTCGGAAAAAACTAAAACTCTTCTTATTGCTGACCCTCACCTCGGCTGGGAAACATCCCTTCAAGAAAAAGGCATCCATGTTCCAAGTCAAACGGAAAAAATTCTCAATAAATTAAAAGCAATAATTTCCAAATATCAGCCACAAGAACTTGTTATTCTTGGCGACGTTAAATACACGGTCATTTCGAGCGAGCTGGGAGAGTGGCATGATGTTCCCGATTTTTTTGTTAAATTACAGGAATATGTTAGATCCATTGCTATTGTAAGGGGAAACCATGATGCAAACATTGAGCCTCTGCTACCAGAAAACATCGAGCTTTTGCCTGCAACTGGAGCAATAATTGGTGATATCGGTGTTTTTCACGGGCATAAGTGGCCTTCGCCGGCTTTGTTGAAATGCAAAACTCTGGTTATGGGACATCTGCATCCAGTTGTCGTTTTCCGCGATCCAGCAGGATTTAAAATCACAAGACAAGTTTGGATGAAAGCAAACTGTAACACTGAAGCTTTCGGGAAGATTTTGTTGCAAAAACACAACATAAAAGTTAAAGGCACGGTTGCAAAAACACTGAAAGAACATTATGATGTTAGCCTTAAAGCTAAGGAAATTTTTATTATGCCTAGCTTTAACGATTTTCTAGGCGGCAGACCAGTAAACGAAACAAGACCCAGAAAAGAAATCAACGCAGAATCGTTGATTGGACCGGTACTGCGTTCGGAAGCGGTGGATGTAGATAATTCTGAGCTTTTTCTTTTGGACGGAACTTATCTGGGTACTTTAAACCAATTGAGAACTTTATGACTAAATTGAGTTTAGTGGTTAACTCTTATATTTGTGGCATGTTATATGCATGATATAGTTTGAGGGAGGAAAAATAAAGTGAAACTAGTTACAGTATTATTACCGGAAGCTTATCTGGAAGGTTTAGATGAATTAGTTCGTGCAAACATGTACCCAAGCAGAAGCAGCGTAATTCGCTCTTCAGTGAGAGATTTGTTAAAGAAAGAACTTTGGGAAAACAAACGCAACCGTTAGAAAAAAGCCTAAAAACTTTTCGCCGAAGCGCAGAGCCGACCAGCCTCTTTAGCGGGATCATCCGCCATCGTGATTTCTCGCCCCACAATAAGATAGTTAGCACCTGCCTTAATTGCGGTGCCAACGGCTCCACCTTGAGCGCCAACACCGGGCGAATATATTGGGATTTCTTGACCAAGAATCTGTTTTATTTCCTTAATCTTTTCAGGGTAAGTCGCACCAACAACAACGCCAGCTGCACCCCATTTTAAGGCTTTTTTGGCAAAAGAAATATACTGTAATATTTTTTCGCCTGTTTCCGAGTCAATAATTGTTTGCCCGTAACCCTCACTTGCGCCTTTATGGCTCATGTAACAGAGAAGTATCACACCACGATTAAGCTTTTGAGACACTTCAAAAAGCGATTTCATCCCTTCATTCCATCCGACAAATGGGTTTGCGATTATAGAATCAAAACCTGCAGAATAATAGTATTCAGCTATTACCTGGTTGGTAGCGCCAATGTCGTTTACTTTAGCATCCATAATTGAAACCAGTCCTTGACTACGAATTTGGTCCACAAGTTGCTGAACGCCGTCAAATGTGCCTAGCGGAAGAACAAGATGATGATTTATTTTTACCGCACAGATATAGGGCTCAACTTCTTTGAGAATTTTCTGTGCTTTCAATAACAGTTTCTTTCGATACTCAGGAGCTTGATACGGAAAATCCAAAGCCAAAATAATTTTGGAACATTTGCTGTTTGCTGCTTCCTGCATTTTTGCTTTAAACGACACTGTTATGCCTTCTTGCTTTATCTTGTTAGGTGCTGAGCTATTTCATTTTTTCGTCTGCTTCAATCCAGTATAGTTCCCGATTCATATTGAAAAGCGTGTGTCAATTCAGCGATGGAATTCAGTTCAATATGTGTGCTTAGTGAAGCAAGCAGATTTGCTAAGAGATAGAGATGGTGAAAAATTACTACAACAAAAGAAGATGAAAAAATTCAAAAAATGGAAATTTGCTATTATACATTCCAGACATTTGAACTAACAAGTTGCCAAGTAACGGTTAGGTCGTACATCGGGTTGTTGTAAAATTGCTGGTTTATTAATTGAGTGAGCATTCCTGTTTGCCTATCGAAATAGACATAATCGTATTCAACACGCATTGTATTGCCTGTTGGATCTCTACTATCTTGAAATTCTTCGGCTATGCGCCAAAAGTTTCTGAGTCTAGGTAGAATCAGCATAGGACTGAGGCTGCGTGTCGTTAACAATTTGTTTATCAAATCCCTTAGGACTAATCAGGTCATTCTTATTCAGATTTGAAGGATAAATAGCCCAAAATCCTGATGCATCAGTTCTATTTCCATTCGAAATGTCAATTGTCTGGGGATTTACAAATTGCGTTCCGTTCTGAAGGTCCCAAACTGTATTAAGCGTAACTCTGGTACCGCTGATCCCTGTTACTGTAACAGTATAATCTTTTGTATCGTTGTATATTGAGAAACCATCTGGAGTTACTGCATCCGGACTTGTTAAATTTGAGACGCCAGTTAGCTTATATGTGAAAGTGTCGCCAACATGAACACCAACCTTAATGGGTGACCCGGAAAACTGAGTTGCATAAACGACTACTGCAGCTGAAACGGCTATTATGACTATTAGAATTATGGCAAAAAAGAGTCTTTTTGAGGAGTTTTTCTTGGGCATAACTCTAACATTGCATGGTTCATCTATTTAGTTGTTTTCCCAAAAACTCAACGAAAAATCAGGCAAGTTTAATTACAGAAAAAGCCATTTTTTCATTACTAAATAAAATATAAAACTCTTAAAAGGGTAAATTTAAGAGAAAGAACAGTTCATAAGACACTTCGGTGGAAAAAATTGTATTGCCATAAATGTGGGACCCAACTTCCAGAAGATGCAGCCTTCTGCGTTAAATGCGGAACAAGCACTGGATCAAATTCTCCTTCGCCAACTTCAACTTCTGCAGCTCCAGTAATTGCCGCTTCAGGAGTTTCATCCTTGAAGTGTCCTAGCTGTGGAGCGCCAATCTCGCCCAAATTTGGAGAGATGGTCATAACCTGCGAATATTGCGGCAATGCAGTAACTCTTGGTGCCGAAGGATGGACAAATATTCAAAAGCAAACGATGCTTGATTTGAAAGTTGCCACCATTGACCAAGTGAATTCAATAATTACCCCACTTATGGATAGGGGACTTCTACATAGACACCTGCATGAGGATTCTACGCAGGAAGAGATGAGCCTAACGTTCGTGCCTTATTGGATAGTAAGCGTTTCAGCCCGAACAAGCATAATCGCTACCGATGAAACGGGGCAACTTGCGCAAGCCGCTACAACTGCTGCCTTGATGGGTGTAGTTTTTGGCGGAATGAGTGGAGGTTTCGGAGGACGAGGTGGATTCGGTAGACGTTCTTTTGAGAAGCAGTTTGCACTTGGCAACCCATTTTCAGGAATTCTAGGGTTGAAGCGGATAAGAATAATGGCTTGGGGAATGGGGATGGGTATGGGAGGCGGAATGAAAAAAACCGAGCAGATGGACATGAACTACAATTTCCCTGTAATTGCTCTAAAAGCTCTTACAGATTATCAGCCACGCGATTACCAATTCAACCTAGAAAGCAGGGAACTGTTCGACATTTCCAAATTACCAAAGGGAGTTAAGATACTTAACGGCGACATCAGCGAAGAAGTAGGAAAATCACAAGCTAAGACACTTGTGGATCAGCTTCAATCGCAAAAGGCGCATGAGAAATATCATATGATCCAATCGATACACACCGATTCAGATATTGGAGATGTAGAGCTGCTTCATGTTCCAGTCTGGTTTGCGAAATATGATCATAAGGGTAACAAAATAGTACTTGTCATCGATGCCAACTCTGGTATGGTTATCAATAGTTTCGGTCTCTAATCCATTTTTCTAGAAGCATCTTAAAGAGAAATTGTTTTTTTTCCTACAAAAAAGTTAGGCATGCCTAAATATTTATTAGGGTCGCCTAAACCTAATTTAGGTATGCCTAAATTAAAAGCGTCCTCAAGCAACAGCATGCAAGATTATCTAAGAGCAATAGCCTCGCTGTCAAACAACGGCGACCCAGTCAACACAACCGAAATTTCACGATACTTAAGCATCGCACCGGCAAGCGTAACTGAAATGCTTAAAAAAATGTCCCAAAAAGGCTATCTCAGCTACTCTGCATACCATGGCACATTTCTTACTCTAAAAGGACAAGCAGAAGCACAGAAAATAACCCGAAAACATAGACTTCTCGAAAGGTTTCTCTCAGATGTGCTTCAAATTAGAAAAGATCAAGTGCACGCTCAAGCCTGCGAAATGGAACATACATTATCAGATGAAGCAGAAGAATCACTTTGCCGCTTACTAAAACATCCAGACACTTGCCCCGACGATGGCAAAATAATTCCAGCCTGCGACCTACCATTCAAAACGTGCGAGGAATGCATTTCTCTACATAAGCAAGGGCTAGAAGAAGTTGGAAAACGTCATGAGAACCTGCAGTCAATTTGTACCCTCAAATCAGGAGTAAACGCCAAAGTCTCGTTCATCAGAGGCGAGCATAGAACCCTTCAGAGACTTCTAGATATGGGCCTAACTCCAGGGACTTCGATAAAAATTGAAAGAGTCGCGCCCCTCAAAGGTCCAATAGAGGTTTGCGTGCGAGGATCAAAAGTAGCTTTGGGACAAGATATTGCCGCCAACGTGTTTGTAGAATCAATTCCAAAGAAGGCAGGATAGGCATGTCATGCCATTCAGATTCTTCTAATCTTAAAAAACCAAAAAATAATGGATCACGCTTAACCATAGCTTTAGCGGGAAACGCAAACGTTGGAAAAAGCGTTCTCTTCAATCAACTCACAGGTTCAAGCCAAATAATCGGCAATTGGCCAGGCAAAACTGTTGAGAAAGCAGAAGGCACCCTTACATTTGAAGGACAAAAAATTACAGTAATTGACTTGCCCGGCATCTATTCTTTTTCAACATTTGGGATGGAAGAACTTGTCTCGAGAGAATACATCGCCACAGAGAACCCTAACGTTGTTGTAAACGTGGTTGACGCGGCCGTTTTGGAGCGCAACCTGTTTTTTACAATGCAACTTATTGAAATGGATGCGCCGCTGGTTATTTGTCTGAATCAATTAGATGAAGCTAAGAAAAAAGGCATAACAATCAACCTCAAAAAGCTTGAGCAACTTCTTGGTGTACCCGTCGTTCCTGCTGTAGCCATAAGAGGCGAAGGAATATACGAACTTACCAAAACAGCCGTAAATGTTGCACGAGAGTGTGGCAATCACAAGGAACATTACCTCCGATACGGCGATGAAATTGAGCAGCGAATAAGCAAACTTGAACAAATAATTCAAAACGCCAATCTGAACCTTAATTACCCTTCCCGCTGGGTAGCTATCAAACTACTTGAAAATGACCCTGAAACCAAAAAGTTAGTGGCATTTTCTGAAACTATCAACAAAACCTCTGATGCTTTGGCAGCTGAAATCTCTGCAATCCATCATGAACCTTCGTTTGCAGTCATTGCAGCAGAACGGTATAGCTTGGCAAGTAAAATTGCGAATGAAGTTCAACATCAAGCCGAAGTGCGAACTACCATTTCTGACAAGGTAGAGTGGCTAACTACTCACAGAGTGTTCGGCTACGTTATATCAGCCGCAGTAATTGCAGGTTTATTACTTTGGACATTCGGCATTGGGAACCTGCTATCAGGTTTATTCTCAAACGGCCTCTCGTTTTTTTCACCTGTCAATCCTTCGCTGAGCGGATCAATTCAAGGTATTCTTTGGAACGGAGTTTGGGGTGGAGTGGTTGCAAGTTTGACGCTGATTATTCCTTTTGTTGTACCCTTTTACTTGATGTTAGCCATGATAGAGGATTCAGGCATTCTTACTCGTGTGGCTTTCATGATGGATAGTGCCATGCATAAAATTGGTTTACATGGCAAGGCATTGATACCCTTAATTTTGGGGTACGGCTGCAATGTACCGGCTATTCGCGCTTGCAGAATTATGGAAACTAAACGCGAACGGCTCCTAGCTGACTTTTGCCATTACATTTGCTCCTTGTGCAGCGAGAACTATCGTCATTCTTGGCTTGGTAGCTGTTTTCTTGGGTCCTTGGTGGGCGTTATCGCTGTATGTCATTAACATTGCGCTTATTTTCATTCTTGGAAAAATAGCATTAAAAGTTGTTCCTGGGCAATCCACAGGCTTGATTATGGAGATGAAATCCTTCAAGGTACCTTCTATAAAGGTTGTTGCTAGACAAACTTGGGCGCGAACCAAATCTTTGATTTACATTGTAGTTCCGCTTTACATCGCTGGAAGCGTCGCAGTCCAAGGCTTATATGCAGTGGGAGTTCTGCAGCAAATAAGCAACGCGTTATCACCCGTCACAGTATTTTGGCTTGGGCTTCCGTCAATAGCTGGTGTATTGCTTATACTCGGGTTCGTCCGGAAAGAAATGGTGCTGCTTGCGGCAGTTGCAATCTTTAGCACAACCAACCTAGCTTTATTCTTCAGCCACACACAACTATTCGTTCTTGCCCTTGTGAACATGATTTACATTCCATGTTTGTCCACTGTTGCAATAATCGCGAAAGATTACGGTTGGAAAACCGCTATCATCATGTCAATCGCAAACTTCGCCGTTGCAATATTAGTAGGAGGAATAGCATTCCGTCTTCTCTCCCCATTCATGTAATCTCTCACTTGTTTTTGATAAACAAGTAAACGCCAGTGATCCGCGGAATACACGTTAGGTTTTGGTTGTTTAATGACTTATGTGTTTTGTTTGATAGGCTAAAAGTGTGTTACTTTTTTTCAACATGAGTGAACATGGTTCTATGATCCGGTGGGTCCTCTTGTTTTTTGTTTTTGGTTTGTTTGGGATTTTTGCCTTTATTATTTTTCATTTGAAAGATAGAGTGTTTGAATCTGTTGGTTTGATTGGGTTTTTGTTTGTTTTATTTTGTTCAATAAGCGTTTAATTGCTGACAAATCTTTCTTCTTTTAGAATGTGGAAAAAGAGGTAATTTTGAGGATTTCTTTCGAAGGAAAAAATTAAGTGGACTCTTCGGAAGCAGCCTTTTCTTTAGCGCCAGAGCCCTTCTTATTTAAGCGAATCGCGAGCTGATGATTTTTTCTAGTTAAAACAATATCTTCTTCGGCAATATTTTCGGCAATAACTTCTCCGTTGTATTTCATGCGACTAACGTAGCCAAGTTCTTTTAGTTCATTCATGAGTTGTTCGCGCAGTTTTCTAAGTTGCTCGCTTGTGGTTTCTGCATCTCTTTTAAAGCAAAATGTAATGGTTTTTTTCTCAGGTTCATAGTTTGCTCGCGTGCCCTTGCCAAGTTTTTCTACGTGGCCCCACACTACTTTGTCATCTGGTTCTCTCATGTTTTCGCCTACGATTTTTCTCTTTTGAAGGAGCCATTTCCGCCTGCCTTAGTAATGTTTGTGACAACGTTCTGGCTTACTTCGTCAAGAAGTTCTTCAGCTCGTTTCCAGTTATCAGCCGAAACTTCGACGCTGTATCTGGGGGCGGCGATAACGCTAAATTCGATTTTAACATCTTTAGCTTTTTGTCCTTTCTTGGCACCTAAAAATGCGTCCTGAATGCATTTGACTCCATTGGGTTTCATGCAGCGAATTTCCAGTACACCTCTAACTTTCACCAATTTGATGTGAATTCGTTCTTCTGCAACTTCAGCGAAGGCTTTGGCAATATCCTCAGGTATCTCAAGTTTGGTTAGGGCGTCTATTCCTTCTTTAAGTACTTTTTCAAACCCCTCATATAAACCAACTTTTTCTTCAAGAATAATACCTGCTTTTTGGTAGACTTCATGAATAGGTAAACCCACTTTTTCTGCAACTGCACGTAAAAGTACTTCGCCTTTGCGGTCCTTTTTCCAAGCTTTGATTTTTTCGATTCTTTCCCGTTTTGTTACCCGTCTAAGGGATAAATCAATGTGGCCTTTTTCAAGGTTAACATGAACAACTTTTAGGACCATTTTTTGTTTTTCCCGAACAAAATCACGGACATTTCTTATTCTAGCACTTGAAATTTCGGAGATGTGAAGGAAGCCTCGCTTATTATATTCATCTAGGTTAGCGTAGGCTCCATAATCCATAACACTCTCGATTGTAGCGATAACGAGGTCGCCAGATTCAGGCCACTCAGGTTTATGTTCCGACATAGGTTACATCTGCTCTAACAAACGAAAGGATATGGAATGGACTGCTTTATTCTTTTTTGTCCAATTTCACAATATATATTTCTTTATTGCGTACTCTTAATGCTGTATTGAATTTTCTATCTGGTTTTTTGTTGTAGTTCTTAACTCTGAATGAGAACGGTGCGTACATTGACCTAACTGTTTTTCCTTCTACTTCTACCTTAAACATTTTTTCGGGGCTTTCAATAATCTGTTTAAAAACTGCATCATATTCAGGAATTTTTGCGATTTTTCTGCCTTCAGGAATTTCCTTTACGGGAGTCGCTTTTGCGACTATTTTTTGGTTCTTACTTTTTTCTAGTTTACTCATCTAATTCACACTATACAGCTATATACAGTAATCACTCTATTTAACACTATCATTTGCATAGTATAAATAATAATGGTTTATTCAAAATAATAGTAAATAATAGAACTTCAGCACAAAATACTTACTTCGCACTTTTATCTTTTAAATAGCAAGGTTTTAGAATGCGTGATGCACTTTGATTGCTTGGTTAAAGGTGAATATATGAGCGTTATGAAAAGGAAGAAGAAGAATACACAGCTTGAACAGCAAAAGAAAGCCCAGCGAGAAAAAGATGCAAAAAAGAAAGCGATGCGATCACAGCTTCCGCCAAAAGGGAAGAAATAAGACCCCTTAAATTTAAAAAACAAAATAATTACTTAAAAAGTAATTTGCAAAGAGGCTTAGAATGCCTTATTCTTGCAATAAATCACTTTTTTAAATTTAAAGAATATTATTTTTGAGTAGTTTTTCTTTTTTACTTGTGCCTGCATCAGATAAATTCTTACATTATTTTCTATTCAGAGTTTTGCATTGCTCAAATCTATGTGTTAATGGGGCAAACTTAAATTATACAATGCGCCCTACGGGATATAACAAACGGTAGTGTGCATGAGGCGGATTCCAACACAGTTCTTCACTCCAGTATGCAGAAATCCCCAACTCGCAAGGAGTTTCGCTAGAGGAGCATACAGAGAATTTGTTAAAACAAAATTAGATTATGGAAATGAAGATGGAAGCAGCTCTGCCCTATGGCTACTGAGCTTAAGAATTACTCACCGGTGCAATCATCGATGTGCAATCTGTGCGCAATGGGGGCAAACCGGATATAACGCGAGAGAAGACACGCCGAAAGTTACGGGTGAAGTTCCAATAGAAGTTTACAAAAAAGTAATAGATGAAGTCGCCCCATCAAAAGTTCACGTTTACATAACAGGTGGAGAACCCTTCCTCTACGAACCACTTATTCCGCTTGTTAATTATATGAAAGAAAAAGGTTTGACTGTTCAAATAGTTACAAATGGTTCATGTTTAGAAAAAAATGCAGAAACCATAGTTGACAACGGATGGGATATGATTTGCGTATCCTTCGATGGTCCAAGAGACATTCACGATAAATGCCGAGGCGTTCCAGGAGCGCTAGATGCGACAATCAAAGGTATAACGGCAATTCAAAAATTGAAAAAAGAGAAAAAGAAATCTAAACCTGCAATCTTTGTCTTAACAACAATCTCAAAGAATAATGAAAACTATTTGCTTGACACAGTTAAAGAAGCAGAAAAGTTAGGCCCTGACGGCATGACAGTTTACTACTCTTGGTTCACACAAGAATGGATAGGGCAAAAGCATACTAAGATAGCAGAAGAAAAATTAGGCATAACACCTTTTGCATGGAAAGGCTATGTACGAGACACAACAAAAATGAATATTGACAATATCGCTGAACAAGTACAGATTATTAAATCTAGAAAATCAAAGTTACCTATTCTATTTGTTCCCAACCTCAAGCCCGAGGAGATACGAACTTACTATAATGAACCCGAAAATTTCTTCGGTTACAAAAAATGTGTTTCACCATGGTTCCAATTAGATGTAATGCCAAATGGAGATACAGTAACATGCAGAGACTTTCCAGACTTCGTGACAGGAAACATTAAGGAATCAAGTATCCACGAAATATATAACAGTGAAAAACACCGCAAATTTAGACGCGCACTAAGAAGCTGTGAGAATGGAGTTTTTCCAATCTGCTCTCGATGCTGCGGCTTAATGGGGTACTAAAAATTTTTTTCCTCGCTGGTTGATTACTTATGGAACCCGTCGACGTTGCCATTCTCACAATGAACAGCGAACGTTTGCTCAATGAATGTATTAATTCTGTTTACAGAAACATACCAGTTCACAATCTCATCATTGTTGACGGTTACTCCACTGACTGCACAGTAAATATAGTGAAAGAATTTCAGCAAAAATATGGAAATGTAATTTTCGTTCAAGAAAAAGGAACCAGAGGCAGCGCTAGACAGAGTGCAATTCAACTTGTTAAAACCGACTGGTTCGTGTTTGTAGATAGCGATGTTATCTTGTCAAAAAACTGGTTTGCTGAGGCAGAAAAACTTGTAAGAGATAACGTAGGCGCTATCTGGGGTATTGAAATTTGGTCGGTCCTGCAAGGAAGAATAATATTAAAGATGTTTGAAAGGGTTACACTAAAAATTTTCGAAAAAAGAGGCGGAACCCATGACTTGCTTGTTCGACGAAAAACAGTAGAAGATATCAAAATACCCTTTCAACTGCACACTTACGAGGATGGGTACATCAAAGATTGGATAGGCAAAAAAGGCTACAAAGTAATAGGCGTCTATGAACCCTACTGCGTTCATTATCGACCAGAAGAAGTGTGGACAGCCAGAAAACATGTTGAGTTTATGGTTAGCGACCTTAAATATGCAGTTCACCGCCCGGCACTTCTGCTGTCGTACGCTTTTTACTCTCTTATTGTTGGTTACCAAATTGTTTTTAGTCGATTGAAGCCAGAAATCAAAAAGTAAACACCATCTCCAGCCGACAAAATTAAATTTAAATTAGATTTGGACAAATACTTAATTTTTCTATTGAAGAGTAAACCTGCATGAGAGGCAAATTATGAAACTACAATTAAGATTAAACAATTTGGTTTTGAAATTGCCTCTTTTTGTATTGAAGCTTGTAGTCTATTCGGAATCTTCAGTTTTAACTATGACATTTCTTTCATTATATGGCTTAATTCATGGCGTTGCATGTGTACCAAAAAACAGGATAGCTGCGATGAAAAGTTTATTCCATTATGGAATTAGGGTGATTAGACATGGCCTGGGAACATCAATTCATGCAGTGTAAATTTTGAGATTATTTGATTATTTCGCCTGTGGCTGATTTTTCGCCGACTTGTGTTATCTTTATTTTCACGCAGTCTCTTGGTTTGGCTTTTGGCACAATTATGGCGTAGCCTCGAATTTTTGACATCCCGTCTCCACTTGGACATATGTCGGTGATGTTTACTAATAATTCCTCGCCTAACTCGACCGGACATTGTTTCTCAACATGCTTGATCGTGTAGTGTCCGCCTCGTACTCTTCTATGGACCATGCAAAAACCTTGCCTTGTTTCGTTTAATTATAAATGAGTGCTTAAATCTTCCGCGGTCTTATCTCCGTTCTTTTATCATTATTAGCAATTCATAATTGATATAGGTAATCGCTGCAACTACTGAAGTAATCAGCTCGATGGTTGCAGAACTATTCAAATGCAAAAAGAGATAGAAACTCAACCTACAATATTTATAGAAGGTTCAAAAACTAGGTCAATCCGTATTTTACACGTTGACGACGATTCTTCAATGCTTGGGCTTTCTAAGCTGATGCTACTGGATTTTGACAATAGCTTTGAAATTGATCAAGCTTGCTGCGTCGAAGAGGGTCTCCGTAAATTAGCAGCCGGACATTATGATGTTGTTGTTTCCGATTATGACATGCCACAAAAAAACGGTCTTCAATTCCTAACCGAACTGCGTGAACAAAAGAATGAAATCCCATTTATACTGTTTACAGGCAAAGGAAGAGAAGAAGTAGCCATAAAGGCATTAAATCTTGGAGCCGACGGATACCACGACAAACAAGGTTCACCAGAAACCGTCTTCGGAGAACTAACACACATCATACGACGATGTGTAGAGCACTACAAAGCTAAACAAGACTTGATTAAAAGCGAAACCAAATACAGCTACTTATTCTCGAATATGTTAAACGGCTTTGCCTACTGCAAAATGATCTACGATGAAAAAAACAAACCTATAGACTTTGAATACCTCGAAGTTAATGATGCTTTTACAAAATTAACAGGATTAAAAAGAGAAGCCGTTATCGGGAAAAAAGTCACTGAAGCAATTCCTGAAATTGAAAAAACAAACCCTGAAGTAATTGAAATCTACGGAAGAGTTGCCTTAACTGGAAAAGAAGAACAGTTTGAAATATTTTTCAATCCAATCAAAATCTGGTTATCGGTTACCGCTTATTGCCCCGAAAAAGGATATTTTATCGCATTATTCGACAATGTTACTGAACGCAAAATAGCTCAAGAATCACTGCGTGAAAGCTTGATTCAATATCAAAGTCTAATCAATGGAATGAACGATACGGCTTGGGTTATTGACTTTAGCGGAAACTTTTTACAAGTGAATGATGCAGCAGTAAAAGTACTCGGATATACTAAAGAAGAGTTACTTTCTATCGGAATAAAAGGAGTTGACACCTATCTAAGTAGAGAACAAGTTGAAAAAATAATAAGTGATTTACCCGCTTCCAAAAAACAAGTTTTTGAAACAATACATACCACTAAAGACGGAGTAGATATCCCGGTAGAAATAAGCGCAAGCCTAATAATGTACCAAGGAAAACCGGCAATACTAAGCGTTGCGAGAAATATCTCTGAGCGTAAGCGAGAGGAGATAGATTTGCAAAATAGTGAGGCGAAACTTCGCGCTGTTCTTGATGCAACACCATTTCCTGTTGCCTTGTTTGATATCAAGGATGATAGAATTATTTTTTGGAGTCGCAGCGCGCTGAAGCTTTTTGGGCATATTGCAAAAACCGCAGAGAACTAGTATGAGACAGCCTACCCGGACCCTGTTTACCGTCAAGAAGTGATTAATCGATGGAAGCCTACTTTGAAAAAGGCGCTCCGGACGAATCAATGGGTCAACACAGGAGAATACAACATTACTTGTCGTGATGGCTCTGTGCGAATTTGCGAACTCTACGCGGCGATATTAAAAGATCTGCTTATTGTCACGTTCAATGACATAACCGAGCGCAAAAAAGCTAAAAGAGAATTGCAAGAAAGTGAAGAGAGGTATCGATCGCTCTTTGAACAAGCACCTATTCCCGTTGCCATAACAACTTTAGATGGAACCTTCGTCGACGCGAACCTTGCAATGCAAACCTTCACAGGCCACTCTCTAAAAGAATTAGAAAAGATGTCTATTGAATCATTTTATCAAAACCCAAAAGAACGAAAGAAGTTACTTGAAATTTTCAAACGAGAAGGTGCGGTACCTGATTTCTTTACCCGTCTAAAAGACAAAAACAACAACATTATTGATGTTGTTTTGAACGTTTCAAAATTTCAAATTGGAAATGAGAGTTATCTCCGAACAACCATTCAAGATGTCTCTGATCTTGTGAAAGCTGAAGAGACACTGAATCAAATCATGGATCAATTGGTATTGGTTATTGAAAAATTAGGTGTCGTAGGGAGTTTGACTAGACATGATGTCCGCAACAAGCTTTCAGCGGTGACTGGTTATGCGTACTTACTCAAAAAGAAGTATGCTAATAAGGCTGATATCGTAGACGGACTTTGCAAAATGGAAGAAGCTGTTAGAGATTCGATGAAGATTTTTGATTTCGCAAAAATGTACGAAGAGCTAGGTTCAGAAGTGCTAATCCCCACTAATGTCGGGTCTAAACTAAATGAAGCACTTACTCTATTTTCTAGTGAGTTACCTAAGACAATTAATGAATGCAGTAACTTGACTATTTTGGCAGATTCATTTCTAAGGCAACTTTTCTATAATTTCATAGATAACACCAGAAAATACGGTAAAAAAACTACATTCATTAGAGTATATTATGAAAAAACGGAAACTGGTGATTTGCAGCTGATTTATGAAGATGACGGTGTAGGCATTTCCGCAGAGAATAAGTCAAAACTCTTCTCTGAGGGCTATAGCACTGGCGGCAGCACTGGGTTTGGATTGTTCCTTATCAGAAAGATGATGGATATTTATGGTTGGTCGATCCAAGAAACAGGCGAACCAGGCAAGGGTGCTCGATTCGTAATTACAGTTCCCAAGAAAAACAAATCTGGTCAACTAAATTATCAGACCAAATCTTAAGCGTACATTTTCTCCAATTATCCTGCTATCTTTCTAATGTTTGAATTTGCAGAAAGACCTATTGCAATCGGTTCTTGACTACCTCTATTTGAATTAGATTGCGTCGGCTGCGATTTTCAGTTTTTGCTTTCTTGGGTATCGTCGATTTGTTCTGTTCTTAAGTATCTTTTCCAGAGATTTAACTGATTTTTGGTAAAGCTTCTTTTCCGCCATAATGTTATTTGGCACTCCATGAACATACCACGAATGAAAATGATAACAGTGAAAGAAAAGCTGAATGTAGGTTTCTCCCATTTGGGTAGCTGCCTTTGTTAAAGTCTGGATGTTGTCTGTTTTTGTATTGGCAACTTGAGCAATATCGGTTTTCAAACCCTCCCACAGCAATTCCCCAGCTTCAGATAAAGCGTCGCCCTCTCCGCTCTCCAAATATTTAGCGTACAATTCTTTGCTTAGACCCAAAAACTTCTCGATTTCATTATTAACAATCATTTGGATCAATGAATTAAACAAATTAGATATGGGTAAAAACCTTTGCTATAGATGCAATTTTTTTCCCATCAATAACTTACGGTTGAGAAACTTTTGGAAAATCTTGAAAAGTTGTTTGGGGTAAATTGATTAGAGGAGCTTGTAATTCGTTCACTAAATAGACAATTTTTCCAAAAGAGAAAATCCAGTTAAGTGAATTTGACTCTGACATTTGTTACAGCAAATCACTATTTCTTCCAAACCGTGACTATTGACTTTTGGCTCCAGAATGTTGTAAGATTCTTCATTAGTCTCGTCTGGCGATATTACATTTCCACATCTAGGACATGAAAAGTCTCCGTTGCCTTCCATTTCAGTCAAATCCAATTTGTACGCTTGTGTCTGTTCCATTCATCTTACCTCGCTCATCATTCAATTTTTCAGATTATAAAATTATGTTGTTACAAAATGAAACAACAATCATGTACTAACGTTTTGGAGTGTGTGAACTACGTTCTCTTTGGTTGTTTCCAAAATCTTTTAGGGAAATATTAGGAAGAGAGGTCTGGCGCAAAATATCATCATCAGAACATATAAAAAATATAAAATAAATTGTAGCTTGACTTATCTTATGTTACCCATTTCTCGAAAGACCTCAAGCACAAAAAACGGTTCTGGATCAACAAAAAAGTTGGAGAATAAAACTCCCTGTTGAATTCTTACCCTATGGCTTTGTGAGAGTTATCTCGATCGTTGAAACCATTCGAGACCTGTTCTCGCCTTCTCTTGGCGGCATCTCGGCGGTACCGATTGCCACATTTGTCACTTTAAGTTCTTTTATAAAACGGTTTCTCGTGATTTCTGCGCAGTCAACTGCGGTCGTGATTGCTTGGCCTCTTGCTTTTAGAGTAATTTCTTTGTTTACGCCAGAAGAGAATGCGGTTATGATGGCGAGTACATAGCTCATTGGCGGTTTGTTTCCGACGAAGATTACGTCGCTAGGTTTTTCTGTCATATTCTTGTCACTTCTCGATTTCAAAGGGCATCGTCTGGTATATGGCTAATGCCGTCTTAGCGATGACTCCCAAGCATTTCGGAGATTTATGTATCTTGGATGCATAAGGTTTAAAAAAAGAAAACCTTTTGCTTGACTGGGCAGGTTCAGAGGGAACTGCTGGATGGTTCGCCATCTTCATGCACTTCCGCAAACTCTAACCTCCCCGCTTGAATTTTCACGGTCATCCGAAATCCAGGAGCCGTAGAGAGAAAGAGGTGTTTCGAGTCCTACCTTATCCTCCGAACTTTGGCAACGACTTGACAGAAAAAGGCTTTGATTACGTCATCGAATTCGAAGGCACCAAGATCTTCAGGAAACGCAAATTCTAGCAGAATAATCACCCGTTGGGCCCCTTCAAAAGGTTCATTGATATGTGGTGCAGGGGGTGGGATTTGAACCCACGAACGCCTACGCGATAGGGTCCTAAGCCCTACTCCGTTGACCTGGCTTGGAGACCCCTGCACATGTCGATGCAAGATTGTACAACCTAATTAATATGAAGCTTTTCCTCGCAATTGCACGAATCTTATCTAGCTAATCTTTTCTTAGCTTCGCTATAAAGTAATATACTTTCAAGCTAATGAAAACTTGCCAAGAGTGTTAATGCATGAGAAAGATGAAAGGGTCGGGCAACTACCTAAAAAACCAGGTTAGAAAAAACTTGGCAAAAGCCATTGCCTGTTTACTATTGTTTTTCTTAATCTTTTCTGTTACAAGCCTACAAGTCGCTCTTTACCTTGAACTTCAATATTCTTGTAGCTGTAGGATTCGCCGTTTCGTTGGCGCCATTAGCCGCATTTTACTATTTTTTGCGTAAATACCGAATTTACGATGGCGGTTGGGCAGGAGAAAAACAGGTAATCAAACTCTTAGACAGCAAACTCAGCGACGATTACATATCTGTTAAATGACCTGTACCTTCAAGGTGGCGGCGGCGACATCGACCACGTCGTCCTTGGCCCCAACGGCATATTTGTTTTAGAGACTAAGAATTGGAATGGAAATATAACCTGCAACGGTGATTTATGGCAAAGATCGGGTAAACAAAACTTCAAGGGAAGTCCAAGTCGTCAGGTTAAAAGGAACGCATCCACGATAAAGCACATAATTGATTCTTCACAGGCTCTTAGACCCCTTGACATTTTCGTTGAAGGCATCGTGGTCTTTACAAACAACCATGCAACTCTCCACCTGAACAATCCCACGGTTGCAATCGTCAAGCTTCCTCAATTGCCCAACCAAATAACAACCTATCAGAAGCTCAACCAACTATTCTCGACAGCAGCTGGAAGCCATTGGAAAAGAAATTTTAAAACAAAAACGTTGAAAAAAATTAATTTTGAACTTTAATTCTTAGCCACGCTTTTCTTTTGACGAAAAGAACAGCCGTTAGAGCTAGTTATTAGTAGGGTGCCCATCGTTAGGAAATTTGAAATAGTAAATGCATTGTGGTCAATTGACGAGAGGACAATGGTAGACGAAGACGTAAAATGTAATTAAACCTGAAATTAATTGAGTCACATGGATTATTTTTCTTATTTGATATGCTTTTGATTTTACTTTGTTGAGAGCAGATTCAATATGTTTTGAAACGTCTGGAAGATCATCTAAAAACAAAGTTAACCCTGTCAAAAAGAAAAATCGCCCAGCATTAACCGCTATGTTTGCAGAATTCACAATGAAAGAGCTTGTCTAACGGAACAGATGTGAATGTTACAATGAAAATTGCCGCTATAAATAAAACGAAAAACACCGTAAACATAATGGTGAAACCACAGTCGTCCGGTGTGCAGACATCTGCCTATGCTTGCGCTCGGAAAAATGTTGACAATTGCTGCTACAGCTGCTAACAGAAATAGGTTTCCATTAATAAGGTATGGTGAATATGACCTCCAAGCATGGAAGTAGAAACCATATAAAATTCCAGCGATGGAAGCTAAAGTTATGAATGAATTAAGCATCAACGTTAAACTGAAAGTTTTTTTAGTTAATACCCAAACCTTGCCGGCCATATCACAGCGCCCTAGAAACTGCCCTTTATCTTCCCATTTTAACGTACCTTTGCAAAACCACTCATTTAAAATTAACGCATGTTTAGGATAAAAACAATGTGTTAGGCTTCTTATGCATGAATGTTTTTGCCGAAAAATGTTTCTTTCTATGTTGAGTTTTTTGTTATTGTTGGGTTACACCAACAAAGCGTTATCTAAGCAGCCGACTTATTCTCTTTTGAAAAAAACTTATAGACACTCAGCCGAGCATTTACTTGTAAAGGTGGTGAAAAAAATTTGGGAAGCATATGGTTAGGAGCCTTCGTTGGATTTTTGGTTATAATAGTTATTGCTTTTCTCTTTCCAGGAGTCGGTTCCCTTATCGGTCTTTTTATCGGCGGCTTTGTAGCTGGACTCGTAGCCAGAGGCGTCTTCAAAGGATTAGTTGCTGGTTTTCTAGCAGGCATATTTGGTGCAATAATAATAGCAATTCTAGCAGTCATTGGGCTCGCATTCGCAGGTGGATTGGCAGGTGGAATTACAGGAGCATTCTTTGGAGGAGTAGTGGGTTTAGCAGTAGGCGTACTTGCAATCATTGCAGCGATAATTGCGGGAATAATTGCAGCTGTTGGCGGTTTAATCGGTGGAGCAATTGCTCGATAAAACTATTGCTATCTTTATATTCATTTGATAATTGCTAGTGGAAATTTTTCAATTGTTGATTAGTTTTAAAAGGTGGTGCATCTCTCCTAGCATCAAACTCTAAATCATAAGGATAGACTTCAGGGATTAAATTGTTGTAAGTCAATTACAAAGAAGCAGACTGAATAAGCCTATCCGTACTTAGTAATCTTGAGAAGAAAAAAGTTAAGTCACAGTTTTTCATCTGTCTAAACTGAATGTTTTCTCATGGGCAAGCTTCTCAGGCACCCGATCTAAAATCATCTTTTCCGCAGGCTTCTTAGTCAACGCAATAGGCGACAATTGGTTTGCAAGCTCAAGCGCCGAAGCCAACTTGCTGCTTCTCTCCGCATATATTTCAAAGAGAACACTGTCTTTATGCACAGTATCCCCAAGCTTCGCATGCAACACTAAACCTGCGCCCTTCTCTTTTGGTGCTCCAGCCTCACGCGCTATCCGCACAATATCTTCAGTGCTTAGCCATATGACCTTGCCAGCGCATGTCAGACCTGAACTTCAGCCATTTCAGGACCGACAGGCAAATCGTCAGGTTTAATCGCTCCATTTCCGCCTTGTGCTGCAATGATTTCACGCATTTTTGCCTCAGCTTTGCCTGAATCAAGCATTTCTTCTGCTTTAGCTCGACCGTTTTCAGCTCCAACCATTTCAAAAAGCATGCCTGCAAGACTAACTGCTTTGTCTCGCAGATCAGAGAGGGCCACCGCCCATAAGAGTTGTCAACGCTTCAGCGGCTTCAAGGGCAGGTCCGATACTGCAGACCTAACGGTTGATCACCAAAAGTCAGGGCGCACTGAATGTTTAAGCCTAAACGTTTGCCCAAATCCACGAAGTCCGAAGCCAAAGTGTATGCTTCGGTTCGGGTCTTGATTTTAGCTCCCATGCCCGTTGGAATGTCGATTGCAACGTGTGTGGCTCCTATGGCTTTTTTCTTGCTAAGAATCGACGGCAAAAGCATTGGGTCAATTCCCAAGGGGTACTCAACTTGAATGAAAAGATCATCGGCTGGCGCAAGTTCCAAAGAGCCACCCCAAACAAGACATCCATTGGTTTTTGCAACAACATCCTTAATCTCGTCAATAGCTAAGTTCACTGGGCAAAGCGTTTCCACTCTGTCAGCAGTTCCAGCTGGAGAAGTGATGGCTCGAGAAGAAGTTTTGGGTATGGTGAATCCAGCAGCCGCCACAATGGGTACCACAAGCATTGAAGTTTTGTCTCCAGGTATACCGCCAACGCTGTGCTTGTCTAAAATCGGTCCTTCACCGAAACTGAGTGTTTTTCCCGTTGCAACCATAGCTCTCGACAAGGACTCATTCTCAGCCGTGCTTAAACCATGAATGCTGAGTGCAGTCAGGAAAGCAGCGATTTCAACTGTGCTCAGATGCCTCTCGACAACGTCATTAACAATAGTTACTATATCTTTGTCACGCAGCCGCTCGCCACGCAGCTTAGCCCTGACATTAAATAATGATTCTGGAAGCGGAGCCAACTGCACATCGACGGTCTCATCCTCTTTTACTCCAAGTGCCAACGCAGTTTCATCATAGAGGCCAATGCGGTTTTCGGGAAAATGCGCTGCTGTATTCGCAATGGCAATCATCTGCTGATTCCCAGATGTTATTCGTATTCTATCTGAACTGTGTACTCCAAGGAGGCTGGCACTTTCTTCACTCAATATGGCTATTCTGCTTCCGCCAGTAGAAATCATAAGAATTTCAACATTAAGCCGCATCCAAGATCACTCAATAATTGATTAGTGCAGGAATAGTTAAAGATTTAAAACACATGTATTCCAATTTTAATTCATATTTATTGCAACCTGAGTCATATTATGAGATAGAAGTTTTGAAAATAAACTCACGCTAAAATAATGCTGAAAAGCATTCTTGAAGAAGCAAAAAGCTGAATCAAATTGCAACCTCTTGGCGCTATCATAATTATGGGTCTTCTAATGTTTTTAGCGGGCAGTGGCAGCTGAAATTTTCGAAGATTAATAAAACACACTTAAATTTCATTTCTGCTTTTCTTAAAATAATTCACTGTTTTATTCTGATGCGTGTCATCTTTTACCAATAATAATTAGTCCTATTCCCAACAATTGAATCGATATGCCCATTCCTATTATGCATAAGGCATTTAGGAAATCGTTAGCGCCAAACTCTACTCCTTGTGCCACTTCACTTTGACCGCCCACAAGCGAAACAAGAAGACCAATCAATACAGCAGCTACTCCTAAAGCTGTCAATACAATTGCTGTCGGGTTTTTTCCATCTGACATGACAACACACACACCAATGGCTATTTATCGCTAATTAGTTAAAAAATTTTTGTATTTATAATGAGACTGACAAAATATTTTTTGTTTCATACCAGACAGGGGCTTTCTGAATTTGTTAATTAACATTAAACCACCGCTTAATAGTGCAAATCCTATTGCAAAGTCAAGGTTCAGCTGAAGGTCACTAAAAGTATAACTAAACGCAAAGAGGTCACTTAGCACTGAAAAAAATGCGTCACCGAAAGAAAAAAAGATTAATCCAAAAAACCCTAACCTGTCTTAGCATTCTTTTTTATGTTCAAAAATATCGGCAGTTTCTAAGCATAAAATTTTGTTTACAAAATTATTGGCAATTGTTGAGAATCAGCCAAACTTTTCTGCGTACTCAATAAAGTTCTGAAAGTCGTTGAAGTCGGTTTCGAAAATGATAGTTAAGATTTTAAGCGAAAACCAGTACCACTATCACTGGGATGAACTGGTTTGAAGTATCTTGATTTTGTTGACTCAAATTACAAACCAAAAGAAACTGATTTAATCTGTACTTTTTACTTGGAGCCCGAGGGTATCAGCCTCAAGGAAGCTGCTGGAGCCATCGCCGCAGAAAGCTCAGTTGGCACTTGGACTGAACTCTCGACGGAAAAACCATACGTGACGCACTTGGCAGCCCATGTTTTTAGCATCGAAGGCAATGTAGCTAAGAATCGCTTACCCCATTGAACTCTTTGAACCAGCCAACATGCCAAACATATTGAGCAGCGTTGCAGGAAACGTCTTCGGGCTAAAAGCGCTCAAAAACCTTCGACTCCTCGACATCCAAATGCCCAAAACGTTAATTAGCAGTTTCAAAGGTCCTGCTTTTGGCATAGCTGGAGTACGCAAACTTCTAAAAGTTCCAGAGCGTCCCCTTGTCGGCACAATAATCAAGCCAAAACTCGGATTAAACACCAAAGACCATGCAAAAGTAGCGTATGACGCATGGAGCGGCGGCTGCGACATCGTAAAAGACGACGAAAACCTAAGCAGCCAAAAATTCAATCCCTTCGAAGAACGCTTAGCACAAACATTGGAGAGTCGCGACAAAGCGCAAGAGGAAACGGGTGAACGCAAAGTCTACATGATAAACATAACCGCTGAAACCAACTTGATGATAAAACGGGCGGAGAGTGTTCTTGCGCAAGGCGGAGAATATGTTATGGTGGATATTTTGACTTGCGGCTGGTCTGCCCTCCAAACGCTGAGAGAACAAAATTTCAAGTTAGTTATTCATGCTCACAGGGCAGGGCATGCAGCTTTCACCAAAAACCAAAACATGGCATAGCCATGCGTCCAATAGCAACGGTGGCAAGAATAATCGGTGTTGACCAACTTCACGTAGGCACGGTTGTTGGCAAAATGTCTGAAACCAAATCTGAAGTCCTCGAAAACATCGATAGCATGTAAAGCTAAAATGGGCGGATTGAAAGCCTGTTTTGCCTGTTGCTTCAGGCGGTCTTGCATCCCAGATTGGTGCCTGCTTTGCTGGAAACATTCGGCAACGATGTTGTCCTGCAAGCTGGCGGCGGAATCCACGGGCATCCTGATGGAACAGTGAAGGGCGCAAAAGCCATGCGGCAAGCAGTTGATGCAACGCTAGAAAGGAAAACACTCGACGAATACGCTAAAACACATAAGGAACTGAAAGCAGCATTGGCGCAATGGAAAACCTAAGTTGGCTTGAACACCCACGGGTAGCTTCTGTTTACTGTTTCAACTATTGATTGAGGTGCAATTACTCCTTCTTCACAGACTAATCCCGTTGATGTAGCGGTTTGGGGTGACGTCAAAAGCTGGATTACGAACGGAAAGTTTTGCTGGTGCCTCGCTCCAAACCTCGCTGGGATTTCGATGTTCAATCCCTTCATATGCTCCGTAGAGTGTTTCTGGGTCGAATTTGAGCAATTCCGAAACTACATAGAACGGTTTTCGTGCTTCATTGGCTAAGACGGCTATGCTGCTGGTGCCAATCTTGTTGACTACGTTACCTTCCGAAGTTATTGCATCTGCTCCGACAACAACAAGGTCAACATCTCCCATGTAGGACCGCGCAGCTGAATCAACAATAAACATGGTTTGAATGTCAAGATCAACCATTTCCCGAGCAGTTATCCTTCCTTGGAAGGCAGGTCTTGTTTCAGTGCAAATAACGGTAAAGTTTTTGCCGTCAGCTTTCGCTTTGGCAAGCATGACGGGTTACTGTTGATGAATGGCAATGAGTAAAAACGAGCATGCCATCTCGGATTCGTTTGGCACCTATTTCTGCTGTGCGTTCCCTTGAAGCCTCAAGATTCTGCAAAAACAAGCTTACGTTTGAAGAAACCATTTGGGCTTAGCACTTCAACTTTTTCGGTGCTGCTGTCTTGGGCTTGAGTGATTATCCATCGTACTAGCGTTTCTCATTAGCGGCTCAGTTTCTCTCGACGCAAAAAGCATGGCTTGGGCTTCTTTAAGTTCCTTTAAGAATGCTGTTTTGTTTTTGGCTTTTGTTTGCTCTGCCAAAGTTTGCAGGGCTTTTATGGCGGCTATTGCAACATTTCTTGCTCCTTGAACTTCCAGTTTTTTGATTCGTTCAACTGTGCCGCGAACGGTTTCAGCCATAACATTCAACCCTTAAATCCTAAATATTTCTGATTGATAATTTATTCCTTGGAGAAGCATATAAGCCAATTCATAACAACTTGTTAAGGGAGCGTTATGCTGCCAGAAGAAGATAGCATCAACACTATTCTAAAACCATTCATCGGTCCATGGTACGAGTCTCTTGAGAATCCACAGAAAGCACAAGAGCAATTGCTCACTGATTTAATCAGCAAGTACGCTCTCACTGATTATGGACTCAGCCATAACGCCTCACAAGTGAAAAGCATCTCGGATTACCAAAAGAATTTTCCCATCATTAACTATTCTGGACTTATCCCTTATCTCAATCAAATCAGGGAAGGCAACTTTAAGGCGATTTTGCCTGAACCCGCAGAATGCTGGGTTATGACTCGAGGCTCGACAGGAAAATCAAAAGTTCTTCCAGCAACTCAAACGCATCTAAAACAAATCTTTTCTTGTGGCGCTAGAGCAATAGTGAATTTTGCGATACAGAAAAAAAGCTATCAAGGTTTTCATGGGTTCAATCCTTAATCTAAACTTTCCTTCAAACGTTCACACCATGGACGTTAACGGTAAAGAAGTCACTTATGGTTACAGTTCTGGAACTTATGCTCGCCTTAACCCTATGTTCGACAGGGTTAGCTTGCTGCCCAGACAAGAAGAAATAGATGCATTAGGCGCTGAACTTAGGCGGCAAGACTGGAAGAAACGTTTTGAACTTGTTTACCAACGGCTTAAACAAAGATGTAACAGCCACGATGGGTGTGACTCCTGTAATTCTGGCTTTCGCCCAGATACGTCAAGCGAAAGCATGGAAAAAAGCCAGCTGACTTATGGAAACCTCAAGCTCTCTTCTGCACAAGCGTACGCAAAATACACTATAAGTGGGGTCCAATATTGAAAGCAGTACTTTGGCGATGTGCCAGTTGTGGAAATGTACACTGCTACAGAAGGTGTTTTTGGTCAGCAACTTGATGATTTACCTTACATAACGCCAAATTATGATTCATACTTTTTTGAGGTTGCAACTGGCAAAGGCGTAAAAATGCTGCATGAACTTAAACGTGGCGAATGGGGGCGACTCTTAATTTCTTCCTGCATGTTTCCCAGATATGACATCGGCGATTTAGTGGAAGCAGCTGGCAAAAACTATTATCGCGTGTTTGGACGCAACAATGCATTAACTCTTTTGGAGCACAGGCTTTACCGAATGTTCTTGGGACGGCTAATTTGACTTAGTTGCTGGAAACCGTTTCCGTATTGTGATTGCCACGTAGATTGCGGCAATTATGATGATGACTCCGATTATAAGAAGCATAGCTGCTAAGTCCTGAGACGAATTTGAAGGGTGTGTTAAATCAAGTAAAGCAAATACGGCTATAGTGATAAGTATTGAACCGCCGACTAGGTAGCCGACAAAGCCATATTCACTTTTTTCATGCTTTTCGACTTTTTCAGGATTTTGATTTTTCTCTTGTTTCTCATTTTGGTTCGGTTGAGCAGACTGGCGCTTGGCTAGGTGTTGCGGCACCCTTCAACGATGTTCCACAGTGTGGACAAAAAACCATTGTTTCTTCCACTTTGTTGCCGCATTTCGGACAATAAGACATTATGCTAGTCTCCTTTTCCTATGGATTAGATCTCTGAGTATTTAAAATATGGCGCTTTCTCGATCAGAGAGAAAGATATATGTGGATACAGTCCATACACGAACGAGGGAGAGAGACTTGATTAAGGATTCAAGTACCCACGGGTTAACCGATAAAAGAAAAGAAAGTTTGGTAACTTACGTTTATGTGGGCGCCATATTTATCATCCTTGCTTTAGTTTTTGTCCTTAATACTGGCATTTCGGGTAGAATCGTTAACTTTTTTTCTTCATTAACTCTTGCTCAAGTTCCAGGAACCAATATCGCTTTGCCTGCGCCTTCAATTCCAGCCGCTCACATACAGCTTTACGATATTGCTTTTCAATTTACAATAAGTGTAGGCATTTTAGAAATTGTAACTTTAATGGTTAGAATTCTGCTTCACTCGCCCATTGCACAGGAAAGCTGAAACTATTCAAAACCTCGTTTTCTGGCTTGGAACAAGCTTTCTGATAGTTGACTTACTTGGTCAATATTACATTACAAACTGAATGGTTTGTGTTTTGGTCTGGAATAATTCTGATCGGAGGATTAGCTTTGGTAACTAGAGCCTTAATTATTCTTTTAGCCAAACGATACAGTTAGTCGCTATGTTTTACTTTTAGTTTCCACCAGAGCTTCATTATTTGCTTGAACATATTCCATGAATCTTTCAAAAGATTAACTTTTGTATCCTTGCCAGTTTTCCATTCCACTGGAATCTCTTTTATTTTATAGCCTCGACGGTTTGCTCTAACCATTATTTCTGTATCCCAAAACCAATGAGTCGCTTCTACCTCGTCAAGTAACGTCAAAACTGGCTCTCGTTTGAAAGCTTTGAACCCGCATTGGTGATCCCTAAGTTTGGAGCCGAGCATGTGGCGGACAAGAAAATTGTAAGTTTTGGAGCTTATGCTTCTGCTTAATGAGCGTTCAACTTTGCTTTCAGGCAACATTCTTGAACCAGTTGAAAAATCGTAGCCTTCAACGGTGATTGCTTCAACAAGGGGCTTAAGATATTTGAGGTCTGTTGACAAATCTAAATCCATGTAAACAAAAACTTCGCCGCGGCATTGTTTAAACGCGTTGTTAAGCGCCGTTCCTCTGCCTTGACGTTTTTCGCGGTGAATATGTTTAACATACGAGAGTTTTTGTGCTAGCTCTTCAGCGCGTTCAGCGGTGCCGTCTGTGCTGCCGTCTTCTGCAATAATAATTTCATAGGAGTATCCATACTTCTTTTAGGGCTTGACTTATTTTCGTCACAGCGGTTTCCAATTTATCGGCTTCATTATATGCTGGAAGAACAACAGAAACCATTACTTTATCTTCGGAAGCCTTTTGCTTGTCCACTTTAGAACACCCAGCTTCCGAACCACTTCAAGCTATCGATGGTTGTAGTTGAGGCGGGAACACCTGAAATAACAGGGTAGAAAAGAACGAATAAAGCAATTGTCAACGCAAAGTAAGCTATTGCTGCGATTTTCACCCATCTGCTACTCCAGTATTTGCTTACTACAAATGCCGTGCCCAAGCAGAGAATTGGCACGTTAGAATAGAAATGATAGATGAATACTACTCTTGTAATGAGCACGTAGGGTAACCATTGGAAAAAGAAAACCAGTAGAATAAAGATCGGCTGGCCAAGTAATTTTTCAAGCTAAATCCTTTTCTGAAAATTTTTGGAACATAGAAAACTGTTAACCCTATAATAGCGGCAAACCCTATCCACCAAACGGCAGGGTTACCCAGTACAACAATGGTTGATTTGAGACCATTAGATAATGATGCTGATTCAAGCCAAACTGGAACATGCACTGAATTCTTTAAAGGATCAAACATTAAAGGCCAACTATACCATGGCGAAGAGAAAGGATGCGTAGCAGTTAGGTAAAAATGATAATTGAACATTTGTCCTTGCAACCCAATGACACCGAAAAATGATCTGCCTATAAGCATATCTGGAATGTAAGTTAAAAAGTAAATTCCTATGGCAAATAATATGAAAGCGACAATTACGGAGTATGGATGATCAAGAAGAGCATAGAATTTTCCAGATAAATTGCTTTTTAAGTTTTTAACTTCGTAAAGCCGCATTGCTAATAGAAGAGCCAGCTCTCCTGCGAAACCATAAAGAACCAGCCACTTGCTTGAGAAGCCTAAAGCGAAAAAGAAAAACGCCAAAAACAAGCGGTATAATGCTGGTTTTCCATCCTTTGTCAACGAACATTTTTCACGTAAATGAAAAAGAACAGTTGTGAAGCCAGTGAAAAGAACACTACGTAAGTATCAGCTGTGCCCATCCGGCCCATAGTAAAATGCATAAAGTCAAACGTTAACAGAAACGCTGCTGTGAAGCCGCCAATCCATGTGCCAAACATCTTTTTGCCAAATAGGTAAATGAGCGGAATCATCAACGTGGCAAAGATGACACCCATTATTCGCCATCCGAATGGGTTAAAACCGAAAATTAAGAGGCTTGAAGCTTGAATCAGTTTTCCAAGCGGTGGATGAGTCCACTCATACGGTAACTGCGAATGCAAATACTGCTCTGCGGTTCTGACAAAGTAGATTTCGTCAAAATACGTGTTCTGCATGTAGTCTGATGGGATACTGAATCATGTTTTGTTCATCAATAAGGTTATGCAGGTTGGGGTTTCCGCTGCCGAGATCATTTATTGATTGTATTGTTACCTGATGGTTATTTTGATCTATAACTCGCTATTTCCGCGATTATTGTGTTGTAGCCGCCTGCTTGGCTAAAATTAAATTCCAAATATTGTGTAGTTTGCCCAATGCTAACTTCATGCCACTTGTAATAATCCTCTGAATATTGCGAATCAGAATAAGGCCAAGCATCGTGGATAGTTGATGCACCAATTGCCAGGTGAACCTGAAGAAATATGTAACGTTTATTGAACCCTGCTTTAGCAGCAAAATTACAGATTTAACAGTTGGTTTGGTTGCTCAGTTTAAGGTAGAAACTTTGTCCATCTGTAAGTTGAGCCGTCGTTGTTGGCGATTGCGTTAAACCAAGATTCGCAACCGCGATGGAGAAGAAAACTATTGAAAGCAAAACAATAGTTATGATGTCTTTCTTGGTTAATTTTATGTCAAGGTTTAGGTTCATGCCGGCTCCTCTCCATCTCCAGTTTGACTTGGCGTTTACAGGTTCACTTTTGAGCCATGTGCGTTTGTCCCACATTATTATTGAAGCATATGCGAGCATTAATAAATTAATAGCGCTTACCGCCACAACAATTGGGTCGCCAGTTAAATTGGGTGCAGCATTAGGGTAAGACTTGTTAAGCCAGTAAAGAACATACGCTTCATTGATAAACAAGGTCGCCGTCAAAACCACGTACAATGGACGAGCTTTTTTGATTAATGGAAACATTAATGCTAAAACGCTTATGGCTGGAAACAGGTATCGTTCATGAATCCTTGTTGGCAAGCATAAAGAACGCAAAGAGAAGCATGAACGCAGAGAAAACAGCAAAGAAATCGCCTGAAACCTTAAAACGCTTATTCAAAAAGTACAAAACGAAAACGGCAAAAGCGCCAAATAATGCCCATCCCACGATGTTGAGACCTCCATCAGGTACCCATAAACCATACAACCCCCAAAGGTTGAAAGCGTTTGCCGAAGTTACAGCGTATCCGCCATATGCTCCAAAGTAAATTTTAGTCAAGAAAGTCACTGGATTACTCCATTCAAACGGAAGAATAACCAAGAAAACCGTTGCGGCAAATGCAAGCCACAGAAAATAGCAGCTTTTTCAAGCCGCCTTTCTTGTAAATCAAGAAAGCAATCAGCGGCAACAGGGCTATTCCCTGAGGCTTTGTTAGAAGTCCTAAAGCGAAGGCTACTGCGGAAAGTTCAGGTTTAGATTTAAGCGCAAGCACAAGTGACAAAACAAGAAAGAAAGTGTAAACGGCATCAAATTGACCCCATACAGCCGCGTTATAGATTACGGCTGGATTAAAAGCGTAAAGCATAGTATGCCATAAGCGCAAGTTTGAAAGCTTGATTGTTTTCTAACAAAAAAGTAAATCAACGCTGCAGTGGCTAAATCAAAAAGGTTAGGAACCAACTTTATCATGGTCAAAATGTTTATTGATGTTGCCTTTGCTAAAGAGCCAAAAAACCAAAAAATGTAAACGTTAAAGGGTGGATAATCAGCGAAATCCAGCCAAGTTATAAAACGGTCTTATCCCATGTGTGAGTCGGCAGTGTTAAACCAGAAGCAAAATCTCCTGTGTCAATCGGGTACCCTTTCAGAGGAAACAAAAGAACCCTGACTAAGAAAGGAAACGAAAAGCACAATCGCTAAAATAGCAATCTCGCGTTTTGCAAACGAGAAGTTAAACCCGTTTCCCCTCCCATCAAGCAAACAGTTGCAGTAATTGCATAAGAAGCTTTTTCCAAAATACTTGTTGACTTTTTTTTGAATTTAATATTTTGAAAAAGCTTAGCCAGGCATACTTGAATGTAGAATAAACGTCGGCAAAAGCGAATTCGGACCTTGTGAACCTTTCAATATGTCTTCTGCGATCGAATAAGAAAATAGGTCAAACACAAACAATTGATATTATTAGACTTATGTAAACTAAAAACAGAAAAGTTTTCCTCTTTTGGGCTTAAGTATATTTAAGCTACCCTTAAAGTAAATGATATTTTTGTAAAAGATTTTTTCTAATATATGTTTGGATATTTTGCTGTCTATTTAATTAATAGCAAATGGGTAACAAGTTAGTAAATAGGTATTAAGCAAATTAGGTGAACCCCGAAAAGGAAGCGAGAGAAAGTGAAGCAATTAAGCAGTGGATTAATCTATGTTTGCTTTTTTTTACTCCTTTTTGCAACCATAGCTTCGCCCATGCTTTGTACAACATTCGCTTACTCGAGGGACAATAGGGAATCATCAAATAATTCAAAGGTGCCAGCTCCAACAATTCCTCGTCCTCCTCCAATTAATTCAAATACCCTTTCAATGGGACCAAATGGGCAGCAAGTCAACGTTTATTCTACTTATACTGGTGAGCCAGCACCAATGGGAATAGCAGACTATGGTGTCGGGCAAAATGGTGCTTATCAATATAATACCAGTAGCTTTACCGGAATTATATCTATCAATTCTCTTGCAACCAAAACTTCATCAAATGATTCTTCTATGGGAATTCAATTAAACGTTAATCTTGCGTTTACTAGCAATGGAAAACAATACGTTTACTGGGTTCAAAATGTTGTATGCATAGATACATCAACAAATACTATTGACTATTTTGAAAATAACATTTGGAATACTTCTGCACGTTCAGCTGGAATGAGCAATTCTGGCATAGTTGGAAATGGTCAAGTTTGGAAATCTCAATATTACGCCGTTGAAGCAAGTTCGTCATTGCCAGGAAGTTCGGCTGTTCTTCAGTATCCAGCCACTATTATTCTAAATGTTACTTGCGGGATTAATTTTGGAGGACAACCAACCGTGAGTTTCTCTTATAATGATGGTTATGGATTGGAAACCTATGATACGGTGGCATTCATAACAAATTATCCAATTACGACGTTTAGCGGTTTTGTAGTTAACGGTTACAATTATAATCCTACTGGCTATTTGTTCTATGATTCTGAGTTGATAATAGGAGGACCGGGAGACGGTGCCAATACCCAATTACTTCAGTCAAACGTGCGATTACAGTTGGAATATTGGAATGGCCAGAATTATCAATTGTTAAGAAATGCCTATAATTTTGGTAGCGACACAGCTGAAGGAATCAGCAACACACTCTCTCAATTATACTATTATTCTAGCACCGGTAGCATCTTTGCGATGATTCAGAACGGGTCGGGTTCACTAAACAAACTTTACGATCAATCAACTATGGGCATTATTGACATTAAATCGATTTTAATATCCGGCACTTTGTACGTGACCAATGCCACTTATTCAAACGCCGTTCCATGGCAAATTCCATTCATTAATGGAGAAGTAGCAATCACTATTGTTCCAGGTAGGTATAACCTGCAATTATACCAAAACGGAGTACTTTACTGTCAGGCAAACGCCACAGTAACTGGCGGGCAAACCATCTCTCTCCAAACAACCTCTGTGACATTGGTGCCTGCAGGGGCATCAACTGCTGTTTCCGGCACCAATTACTTTACCGTCTCGTACACGTTAAACGGGCAACAACAATTTACCAGTGCCCAAAATAATTCCCTTGTATTAATTATTGATAGTAGTACTTCGGTTGATGTATCTGGGATTTCTTCAGGATCGAATGCAACTGAAGAATGGACCTTGGATTCATTTGGACCTTTGGGTTATTGGGATGCACTTATTCCTGCCGGATCGAATGCCACTCTTTACTATTATGACACCCTCAGCCAGCAGGTAGCCTACACAATATCAGGCAGCGGAAACCCAGCGCCCCCAATATTAACTTACAATACAGCTCCTGCCACACCCTCTTCACAATTGAACACCTCAATTAATGCTACCACCTTATCGGGAAATTCTCAAACAATAATGGCGTTACGAGGAACAACTGTGTCTATTACCAATAGTATTTTAGGAACTTCTCAAGACCAATGGGGTACTCCAATATCTACTTGGAACGTTTCACAAGCAAACCAAATTCCCAGTCTCTTAACCTATTACCATCAATATCAATTCACTACGAGCTACGCGACCCCCGATAATTCAACACCCTCGTCTCCACCTTTGCTATCAGGAACACAATTTGGTTCATCTTGCCAAATGTCTCTTACTAACACACTTCTGGTAATTTGGTTAGATGAAAATACGCAATGGTCAATCTCTGATATTGTTATAGCTCCATCAGGAACTGAGCAGTGGATTCAGACCGCGGATCCCTCAACTTCTGGCACCATAACACAATCAGTTATTACTCCAAATTTGCTTTATTTCCATCAGTACTATTTGTTAGTGACTTCTGCACAATCGAATATAGCAACTTCAGGTTCAGGATGGTATAACGCTGAAAGTACAGCTTATGCTGGCTTAGCCTCTGGAACGGCAACAGGTGGAGCAGGAACTCAATATGTATTTGATTCGTGGAGCACAGGCGGAATTAACTACCAACAAAGCAACACCATAATTATGAATGGGACAGTTACTGCTGCGGCAAACTGGAACAAACAGTACTATTTGACTGTAAATTCGCCTTATGGGTTGTCATCGGGTTCTGGATGGTACAACAGCGGAAGTAATGCTCAAGCTGCACTATTAACTAATATAGTAAGTGGTAATTCAGGCACCCAATACGTCTTTTCGGGTTGGACAGGCGATGCTTCAGGCTCAGACATATCTTCAAACCTCATAAGCATGAATTCACCTAAGATTGCGATAGCTACTTGGATGACACAATATCAATTAACGCTCGAAGTAAACCCTTCAGGTTGTGGGTCAACTACTCCGACAGGCGGCAATTTATGGGTAACTGCGGGTCCACTTTTAATAAGCACCTCGCCAAATTCAGGTTACTCGTTTTTGCAATGGACAGCTAACAGTGGCTCAATTACCTTTGCCAACGGTAATTCCTACTCCACAACGGCAAATGTAAATGGACCAGGCATAATTACGGCGTCAATGGCGCTTACTCCCACGCCAACACCTCAACCAACTCCAACCCCTACTCCAAGTCCCACATTAACGCCTGTTCAACATTCATCATCTTCCTCAACTTCATCATCGACAGCAACACCGACGACATCAGCTAATGTTTCTCCATCGCCTTCGTCTACCCCTACCGTGCCCGAATTCCCACCAACCTTGGTAATTACAATAATGTTGATAGCAGTGGCAACCTCATTATCCTACGAGATTAAACGTTACGGAAAACATTAACGGTGTTGCGGATTTTAGTATCAGTAAAGTAAACTTACAACTCCTAAATCAAGTTGATTTTTCAAAAACGAAAGTGGAATCGGTGATTCTTTAACAAATCAAAAAGGTGATTTGGTAGCAGACTTTAGAATCTAGTGACCTTTTCAAAAGAGAATAGTCAATAAGAGTCTATCTCAAGTAGTAATCTAAGAAGCTCATTAAAAAATTCGGAGAAAAAAATAAACAAGTAATGGTGAGGCACTTTCGTTGTCTAAGAAATTTAACTTAACGGATAATTCGACAATTTTGTTTCAGGGCGACAGCATTACAGATTCAGGAAGAAAAAGCAAACACAACGAATCACTCGGGGACGGATACGTCATGATGACAGCGGCATGGCTGTCTGCATTACATCCTGAATATTATCTCAAATTCATCAATCGTGGAATTGGTGGAAATCGAGTTAGCGACTTAAGAGGTCGTTGGAAAAAAGACTGTTTAGATCTTAAACCAAATTTGGTCTCAATACTGATAGGTGTAAACGATCTCGGTTTACCTTTTTGGAAAGGCCCAACTCCCTCAGAAAGCTTCCAAACGGATTACAAGACCATTCTAGAACAAACCCGGCAGCTAAAATGCCAAATCGTACTGCTAGAGCCATTTCTGGTTCATTCCCACCAGGACTTTCTAGAAGCGACTGAAGAGTTGAACAAAAAAATAGAAATAGTTAGAGAACTAGCCCAAGAATTTGAAACCAAGTTAATTCCATTAAATGACATTTTCATGAAAGCCTGTGTCAAGCGGGCACCCTCATTTTGGGCGCTTGATGGAGTCCATCCAACTCTCTTTGGACACGCTTTGATTGCACAATCTTGGACAAAAGGCGTTATTGAGGAACTGTAAAGTTTTTATCGATAGAGTTTAGGTGAAATTTCACGGCGCGCTAATCAATTCTATAGCAAAAAGTCGAAAGTGGAGCCGTCGGCGGGATTTGAACCAACAACCCTTTACCTTCCAAGATGGCTACCACGCTGCCTAACTTTCTTTGAATTGAGATAATCTAAAAGAAGGTTGGTCGGGAAGTTGATTGGAACTGGAGTGTCGACGCTTTATTAGGAGCACTACGATCACAAACACGATAACAACAACTATTACAACTGCAACGATAGGCAATAACAAAGAGTTGCTATTGGCGGACACCACACTTTTGTTTGAAAGACTCAACGTCATGTTAACTGGCAGACCAGTAAAGTTGATTGCCTTGTTCATCTGCTCATACCCATCTTTCACTATACTGAAAGAATATTGTCCAACAGTAACATTTGTGAATGTAACGTAACCTGTCGAGTTCGTAATGTCTGAGAGTATTTCTGTTCCTGTCGGTTGGGTTGTTGAAGAAACAGTTGCATCGCTTAAGGGATTGCTGTTATAGTCTTCGATGCGTAATTGAATTGTTCCTGCGCTGTTGTCAGACCAGATGTTTCGTTCTGAACTTTGGTTGTTGGTTGGCGTTGGGTAGATGGTGACGGAGTTGCAGTTGGAGGGGGCTGGACGGTTACTTGTGTAGTGGCTTGGGAGGTCACGTACCCAGTTTTTGTGGCGCTGGCTGTAATTGTGCAGGTTGTTGCTTTTGTGAAGCTTGGTGCTGTAAAGTTCGTTTGTAGGATCCGTTTCCTATGATCTGTTGTCGATGTAAATGTTCCACCGTTGTCTGATGTGAATTGCACCGTGGCTCCTGTTACAGCGGTGCCGTCTGCAGTTATGTAAACTATGACATCTGTTTTTTGTCCGTTGTTGATGGTTGATTGGGATGCTGTTGCCGAGACTTGTATGGGTAAGAAATCAATTGTGTAAGTTGTTACTGTGCCTTGACCAGTTGTATAGCTTGAAGCTTGAGCCGTGATTGTTGTTGCTCCTGCTGTATTAGTTACGGTGATGGTTCCGGTCGCTTGTGTTTGACCGAAGGGAATTGTTAGTGTTGAGCCAACGGTGCCCACTGTTGGCTGTGATGAAAATAGATTTATATTTACGTCTGCTTGCGGGTCTTTTGCCGGTCTCCCCTGTGAATCTTGAAGTTGTACTTGTACTGATTGGTAAGTACCTTTGTCCGATGGAAGAAGTGATGGCGAACAGTAAACTGCTAACTTGGACGGGAGTAAAACCAGTTGTTGTTATTGCTTGTTGGCCTCCTCGACAGGTTTGTAGCTACAGCTGTTATTGTTGTGGTGCCCGGCTTGTATGTTGTATTCAAAGTTGCTAGTGCGTAGGTTTGATTTGCAGGGATGGTTATTTGTGAGTCTATTTGACCAACAGTCGGGTCAGATGACGCCATGGAGACAATTGTGTCTGACGGAATTGTTGATGTCAAGCCTGTTCCCATTCTGCAGTTCGATAGCAATTTGTGGGCACGAGTTATCGTCTGCAGGAACTTGCAGAGGGTCCGACAAATATTTTGACCAGAGATGGATTTGAAGCCACTGGTGTTGTAGTGATTGTAAGCTGTTGCGATGTATATCCTTGGGCTACAGTTGTAATAATAGCTGATTGAAAGTTTGTATTATTTTGCCTTGTCGTGAAGTTAGCGGTAGCAAAAGTTTTTCCTTCGGGAATTATGACATTTTGAGTGACGTTTCCAACCTTGCCATCTGAACATGATAATGTTACCGGCACGCCTCCTTTGGGCGCTTTTGCTGGAGAACCGTTTGAATCTTGAAGTTGAACCATTATGGCGTTATACGTATTGCCGTCGGCTGGTAGAGTTGATGGAAATCCATAAATTGCTACCGCGTTGGGGATTGGTCCAATGGTGGTGATTGAAGCTTGTACGGTTGCGTAGCCTGTTGCTGAAGCAGAAATCGCGGTTGTTCCTGGAGAAAATGTTGAGGAGAAACTTGCTGAGGCATATGTTGCTCCTTTAGGTATGATTATTGACGGATTTACGGTTCCTATGTTTGTGAGGGAGGATGAGAGGCTTATAGTTGTGTCTTGCATTGCCCTTGCAGGTTTTCCAGTAGAGTCTTGTAATTGCACGAAAATGCAGTTGTATGTATTGTTGTCTGCCAAAAACACTAGTCGGACCTATAAAAATTTTGAGACTTGCTGGATCAGTTGGTGCTGCAAGAGAAGTGTTTTCGTTAATTATAATAAACGCGGATGACACAAAAGCTAAAATTAATATAAACTGTGCAATTTTTTTCAGCAATATTTCTCACCTTATGCTTTGATTCGCATACGTTTCAATTTGTCCCGTTTAATTTAGGCTAAGGATGAGCCTTAAGTATATTGTGTATTAATACATATTACACGTAAGTGTTGAACAGATTTACAATTAACCACCAAAAAATTACCTCTAAAATAACAAATTCTAACAGTTATGAATAGATGGGGAAAATGTTGGTCAACGGACAAAATACCCCTAAGAAAAATATACCCTTTGACAAAAGCGAAAGTGGAGCGTTCGGTGGGATTTCGACCCCCAACCATTACCTTACTAAGATATAAGAGATTATTTTCAGGTTTGATTAAATATCCTTTCATCGTTAAAGTTTATATGATTTAGGATATCTCTTTTAATGCGAGAGGGGAATTTATGGTTGAAATTAAGGGTAGAAAGTTTACAGTAATCCTTAGGGAAGAATCCGAAGGCGGATATTCTGCTCAATGTGTCGAACTTCCAGGAGTAATAAGTCAAGGCGAAAATCGTAAGGAAACTCTTTCCAACATAAAAGAAGCTATCGAAGGCTACTTGGAAGCTTTCCCGAAGAACTTGACCAGCTTAAGCGGAAAAGAGAACTGGTGGAGATAACTGTCTGAAAAGCTACCCTCCGTTTCTTGGCGGAAAGTTATTAAAGTTCTAACAACAGCTGGATTCAAAGCAGTGAGCCAGAAAGGCAGCCACATATTTTTAACTGATGGCAAACACAAGCTAACGGTTTCCCGTCATGACCCTATAAAGAAAGGCACACTTCTCGCCATTATTCAGCAAGCAGGTTTGACCAAAGAAGAATTTCTTGAATTAATGGAAAAGTAGGAGTGGAGCCTTCGGCGGGATTTGGACCCGCGACCATTACCTTACCAAGGTAACGCCCCACCGGGCTAGGCTACGAAGGCACATGTTGCTGTTACCGTGAAAGAACTGCTTCTTTGCAATAAAACGGTTACGGTTGATGCTTCAAAAAAATGCTTCGGCGATTTTGCCTTTTTTGTTGTGGTAGTCATTTTTTTCTGGAGCTTTTTGGACTTTTTCAGACCTTTTGGGACGAAATGGGACTTTTTGAGACGGAACAAGACGGATCCAGACAAAAAGGGACGAATTGGGACAAATTTAGACGCAACCTGCAAACAAAAAAAGACCTGAATCAAAAAAGAAGCCCAAAACAACTTGAACAAAATTTCGGCAAACCTGCAGTTGTTTTGGCATTATGAGTGGAATCTGCGAAAAAACAAAATACGTCCTCTTCTTTTGCCATTATTTGACGTTTGAACTTTTGAGATGACTTTTAGTGACTTTCTGTGACTTTAGGTGACTTTAGGTGACTTTTAGTGACTTGTGATGACTTCGTATGACTTTTGGTGACTTAACCTGCAAACAATTCAAGCTTCAAATCAAAAAAGCAACTTAAAACACAAAGAAAAAATTTGCACAAACAAAACAAATCGCAGTTCTTAGTTAAAGACATAATAAGATAAAGAAGGTTAAGTCAAAAGATGACTTGTGTTTATTTCTTGTTTGTTAGGTATTCGTGCATTGCTTTTGCTGCGCGTTTGCCTGCTCCCATTGCGCTTATGACGGTTGCTGCTCCTGTTGCCACGTCTCCGCCTGCGTAAACTCCGTCAAGGCTGGTTTTGCCAACTTCGTTAACGCATATGGTTCCGTGTCTTGGGTCGCTTTGTAAGCCGTCTGTGGTTCGCTGTATGATGGGGTTTGGAGTTTGGCCGATAGCAATGATTACTGTGTCAACATCCATAGTGAATTCTGAACCTGGAACTTCTTTTACGCCTCTTCTGCCTTTTGCATCAGGCTCAGTGAGTTCCATTGCGATGCATTTCATGCTTTTAAGCCAGCCGCTTTCATCACCGTAAAACTCAATTGGTGCACCAAGAAACTTGCAGACCAAGCCCTCTTCTTCTGCGTTTTCAACTTCTTCATGTCGTGCAGGTAATTCTGCACGTGATCGCCGGTAGAGTAAGCATACTTCTGAGCCAAGCCGCATGCTGCTTCTTGCGCAGTCCATGGCTACGTTTCCGCCGCCAATGACAACTACTTTTTTGCCAATACGTATTGGAGTGTCATATTCTGGGAACTGGAATGCTTTCATGAGGTTAACGCGGATGAGGAATTCGTTTGCTGAGTAGACTCCGCCAAGGTTTTCTCCTGGGCAACCGGTGAACTGGGGTAAACCTGCACCGCTACCAATGAATACTGCATCATATCCATTTTTCATAAGCTCGGGAATAGTGTGAATACGTCCGACCAAGTTGCCAAGACGTAGGTCAACACCCAATTTTTGGATATAAGATACTTCATTTTGCACGATGGCTTTTGGCAAACGAAATTCTGGAATACCATAAGAGAGTACTCCGCCGCCAACATGCAGGGCTTCAAACATTGTTATTTCGTGACCAAGCTTAACAAGGTCCGCTGCAACTGTTAATCCAGCTGGCCCAGCTCCGACTACTGCTACTTTTTTGCCTGTTGCCGGAGCCTTAGGAGGAAGAGCATAACCGTTGTCACGTTCCCAATCTGCAAGAAACCGTTCTAACCGTCCGATGCTGAGTGGCTCACCCATTTTGCCGATAACACATTTACTTTGACACTGCACTTCCTGAGGACAAACACGTCCACAAACCGCCGGCAACGCATTTTTGGCTTTAATGGTGGCGATGCCTTCAGCATATTTCTTTTCTCGGATGCATTTGATAAACTGTGGAATAGGCACTTCAACTGGACATCCAGTTTTACATTGAGGATTTGGACACTGCAAACATCGACTGGCCTCTTCTTGCGCTTCTGCCTCATTATATCCTAAAGCAACTTCGCTAAAGTTTTTAACCCGATCTTTAGGCTCTTGTTTACCCATTTCAACGGCTTTCTTATTTAATTTAGGCTTAGGCTTTGCTTCTGCCACATTTACAACCTCCACGCATTTCCCACAATACTGAACTTAACCTTTCCTCTGGCAACATTGTGCGTTGACGTAAAATTAATCCGTCAAAATCAACTTTGTGACCGTCAAATTCTGGTCCATCCACACAGCCAAACATCATTTTTCCGTCAACTGTAACTCGGCAAACTCCGCACATGCCCATGCCGTCAATCATTATCGGTGTTGTTGTAACAATTGTTGGAATGCAGTAGGGCTTGGTGATTTCACTAATATCTTTCATCAAAATTACTGGTCCCATTACTATGCAGCGGTCAAACTTTTCGTTTTTAAGTAAGTCTTTGAGGAAATCTAAGCCTTGGAAGCCTTGTGAACCGTCGTCTGTTGCAACGTAAACTTTGTCGCTTAGAGCTTTAGCTTCGTTTTCCATCATTATGAATTCTTTTGTTCGTGCTCCAAGAATTGTGGTGACTTTGTTTCCTGCTTCTTTCATGGCTTTAGCTTGAAGCAGTAGTGGTGCAATCATTACGCTTCCGCCGACGCAGAGAACTTTGCCGAAGTTCTTTACTTCAGAAGGATTGCCAAGTGGACCAGTAACATTGTCGATGCATTCGCCTTCGTTTAGTAAGCCAAGTGATTTTGTGGTTTTGCCGACTTCATGGAAAGCAAACGACACTGTTCCTTTGGCGGTGTCGTATCCGCAGATTGTTAAGGGAATTCGTTCGCCTTCTTTGCCGTTTATGACTATTAGGAATTGTCCAGCTTGTGATTTAGCTGCAATGTCTGGAGCTTCAACTTCGAACAATTTTATTTTTGGAACAAGCTCTTTTTTGGATACTATTTTGTACGTTTTGCAGTCGCCTCCACAGCTACTTCTTTTTTTGGTAAAGCTGAAATTTTTTTGTAGAAAGCATCCAGTTTCTCGTTGAAGTCGCCGGCACATCTTGGTGACTCCTCGTACAGTTCGAATCGGTCAAGCAGACCCTTCTTTTTGAGAACATTTAGCATGACGCCCAAGTTGCGTTCTGCAGTAGCTCTGCCTTCCTGAAGCTTGCAGTCCTGCGATGAGCAAACCACTGCCATGACACCGTCGAAACCGCAGTTTAACGCGTTGACAACGTGAACGGGGTCTAAGGATTTGAAGCATGGAACTTCGAGAGTCAATACGTTTTTGCCTGCAAGGACGCTGTTTGGATTATCTAAGGCTGAAAAGTTTGACCATTGACATACAAATGCCAGAACTGCTGGACCCTTGCCTTGGGCTTTCAATTTTGCGATTGAATCGGCATAGCGGTTTACAACATTTTCGAATTCGAAGCCTTTCACTTGGATAGCGTGATGTGGACAAACCAGTTGACAAGCGCCGCAGCCAACACATTTCTCCTCGTCTATTTTTGGAGTAGCAAACGATTCAAACGTGATTGCTTTGTATGGACAGATGAAGATGCATTTGTCACATCCTACGCATGCCTGCAACGTCGTAGATTGCTTTGCGAGAAAACTTTACAACTCTAACCGCATTCTCATCATAACCCAATTGTTCGAGTACATTTCTGGCTAAAACGAGTCTTCGCGTGTTTATTTTTGTGCCTTCTTTGTATCGGCAGAATGGGTCTTCACATTGAACTGAAACAATGTTTTTTATTCCTGAATTGAGTGCTTCAAAAACAAAGTCAGTTGGGACTCTGCCTGCACATGGCAACCGCAAGGCAATATAGTTACCAACTTTTAATCCCTGTTCTTTAAGAATGTCTTGAACTTCGCCTGTGTTAGGTGAGTTTCCTCGGCACATTAAAACAAGCGTTTCCACATTCTTGGTTTTTGCAAGTGCCTCTTTAACATAGTTTGAGAGGTTATCGTAAGTGTAATATTGCATTTTTATGGCTGAACTTGGGCAAGCACTGTAGCATATCCCGCAGACTTGGCAGTCTTGACTGTTCACTTCAACTTTTCCGGTTGAATCAGCTTTTATTGCTTCGTATGGACAAATTGATTTGCATACATAACATCGACTGCATAAGTCTTGGTCGATTTCTACTACAGCGAGACATTTTTCACTCATTCTGAAACCTCTTTTCATACACCGCTGCTACTTTAAACTGACAGCAAATATGCTAGCTTAAAGCCTATTGAAAACATGAAAAACGGTTTAGAATGATATAATCGTTTCTCTCTATTTTCTGTAATAAGGTCGTTTAATGTAACTGTAGGCTTCAAGTGCCGCAGTGATGCCTTCTCCAACCGCCGTTCCAACCTGCTTAATCGGCTGATTAGTGACGTCGCCCGCAGCAAACACACCTAAAAGATTTGTCTGTTGGTTCACGTCAACTTTTATGTATCCATGTTCGTCGGTTTCTACTCCGGCAGCTTTGGCAAGTTGGCTGTTTGGTGCTTCGCCGACTTGAACGAAAACCGCGTCAACCAATAGTTCGGTTGTTTTGTTTGTCATGTTATCAATTAAAGTGACTGTTTTGACTTGTTTGTCTCCTTTGATTTCTTGAATTTCTGTGTTCCACATGATTTTAACGTTGTTTTTTGCTGAAATATCTGAGATTAACGATTCTTCTGCTCTGAACGCTTGTTTTCGATGAATTACGATAACTTCTGAAGCTAGACCAGAAAGGTAAATCGTAGTTGTGCAAGCTGTATTTCCTCCACCAACGACAATGACACGTTTGCCCTTGAAAAAAGGTCCATCACACACTCCACAGTAGCTGACCCCTCTGCCGCGAAATTCTTTTTCGCCTTTGGCTCCAACTTCCTTGTAATGTGAACCAGTTGAAAAAATCACTGCTTTTGTCTCGTAGGTTGCGTTTGAAGTTTTCACAATTTTCTTTTCGCCCATAAGCTCCAATTCCGTTACAGGCTCAATATCATGAATGACTGCACCAATCTTTTTGCAGTGATTAGTCATTTTTTCAGCAAGTTCCCCACCGCTGATCTCTGCAAATCCAGGATAATTAACCACTAATGAGGCATCAGCGATGGTGCCACCTGCTAGCTTTTCATCTAAAATTAAAGTTTTCAATCCGCTTCGAACAGCGTAAATTCCCGCTGATAAACCTGCGGAGCCAGCACCGATTATTATTACATCCCAAGTATCCATGTTATTCAACTCTTGCTAAGTAAATATTGGAATTAGTGTAATTTATGAATTGTTGGAATTTTTTCGCAAGTCTCTTTCTGAAATTGACAAAAAGGTTAGCCAATAAACAGATAAAGCGGAAATCGTTTAATTAATATTAACAGTTTTTGAAGGTGTTATTTTGGCAAGATACAGATGCACAGTCTGCAATTACGTCTATGACGAAGCAAAAGAGGGCAAGAAGTTTAGTGATTTGCCTAAGGAATGGGTTTGCCCGGTTTGTGGAGCACCCAAATCAGTTTTCGTCTTGTTAACTGAACAAGCTGAAGAGAAAAAAGCAGAACATACAGTTTCAGATATTTTAATAAACCAAATTGCCGAATGGGGAGTCCAATACGTTTTCGGCATTCCAGGCACCTCAACTTTAGGCGTTGTAGATGCCATACGTAAAAGCAACGGCAAAGTCAAGTACCTGCAGGTCAGGCATGAAGAAACAGCAGCGTTTATGGCTTCAGCCTACGGAAAACTTACCGGACATGTTGCCGCTTGCCTTGGAATTTCTGGTCCAGGAACCACCAATTTGGCTACTGGCTTGTACGATGCCAAGTTGGATCATTCGCCTGTTTTAGCGTTAACTGGAATGGTGCCTAGGCCGCTAATAGGTGCAGGCTCGTTGCAAGAGGTTGATCAATACGCTTTTTTTGAGCCTTTATCCGTTTTTAACAGTGTTTTGATGTCTGAAGATCAAACAACGTCGCTTGCTACTTTGGCTATTAAACATGCACTTTTAGATCGAGGAGTAGCTCACATTGGAATTCCTAATGACGTGCAGAAGCTTTCTTATGAAGCAAATATTTTGCCTTTTGAAGGCAGAATGCCCAATCTTGCTTATGGGCAAGAAGAATGGTTGATTGAAAAGGCTGCAAAAGTCATTGACCAAGCCGTTAGACCGGTTATTCTTGCAGGTTTTGGGGCAAGAGGTCAAGGAACGAAACTGTTAAAGTTAGCAACAAAACTTTCCGCGCCAATAATTACAACTTTTAGATCAAAAGGAGTAATTGACGAACATGAATCCTTGGATGTCGGTTGCCACGGCGGTGTCGGTTCAACAGCAGCAAGTGTATTAATGCATAAAGCAGATTTGCTGATAGCTATTGGAAGCTCATTTTCAGATTTATCACTTATTCCACAGAAAAAAACCGTGCAGATCGACATTAACCCATTAATGATTGCACGCAGATACCCAGTTGAAGTCGGCTTGCTGGGCAACAGTGCAGTATTGATTCCAAAGCTAACAGAAAAGGTCCAACAAAAACAGAACCCAGAATATCTATCTGAGATTGCCAAGTTGAAGCAGGATTGGCTAAACCAACTTGAAAAAGAAGCAGACGACAAAATGAAGCCGATCAGACCACCATACATAATCAAGGTTTTGAACGAAAAATTTGCAGATGACGCCGTAATTTCTTTAGACGTAGGCGAAAACTGCTGGTGGTTTGGCCGCAACTTCATGATGAAGAAGACCCAGAAAATAGTAATGAGCGGCTCATTAGCCACCATGGGTTTTGGTTTACCAGGCGCTATGGCTGCAGCATTAGCATATCCCAACAAACAAATTATCTGTTTAACCGGAGACGGCGGATTAACGATGGTTCTAGGCGATTTCTTAACTGCCTTGAAATATCGATTGCCCGTTAAAGTTTTCGTGATGAACAATAAACGGTTGGGGATGATTATGCAAGAGCAAAAAGTTGAGGGTTACGAAGGCTGGCAAACTGACCTCTACGATTACAATTTCGCTGATTTTGCCGAGCATTCTGGCGGTTTGGGCATAAAAGTTACTGAGCCAAGCGAGTTCCGGGCGGCAGTCGACACAGCACTGTTTGCCAATAAACCCACAATTGTAGATATCGATACAGACCCAAGGAGATTTTTGTAGGTGAATTTTATGGCTGCAGATCAAAGATTAACGTTTGCGTTTATTGTGTCGCTGGTTGGAGGCTTAATCGTCTTGATTGCAAGCTTAGTGAATGTTGTTTGGTTTCTTTCTGGTGCTGCCAACTTTGGAGGTTTTGGCAACTTTATGCGTGGAGCTATGGGTGAGTATCATGGCTTCATGGGCAGCTATGGCACTTCGAACAGTTTTCTTGCCGGCATCTCAATCGTCGGCTTAGTCTGCGGAGTAATTGTCTTAATCGGCGCCATAATGTTAAGAGTTGACACACATCAAAGCACACTCTGGGCAATAGTCGTCATAATATTTTCAGTTGTCAGCTTTGCTGGAATGGGCGGCTATTTCATCGGTGCAGTGCTGGGCATTGTTGGCGGAGCTTTTGTTTTGGCTACCAGACAAACAAATCCTTAGTCCAAATCGCGAAATTTATTGATGAAAAATATGTTTCAATGACTAAAACGGCAAGTAACTTTCTTTTTTTAGATTTTTTTCACGCTACCTCTCGATAGGTGGAAATATATACGTTTTGTCAGTACATTTGTATATACATTGGGTAACTAAATCTGCATTCTAAGTAGAACATCAACGGTTGGTGTTAGCACTGGGTGTTGTTCTTCTCTGAAAGAAGTAGGAACGGAAGAAAAAACACCGCATCCTACTTCTACCTCTTAACTTTAGAAGAAGAAACTAGAAAAAACACTTCTTACTTTCAAAAAACATGCGATGGCGAAGTGCCATGCCTAAAAAGACAGAGGATATAATAATAAATTAAGATCCCGAAAACGATTTCCAAAATGCAATGTAATCACTCACAAAAATAATGAAATCACTGCCATCAATTTTGCCGTCGTGATTTAGATCGCAAGCTATCTCAAGAGTTCCATTTTGGTAATAATGAATGTAAGCGTCAACAAAATGTATAAAGTCGCTGCCATCAACGCTGAAATCATGATTGAAATCTATCCTCGGCTCAGATAAAACCAAGACCGAACCATCATAAGTTGACATAGGAATGTTGATATCAGTATAGGGAAATTTGGGATCATAACTATGAAGTTTAGAATCAGCTTCTAAATTAATGCTAGCGTTACCTGTTCTTACTGCTTGAAAAGTAAGTGTAGCCAACACGCCAGAACCATTCACAACATTAGAGTCTGCCATTGCGCAGTTTATTCCGCCTAAAAGGGTGTCCAAAGTATTATTAATTATTCCACTTTCGAACAAAGTGGTACCTGCCTGCCTAAGAAACTGCCCCTCACTAGTACCTAGTAATTCCAAATTAGAAGACCAGCTAACACCCAAAACATAAGCCCATAAACAAGACACGTTATCAACCCTAATATCCACATCAAATTGACTACCGTTGACTACAACCATATTTGTGCTCTTAGTGCCAAACCGAGCAATGCTGACTTTCGGCCCCTGGTTGAGATCAATTACGGTTATTGGGGCTGTAGCTTCTAAACCAGAAAAAGCCGCTGTTACTCTCCAGTTTCCCGTGTAGGCAGAAGTATATAGGTTACCAGACCAAAAACCGCCTGCACCCCTGCTGATACTCCAATTTACCTCCGAAGAAACATCCCAAAAATTTCCCGAAGAATCATGCGCAATAGCAGTGTAAGCTTGGCTCATATTACCAAGTATGATAGAGTAAGGTGTATCTATCGATAGTGACGTTGGATTTCCATGCTCAATTATTGTAAACGAAGATGAGCTGTTAGAGCCCAGATATGTTCCTGTTACTGTGAAATTGCCGGGACTCCCACCACCAGCGTAGAATTTGTTGTAATTCAAAAACCCGTAACTATTCGGATCTACGCTCCAAGTTGTTAGGCTAGTAACATCCCAAGCTTTACCATTTGAATCGATAACGGTAGCGTTAAACGAGACATTCGAGTAGGGATATACCGTTGTGTTTGAAGTGGCGAAAATCAGAAAGGTAAAACTGGCGTTGGGAGTTAACGTTAAAGTGGTACTTGAATCGCTTGGCAAATTGTTTGAGTCTCCACTGTAAGTTGCTGTAATTGTTATTTCGCCGATTTTTTGGTCTGTGTAAGAGACTGTTGAATTTCCAGAGGTTAATTCTGTTTGAGTTGAGTTGAAAATTCCTGTGCTGCTGCTTGTGTTCCACGTTATCGTGCCAGTAGCGTTAGAGGGATGTATTGTGGCGGTACAGATAACAGAGGAATTGGCACGAGCAAGGTTGGGAGAACAGGTCAAGGATACCCCGAAACCCCCAAAAGCGTATACATTTCCATCATAGGAGCCTATGTATACCTTGCCGTTGGCAATGCCAAGTGATGATCCTACTGGACCTCCTGTTTGGTAAGTCCATATTTGGCTTCCAATTGATGCGTTTAAGGCATATAAGTTATCCCTTGAACCTGTGAAGAGCACTCCACCAGCAATAGCAGGGGATGAACCGTCACTATAGATTTGGCTACTCCACACTTTACTGCCCGTTGAAGCGTTTAAAGCATACAGGTATCCATCAGTCGAACTTACATAAACTATACCTTCGGCAACAGCAGGCGATGACATTATTTGACCATTTGTTTGGAAACTCCATATTAAGCTACCAGTCAAGGCATCCAAAGCAAATATGTTTCCATTTACTGAGTTGATTTCTTGAACATATCCTGAGCCAACATAAACAATCCCATTAGCAACAGCAGGAGATGTTGTTATAGGCAGTTCTGATCTGAAATTCCAGAGTACGTCGCCGTTAGTTGCGTTAAAAGCATAAGAATTACCATGACCGTCGCCACTGATTGAGCCTATGTAGATTATCCCATTAACCACAGCAGAAGACGCTGAATATTCTATTGTATAATCTACTGTACTATTCCATATTTGACTTCCTGAAGAAGCATTTAAAGCAAATAAAGTGTTTAGCGAACTTAAATAGAGTACACCATTGGCAATAGCAGGTGAGGAGTAGACACCGTTGGGGGTTCCTATTTGGTAACTCCATAACTTGTTACTATTGGAAGCATTCAAAGCATATATGTAACCATCTGCTGAGCCCACGTAAACTACGTCACCCAAGATAGCAGGAGATGAGACCACCGGTCCACCTGTTTTGTATGTCCAAAGGGTTTTGTTTGTTAACGGAGCTGTGGAAGAAGAGTAGCCTGAGTGGCTTAAGTCTCCACGGAACATTGGCCATGATTTTGAGTCGCCGTTCCAATCGCTGCTCTGGTTATCTGCATTGGCGATTTTCAACGTCCCAATTATTGTTGAGGTCAACATGCTTGTTAACATAATCAATAAAAGTAACATGCATGCGGTTTTCTTATACAACTTTTCTTCTCCAATAATAGGTGAATGTGGAGCATAGAAGTATATGGTTCCATTCACTATAGAAAATGAGAAAAAAATAGTTTTTATCACTTCTATTTAGAGCTCCCCAACAAAAGAATCTGCTTACCGCTACCGCATAATTCCGAAAAGTTAAAGGAAAACTTTGGTAGCGGGGAGTAGATTTGAACTACTGATCTCTGGGTATCTCACAGCACAACTGTCGCCGTTATGAGCCCAGCGGGTTAATCCTGGCTACCCCACCCCGCTATATTTATTTTATAAAGGATGATTTAGCATCCTATTAGGTTATTCGTCAAATATTAATAGTTTCTTTTTCGTTTTCAGCAAAAGGATTTTAGAGGCGACATACACATTCTTTGCCGAAGGATGTTTACTGATGGATAAGCCGTATTTGCGTAAGCTTTCAGAGCCGACTCTTGAGAACCCAATTTTTGTTCAGGGACTTCCAGGTTTTGGAAATGTCGGCAGAATTGCGGCACATCTGCTTATAAAATTCTTTGACGCAAAACCTTTTGCAGAGCTGTATTCTCCTTCGTTTCCAGATTACGTGGGAATAAGCAGCAAGGGCATCTGTCATTTGCCTAAATACGAGTTTTATTATGCTCCCATGGAGAAAAACAATTTAGTTATAATGACAGGTGAAATTCAACCTTCATTTGACGATGTGGTTGCTCACTACGTTGTTTGTGAAGAAGTGATTGATTTTGCTGCTTCGTTAGGTTGCCACTTTATTGTAACTATGGGCGGCATACCGATAACTGAGGATAAGGCTCAGGTTTACGTTGCAGCTACTTCACCGAGGTTAGCGACTGAATTTATGGAAAAAGGCGCGGTTATTTACAGCAAAGGCAGAATCGTTGGGGGAACAGGGCTTACTTTGGCGATGGCGAAAGAAAGAAAACTGGAAGGAGTAGCCTTACTGGGAACCACCACGGGTTTTAAAGCTGACCGAGAAGCTGGATTTTTGGTTTTTAAGTTTTTGATGAAGTCTTTGGGAAAAGAGATAAAAGAAGGTTTAGGAGAAAGCATTGCATCAGAAGAGTAAGTTAAGGCGGGGTTACAGTTGACTGAAACAGAAGAAAACATGAATGTTGAAGTTACATATTCAAAATTCACAAGGGTTGCATTTGTAGTTATATCAATGCTTTTAATTTTTGTAGGTCCAACCTATGTTCCATACGCAATGGAAAAAGTCAACGTAAACGGATATGTTATCAGCAGGAGTCGGCGCCTTACTGTTCATTGTAGGCTTAGTGTTCATGCTGTTTCTGGTTAAGAAGAAGGTTATACAAGCTTAATTTTGCCTCAGATACCCCAGGGTGCATCATCAATCAGCATTTTAGATTCTTCATCGGCAACGCTCTATAAACAATGCCTGTTTTATTAACTATTCTTAACAGCTTTTGACAGAAAACCCTGAGTTCAAATATACTTCCAAAATACATAAGGCATATTAAATATTAACTCAGCAATAGCGTATATGCAGAATAGAAGCCGAGTAGCTCCTGATTTGCCTACGCAGAAAAATGAAGAAGCAAAAAGAACAACAATAATTCTTGAAAAGAAAGAACGAGAATTCATTGAATCACTCATCAGAGAAGGCAAAGAACCAGGAATTAAACCGCTTATTTCCAAAATGCTCGAAATGTACAAAAGCATGATGGTTTACGACTGGAATTTTCCAGGCGAATATTACTGCGGAATAAGCCGCATAGCACTTGTGAACGTAGAATTATTTAACATATTAACTCAGCAGATTCCAAAAGAAAAATGGCATGTGATTGGTGAAAATATGGGTAATGCCCTAAAAGTTTCTATCCAATCAACATCTGGAATTGAAGCAAACGAACAGGCAAATTGGGAAAAAGTTTTCGAACGCTTAAAAGTGCAGGGATTCGGAGATTTCTATTTGAAAGACAAGTTTTTACTTCTGAAAAATCCGTTCATTAATGACTGCGAAATCTGGAAAGGTATATTGGAAGGATTACTAAGCGTTGAGTTGGAAACCAAAAATTCGGTGCCACCGTTGGTTTTTGAAGTTAAAGAGCCTAAACAGCCTTCAGTTTAGCGTCTTTTTGGCATTCGACAGTTAAATATTAGAGAACAGATTTATTAGGAAGACAGGTATTTAGGTGCTTCCAGTGGTATATGATGAGGGATTGCGTTCATACAAGGCGATTGCGTTCATTAGAAGCAATCCAAAATGCCTAAGTCAAAAATCAATTAGTTATTTGAAATTAGGCGCAAACCTCCGAAGTACCGTTTTATCAAAACAAAAAACCCTTAGTGGTTTCTCTGAAAATTTAGGTGAAAAATTATGGATAAAATAAAATTTGCAATCCCAAAAGGCTCCCTAGCAAAAGCCACAGCTGAATTCTTCTCTAAATCAGGCTTCAAAATTGGCGGAACAGAACGAACATACCGCCCAAGCATAAACGACCCCCAAATCGAAATGAAGGTTCTAAGACCCCAAGAAATCCCAGTGTTTGTCAGTGAAGGCTTACAGGACATTGGCATTACAGGAGAAGATTGGGTTAAAGAAAACCGTGCAGACGTAGAAATCCTACAGAACCTAGAATATGGAAAAATCAAACTTGTCATAGCAGTACCAAAATCCTGTGAAAACATGACAATGGGCGAGTTTATGGAGTCAATTTGGAGCTCAGGGCAAAAACTTCCGCATCAGCACCGAATACCTCAACATAGCCTCCGAATACCTCAAAAACACACCCCAATACAAGAAACGTTTCGGCGACGCCGACCCAATGCTTGTAACACCATGGTGGAGAAAAGGCGACAACCCAAGAGCAAAAATTTTCCTTTCCTTCGGAGCAACCGAGGCAAAGCCACCAGAAGACTCGGACGCATAATGGACGTAACAGAAACAGGCACAACAATTGAAGCTAACAACCTAAGAATCATAGAAACCGTCATGAAATCTTCCGCTGTTCTGATCGCAAACAAGAAAGCTTTAGAAGATCCAGAGAAACGAGAAAAAATCTACGACATAGTAGCCCTACTCAAAGGTGTCGTTGATGGTTCTAAGAGAATCCACATATTTGTCAACGTCAAAAAAGCAAATCTTCAGAAACTACTAACTGAATTGCCCGCCTTGAAAAACCCAACCATATCGCCACTAGCGGATGACACATGGGTAAGCGTAAACACTGTTATCGAAAAAGACTGCCTAATTGAGCTTCTACCAAAAATCCGAAAAATCGCCCAAGGCTTAGTCGTTTATGAGCCAAGGCAGGTGCTAGCTTTAGATGAGATTGCTAAAAGAGTGGAGAACCCGTGCAAGAAGCAAAGCCAAGTGAAAGTCTGGAAATCAGAAGCGCTGCCGCCAGACTGGTTTAAACGGCAGAAAGCAGACGAAAAGGCAGTTCAAGAAGTTGAAAACAGCGTTAAAGCCATCATAAAACAAGTTAGAGAAAACGGCGATGGTGCACTTGTTGAGTTTGCCCTAAAATTTGACAAAGCAGAACTAACTCTGCGAACCCTCAAAGTCAGGAAAGAAGAAATCAAGGAAGCCTACACCAAAACCAGCCTAGAACAAGTCTCAGCCCTAAAATTCATGAAAGAACGAGTCAACACCTTCCAAAAGCAACAGCTAACCCAAACCGAAATCGATACTTCAGGCGATGGCATATACGTTCAGACTGTTCTGCGTCCAATCGAAAGCGTTGGCTGCTACGTTCCCGGAGGACAAGCCGCTTACCCAAGCACATTAATCATGACTGCAATTCCAGCCAAAGTCGCAGGCGTCCCAAGAATTGTAGTTTGTTCACCATCAGACCAAAAAGGCAAAGTTAACCCACTTGTTCTAGTCGCCGCTGACATATGCGGAGTCGATGAAATTTACAAGGTTGGTGGAGCACAAGCCATAGCCGCTTTAGCTTACGGAACCAAAAGTATAAAACCTGTACGAAAAATTGTTGGTCCAGGCAGCAAATATGTAACGATGGCGAAGGTTTTGGTTTCGACTGATGTTGCGATTGATATGCCGGCTGGCCCAAGTGAAGTGTTGGTTTTGGCTGATGAGTTGGCTGATGCACGACTTATCGCTTTTGACATGGTTTCGCAGGCTGAACACGGGGGAGACAGCGTGGCTGGACTCATAACAACTTCAGACAAGCTTGCTTTGAAAGTTCAACTGAGCCTTACAACAGTTGTCGCTTTAGCAGAGAGAGGCGAAAAAGTCTGTGAGGCACTATCAAAATACGGCTTCATAATAGTCTGCAAAACCATGGAGGAAGCTGTCAGTTTGGTGAATCAGTTTGCTCCCGAACACTTAGAAGTCATGACTGCAAAGCCCAAAGAGATTGCTGAGAAATTAACGGCTGGATTAATACTGTTAGGTCCATACAGCCCCGTTGCATTAAGCGATTATGGAAGCGGAACAAATCATGTATTGCCCACAGGCGGCTTTGCACAATCATTCTCAGGACTTTCCGCAATGGATTTTACGCGGCGAGTAAGCATCGTTGAAAGCTCAAGAACAGGTCTTGAGCGAGCAAAAGACAGCATCAAAGTTATGGCGGAAGCCGAAAATCTTCCAAATCACTACAAAGCTATACAGGCAAGGTTTGAAAAATGAGTGCAACCTACAAAAAATGGTTAAACGATAAACTTGTGAAGCTTCAAGCAATAGCTTGCTATACGGCGGGAGCTTCACCTGAAACGGTAGCGAAGCAACTAGGCATCACTACGAAGCAAGTAGTCAAACTAAATTTCAACGAGAACCTTTTCTTGCCAAGAGTTAAGCAGGCTAAACTAATTAAGGAGTTGGCTGAAGAGATTGATTTGCGACTGTACCCTGAAGATGAAGACGCCAAGCTACGAGAGAAGCTTAGCACTTACATTGGAGCGCCAAAGGACAACATTGTTATTGGAAACGGCAGCGACGAGCTAATTGACCGAATCGTAAGGCTATTCTGTAGAAAAAGGCGAAGCTGCCCTTTCATTTTCTCCAACTTTTGCTATACCTCCACTCTGCGTTAAAAGGCAAGAGGGCGAATACGTTACTGTACCTCTTCTAAACAACCTACAACTTGACGTAAAAGGGCTGCTCTCAAAGTTTTCAGATAAGACAAGGCTACTATACATTTGCTCCCCAAACAACCCCACTTCAACACAATATAAAATGGAAGATGTTGAAACTTTAGCCAAAGCCTTCCCAGGAATAGTCATATTAGACGAAGCCTACGGCGAATTTGCAGAATACTCATTTGTGCCACGAATCAGTAAGTTCCAAAACATGATTATTCTGAGAACGTTCTCGAAAGCATTCGGTTTAGCAGCTCTTAGACTAGGTTATGCGGTTGCGAACCCTGAGTTAGCAAGAATTCTGACGGAAAAGGCGCCTTTGCCCTATCCAGTAAGCGCTTTCACCTTAAGAATGGGTTCCAAAATGCTGGACAACGTTAGCTTGATGATGGAGTCTGTTAAGCAAGTGAAAGGTGAACGGGGAAAATTGATAAAGGCACTAAACGAAATAGATGGCGTACAAGCGTTTGATTCACAAGCCAACTTCCTGCTGATTAACACTGAAAAACCCGCTGACGAAGTTAACGAGAAACTGCTCAAACGGGGTATCATGCTCAAGAAATGGGGCAAAATCCTGCAGTACAATAATTGTTTCCGAGTAACAGTAGGCTTGCCAGAAATGAACAAAAAACTAATTGAAGCATTAAAACAAATTCAAGAGGAATAAAATGAGGACAGAAGAAGTTTATCGCAAAACCAAAGAAACCGAAGTTAAAGTAAAAGTGAACTTAGACGGGGAAGGAAAAGCCAACATAAACTCAGGCGTGCCCTTCCTTGACCACATGCTCACGTCCTTAGCCACACACAGCCTAATCGACATAACTGCCTCAGTCAAAGGCGACTTGGTACACCACTCAGTCGAAGATTTAGCAATCGGGCTTAGGTGAAGCATTAAGCAAAGCCTTAGGCACAAGAGAAGGCATCACGCGATTTGGCAACGCAGCCGCACCTATGGATTGCTCCTTAGCATTTGCAGCCGTCGACTTGGTAAAACGACCTTACTTCAAAATTGACCTCAAACTCAAAGGCAAGAAAGTAGAGAACATGCCAACCGAAGACATCAACCACTTCTTCGAATCCCTCGCCACCTCACTGCAGGCAAACGTCCATATTTTCGTTGAATATGGAAACAACGATCACCACAAAGCAGAAGCCGCCACCAAAGCCCTCGCCCTCTCATTAAGACAAGCAATAGCCCTTGACCCCAGACGAAAAGGTGTACCCAGCTCCAAAGGAGTCATCTAAACGTGGCCAAAGCAGTCATTTTCGATTACGGAGTAGGCAATTTGCTAAGTCTGAAAACTGCTTTAGAAAAAGCAGGCTTAGACGACATCAATTGGAACTTCATCAAAAGAATTAGCCGAAGCTGATGCAATAGCTTTGCCAGGTGTCGGAGCTTTCACTCCAGCAGCGGCTAAACTGAACTCAGTCAAAGAAACGATTGTTGAGAAAATTCAGAGCGGGACTCCAATGATTGGAATTTGTTTGGGTTTGCAACTTTTCTTTGAAAAAAGTGAAGAAGGACCAGGAAATGGCTTATCTCTCTTCAAGGGCAAAAACGTTAGCTTACCAAATACCGTTAAGGTCCCTCATATGGGCTGGAACACGTTAAACATTGTAAAACAAAACGAACTTTTCGACGGCATAGCTGAAGGCTCGTTTGTTTACTTCGTCCACTCACTCTACCCCGTACCTGTTGACAAAAAAATTGTTTGCACACAAACAGAATACGGCACAACATTTACTTCAGCAATAGCCAGCAAAAACATCTACGGCACCCAATTTCACCCAGAAAAATCAGGCGATTTAGGCTTGAAAATCCTCAAAAACTTCGCTAAAGTAGTGGTAAGGTGATTTTGTTATGCAGTTAATTCCAGCAATTGATCTGATGAATGGTAAAATTGTGCGTTTATCCAAAGGGGATCCTAAAACTGCCAAAGTTTACGAAGAAAAATTTGGAACCCCATTAGAAGCTGCAAAACGGTGGCGAGATGAAGGCGCAGGAAAATTGCACATAATCGATTTAGATGCAGCTTTTGTATTGGGCAATAATCATTCGGTTATCGCTGAGATTGCAAAAAATGTCAAATTACCAATTCAAGTCGGCGGCGGAATACGCAACTATGAAACAGCAGAAAAAATCTTCCAAACAGGCATAACCCAAGTAATCCTAGGCGCCTTAGCCTTTAGTGATCCATCAGCAATCGGAAAATTCAGAATAAATTTGGCAGAGATTCAGTAATTGTTGCTTTGGACAATAAGGAAGGGTATCATTATGGTTGAGGGCTGGAAAACCGCAACTTCGATGAATGTTGACGAAGCGCTTGAAAAATACACTCAACTCGGTGTAAGTCATTTTCTGATTACGTCTATAGCTCAAGATGGCATGCTTAGCGGTCCTGATCTACAAACACTCAGTGCAGCCGCCCTGTATCCTAACGCCAAAATCGTCGCGGCAGGCGGAATAGGCAGCTTAGGAGACTTAGTGGCACTCAAGGAAATCGGGGTAGAAGGCGCAGTCATCGGAAAAGCCCTCTATGAAGGCAAATTTACTCTAAAAGAAGCAATTAAAATTATAGGAGCCTAAAAATGCCGTTAGCCAAACGTATTATTCCGTGCCTTGATGTTGATCACGGAAAAGTTGTCAAATGTATAAACTTTCTAAATCCAAAATGTGCAGGCGACCCAGTTGAAATGGCAAAACAATACTCAGACGAAGGCGCTGACGAACTGGTTTTTCTCGACATTACCGCGTCCTCTGAAAAAAGAGACATTCTCCGAGGCGTTGTCGAAGGCGTAGCTAAAGCCATTAGTATCCCTTTCACTGTTGGCGGCGGAGTCAGAAATGTTTCTGATGCAAGGTTGGTTTTGTGCAGCGGAGCCGACAAAGTGTCCGTTAACACAGCAGCCGTGGAAAACCCAAGAGTCATCACTGAATTGGCAGATGTTTTCGGAAGACAATGCGTGGTCTGTGCCATTGATGCAAGAAGAAATCGTGCACCAATCGAAGGCAAAATTATGATCGATACAGCTGAAGGAAAATTGTGGTTTGAAGTCGTCACTTACGGAGGCCGAAAACCCACAGGAATAGACGCAATAGCATGGGCCCAGCATGCAGAAAAGCTTGGAGCAGGAGAGTTCCTTGTAACTTCAATGGATAAGGATGGCACAAAAGACGGCTACGACATCGAGTTAACCCGAGCAATCTCAGAACGCGTTAACGTTCCAATCATCGCAAGCGGCGGAGCTGGAATCCCCAAACACCTCCTTGATGTATTCACCGAGGGAAAAGCAGATGCAGCTTTGGCAGCTTCAATTTTCCACTACAACCAGTATCCAGTTCCAATTGTGAAAGAGTACCTGCGTAAAGCCGGGGTGATTATTAGAAAATGACAACAAAAGATGTACTGGAAAAGCTTGATTTCACAAAAGGCAACGGGCTCATTCCTGTGGTTGTTCAAGATGCCAAAACCAAAGAAATACTTATGCAAGCATACGCGAACCGAGAAGCTGTCGAAAACACACTCAAAACTCTCAAAGCAACATATTGGAGCCGAAGCAGAAACGAACTTTGGGTCAAAGGCGAAACCTCGGGGCACACCCAAAAAATCATCTCCGTTTCAACAGACTGCGACTACGACTCACTACTCTATGTGGTTGAGCAGACAGGACCCGCATGCCACACTGGCGAATACACTTGCTTCTTCAACAAGTTATTATAAAATCGAAGCTCTCAATAATCAAGATTTTTGGTTTCCTATCAACTGTCTCTTCATTATTTTTTCTTGAAAAGGCTTAAGTCTGCGTAGTTCTTAATTAAAGAACCATGGAAATCGAACTTGAAAAACTGCCAAAGATTCTTAGAAAAAAGGACTTAGAGAAAAATCTAGCTGAAATTTGCAGAAAAAATAATATTGTTTTTTTGGCAGTCTTTGGGTCTTTTGTCAGAGGCGAACAAAACAGCAAAAGCGATATCGATATTGCCATCGAGTTTAATAAAAGCAAAAGAAAAACTCTGGTAGACCTCATCCGCTTAGAAGATGAGTTGAGCGGAATTTTCAAAAGAAAAGTCGATTTAGGAATTTTTAGCAGCTTAAACCCTTACATCGTTGAAGATGTGAAGAAAGAGATGCTCGTTATTTATGAAGAAAAATAGAGTTTACCTAAATCACATTTTAGAAGCAATTTCTGGGCATAGAAAACTTTTTGCAAGGTGTGTCAGAATAAGAATTTTTCCATAATAGAGAGAAACAATATGCTGTCTTGCGAGCGTTAGAGATAATTGGTGAGGCAACCAAGAATCTTAATAGTGAGTTAAAGGCAAAAAGACCTGATGGTGATTGGAAAAACATTGCTGGAATGAGGGATAAATTGATTCATGCTTATTTTGGTGTTAATCTGCCTTTGGTTTGGGAAACTGTAAAAAAAGACCTGCCTCCGCTTAAGAAACAGGCGTCTAAAATACTTGAAGATATTAAGGATTCTTGATAGCAAGCTCTTGTAGTTAATCCTTTTAAACAAAAATGACGTCTAGTCTTCTGGAGAGTTATGAGAAAAATGTCGCTTCATGAAGCCATGCTTTATGAAAAGCAAGCTGAAAACAAAGTAAAATGCTGTTTATGCGCCCGACGCTGCCTCATAAACGATGATGGGCAAGGATTCTGTTTAGTAAGAAAAAACCAAGGCGGCACACTCTACTCACTTAATTATGCCAAAGCAGTTTCCGCCGGCGTCGACCCGATTAGCAAAAAACCACTTTCACATTTCAACCCAGGCGCATTAGTTATGTCTGTTGCGGCGGCAGGCTGCAATTTCCGCTGCCAATTCTGTGACAACTGGATGATAAGCCAAGACAAAGAAATCTCCGGCAAGCTTTTTCCTCCAGAAGAAGTAGTCAAGTCTGCTCTGGATAACCAATGCCAAGGAATAAGCTACACATACACTGAACCAACCATTTTCATGGAGTACGCATATGACACAGCTAAGCTTGCGCATGAAAAGGGTTTGTTTAACACATTTGTCACGAACGGGTACATGACGCCTGAAGCCGTAAAAACTATCGCGCCTTATCTGGATGCAGTAACAGTTGATTTTAAAGGCGGAGCAGATCCCGACTTCTACAAGTCCGTAATGGCCGTGCCCAGTGTTGAACCAATTTATGAAAGCCTAAAAGAACTAAAGCTAAACGGCGTCCACATAGAGATTACCAATTTGATTGTTCCGAAAACAGGCGACTCCATGGACAGAATACGGGCAATGGCAATTTGGATCAGAGATTACTTGGGCAAAGACACGCCTTTTCATCTGCTTCGTTTTCATCCAGAATATAAATTGACGACAATTCCCGCGACCAGCGTTGAGGAAATGGAAAGAGCACTATTGACCGCAAAGAACCAAGGACTAAATTATGTTTACATTGGAAACGTACCTGGACACCCTGGTGAGAACACTTATTGCCCAAACTGTGATACAGCAGTTATAAAACGCAACAGCTTCGACATCATCCAGTGGAACCTAACTCCAGACATGCGATGCCCAGTCTGTGGAAACCAAATCCCAATCAAAGGCAAAGTCTACCAAAACAACCTACGCTACCCCTACTCACTTTTTTAGCACATTTTTTCTTTGTGTTTTAGATTGGTTTCTTAATTTGAAGCTTGTTTCGTTTGCAGGTTGCGTCTTTAAATGTAAGAAAATGGAAAAATCTGGAAGAATCTGGAAAAAAAAGGAAGAAATAAATGGCGTAAACTTTCAAGAAATGAAGCTTAAGCGTCTCTACTGCATTTTCTTACGCAAATTTGTTTTTGTGTTTCAGGCTGTATTCTTGGTTTGGAGCTTGATTCGTTTGCAGGTTGCGTCCCTAAACGCAAGAAAATGCAAGAAAAAGGAAAAAAATGGAAGAATCAATTATTGACGGTTTTTTGTGCAGTTTCTGCTCTCTTTGTTTTGAGTTGTTTTCTTGTTTTAAAACTTGTTTTGTCTTTAGGATGCGTCACTATCCGTCTCTAAACGTCACAGAAAGTCACTAAACGTCACCAAAAGTCACTGAAAGTCAAAAATGTGCAATTTTTTTGCCGAAGAAAAGTAACTTAACACAAAGTGCAAATTATGAAATAATCCCTAAAGTTATCGATTTCTAAATTGTGACTTCTAACGTAATCTTGCAACTCATTAAAATCTGATTCCTTAGCTATAGCCGTATCAGTCAGGACAACGTAACCGTCGGTTTTAAAGTCCCAGATTCCCCATTCGATGAATCCTTTGAACACCTTTGGATGATAAGTGCGAAATTTCTTGGAGACCTCAATAGCGTCTTCAAAATCCATGCAAACCAACCTTATGAATAATAATACTGTTTTGTGTATATTTTAAAGTGTTGTGACTACAATATGTGACAACTTTATTAACTTTTCAAATTGCAGCGTCTTTAGCCGAAAAAAATTGGCTACGAGTCCAACTTTTCACGAAATAGAGAAGGAGGGAGAAAGATTAAATTTTAATCTTTTTCCCCTGCTTCTAACTAACTACTACTGACTACTTCTCTCATCTAACTACTCTCCCCTACTCTCTCTCCTTTAGCACACATAAGACAGACAAACAAAGACAAACAGACATGCTGAAATAGTGAAGCAAAAACACCTCGCTTAGTGAGGAACATCACCCTAAAGGGCACCCCCCTCACAAGCAAGGGCTCTGTTTTTTCACAACAAAGCCGGTTTACGAAGAAAGAAAGCGTGGTTTAAAGTCTAAAATATTAAGCAATTCGCTACTTCTTTTTATTTAGTCTAACTTACCGCGCAATAGGGCTACTTCAGGCTTTTCTAGCAAACTTTTTTATATTTATTGAAACAAACTAAGCGAGTTATGGCACGTATCAATAGCGTGCTACCGAAGAAACATTAAGGGATAAACATGAAAGTCAAAGTTTGGAAGCTTCTAGGTTTAATGCTCATTGCGATTTTTGCTTTGTCAGCAGCCAACGCAAGTGCAACACCTACTATGTCAAGTATGGCTGGTACGTATGTCGAACAAACTTCAAGCGGAACAGGATACAATATAATTCTTTATGAAAATGGCACAGCACTATTTAGTACACATTCCGGCACATGGGCTATAACCAACTCAACCACTTTCGAAGGCATATATAGCGTACTAGGCATAACTCAAGACGATTATTTCACAATCACAAACAACGGTTTCACCGCAGTTCAAACAGGAAACGTGTACGTTAAAACTACGTCTGCGTCATCAAGCCCAACTGCATCTGCTTCCGCTAGCCCGACAACTTCTGCAACTTCTACTCCGACAGTACCTGAGTTCAGCAACGCAGCACTCATTTCAGTTGCGGCAGCAATAATGGCTGTAACCTTATGCACAGTTGCATTGAAAGCGAACAAAAAAACCTCCCCAAGATAAAATAGATGAAACTGCATAATAAAAAACTGAAAGTTCTCCTTTCTTTTTTTACATTAACGAATTTCGGGACAAGCCAGCGCGCTTGACCGAAGCTTTTCATATCTTTGCTCTATTGACGTTTTCCCTGAAGTCTTTCTCATCCAGAAACTGCGCGTTAGGGCTGATAAAGCTCATTACGCGCGTCGAAAAAAGGGGTAGGTACCTACCTTAGTACTAGGTATTAGGTACTATCAAGTATCTTGCCCTGCTTTTATTCAAGTAAAACAGCGTAGTATTCTGCTCTGTTCAGCGTATTCAGTATCAGTTTTGGTGGTGGTGATTAAATTTTAATCCCACAAAGCAAAAAACCTGAGATTTAAGTCCTAGAAATTAGTCTTATTAAGGCTGAGCAGAACTGAATCTATGAAAGTGCCCAGCTGATGACCAAGTACTCTGCATTGGGCAAATAGAATTTCGCGTTTTTTGTGTTTCATTTTTGTTTAACTTTCGGTTTTTGAAACCAAGAATAAAAATACTTGAAATTGCTAACGTGATGAATAATAACAACGCTACTGACGGAAACTCTGGGACAGTGGCTGGAGAAGTAGTAGGCTGTAATTGGGTCGGCTGGGAAGTTGCTGAAGGCGCGATTGTAGATTTAGGTGAAGTGGTTGGAGTGACTGTTGGAGCAACTGTTGGTGAAGTTGAAGGAGTTGCTGTCGGAGTGCTCCTAAAGCAATAACTACGGTATGGCTACTATGATGGTACGTAAAAGTTATTATCCAATTATTTCCCTCTAAAAAGGAATTATAATTAATTGTAGCAGTGTCTAACATGACATTGAGCTTCGAAATATCTGGGATAAGTGATTGTGGAATGCAAACTTGGGTACAGCCTGTTGTTCCCGCAGTTCCCGAAACGCCGAAGCTTAATTCGTTTGTTGTTGAGTCAAATGTTAAGCTTGTTAGCGTTGAATTTGAAGTTACAGAGAAAACATTTTGATTCTTGATTATTAAAAGGTGCAATTGCAAAGTTGTTTGTCGCACTTACATCAGAGTAAACGCCGTTTCCTGGACAAGTCGCTTTTATGATATAGTTGCCTGAAGCAGAAGGCATCCAAACTACAGAGAAACTTCCATTATCGCCTGTGTCCACATAAGCTAAATCTTGCCAAGTTGATCCAGCTGTTACACTATAGGATAACTGTATTCCAGTGTAAGATATGGCTGTTCCATTATACGTTAAATTACCTTGAATTTCAACGTTAAATCTGGAATTTGTGGTTGAGCTAATGCAATCAAAGGATAAACTAGGAGACGGCAAAATTGGTGTAGGCGTGGGCGTTGGAGTTGGGATTGGAAGAGTAATAAGTGTTGTTTGGTTTCTCGATGGCAAATAATGTAAGGTGTTGTTCACAAAGTTTTGTCCAGGAAAGTTAAGGCTTAGCGTCCATGTACCGCTCTCTGTTGGAGTAAAACTGAGGTTTAGAGAGCCATCGGAGTTGGAGTTCAAAAGGTTGTTTATGACAGTTCCATCTGGGCTTGTTATTGAGAATGTAATATTGTTAAAGACTGAGGATGTTGGCGGTGCAGGTATAACTGACATATTGACATGGACATTTTGATAGATTTGAACTGGGTTAGGAGCTGCGTTTAGTTTGCATTGGGTCGTTATGGGTTGTTCAATGGGAGTGGGACTAGGTGTAGGCGATGGAGTTGGAGAAGCGGTTGGCGAAACAGTTGGAGTAGGTGATGGAGTAGAAGAAGGAGTTGGAGTTACAGTTGGACTAGGAGTGGGAGAAGGCGATAAAGAACCAAAAGCGTATACATTGCCATCGCTTGAGCCCACGTAGACAATACCATCGGCAATAGCTGGAGACGACCAACCCACAGAGCCGCCCGTTTGGTAACTCCACAAGCTGTTTCCGATGGAAGTACCAAAGGCAAAGAAAGTTCCATTATTTCCACCTATGTAGACCGAACCATCGGTTACAGCAGGCGAAGAAAATTCCACACCACTTGTTGGGAAATTCCACAACACATCTCCGCTTGAAACGCTCAACGCATAAATTTGACCCCCACCCCCGTTGCTGGAAGAACCCACGTAAATAACACCGTTAGCAATGGCGGGAGATGAAAAAACTGAGCCATCTGTTTTGTAGCTCCATATTTTGCTTCCAGTAGAAGCGTTCAAAGCGTAAATGCTTCCATAGCCTGATGTGTCGCCGCCGATGTAAACTACGCCATTGACAACCGCAGGAGACGAACAAACTATGTCACCTGCTACGTAACTCCACAGCTTAAGCCCCGTATTAGCATTCAATGCATAAACAGTCCCATCGCTCGCACCTACGTAAACTATTCCGCCGACCACAGCTGGAGATGAGCGCACAGCCCCGCTGCCCGTTGCGTAGTTCCACAACCTAGCTCCAGTCGATGCATTTAAAGCGTAAACACTCGCATCGTAAGATCCTATAAAGACTACTCCGTTCACAACAGCGGGAGATGACTCAAGGTTACTACCTGTTTGATAGCTCCACAACTTGGCCCCAGTATAAGCATTTAAGGCATAAACTATTCCGTCCCACGAACCCACGTAAACCACACCGTTGACTACAGCAGGACTAGAGTCCACCGAACCATCAGTTTGGTAACCCCACAGCTTAGCCCCCGTAAAAGCATCCAAAGCGTAAACCCATTTGTCCCCTGTGCCTATGTAGACTAAGCCTCCAGCTACTGCAGGAGAAGAAGTAATGAAGCTACCCGTTCCGTAAGTCCATAAAGTTTGGCTTGTAGTAGGACCAGAAGATGTAGAATAACCAGAATGGGCTACCCCATTGTGGAACATAGTCCAGGATTCAGGGTCCACTCTTACCAACAAATCACTGCCTCCAACACTCGGACTGTTATTTGAGTCTCCGCTATAAGAGGCCATGACGCTCACAATTCCAGAATTCGTTTCAGTGAATACCGTCGTAGAATTCCCAGAAATTAGTGGTGTTAAGATAGAGCTGAACATACCTGTGTTGCTTGTTGTGGTCCAGTTTATTGTTCCCGTGGGATTGGACCCAGACACTGTAGCAGTGCAGATAACACCAGAACCAACGAAAGCAGGATTAGGAGAACAGGAAACAGACAAGAAAGAAAGCGTTTGCCCCAGCGAATCAAAACCAGATACTTTGGCATTAGATGAACCCGCATAGACTATGCCGTTTGCAATAGCGGGTGAATTGTCTCCCAACGCCATTTTGAAAGACCCACTAAAACCAAAAAACAACGAACATAACAAAAGAGTAGTCAAAAACAAGGTGAACCAGTAATTTTTTCTCATTTTCCTTTTCCCCGAGGCATACGTTCACATCAATTTGAACAAGTGAACAAGCGCTACTTAGTCACTTCAGTTTAAGAACTATTAAAGGCTTATTTCAAATATCATAATATCGAGTTCTCGTTTAACAGTTATCTCTAAAACATTTCAAGTGATAATAAGTTGCAGATTCTACTCGTAACCTTTGATAATCAAGATTACGGTTATTTGTGTTCAGGCTGGAATATTTACACTTTAGATAACCCTAACAGCAACAGACTTTGGAATTACCCAACAAGCAACCTTAATAACGATATACTAATAGAAGCCGATACTCTCAGCAAAACAAAATGCGACGAACATCAAATCGTTTTTCGAGAGAGAAAGAGAAAAAAAATCAGAAATTAGTCTTATTAAGGCTGAGCAGAACTGAATCTATGAAAGTGCCCAGCTGATGACTAAGTACTCTGCATTGGCGTTAACAACCAGTTACTGGAAACCCGGCGACAACTACATCGACAAAATAACAAGCGCTTTAAATGGCAAAATTGAAAATGGCGATTTTGTTGTTGTTTCAGAGAAGGCAATTTCAACAGCGTTAGGCAACATGGTTGATGAAAGCAATGTAAAACCAAACCTAAACGCAAAGTTTATGGCTCATTATTGGATGAGACTTGTCTGGGGCTATCCTCTTGGAATATTAAGCCACTTTGGTCCACGTCTACTTGCACAGATTAAGGAAGTATCCGCTTGAGTCTGGCAGCCGCCACAAACAAGTAGCTCTTCAATATGCGGGTTTTTGGCAAGTCGCTCATGTTTGGTTCTGAAGGAGGAATCGACGGCTCCAACCTACCCTACTCATATCGTGAGCTTGCCACTGAAAAATCGCAGATGAAATAGCGAAAAAAATTCAAAAAGAAATTCGGTTGAAATTGCAGAAAGAGTGTTTGCGTTATAATTGCTGACACAGATAAAACTTACAGGTTCAGGAATTTCTTTTTTACTCCAAGACCAAAACCGCTCAAAGGCATACATTCATTCGGCGGAGCCGCCACGTACATTATTGGTCGGATCTTAAATTTCAAAAAAAGTTCAACCCCACTGGCGGTTGCAGGCTGCAATCTTCAGGCAAGCGAAGCGTTAACCATCACCAACATAGCTGACAAAGCCAGAGGACCAGGTTCAGGCGCTACAGTTTGGGATATGGCAGCAAGGTTTCAAGTGGACATTAACGGTGTAAGCTGGGAAATGCTGTCCAAAATCAGGCATAAACCATTAGTTATTGTTAGAAAAAAATTAGCTTAACAAATGCAAAAAGAAACAAATAATAGTTTAGTTGAAAGAACCTTTTGGTATAGTAAAACATAAAAACGTGGCTTGAACGCTCATAGCGGAACGGTGGAAAATAGTTATGGAAGAAGCAATACAGAAACTTGACGCATTCTTCAACCCACATTCAGTAGCCGTTATCGGCGCCACAAAAAAAGTTGACAAAGCAGGTCACGTCATTTTCAAAAATTTTGCAACTAACAAGGAACGCGGAGTTTTCAAAGGAGAACTCTACCCTGTTAATCCAGGCGAAGATTCAATTTTAGGTTTCAAATGTTACCACTCACTATGTAATATTCCAAGCGAAGTCGAATTAATTGTTGTTATCATTCCTGCTAAAGCTGTACCCGCCATCATGGAAGAAGCTGTTTCCAAAAAAGTCAAAGCTGCAATCATAATCAGCTCAGGCTTCAAAGAAGTTGGCAACACAGAACTTGAAGAACAAGTTGTAGCTAGCGGCGAAAAAAGGCGGAATACGCGTTTTAGGACCCAACTGCTTAGGCAGTCTACTACTCAAAAACAGGAATTGACACGCTGTTCCTACCAGAAACAAAAGTTTTAACCACAGGCGAAGAAGTGGTGGCTACTCCAAGACCATTGCCAGGCAACATTGCCATGATCACCCAAAGCGGCGCCTTCGGAGTCGCAGCCCTAGACTACTTGACTGGGCGCCAGATGGGCGTCAGCAAATTCGTGAGCTTCGGAAACAAATGCGACGTCACTGAATCCGACATTCTTCATTACCTACTCCACGACAAAGAAACCAAAGTCATCCTTGTTTATTTGGAAGATGTCAAATCTGGACGGGAATTCCTAAGGATAGCCAAGAAAGTTACGGCTAAAAAACCCGTCGTCGTCATCAAGTCAGGTAGAAGCGCGGCAGGCTCAAGAGCCGCTGCTTCACACACAGGCGCCATTGCAGGCTCAGACAAAATCTACGATGCCGCGTTTGAGCAGGGTGGAGTTATTAGAGCTCGTGACATGGAGGAGTTTTTTGACATCGGAAAAGCCTTAGCCATGCAGCCGCCAGCCATAGGCAAAAACATTGGTATACTTACCGATGCAGGTGGACCAGGCGTCATGACCGTTGACGAATGCGAAGCTTTAGGCTTAACAGTGGACCGTTTCTCTGATGAAGCAATTCAGAAATTCCAGGAACTAAAAGACCAAAATATCATCTTAAAGATTGCAGCTACCTCAAATCCCGTTGACCTTACCGGTTCAGTGACTGATGACATGTTTGTTATGGCTGCTGACTTGATGTTCCAAGACCCACAGATCTACGGCATAATCCTTCTTGGGCTTCATCATATGCCAGGACTCCGAGAAGTATACATTGACGGCATAGTGAAAGTAGCCTCAAATTACACTAAGCCCATCGTCATGTGCGACATTGGCGAAACAGAAATGGCCCTCTACACACGCTCACGCTTTGACAAACTCGGCGTTCCCTCGTTCTCATCGCCTGAGGATGCAGCACGCGCCATGAAAGCGCTTGTAACCTACGGCGCATACCTAAAAAGAAACAATTGCGCAGACGAATACATTGCATCCTTAAAGAAAACGGGCAGCACTACAGGTCAACGATAACAGTTACTTCATTGCCATCCACTATCTTCAGGCGTTCACGCAAATACCAAGGAGCAATAACCTCTAAAACATCGCTTGGATAATGGGGAACTTGTGGAATAATAATTGCACAATCTAAACCATCTATAGACGCTTTGATTAACGTTCCCTTGCAGTAGCCCTTCTCTGGGTAAATCTCAAGATGATTGGCGTTTTTAAGCAGTTTTTTTTGCTTTTCGCACTTCTTTTGATCAGACGGATGTTTAATGTTCCACTGTACGGTGTAAAACCAAGTTTTTCCTCTATCTGCCTTTTAACCCATGGCAATTCAATAAATTTGCGTCCTTCGCCCTTGCCAGAAAAAACAGTGCCTTTGAACACTATTTTTTGCAAAGCGATAGCCTTCAAGAGGCTTAATGTTTTTGTTCTTTTAGCCATTCAGCTACTCTGGTTAGAACAGGATCAGTTGATATGTCAACGACTGGCACAATCATTTTTTCTTTAGTTTCAATCGTCTGCGCATATTTTGGCATAAGCGAGTAACCTACAAAGGTCCAGTAAACCTTGCCGTTTTCTAAGAGTTCTTTAGCCACTACAGCTGTTGAAGCGGGAAGCGGAAAATACAGGAAGACAACGCCGTCAACCCAGTATAGCCCAGCTAGTTTGCCGCCTGCTATCACCGATGTGAATCTTGCGATGTCTTCAGGCGTGTTGAAAAAAGTTTTTTCCATAATTACAATTTTCTTAAAAGGCTCATATGTAGATTGATACTTCAGGTTTACTCATAACCTTACACCAATTAGTTAGCTATTGTGTCGGCGGCTCCCTTTTAATTTTGTCATAAATTTAGAAAAAGTTATAGCGTAGGCGAACATTAAGCCTTCACTAACACATACATCTTGGATGGTTAATCGTTTCATGCCTGAAATTCGCGTAGCACTTATCGGCGTTGGCAACAGCGCATCAGCCCTGATTCAGGGAACCCAATACTATAAAGACGCAAAAGAAAACACGACCGTGCCAGGACTAATGCACGTAAACTATGGTGGATACCACATCAGAGATATCCATTTTGTTGCCGCCTTTGAAGTTAACAAAGACAAAATTGGCAAAGACCTCTCAGAAGCCATCTGGGTTAAACCTAACGTGCTGCGAAAAATTCGCTGATGTCCCAATTTAGGCGTAAAAGTTTCTCCAGCCCCAATCCTTGACGGCGTCGCACCTCACATGCGAGAAACCTTCAACGTTTACGACGACAGCAAAACCACCAAAGAAAGCGTCGTCAAAGTTCTCAAAGAAACCAAAACACAAGTTCTCGTTAATTATCTTCCAGTCGGAAGCCATGACGCAGTCCGATTTTATGCTCAATGCGCAATTGATGCGGGATGCGCCTTTGTGAACTGCATGCCTGAATTCATCGGCTCAGACAAAACGGGGAGTGGCCAAAGAAATTCGAGAAAGCAGGTTTACCAGTTCTTGGTGACGACATAAAAAGCCAAGTTGGCGCCACAATTCTTGCACCGCACTCTTGTTCGGTTATGTTTAGACCGAGGTGTCATTGTGGATGAAACTTACCAGCTTAAATCTTGGCGGAGACACAGACTTCCAAAACATGACTGTGGAAAACCGTCTTACCTCAAAACGCATCAGCAAAACCGAAGCCGTCACAAGCCTTGTTCCCTACGCTTTGCCAACAAGAATTGGACCATCAGATTTCGTGCCTTTCCTGAAAAACAAGAAAATCTGCTACATCTCACTTAAAACCCGACGCATTCGGCGACCGCCCAATTAACATCAGCGTCAAACTGGAAGTGGAAGATTCCCCAAACAGCGCAGGCGTAGTCATCGATTTGATTCGTGCAGCAAAAATTGCATTAGACCGCAAAATTGCTGGTGCCCTGCTAAGCATGCCGTCTTACGCGTTTAAGCATCCGCCTGTTCAGGTGCCTGATTCACAAGCTCGGCAATGGACGGAAGATTGGATAGCAGGCAAACGAGAACGCTAAGCCGTTCCCACTTTTCTTCTTTGTGAAACCTTTTAATGTTTGAATTGAACAGGATAAATACATCAATATTTAGAAGGTTCAAATCATGGTAAAAGTTGAAGCATACGAAGTGCCAGAAGGCCTTTACTACTCTAAAGATTTTGAATGGATAAAAATCGAAGGCGACAAAGTTCGCATGGGCATCACCGACTACGCGCAGAAATCGCTTAGAGAAATTGTTTACGCTGAATTGCCAAGCGTTGGAACAGAAGTGAAACAAGGCGAGCCTTATGGAACACTGGAATCTGTTAAAGCCGTTTCAGACCTTGTTGCAGCCATAAGCGGAACAATCCAAGAAGTTAACGAAGAAGTCCAATCAAAACCCGAAACTCTCAACGAAGACCCATATGAAAAAGGCTGGTTAATTGTTGTTAAACCTTCAAACTTGCAGGCAGAGCTTGCAAACCTGATGGATTTCAACGGCGCTGTTGAGTGGCATAAAGCTCAAGCCCAAAATCAAATAAGCAGAAGGCAAAGTTGGATGGCAAGACGCATAATTGTTATTGGAGCTAACGCATCAGGCGTAGAGGCAGCTTCAGCCGCACGCAAAAAAGACCGCACAGCCGAAATCACATTGGTCACTCAAGAAAAAAATGCAGGTTACTCACGCTGCGGCTTACCCTTTGTCATTGGCGGGCAAATCGCGAAATTTACCGACTTAATTGTTTACCCACCAGCATACTTTCAAATGTTAAAGCTCAATTTACGCTGCGAAACAAAAGCCACAGCAATCAACACCAAAGAAAAAACCGTAACCATCGCATCCAAAGAGGGAGCCACCGAAGTTTTGCCCTACGACAGCCTAGTAATTGCTACTGGCGCTGACTCTTTCATGCCGCCGATTAAAGGCAAAGAAAAAGCTGGAATCCTAAGCCTCCGAGGCATCGAAGACGGCGAAAAAATCGATGCCGCAGTCAAAGCAGGCGCAAAATCAGCAGTTATTATGGGTGCTGGCTTAATCGGTTTGGAAGTCGGCGTGGCTTTGATGGAGAAAGGCTTGAAAGTTACTGTCGTGGAAATGCTGCCGCAAATTTTGCCTCAGTTGCTTGATGCTGACATGGCAAAGCATGGTTCAAGAACATTTAGAACAGAAAGGCATGCGCATATTAACCAGCAAAGGCGTCGAAGAATTCCTTGGTGAAGACAAAGTTACAGCAGTTAAAGCAGGCGGCGAAACGATTGAGGCTGACCTGTTCATCAGCGCTTTCGGCGTGAGAGCAAACACAAAGCTCGCAGTTGATGCTGGAATTCCGTTGGGTGAAACCCGCGCAATTAAAACTAATGGACGCATGGAAACAGACGTAAAAGATGTTTACGCTGTCGGCGACTGCGCTGAAGCCCCAAACATAATCACTCATCGCCCCATGTGCGCTCAACTTGGCACCATTGCGGTTCGTCAAGGCAAAGTAGCTGGAGCAAACGCTGGAGGAGACTATTCACAGTTTTCAGGGATTTTAGCTTCCGCAGTCACAATGCTTTTTGAGATTGAAGCAGGAAACACAGGCTTAACCGAAACAGCAGCTGCACGCAACCGAATCGAAGTCGTCACTGGAGCCATCAGCAGCAAGACCAAAGCAGATTATTTCCCAGGCGCCAAACCAATCAAAGTAAAACTTGTTGTTGAAAAAGAATCCCAACGCATCATCGGCGGACAAGTCATCGGCGGAGAAGAAGTGACCCAACGCATAAACTGCCTCAGCTTCGCCATCCAAAAAGGCATGACCGTACGAGAACTCGCCAAAGCAGACACAGCCTATGCGCCACCGCTCTGCGAAACATGGGAACCCATGGTTCTAGCCGCAGAAATGGTACTAATGAAACTGCGGTAAATACAATTTTCTTATTTCTTTTTTAGAGTTTGAGGCTGTTCTTTTTAACCTAAAACTTATATTTTATGACGCGAAATCAAGAAGTGGTGTCTTTTTGACTTGTTGGAAATGGTTCAATAGTGTTTTAAAAGAAGCGGATGTGCAGTTAACAAGCGACAATCAGGAAAAGGTTGACAAAATCATTCACAAATACATTGGCGATCAATCTAGTTACGGACATTGTTCTCCAGATTGGAAGAAGGCGAGTAAAGAAATTAAGTCAAATTCAGAAATGAGAAACGAACTCGTCTCAAAACTAAAAGCAATGAAGTAACTTCGCAGCACAGTTTCTTTTAAACCTGACGAACTAAGGAATTTGGTTATCCTCTATCAATCATTTTGGATGACCAGCCACTGTGAGGTAAATTACGCTCTCTTCTTCTCCATCTAAATCTAAGATTGAGTTAATTTCGTCGTCAAAGAAAGCTCCGACTTGGCAGGACCCACAAGTGATACTTGTGGCTGCTAAAGCCAGATTTTGTGCAATGTGTCCAGCGTCCAAGTAAACGTATCTGTAGGCTCTTTGAGCATATTTCCATTTTGACCTGTTAAACATAGCTGTCCAGATGAAGACCACTGGAGCGATTGCACATATCGTCTGATCTAAGGCTGCATGAGCTATAGCATCGCCAAAATTTCCAGTCTTAATTTCTTCTAAACTGTGATCTTTTATGTTGTAATGGTAAATGCCTTTATCCACATCTTCGACGTTATTTACTCCAACGTATGTCTCGATTGGATATAATGCGCCAGCTGACGGAGCATTACGAAAATCGTAGCCATGTTCTATTCTTTGGATACCGGTAGACGCCCAAAGCAGAAAACCCAAATCTAATTTACTCAATGGTTGGGAAGAAAAGGCGCGTAGTACTTCGTCGTCTTTGTAGAGCATCAATGAAGGTAGCAGATACCTCTGATACCTGACTTGGCAATCTTACTATTTTGCTGTGTATGATAGCTTTTGTAAGTCTCTGGCTTGTTCGACCAATCCAAGTTGCCGCCAAAACCTTGGTTGCGAACATATTTGGTTTCTTTCTGAAAATTGTCTCCAACAGGTGTTCCCATAATTTAACCTCTTCTTGAATTAGTTTTCTCCAGAGTTAGAACAAGTCTATTCAAAATAAACGATGTCAAATAAGTCGCCAATCATTCTCTTTATCTGAAGTTGTATTTAATCAAATTGTTTTCTAAGCTTTATGAAGTGCCGGTTTTGTTTTTTCAAAAGAGACCATCTAAAAATAGACATTAGCCCATTTTAAGGAAAACTATTGTTGCGTTAGAGTTACAAAGCTTCATGTTAAGGCATTCATAATAGGATTTGGCGTAGGAAACAAGCTGTTGTTTTTAAGATGTTAATTCTGAAGTTTTAAGTTGAAATATGAAAAAGAACTAGACCATTGCTAAACGCTTTTATCTTACAAATCTCGCTTGAAAGTCCATAAAGGTTTGACCTATGGTCGAAATTAAAGTCAGTGAAAAATGCACTGGATGCGAAACATGCGTAAACGTTTGCCCAGTCTGTGTTTACGAGATGAAAGACGGCAAATCTGTTCCTGTTAGAGTAAGCGATTGCGTAGTATGCCGAACATGCGAATCTTCCTGCCCAGAAGGCGCTATAACGGTAACAGAATAAACTTTTGTGCACCAAATAGAAAAGCCACTAGATTAGAGCAAAAAGAAACCCTTTTTACCTTACTTTTTTCTTCTAATGAAATATGGTTATTTTTAGTTTTTTCCGGCTGTATCTGGTTTGCCAAACATTTTCCGAGTCTTTATTTTGTTGTGTTTTTTAGATGGATAAGTTGCCTGATGGCACTGGTTTTAGATGAGGTAGGCTTCTGTGATGTATCTGCGCACAACCCATTGAGTCTGGAAATAATAGGCTATTTTTGCAATTGAGTTTTTCATGAGTGTTATCCAAGCATCTTTCTGCGTGTAGAATGTGGGGATGATCAGGTATTCGAGTTTGCTGTAGAGGTCTTGGAGTTCTAATTCTCTTCTTTCACTTTCGACCAGCAGTTCTGAGGGATGAGGACCTATCGCCCAGCCAGTTACACCTTCGATGCAGCCTTCCATCCACCAACCGTCTAGAACACTGAAGTTTACAACGCCGTTGTGGGCTGCTTTCATGCCGCTGGTTCCAGATGCTTCAAAAGGTGGCAAAGGAGTGTTAAGCCAGACATCAACGCCTGAGGTAAGTTTGGCTGCAATATCCATGTTGTAGTTTTCTAAGTAAACTATGCTGATTTGGTCTTTCAGTTTATTTGCATAGTCATGTATTTGTTTTATGAGTTTTTTGCCGTCGGTGTCGTTTGGATGTGCTTTTCCAGCGAATATCATTTGGATTTTTTCTTTCCGATTAATATCGGTTAACCTGTGCAGGTCAGAGAAAATTAACGTTGCACGTTTGTAACCTGTAAATCTTCTAGCAAAACCTAATGTCAAGGCTTGTGGATCCAATTGGACCCCGTTGGCTTTTTCAACGTAAGCTAGTAGGTTTGCTTTTGCTTTAGTGTGTGCATCCCATACATCTCGGTTGGGAATTTCGCTTGCTTTTGCAAGCAGAATAGGTTCGTTGGTCCAGCCTGGAATGTATTTGTCGAAGAGCTGTCTGAAATATACGTTCGTCCATGTGAAAGAGTGAACTCCGTTAGTGACTGCTCTGATGTATCTACCTGGAAAAAGTTTTCTCGAGAAATCCACATGTGCCAAAGAAACCCCGTTAATGTATTTGCTCAAGTTTAACGCCAGAAAAGCCATGTTTAGATTTTCTGTTCCAGCATATTGCTCCATGTCAGCCCGCAAGTATTCGTTCCCTAAAACCTGTTGGACAAGATCATATGAGAATTGGTCAAATGCAGCTTCAACAGGGCTATGTGTGGTGAAAACACAGAGGTTTCGAACTTTCTCTGAATCCATGCCGTTCTCTTTCAGCAGTTCAAGCGTTAAAAGGCTGGAGTGGCCTTCGTTCATATGGTACTTTCTGATTTTGAACGGCAGTTTTTTCAGAAGCCTTGTACCTGCAATTCCCAAAACGATCTCTTGTTTTAATCTGTAGGTTTTGTCGCCGCCATACAGTGAATCTGTGATTCTTCTGTCTTCAGGAGCATTTCCCTCCATGTCGGTATCCAAAAAGAGGATCGGAACCATACCGCCCGTGATGCTCTGGTATTCATAGAGCCAAGCTTGCACTTTAACTGGGCGCCCTTCAATATTCACTGTAACTGTGTTAGGCATTCGGCTAAGGGTTTTTGCAGGGTCCCATTCGTCTGGGAACTCAAGTTGCTCTCCTTGCTCAGTTATTTTTTGCCTAAAGTAGCCTTTTCTGCTTGCAAGCGTGATGGCAACCATCTGTAGGCGCAGGTCTGCACTGGATTTCACTATGTCCCCTGCTAAGACGCCTAAGCCTCCGCTGTAGGTTGGCATGTTATTGGATACGCCTATTTCCATGGAGAAATAAGCAATTCGAGGGTCTTCTTGGAAGTGGCGTCGGCAGTTTTCACTGCAGAAGCAGATTTTTTTGCCGCCAAAACTATCGCATGCTGCTTGGACTCCTGCAACAGGGTTCTCCGTATCAATCTGGATTCCACAAACGGGGCATCTTAGAGAAGCAGGATTATCCAAAGCAGGCACCATCGAAGAAAAACCATTCGTTCAACATTGATATATGTGTATTGCTAGGATGTAAGCGCTCGCAGCCTTTAGTGTATTAGATTTTCTTGTTGAAACCGCGTTGAGCGGTCAACTTTTGTTTATTCTATTTTGGATATTCCCGGCTGAGTGAACGGCTCAGTAAAACCGACGAGGAGTTTTCCGAAAGTGTTGATATGATTTTCTTCTTCAGCAAGAATTTCTTCAAGTAGCCGTCTTGTTGTGTAATCGCCTTCTTGTGCTGCGACTTGAATTGCCTGTTTGTAGAGGTTTATGGCTTTTTCTTCATCTTGCTCGTCTTGTTTTAGCATTTCGATGAGGCTGCCTGTGACGAAAATCGGGTCTGGTTTGGTTGTGGGTACGCCGTCTAGGTAGTCTAGGCGTTCTGCAAGGCGTTCGGCATGTTTCATTTCGGCGATGGCGGTTTTGCGGAAAATGTCTTCTACAAGTGCGCCGTCCATGCCTGTGACTTGAACGTGCTGCCACATGTATTGTATGCTGACTTGGAGTTCACGGGCTATGCCTTTGTTTAAAAATTCTAAGAGTTTTTGAGAAACCAAAAAATATCACCACAAAAAATTAGGTTGGTTTGATATATAAATTAAACTCAACCAATGCCGACTGACTGATTACTACTCTTCTCACTCTCAGTTCAGAATATACCTATGCCTCTATGCAAACAAACACAATTGCACATTTGAATTTGCTTACCTCATGGACAACAAACCCCACTGAAGAATCACTTAAACCCAAGAGATTAATGGATTCAGAATTCATAAACTACATATTTCCGATTTAACAGGTAAATTCTCACATTAGGGTCATATGCAACACAAGGAGCCAAAAAATAGCAAATTCCAAAACGTAGCAATCTATACGAAGAGCTTTAACTAAGACTGAAACTGTTGCGAACTGACTCAGGATTATCAGAAAAAAATATGCTAACTCAACTGGTCGTATCTGTATCAATTGCGCTTCAATTTGCGGCGGCAATCTACGCGTTACTACTCATTAAGGTGACAGGTAAACAATATGCTTGGATATTGATTTCAGTAGCCCTTTTCCTCATGGGAATAAGACGATTGATTCCATTATATTATTCGATTGTTACACCTGCTAGCTACCCTCTCGACCTAACCAATGAATTAATTGGACTTTCCCTATCTTTACTAATGCTGCTCGGGGTGATTGGAATTGGCCCAATATTTAACGAGCGTAAACAAATTCAGAAAAGACTCCATCAATACTCCCAAGAACTAGAAAAAACAGTTGAAGCCAGAACAATAGACTTAAAAGAAGCAAACTCCCGTTTATTAAGCGCTAAACGACTTGCAACCATAGGTGAACTTGCTGGAATGGTTGGACATGACCTTCGCAATCCGTTAGCAGCTATAAAAAACGCTACCTATCTTTTGAAAAAGAAAAGTGCTAATATTTCTGAAACCGACGCTAAAGCGATGATTGAAATCATCGAGAAAGGAATTGACCATTCAGACAAGATTATTTGTAATCTTCAGGATTATTCTGGTGAAATTCATCTGAAACAAAAAGAAACCGGGCTTAGGAATTTGCTGATTCAGGCTTTGGCTAAGGTGAAAATCCCTGAAAAAATAACAATTATGAATAATATTCCAAGCGAAATCAGCATAAAAATAGATCCGGATAAGATAGAGTGCGTTTTCGTCAACATCAGCAAGAATGCGATAGACGCAATGCCCAACGGAGGAACATTTATTGTAAAGTACAAACAGGTATTGGAAAACGTTGAAATCTCCTTTGCCGATACTGGCGTTGGCATTCCTGAAGAGATCCTGCCGAAGATTTTCAATCCATTGTTCACTACGAAGGCACAGGGCATGGGCTTCGGATTAGCCATAAGTAAACGGATAGTTGAAGCTCACGGAGGAAAAATTATATTTGTAACCTCAAAAGGAGAAGGAACAACGTTCACGGTAACGTTGCCTTTGGAGTCTAAACTGAGAACTGAGGATGCAAAGGTCTGGGTAGACCAACCAGAACCCATGTCAGCAATTAATGACCAATGAAAAACTGACCAACCCCAACTTCTTAAAGATACTCAGCTTAATTGCATTTTCCACTTCACTCGAAATTACTCCGTCCTGTGTGCCATATCTTTCAAATTGATGTTTGGATTTTTTGAATACAAACTCTTCTAAAAGTTGAGAAACAAAATTCTAATATTAACCAATGCAATTTCTTAATCCAAACAGCTTAAATTGGGCATAACATAAGCAAACTGTGCGGGCCAATCGTCTAGCCTGGTTAGGACGTTGGCTTTACACGCCAAAGGTCGCCGGTTCAACTCCGGCTCGGCCCACTCCTGATTCCCAAAAGCAGCTTGATTTAAGGTTTTTTGATTTTGTTGACCGTTACTAAATTCCGTAACGCCGTTACAGTTTTCCGTAACGTTTAACCCAGAGTTATCAAGCAAAGCAAGTGCATCGCGCATTTGTGCTTTTTTGGCTTTTATGCGATGACGCAATACACGACTATAATCTGCATCAAAGCTTTCAGGGGACTCTAAGAACTTGTAGTTCGTATTTTGCTTAGCATTTTTTCCATTCCTCAATTAATGCAAGAAGCTAATCGTCTATTTAACACCTTGATTGTACGCATTTTTACGCTATTAACTTTTTACGGTGTTTAATCACCGTGCGGAAGCACACCGCCTTTTAACTCAGAGGTGAAAAGGCATCAGTTGGCTTCCCTGTTTAGGGGCCCATTTTGCTTTGTTGTTTCTACGACGTTCAAAAGCCGTGTAGAAAGCAACAGTGCCACTCAGGCTTGAATAGCAAAAAGACAAAACAACTTGCCAAAACCTTATTTGTGCTAATAATCCTCAAAACGTAATGCTTATAAAGTAAAGTGTAGTGTACATATATTAAAACAAACGCTACCTATAGAGTTAAGTGTCCGCCGCTCTAAAAGTGCGCCTTGTTAATGAAACATGGAAGGCTTAAAAAATGTGCGGACACGAGAAATATACAACAAAAAAAAGTAAAATTTTTACAACTAAGCTGGTTTTTTCATCCAGATTAAATGACACCGAACTTTCATTTGGAATGACGCCGAATGCAGAGCTCACCGCTGCGAAAAAGGAGGAACAAGAGCATGCATAATATTTGGATGCGTAAAATGGAAAACTTTGACAAGGGCTTGGTTAGCTTCCAAAAATTTGATTTAGGATTTATTGGCAATCAAGTTTCCGTTGCTATTAAGACCTACGATAAGGAAGGGCTTAATCATCAGGGACCACTTGAGAATATTATGGGTCTTGTAGCAGAATTGGCTTTTGAAGAATGGCTAAAAAGTTTTGGTGGAGTTCGTGGAAAGGATTACGAATGGAACGAACGCAGAGAGGATTATTGGAACAATGACCCAAGATCTTGGGATTTCAGGTTGCTCAAGAATGGTTTAACTTTTGAAATCGGAGCGGCAAAACCTAATCATCATTTGGCCGTAATGAAAGACGCAGCGCATAAAAAAGAATCTAATTATTTTGTTCAGGTAAGGATCATTTGGTTTAACTGTAAAATCAAGGTTTTAGATAAATGGTACGTTATTAACGCCAACTCATATACTCCCTTGGAAATAAAGGGCTCAGAAGAAATAAAATCCCTTGAAGCAGCCCAAGGAATAATCCAGAATGACACAATAGGCGAGGCGCAGATCTGTGGCTTCGATAAAGTCGGCACGATTGTTAAACAAGAGAATGGTTGGGTGTTTAGCAAAGCAGGCCAAAGGGAAACACCTTTCTCAAACGGCTTCATGAAGGAATTAAGCAATTTGTGCACAAGAAGCGATTTAGCAGCCATCATAAGGCGTGCCCTCGGTCTCCGCGAAGATAACAAAGAAAGTGAAGCACGACCTTACGGCATTTAAAAGCCGTGTAAAACTGAGCGCGCCATTTTGAAAAAATACAATCTACTGTTGCTAAAGTAATGTTGACAAATATGAGAAATTAGCCACGACCAAGGATATCACAAGTAAGGAAAGGAATAAGACTAAGAACGTTAAAGGGATCCAACGCTCAACCAAAGTAAGCTGTGGATATCTCGTTTTTTGGCTTCCCTGGTTTAAGTAATCCCATTCTTTGGCAAATGCAGCCACAGGCAATCTTTTTTCCATTTCGTGAATTACTTTGAATTTTGCTTCACTCAGTACTCTATAACATTTAATACTGTTATTCCAAATCAGACAAAAAACAATTCCAGAAATAGACACGAGGGCAACCCACCAAAAGTACATGTTGCCAATTGGTTTGCTAACCTGAGATAATACACCAATTATCGTTATCAAAGCCGAAACAAGGGTTAAATAAAACGTATTTGATTTGGAACGACGCTCAGAATTATTATCAGCCATTTCAACATATAATTTATACTGCTCAAGCAAATGGTCGTTAAATTTCTCGCCATAAGTCTTTTCCTCAATTGGAAAAAGCTTAGTTTCTTTGATACCCGTCATCTCGTTGTTAGTCATCTTTTCACGGAGAATTAATTTCTCGGTCTATATCTTTTAAATTCCAATTCAATATAGGTGCTTTGTTGTCTTTCATAGCTTCTGGAATAGCATGATTTTTATCACGATTAATTCTAACACCAATGACCTTCTTTCCTTGTCTGTAGGCTTCATCTATTTCCCAGTTTACCGCATTCCTCTCTGCGGTCTTTTCACCTATCATAACCACAACTACGCTCGTCTGAGCAATTCTTTGTTTGCAGTTTGTCCTCCATTTTTCATCAAATGGTTCTTTAACTGAGTAGTCCCTGAACTCAAGGTCATAATTATCGTTCTTTGCCTGCGAGCGCAAAAGGTCTACTTGAGCTTCATCATCAACATGAAAACTTATGAAAACGTTACGAAGCCGAGCTCGTTCTGCCTCATCAACAGTCCTATCAAAAGCTGCCTCTGATTCTCCAACACCTTTTGATGAACCAAGGCTATACCCGAAACTACCCCCACCCATGATTACCACCATTTTGTTAAAGTCATGTTATCGCTTTTAAGGTTTTTAAGACTTACCTTAGCGGTGATTTGAAGATTTTGAAAGACCATTTTCTGCAGCTATGCGTTCTTTGCAAGAAATACATTCTCCGCACGATTTCTCGGTCCCAGCATGGCAAGAGTAGGTCAAATTAAGCGGCAATCCATGTTTCCGAGCAAGCATTAAAGAATCAATCTTATCCAAATTTATCAAAGGAGCAAGAATTGTAATGTTTATGCCTAAGGCAAGGCTCAGCGTTTTTTGTGTTTGTGCCAAGAAATCCTTTGTTTGATCGGGAAATATTGGATTTGCTAAGATACCCGTTGCAACAACGTAAGCTCCCTTATCATATCCATAGGCTGCGCCGAAGGTTAGGAAAAGTAGATTCCGCGTAGGAGTGAAGGCTTCCTTTTCAATATCCAAATCTTTGTTTGTTAGACCGCTTGGTACAATTCTGCCAAAGTCGTGTGCGTTTATTCTTTCGGGAGTTAACTTAAGATAATTACAGATTTTCTGACAGGATGACCATTCCTCTTCACAGGCAAGTTGTCCATAATCTACAAATAATGGAAAAACTCTGTGCCCTTTCATTTGTAATTGTTGCATAATAACAGAGGAGTCAACTCCACCCGAGCAAAGAACTACGACTCTCAATTCCTCTTCCTCATATAATTCCAAACAGCCATGTCAAATGTTGCCATTAGTAAGCCTCTCTCCTCGCACAGTTCTTTGAGAATATCCTCAAGCTCAAGGTATATTCTGGGAGTAACAGATTTTATCTGCAGTCCATTAAGCGCGTTAATCTTTGTCAGAAATGAAATAATGTGTGTGTCAATTATTGCGAGTTTTTTAGAATAACCTATATTTCTCAAAAAATGAGATGCTTCCTTAAGACCAATTCCAGAAATATTCTTAATTAGTGATGATCTTGCATCTTCCTCTGAACTAGAATGAGCCAAAACGCAATGCAACCATGTTTCCTCAGAAGATATGATTGTTGCTGACTTTGTAATATTTTTGGAGCGAACATTAGGGAAACGATATTTTCTTAGTTCACCATCGGTTTTCTTGGGAAAATAAATTGGCTTTGAAAGCTCTTTAGCAATTATCTTGTCGGCTAAAGGATTATCAGCTATCCATTCAACGGACAGATAGCCTCGTCTTATCAAATGCCTTACTGCTGAAAAAGCAAGCTCATATGGAACATTACTTGACAAGATACAAAGACATAGTTCATGCCACAAATCAGTTTCTGTCATAAGGTCCCATTTTCGATTTTCAAAGTGGAGAGCTGGTATTGTTGAGTATTCTAACAAAACGCCGTTAAATGTTTCATTATCTGCAATGAGCATTGGTTGAATCTCGGTTTTTATCTTTACATTTAGAATGCGCTAAAAATATATATCCTTAACTATTTTTCATTTAATTAATTTTGATCACTTTTTATTGCATTATAGATAAATATTCTAAAATTTATCTATTCTATTAAGAATATCGTCACCAATTTGAACCTTCAGAGAAGCACGTAAATTGTCATAACGTATCATATTCTGCATTTTGACAACAAAGTCTTGATAATATAGCAGATTATGCAATAAAGCCCTGTCTAAATAGGCTGATGATGCCAATTTAGGATTGCTGCAGATTCTACATTTGCAATTAATCAAATCAAGATGTGAAAAATCTTTTATTGTGTCGTCTCCGGGGTCCAAAATATGTTCGATCCAATCTAAGCTGTCGAAACTGTCAGAACCGCAATACGCATAAATTAACATTGAAATAGGGTTTCCACAACCTAAGACATGTAAAAGAAACCTTTCATCACTTTTGTCAAGAATGTGTCTGATTTCAGTAAGAGTTTCCGCTCTTTCCAAAATGCCTTTACCGCAATCCCTTTCAGAAACAGCAATACCACAACACAAACTGGAATACTCATCAATAAAATCACTAACTAATGCCAATTGATGGTCAACTGATTTTCCATGAAGGATCGGCAGAAAAATATTTCCACCACAGAAGGCTGATGATTCAACCGCTGCTTGCACTACATTTTCTTGGTATTGTTTAACGTTCTTGGTATTTTCCGCGGTTGGAAGAATATCGAAGCCGGTAAAGATATCCATCGTGACCTGAGAAATAACGCTTTTGTATGCTTTCATATCCCAAGTTGGATCATTCTTATTATCGCTCTCAAATACGCCGCTATCCAAAAGTAAAAAGCCTTGTTTTCTAAATTCAGCGATGCTTTGCTTAAGTTTTTCTTTTTCTTCGAGTTTGTTAATATCATAAGCTGAAAGCAATAATCGCGGATACTTATTATGTTTTAGCATGTAAAAAAGTTCAGTCAAAGAAAATCGGTTTTTAGTACTGGACAACGATGGAAAATAGGTTGGAGTATTGAAGACCTTATTTTCAAATTTTATCTCACAAATCCTTGCAAGTTTCCCATTTTTATGTTGTATTGTTGCTTTATTCAACTAAGGCACTCCAGATCCTTATTTCAATAGTTCCTATTTGTAGGGTTATATTATAAAGAATTAACTACTAAATAGAATTATACAAAGAAACTTACCTTGAAAAGTTAGAAATAAATGATTTACTAAAGGATAGTCTGTGTGGAAGACATTTGAAGAGGCTAACTTTAAGCGTAGCTCAAACAGCAATTTTCGCTTCTATTTATGCTGTTTCATCGATTTTGCTTGGGCCACTGGGATATTCATGGATTCAGTTACGGATTGGAGAAGCCTTGACTCCCCTGCCGCTACTTTTTGGAATTCCTGCAATGGCTGGATTAACCATCGGGTGTTTTGTTACCAATTTAACGAGCCCAGTGGGTTTGCCTGACATGGTTTTCGGGCCCTTACTGACTCTAATTGCCGCATTTCTTTCTTGGAAATTAACATTTGGCAAACGCATTTTAGCTTGTTTATATCCGGTTATCATAAATGCAATAGGCGTAAGTGCCTATCTTTCATCTTTCTATGGCGTCCCATACTTGGTCACCGTTTTGACCGTTGGCGCTGGAGAGTTTGTTGCTGCAGTTATTATTGGATATCCAACATTATTGGCGTTAAGAAAATTTATGGGTAATAAAAAGTAGAGATTCTTTTGTTTCGTCGTGACTTTACTCAGGCCTCAAATCCCTCGCTCACTCAATGAGGGTACGTCATAGTGAGTTGTGCACGTGATTGAACACCGTGCAAAAGCGTAGAGCCGTGAGCTTTGGAGCCATCTATGAAATCTGACTAATACATTCCTGCAACAGTTGCCGATAAGTTGCTTGCCAACCGTTTGAAGGGAATGGTATAGATATTTTGTTCAGTAATCTCTCGCCAAAACCGGCTTCTTCAAGTGCAAGCTTGACTGGGGCAAATAAATTATTTTTCAAAATAATGATTCTTTCTGGCTGAAGGCTTCTAATATCATTTACAAGCCTTGGAATTTGATCTTTTAGAACTCTGTTTTTTCCGCAATAGGCAACTTGTTGACTGGTCTATAGCTGGCATCTATCAAGAAGAATCCTCTTGATTGGAACTCTTTTAGCTGGGTGTTTTTGTCAGTGCCGACAGGTAATTTGCCACAAGGAATTTTCAATGCTTTCATTGTTTCCCTGAATAAACAGCCACGACCGGTTGCTGACTCAAAATAAAAGTATCCGCCGCCTTCGGGTGGTGACTCGCCAATAAGAAGGAATTCAATGTCTTTGCCTATTCGTCGTGGGTCATATTTGTCCCTTGCTTCAATATAGTCTTGCATGTCAACAGCTACGGCTTCTGATTTATTAGATTTAGCGGATAAATACGATGATTCTTTGTCGCCAACTTGTTTAATCTTAATAGCCTATGTACTTGTACGGTGATTGAACACCGTGAAGAAGCATAGGCCGTAGTAAAAAGCGGAGATTAGCATTAACCGATCAAGTCAAACATATTTGAAGCCTAATATGTTTCAGGGAGCTTGCATTAGCACCTTAAAGCACTGTTGTGTTTCTGTACGGTGTTCAAACACCGTGGCTAAACATAGGCTAAGGACAAAGGCGACGGAAGACCAAGCATGGTCGAATCCTACTTAAGCTATGATCCAGTTGAACTGCTAAAATATTCGACCGGCTTTCTCGACCGAAAAAATCAAAATGAGTCATTTTTTTACTTATGCCAGAGCCTACTTAATAGATAGATTACAGCGGTAGCTGCAAGCAGCACTGGAACTATGAACACATTAGCTTCCATCCACTGCCAAATTGGTCCCGGTAACCCAAACATACCTATGCCATAACCAGCTAAGACTACAATCCAAACAAAACTATACAGGGCGATTACTGCAATCCATACCTTCATGAGCTTACGCATTTTCTCACTTTTGAAACCACTTATAATCCATAGGTTATCCATCAACCACATAAAAGCTTTTGACTTATCCGTGCAAGAGGACACAAGGTTGCCGAAGCGATATGTTAACATAAAATTGCCTGTTGAGCTTGCAGACGAAGTTGACAAAATCGTGGATAAGAAGCTTCTGGGATACCGCAGCAGAGGAGAATTTGTAGCGGAAGCGGTGAGAGACAAGCTAATCCAAGTTAAAAAATAATTAACCTAAACGACCTTACAGACTATACATGGCTTTTAAACGCCGTAAAAGATACTAAAACAAAATTGGTCCTTAAAGAGCAAAATCAGCCGATTGCACTTTTGTACCTTTAGGCAAAAAAGCGGTGTGCTCCTGTACGGTGTTCGATCACCGTAAACAAAATCTGCGTTCCCTCAGCGTCTAATCTTATTCAATTGCGATGAACCGAGTGTTTAGTCAAAATACTTACCCTAAAGTCTTATATTAAGAAAGCACAACTAAAAATTGATGAGCCTACCTACACTTGATCCAGCAGAGTTTGAAACTCTACGATCCACTTTAGTAAGCACTTACAACTCACAAACTACCGCTCATGTAGGATATATAATAGCTTTTGCCATAGGCATCGCAGCCATTCTTTACCAAATTGACTTTAAGACTTTCTTTAAAGACTACCCATCAAAAAAGCAGCGTTATCCTTTATTTTATGTTCCATTAAGTGGTCTAATTGGAGGAATCGTCTTCCTTTTTTACCGCGTAATTTTCTGGGCTTATATGAGTACGTATGTCTTACGTGTACCCGCTACACAAGTTGCAGCATTGCTTGCTGCGTATGCAAGTGATCCAACTGTCACTGAGATTTATGCGATTCAACTTAGCTGCACTCAAAAATTTGTTGGAACGCACAGTTTAGCCAGCACTTTTTACTCTTTTGCAAGTAATTCTCTTTTAGATTCTACGTTATTATTTTTGGGGTTTTCCATCATTGCGTTCTTAATAACTTTGCTATTAGACTACATTTTGTACAAAAAGAAAGATACACCCGTTAAGAAGAACAACAACTAAACTCTAAGTTCATTTGACGACTACTGCCCAGTTATATTCATATGGATACGATTCTGCGGGTTAAGGCCGCCAAGCGAAAAACGTTTCAGTTTACTCCATTTTCCATTGTAGCTAAAGCACTCAAGGTTCGGTCCCTAAGCTCTTTGAACGATGGGCTCCAGTAATGGCGTATAAATATGGACGGTGGTATTCTGCCTTGCAACAAATCCACCTCTTCTTTTATCAGACCGTTTCTAACCATGAATGTGCCAAAGCTGTCTCTAAGTTCATTTATTCTACACCGCATTTTTTTTCGTTGCAACCGTTTGAGTATTGCATTGTAACCGACTGGTTGGCTTTTTGCAATCTCATCAATTAGGTTTTTTGGCACAATCGATATGTACACATTCTTCGTACCGCGTAAGAACAGCTTTTTGAATTGAAAGTGCTCCAAAAGCCCATCAGTATTAAGGTAGCAGTCTAACTTGCCTTCTTTTGACAACTCGATTATTTTGTTAAACGAATTTACAGCCTCTTCCTTACGCAAACCACTTAGACGCAAATATTCTAAAAGCACCTTTTCCTCAGGTTTAAGCAAAGGCTGTACAGCAGATACCACTCCCATAAATCACTATTATGGTTATTGTACAATCGACTGAAAGAGGAGAAGGCATCCCGCTTACGCCACTTAATCCCATAACTTTTTAGAGCTGCCCTGAACTCCTCATGAAAACCAAGATACTTACAAAGCGCAATCAAAGACTTAATTGAATTATCCCTTAATGACTCTGGAATTGCATCGATATCCCTGAGATTGCCGTATAAAATGTGATTGTACTTTTTCGTATAGGTCATGATGGTGTGAGCATAGGACTTTGCATATTTTTTGAAAACCCACACCTTAAATTCTGCCCAGTCAAGGTCGCGTATGCCTGCTTCGAGGAGCGCTTTACACGCCAAAGGTCGCCGGTTCAACTCCGGCTCGGCCAACCACCATTCCTGCTAAAGGCTGAATCAAGAAGGTTTAGGAAAAGACTATTATCTAATGATCTTTGCTTTCTTGGCTCTTATCAATAGTTCAAACCCAACGGCAGCAACTACCACAACCACAATAGCAACTGCTATTTCAAAGTCTGCTTGTGGCCAACTTGAGTCTGCATGATTTTGACTTTTTAAAGCTACAGCGAAAGGTGAGGGAGTAGCAGTGCTAAATGGACTTGATGTTTCTGTTGGGGCAGGTGTTGGATTTGGAGATTGATTAATGTTGGAGTTTTGATATGGCGTTGGAGTTGGATTTGTGTTTGGGTTTGATGAAGGCGAGGGAGTTGGTGATGGCGTAACGATAGGGGTTGGGCTAGTTTTTGGAGTAGGCGTTGGAGTTGTGGTTGGAATTGGGGATGGTGTTGCAGTCGATTTTGGTGTTGGTACTGGGGTAGGTGAGGCAGTGGGAGTTGGCGTTGGGAAGGAAATGTAATTTGGAACTATCGGAGCGGTTGGGTCTGGCGCAGTTAGGAAAGGCACAAAAGTTACTTGGTTTGAGATTATTTGGGCGATGGTTTGTTGATCAGTTGTTCCCCACCAATTAGAAGCCATATTTACGTTTAAAGAATATTGATAGTTTTTGACAATGTTATTGTTGGTTATGGAGACTGGTCCATATTTGCCTAGGGTGTTCAATCCGACAGTGTTATTGATGATTGTGTTGTGTTGAATAGTTGCTGAGACTGGAGACATAGGTCCCGTGAACAAAATGCCGATGTTGTTACCAATGATGAGATTTCTTTCGATTGTTGTTGTTCCATCATATAGGTTAATGGCTGTTTTGCATCCGAATATGGTGTTGTCTGCTATGTAGGTGTTGCTTCCTGAAGCCAAGATTCCTGTGCCTAGATAGTAGCTTAATGTTATTCCTTGTTCGATGGTGTTATTCTCGATTACAGGTGTGCTTGTAAGAAAACCTGAGCCAAGTATTCCACCGATGATGTAGTTGTTGATTATGGTTGGTGAAGCATCATTTACTGTTTCAATATCTCCGGATAAAGTGTTGCTTGCGATTATCGGCGAGCCACTGGTTACTGTAATTGCGTTGCCATCATCCGCGTTATAAGAGGGAGTGATGGTGCAATTGCTTATTTTGGGCGAGGCGCTACTTGTGGATATAGAGACGGAATGAAGAATTGAGTTTTCAATTATGCAGCCCTTACTATTTTGTTCATTCCAGCTTTGGCTGCCAGCAGTGAAAACGATATTTCCATCGCCTGAGGAAACAAAAACTATTGGGCAGTTGTTTGTTCCTCGTGCATATAGGATGCCGTTTACCTGCAGATTGTACCCGTTTAAGTTAATGGTTGCGCCCGCTTCGACTGTTAAGGTTGTTCCACTGCTTACAATAACTGGGGAGTTAAGATAATATGGACTGTTACTTTGCGTCCAAGAGGTATCCACATTTATTAGACCCCCAACATTTGTGCCGTTTTGCGCCAAGGTAAAGGGTATGGCTCCAGCCAAAATTAATGAACAAGAGATTATGGCAACTAAACATAGGCTTAAAAGTATTTTATTCAAACCATGTTCTCCTTTTAGCGAATCTTTTGCAAAATCGGGAAGCAAAAATAGATTTACTGATTTGCCCATTCTGTTTTCCTCACAAAACTTTCTATTTTTTTTGAATTAAAAGCATTCTCGTCAAGAATTCTTAACGAACAGTAGTCAAACTTTCTTGACTAAACTTTTCTGCTGTTTCTTCCCTGAAAGCTAGAATTAAATGCCTGAAGGTTCAACTCCGGCTCGGCCCACTTCTTTTAGGAAAGTTGATCTTTAAAATACGGTCTTAGTCACATAGGTTTGCCGTCTTTGCAGAAGTATTGCATTGGCTTTGCTTTGGTAAGATTATAGTTCTTGAAAATTTGGCATCCGTTACACATACATGTCTTGCTAAAATCGAGGTCTTTGCAAACAGAAACGCCGTAAGCACAGTATGGTCCAGGCATATCTTCCGCTTTGGGCGCCATGCCTGCAAATTGATCTTTGGGAGCATTCTTCATCATTTCATCGCTCATGCTCTGCATCTGCTCTCGTGACATGCCTCTCGCCTGCTCGGGGTTCATATTTTTCAACATTTCTAGGTTCTTCATCATTCCCGGACTCAGGAACTGCTGCATCATCTTCCCCGGATTCTCTATCATGTCATTTCTAGCAGCTATCTTTGGTTTGGCACATTCGCTACCAGTTTGAACTGAACAAGTTATGCATTTGCACTGAGTAATCACATCATAGGTTGGCTGAATAATAATTTCTTTCTTTCGACCAAAAAAATCCAAAAAATTCATCTCCGATCTAACTTGATAGACCTACTTTGAAATTTATTATTATCTCTATTAAATGTTTTGCGATTTTTGGGTGATACAAAGAAGCAGAGACTAAAATTAACGAGCCTGCGACGGAATGTTTGATCTAGTATAATTTCAAGAAACCACGATTCTAATTTAATGAACCTCTAGAAGCTTAAAAGGCAATTCTAACAAATAAGAAAACAGGAGAATTGTATGGATTTAGTTGCATTATTAATACAAATTGTTGTAGGAATAATAGTTATTGCGCCTATACTTTGGCTAGTTGGAAGAGCATTAGTTGGCAAAGGAAAAGCAAAATTCACAGACGCTATTTGGATAGTTGTTCTTGGAACAATTATTGGTGCTGTAGTAGGGATCTTCGTAGGCAGCTTGGTATCAGCGATAATAATGTTTGTTGTTTGGCTGGCTTTAATAAAACACTTTTTCGATTGTGGATGGCTGAAAGCGTTCGTAATAGCAGTAATTTCAGTAATAGTCTTCATAGTCATAGTCGCTTTATTGGCACTCATCGGCATCGGCATAATAGCACTGGGTTTCTAAGCAAATATCCCTTTTATTTTTTCCTCAAATTAACTCGGGCTTGGCCCATATTATCGACCCAAGTCCAAAGCGGTCTGAGCCTCATGGAACCTAACAGAAAAGAAGAGGGCTGAGATTATCAGGTCTCTCAAATTGAGGTTTGTGCACTTGCTTTACAAAAAAATTGGGGAAATTACCTTTTATTTGGTTTGGTTCCAATAATTGACATGTTGGTATCGTCCTGCTGTCGGGTATGTTGGGTCATCGTAAATTATATCTAGTTTTGACCCGTATTTGGCAAGAGACTCTTGCAGGGCATTCCAAACCTGATGCGAAGAGTTGTCGGGTTGCCATAAACCCCAAATGTGATCGTTTGGATTTCGCATGCCCCAACCATATTCTTGAGGCAATACCAAAGCGTCTTGGGCTTTTGCATTGTTGGTTTCTTTAGGGTTCTGCACCACGTCAGTCCAGAACTTCTGGAGAGCCGCAAAGTGCGCTTCTTGTAAAAGCCCAATACCAGTACTATTGGGAGAGTAGTTGAAGATTACAACGTATTCGGCGCCGCTTTCGTATGTTTGGCGCATTTCATTGTACATTTGGTTACCGCTTTGCAAGTAAGGTGGCGCCATGCTCTCCCACGTTATCATTGTACCCCAACTTTTGTTCTGCATGTCCGCTGCTCCTCTTACTAATGCAATGTCCTGGGTGACTGATTGGTTCCATCCAAGCTGGCCGAGTACAACGTCGTAGCCGCCTTGGTAGTCAAACCATTCGAGAGCATAATCTGAAGTGAAGAGCTTAACGGCTGATTGATTGCCAATTGAACCTAAAGTGGTTTGCTCGTAGCTTACAAAGCTGTTTGCCGCCTCAGCATACGTTTGTATTGGTCTTGAATCCCAGACTTCTTGATAGGGTTCAAACTGAGAAATATTTCCCTCATCGGTTACCAAAGTGCCGTTTTGGTCTTGTACGATGCCGTTCGGCTGGTATACAAATGGTCCCTTACCCACGGATCCAGTGAGCTACGTGGTAAGTAATGGTGCCGTTTGGATAATAAATAGTCGTAAAAAACTGTGGAGTATAGGGAACCGTTATAGTAGCATTCGTACCTGCGACGATACCGGTGCTTGGAATATTGACGACTGTATTGTAGTTAATGGTTATTTGTCCTGAAGGAGAAAAGGTTTCTGATGTAGAGTTAGAGATGCCGTGCACTTCGTTTACTAAAAGGGATCCATCTGAATCTTTAATAATCGCCTTTGTCCCGTTGTCGATAAGATGTACTTGTCCATCAATCATTTTCCCGCCAAGTTCATCACAGTAATATAACCCCAAAAAATGACCGCCCCAACGGGCTTGAGAAACGCTAAGCAAAGAATCACAAACCTTTTCATCGCCATTTGCACCGTAATAGACAATAATATTTAACCCAGAATTAACAGCATAATCACATATTTGCTCTGTTGCATTGAGGTTTTGTATCAGGTCACCCGAGTCCAAAACAAACAAGTTGGTGTAATTCTTGACTCTATCAATTAGTTGGTTTGCTTCGGTGGTTGAATTTCCGCAGTAGGTGACGCCGACGTAAAACGGCTTCTTGCTCGCCACAGGAGCGGTTGAGGAGCCGTAAATTTCTAGGGTGGCAAACGCTGATACGACAATAACAAGGATTATGACCAGCGACAAAACTGTTGCCCAGCGTTTTTTCATCCTTACGCCTCGATCCATTGCAAATCTGTCCCTTGAGTATCTTGCCATTGCGAATGAGGCTTATTGCTCTCCTTAAAGAACAAAAGTTTTCCTCCAAAAGAACAGACAAAAGTTATCGGTGCTTGGCTAAACATGGGTTAACCAACGCACCAGCCAAATCGTTTCACGTCAAGTGGCGAAACTTTCTCTTCTATCATCAGGTCACGCAGGCAAACTGGGTCAGTTTCCAAGAAGTCTCCTGTGCACGCATACGCTCTGCCTCGGCATCCCCCGCATGTTTCTCGGTACTCGCAGGTTCCGCATTTGCCTTTCAAGACGCTTCTTTGCCTGAGCATATTGAGCGTTTTTGAGTTGTACCAAATATCTGTTAGGCTTTGCTCTCGGATATTTCCGACTTTTATAGGCAGAAAAGTGCAGGGGTAGATGTCTCCATTTGGACGCAGGCTAAAATAGAATATCCCAGCGTGGCATCCGACTGCGTTATGTATCCAGAACTCTTTAATCAGCAAATCCTTCGGTTTAGAGTCGTGTGCTTTGTGCATTTCCATGGCGATTTCAGGGTATAGCGGTAGCCCGCCTGACATGGTAAAGACCATTTCTGACTCTTCCTGCTTCGCCTGCAGGTATCGTATTAAGTTGATTCGCTGCTTCATTGTCATTGCTTGATCCATCACATCGTGTCCTCGCCCCACAGGAACCAGATCGTAGACGGCAACTTCATCCACGCCCAAGCTGTCCAGAAACTCTATTCGCTTAGGTATCTCGTCGCAAGTGTCTTTCAGCGCCATCGTAGTAACAATAACTTCCAAGTCCATATCAAGGCACGCTTTGATTGCCGCTACGCCTCTTTTGAAACTGCCCGGTACGTTTCTGAGGTAATCGTGTTTTTCAGGGTAAACCGAGTCGATTGGTATTCCTACGGCTTTAATTCCTGCATCCCGAAGTTCCAAGGCTACTTTGTGAGTCATTAACAAGCCGTTTGAAAGCATAGCGGTTATGATTCCTCTGTCGTCGCAGTACTGGGCAAGCGTTGTCACGAACTCTTTTCGCAGAAGAGGCTCGCCTCCGCTGAAAATCATTGCTTCAGTTCCCAGCGCCTTCATCTCATCAATGACGCGCATTGCTTCATTGAGGTTAAGCTCATCAGGCATAGCTTCCCGAGCTGAAACGTGACAGTGGAGGCAACGCAAGTTACAGGCTTTGGTTACAGCGTAGGAGACAATAAGCGGGGTGTTTTGGGTTCCTTCCAAACCCTTGCCTAAGAGTTTCTGCCTAAGCATTAACTCAAGCATTTTAAGTCCAGTTCCCACATTACCCCCGCCTGTTTTTTGCTTAAGCCTTGTTTAGATTTTGAGGTCGAATGAGCCAAAGTTGGATTAGTCTGCGTAGCAACCATGCAACTGCAAAGACAACTGAGACCGCAATTATTACAATCATCATGTTAGATCCAATGTCAAAGTCTGCAGTGGTAACTTTTGGCGGCGACAGGTCAGTTAAGGTAATATCTTGAATTGTCGAGTATCCATCATGCCCAATGTAGTATTCTGTTCCATTTTCTATATTGCCCTGCGGATTTTGCACTCCATGAAGCACGTCAACGCTTTGTTCATAACCGTTAACGTAGAGGTGTATGCCTGTGGAAGTACGGGCAAACTCAACCTCAACCCACTGATTTAACGGAACCGGCTGAGTAGTCACTATCTCGTTGAAGCCTCCGCTGTCAGTTAACACGAAACCGCTAAGTGCACCTTGAACGTAGCTTTCGCCGCTTGCAGGTACACCAGCTCTTATGGCTAATCCGAGGTCTCTTACGGTGTTTTGCCAATCAGCTGCTTGATCTGGATGGTCGCATTTAACGAGAATGTTATTGTAGGTTGCGTTTTTGTATCCTGGAACGTTAATCCATGCGGTAATGTCAACGTATTTTTGGATGTCAAGGTTTGTTGAGACTGGAATGTAAATTGGCTGTGGTGTTGGCGGGAAGCCGACTATGAATTTTATGGGGATATACACAAAGTTGGTTCCGTTAAACTCCATTGCTTTTCCAAATTTGCCGTCTACTAACGTAGGATTGTATTCTACAATGCCTGGATTGACGCCTGTTTTGTCAGGGGTTATCACGTTGGAGCCGCTTGGTTGAAACTCGCTTAGCGACCAGCTACCGACTACGGTTCCGCTGCTTTGTGCTCTTACGTTCGTCAATAGGATTGTGCTAAGTATAGTTGCCGTGAGTAAAAATATAATTAACATTTTTACACTGCTGTTGTTAACGTTCACAATTTTCATTTCTATCGCCCAAACAACCAAATTATGCAAGCGGCTTATTACTCTCCCTAAAGAACAGATTGTTCTTTTAGGAGAACACTAATTTGTAGTTTTGAGAAAGTTAACTTGAAAAAGAAAAGATAAGTTCGGCTCAGCCGCTTTTTAATTCGTGTTATCGTGCCAAGTTCTTTGACGGGCCTTTGTCTTATTCGTCTTTTATAATTACGATTTTGAGCACTACGATAAATATTGTTACAGTGATTAAGGCAGCTATTACTCCGTATATTACTTGAATCCAACTTGATTGCTCCAGAGTCTGGCTGTATTGAGCTATGGGGCTTGCGGAAGGAGGATTCGGGGTCTGTGATGTTGGCATCGTTTCGCCGCTTGCAGGGTTAACTATAACAGAGTTAACAGTAATGTTGTTTGTTTGTGTGGCTCTAGTTTTTGTTGAGTTTGGGTAAGGAGCTGGCGTTGGTGTTGGACTTGGGGAAACTGAGGGAGTTGGCATAGGGGATTGGTGAAGTGCGGTGTAGGAGCTGGAGAGACGCCTGAGGAAGCGAACGCATACAGTGAAAAGTTAAAGTTGCCTATGTAGACCATGCCGTTGGAAATTGATGGAGAAGCCCAATCAATAAGTCCAGTTGTGTTGTAACTCCATAGTTTTGTACCGTCTGCTGCGTTCTAAAGCGTACAAATAATCATCTCTTGATCCAAAGTAAACTACGCCGTTAGAGATTGTAGGGGAAGACGATACATCATCGCCAGTTCGGTAACTCCACAGTTTGTTTCCATTAGCGGCGTTTAGAGCATACACATTCTGGTCATACGTTCCCACGTAGATTACACCGTCAGCGACGGCAGGTGACGAATCTCCTCCTGTGCCTACTCTGCAACTCCACAATAAAGCTCCGGTTGAAGCATTAAGAGCATAAAATAAGCTGCTTAATGAACTAACGTAGACTACATTGTTCACAACAGCTACTGATGCGTAAACATAGTTGTGTGTTGAGAAAAACCACAGAACATTTCCTGTTGAAGCGTTCAAAGCATAAACGTTTCCATCAGCCGAACCTTCATACACTACACCAGCAACCAAGGTAGGGGACGATTGCACAACTTGTCCTGTTTGATAACTCCATAATTTGCTTCCATCAGTTGCGTTCAAAGCGTAAATGCTGTAATCATTTGAACCAATGTAGACTACGCCATCGGCAACAGCGGGGGACGAACGAACACGATTCCCTGTCTGATAACTCCAAAACATCTGCCCTGAACTTGAATTGAAAGCGTAAACTTTGCCATCGTCAGAACCCACATAGACTACGCCATCTAAAACTGTGGGGGATGAAAAAATTGGGCCGCCAGTGTGATTGGTCCACAATATTGCTCCTGAAGTAGCGTTTAAAGCAAAAAAATCACCATTTTCTTGACCAATGTAAAGGGTGCCATTAACAATGGCTGGAGTGGAGTCAATTGCATTTGTTGTGTTGAATATCCATTGTGGCTGACCCATATTTGGGCCTGGTGAGGTTGTGTAACCTGAATGTCCTAAATCGTTGCGGAACATGGGCCAAGAGTTGGAATCGCAACTACTAGTGTAACCGCTCTGGGTATCTCCAAACGCTGTTTTGAAATTATCAGCAAAAGCAGAACATAACAGGCATATCAAAAGCAAAACCAAAAACGAGACAGATACTAACTTACTTTTCATTTAATCTTCTCCAAAAGTTTTCAAAATGTAACAGGCTTCCATCTGTTTTCCCTAATGTTTTCTAAATTGTTTTACTGTAAAAGCGTTCTCGTCAAGGTTTCTTGACTGAGTTTAGTCAAAGTTTCTTTACGACAATGCTTTAGAACCAATTCTAGTCGCTAATACTTGGTGACAGAATGAGCAAATTATCGACGAGTTTGTTCTTAACGACTTTATTGGTTGTTTCTTTGGTTATGGTTGGAAATGCGCAGTTTGGTGAAGCGCAGGCCTCAGGCAATAGTGTCAGCGGAATTATTGTTACAGACACTACTTGGAACCAAGCAGGCAGCCCTTATACTTTAATTGGAAATATTTTGGTCAATAATGGGGTGACTTTAACTATTCAGTCAGGAACCACGGTGAATATTGGCGGTTATTACTTAATGGTAAACGGCACCCTACAGGCAATCGGAACAAGCACAAACCCGGTCACTTTCAATAGCAACTCAAGTTATTATTCTGGTTCATCTTCGTCTTCAGGAATTATCATAACCCAATACAGCAAGGGCTGGAACAGCCTAACGTCGACAGGCACTATAATTCAGTATGCGTTAGTTAATTCGCAATTGACAGTCAGCAATTTGGCAGAATTAGACCAAGATACAATCAATTTTGGCATAAACGTACAATCAAACGTAAATGCAATTCAAAATGGAACGGCGATAATTTCAGACAACACAATTAAAGGATCAATTACGGTTGGCAACGCTTTAGGCAGTGCCATTATCACAAACAACACTATTTCAGGCGGCGGAATTTCTTTTGGGTCGATGAATGCACCAAGTGTTAAGGTTATTGGCAACACAATATCTGGTTGCGGGACAGGAATAAGCGTGGGTTGCTGGGGAGGATTCAATAGTTCTACTCAGGTAATCGATAACAACTTGATATTTAACAGCACAATTGGCATCAACCTTGCTGATTGGGAAGGAGGCGGCCCTGCGGTTGAAAACAATACAATTACCAATAATACAATTGGAATTTGCGTCGCTTATCCTTGGGGAAACAATCAACCAGTACTTAACGCACCCATAGTATACAACAACCTTGGCGGTAACTCGAAATACGACTTTCAGAATCAGCAGCCGACAACAGTTAACGCAGCATACAATTGGTGGGGAACAACCGACACTCAAGCAATAAGCCAAGTAATCTATGACTACTACGACGACTTCAGCATCGGAGTAGTTAATTACGCACCATTCTTGAATGCTTCAAACACCCAAGCTTCAATTGAGTCGGGACCAACGACCTCTCCAGTCATGCCTAACCCAACCCCGACGCCACAGACACCAATTGTAACACAAACCAACCTTAATGTTACTCCTAACCCAGTAGGTGTGGGCCAGATAGATGATAAACTTTGGGCTCAACCAATTGCCCCCATTAAGTAACGGCACATACAGCAACGTATGGAGCAACATAACCATCGGAATAACCCTTCCAGATGGACAGCATGTAACATTGGGACCGTTTATAACTAATGCGACTGGAAGAGCAGCAGCCGTATACACGCCAACTCAAATTGGAAATTTAACTTTTCAAGCATTTTCTTCAGGCGAAATACTTCAAGGATTATTCTACGAACAATCAAGCAGCAATATAGTTACTTTATCAGTGCAACAGCAACCAATACCAAGCTCTTCCCCTTCACCCACACCCACAACAACTTCTATAGAAAGCAAAAGCCAATCCTCAACTTTACGTGCAACAACTGACAAAGGCGCAATAGTTGATCTACCCATTAACGGTGACATTAACAGTTCACAGATGTCTAATGTCATTATTGCAACAAATCAGTCAGCAACATCCACAATCATATCGTTTACCCTAACAGGCCAAAGCGGCACAACGGGATTTAGCAACATAATAATCTCCAAGAACACAATTCCATACGGAAAGATACCTGCGATCTACATTGACAACCAATTAGCTTCAAATCAGGGTTACACACAAGACGACAACAACTATTACGTTTGGTATTCGACCCATTTCAGCACGCATCAAGTATCAATTGTTTTCACCGGAGGCGAACAGGCCACGTACAATGGGTCTCAGTCACAGGCAAGCATCCTTGAAATAGCCTATGGAGTCGCGGCTGGCGCAGCAATTGTTATAGCAATTGTTGTTGTACTAATGCTGATAATGAAAAGCAAAAAAATCGAGGCATATTAAAAAAGTTTGCCGGATCAAGTCTGACTCGACCTACTTCATTTCAGCGTTGCAATTTAATCTTAAGCTTAATGAAATTCAAATACCTAATGATAGTTCGGATCGTGGCGTCTTTTTATTTTTTTTCGGTTTTATCGATCAAAAAGTCAAGAACGTTCAGGTTATTCAATAAAAAAAGGATTGTTGAAAATCAGGCCCAAGGTTTCTTGACAGATTTCAGAAATTCAAAAGCCTTTATTCAAACCCAAATTTGCTATTAGGGTTACATTTGGGTAAATCAATAATAACCTTTTAGCGCAATGGATTTCTGAAAAGCAGGTTTTTCTAATTTTTGAGAATAATTAAAGTAACAATTCAAGGAAAAGAGAACAATGATTCAACTCGCAACAAGAAGAAAAACAATTATTACGATTGCAGCGCTCACAGCGATAATTCTTGTTCTTTCCAGTTTTTCGCCAACAGTTCATTCTCAAACTGGTAGCAACTCTACTATCCCCTGCACAGTAAACACCTATGGAAATGCGTGGGATGGAGCGTTGTCTTTTGATCTTTCAGGAACCTATGATGCCTTGGTGGTTATGGACACTAACGGAACCGTAATAAACATGCGCGAATCTGGCACCACTTACGGACCAGCATACAACATTGATCCTGACATTTTGCTATTCGAAGGTGAACCTCAAGTTAGTGACCCTAACTCTGCCTGGCCAACTTGGGCTACGCATCTATGGAATTTAACTTCAGACACAACTGAAGACTTTCTTGAGGATCTTAGCGAACATGATATCCAATATGATCCAGTCAACAACACTTTTCTGACTCTCCAAGACTACGTCATGCAAGTCGGAAACAACTTGATCCTCACTGACAAAATTGTACAGGTTGACTCAAATGGCAATACACTTTGGACATGGGACATCTATGATCACATACCAATCACAGAGGCCTCTTCATACAATCAAACCGATGTAGTCAATGGACAAACGGTAGAGGATTTCAGCCATGCAAACGATCTCGATTGGAACTACAACGACAACGTCATATACCTTAATTTACGAAACACCAACACCTTCTACAAGATTAACCAAACAACGGGAAACATAATTTGGGCTTGCGGTGAATTTGGCAACTTCACGCTTTTGAATGCCAATGATAAGCAAGTTTCTAGTTTATGGTATGGTTGTCATGATGTCAAGGAAGTGGCCCCAGATGTCTTCACAATTTTTGATAACGATTATGACAATAATACTAACCAAAATAATTGTCGCAGCCAGATGATAGAACTGACACTAAATGAAAAAAACATGACCGCTTACGTGAACTGGAGTTGGGAAGCTCCCACGCAATATTGGAACGAATATGGAGGCGCGGCCGTAATTCTGCCAAACGGCGATTATTTAGGCGATTTTGGAGATCCAACACACCAATTTCCTCAAAACCAACCTTGGAACTTCAATAACACGGGAGCAGTTCTGGTTGAAGTGAATCCTGCAGGACAAGTAGTTAGAACATGGACGTTTCCAGTAGGATGGTATAGCTATCGAGTTAACCCAGTAATCAACCTAGCCTTTGCAGTCACCCCGTCTCCAACTGCATCAGCAAGTCCGACACCGCCAAATACGAATAATTCGCAAACAGTCAACGAAACCATAGCACTTGCAACAGTAATCGTTATAATCACAGTCTTTGCCGCCCTAATCTACCTAAGAAAAAGAACTAACCTTATAAAATTGATAAAGAAAAAAGATAGCAGCCAATCTTAAGACATTTCCACAAAAAGCTACATCAAACTTTTCCACAACATCCGAAAGTTTTTAGAGGTAATCATGAAGAAAAATGGGTTCAGTCTTTGGCAATATTCAAAAAAGGACATTTTCAATCAGCCAAATTTTTATATATAACTTTCTTTAGCGCTAGTATTGATCTTTTCCTAATCTCAAAACGTTTCAAGCAGGAGGTGAGATGAGAATGTCTGATGAGAAAATGATTCCGCAAAAACCCGTTCTTGAAGTCTTATGTGCTATACAAGGCGCTTTGGGGGAAGAAAATCAGAAAGTCTTCGCGAAAGCTAGTATGGCGATGGGAAAAGCCTGGGGAAAAACTATTCCTGCAGCCGAAAACTCTGATGCCTTGATGAATCAAATCGCAAAATACCTACGTGACGATTTGAAGCTTGCTCAAAGCATAACTGTTGAAAAGCAAGGACAAGAATATATCATGAAAAACCGGGGCTGCTATATTTGTCATGGAAAAATGGTAAAAGAAAGATTTGACATTAAACCTGCCTGCGCTATGTCTATGTTTCCAGTAGGTGCGCTTTCAGAAAACCTCAAAATCAGAAACGTCCGCCTAAAAGAAATTCGTAAGCCAGGCCCAATGGGCGACTGCGACTGGGTCTATGAGATCGGAAATTGACACTCAACGCTTTTTTTATAATGTATTTACCCCCTTATGAGGTTTAGGTTGGGGGCAAACACTTTGTATTAATAATAAAAAAAAACGGATTGTAAAAACTGCTATTTCCGTTTTCTAAGAACTACAACTGCGGCAACAATTATTACGACTAAGACAACTATTATGATTGCGTAGTATACGATTGATGGGATACCTGTATTGCTTGATGTACTGTTTGAGGCTTGACCGACCGCGTAAAGGTTGCCGTCATAAGAGCCAAAGTATGCCACTCCATTAACTACTGCGGTTGATGAGTAGATGTTGCCGCCTGTTTGGTAGCTCCATAGGAAGTCGCCTGTTTGAGCATTAAGCGCATAGGTCTTGTTATCGAGGGAACTAATGTATTCAACGTTACCGATGATTGCTGGAGCAGTGTAGACTCCACCGCCGGTGGTGTAATGCCACTTTGTAGCACCCGTTGATGCATCGAGGGCGTACACGTTGTTGTCGAAGGAGCCGCCTGTGTAAACTATTCCATTAGCGTAGGCTGGGGAATCTTGGACACATTGTTCGTAGCCAGTTGTAACGTGCCATACTAAGGCTCCAGTATTAGCGTTTAATGCGTAAGTTTGGTTATCAAAGCTGCCTACGTAAAGATTACCATTTGCGACTACTGGCGAGGACTCCACAACACTTCCTGTAGTGAAATTCCATTTTTCAACACCTGTTGTAGCATCAAGGGCATAGACTTTGTGGTCATATGAGCCAAAATAAACTATACCATTGGATACGGCAGGAGAAGAGATAACGTAGCCGCCCGTTGTAAACTTCCATATTAATGCGCCATTGTTAGCATTTAACGCGTAAAGATTATTGTCATTTGAGCCAACATAAACTACGCCATTAGAGACTGTTGGGGGAGATTCAGCTTTGTTTCCAGTGGTATAATTCCAAATTAAAACACCATTTTGTGCGGTTAATGCATAGATGTTGTGGTCATCTGAGGCAATGTAAACTAGATTGTCTGTTACAGCTGGTGAACTGTAAATTGTTCCATGTGTTGCAAAATCCCATATTTTCGAGCCATTTGTGGCGTTTATTGCATACAAGTTATGATCAAAAGAAGCTACGTAGACAATGTCTTTGGCTACTACTGGGGAAGACCAGACTGCGTTATTTGTTTTAAAGACCCAAAGAGTTTGATTAGTGGTGGGACCTGACCCAGATGCATAGCCTGTATGTGCTTGGTCGCCGTGGAACATAGCCCAAGAAGCTTCTTGCTGAGCATTAACAGTAATCATGAACATCGAAACTGTAGAAAAACATAAAATAGCCAAAATTAACATACCATAAAATTTCTTCATAATAATCCTAACTTATCCTAACTCAATAGTATTTAATAAGCCATTTTGGTCACATATCTCTTGTCCCTAAAGCATCAGGGTTTTTGTAGAATCGAATCAAGCTTCTTACTTTCCTATAAAATTTAAAAATAATAAAGTTTAAGAAAACCGCAGGTTGTTCCTATTTCTGGCTGATTGCAAAATATGAAAAAGAAAGCATTCATATCTGGACCTATTCTAGGCATGGAAACCAATCAAGGTTACAGAGGAACAATAACTGAGATACTGGATAGATTTGGTTTTGATGTAATTGATCCGTGGAAAAGAGAGAAAATTCTATATCAAGTAGATGAGAGATGCTGGTGGGATAAGGTTCCGACGTTTGACTTTATCCAGAGGGACCTAGACGATGCCGACAGATGCGACCTCATGGTTGTTTATCTGCCGATTCTATCTGCTGGAGCTTGCATGGAAATGTTTTACGCAAAACGCAACGGAAAGAAAATCATTGTGATTTCAGAAATTAAATGTTTGAGCCCATGGATTGTAGCACATTCTGACATAATCGTAAACAGCCTTGACAATCTTGAGGATGCACTAAAGAAGATACAAATCTAATCTCAAAAAACTATATTGTTTTTTGATTTATGTCGGTCCACTCGTGACCGCAGTTTTTACATTTGAAAGTAACTCTAATGTTTTCAACATGTATTTCCTTAACACTACCATGGAAACCGTGTTCTTGAACCTCGTATGCCTCAAGCACCTCTTTTTTCGCCTCCACATCGTCAAACAGTTTTTTGCAAGACGGACATCTTCTAAACATCTTTTAAGCCCACCTCAATCGCTTCAACGTCTCATTAAATATATTTGTGATTATGAAAAGAGATTATAAATTCCTTAAGAAGTTAGTTCATGAAAGGTATTGCTTGTTATTCCTTGAAGCGCTTATTGGTGCTTAAGTGTAGTCACATAATTTTAATAGTAATTACAGATGCTAAGTAATTAGTTTCTGAAACAGGGTTTGCTTGGAGGTGAACTATTTGTCTGATGAATGTAAAAAGACTGGTCCACGTATAACTGTGCCTGAGCCTGAAATGACTAAAGATAAAAAATATAAGTGCCCGATAGACCAGGAGGTTTATGACAACAAAAACGATTATGAAGCGCATTGTAAAGAAGAGCATGATGTACTTTAAAATGAAAAGAATTGAATAGCCTTTTGCTTAAGCATACGATACTGTGCAATGAGCTTGTTTTACGTTGTTTGCTTATCTTATGGCTTCATCTATTTTTTGGTCACGTTTAGTTCTCGTGACTTCTTTAAAAAGCTCCAAGCACTCTTCCTTGGTCGGTGCTTCAATGCCTATGCTGCCATAAGCGCCTATGTCAATTCTGTATTTTCTGTCTCTCTCTCTCTATCGTCAATTGATTGTTCCGTAAATCTTCCCCCCCTCTCTCATTATCTTTTCAGACAATGAATGGTTTATCATACGATCTGAGAATTTATAAGGTTAATGCCGACTCACCGATACGTTCAACCATTTTTTTTGGGTTAAAAACTATGAACCTAGAGTTTCGCATGTATCTACCTACTTTAGAAACTAGCCCCGCTGCATCAGTTCCAAGTTTACAGATCAAAGCATGCTCAAACAACCCCAGTTCTTCAATGCCAATGATGTCTCTGTTTAATCTGGTTCGTTCAAGTACAGTTTCTATTTCTCCTTGCGATGCCCCTAAAATAATTAATCTGTCTAGAAGAGACTGTTGCCATAAATGGATTTTTTCAATTTGAGGAGCTGATAATTCAGCGTTCAAAGCCTCGCTTTCCTCATCGTTTAGGCGAGTCACTTTGATCGTTAATGGTAAATTCTCCTTGAAGCCGAAGATTTCCGAGATTTTTTGTAAATCAATTTTTTTGCCATCGGTTAATTGAGCTTGTAAATATGCAACGGGTATAGTCGCTTGGATTACTTTTGGTTCAAAAATGCCTAAGTCTATTTTTAATTCTTGAGTTGCTGTGTCAATTTTTGAGATGTACCCTTTTAAAATAGAAAACTTGTTAACTTTCTTTATGCTTATCGGAGAAGTGCCAATTTTTTTGTTGATATAGCTTGTTGCAATAACTTCGTCTTCTCCAGAAATGAAAACTTTAACCCAGTTACCAGCAGAATTTCCCAAAACCTTAACGTCAACGCTTAAGTTTTCAAATTCAGATTTCAGCAAGTCATCTATTAGCTTTAATTGACGAGCATTAGAAGTTTTAATAAGCAATGTTACGTCGGTCATGTTAATTTCCTAACAAATTAGTTATTTCTTCATGTAGCTTTCTAACTCTTTCCGCCGCTTCGTCCTTGTTCTCCATCTGAAGCTTCTTTATCTCTAACTCAATTGGAACCCGTTTCGACTGGTCAATAAGCTTATCGGCATATGAAACAATCTTTTCCTCCAACGTGACGGGCACATACACGTCTTTTGGCCAACCAAACGCTTCAGCTTCTTCCGCCGTTATTCCTGCGCCTACATGGCTCCGAATTATCCTGACCAATGATTCAGGCAAACCTTCAGAAGCAGCCATATTCGCACCTACAACACCGTGGTTAACGCCATGAGCCTTAGACCGACCAAGATCATGTAAAAGAGCCCCAACTTCAACAAGTTCACGATCCACTTTTAAGCCTTTTTTTTCAATTTTCTCTGCAATTTCGACTGCTAATTTTGCAACCACTTCACAGTGGCGGATAACAATTGGCGGACAATGGTTTGCGCGGAGTAGTTCGATCGCTTGCTCCCTTGAAGGAAGCTTATTATTCACCGAGCTCTTTCCTCAACGTATCGACTTTCTCAGATAGTTTATCTATCATTTTTTCGTTTTCAAAATGTTCAAGTGGTTTGCTACAGTTGGAACAATGGAAAACAAGTTCTACTGCTTCTTCAAATGGCACCCGTTTACATTCTGGGCTACCGCAATAATAGAAGTCATGGTTCTTTTCATATTCTAAGCGAACATTAAGTTTTTCTAGAACACGCCGTTTTTGACTTAAAATAAATCCTTCCAACTGGTCGGGTTGAAGTTTCCAATGAAAAATAAACCAGCCTGTTTTTGGATCACGAGTCCTTCTGAGACTTACAAGCGAGTGATCATAGAGCTTGTAAAGAATTTTGCGAACCGTATTTAAGCGAATGCCGGTTTTATTGGCGATTTCGTCGTCAGTTATCTCATCCACGCCTTTGAGGTGCTCGATAAGTATGACAGCTTCCTGGTCACCAAGCGCCAAAGCTACTTTCAATAAGGTTGCATCATCAATTGTCGATAACATAATCTAATATTCCTTTTAATAATACATATTATTGCAACATGGTGTAATAAAACTCTTCTTACAAATGTTAACTAAATTCAGGGCTACTTTTAATTTCTTTACCTCGCTTCTGAGGAACAATTTTGATTTTTGCTTTCTCAAAATCTGACCCTAACTCTTTGCCTTCAAAAAACCTGTCTAAAAATATTGCAAGCGCAGAACATTCTGAATGCGGTTGATTCCCCACAGACACATTGAAATCAGAGACACCGCTTGAATAAAATTCACCGGGAACTTTCTGACTTCCAACAACAACCAAAATATCTTTTTTTAAGTTTTTTATTCGGTTTAAAACATCACTTGTTTGAATGTTTTCTCCATAAGCAGTTAAATGGACAACAGCGCCGTTACTTTTTTTCCAGTCGTGAACAACTTTTTTCCAGGGTGTGCCCATTTCAAATTTGAAGTTTCCACCCCATCGAGTAGTTATCTTATTTACGGTTTGTTCTATACTGGAGTCTTCCACATCGGAGAGGATGAAGCCTGAAGCGCAAAGTGCCCTTGCAGTTAAGGCTACATGGGTAGTTAACCGGACATCCCGTTGTGGCCTATGTCCCCATCTTAAAACAGAAACTTTTGGTAAGTCATTTCTTGGGTTCTGTTTCGAATTTTCCATTTAAGTCTTCCACTTTTCTTCTCACTTGCTCACTTAAGTCTAATGGCGCTCCAAAGACAACCTCGATTGAATCATTGGTGTAATTTTCTTTTGTGACATCAGTTTTTTCATGAAGCCACGAAATAAAGGGCATACACTTACCGGTCAACGGAACGGATAACTTTGCTTCAACATAGTTCTCAAGAATTTTCAGAATTTCCTTTTTCAGTAAATCAAGGTTTATTTGGCACTTTGCTGAGATTAAAATGGGATTTTTCGTTTTCTCTTTCAAATATTCCAATTTCTGTTCACGTTCAACGTCATTTATCAAGTCTATCTTGTTTAGCGCAGTTATGGTTGGTATGCCAGACGCGCCTAGACGGTCGATTGTCTCCAAACAAACCTTGTGCTTCATCTCAATTTTTTCCATCGGCTCACTTAAATCTAGCATCAGTATTATCAAATCTGAAAAAATAGTTTCTTCAAGAGTAGAATGAAACGCTTCAATCAAAGCTAATGGTAAACGATCAATAAAACCGACAGTGTCGGTTAACAGAAACTTGCGGTTTGAAAACTCTATCATACGCGTCGTAGTTGAAAGAGTAGTGAATAATGCTTTGTCAACTTCCACAGTTTCTTCGGTTAAAACATTAAATAAAGAGCTCTTGCCGGACTTTGTATATCCAGCAAGGGAAACGGTCAAAAAACCCAGCTCAGTTCTTCTCTCCCGATGAAGAACTCTTTTTTCTCGAATTTTTTTTAGCTTTTTTAGGATAGTTTGGACCTGCCGTTTTATGGCATCACGGTAAACATCTGCTTCATAGGCTCCGAGACCCATAAAACCAGGCTGCTCACTTCCTTTTGCCAGTTTTACTTTTTCTTTCGCATGTTTGAGTTCATTTCGCACAGTTGCCAATTGAATCTGAAGTTGCGCTTCAGTTGTAGTGGCTCTATGGGTAAAAATTTCGAGTATAAGTTGAAATCGGTCTATAACTTCGACCTTTGTTGCTTTTGCTAAATTGTATGTTTGGCGAGTTTTTAGATTGTTGTCAAAAATTACTTTCCCCGCGCCCGTTTCCTCAACCATCTGGGTGAGTTCTTCAACTTTTCCAGCGCCTATTTGGTAGCGTGCATCAGGCGGACGAGTTTGTTCTAAAGTTCCCACAACTGTGTAACCAGCAGCTTCGGCTAAACGTTTAAGCTCGTCTAAACTTGACTCTTCACGGTTCAGGCGACGTTGAACTATGACGGCTTTCGTTTCGAAGCCGCCTCCTCGCCTTTATCAATTTGAATGACATCTCCCAAAGTTAATTCTTGACTAGCAGAACGAGGAAGAGGAGTGCCCTTTTCTTCAGAAATCGGAACAAGCAACTTGATTTTTAACATATGCTCAAGCTTTGAGGCAAGCTGATTGTTAGGCGCCATCTTGCCAACTTCAAGATTTCTCAAAACTGAAGCTTTCTCATTTATTCTTTTACCTAATTCTTCGTGGGTGAGACACTAGTTTTTCCCGTGCTGCTCGTATGGTATTTGCGTAGTCTTCCGTGACTTCTTGAGTTAATTGCACATTAGCGACCATTGGTTTTCTTGAAACCATGCTAATTGGTGCCTGCGGTTTTTTGATAGCTTGTCTGGGAGCAGCTGGTTCTGCATAAACTATTTTTCCATGTTTTGAGCATTCAACGCAAACAGTTAGTCTTGCTCCTTCAATTACTGCTGTGATTGGTTCATCGTGAATTTTGTGTCCGCAGACTTCGCATCTCAATGTAGGCTTTCACCTTTTAACTGTCTTTATTATATTGTTATGTTTATACTTGTCGAAACAACAAAAAAGTAATGATGGTGAAAATATGGATAACACGCTTGGCAAATTGAGGGCTATTGCTGATTACCAGTTTGGGAAAGGGGTAGGCGCAAAGTTGTTTTCCGAAGATATCCAGGTTCAATATTCTCCAAGAACTGGTAGAATACGTTTTATCAACTTAAACGGTGAAAGATTAGCTACTCTACGTCCAACTGACGGCTTGCTTTCTTTAAGCATTAAAGCAGCCAAGTTGATGTCGGAAAATACTTCTTTTGCAAAGTGTTTTGTAACGATACAAAATGAGGTTTCAAAGTTTATTGCTAAGGGAGGAGACGTTTTTGCCGTTCACGTTGTTAAAGTTGATCCCGACATACGCGCTAAAGACGAAGTCATTGTGAAAGATGAGTCGGGAAATGTTTTGGCGGTTGGTCGAACGCAGCTTTCAAGCGCTGAGATCGTTGCTTTTAAAACCGGCGTAGCTGTTAAAGTCAGACACGGAATAAAATAAACTATTCAGATGATTTTTTCTTGTTTTTCACTTCAATTTTAATCATTAGACAAGCGTCTATGTTTTATGATTAGTTATGAACAAATCACAACTTCATTTATATTTAGCTGCGCAACTAACTAATTATAAAATAAAATGGTGAAAATATGTTTGCAATGATCGATTTAGCTTCAATAGGTGTAATAGTCGCTCTATTCGCAGTTGTACTATACAACATCAGATCTGAACTCAAAATCAAAGCTTAAATCAAAAAGCTGTCGAGGATGAGGAACATGGAATTCAAAAACATACAAGAAGCATTGAGGTACATAAGTCATCAAGCAAAAACCTATCCAAGCGAAATAGAATACTATGCATCGGAAGAATACAAAAAAATCTATCCCGAGCTCTGTCGTCTAAATCGTTTACTTCAAGCTGCATATCGCGTTCATAATTAATTCCGAGGCTCAAAATACACACATTAAAGCTTGAAAAAAGGACAAATCTAGGTCCTTGATGTCGCATCCTATTTTGTTCTCTTTTTTTAAATTGAGTGGTTAGCAAATAGAATTTGGGAAAGATTTGAGTGAAAATCTGGTAAATCAATTAATAATTTGTCTCGTAAAAGAAGTAGAAAACAAGCAAAGAAGAGAGTAAGAATGAAGCAGGCACAAGTGTATAGATTGGATTTAACCAAAATAAATGGCAAAGGAGACTTCGCCTGCCCCAGATGTGGAGCAGCCATATCTCCAGATGATTGTACAGAAGAGGCATACTCCATTCTGGAAGCGAAAGTCGATAACCAAGGTTTGAACGAGTTGGAGATCCAGTGCAACTCGTGTTCAAGTTTTCTCTACCTAACTGGTTTTTCTTTGCTGCAGGAGCTTTTAGAAAAAGATGGAGAGAAACTTGTGAATAAGAAAAAGAAGAAACTCAGAACCTCCATTAATCAAACAAGATAGTATCTTACAATAATTTTCATGGCAACGATGAAGGTTAAGTTTACTCAAGGTATTCGTTGCTTTTTTGTTAAAATATTATAGGCATTACGCTCCTTACCAAACATGACATCCTGGCGTGGATTTCTCGAAAAAACACGTCATCCATGCCAAATTGACAAGTCTATGTTAAGAATTAGCTCCAAGACAAAAGTCGTTCCAGCCAAGTTTACCGAGTGTAATCACAATAGACTGCAAAGATGATCTTTACAAGACATTAGTTGAGGTTAATTGCAAAATTTTTGTTCAAAATTTGTTATATTTCACCTAACACTATTACGGTGTTGCAGGTCGGGGAGCACGCTTTAATCGTGATGCATTGAGGCAATGAGTGTGTCAATTAAAACAGCGAAAAATTGATGCGCGACAAAAACATTGCTTTGATGGGCTGGGCATTACAATGTTGCAGTGAGGTTATGAGCAGCGTGGTCAAAACGGTGAAAGACCATGTTGCGACTAAGACATAGCCTCAATGGACCGCGAACATAAAAGTTAAGGCTCAGACCCAACCTGTACTTTCTTCTCAAAAGAAATATCATGTTCGCTTTTTGGTTTGAAAATATGGAATGATGAAGAAAAGTCCATTAAACTGTTGAGAACAAAATTCAAACGAATAGCTTAGAAAAAAGTTAAGTTTATATCAATTACTACAGCAGAATAGTTCTTGGAAGTTAGACTATATGCATAAGCGCATGAATCCTCGAGAGCAAAAACGTATGATGCAACGTATGGGCATGAACATGGACACGGTGCCCGACGTTCAACAAGTAATTATCAGGACAAATAACAAAGACATAGTAATTGATGAGCCAGAAGTCGCAATTTTAGAAGTTCAGGGGCAAAAAATGTACCAAATCATCGGTGGGCAAGTTTCAGAGCAAGCGCCATCAAAACGTCAATCTGCAGCCGCTGCTCAGCCAACCTTTTCTGAGGAAGATGTAAGGTTGGTGGCAGATCAAACTGGCAAAAGCTTGGAAAAAGCAAAAGAAGCACTTGAGGAGTGCCAAGGAGATTTAGCAAAAGCAATCCTGCTACTTCAATCTTAAGTTTCAAGGTTATATCTGAGATATCATATTAATCTTCATGAAGGGCTTGGCAGTGCTTCAAAACGTAGATGTAGCTGTAGTTGGACACCTCTGTATCGACACAATAATATTGCCATCCAGAACAGCGTCGTTTGTTGTTTTAGGAGGAGCAGCAACATACACTTCTTTTGCAGCCAAACGTTTGGAAGCAACAGCCTCTGTGATTTCGAAAGTCGGCGGGAGTTTTCCAGATGCTTATTTGTGGTGGCTCAAACAAGAAGGTATTGATATTTCAGGAGTTACAAAACGGGCGGATGAGTCGACAACATGTTTTGAATTGACCTACAACTTGGACTTATCTGAAAGAAATCTGAAACTGAAAAGCAAAGGAGCACCAATCGGCTTAGCTGATGTTCCAAGAGATTTGCAGGCAAAAGCCATCCACATCGCACCTATTGCCAACGAAGTGTCACTCGAAGTAGTTGAGCACCTCAAGAAATGCGCTGATGTTTTATCAATTGATCCACAAGGGCTACTTCGAAGCTTCGACGAAGCAGGAAACGTGACGGAAAATGCCTCCGTTGACAGTCAAATATTTGGTCTAATTAACATTTATAAGTCATCACAAAACGAAATTTACCAATTAACTGGCGAATCAGAATTAAAACCTGCAATAAGAGCGATTCATGATGTTGGAGTTGAAACCGTCATAGTCACGATGGGCGCAAAAGGCTCATTGCTTTCAGTTGAAGGAGCACAATATAATATTGCAGCGTGCCCTTCACAAGTTTTTGTTGACCCAACAGGCGCAGGAGATGTTTTCATCGGCGGTTTCCTAACAGAATACCTGCGACAAAAAGATTCGACTTGGTGTGCCTGCGTTGGTTCAGCTGCTGCTTCGGTTGTTGTGGAAGGATTAGGTCCTACCTATTTTGGCAAAAAAGAAGAAATTTATCGCAGAGCCAAAACTTTGTATGAAAAAGAACTTAAGCAATAGCGTATATGTTCGTAGTAAAATGTACTGAGGCTTTGAACATGGGTCGCATAGAAAAAGGACAAAAATGCACTGTGACAGGCTGCGGCAAAGAAGCTGCCCGCTCAATATCAGCTGACAAAGTTAGGGGTGCCGGCTTAAGTGTTGGCAGCAAAGAAAGCCGCGCTTACATCTGCAAAGATCATTATAAAGAATTCAAAAAGAAGACTAAGAAAGACAAAACGCTCGAGAAATGGCGTTACGGTTAAGAAGAGTGAAGTACCATGCGAATACTACAGTTACACTCTAACTTTATAGTTTTCAAACCTGTTCAAAAAGAAATAGCTATTGCTGAGGAAGCGGAACAAAAAGAAAACCGCGTAGAAGAGGTTGTCGTTTTATTTACGGCCATTGAAGAAGGCGACAATATCCAAATTGGGCATAAAGCCATTGATGATGTGCGGGCTTTTTTAGGTAAACAAAAGACAAATCGCATTCTCATTTACCCGTTTGCTCATTTAAGCAGTAATCTTTCTCAGCCATCGGAAGCTCTCAAAATAATTAAAGATATGGAAGGCTATGCTAAAGAGAAAGGAATTGAGACCCACAGAGCTCCTTTTGGCTGGAACAAACAATTCACGATCTCCATCAAAGGGCACCCGCTTGCTGAGCAAGCACGCTCCTATGCGCCAACGGTAGTTACTGTTGAGACACAAGCCGAAGGCGTATGCAAAAAAGAGGAAGAGCCAGTTTCCGCTGCACTTAAAGCTGAAGATAAAATGCAGTCGTTCTGGCACGTTATTTTGCCTGACGGTTCTTTGGTTCCTGTTGAAGAATTCAAGTTTAAGGGTCATGTTAACCTGCAAAAGTTTTCTCAGTATGAAATTAAGAAGGCTAGGGCAGTGACTCAGATGCCGCCTCATGTTACATTGATGAAGAGGCTGGAAATAGCAGATTACGAGCCTGGAAGTGACCCTGGAAACATCCGTTGGTACCCTAAAGGACGCATGATAAAGTCTCTGCTTGAGCAATATGTTAGCACAAAAGTAGCGGCTTACGGTGGAATGGAAGTAGAAACCCCAATCATGTACGATTTCAACCATCCAAGCCTCAAAAGTTACTTAAACCGTTTTCCAGCCCGCCAATACGTGCTAAAATCAGAAGACAAAGAACTTTTCCTACGTTTCGCAGCCTGCTTTGGCCAATTCCTAATGGCACACGACGCGCAATTCAGCTATAAACAGCTCCCAATCAAACTATACGAATTAACTCGCTACAGTTTCCGGCGAGAAAAAAGCGGCGAAGTCGTCGGCTTAAAGCGTTTACGAGCATTCACAATGCCCGACTGCCACGCCTTCTGCACCGACCTTGACCAAGCCAAAAAGGAATTCATGATTCGATTCAACCTCTGCATAGATGTCCTAACCAACATAGGCTTCACTAAAGACGATTATGAAATAGCCATGCGTTTCACAAAAGCCTTTTACGATGAACACAAAGATTTCATTGCTGAACTTGCAACAACGTTTGGCAAACCTATGCTCGCTGAAGTTTGGAATGAACGCTTCTTCTACTTCGTCCTGAAATGGGACCTGAACTTCGTTGACAATCAAGACAAAGCCGCTGCCCTTAGCACAGACCAAATAGATGTGGAAAACGCTCAACGCTATGGAATAACTTACGTTGACGAAAAAGGCGAAAAACAATACCCGCTAATCTTGCACTGCTCTCCAAGTGGCGCTATCGAACGGGACATTTACGCATTACTGGAGAAGGCTTACCGAGAGCAGATGACTGGTAAAGCACCGATGCTACCGCTTTGGCTTTCGCCAACTCAAGTAAGGCTGATTCCAATATCTGATAAGTTCTTGGATAAGTTGGATGAGCTTGCCAAGCAAATAGGTTCACATTACATAAGAGTAGACATTGACGACAGCGCATCAACTTTGCAAAAGAAAATCCGGGAAGCAGAGCAAGAGTGGATACCATACATTATTGTTGTAGGCGAAAAAGAAGTTGAATCAGGCATGCTGTCCGTTAGAGATCGCGAGCTTAAAGGTCAACAACAGAACATGACAACTGACCAGTTGATAGCGAAAGTCACCGAGAAAATCGCTGGCAAACCTTTCAAGCCTCTCCCGTTGCCCGTCTATTTGTCTAAGAGACCACAGTTCCACGGTTGATAAATGAAACGTATGGTTCATTGACGCAAAATATATCAAACAATTGAACAGTATGAAACATCAAGAAGTGTAAACCAAATGGACAAAGAATTACAAGTCTACATAGACGGACAATTCTATCCAAAATCACAAGCCAAAATTTCCGTCTATGACCACGGGTTCCTTTACGGAGACGGAGTTTTTGAAGGAATCCGAGAATACAACGGCGTTGTCTTCAAATTGAAAGAGCATATTGACCGCCTTTACCGTTCAGCACACGCCACAATGTTGCAAATCCCATTAACAAAAGAAGAAATGATTCAAGCCGTCGTTGAAACTTTAAGAAAAAACAAAATGAAAGACTCTTACATACGCTTGGTAGTCAGCAGAGGAGTTGGAGACCTCGGCTTAGACCCACGCAAATGCCCCAAACCCACAATCATAATCATCACTGACACAATTAACATACGAGCAGGCAACGCCAAAGAAACAGGCATCACAACCATGTTCTCATGGGTCCGCAGAAACCCAGTTGACGCGACCACGCATGAAGTAAAATCGCTTAATTATCTAAATAGTGTGTTAGCAAAAATTGAAGCAAACGTGTGTGGCGTTGACGAAGCAATCTGTCTTGAAGGCAGCGGTTGCATTGCTGAAGGGGTCGGCGAAAACGTTTTCATAGTTAAGAATGGCGAATTGCTGACACCGCCAAGTTCAACAGGAGCACTTGCAGGCATCACCGCCGAAGCAATCACAGAACTCATCGTCAAAATGGGTTGGAAGTTGACAGTTACGAATTTAACGCCGTTCATGATGTTTACCGCTAACGAAGCATTCTTCACCGGAACAGCCATGGAAATGGTACCCATACGGGAAGTCAACAAACGCATAATCGGCACAGGCAAACCAGGACCAATCACAAAGAAACTAATGGCGGAATTCCAAAAAGTCATCGAAGACACAACACAAGGCACAAAAATCTAAATTTCTTTATTTTTTGATTTTTACGTTTCCTCACAAATCCTCCTAAGCCGTTGAAGGTTTATTCCAATTCGAATCGGCGGCAGAAAGACTGTTCAAGTGTGTCCCTTGCTATTGACGTAGACGGGGTCGAATCCTGAGACGTTAAGGATTCAATGAATTAGCTAAAGAAATGAGTAAGCTGGCTGCCCCTTTACCCAATTTACTGTCCAATGTATGAAGTGCTTGCCATCACGTCGTCGATGTAGAATGCAGGCTCACCGTTGGCAGGGTAAGCATAAGAGTAAATGCTGATTAAATCGAAGGCTGTTTCCGAACCATTATTGAAGTTTCCGTTCACAACTGGTTCAGCGTTATAGTAAAGCGTGAAGCTATTAGAAGTTAGAGCAATTTCTAAAGAGAACCACGTGTTTGCGGTAACGTTTACTGTTTGAGAGTAGGTATAGTAGTGTGTGTGGCTTGTGCAGTTGTAATAGTCTATTCTACACTGATTTGCTGCTAAGTTTAGCATAGGCCTAATGTAATCCCCACTTTGAGAGTCCACCTCAGCCAAAGTGAAGTATCCGCTTCCTGAAATGTCAGCTAGGTTCATGTAAAATCTAAAGTCTAACGAAGATTGGGCAAGGACGCTTTTAGTCAGGAAGGCGTATTTGTAAGCAGGTTTAGCTGGGAAATAAACGCTGCAGTTTCCCGTGTGTGCTTGTGCAGTGGAGATTGTTGGCATCACGCTGGGTGGGTTACCAAAGTATGTATCCCAGTTGCTGAAGTCGCCCGATTCAAAGCCGTCACTAAATATTGGCGGCGGCGTCTCAACAGTTAAGGTTGCGTTGTTTGAGCTTACACTTGCGCCTGCGTCGTCGGTGCTGTCGGCATAGACGGTGGCGCCTGATAAGTCAATATCTGTGGTTCCGCTGCCAGTCACATTAAACCAAAGTGTAGCCAAAACACCCGATGAACTCGTAGATGTAGCTTCAGCTCGAATAACCTCACTCAGTCCCCCGTTTAAGACACCATTAACGTTATCAAACAAGTCAGGCGAATCACCAATAAAACTGGTTGAGCCCCCAACCGAATTATTAGCTAAGAAGCCGCCTTCCTGTACCGCCAGCAACTGCATCACACTGCTGTTCCAGGACACATCGGGCAGAGACCAACCCCAAATATTCGATGCATTATCTATTCTGACGTCAACTTGAATGGTTGAGTTAATAGGGTTCGGGCTAGGACCAACCGACCAAACAGTATTGTTTGCGCCACCCTCAACTGCGCTAACAACCCCAGAAGGCGCTGATAAGTCGTCTGTAAGACTTCTTTGATTGATGGTTTTTGTTAGACTATACGTGGGGTTGTAGTACTTGATGTAGGCTGCAACAAATTTAATAAAATCTGTGCCATCGACCTTGCCGTCACAGTTAATGTCAGCCAACGGATTAAGAGTTCCGCTACCCGCATAGTATTTAATGTAAGCTGCACAGAAATAGATGAAATCTGTACCATCAGCTATGCCATTAGGAATACGTTGAGTCTGACCAGGAAGAGGCGCATACGTATTATTGGTAGAATCGACGTCTAACCCACCTGAATTGTCTGCTAGCGACAAAGCTGCAAAGCCGCTTCCCGTTAAACAGTCATTAATATTGTTTCTAATATAACTGGCAAAAACACTCATAGCTGAATCAGCCCCAACATTCCTGATTAAATTTGAATCAGTAATTATCCAAAGCAGATTCATCGGATCCAAATTTTGTCCCTTCGGCGGCAGGTTTCCACTATATCCAACAGCCCACAACTGCAAATTAGGCATACTTCCCCATTCATCGATCGACGGCGGCCTATCCACCAAACCCACATCAAACAAACCGCTAGCTACTCCGCTATACACGGCATTATCAGAATCCCACGCTACACCAACCCCGCTGATTGAACCAGAGCCCAAACCATTATAGTACTGCGGAAAACTTGAAGCTGCTCTCGAGGCAACAGAAAAAAGCGTGGAAGAAGAGCAACCTACGGAGAGACTAGGAGTGGATTGAGACCCAACGTTTACTGGGAGAGTAGAGTAGCTGCCGATTGGTTGGCCAGAATTAGTGGTGGCTGTGAATTTAACGGTGTAATATCCAGTAGTCGACCAGCGGTGATATGCAACTACGTACATGTCGTGTGAACTGCTTACATGGTTTGTCGAGCCGTCTCCCCAGTCAAAGACATACGTTAGAGGGTAGTCTTGAGTATTAGCAGTTGTGTAGGCAAGAAAGGCGTATAGCGTATTACTGTCTATTTTTGTATAGACTATATTGTTGGATGTAATAGTATTCGTCACAAGAGAGGCAACGCCAGCAAATAGAGAATAAGGACCAAGAATGCTAGGTCCTGTATTAGAAGAGGGAAAATAAGCATAAGTCAAGGTCTGAGAATAATCAACAGTGCAAAGCGCGATTGGATATGTATCCATATCTTGACCGTTGTCTTGAGGCAAAGCGTAGTATCCAATGGTTACCTCAAAATTGAAATTTAAAGAATATATCCCAAATTCATCCGTAGGCGGAATCAATTGGAATGGACACTGCAGGGAAACTCTATCGCTTCCACTCGTATAAGTTGGTTCATAGTCCTGTTCAATGTAAGCTCCGTTATGACCATTGGCATCTGATCTGTAACCTGTCGCTATGCCATTTCCATCGGAGCTTTGTACGAGATATGCAAGTGCTGATAGCGAAATACCATCGTCTGGAATCATGGTTAAAAGAAAACCAGCCATATTGGCTATATTCGGTGAATAAATTGTACCGCCTCCAGCAGGATTGGAAGCATAATTTAAGTTTGAAAACTGCCACTGCGAGTTCATCTGGCCGCTGACAGGATTGGTTCCTGATACGCTTATTTTTACATTCATAGGCCACATTACTCCCGATCCGTACTGACCAGAGCCAGGATATGCGTCTACGAGTATAGAAGGAACGTAAACTAAGTTTGCTCCATATCCTCCGTTGCTACTGTAGGCAACTGAATATGCTACCTTCGCTACAACTTGTCCGGCGTACTCATCATGGCCGTACTCTTGAGCATCACTCGGACCTATTATCTGCTGAATCCCCGGAGTCGTCGTCAAACCCGGCTCAGAATAATAATCTGCTCTAACTTGCTTTAGTTCTAATGGCATCCAAACAGCCATAAATAAAATGGCTATTAAGAAAAATACCGACCACTTTCTCCGTTTATCCATTTTATCTCTCCGCTGCTTGATTCTATTTGCTTTCCTTTGAGTTATTGAAATTATCCAACGTAAAGTAAATAGCACGCTATAGTTGTCATTTGATTGATTCAATCGCTTTATTTCATTTTACGATGTTTTGAATATGTTATACATGTCTCCTTGAGAAAATTAGAATTCAGGTGGTTTAAGTTAGAACATAGAGGCTGTTCTCTTTGCTTGTTCGCGTTTAGTATAAGCTATAAGTGATATTATAACTCCATCATTTAGGAGTAACACTCCTAATGTTAGAAATAGAGAATTTGCGCTTTTGGAGTAAACGCTAATTGTTACTCTATATGTCCCCATTTCAGAAAGGTGCGCTAATTTTGAAGCTGTGCCATCGCTAACATTAAATGTTGAGATAGCGCCAAATCGGATGGCGTAAGTATCAAAATTACTAAGACCTGTGTCTTGGCCTACAATCGCAGAATAAATTGGAAACTCCTCAGTATTATAAGTTAAGGAAGGAGGATCTTCTAAGCTTCCATTTTGGTATACGAAATTCAAGTCATAATACTGAATAAAGACGGTGGGCCAATTTCCGCTGTTGTTACTTGTGAGCTCAGTGGTAATCACTATTTTATCCAAAAATTGCGCATGTATAAATTCGGTGAGGGAGTTCATCACGTAGGTTTGATTTTTGTATGTCTGGAAGGGAAGAGCTAATGAAAATGTAAAATCAACCGGATATGTCTGTGAAGAAACAAGTCCATACGTTGTTTGATCCATAACTAAAAGTACGCTACCTGCTATTAGCAGGATTAAACCGATTGCCAGACTGATGTGTTTCATTGGTTGCCAATCCCTTTTCTTGAAGTGAAGCTTAGCATAAAATAAATTGATTACTTTCTAGGTTTAACCATATAAAGTCTGTCTACTTAAACTATAAAGGCCAAAGGCAAGCCATCGGAAATGTTTTAAGCAGTTCGACAACATAACGTGAAGCGACTGTAAGGAAGCTTAAGTGTTAGACTTGATTAGACAGGGGAAGAGGGCACCAATTTTGCTAGTGATTTTGGAAAACCCTAAATTGTAGGGGAGGGTAGCTAGTTTTTAGCTAGTAAAAATATGTCAAAACAGTAGACGTGGAGAGGCTAAACGTAAATACAAATCAAGATTAAATAATGAAATCATGAATAAGAGAACTTTGATTGCTGGGTTCATCGTCCTTTTGATCGGTATAGTACTTAATTTAGGGGCTGAACAAATCATGTCTTCTTATCCGAACGGAAAATCACTCTCATCAAGTGCATCAGGGAGTTTTGCAATTGCGTCATTAATAATCGGTTCTTTACTGGCAGTTTCAGGAATCATTCTGCTTATATATGGTGCAATCTCACCAGAACCACCAATTCACTACAACAATAATCTTAGAGTAATTCACTTTACAAACTATGCATGCATTTTGAGGGTGGTTAGTTACTAGGGTAGGGGGTCTACTTTTTAGGGGTTGAATGTAAGTTAAAAAAACAAGAGCAGAATAGCGTTATGGCTTTTTGCTTTTTTCATGAAAGCTTCCATTGCGTTGTAGGCTTCTTCCAGCTCATTTATTGGCGGTAGGAAGACTATTCTTGCGTGCCCTTTGCCGTAGACGGGGGTCAAATCCTAAGCGCAATCAGGCTGCAAATTAACTCCACTTTTCCAACACGGGTCTTTAAAAAATATTTTTGAGAAATCCACTGCTGACTAGTCAATTTAAGAGTTTCCTATAGATAAATACGTTAACATAAAACATCACTATCTAGAAAGAGAGATAAAGATGAGCGCCAAGAATGAGAAGGAAAAGTCAATCGCTCTTTCTCCTCACGCTAAAGAAAAACTGAAGAGGTTATTCTAATGGAGTCACCGTAGACAAAGCCATTAAAACAATTAAACAACCTGAGAGTCTAATCTCAGGATATTTTGGCAGAAAAATTGCTCAATCTGCGCTAACTGATAAGCTTTTGCTTAGAGTTATCTACGAAGAAACGGATAATAACATCTTGGTGGTAACGTTGTATCCAGCTAAGAGGCAGCGATATGAATAAGATAACTTATGACGGAGTAGGCGATACACTAAGCATAGTCTTAAGCAAGAAACAAATAGCGTATGCAGAGGAACATGGAGTAGTCATAGTTAACTTTGACGATAAGGGAAAACCAGCGGAAATTGAAATTCTAAATGCAAGCAAATTTATAGGTGACCTTGTATCGACAATAATCAAAGCGAAAACTGGCGAAAAACAGATAGAAATCAATGCTTAATTAACTTCGGTCAAGTGCACTTTCTTGAAACATCGTGTTACCTTGTTGAGGCAATAAGACTGCTGAATAGTTGCTGATAGGTCAAGCAAAATTCTCGTCTGCATCTTGCTTATTGATTAACAATTCATGGAGCGGCAGTTCGTTTTGGTCTGCAGTGAAAACTTGCTCCTCTGCCTTGCTCAATAGAGGCAGAAAGATGCCCATCAACAAAATAAACAATATTGCAGATGCAAACGCGGCTTAGAGTTTCAAGGTTTCATCCTGCTGGATGGGCAGTATGACGGGATTTGTGTTATAACATTTGTCACCATAGAAACCGTAGGTGCGATAGAGCAATAGAGCACACAAGCAGAAAGCGCCTGACTTCGTACTTTCAGTTAGGTAGAGTTAGCTCTGAGCGGTTGCCCTTTTGGTCTTTTAAGGTGAAAGTATTCTTTCACTCTTGCTATTTGAAAATAAATCAGACATACTGAACTGTAAATTATGGGAACAAGGCAAATCTTGATTAAATATTTAGGAGTGGGAGCCCCAATAAAAAAAGGGTCACCAGCAAAGATTACTGGAACATATGATAACAGAATGAAAAGCCAAAAACCAATTACACAATACCAATTTCCCTTTTTAGGTTGATTTAAGGCCACAAAGATAAGAAAGGAAAAGAAAGCAGTAACAAACAGAAGGAGCGAAAGATTTGTTGCTGCCACGGATACATGAAATTGTGAGTCTCCAGCACCGCCAGCACCCAAAAGGCCAAAAAAGAGTACTGAATAGAACCCAAATCCCAATGAAAATAGCAAAGTTGCATACCTAATTATCGTTACTCCGACTGGTTTTGAGTCATTAGCAGGCTTTCCAGGGGTCTCATTCAACTCGGGCATCTTGTTTGATCCTGTCTTTTTCGGTGGTATCTAGATACAGTATTTGTACTATCGGGGGTTTTCCAATATAAAATCAACCTGTGTAGATTACGCAAGCTTTAGGCTATCAAGAACTACAAGTTGCAAAAGATTTCAATCTAATTTTTGCTTTTGCGTTTCTTCATGAATCCTTCTAAGCCGTTGAAAGCTTCTTCCAACTCTGGAATAGGTGGCAGGAATACTGCTCTGGCATGTCCTTTGCCGTAAACTGGGTCGAAACCTGAGCCATTAACGATAAGCACGCCTGTTTCTTTAAGCAGATCAACTACGAATTCCATATCAGTTTTCCATATTTTGCCTACATCATGGATTTTTGGGAAGATATAAAATGCGCCTTCAGGTTTTGTTGTGCTTATGCCTTCAATCTCGTTGAGGCGTTTGCATGAGTAGTCTCTTCTTTGTCGTAGTTTTTCGACGACACCTTTGATGTGGTCTTGTGGTCCGTTGAGGGCTGCGGCGCCGGCTTTCTGCACGGGTGTGTTAGCGCATAGGCGGATGCGGCATTCTTTTTCGATTCCCTGCCTAAGGTCATCTAGTTCTCCTTTTTCGCTTTTGAAATATAAGTATCCTAATCGTAGCCCCGTCATTTGGTAAGCCTTTGAGAAGCCATTGAATCCTAGAACAGGTACGTCTTTTGCTATGCTAGCGGTGCTGACAAAATTGTCTGAATAAGTTATTTGATCATATATTTCATCCGACAAAACAAGCAGCTTATGTTCTGCTGCGACATCCAACATTTCCTTGATCATTTTTCTTCCATAAACGGCGCCGGTCGGATTATTTGGGTTAATGATTACGAGCGCTCGGGTTTTCTTGGAAATTTTCTTCCTCAAATCGTCTACATTTGGTTGCCAGCATTCGGATTCTAAAGTTTCGTAGGCGACTGGGGTGCCATCAAAGAATTTTGTGTATGAAATATAAGGGGGATATGTTGGTCCTGGGAAGAGGATTTCGTCGCCTTTCTCGACGATGGCGGCAAGTGACATCTGTATGCCTTCAGAGATGCCTTCGGTGATTAGGACGTCTTCGGCGGTTATGTTAACATTGTTAACTCGTTTTTCTTTTTTGGCAACGGCTTCTCGAAGTTCCAGAATTCCTTCTGAAGGGGAGTAGTAATTGTTGTCTTCTTGCAGAGCTTTACAAAGTGCTGCTTTGACATGTGGTGGTACCGTTAAGTCGAAAGCTGCGGGGTCGCCGATGTTTAGGTAATAGATTTTTTTGCCATCTTTGGTAAGTTGTTTGGTATGGACTATTACATCTCGTATTGCATATTCAATGTTCGAGGCTCTGCTGGTGACTTTGAAGACCAAGTTTTGTTACCTGTAACCCAAACACTTGCTAATGGAAAAAATAAATGTTCCTAAGATAAAAGAGCAGGAAATGACAGGGTTGTGCTTCTGGCTGAAAGAAAAAATTAGTCGCAACCACATTTTTATTTTTGATTCCCTTTGAATTGACTTAGTTTTGGTGAACAACGTGTTTGGCTGGACCGGCAATTTTCTTAGAATAAATTTAAGTAAAAATCAAGCTGTTGCAGAGGAATACAAGCAAGATTTGGCCTTAAAATTTCTTGGCGGCAGAGGCTTCGCAATCAAAATCCTCTGGGACACCCTAAAACAGGGAACTGACCCTCTTTCACCTGAAAATAAACTGATCTTTGCAACTGGACCTTTAACCGCGATCGGTTTACCTAACAGCGGAAAACTTGTTGTTGCATCTAAAAGCCCCTTAACCGGCGGCTACGGCGATGGAAACATTGGAACATTGGCAGCCGTGCAAATGCGCAAGGCCGGTTACGATGCGTTGATAGTGGAAGGAAAGGCTGAGAGACCAGTAATAGTCAATATTGAAGATAAATCGTGTGAATTTGTAGATGCGAAGGATTTTTGGGGTTTAAACGCTTTTGAATTAGAAAAGCAACTTAGGAAACAATTTCCTAGGACCACGGGCATTCTTTCGATTGGCCCGGCGGGAGAGAACCAAGTCAAATTTGCAAATGTTGTCTCTCAAGAGGGACGTGCAGGCGGAAGACCTGGAATGGGCGCAGTCATGGGCTCAAAAAACTTGAAAGCCATAGTTATTGAAGCCACAGGGCAAATACCACTTGCAGACCCAGAAGAGATGCAAAAGCTCGCTGCTGAAGGTTACCGAGAAGTACTCACAAAACCTCTCTACCAATTTTGGAAACGACAGGGAACAATGTCAACAGTAGAGTGGTCTCAGGAAAACAGTGCATTACCCACCTTCAACTATAGACAAGCCGTTTTCGACAAAGCTGAAGGAATTGGAGGGTTTTCCATGGAAAAAATTAAGGTATCAAACCGCGGCTGTCCTCAATGCAACATGACCTGCGGCAACGTTGTTAAAGACAGTGAAGGAAAAGATTCAGAGCTAGATTACGAGAACGTTGTGATGCTTGGCTCAAACATTGGATTTGGAGACCTCGCCAAAGTAGCTACTTTGAACCGCATGGCCGATGAGTTTGGGTTTGACGCTATTTCACTTGGAAACGTACTTGGTTTCGCAATGGAAGCCTCCGAGAAAGGACTGATTGCAGAGAAGATTGGGTGGGGAAAGTTTGAAGAGACTAAAGCAATGATTAACGATATTGCTTATAGGCGTGGTTTTGGTGCAGTTTTAGCTGAAGGTGTACAGGCTGCATCAAAAATCATTGGGCAAGGCTCAAGCGATTGGGCAATGCACATTAAAGGTTTAGAGGTTTCAGCTTATGATTGTCATGCGGCTCCCTCTATGGCTTTAGCTTATGGCACCAGCTCGATTGGCGCTCATCACAAAGACGCTTGGGTTATAACGTGGGAAATTATGGCTGGCAGAGAAAGTTATGACCCGGCAAAGATTGACCACCTCATTGAAACACAGCTTATCCGAGGCGGACTCTTTGAAGCATTAGTTGTCTGCCGATTCCCTTACAACTCGCTCGGCTTCGAGCTTGAATGGTACCAAAAATATTTGAAAGCAGCAACTGGAGTAGATTTCTCATTGCATAAGCTGAACGAGATTAGCGATAGAATACTCAATTTGATAAGGGCTTTTTGGGTGAGGGAGTACAAGGAAAAATGGAGCCGAGATTTGGACGTCCCGCCGTTGAGATGGTTTAAAGACCCCTTAACTCAAGGCACATTAAAGGGCGCTATGCTTGATATTGAGAAATACAATGAAATGCTGACTGCTTATTATCAAAAAAGGGGTTGGAACGTGCAGGGAGTGCCTATGCCTTCTACTTTGCAAGGGCTAGGTTTAGTTCAAGAGGCCAAGGAACTTGAGGCTTACTTGTAATTAGAAAAAGAAAAGTAGCCTCTTGTCAATACGACCTTGCGAAATAAACCATTTCTTTAGCAGTTTTTCCGCAGTAAACGCAGTTGGTTGTTGGCTCTTCTTTCTCGAAAGGTCGAACTCTGATGGTTGCGCCTGTTTCTTCTTTAATTTTTGCTTCATCGTCTGCGCTACCGCACCATGCTGCCTTGACGAAGCCGCCTTTGTCGCAGAGGACTGATTTGAATTCCTCATAGTTTTGGACAATTGTGGTTTTTTCCTGCATCAGAGCTTTGGCTTTTGCGAAGAGGTTATCCTGAATTTCAACAAGAAGTTTCTCGAGTGTGGCGGGGATGTCTGCTTCTTTAACGGGAGTTTTTTGACCAATATCACGCCTTACCATAACTACTTGTCCTTGCTTTAGGTCTCTTGGGCCAAGTTCGATTCTGACTGGAATGCCTTTTAGTTCCCACTGGTGGAATTTCCAGCCTGGAGTATACTCTTCTCTGTCATCTAAAATTACGCTGTAGCCTTTTGCTTTGAGGCTTTCAGCGATTTCTTTAGTTTTAGCTGCTATTGCGGCTTGTTCTGCGCTTTTGAATTGAATTGGAACAATAACAACTTGGAAAGGCGCAACTTTAGGCGGCATGATTAAGCCTTTGTCGTCGCCGTGAACCATAATCATAGCGCCGATGAGCCTTGTTGTGATGCCCCAGCTGGTCTGCCAAACGTAATGGTCTATGTTTGTCTTCGCCGATGTATTTTATGTCAAAGACTTTTGCGAAATGCTGTCCTAAATTGTGGCTGGTTCCCATTTGCAAAGCTTTTCCATCAGGCATCATTGATTCTAACGCAGTTGTATAGAGTGCACCCGCAAATTTTTCGCTCTCGCTTTTAGTGCCAGTGAGTACTGGGATTGCAAGGTAATTTTCAATTATGTCCTTATACTCGCCGAGCGCATACATGACTTCGGCTTCCGCTTGCTCACTTGTAGCGTGCGCGGTGTGGCCTTCTTGCCAAAGAAATTCTCTTGTTCGCAAAAACAGTTTTGTGGCTTTTGTTTCCCACCTTACTATGTTGCACCATTGGTTAATCTTAATGGGCAAGTCACGCCAGCTTCGAACCCACTTGTTAAACGTATCATACATTATGGTTTCGCTTGTTGGTCGAACGGCCAGTTTCTCTTCAAGCGGTGTGTCACCGCCCTGAGTTATCCATGCAACTTCAGGCGTGAAACCCGCAAAATGTTCTGCTTCCTTTTTCAGGAAGGCTTCAGGAATAAACATTGGAAAATACACGTTTCGGTGTCCGGTGGCTTTGATTTTTTGGTTTAGGATTTCTTGGATTTTCTCCCAAACTGCGTAAGCGTCTTCGCGAATAATCATGCAGCCTTTAACTGGCGCGTAATCTGCAAGTCCAGCTTTCAGAATAACTTCTACGTACCATTCAGAGAAGTCTTCGTTTTTCTTAACAGTAACCCCAGTATCTGACATAGCGGATTCTCTTCTTTCCACAACTATACATGCAGAATATAAAACCGTAACGGGAACAACTGGCTAAAAAGTGTCGAATAAAGCGAGAAAAAAGAAAATGTTTCGCGTTATCGTCTGAAGAATTTCTTTTTCGGGAAGTCTTTGCATTCATAGATTCTAAGTTGTCTTTGAGGTTCAATGCGGCATCTTTTGCGTGCGTTTTTTCGTCTTATCAGTGGAGCAAGTTGAAAGAAAGGGCATTTGGAACAGAGTGTGCTCAAGGTTTCTCGTTCCTACCTTGTCATCATTTTTCGGAATACCGGCAGTGCGATCGCGATCATGACTATGCCGAAGGCGATGAGGACGAGGAGGTCGGTGGATATTTGAGGTATCCCTGCGCCCAGCACCATGACTTTTCTTAGAGCATCTGAAGCGTATGTTAAGGGCAGTGCTTTGCTTATGTCCTGCATGTACCAGGGCATCTGCTGTATGGGGAAGAACACTCCCGACAGGAACATCATTGGGAACATCAGCGTCATCATGAGCATCTGCGCGGTTTCCTGGTCTTTAGTGAACGATGTTATTACTATGCCCAAGCCCACGAAGCTGAACACGCCGAGCAGCAGCAGCGCAAACACCAGCAGCAAGCTGCCCTGTACAGCGACTCCGAATATTCCGATGGCTAACCCCAAGATTATAAGACCTTGGATTAAGCCTCGGGCCGTCTGCGCTCCAGTCTTACCCAGCAGGATGGAAAGTCTGTTTACTGGTGCAACCATCATGCCGTCCATCGTTCCGATTTCCTTCTCCTGCGAGATAGCGACAGGTAAACCTGTCATGACACTCATCATAACGGTCATAGCCATTATGCCCGGCGCGATGAAGTCAAAGTAGCTCGGGTGACCTGAAATTACACCTTGAGTTTGTACATTAAAGGGCTGTATCACTGCAAGGGGGTTTGTAACTGTTGAATTCAGTGTTTGAACGTTGTGTATGGCTATCTGTTGACCCATTGCGTTGAATACACCGCTTAATGCGGCTTGAATTGTCGCAGATATCTGGGGGTTTGATTCATCGGTGACTATTAAGAGGGTGCTTTGTTGCCCCGTTAGCATGCTTTGGGAGAAGTTGCTGGGTATTACGATGCCGCCTTCAAGGTCTCCACGCTGTACCATATCCTTGAGGCTCGCTGTGCTTGACACGTTAGTTATTACGAGCATGTGTGTCTGATCGTTGATTGCTTCCAAGCTCTGGATGAACCCTCCATGAGTCGTGTTTGACATAAATGCCCCGCTGAAGCCTGAGTCCTCGTTAACTATTCCAACCTGCAAGTTGCTTATGGTACCGTTGGATGGGTAGATGAATCCAACCATAACCATCATGAACAATGGCATGACGATTAAGAGCACTAATCCAAGTCGGTTGCGAAATAGTTCAGTTAAGTCTTTTTTAGCAATTCTTAAGCTATGCTGTAAAATAGTTTGTGCGGTCATGTCTATCACCTTACTCTACTTGGCGATGCACCAAACCTTGGTCCATGCTCTTGCTTGATTTTCTGGTCAGCGCTGTCTCTAACTTCGTGACCAGTTATGTGCAAGAACACGTCTTCAAGGCTGGGTTGCAGGTTCGCCATCGATGTGATCTTTCCACTTGTCTTTCTGATAGAATCAATAATAGAGTCGAAAGCTTCTTCGCCGTGAACTATAACATGCAGGGTTGTGGAGTTTTCCTGAGTTACCGCATCCGCGCAGTTGAGCGCTTTCACGGTGGCTACCATGCTGGGTGTTAGGTTTGCTACTTCAAGTTTGATTATCATGGTGTCTCCGCCTGAAATTATCTTTTTAAGGTTAGTCGAAGTATCGAGCGCTATGATTTTTCCATGGTCAACAATTGCAATGCGATCGCAGAGCAAGTCAGCGTCAAGCATCATGTGTGTAGTTATGATTACAGTGGTTCCGTTTTCTTGGTTGAGTTTTCTTACGAACTCTCTGATTTCCACTGATGATTGTGGGTCTAAACCTAGCGTGGGCTCATCAAGAAATAGTACTTGAGGCATGTTAAGCAAGGCTCGAACCACGTTCATTCTTTGGCGCATACCAGTGGAGAATGTGCCAACTTGAGCGTTTTTGAATTTGGTTAGTTGTACTAGTTCTAATAAGTCGTCGATTCTTTTGTTAAGCGTGTCTTTTGGGATGTTGAAGAGGCTTCCGAAGAACCAGAGGTTTTCTTTTGCGGTTAAACGATTGTAAATGATCATTTTTTCTGAGACGATGCCAATTAGTTTGCGTACTTCTGTGTCGTTCTTTACTGTATCGAATCCGCCGATGAGGGCTGTTCCTTTGGTTGGTCTTGAGAGGGTGGAGAGCATGCGTAAGGTTGTGCTTTTGCCTGCTCCGTTTGGACCTAGTAAACCGAAAATTTCGCCTTTTTTAACATCGAATGAGATGTCATCTACTGCTGTAAACTTGCCAAACATTTTAGTAAGGTTCTGTACTTTGATTATGTTGTCAGTATCCATTTGTAGATCGACCACTTGAATATTATTCAGTGCAATATATAGCGGTAAAATATAAGTATTACCCAAATATACTATAGATTCGAAACACAAATGGCATCAGAAAAGGAAGAAAAGACTACAGCAAACTGGATGAAGGAAGCCCAGAAAGGATACATACGAATGGGAGTCCTCATTCTTCTCAACAAGAAGCCATCCCACGGCTACGAAATCATGAAAGAAATCAACAACCGAACAAAAGGCTTCTGGCAACCCACACCAGGCGGCGTATACCCAATCCTAAGTAGCTTAGAAAAATCAGGCTACATTAAAGGACATTGGGAAACACAAAACAACCGCAGGCTCAAAGTTTACAAAATTACTAAATCCGGAGAGCTTATTCTTAGGCGAGCCATTTTGAAGCAATCGGAAATTTTCAACAACATCGGTAGTTTGTTCCGTGAATTTTCCAGAGATGTTCTTAACATTGAGCCGACAGATGCATCTATGCCACTTATGCCTTCGCCTTTTACGCCCTTCCTTGAAGAACAACCAAATACCCTCCAAAATCTTGAACTTCAGCGAAAGCACACATATGAAACGTTCAAAATGATGCAGGAAAAACTTAAACAGATTGATGGGCGAATTAGAGAACTTAAGAAAGCCAGCAACCCCTGATTCTCAAAAACCATAACCCACTCAATCAGTCTAAAGAATTAAATGCCTGACATATATTTCTAAATAAGAAGTGAAGTCTAATGTTCCGCGTTAGAGTAAGCAAAATTGAATCAAATCGTGATTTAGATGGCAATCTTGGAAAAAGAATTGAACTTATTGAAGAACGAGAGACTTAACCCCAATGTTCTAAGACCTCAATCGGATGAAGCTAAAATGGCACAGGACATTATGCAAGCGCTCCAGCAGCAAATGCCTTTTCTGCCGCAGAGAACACAGCTTGCTACGCCAAAAATAATTCTCTTCTTGACTGAACAGGAATACGATAGTTTTGGCATTACTTTTGATGTAAACCAGGTTTACGAAGTTATGCTGGAAAATCAGGCTATCCGTTTTAGGAAAGTTTGAGAATTTCTTTTCTCATTTGCCGTAGCGCTGAATGCTTAGGATGGAAAGACAAAACAAACATCATGCTTCTCAACGCTGAACTTATCCCTTCCAAATCTGAAATTTTTCCTTCATCACAATAGAGCGGAATAGGGTCATCTCCGTCATTTTCTTCATAATAAACATAGATTGGCGAACCAGCCCTATCCAATTTTACTACTTCAAAATCTAAATTTAATCGTTTAGCCGTTTCCTTAGCGGCGGTCCTAACGGAATCCAACCGTTTCCTAAACGGAACACCTGTTGACGTATAAACCATCAATTTTCCACAATTCCCTTTGAACATGGCATATCACCAAACAACCATTGTTTAAAATCCCTTTTAATACAAATCATGAAACGACATCTTGAAGCAGTGGAGAGGTGACTGAAAGTGAAGGTTAGCACTAGCGGTTGTTGTTGTGTACGGGCAACCACAACGGCTTAAATTCAAAACAAAAGTCCTTTTTCTTTATGTGAGGTGAAAAAAATGGTTATTGGCGAGAAACTATGGGAAGGCAAAGGCAAAAGTGGAGCAGGATTCATAAAATCAGTTGGATATGGAAGGCGTTACTCAAGTCTATACATGGACAGCTCAAATGAAAGGTGTCGGAAAAGCTAAAGGCGTAGATTGCAACCTAAACGTGACAGGAATGAGCATGACTCCTCCTAAAGGCATTGCTTGGTCAAAAGACCAAGGAATGCTCATGACTATGACTGGTGATATGGGCATAGTGAAAGGAGTTAGCTTGATGAAGATGACGATGGGCAAAGAACCCAACAAGCGTAGGCTTATGGACGTTCATGACAATGTCAGAAAAACTTGGTTGGCTCAACGACACAATTGCAGTTGTCACTTTTGAAGCGACCGACCCAATGTGGACAGAACTTAACATAGCAATCTGGGAATGGAAGTAAACTTTAGAGCTGGTTTTATGCAAGAACAAGAACATCATTGGCAAGCGCCTGAATGGTGGTACAAAAAACGCCCATCAACTGACGAAGCTTACTTTGAAAACATGTGCCGAGTAATTTTTCAAGCAGGCTTAAACTGGCATGTAATCGACAACAAATGGCCATCAATCAAAAAGGCTTTTTCAAATTTTGATATCGGAAAAGTAGCATGCTTCACTGATTTCGACGTTGAAAGACTCATGAAAGACTCTGGAATCGTCAGGAATAAGGGCAAAATTAAAGCCATTATCCAAAACGCTCAGAACTTCAAAGCTATAGAAAAACAGTATGGTTCATTCCAAAAATACCTCGATAGCCTCGATAAATCAAACAACTATGAAAACGCAACTAAAGATTTAGTCAACAAGTTCAAGTGGCTAGGTCCGCCATCAGCAAGCCTTTTCTTGTACACTGTTGGAGAAAAAATCAGTGTCTGGGACTAACAAAATTTTTTCCTTTTTTTATTAAAACTATCTTTTTAAATTTGAACCCATTAATTTTAACTTGAAAATAAATGGCTAAAGCTCGAGTTCACATATTTGTAAGTGGCAGAGTTCAAGGTGTTTTCTTTAGGCAAAAAACTAAACAGCAAGCTGAAAGATTGAGTGTGACGGGATGGGTTCGCAATTTACCTGATGGCAGGGTTGAAGCAGTCTTTGAAGGCGACGAAAAAGCCGTTAAAACACTCGAAGAGTGGTGTCATCATGGCCCTTCTTCTGCCATAGTAACAAATGTTGATCCTAAATGGGAACCTTATCGGGGAGAATTTATCGGCTTTGAGGCTTACTAGGCTTTTTTCTTTGGCACTCTAAAATGAGAATCTTTTCCAGCGCTAATGTATTCTCCGCCCATACCTCGCACGGCTGAGGCAATTTTTGCAAAGTTTTCTGATCCCAAAAACTGCTTCGGCTTGATTATTATGTAGTCGCCTTTCTCTTCAAAGCCTAACCGGGTTTCCAACTCTTCGGGAAAAGACATGCGAATATCATCTAGCGACCTCAGTTTTGAACCAGCCTCGGTAGGTGCTGGTGCTTGAGCAGGTGGCGGCTGAGTAATTTGACCTACTGCAAGGGATTTGAGTGATGCTGAAACGGACCGGAGTTCTTCCGAGGTTTTGCTTAAATCCGCAACAAGCTTGTCTACCTTTGTCATTAATTCATTGAGTTTTTGTTTGTCAGTGCTCATCCAAACGCTCCCTCAAACTCCTAAATAAACCAAGACGCTTATTAATTATTTGCATAGCTAAATGTGGAAGAAAAAAGGGCATGATTGAAATTGACGGGAGCGAAAAAAGCGGAAGTGGCACAATTCTTCGCCTCTCCGTTGCCTTAGCTAGCCATCACAAAACAGCCGCTGCATATTTGTAATATCAGACAGAATCGACCGCAGCCGGGCCTAAAGCATCAGCATTTGGAAGCCGTGTTGACTGCGGCTAAACTGTCCAAAGCTAAAGTTCAAGGAGCAACGTTAGGGTCAAGAGAGCTTTGGTTTGAACCCCGGCACATCAGTGGCGGCAATATTGAAGCTCTCATTGAAACCGCGGGAAGCATCCCAATGCTGCTATTGGCAACTTTGCCTATTTGCTTATTCGCCGATAATCCAGTTCGTTTACATGTAGCTAAAGGTGGAACAGACACGACTCATGCACCAACAATAAACTATATGCGGTATGTATTTTTGCCGGCTCTCAGGCAGATGGGAGTCGATGCTGAGATAACTGTTCAAAAATACGGTTATTACCCAAAAGGCATGGGCGAAGCAACAATGACTGTCAAACCTAACCGAAACTTAAGACCTATTCAGCTGTCGGATTTTGGTAAAGTCAAACGCATAAGTGGTGTTTCAGTCTGCACTTTCTTAGCTGACAAGCAGGTGGCAGAGAGGCAAGCAATAGCAGCACGGGAGTGCCTTTCTCAAAGCGGCTATAACATTATTGTCGAGGTCATAAACGACCAGTCAAACACTTTCCAAAAAGGAAGCTCAATTGTTTTGTACGCTGAAACAGACACAGGTGTAATCATAGGTGCGGATGCAATAGGTGAACTTCGCAAAATGAGTGAAGCCGTCGGAAAAGAAGCCGCTCAAAAACTCTTAGCCGAATTATCCGTTAAACCCTCAGTTGACGTTTACTTGGCAGATATGCTTATTCCTTATATGGCTCTTGCACAGGGCAAATCAACATTTTTGGTTAGAACGATTTCTGAGCATATTGAATCTAACATTTGGCTTATGGAAAAAATGTTAAACATTAAATTTACCATTGAAAAAGTAAACAACATCTATAAAATAACGAGAAACAGCTGATTACATGTCTAAAACAAGCATATGTATAAAAACACCAAAGAAACAGGGACAGAAAATCATTTCCTTAGCTAAGCAAACTTGAGCTTGTAGATAAATCATTGGAAATTGAGCGAGAGCAAGACAATCTCTGCATTCCCATAGTTAGGGAACCGCAAGAAGACGAGCTATCAACTCTCAAAGGAGAAGTGCCGGAAATTCAGTTGTCAACAGCTGTTTTCATTGAAAAAGAGCTACCAAAAGAAAATCTCAAGCAAGTTCTCGAAAACAAACTGCCGCCAAATTTGCTTGCAATGTTACCTCAAGCATTAGACGTAATTGGGGACATAGCCATAATTGATATCCCAACAGAACTAAAACCACATGAAAACATTCATCGGCGAAGCAATTCTGCAAACGCACAGAAACATCAAAACAGTGCTCGCCAAAGCAGGCGCAATAAGCGGAACCTACAGAGTCCGCGAATACGATTTTATTGCTGGAGAACAAAAAACCCAAACAATCCACAAGGAATTCGGCTGCCAATACCATGTTGACTTGGCTAAAGCCTATTTTTCGCCAAGACTCTCTCATGAACATGAACGAGTGGCTTCTCTTGTTCAGACAAAGCGAAACTGTTGTAGATTTATTTGCTGGAGTTGGACCATTTTCAATACTTATTGCTAAAAAAGAATCCAACTGCGAAAGTTTATGCTGTTGATCTTAATCCTGAAGCTGTTGAATTGCTCAAGGTTAACGTAAGAGTTAACAGAGTTGAAAACCGAGTCTTCACCGATTTTGGGAGATGCAAGACAAATTACTTCATCGAAATTGCAATGGAGTGGCTGATCGAGTCATAATGAATCTGCCTGAAACAGCCATCGAGTTTGTTGATGCCGCTTGCCAAGCAATTAAACCAGAAGGTGGAATAATTCATTTTTACGCTTTCGTTCGTTCGCCTGATTCAATTGAAAACCTGAAACTCCGTTTCAGCCAAGCCGTAGAGTCAGCGAGCAGGAAGAGTTGAAGCGTTTTCTTTATGCAAAAAGCATTCGCGAAACTGCGCCATTCGAGTCGCAGATTGCTTTAGACGCCAAAATTGTTTAACTTTGAACGATCAAGGTGATGCTGATTTTTTGTTTTGGATTTTTTAGTTTCTCGATTAACTCTCGTGATAAATCGTTTGATGATTTATCTGCGTCGATTGCCAATGTTCGGTCAGATATGTAGTTGCTTTTTCTAATTACTATATCCGAGTTGGATGAGTTAAAATCAGCTTAGGCGAGCCTGAGGCGTTAATTTTTTCAATTAAGTCTCCAGCCTCGATAATTATGCGTTAGTTTAGCGTTTGGCTTTCTGAGAGTGTCTTTGAATGTTTGAGTTAAATCCGCTAATGCCTTATCTGCCGCTACCGCAACTATGCAATCGCCAGTGTTTGACAAGATGCTTTTCTTTCGTAAACATTAAGGTTGTTGGGTGAATGGCTTGAATATTTTCATGCCCAAACGCCACGATGATTTCTTCTGCTTGTCTGACTCAATTACTCGTTAACCTCAATGGAATCCACTTTGCCATCCCCATCCAAATCAAATCCCTGAATAACAACTGCGAAAGTGTCATCTTCTTTGTATTTTTGAAGGGTTTTCTTCCAAAAATTAGTCAAAGCTAAAACACAAGCTTTTGTTCCCACGGCTTTGTTTCCAGCCAAAACCACGATACGCTTTGTTTTGTCCCATGGATTAACAATTTTAGCAACTAACCCTGAAACATCAGAAGTGTAAACTTGCATAGTCTTTTTTGAGGATAAACCACCTAGCAAAAATCCTTGATCAGAAGATTGCATAATGAATTTGATGGGCAAATACTCGTTTATTTCCTGCGTAAGAAGATTTGTGCCTGGTCCGCCGACAAGAATTAAATTGTTTTTTTCTTCTTTCTCAACTTTCACATCAACGTCAAGTTTCACGGCAAATTCGATTGGCATTTTAGCTAACTGCCCCAAAAAAAGTGCCAAATGTGCTGCATAGTGGCCGTCTCTGGCACTGGTTTTAAATGGACCATGCGGTTGAGGGCTGCCTACGACTATTTTTCCGTCAAAAACGCCATCTTTGATGAATTCTTTGAAGAAAGCTTGAAGTTGACTGTCTATGCTTAGTGTGCAGAGGTTTTGGATTGGTTTGTAGCCTGATGGGAATTCGATTCCGAAGGCTGGAGAGACTGTTTTGTAGTATTTTGCTGTTGCGCCTTTTTTCTTTTCTTCGCGAACAACTGTTATTGCTCCTGATTTGGCGAGTTTTCTTATGTGGTAGTAGATTTTTTGCTCATGCATGCCTAGTTGTCTTGCAATTTCTAGTGGGTACATTTCTTTTTTGGATAGTAATGTAATGATTCTCCAGCTTAGGCCACCTAATATCATTTTTAGTTTTTGTGAATCATCCATTATGCTGATTTCTTTTACTTCTTGGATGTTGCCGTTGTCTTGGAGAAGCAGTTTTTTGTCCATGACTATCGGATGAAACAATACTTGAATGTACTATAAAAAATTTATTTATAATGGTTCAAAACTTTTGAGGAAACCCAGCTAAAAATTTTGCATTTCCATATAAAGAATCGATAAACTGCTATAAGAAAATTTTTAGTAGTCAAAGGTTTATCCTAAAAATCCTTATTAGCAAATCGCTGGTTCCATAGGCTAAACAAAATAGAAAAGCGAGACTTCAAAATGTGCGGAATATTCGGTTGTGTTTTGAAAGAAGGAAATGCTGCACCGTTAATACATTCATCACTGAAACGGCTTGAATACCGTGGCTATGATTCAGTGGGCATAGCAACAATCTCTGACGGAAAAATTTATCTAAAGAAAGATTCGGGAAAAATTGATGAGGTCCATAAAATTGTAAACCTCGACGACATGCCAGGCAGCATTGGTATTGGTCATACCCGTTGGGCAACTCATGGTGCACCTTTGAAAGTGAACTCTCACCCCCACTCCGACTGCTCAGGAGAAATAGTCGTTGTCCATAACGGAATCATCGAAAACTTCATGGAACTCAAAAGTGAACTACAAAATCTTGATCACACATTTGTTTCCAAAACAGACACCGAAGTAATCCCACATCTTATCGAGCAAATACTCAAAGAGAATCCCAAGTTCTCATTAGTCGAAGCAGTTGAAGCAGCCCTCAAACGTCTAGAAGGTTCATACGCCCTTGCTATAATCTCTACAAGAGAGCCAGACAAAATTATCTGCGCAAGAAACGAGAGCCCACTGGTTTTAGGCATCAACGGTAAAGGCGTTTTTTGCGCGTCAGATATTCCAGCATTCTTGCCAGTTACAAACAAAGCTGTCATGATGAATAATGGTGAACTGGTTATTCTGACAGCCCAAGGCTATGATATTAGAAAAATACAAGATTTCAGCCACGTCGACACGAGAACCAATAACTATTGAGTGGACAGCTGAAATGGCAGTTAAACAAGGGTATCCACACTTCATGATTAAAGAGATCCACGAGCAGCCTGAAACCCTTCGCAACACTCTTCGAATGCAGGAACATTACTTGGAATTAATGTCAACATTTTTAGATCGAGCAAACGAGGTTTTTCTTGTCGCTTGTGGAACAAGCTACCATGCATGTTTAGCAGCTTCATACATGTTTTCCAAACTTGCATTTCTACCAACATACCCAGTTTATGCTTCCGAATTCATAGAACAACATGGCAAATCAGTAAGCATTGACAGCACCATTTTAGCAGTTAGTCAATCAGGAGAAACAGCAGACACCATTGCAGCCGTTACCTGCGCCCAACAACGTGCAGCCACAATCTTAAGCTTAACTAACGTTATTGGCTCCAGCTTGACCCGGATTTCCCGTGTCTATATTGGCACACAGGCTGGTCCAGAGATTGGAGTTGCAGCTACGAAAACTTTTACATCTCAGCTTTCCGTATTGGCGCAACTTGCTCTTCGATTGGCAAAGAAAAGAGGCAAAGTTTCGCAGGATGAAATAGACAGCTTGGAAGCAAATTTGGAAAAATTACCTGAAATAGCTGATACCATAGTTAAGACACAAGAAGAAAAAGTTAAGAAAATTGCCAAGAAATACAGGAATTCGAAGGTGTTCTTTTTCTTAGGCAGAGGAATCAGCACTGCCACTGCTTATGAAGGCAGACTCAAACTGATGGAAATTGCTTACATTCCATCGATAGCGTTCCCAGCTGGCGAAAGCAAACATGGACCAATCAGCCTTATTGAAAACGGTTTTCCAGTCGTTTTCGTCTGTCCAAAAGATGATTGTCACAAGACACTGGTTGGCAACATTATGGAAATGAAAGCCAGAGGCGCCAACATAATCGCTATCGTTGAAGAAGGAGATGAAGATATCAAATCGTTGGCTGATGAGTACGTTGAGGTCCCCAAAGGAATTCCGGGTGTGCTTTCACCAATTCCTTTTGCAGTACCTCTGCAGCTTTTGGCATATTATGTTGCGCTAGAGAAAGGATACAATCCAGATATGCCAAGGAACTTGGCAAAGTGTGTTACTGTAAAGTGACAATACTCAAAATATTGTTATCTTAATGGAAGGGATAGAAGAACCACATCTAAAAGAGCTATAGTAATTCAATCTTTGACGAGTCACTCTTTCTCTTCTTTGATTTGTCTTATTTCGATCTTACCATTATTATTGTAAACTACAAAGCATGGTTCACTAAATCCCAAATATTTCTTTGTCTTAACAATTATTGCTTCACCACAGTTAATTGTATTTGGGACAAATTCTAAAATTTCCCTACTTTTTTCCTACTTAATAGGAATTGGAATTTCAACAACAGGTAAAAGCAACTTTTCATTTTCTTTCTTTTTAGTCATGCTTTTACTTCTTTTCTTCGACTGCGATTACTCCGAAAATTTTAATCGTTTTTCCTTCTTTGCATACTGCAACTTTTTCTGTCCAGCACTGCCAGCATTGGTGGTTTCACCAACTATGCAAGAACCTAAAGTCATGTTGTTTAGTATATCTATGTCCAGCTTACGGTGCAACAATTATGTGTGCAGGTTTATTTCATTCTTTTTTTACATAAAAAACATTACTCGGTGCCTCATCTTCTGGCATAATTATCAACAGAGTCTATTTGCTTCTTTCAGTGATAAATAATTTTCCACCTTAGCAATCGTTGTTTTTTGTTATTCTTACGTGATGTAGACGATGAGCCATCTTTAGCGTTCTCAGTACTTTAACCAACTCTCTTTCAATAATGTGTCAATCGCTGTCTTAGTTTCTTCCATTCTTGTTTTACGCGCTTTAGATAAAATATTCCAATTATTAGCAGCATCATTACTTCCAGTTTGGTTGTAACCCTCTTTTGCGTCTCTAACTCTTATTGCTTCATAATCAGTTCCTTTGACTTTGTGATAGACAATAGTTAGCTTATATAATTGTTCAGAATTCAAGAGTTTAAGTTGTCCACTCACAACAGCTGAATCCCAAATATCAGGATAAAGCCTGTAAACATCTCCAGCTAGTACTCTTTTTTAATTCATTTAATTCACATGATAAATTCTTTAATAATTCTTTTTTTGCTTTTTTTTCTTTTCTCCAATCAATTGCTCTGTCAAGCATGAAAGCTAAAAAAACTCCTGAAAATGTTACTATCAGCTCAAGGGCTAAAGTTACTTGATTGATACTTTCAGACATATTATTAGATTTCACTTTAGCTCAATATTTTGATGCTATTTAGTTTTAAGTATTTTCACTAGTCAAAATAAGTTAAGAAAAAACAATTCGATGAGAAACGGTGAAAAGCCGCTTCTCTGGACTTACCAAAAATTCGTTAGAGCTACAAACTAGGGATTATTATGGAATAGCCCCAAATTACAATCATTGTTAAGTATGCAATAGCAAAGACGATTCCATGCTCAAGAAAAGAACTAATTAGCAGTGCTTTAGTTGGTCGTCTCATTTGGAAAATATCATCTTTTCGGTATTGCCATACTGCGAAAAAAGTTAAAACGTATGCTGGAATAGCTCCAATATAGCCAAGTGCATTTGGCACGGTTTTGTAGCTAATTGCAAAATAAAAAATAAATTCAAAAATGAAAAGACCGCCAAAAAGACACCAACAAAATTCTTTCAAATATCTTCTTTTGAGTGAGTATAACTTCAGCTCTATTAATCTTCGAGATGTAATGGTTATTTTTGGAACTATTAAGATAATAATCCAACTGACTACCAAGATAAATATAGGTACAGTGGTCGAACGGAATATCATGTTAACTATTATTTTATTGGAATCAATTTGTTGTGCGATTTGCTGCGCAGTAAGAGTTCCACTAGGGGAAGTGCAAAAAAATAGGCTGCATACGAGAGTTCTGAAGCCCCTACAACAGTAACCAGCAACAAACATAATTCAAAAATCTTGTCAACGTCTGTTCTAACCATATTTAGGCTATTTCTACGCTATACAGATTTAAGACTTATGAACAAGTCTAATTAGCTCTTCTTCTACTACGACTTGACAGGACAGAGAGTTGCCTCTTTGTATGCTAAAAACCAATTTGTAAGAAAATTACTCCATTCGTCTTTAGCCTTTGCAGATTCTCTTAACATATCAGAAAAGTAAAATGATTTCTTAATTCTAACGGCTATTTTGCTTGATTTAAACAGCAGTTCTATTGGGCTTCCTATAAGCAACACTCTTTGGACCTCATATGATGTTGCGAGATCAATAAGAAGGGCTTTAACAAAATCTTCAAGGTCTTTTTTATCGAGCTTATTCATTTTGGCTTCGATTTTTATAACTCTATCTTGAATCTCGGCTTTTTTAGTCATTATATGTGATATGCGTCTTTCCAAATCGAGTATGTCTTTAGTACTTTTCCATAGATTAAGTATGTTTTCTGTTGTTGGCTCAACAATTAGTTTTTCTTTCATGTTCCTTATTTCAAGATTCTTTTCAATCTCTTTTAGTAATAAAGAGTTCATTTCAATGCCAATTTTATTTAGATCCATAAACGTTTCCAAAAACATTTTCCGATTTGCATTTTGCGCTTTTGCTAATGTTTTTTCGAGTTTAATATTTGAATCAGCGAAGATTTCGCTATATTTTTTGTAAATGTTGCCTATTTTTTTCCGATTCATGATTACAGTTAATGTGACAGGACCTTGCATTAGGAGACCTGCAAGTGCTTCTCCCTTATTTATTTTCCAAAGTCTCCCTAAAAGCGTCCTAGAATTTTGTTTTGGAAAGTCTATCTTTAGATAAGCTTTTAAAAAAAACATAGGATTTACAGTTTTTAGTTTCAACTCTATTTCATAATACGCCGTAATATTGCTTAGTGAGCTCTGATAACTTTCCATAATTTCTCAATAAGCAGTATAAGGGTTCAGCTTTTAGTTATTGTGTTAACGCTCAAGATGCTGTGTGGAACGGTTATTCGCAAATCTATTATACTAAACACCAGATACTCGTTACTAAATGAGTGCTTGATTGGGATGCTCAAACCTGATTGGAAATATATCGAAACTGTTCAAAAGAAAATTAGGGTTATTAAAGTAAATATGAGAGAACGTGAGGTTGATGCAACCGATTTAGAAAACGGAATGATTTTTTGTCTCGATGCAAGCGAAAAAATCGATTTGGAAAAAATCAAAAAAGCAAAGATTTACCAAGTAACAGTTAAGGTGTTTAAAGCTGAGTTTACCTCTGAATTTGAAAGGCAATGGATTGAAACAGCTAAGGGCGATACAGAACTTCTTAAAGGATTAGAAATCATGAAGAGTACTGGGTCTAACCCAACCAAATACGAGCTAATTTCTTTTAGGTAGCAAGTAACTATCTGCACGAAAGCAGAATCAGTATCCTATTCTTGCAGCTTAGTTACTCTTTGTAGCTGCCTGTCATATAATAGAAGGAAGAAATCGAGAGGACCCCCTCTTTTCGTATGATTGTGATTTGTTAAAAGAAACTTTGGGTTCTTTCCAAGGTAAAGCTCTCAATGCTTTTCACGGTTTTTATTTTGATAAGCGCGTTCGAAACAGCATTTCTTCTTTAGAATCTTTTGAACTCATTTGAAAAACCTCTTTTTCTTCAACAAGATATCATTCTTTAAGACCAAATATGAAGTAAGTGGGTAGGTTATCCGAACCATTTTTCCAAAGTCATTTTAGATTTCTGTTTCTTAGAACCTTCCATCATTCTGTCTAAAGATTTTCTTACTCTATCTTCAGAAAACTCTTTCTGTCGAAACATGAAGTCAATTACGCCCTCAACATTTGGCTCTCTCCACTCCAGCTTGTAGTTATCTGTAACTTCAGGATGCAAAAAGACCGCTCTGATACAGTTTGGCTCAACTGGAAAAGAAGCATTTTTAATGTTAGGAACTGCCGAATCTAATGATCCATATTGTTTGATTAGTTTAAGAGCGGTTTTTGGCCCGAGACCTTTTATGCCGTTTGGATTGAAGTCTGTGCCGATTAATATGGCGACATCGACTAATTGCTCGTAAGTTAAACCGGTTTCGGTTAATGCTTTGGATAACTCAATGACTTCTGGCACGACATCTACATAGATTCCTTTGCTTGGAAGTTTTCGCCTGCCGGAAATAGTTACGTTTCTTAGAAGTTTAGGTGCTCCAAAAAGCAAGCTGTCATAGTCTTGGCTTGCACAGTAATCTGCATGGCCACATTTGGTCATGTAGGCTGCTTGAGCTTCTCCTTCGCTTGGCGCTTGAATCCAAGGCAAACCCATAAGATCCAAAAGTTTGTGGCTGTCTTCTTGCATGTAATCTTTCATGCTTGTTGTAGCTTGAGCGAACGTACGCATCTTTGCTGTGTCGCCTTTCGCCACAGCCTTTTCATAGTGTACAGCTGCTTCCACTTTGACTTGTCTGCGCCGCTCAATCTCAGCCGCTTTCAAAGTTGGCGGAATCCCGTCAAAAACATAAATTGGTTTTATTCCCATTTCGACAAGGTTGCTTGTGCGGTAGAATAAGCCACTTAGGTGACTTGTGATGTGTCCGGTGCTGTCTTTTAGCGGGGTACCGTCAGGTTGCCGGATAATCGAGAGAAATTGGTAGATCGCGTTGTAAGCGTCTATGGCAATGATTTTGCCGCTTAAATCCTCAAGTTTAACCGGAGTTTTCGGAACCAGATCTTTGAAGTCTACGCCCAAAATTTACCACGAATAAAATAGGCAAGAAACCTTCTTAATAAACTTGCGAAAAATGTCTTAAAACTTACAGCTTATCAGGAAGTTATAAGCACAGCAGATATAAGGAACCCTTACAATTTAAAACCGCAAGAGATGTAGATTATGACAGAAAAACTGTCCTTAGTTACCTGTACAAGCTGCGGCAAACCAATTCCGCCTGCCAGCGAATCCACAAAATTCCTCTGCCCCAACTGCGGAGAAATCCAGATTAAGAGAGACGGAAAATGTCGCAAATTCGGACGCTTATACAAGTGCCCAAAATGCGGATTCACAGGACCATAAGGCGAAAGAACATGGGAAGCGTTATTGTAACATACAAGGTTTTCCCAGAAGACATAATGAAAAGTTTTGACGGACTTAAACAAGAAATCAATAATATTAAGCCAGAGTTTGCTTCAATTGAGGGATACGGCGAAGAACCAGTTGCTTTTGGATTGGTAGCGCTTCTTGTTCAACTTAAATTCCCAGAAGATAAAGGCGGAATTGTTGATGAATTTGAAGAAAAACTCGGTAAAATCCCAGGCGTCAGCCAAGCACAATGCATACAGGTACGCCGAAGCAGTAGAGATTAATCAAATTTTCTTGTTTTTTAGACAATGAATCCATCAATCTTCTCGTTAACAAGCACCTGAAAGTATTGATTATAAAGCTCTAAAGTTTATATAGGAATGAAGGTTTTCTTTTCAAACATAACTTTGGTACCAGATTATTGGAAGATTCTGTATGAGTGAAGTTCAATTACGCGTTGGAGACGCAAGGCAAAGAGATGTGGGTAGAGGAATCGCCCGGATAGATCAGCGAACAATGCAGAAATTAGGCATAAGCGCTGGAGACGTCATAGAAATAATTAATAAGCGTACAACTTCCGCAATTGCCTGGCCAGCTTACAGTGAAGACCAAAACCGCGACATCATACGCATTGACGGTTATACGCGAAAAAACACTGGTGTAGCCATAAACGAGTATGTTGTTGTACGTCCTGCAAAAGTCAAGACAGCTTTAAGCATAACTCTTGCACCAGTAGACATGCGTCTTAACGTAGACGAAGATTTTACTAATTTTGTTAAAAATCGCCTTATGGAACGGACTCTCGTGGAAGGCGACACAACACTAGTAATGATGCTAGGACACGCCATACCATTCACAGTTTCAAAAACCCGACCACACGGAATAATTAAAGTAACAGCTGAAACACGCTTAACCATACTAAATGAACCAGCACCCGAAGGAAAAGGCTTGCCAAGAACCACATACGAAGACATCGGCGGCTTACATGAAGAAATCCAACGCGTCAGAGAAATGGTTGAACTGCCACTGCGGCACCCTGAGCTTTTCCAACGCTTAGGAATCGAACCGCCAAAAGGTGTGTTGCTTCATGGTCCACCAGGCTGCGGCAAAACACTACTAGCACGAGCGGTCGCTAACGAGTCAGAAGCCAACTTCTACTCCATTAACGGTCCAGAAATCATGAGCAAATTCTACGGTGAATCAGAAGCACGTTTACGGGAAATTTTCCAGCAAGCCCAACAAAATGCACCAAGCATAATCTTCGTTGACGAATTAGATGCTATCGCACCTAAACGAGAAGAAGTTACAGGCGAAGTTGAAAGACGAGTTGTTGCACAACTCCTTGCGTTAATGGATGGATTAGGCGGAAGAGGAAACGTCATAGTTATTGGCGCAACTAACCGTCCAAGTGCATTAGACCCTGCATTGCGTAGACCTGGAAGATTTGACAGAGAAATAGAAATTGGAGTGCCTGACAAGAAAGGACGCTACGAAGTTCTCCAGATCCACACACGAGGTATGCCTCTCCACGGTATTGAGAAAGCTCCATCAGCAGAAAAATCTACAGAGGATGTTGATCTCAAGAAACTCGCCGACATGACTCATGGCTACACAGGTGCAGACTTATCAGCTCTCGGCAGAGAAACTGCCATGAAAGCCCTTCGCAGATACTTGCCACAAATTAACCTTGAAGAAGAACGCATTCCACCTGCAGTGCTGGAGAAGATGGAGGTTTTAATGAGCGATTTCCTCGGTGCCTACAAAGAAGTGACACCCACAGCCATGCGTGAAGTCTACATCGAAGTTTCCACTGTCCACTGGGATGACGTAGGCGGACTTAACGAAGTAAAAGAACACCTCAAAGAATCAGTAGAGTGGCCAATCAAGAATCCGGAAATGTTTACACGACTTGGAATTAGACCACCAAAGGGCATATTGCTATATGGTCCACCAGGCTGCGGCAAAACCCTACTAGCACGAGGGGTGGCAACGGAAAGCGAAGCTAACTTCATATCCATAAAAGGTCCTGAAGTGTTCTCTAAATGGGTTGGAGAATCAGAAAAAGCAATACGTGAAGTATTCCGAAAAGCCAGAATGGCAGCTCCTGCAGTAATATTCCTAGACGAAATAGATTCACTCACACCCCGACGTGGAATGGGTATGTCTGACAGCGGCGTCTCAGAACGAGTCATAAGTCAACTGCTAACAGAAATGGACGGCATAACTACATTACAAGATATCGTGGTGATCGCTGCAACAAACCGCCCTGACATGGTGGATTCTGCTGTGCTACGCCCCGGAAGATTTGACAGATTAATTTATGTGCCTGAACCAGACGAAAAAAGCCGCTTGCAAATACTAAAAATCTACACAAAAGGCATGCCAATCTGCAAAGACGTTGACTTAAACCAAATTACAACCATGACCAAATACTATTCAGGTGCTGACATTGAATCTTTGTGCAGAGAAGCAGCAATGCATGCTTTAAGAAGAGACGTTAACTCTGGCGAAGTTGTCATGAAAGACTTCTCAGATGCCTTAAAAGAGATGGGTCCATCAATCTCGCCTGACATGGAAAAGTGGTACAAGAGTTTCATGCAGCAAGTGCGACAAGTACAAAAGCCAGCAACCCCAGTTGCTTAAAGAAGGAACGCTTATGCCGCAAATGAAAGTTTGGAAAACTCGGCCAGCTTACTTTTTTGCATTGGAAATTCTGCAGAAAAAAGGCGACTTGACAGACGATGAGCTACTTACTCAAATAAAAGGCGAGTACGAAGACTTAGGCTATAAAGACTTCAACGACTTACTGTTGAAACTGGAAGTAAGCGGTAAAATCCGAACTTCTTCAATGGCGCGTGGAAAACGTCGTATTGAATTAGTCCAGTAACTTAACGATGATTACGCAAACAAGGCAACCGGACAGAATCTACTTCGGACGTTGTAGTTATTGGAGGCGGACCTGTCGGTTCTTTTGCAGCCTTAAATCTAGCTAAACTAGGCGTTAAAACAACAGTTTTTGAAGAACATCCTGAAATCGGGTTACCGTCCCATTGCGCTGGACACTGAGCATTCGGAGCCTACAGAGTATCGGTTTGTATCCGCTTCCAAAGGGCATTGTTGAAAACACTTTTGACACTGCAAACTTTTATTCGCCGACGGGTACAAAATTTTCCCTTCATCTTTCGAAACCTGTGACGGCAGTTTTGAATAGGCTCTCTTTGACCAGCATCTGGCTGAGCAAGCAAAAGCTGCTGGAGCGAAATTCGTCTTAAATTCGCGTGTCCAATCACTGATTAAAGCTGATGGCTTCGTAAAAGGAATAAATATCCAACAAAACGATCAGAGAGAAGAACAAGTTTACTCCAAAATCACGTTGGATTCTGAAGGCATCTCCTCGAGACTTTTGAGGCAAGCGGGCTTAACCGCCCTTAAGCCAAAAGGACTTGTTTACGCGGTTGAAGCTGAAGTAGAAAGTGTAAAAGACATTGAAGTTAACTCCGTCGAAGTCTATTTTGGAAAATCATATGCACCTGGTTTTTATGGATGGCTAATCCCCAGACTTGATGGAACAGCAAAGGTAGGCTTGGCAACAAACCAAGGAAACCCCCATGAATTTCTCCGCGCACTCATGCTTAAGCATCCTGTTGCATCAAAACAACTTGGCAAATCCAAAATAACCAAGATTGGATATCACGCCATAACACTAGGAGGCCCAATCAGCAAGGCTTACGACAATGGATTTCTTGCCTGCGGCGACTGCGCGTCTCAGGTTAAGCCAACCACCGGTGGCGGAGTAATATTTGGATTAACATGCGCCAAAATAGCAGCGCAAACAGCGTCTGAAGCTTTGCAGCACGGTGATGTTTCCTCTGATTTTCTGCAAGCTTACCAAAAAAGATGCGCGGACTTGCTGCGTTTCGATTTCAGTGTAATGCTTAGGCTAAGGAGGTTTCTTGATTCTCTGTCTGACGAAAAAGTGGATGAAATGCTGCGGGTGTGCGCAAAACTGGGCGTTGATAAGGCATTGATTGATGTGGATGAAATCGATTTTCAAGGAAAAATGATGCTTACCGTTTTAGGCAAACCCGCGATGCTGGCAGCGTTGGCTTACTTTGCGATGCTTTACCTCTCTGCAAATCCTTAAAATGTTCGAATGCCAATTTAGAGGCGGGATAAAAGAGAATGGGCGAATTTGAATACAAACAAGTCCTAGTGTTCCGAACCGATTTGCAAATGAGTAAAGGCAAAATTGCTGCGCAAGCGGGGCACGCAGCGGTTTCAGCTGCTCAAGCCGCCTTTAATCAACATAAGAAGTGGTGGGAAGCATGGATGTATGAGGGTCAACGCAAGATTGCAGTGAAGGTTGCCGATGAGAAAGAACTTGGCGAGTTGGAAGAGGCGGCTGACCAATTAGGTTTGCCTCATGCATTGATTGTAGATAGAGGGTTAACTCAGGTTCCTGAAGGTACAGTAACATGTTTGGGGATTGGTCCTGCTCCAGCAGAAAAGATTGACCGTTTAACGGGCAAATTAAAATTGTTGTAGGGCGATTGTGTGCCTGTTTCACCGCTTGACAAGCAGCTTGGCATCGAAGTTTACGCCACCAAAAGTTTAGGAGTTGGCGGTGCGATTCGTGAAGCGGTTGATGATTTTGTTGTTGAAGAAATGCTTGTTGACGGTTCAAAGGCAAGCGTTAGTGGAGTGGTTCCAGGTAAAGTCTTAGGTTCTTCAATCCAGAGACAGAGGTTTCTTCTGTGTGTTTTGGTTAAGCGTAACTGGGACACTTTCATAGCAGTTAAGAACATTGCGAAACAGCTTGGAATAGATCAAAGGCGCATTCAGATTGCAGGCATAAAAGATGCCAAAGCTGTTACGGCACAACATTTGACAATTGAAGATAGCTTGGCAGGTGATGCTTCAAAAGTGAACGTAAAAGACATACAACTTTACCCCGTTGGCTATGTCCGTGAGGCACTCTCGCTATTTTACCTGCTAGGCAATTATTTCACAATAAATATAAAATCAATAATGCTTGAACAAGATGTTGTTGAAACAAGGATAATTCAGACCTACGAAGAACTTCAAGCTTTAGGCGGTATTCCGAACTTTTTTGGTCACCAACGCTTCGGCACCACCCGCCCAATAACCCATTTAGTTGGCAAAGCCCTAGTTCGAGGCGATTTCAAAGAGGCGACAATGCTTTTTTTAGCTAAGCCAAGCATTCATGAGCACCCGTCATCAAGGCAAGCACGCCAACAGTTACAAGAATCGGGAGATTTCAGGCAGGCGCTTGACAATTTTCCAAAACAGCTTCGTTTTGAAAAGATAATGCTCTGTCACTTAGCTGATTACCCCGAGGATTTTGTTGGTGCATTTCAACAGTTGCCGGTAAAGCTTCAGGAGCTTTTTGTGCAAGCGCATCAATCCTATCTTTTTAACCGTTTCTTAAGTGAGCGGATAAAGCGGGGTTACTTTTTGAATAAACCAGAGGTTGGAGATTTCGTCGTCGGTGTTGAACGTTCAGGTTTACCTGTTACTAAGATGGCAAAAATGGTAACTGCGGAAACGTTAGCTGAAATTAATGAGCGTGTGAAGTCCGGAAAAATGCGGATAGCCCTGCCTATTGTAGGGGAAAAACAGAAGCTTTCACAAGGCATTATGGGAGAAATAGAAAAACAGGTTCTTGAAGAAGAAGAAATCGACTTAGAAAGCGAACAAGTTAATGAATTATCAAAGGTAGGCGGCAGAGGTGGATTGAGAACAGCGATCACTTTAATTAGAGATTTTAAGGTCAAAAAAGTTTCAACAAATGAAGAAGGCAGAGACAGCCAAGCCGCGTTAAGTTTTATGCTGCTTAGAGGTTCATATGCAACGGTGCTTTTACGAGAAATAATGAAGCCTTCCGATCCAATAGATTCTGGCTTCTAAATCTCATCAAAGTCCTATTTCGCTGTTTCAGGCATATTTTTCTTAAGGTTTAAAGCAAATTCTTCTGCCTGCTTAAGGTCGTCCTCATTGGGTCTTCCTTTGTTTAGACCACCGCTAATTTTCAAGAGCCCGTAAGTGTCAAATCCAGCAACGTTTAATTCGCTGACGATTTCAAAACCTTTAGCCACAAGGTTTTCCTTAAGCTGCTTATGAAATTTAACCATGTTTCCAGTTCGACCGCTTGTAGAAAAGATGAACGCTTTCTTGTGGGTTACTTGAGGAATTTTATCTGCGAACTCAAGGACTGCTTTGTGAAGTTTTCCAAAGTAAACTCCTGAACCAAAACCTACAAGGTCATAATTTGTAACGCCATTAGGGTCAACTTCACTCGGACTTTTTATTTCTGCACCTATAGCTTTAGATATTACTTGGGCTACTTTTTCCGTGTTTTTGTGATGATATGAAAATAGAATAATTAGAGCGTTCATTTTTGAAACCACTTTATCTTAAGTTAAAAAGGACCTGTATTTAGGTTCTATGGTTGGTAACAAGGTTGATAAGCAAGTGATAAATTAATTTTCTAGCAGGAAGCCTTTTTTTATGGAAAACGAACGGCAATGCGTCATACCACTTCATAGACCAAGTTACAAGGAATTAGCCTTCTTTTTTATATCAGGGATTCTAATCAGCTTTCCTTTTGCATTTGTTTTTGAACAGTTGTCTTCTGTTGTTTCTTTGGCTTTAACAATCGTCGTTTTGGGACCGTTCATCGAGGAGTTAGCTAAGGTGTTCCCATTATTCTATAGGCATGGTGAAACTGAAAGGTCAATTGTTACTTTGGGCATTTTAATCGGGTTAGCTTTTGGTATAACAGAATTAGTTCTGTATGTTTTTCTTGCTGGTCAACCTCTAATTGTCAGAATTCCAGGTCTTATTTTTCACTCTTCATGGGCAGCTATAACTGCTTATGGAATTGCTAAGAAAAATCCATTACCATACTACTTGATAGCCGTGACGTTTCACATAACAATTAACTTTTTTGCGCTAGAAGCACTTCCGTTTGGTTTGGTCGTTGAAATAATAGTTTTAGTCACGTCTTATCTTTTAGCTTGGCGATTCTATCATCAGGCTTCAAAGGAAAAAATAGTCGTTTAACAGACTTTGTCTGTTTTAGCTAAATCTCTTAGCCTGTTAACGCCATCTATTTCCTGAATAAAGTCAGCGACGCTTTTTGGAACAAGCTTCATCCAACTTTCATCTTGAAGCATTTTTTCCCTAACGATAGTTGACATATACAATTGCCTGTCGAAGAAAGGAATGTTTTTGACAGGGTAGCCTTTTTCCATGAAAAGTCTCTGTGTCAAGGGTTCGTTGGAAAAAACAATATTAAACTTTGGCGTGTAACCTTCAAGAGCACTAACCCACAGCATATGCAAATGAACATCTGGAACAGGAACCACCCAAAGTTTCGAATAATCCACTTTAGCTTCTTGTAAGGCATTGCGAATCATGACTAGTCTCTCACCTGCTGTGAATGGATTATTTCCGTTATGGCTGTATTGGGCACTGCCGATAACTATGACAAGTTCATCAATTTCTTTTAGAACCGCCTTGATAGCGCCGAGGTGACCTAAATGAAAAGGTTGAAACCTGCCAACATAAAGACCTCTATTGACCAACGGTGTTTCCTCTCCTTTGACGTTAAGCTCGCATGCTTTTATGATTTGCGTTAACCAAAAAATTTTGTTTAAGCAAAGTTTCCAAGTGTGAATTCAACTGGAAAAACCTGAAGTGTCCTTCCATTAAATTCCACTTCTTTTGGAGCGGAAAAGCCTTTCTTCTCTCGAGTTAAGAACTCAAGTTTAACTTTTAACCCTCCGCCATAGCCACCCAATGTAAAATCTGATTTTACAACCCTATGGCAAGGAATGATGGGCGCAAAAGGGTTTGATGCCATTACATTTCCAACAGCCCTCGGACCACCCCCTACCGCTTTAGCGATTGAGCCATAAGAGGCTACATAGCCAAGTGGAATCTTGGCAGTTGCCTTAAGTGTTTTTTGAGTGTAAGCAGGTAAACGACTCAAAGCCAAAGGAAAGCTTGCGTTAACATCTTCACCCTCGTAAATGTTTTTGAGAAAGGCAAATATGTCTTTAGCAAACGCAGATGGCTCATGGAAAACTTCGAAAGATATGTTGAATGGGATACTTTTTAAAATGTTACTTAATGTTTCTTGTTGATTTGCATTAAATGAGGAGGCAACAATTTGCTGTTTTGCGCATGCGATGCTAAACCAGATGCCGTCAATGTCCTGAGAATAAATTTCGATCATCAGCTTCAACCAATACGGCTATTGCCTCTGTAATAACAAAAGGGCATGTTAAAAGTTTCTGCGGTACAAACTTGTTTTGCCCGAGCATTCGGGGCATGTTGCAGTAAGTTTGACATTATCTAACGCTTGTGTGGAGACCAAGAAATTTTTAGCAGAAACAGTTACATACCCAACTGGTTTTCCGCATTTTTGACACGTCAACTGTTTAGAATCATTCATAGACGACTCACCCCGTCTACCATATAATGGTTATAAGCAACCTTAATAATTTGTTTTGTGTATAACAACGGGAAAAGGCGAAAATTATGGAAAATTACGGTCCACAACTACCTCAAATTCCCCAAATCCCACAAATGCCAATGCCACAAGGCCAAGGTCAACAAGAACAAGCTCAACAAGGTGGCTACGCGTGGATGCCAGGCGCCACTACGGTTGGCATCGTTTTTTCAGACGGAGTAATCTTAGCGGCTGAAAAAAGAGTAACTTATGGATATTTCATCATGAGCAAAGGCGGCAAAAAAGTTTTCAAAATAACAGACAGAATCGGCGTTGCCTGCGCAGGACTCGTTGGAGACATGCAAATTCTCGCCAAAGAAATGGAAGCACAAGCTAATCTTTACAGCATGGACACGGGCAGAAAAATTAGCGTGCGTTCAGCATCTAAACTCACGGCAACTATGCTTTTTAACCGCCGATATGCTCCACTTATCACTCAGACAATTGTCGGTGGCTTAGACGAAGACGGCCCATCGCTTTTTGTGCTTGATGTTCTGGGTTCGCTTATACCTGACAAATACGCAGTTGTTGGTACAGGGACAGAATTAGCGATTGGAGTCATAGAAGAGGGCTACAAAGAAAACATGAATGCACAAGAAGCTAAAGAGCTTGTTACACGGTCTATAAAATCAGCTGTAAGCAGAGATTCAATGAGCGGTGACGGCATAGACTTTCTAATTATCACTAAAGAAGGCATCACTGAAGACTCCATAAAGTTCTAAACCATTTTCCCTAAATTTCTCTTTAATAAAAAATGATCCAGCAGTGCATATGAGCATTGCCAGAGACGGGGATATGCGATGTCGTTTGAACTAACACAAGAAGAAGGAAAATTCTTAATCCAACTTGCCAGAACTACAGTGAAAGAATACTTGGCAAAAGGAAAAAAAATTCTGCCTCCAAAAGAGACAGCGAAAAAGTTCTTTGAGCACTGCGGAGTTTTCGTTACTATTAACAGTATTAGAAATGGGGAAAAGGAGTTACGCGGCTGCATCGGATACCCTTACCCGACAAGTCCACTTGTGGAGGCAGTGATTGATTCCGCCATTAACGCTGCAACAGAGGACCCACGGTTTGAACCCTTATCTGCGGATGAGTTGGACAAAGTTGTTTTTGAGGTAAGCGTGCTAACGCCTCCAGAGCCTGTACAAGTTGCGAATCCAAAAGAGTACCTAAGTAAAATCAAGGTTGGCGAAGATGGCTTAATTGTTGAAAGAGGCTACTACAAAGGTTTGCTTCTGCCACAAGTACCTGTTGAATGGGGATGGTGTGAAGAAGAATTTCTTTGCCAATGCTGCGTTAAAGCTGGAATTCCACCGGACAGCTGGTTAACAAAAGGCGTTAAAATATACAAGTTTAAAGCGATAGTTTTTGAAGAAGAAACGCCAATGGGTGAAGTAAAACGGGTCCAACTCAGCAAATAGAAAATCAGTCAATCTAGCAAAGTTTCAACGATTGTAACTGCCCTGTCTAAACCTTTAAACTTGTTAGAGAACTCGTTTAGGGCAGACACGTTACGGTCATATGATTCTTGATCCTTTTCTAATTTGGCAACTGCCTTTTGCAATTGACTTTTGTTTTTTGCAGTTATTGAGCATTTTAAGTCTTGAAGTTTAGCAGCGTTGCCCAACTGTTCAGGCTGAGTTGGAATGCAAATGCTCGGTTTTGAATATTTGATTGTTTCAAAACATGTTGCATGTCCACCGCTAAAAATTACGAATTTAGCGTTTCTCATAGCTTCCTGCCGTTCTTCAGCAGATAGCCATGTGTGAAGTTCGCAGTTTCCAATTTTGGCGCTGACTTTTTTGCCTGGCGTTCCAAGGCTAATTATGCATTTGGTTTTGAGTTTTTCAAGAACTGGAATAAGCGTTTTTATTAGTTTTCCTCTTGTGCCAGGTGGTCCACTTATGGGGGCAAAAATGTGGTCATGTGAACCTTTAACAGGTGTTGTATCAACAAAGCCGCCTATGTACTCAACTTTTCCGTTTAATCCCATCTTATCCAAGTTTCCAATGCTGTACTCAGAGATAGTGTAGGGAGGCGGATTATCGGGAATTATTATTTTTGAACACTGCTTTACATATCGCTCAACAACACGTTCGCCTGGACTTAAGAAAGCACTAAAACCGTAGCTTGGCCTAATCATGTTAGCTATGTAAACAGAGGGAATTTTCCATCTTTGAGCAAGCCGAAGCGCATTTATGTCGCCGTCGGCGATAAGAAGGTCAGGCGCTATATCATGAATATTTTCTCTAAGGTCATAGTAACGATGAATAGTTTCCCATGCATTGGAATTTTTTATTTCAAGCCTATTTTTCTCCATGTTAAATAATGGAAGAGGAAAAAAAAGGTTAATCAGCGAAGCAGAAGTAATGATGCCATGAGCATTTTCATACCAAGAAATTGGTGTGCACTTGTAAACATTTCTAAACTCCTTTTGAAGCATTTCATGAGCTTTGCCGCCTGAGAAAAAGAATATTTCATGACCATGCGCCTCGAGCCGTTTACCTAATGGTATAATACGGGAAACATGGCCTAAGCCAAGCTCTGAGCAGCTGCATAGGAGTCGCATATACATACAGATAGTCGGGAATTTATTATAATTATCCCATATTACCGCCAAAAAAAGCAAGTAATTTAAGGCTTAAAGGCAACAGTAGAGAGTATGTTTGTTCCACGCAAAATTCTGGAAGAAAAACTCAGACAAATACTTGCTGAAGACCTGGGGCAAGGCGACGTAACTGCAGCAGCAATTATTCCAGCAAACTTAACTGTTAAGGCAGTTGTTGTTGCTAAAGAGGAAGGTGTAGTGGCTGGAATAGAAGAAACAACTGTCCTTGCTGAATATTTAGGATTAAAAGTTAAAGCTAAAGTCGTTGACGGAGACAAAATCAAGAACAAACAGGTTCTAATGGAAATTTCTGGTGATGCACAAACAATTCTCGCAGCCGAGAGAACATTGCTTAATCTTCTTTCACGAATGAGCGGAATCGCAACTAAAACGCGAAGCTTAACTGACAAACTTGAAAAAGCTGGCGTAAAGACGAGAATTGCTGCAACTCGAAAATCAGCTCCAGGCTTGCTTTATTTTGATAAGAAAGCGGTAATAGTCGGAAGTGGAGATCCGCATAGGTTGCATTTGGATGATATGATTTTGATTAAAGACAATCATTTAGCTATTGTTGGAAGCGTTGAAGAGGCTGTTAAAAAAGCCAAAGCGAACGCTTCTTTTACCAAAAAAATTGAAGTTGAAGTAACAAAAGCTGAGGATGCAATGAAAGCTGCAAAAGCAGGCGCTGACATAGTTATGCTGGATAATTTTTCGCCCAAACAGGCTAAAGAAGCAAGTGAAATGTTAAAGAAAGCTGGGTTTGGCGATTTAATTTTGGAAGTGAGCGGTGGAATTACAGGCGAAACACTGCTGGAGTATGCAGCGGCGCAGGTTGATATCATAAGTATGGGTGAGCTTACTCACAGCGTTAAAGCATTGGACATTAGCTTGGAAATTGTGAAAAATTAAGAAGAGTTATTTGCTTTAAATTCCGAGGTTTATTAGCCACACTTCCACTATTGCGCCTACAATAAGTATTCCTGCGCAAATTGCAATTAAGATTGCAGTGTTTTTTACTTCAAGCCATCTGTGCTGTAATAACCTTCGGGTCAACCAAATACTCTCCGCGATTGCAATTGAATATGCTGTGAATTCTAGCCAGAACACAGGAGTTATTACCAAGCTTAGCAAACCTATGGCAACTGGATAACCTTGTACGTGAAGCTATTGCGCCAAGAGCAATGCCAGTGTTGAATAGAATCGCAAGCCCTAGTACAGCACCAATTATTGGAATGAACATTAGCAGACAAATTTCGAAGTTGTTTAAGAAAATGTATTCTGTTAAGCTGTTGTTGGCTTTATGCTGTGTTGAGAGTTGAGTTTAAAGTGTCACTTATTGTCTGTGCATCTTGTGGCTAAGCGGAATATAACTTCCAATAACTGTAAGAATAAACGCGAGTACGAAAATAAAAATTATTGAATAGATTCTTTTTCGTTTTGACGAAGCGTTGCGCCAAAACGATAAATCAAGTTTCATTTAACAGACCTTTCTAACTTGTTGGCTTAATCTTTAAGACACGAAATCCTCGGGCAATGGGATTTAAGCTTTCTGATAATTTAACCTTCGTTAATATATCTTCTGTGTCAATTGCAAAACTACGCATATCATGCTCAGCTGCCATTAGTGAGCAAAGATATATTCGGTTCTGCAGTACCGTGGGTTGACACATGTGAGGTAAACCCAGTAAAATGGCTTCTTTTTCGTCGACCGCTTTCTTGCACACAAACAGAATCGCTTCTGCACCAGCCGTTAACTCTGCAATCCTTACAGCAACACTCTCTTTGCCAATAGCCAACATATCCACGTCATGAACCCGTTTGATTTCTCCAGCAATTTTTCTTAATTTTGGCAAAATCTTGAGAATATGTGCTCGCCCAGTTCTTGACGCTCGCGAGTTTATGAGCTCAACTGGCGACAACTCTTCAATTGAAATACCGCCAAGCGACATATCCAGATGCACGACATCAGCTTTCATTTTATCAAGCAAACTTCTACAAAGCTCCGCCTCATGCACAATCACATCAAAACCGTCATTAACTTCCCTAAAAATTGGTTCAGCCAACCGAAAAGAAGGTTCTCTATAAGGAGGATTAACCAGCACTGAAACAGAGGCAACGAGGAAAAGCGGCTTAAACTGTTGATCAAGGATTGCAGCTGCAGAATCCGCCGATATAATTCTCAAGAAACTCACCAATCAAATAATTTAGCTAAAAGAAGAAATTAGGTTTCCTCTTCACATTTACACTTAGATTTCAAACCTAAAGCTAAAAGATACATTTCTGAACTTTTTTGTCGGCTGGCCAGTGGTTTCACAATCTTGACTGTTTCAAAAAGTTCTTTTGCTGTAAGAATAAATTCGTTGAACATTTCGCCTTCAAAGAGTTTTACAAAAAAGTTTCCTTGTGGTCGTAGTACACATTGGGCTATTTCTAAGGCTCTGGTTGCTAAGTCAATTTGTTTTGCTTGATCAACTTCCCAAACGCCAGTTATGTTTGGTGCCGCATCAGAAACCACCACGTCAGCTTCGCGAGGCAGAAAAGAACGAATTTGATCTATAATATCTGGTTCAGTAAAGTCTGCAATAATTGTTCTTACATATTCTTGAGTGAAGGGCTCAATTGGTTTAAGATCAATACCTAAAACGTAACCGTTTTTTCCAGTCATTTTTCTTGCAGCTTGAATCCAGCCACCTGGCGCGGCTCCTAAATCAACTACAACGTCATTTCTTTTTATAAAACCATATTTCTCGTTGGCTTGTGCTAGCTTGTATGTGGCTCTAGAACGGTAGTTTTCTTCCTTGGCTTTTTTGTAGTAGTATTCGCGTTTTCTATCTCGGATCCAAGCTTTCGGCAACGGAATCATCCTCTTCTGAGCTTGGCTCGCTTGGTGCCTGTGGTTCGTTGGGTCCTTCAGGGGCAACAGGAGCAGTAGCAATGGCTTCTTTTCCTAAGCCAAGTATCCAATCGGTAAGTTTCGGGCAGCTTTTTGGAGAAAGCGCGGTTGTTGGATCACATCTTGCATTGTCCGGACAAAGTAGACAAGGGCAATCAATTATGGTCTCTATTGAAGCAGGAAGCCTTTTTGGATAAAGTCGGTAGGTCCATCTACCTTCTTGTAATTCTTTTTCTCGACGGATTAACCCTTTTTCTTCTAATTTAATTGAGACACGTGAGCCTTCTCGGCTGCTTGCCCCGAGTTCACGCCATAAATCTGATTGGAGCACGCCTTGATAACCCGTATTTACCACATAATGGAGTGCTTTCTGTTCAAGGTCATTACGTTTAGGCATCTAATATCAATTCCAGATAATACAATTAGAATATAAGCGTTGAATTCAAATAAAAATATGTTTCCTTAGCTGTAGCTGTAGATATATCATCAATTGACCCAGAATTCACAAAGCCTTTAAGTTTTGAGGGGGGAACTAACTTTTGAGCGATTTGACAGTAAAGACCGAAAAAGACTTGCTGGAATTCGAAAGCGGTAGAAACTGGAAACCACATTTACACAGCGAACACACTAAGCGGATTTTCTTTAGGCATTTAGAAAAATATTCGCAATGGGCAAAATGAATCCTGACGAATTGATAAATTTTAAGATTGAAGGTTTGAAAGCTGTAGCTACAGAAAAAGAGTTTCAAGCTGAACGGCTATTAGAAAAATATCTGAGAGAATCAGGTATGACTCAATCTGTACAGTTTGAAGCTAAGAACGCCATAATCAGCTTTTACAAGCATAATTGGCGAAACCTTAACCCTGAATGCGCTAAAGACGTTGAACCACAAGAAGCAAAGATAAGAACCCCAAAAATAGAAGATATTCAACTGCTTGAAAGCAACTGCACAACTGCAAGAGATAGAGCATTGACTTGGTTTTTCCCATCAACCAGTTTTAGAGTAGGAACATTAACCAAGTTGCTGAGAAGTGACCTAAAGCCAACAGGTGACAGCGAAGTTCCTTATTATTTGGAGATTGAAGCTAAGCGGCTTAAAGGTTCTGGAATCGGCAAATACAAAGGTTTGAAACAAATTACTTTCGTTAACAGCTTTGTTTGGGCTAAAATGATTGATTACTTCGCTGAAGCTGAAAGAAGAGGTTTCCATCTGATTGAGGATTCACCGCTTTTCATAGGGTACAAAGGTCACTTTACTAAAGAAGAAAGAAAACTTGCAGTTAAACCCAAAAAGGTTAAGGCAATCACTGAAGGCGCAATCAATAACACTTATGACAATGCATCGCTTGCAGCATGGAAAGATTTAGAGGAAAAACGCTTTTCTCCACATGACAACCGTGATGTACTACAGAATGCTTTAGAAAATGCCAATGTCAACGCTAACATGATAGCTCCAATGCTAGGGCACAAACCTAAAAACGCTGTAGACTTCCATTATTCAAGTCACTTATGGCAAGAATTGCTTTTAAAGTATAAACAAGCCTTGCCTTATTTACTGCCTATAACAGTTGAAAAAGTTAAAGCTGAATTAAACGACACAGAAACCGAATTACATCAAACCAAAAAAGAATTAACCGAAACAAAAGAAGAAGGCAAAAATCAGCAAAATAAAATTAATGCTTTAGAGTCAATTATACTTATGACTATGCCCAGAGAACAATTAGAACAATTAGTTAAGGCAAAACTTGAAGCAATGCCAAAATCGGATATATGCATGGCTGTTGAAGAAGGCAAACCACTAAGCGAATTAACAAGAGAAGAATTAATTGAAATATACCATAAACTATAAACTCTTTTTCTTTAGTTTTTTTATCAATTTATTATTATCTTTTTTGCCTAAGTTATCTTACTCAAACTCCAACATTAACAATAAATGCTGTACTAAGCTAACACATATGAGGGGTTTGTCTTATCCGTTTATTGTAGGTAGTAGAATAATTTTGTTTTATATGTTGGTATTTATATACAGAATTTACTATAGATAATTAACAATATCCGCTTTACCATGATATTTTAATGTGCGCACAAGGCATAAGCATGGACAAAATAATCAAGATTCTTGACTATAACGCTGTTATTCCACAAACTCCCGTGCCTGACCTGTACAACAAAAGCCCATACCAGCCACCTTAGCCATAAAACTTGGTGAAAATAAAATTATGCTTCTTAACAAAAATTGTAAACTTAGTTATTATCAGGTAACTTTGGCACTATTGATTAACTATTACTCTATTGTGTTTTCTGGGATTTTTGAGCCATGACCTACCGCATGACCGACAATTCCACATTATACCTTTTGAAGCTACGTTACTACTATTGCATTCTATACAGTTTGGGTTAGTTGTTTGTGGTTTAATTGCCTCTGTAAACCCTCTCTTTTGCTGTTCAAATTCGTTAAATGCTGTTGGGTAACGCTCTCTCCATAGTTCCTTTAAGAAGTGATAGTTCGTTAAAATTGCCGTGTATTCTGGGCTACCGTTCAAATCTGCTCTTTCAAATTGAGCGCCTATTTTACATAAAAGCGATAAGTACCGTTCATAATCGCAACTGTCAATTAAAAATATTTTAGCAAATTCACGAATAGACGCTTTTTGTTCATCATTTAGGGTTATGTATCGCTCAGGTATTGTTAAATTCGTAAAATCAAAATCCCTCAGTACCTTTGCGTATTTTGACTCAAATAATTTGAAATATTGTTCACTATCACGGATTTTACTGCTATCAATATCAACGTAACTTTTTAATTCTGTTTTAAGCCAAACAATCAAATTTTTATCATACATGGTTAATCATCCCATTTTTTCTGCAATCTTCGCAAATTGTTAATTGAACATAATCGTATTGTTCGCCTTGTCTCCAACTTTTACCGCAAGTAATACAAACCCATAATGTTTTTTGGCTAAGTTGTTTTGTGCAAAGTGAACTAACCATTTAGGCATCATCCCAGTTTTTAGTGTTTAAACAGCATAAGCCTGAGCATGAGCAACAAACAAGCGCACCGCAATTTTCGCATTTTAACACAGCTTGATTTTTATTGCATACGCTACATGAGGTAACTGCTTTAACTTCGCATTCGTTAATCATGCTTTAACCTCAATAGCAATCATATCGCCTTTGCGAACATCAAGCCCAGAATAACTTTTAGCAAAACGATTATTACAACAAAAACATCTGTAAATTTCTTTATAACCAATTTTCTTTTCTAATTCTGTGTGGTCATGGTTGCAAATTGGGCATTTAATAGGTTTAATAAAATACGCTGGGTTAACTTCAATATTTGATTTAGTAGTTTGTTCTATTGCCCGTTTGTATTTCAGTTTATTTTTAAAAAGGTAATTAGCGTTACATTGTGGTGAGCAAAAATAACTGTTTTTTCGTTTTGCTTCAAACGGTTTATTGCAATTTTTGCATGGCTTCATTTCAACCATAATAGTTTTAGGCAACCAAACTTTTTGGTGATTAGTGCATTTTTCGTATTTACTCATTAATCAAAACCCCGTATGTGTCGAATGCTGTTTGAAGGCTGGGCAAACTCGTAAGGTCATGGTGTAACCTAAAATTAGCCCAGCCAAAACAGACCGTTTCCCAGCATTGAGTTGATACCCTAAACAAAGCTGGGTAACTATGAAGTAGGCTTGCACCAAAAGCCGAAACTTTGAAGGTGTAAGCCATCATCCCCGTGTGAGATGACTTGGAAATTCGCCCAGCTACAGAATATGCAAAGAAAAGATGAGTAAACCTTGCATTGGTGAATTTTTCTATAGCTGGGCATATGGGCATTTTTGTTAGCTCCCTAAAGATTTTGGCTGTAAGCTATTTGACCGTAACTAAAGCCTTCTGACTCGCTGTAAGACGCTTTTCCGCAATAAATCAAATAATTGCCTTTAGCTTCAAGGTCTTTAATATATATTTGTGAATTAATATATTTTTATTTTTATAAAAAAAAATAAAAAAAATATAAAATAATAAATATAAATTATAGAAAAATTAAAAAAATATTATAATTATATAAAATAAAATAATTAATTTTTAAAATAATATTAAATGTAAAAGAATTAAAAAGATTAGATATAAAATAGAATTAATAATAAAAAAATAAATTTAATTTTTTTTATTAAATTAATTTATTAATGTTAATAATTGTTAATATATAATTATATAATAAAAAAAAATAAATAAAATGAATTAAAATAATAGATAATAAATAGTAAAAAAGAAAATTGAAATTAAACAATATCAGAAAACAGGGGCAAACACCTGTGTAGAGATTGCGTAAAAACATGTTCAAGTTGCGGTAAAAACCTTCCAATGGCGCATTGGTTTGGTCAGTCATACACTTCTAACGCTTTTGCTCAGAGTTTAGAAAAACAAGGAAAGCCTTGGGTAGGCTCAGGGGTTTGCTTAGAATGTTATAATAGTAAAATAGCTCAAGAGGAAAAAGAACAAAGGCTAATTAGAGACGCACAGTTAGCACATGCAAAAGAAATACTTGAGACACCAACAATCTGGGAATGCGGGTATTGCAAGACAATAAACAAAGGAAAGTTTTGTTCAAACTGCGGTAGCTCAAGAAAAAAAGCATAATTTGGGGAAAAAACCGTTGAATAACAATGAATTAAGCGATGGAGAAGTTCAACTTTCTATCTTAACTTTGCTTTTTAACATCAGAAGGAAACAACCAAAAGACCCAGAAGTAAGAAGAGAGAAAATCATTGAAGTCTTAGGTCTCCCAGAAGATAGAATTGAATTCAATACAGATTACCTTAAAGAGAAAAGGCTCATAGAAATCTTAGGAACTTATTGTGGTGGATGGGTTTTTGCAAAAATAACTGCTTTGGGTATTGACGCAATTAATAACAAAGAAGAGAGGAAAAAGACTTATAATTTCTCAGGGCTAAAGATTCCAATACACATAGAAAACAAGATTGCTCTTATCAATTTCTAACATCCACACAAATTTTTAGCATTCAAAAACACTCCGAGGGGGGTCTGGCATAATTTTGAGCCTTTTTTAAGCCAAAAATTTCAGAGGTTAACCAAACTTATTTAAAAACTGCTTTTACCCCACTTTTGAAAAGTTTCAATAATGGCTTAAAAAAATCAAATAATAGCCAATAATCAACAAAAATCAAAATCAATTCTGAAACCAATAAAAATGGATTAATGAATTCCATAAAATAATTTGTCAGAAATTAATCGTAGAAAAAACCCCTATGTATGCCTTAAAAAATGACGAAAAATAACCTCAATTTAGCCTTATTTTTACCATTAAACTGTTGAACAGATATGCGTTTGTTAATTGCGCTTCTCAAAAAGGTTTAAAAAACCAAAAAACGATGCTTTACCCACTATATTACGAAATTAAGGTGAAAAAAATTGGAAACAACCAAAAAAGAAACGGGAAATTCAGATTCAGGGTTTAGACCTGACTCTGACAAATTAGATTACAAAACGTTGGTAAAAAAAATTCAAGAAAACGGCGACCTTGTTATTTTAGGTCAAAAAGGTACGTGTAAAACTACGTTACTGCAACATCTAAGCAGAGAACTTAGAACCGAAAACAACAATCACGTTATAATATTTGAAACCTTTCCGAAATGGATTCATGAATTCGATTCTATACCCTACATGATAATAAAAGACAGCGACGTACAATCAACGGAAAACACGCCTTATCTGGAAGAAGACAAAAGCATTATTCAATGGTCAAAGGATTTCAAAGTTTTAAACGCAGAAATTGTTAAAGATTTCTTGAAGCAAAACAAAGATTGCATATTCTTAATCGAAGTCGAAGACATGGAGCGAATAAGCGCATTCATGACGTTTGTTATTTATACAATCTACCGTAAACAATACCTCAGAGCTAAAGCTGGAAACTTGGAGACAGTTAACCAAAATTATTGGTTTCTCTGTGAAGAAGCCCATAACTTAATGGATTCAACGGTTTTAGCCAAAAAAACCTTTAACAAATTGCGAAAGATACAAAATGAATTCCGAAACCTGAAAATGCATTTAATTTGCGTAGCTTTGAGACTCCAAGATTTAAGCCCAAAAATAAGGAGCAAAATGTCTATCGTGTTAAGCAGAGTTAGCCTTGACGACTATCAATTAAAAGTTAGAAGCCTACTGAGAAATTCAAAGTTTAGAGACATAATTACAGAACTGCCAAAAGGTCAATTTATTTACCCTGAACTTGACCTTAAACTGACTACAGAACCGTTTAAGCAAATTGGCACACCAACCGAATTTAAGCCAAAACCTACAGAGAAACCAAAAGAGCAATTCGTGGATGCATGGAAACCACAAATAAGGAAATTTAACCCAATCCAGAAAATTTTAAGGAAAATATTTTTCTGGCTACCAGATAGCAATAGTAATTATACAACAAATGACGGTGAAACTACAACAGAAGATAACAGCAAAGAAGATAGCCAAGGTGACGGATTAATGACCTTAGATAATGGAGAAGAATTGTTTCCAGAAGAACCCTAAAGTTTTTTAAAATAAATTATTAAAAATTGGAGAATAGAAAATATGAGCAACCAAGAAATAGCCGAAAAGCGATTTATCTACAGTTGTAGAGATGGATACAAATATGTATCCCCCAGAAAAATTGGAATCCATGAAAAACATGCCGAAAAGAAGCAAAGAAGATGGCAGTTACTGTTTAGGGATAGAATCTTCAGCAGACGATTTCGGTGTCGGTATAGCTACTTTCAATGGAGAAATTCTTGCCAACAAATACGACAGCTACATACCAGTTGAAGGCGGAATTCACCCAAGAGAAGCAGCAAGACACCACTCGGAAGTTGCGGACAAAGTGCTAAAAGAAGCTCTGAGTTTTGCAGGTGTAAAACCAAACGACCTATCGGTTATAGCGTTTTCGCAAGGTCCAGGCTTAGGGCCTTCTTTACGTACGGGAGCCACTGTTGCCCGAGCTTTAGCTTCTTACCTAAACATCCCGCTTGTAGGAGTAAATCATTCTGTAGCGCATATTGAGATTGGAAAACTAAAAACTGGCGTTGTTGACCCTGTAACCCTTTATGTTTCAGGAGGCAACACCATGGTTACAGCTTTTGAAGCTGGACGATACAGAGTTTTCGGAGAAACCTTAGACATCGCCCTTGGAAATTGTCTTGACGTTTTCGCTCGCGAAGCAGGTTTAAAGCATCAAAAAGGTGTACCACTTGGGGCTGCCGTTGAGAGGTTAGCGGCTAAAGGAAAAAATCTGGTTTCTTTGCCTTATGTTGTTAAAGGTATGGATTTGTCTCTTAGCGGCTTGTTAACATCGGCGACAGCTCAATTGAAAAGTGGAAATTGCTGCTTAGAAGATTTGTGTTACAGTCTTCAGGAGCATGCTTTCTCAATGGTTACTGAAGTTACTGAGCGAGCGTTAGCACATACAGAAAAGAGAGAGGTTTTGCTAACAGGCGGCGTAGCAGCCAACAAGAGATTACAAAATATGCTTCAAATAATCGCCGAAGAACATGATGCCCGTTTCAATGTGGTTCCACTTGAGTTTGCCACCGACAACGGCGCCATGATTGCCTGGACAGGCGTTTTAGCTTACAAACATGGTTTGGTTACACCGTTGGATACGAGTTATGTGAAGCTTCGGTGGCGAGTTGACAAGGTGGATGTGCCATGGATAAATTAGCTGAACAAACGCTGTTCAAGAAGGGCGCCGAAGCCAGCCTATACCTTACAGATTGGCATGAAAGAAAAGTCATCGTAAAAGTGCGAATCCCAAAAAGATACCGTCCTGAGGCATTGGATAAGCAGATAAGAAGTTTCCGAACGGTACACGAACCGCAGTTAATGCATGAAGCTAAAGCCGCTGGGGTACCAACACCGCTGATATTCATGGTAAATGTTCCTCAAGCTTCAATCACCATGGAATATGTGGAAGGGCAGCAGATCAAGCAATTGCTAAACAAAGTTCCCAAAGATCAACGTCAGAAATTATGCCTAATAATCGGTGAGTTAATTGGCTAAACTTCACAGCCATGGCTTAATTCACGGCGACTTAACAACTTCAAACATGATTCTTAGCCCTGAAGGCAAAATTTTCTTTGTTGACTTTGGCTTAGGAGAAAGAAACATTGAAGTGGAGGCACAAGGAGTGGATTTACATTTGATGAAACGAGCGCTACAAAGTACACATTACCAGTTCTGGGAAGAATGCTTCAAGAACATCCTGTGTGGTTACTCATCGATTTTGGGACCTGAAGCAGCCGAAAATGTTTACGAGAAAATAAAAGAGATAGAGAGGCGTGGCAGATACATTGAAGAAAGAAAACAATAACCAAAACTGCAGTTTTAATGGCAAAGTTGTCTTTTTTGCGACAGGCAACATCAACAAATTCAACGAAGCCCGCAGTATCCTAAGCCCGTACGGAATTTCAGTCGGAATGCTACGCATGAAAGGAGATGAGATACAAAGTGACAGCCTTAAAGAAATTGCAGAAACCAGCGCCAGAAACGCGCATAAACGTACCAAATTGCCTATTTTTGTTGAAGACGCAGGTTTATTCATCGATGCTTTAGGCGGCTTTCCTGGTCCATACGCTGCTTACGTTTACAAAACAATTCACAATAGTGGCATACTCAAACTCATGGAAAATGTAGCCGACAGGCATGCAAAGTTCAAGTCAGTTATAGCTTACATGTGACCAGACTCTTTGTGAACCAAAGTGTTTTTGGGGAGAATCGAAAGGAGAAATAACCCAGACCGAACGCAAACCTCAGGGAAAAACCCCTTTTGGCTTTGACCCAATTTTCCAGCCGATCGGAAGCAATAAGTCATTTGCAGAAATGACTATTCTTGAAAAGAATGGTTTTTCCCATAGAGCAATGGCTATACGGAAATTTGCTGAATGGTACCAAACAGCAAATGCTAAAACCTTTAATCAAGCAGTAAACAAAATGTTATATTATCCTTCTTTGCATTAAAGAAAATGAAGCGAGGCATAAAATGAGCAGAAACGCCACAAGATCAAAGTTCTCTAAGTGAGCCCTTAATTACTGTCTTCGCCGTGGCTGGCGTCTTTTATAATCTTAGGCTTCGTAATTGCACTCACACCAGACATCTCACAGAAAACAAACGCGTTTTTCAACGACTTAACAACAGTAACCTATAATTTAGGAAGCTCAGGTACGCTAAACCTGCTAGCTCCCGCTAATCCCGCACAGCACATCGCATTCTTTAGAGCTATAATGGAATTCCTCTTAGCCGTTGGCATTACTGCAGATCGTACTCTTAGCACTCAGATTATTGATTCGGTCACCAATCAGACGGATAACTGAGACCCTCGGCAACTTGGTATTTTGGTTGGTGGCGCTGTAGTTGCAAATATTTATCTATTGGCCGGAACGCGTAACGGTTGGTTCCAGTTCTGGGCAGGGTTACTTTTGGTTTTAGGAATATCACTGATTGCCCGTTTCACCGTTTACCTTCCTAGCTGTTTACTCCAAGAAGGTATCTTAAAAAAAATAAATATGAAATTCGATTTTTCATGTTAGGGGCATTACTTTTAAATATTCGTTGACTATGGTTTAGGTGCAGTTTAAGGTGTAACAATGCCAAAGCAAGAAAAAGGAAAATCGCATTCGATGCGTCCAGTCAGCAGGCGTCCTCCAAGCTGGTGCAAATATCAGCCTGAAGAAGTAGAATCATTCATAATAAAATTGGCCAAAGAAGGCCATTCAATGAGCAGCATAGGCACCATCCTTAGGGATCAATACGCGATTCCACTCGTGAAGCCTATAGTTGGTAAAAGCATAAGCGACGTTTTGAAAGAAGCAAACTTAGCATCAACCATGCCAGAAGACCTTTCAAACCTTATGAAGAAAGCACAAAGCCTCGCCGTTCACATGGACAAAAACAAAAAAGACCTACACAACAAACGCAACATGCAAATCATCGAAGCAAGAATCCACAAGCTCTCACGGTACTATAAACGTGAAGGCGTCTTAGCTAAGAACTGGAAATACGAAGCAAAAATCGCTTCCGTAACCTAAACATTCTTTCTTTTCGTTTTAAGCTTTATTTTGTTAGTTAATGCACCAGCTTTAAATCCAATTAGGCACCTTTTTAGCAAAAGAGTGAATTATGCATGGCTGCAGCAACAAGCATCTATTGAACGCTTCTTAACTTCAGCAGCAGAGGCATCGAAAGTTATTCTTGAAACAGTACAAAAAGATGGTTTTATTCATTGTTTTTCACATTTGGATGCTGATGGGGTTGCAGCTGCAGGCGTAATTGGAAAAGCACTCTTTCGACTTGATGCAAGGTTTAGAATTAGGATTACTCAGCAGCTTGACGAAAAAATCATCGACCAAATCGCCGTTGACAAACCGCAACTTTTGATTTTAACTGATTTTGGAAGCGGCTACCTCGACATTTTGAATGAAAAGATTCCGAATTTCAAAGTTTTAATTCTTGACCACCACCAAATAAATGGCACCTCAAATAATCCAAATTTTGTTCAGGTAAACCCTCATATGTTCGGAATTGACGGAGCCAGTGATGTAAGCGGTTCAGGTGTCGCTTACTTTGTAGCTAAAGCCGTAAACAGAGCAAATGTTGATTTGGCTCCTGTTGCGTTGGTCGGCGCTTTAGGTGACATGCAGGATAAGTATGAACAGAGAAGCCTATGCTGCTTAAACGAAATCATCGTTAACGATGCTGTTGCTGCCGGCTTGATTAAAGTTGAAAAAGACCTGACTTTTTTCGGCAGAGAAACCAGACCAATTCATAGGACATTGTCAACTACGACTAACCCGTTTATTCCAGGCTTAAGTGGTGAAGAAGACAAAGCCTTAGCTTTCCTTGCAAGCCTTGACATACCCATCAAACAGGGTGAAAAGTGGCGGGCGCTCCGGGACTTAAACGAAGACGAAAAAAAGCGGCTTTGCTCTGCTTTGGCTGATCACTTGTTGTCTAAAGGACTGCACATGGAAGTTGAGAATCTTATTGGATACATTTACGTTTTAACCAAAGAAGAACCAAACACGGCACTTCGTGATGCAAGAGAATTTGCGGTTGTATTGAACTCAACGGGACGTATGGATAGGCCAAGCTTAGGCATTGCTATTTGCATGGGTGACCGCAAAGTTGCCCTTGACGAAGCAAACAAAATATTGGAAGATTACCGCAAAAACATAAACAAATATCTAAGCTGGGTAAACGAAAAACCCGAACGAATGCGAGAACTCCAAAACATCTATGTCATCTATGGAGAGAGCTTCATTAACGAAAAAATCGTTGGAACAGTCTCCTCAATAATCGTCTCAACCCTAGTTAACAATGAAAAACCACTCATAGCTTTCGCGAATGTTGAAAAAGAAAACGCGGCCAAATTCTCATCAAGAACAACAGAAGCAGCAATCCGCAAAGGAGTTAACCTAGGCGAAGTTATGCGATATGCTTCAGAAGCACACGGAGGCAAAGGCGGAGGACACAACATTGCAGCAGGTGCGCAGGTTCCCTTGGAAAAGATTGAAGAATTCGTTAAAACCGTAGATGAACTTGTCGGCAAACAGTTAAGAGGCGAGAAGGTTGGAAGCGAAAATAACGCTTGAATACAGCGACCAAAAAATGGCTAAAGCAGTTGCAAACGCGATTTCTCCAGATAACTTCAAAACGCCACCTGGACTTGAAGTTAAAACCGCAAAAGAAGATAAAAAAGTCGTGACTCAAATCCATTGTGAAGGCAAACTTGCTACGTTCACCGCCACTATAGATGATTTACTTTTTAGCGCTTCAACGGCGGAAAAGACTCTTAACACAATAAGCAAAATGAAATAGCTAAACTGGAAAAGAAGAAGAAGTGTGCCCCCACAGCTTTTCTTCTTCTTTCTGAAGCAGAGAAGAAGTAGAACGCGGTGCTACTGCCAACTGTCCTTCTTCTTCTATCAAAGAAGAACAACACCCGATGCAACCACCAACCGTTGGCGTTCTTCCAGATAGCATCTATTCAGGTCCTGATAAACCTCGGAACTAAGTTATGGGAAAAAAGAACTCAACAGTAACAAACCAAAGCTTAATTACTACCAAAAAAAACACAAACTCTTATCGAACATTTGCTTTTAATCTTAAGCCCTAAATACATCGTTGATTACTGTAAAGTAAATAAATAAGGGATCACAACATAAAAGAAACTTGACTTGGTGAATTCAGTGAAACGAGTGCATGCAGTCTTCATGATAACAGTTTTCTTTTTACTAGTTTTCTTACCGATTGTTCTACCTTTTGGAACGGTTTCTGCCCAAAGCACCGGTTACAGCATTGACAAGGTTGACCACTCGATTGAGGTAATGTATTCTGGACAGGTTGCTGTTCAAGATACAATTCACGTTTCTGGGCATGTTACAGACGGCTTTATGATTGGAGTACCAGCCCTGTATAGTACTGATGTCCTCAAAGTTGTAGCGTACGACTCAAACAATTTGTACTCGGTAAATGTCGGAGTTCCATTGGGAGATCAGAGCGGATTTTACGGTGCCCAAGTAAACTTCAACGGTAACTCTCCTAGCGTTTTTACAGTCGCGTTTGTGCTTTCCAACAGTGTTATTACGGATTTAACTGGTGGCAATTATTCGCTTAATTTTCCTGCTTATCCAAGTCTCACCCAAAATGTCGCAAGCACAAATGTAACTTTAACTTTTCCAGCCACCCCTTACGAACATAACAATTACCAAAAATGATGGAGTAGTAAATGAAACAAACTATGTTACACAAAACTTAGCCGCATACACCTATTCCGCGGCCTCTGCAACCTTTCAGGTTTCTCCAGGAAGCCTACATTTAACGACCATAGACCAGTTAACTCGTCAAATAAATGTTGACCCAGCGGGTAAAGTTTCAGCTGTTGACAGTTACCATATGACAAACAATGGGGTGTTAGCAATTACTTCTTTTGTTTTCGGTTTACCAAGCAAGGCTACAAGCATAGTTGTCAAGGATGAATTTGGAAGAGCATTAGCAACCAGTACCAGCAGCAGATACGAACCCCGATATTTTTTTAGCCAACACCACGCTGATATCAATTTTATCAAGCTGGTCAATCTACATCTTTCACAATAAACTACAATTTACCAAGTGCAACCATTCAAGGTTCACAATTTATCCTTAAATAACTTCAAACTTTTCCCATATTTCTCCTACTATGTTGAACAAGCAACTATCACATTCACTCCACCTGAAGGAGCAACCATAGTAACTCCTCAGCTTTCATCTCTTGACTCATCTTCAACAATAACAAGGAGCACCTTCCAAGATAGTCTCACAATAACTAGAGATGGCGTAAGCTACGTGGACTATAGCAGTCCCAGAAAGCAATACAGTTCAATTTTCCTACAATTATAATCCAGTTTGGGTTTCTTTCAGACCTACCTTTTGGGGTGCACTATTAGGAGCAATTGGATGCGTAGCTGCCGTTTTCTATACAAGAAGAAAACCAGGCGAAAAAGAACCCGTAATGACTAAGACAGAAAGGTATGCTCCAAAACAGAGACCAAGCACACCCACACAACAGATGGAAGAAGTTCAGCCTGTAACAGGTCAAGCTATCACATCTGAAAGCCTCAGAGAATTCACCGATGCTTACGAAGAAAAGAAACAATTGAATGCTGAATTGAAGGCGATGGATGCAAGAGCACAAAAAGGAAAGATTCCAAGACGACAATACAAGGTTCAACGCAGAGCCATTGAGATTCGATTAGAAACATTAGCCCGAAATATAAACAAAATAAAAGATGCATTACGAAGCTCAAGCAATTACGCAGATTTGGTTAAACAGCTTGATTCTGCTGAAGAAGACCTATCAGACGCCGAAGAAAACATCAGAAAACTTGAAACAGGCCAAAGCACAGGCGAAATATCTATTGAAACTTACAAGAAAAACATCGGAGACTACCAGAAACGCAGAGACAAAGCCGAATCGACAATAAACGGAATTCTACTTAGATTACGTGAAAAAACCCGTTAGAAAACCTAAACCCTTTTATTTTACTCAATAGCTTTTCAATAAAAATCAGAGGTAAACAAAATGGTAAAAATAGTTGTTGACCCCAAATGCACCGGATGCGAAACATGCGTAAACACTTGCCCTGTAGGCGTCTACGAAATCAAAGACGGCAAATCTACACCAAGCAAAGTTAGCGAATGTTTGGTCTGCAGAGCATGTGAAGCTCAATGTCCTGAGGGTGCAATTCAGGTAATCGAGTAAATCAAGCTTATATTGAATTGCGCAAGCATTTCTCTCAATCGAAGTGAGAGATTAACCCCTTCTTTATTAAGTCAAAAATTCTTAGTCGCTATTTGCTATTTTTAAAAATTAGGGAAGTTAATCTTCTATATTTCTTAAGAACTGCATAATTTTTGCGATTTGCTGAATTGTATAACGATCAGTTTTTTGTTCTTCTTCTATGTTTTTGAGCGGAATAATGTTAGGCATATGCAAAGTATTGGCTGCTTTTGTTATAACAATTATGTTGACAGCCTACTTCGAACTTCGAAGTGACGATAAAATCATCGCGAGACAATTTAACACTTTCATGTAATTTTTGAGTGGCTTACACTAGCAGAATTCGATGATTCAATTCTACTTTTTCATCAAAACTATCGAAATATTTCGTTAAATTCAGCGCCGAAGACTTTTTAACGCAATTTCTGCGCGTAATCGTAAGTAAAAGATATATCCCCAATGATGATGCTTAATTGCGTTTATGGCAGATAAAATTCATTGTGCACACATACTAGTCAAAACAGAGACAGAAGCAAAAAACATTAAAACTCGACTTGATAAAGGCGAAAAATTCGGCTCAATAGCCAAAAACTGTTTCACTTTGCCCATCTTCAAAGAACAGCGGGGACCTCGGCACTTTTACGAGGGGCAAGATGGTTAAAGAGTTTGAGAAAGCTGCCTTTGCGCTTGAGAAAGGACAAACTTCTGAACCTGTTAAGACACAGTTTGGGTACCACATAATCAAACGGCTAGAGTAACCATCTGACATAAGCCAAACGTACCCGCTCACTAAGAATTGTCAGTAAACATTATTCGTAATAATGTCTTTAAAGAGTTAGTTGGATAAAATGGGTAAACCAAGTTTTTCGCGTAATGAACAGTTGTTAACGCTCATTTGCGTTGGATTTCTTGTTGCTTTTTTATTTGTCACTTTTTTCAGAGGGAGCTTTCACCTATTTGACGTGGAAGTTAACGATTGGATTTCTTCAAGTCAATCGAGCCCATTGACAATAATAAATGAGGGATTTGCAGTTGTTTTTGATACTACATCGCTAGTTGTATTATCCTTGATAATTGCCGGTTATTTCTTCTTGAAGAATTGCAGAGCACAGAGCTTGTTTCTTCTTAGGTGTTATGGGCGGAGATGCCTTAATTATTTCAATTGTTAAGAATTTGGTTGAGTCGCCTAGACCATCTAATGGATTGGTTTTCTCTTCAGGGTTTTCTTTTCCAAGTGGTCATACAGCCGGCAGCATCGTTTTTTGTGGGGCCTTGGCTTTTTTTGCATGGCAACATTGGAAGAATGTTAGAGCGCGAGCTTCGATTGGAATAGGAGCTGTTGCAGTTTCATCTGCAGTTGGTTTCAGTCGGATTTATTTGAACGTTCACTGGTTCAGTGATGTAATTGGGGCGGGCATGCTTGGGGTTTTCTGGCTATTTGGCGCGGTTTTAGTGTTCAATCTCCTGCAGGATAGGGGTGAAGTTTGAATCTGAAGGTTTCCGCAGGATTTCTTTGCCTCTTTTTGTTCTGGCGATTGTGGTTAGTGTATTTATTGTTGCGGGGACTTTGATTTTTGGCTTGTAATTGATTAAAAGATATATCTTATTCAGACACATTTATATCCATAAAACCCCAGATAATCATTATAAACTAGAAAAAGAGAGAAAGTTTATGGTAACAGTAAGAGACCCCGTATGCGGAATGGATGTAGACACAGAAACAGCGTTAAGCGCCAAAATAGGCGACCGAACCTACTACTTCTGCAGCCAACAATGCCTCGACGTCTACACCGCACCAGAACGTGAACTTAAAGCGATGCAACGAAGAGTTAGCTTCACTTTAGCAGGCGCAGTAGCAGCACTTGCCTTGAAAGTACTAACTCTGTTTGGACTAATCACCGCAATAATGTATCTTGACGTTGTCGGGGGACTAAGAATTTACGACATAGCCATATTTATTGTGTCAACGCCTATTGTCTGGATAGCTGGCTACAGAATATACAAAGGAGCCTACCAGTCGCTCAGAAACCGCAATATCAACATGGATGTTCTCGTAACTGTCGGAGTTCTTGCAGGCTGGATATACGGAGTCATAAGCGTCTTTCTTCTGCCAACCACCGCTTCAACCAGGCACAGGTTACATGGAAGTAGCCATCGGCATCTTAGCCTTTGTCCTGCTCGGAAGATACATCGAAGAATTAATTCGACGCCGATCAGCCGCTTCAATACGAAAACTGCTCGAACTTCAACCAACAATGGCTAGAGTCGTCAAAGATGGAAAAGAAACCGACATATCCATAGATCAAGTCCAGGTAGGCGACATAGTTATTGTTAAAGCCAGGCGAAAAAATCCCCATCGACGGCACTGTAACTGCAGGTTACTCGTCGGTTGATGAGAAACTGCTCACAGGTGAAAGCATTCCTGTCGAGAAAACTGTCGGAAGCGAAGTAATCGGCGCCACAATCAACAAAACAGGGCTCTTAACTATCAAAGCCACAAAAGTCAGCAGCGAAACTGCTCTGTCACAAATAGTTCATCTTGTTGAAGAAGCTCAAGCTTCGAGTGCTCCAGTCCAAAGATTTGCTGACCGAATTGTCAAGTGGTTTGTTCCAATTATTTTGTCGGTTGCAACGATTTCGTTTGTTTACTGGTTTGTGGCAAGTGGCAACTTTGCAACAGCATTTTTAGCGTTGCTGGCTGTGGTCTTAATTTCTTGCCCATGCGCTTTAGGCATAGCTACTCCGACAGCCATTCTTGCGGGTGTAGGAAAAGGTGCAGAATACGGCGTACTCCTTCGAAGTGGAGAATATGTTGAAAAAGCAAGAAAACTAACAACCGTCATATTCGACAAAACAGGCACTTTGACAAAGGGAGAACCAAGCGTAACCGACATCAAAACCTACAGCAACTACACAGCACAAAGCGTATTGCAGTATGCAGGTGCAGCTGAGAAGGGCTCGGAGCATCCTTTGGCAGCAGCGATAGTTGCCAAAGCTGAAGCTGAAAAAGTTCCTATCCTTGAATCCGACAGTTTTGAGGCTTTACCCGGCAGAGGCGTCCAATGTACTGTCGAAGGAAAAGCTGTGCTGCTGGGAAACCGCAAGTTGATGCAGGAAAAAAACGTCTCCATCAGCGAGTTAGAAGCTGACCTTACAGCGCTTGAAACACAAGGAAAAACCGTCATGATACTAGCCGTCGGTGGCCAAAGTGTCGGATTGATTGCAGCCATGGACACCGTAAAAGAGAGCGCCGCCGAAGCTGTTCAGCAATTGAAGGACATGAATTTGGAAGTTGCAATGCTCACTGGGGACAACGAACGAACCGCCAACGCAATCGCCAACCAATTAGGCATTACAAAGGTTATTGCGAATGTTCTGCCATGGCAAAAATCAGAAGTCATCAAGCAACTGCAGAGTGAAGGAAAAATCGTTGCGATGGTTGGTGACGGAATAAACGATGCACCAGCGTTGGCTCAAGCCGACATTGGCATTGCAATTGGAAGCGGAACCGACATTGCCAAAGAAACAGGCGGTATAGTGCTCATAAAAGATGATTTGCGAGATGTGGCTTTAGGCGTTGAATTAAGCAAGAAGACAATGCGTAAAATCGACACCAATCTGTTTTGGGCTTTTGCTTACAATGTGGTCATGATTCCAATCGCCGCCGCAGGCTTGCTAAATCCTATGTATGCGGCTGGAGCAATGGCAATAAGCAGCCTAACCGTGGTCAGCAATTCGGCGCTGCTGAAGTTGGCTAAGTTTAAATCAAACAAAGTAAATCAGTAAAATGTCTAATGTGAGGTGAAAATGAATATGGCTAAAGATCCAATTTGCGGAATGATGGTTGATGAGAAAAAAGCAAAATTCAAATCCGATTACAACGGCAAAACCTTCTACTTCTGCGCCGCCTCATGCAAAGCAACATTCGACAAAAATCCAGCAAAGTACGCTGGAACATCAGGAACACCAGGCGTTCATAGCTGCGGTTGCGGAGGACACTAAACCTTTAGTGTTGCTCTAACCGCCCATTTTCCTTTTTGATTCTCGCATGTTTTTCTATTGTTGCAAACTAACTTGTTAACGCCAAATTTTCTAAAATGCACCCAACAGCACATGTTCAGCAAACAGGTCTTCATTGAAGGCTCCGACGAACTCAACTTTTTCGTTAATCACTATTTTTGGTACTCCAATAACATTATATTTCATGGCTAAATCTGGAAACTCGCTGGTTTCTATAACGTCTGCTTTCACCAGGTCGCTTTCGATGGCTAATTTATGAGCTACTGCCGCGGCTGCAGGGCAATGTGGGCAGGTTAATGTCACGAAGACTTTGATGTGAACTGGAGATTTTACTTCTTTTAGAATGGATTTTGTTTTGTCTGAAAGGTCGGTTTGTCCTTTGGATACGTTGATGATTGCTTCAATTAAAGTTTGAAGTTCATACCCGTATGGTATGCCGTAAATTCTTACGCCATAATCCTTTTTGCCAATTATGGCTATTGCAGGAATCTTGTCGATGCCGTATTCCTTGGCTTTTGCCGCATCAGCAACAAAATCATGAATCTCCGCAGTTATCTTGCTGTTAAGAGTTGCTAAGTCTTGGACTAGCTGCCGTGTGTCTGAGCAGAATCGGCATTCAATTTCTTGAGTAAACATTACAATTTTAACTGGGTCAACCAGTTTCGCATTAAAATCGTTTTTTAATAGTTCTTTTTTGTCATCAGGAATTAAACCCATAAAACTCAGCTTCCTCGCCATTTTAACTTTGGCAAATCAACTAAATAAACAGATAATTCAGGCATATATTGATTTTTCATTTTTCAAAAATAGCTATAACGCTTTATTTCGCTTATCGAATAACGCAAATTTTAGATAGAACTTTGTGCTTCACTTAGTTTGCTTCTATTGACTTCAGAGTTTGACTTGTTTGCAGGTTGCGACTAGATTTGACTATTTTTGACTCTTTATGACTCAGACTTGCACTGAAATTTGACTGTATTTCAGACTAGTTTTGACTCATAATCACAAAGATATCAGAAAACTTCTGCAAACAACCGTCACTATACTCGCCTTAATTGAAAAGGTCACCTTCATACATAAGCTTGCAGGATTTGAAAAAATGCAAATTTCAAAACTGCTTGCTGGAAACATGAAATTACGTCTAATTCGGATAAACAAGTTTTCATAAAATACCTCAAAATCACAATCAATATAAACTCTTGTAAACATTAAAAATGTGATTTTTGGCAATCTAAAATTGGAGCGAAAAACTTGACAACCAAAATTTATGCAAACGCCAAGTTAATTGAAGGTTTTCAAATTCTCCTCGACGATAATGAGTCCCATAGCTACGTGGTTGATCTTGCGCCTGACCTTGGAACAGGGCTTGGATCTTCCTCTCTTGAACTTTGCGTAATGAGCCACGCAGGCTGTTATGCTACAATCTTTCTTTTAACAGCCAAGAAAATGCGTTTAGATAATTAAAGGGTTGAAAGTGAAACTGGAAGCCATAAAATCGGATGAAACAGGAACGATAAGCGAGGAAACCTTTGATATCAGCATTAAGACGGATGCACCACAGGACAGAATTGAACGTGCCCATAAATTAACGCTTGAAACTTGCCCTGTAGGAATACTTTTTGAGAAGGCAGGCGTTAAAGCAACCTATAAAGTAACTACAAGTAAGGAGTAAACAAGTTATGGTTAATGTTGTTTTGAAAGAAGGAGTAAACTGGGTTGGAGCAGTCGACTGGAACATACGTGATTTCCATGGCTACAACACAAACAGAGGAAGCACATACAATGCATACTTGATAAGAGACGAAAAAACAGCGCTCATAGACACCGTTAAGAACCAATTCTGTGATGACCTAATAGCGCATATTACTGAATTAACAAGCTTTGACAAAATCGATTACATAATAGTTAACCACGTCGAAATGGACCATTCAAGCAGCTTACCCACAATTGCCAAACTTGCAAAAAACGCCAAGATACTTGCTTCGGTCAGAGGCAAAGACGAGTTAATCAAACATTACGGTCACGACTTTGATGTGGTTGAAACTGTGAAAACTGGAGATGAGCTAAAGCTTGGAAAGAAGACTTTGCGGTTTTTGGAGGCACCTATGCTTCATTGGCCTGACAGCATGTTCACTTACGATGTTGAAGATAAAATTTTGTTGCCGAACGATGCGTTTGGTCAGCATCTTGCCAGTTCAGGGCGGTTTGATGATGAAGTAGACGAATGTGCCTTGATGGAAGAAGCCTCAATGTACTACGCCAACATCCTCATGCCATTTGCGCCACTCATCACACGCAAAATCCAAGAAGTTGTTGACATGAAAATCCCAATAGACATGATTGCCCCAAGTCACGGAATCATTTGGCGACGGGACCCAATGAAAATCGTCAATGCCTACCTCAAGTGGAGTGCCGGTGAGAGCAAAAACAAGGTTGTCATAGTTTTTGATACTATGTGGCATAGCACAGACACGATGGCAAGAGCCATAGCTGACGGCATAATCAGCCAAGGCGTAGAAGCTAAACTCTACAAGCTACGCGCCTACAGCATTTCAGAAGCGATGACCGAAATCCTTGATGCAAAAGCAGTTCTAGTTGGTTCTCCAACACTTAACAATGGAATGTTCCCAACGCTTGGTCAATTCCTAACTTACGCAACAGGATTGAAACCTAAAGGCAAGCTTTGGGGTTTCTTTGGTTCTTATGGTTGGGGAGGCGGAGCAGTGAAAGGAATGATTGAAATGGCGAAAAAGGCTGGGTTTGAAGTTTATGAACCAGGCGTCGAAGTGAAATTTGTTCCTGACCAAGAGGATTTGAAAAAATGTTTTGATTTTGGGCAGCAAATAGCCCAAAAAATCAAAGCCTAATTTTTTTATTGTATTTTCATGAATTTTTCTTTTGCGTGTAGCACAGATTGGGCATATATCAGGTGTTGAGCCTTCAAATGTGTTTCCGCAGACAGGGCAAACGTAATAGTCGGCTTTTGCAGGTTGCAGTTTTGTTTTTCAATGCATCAAGGGCTTTCTGGTAGAGGGCTGCATGGATTTGCTCAACCTTGTTTGCATAGTCAAAGCTGATTTCAGCTTTTTTGTTTCCATCTTTTTTGGCTTCCTCGATAAATTCTGGGTACATTTTTTTGAACTCGTATGTTTCGCCAGATACTGGCTGTGCCCAAATTATCAGTGGTTGATTTTACCTGCCCCATGACTTTCAGATGGTTTAGGGCATGGACGGTTTCTGCTTGAGCCGCTGCTTTAAACAACATAGCAATTTGGGGGAAGCCTTCTTCCTCTGCCTTCTTAGCGAAAGCCAAATACATCCTGTTTGCTTGGGATTCGCCTGCGAAAGCTGCTTTTAAGTTGTCATCAGTTTTAGTCATAAAATTCACTGGAAAATAGTAAACAAAAAGCAGGTAATAAGCTATACTAACTCGATATTGATTAGATTATAAGTGCTTTTGATCTTCTTCGTTTCGGGTTAGGTTATTTTGTTTTTCTTTATTTTCTGTTTTACCTTTTTGAAAAAGCTCGTCAGAATTTGTTATCAAAAAGCCACAAAGTGCCGACAGTATTAATGACACAAGCATTATGAGCCAAGGAGTCGATAACTGATACATATCCAATGAAGATTTAACGACAACAATGTTGATGAACATTGGAACACTGATTGCAAAAACGGCTAAGGCTTGGTTCTTTTTTCTTACTGACATTATGCTGCCTGCAACTCCGAAAGCAAAAGATAATATCCCCAATAGTGCAAGCGGAAGCCAAGTAAACGTATGCAAAGTGCCTTCTAACCCAATCAACCCCCAGTACAAGCTTATGACCGATGTGACTGCCAACAAGATACCTCCAAAAAATGGAAAGTTCCGATGCTTCAATAGTGAGGAATTATTCGCTTTCTTAGATCTGAAGGAATAGAATATCATGGCTGCAAAGGTTAACGCTGCGCCTACTGCAACTGCGTATATCCAGATGGGTTGGTTTGCGTTGTGGGAAAAACTAAAACCTGTTGATGTTGTGGTCCAGTAATCTTGTGAAACCTGAACATCAACGTAGGCCGTGGGGAACCAGGTTGAACTGGTTGCTGAATAAATGCCAGGTGTTTGTGATTCTTCTGCTTTCACGCCATTGATGGTTACGTTTGCATTATGCACTATTTTCGGTACGTTAACAGGTCCTACTACTAGGCCGTTCTCAGGAAGCAACAGTTTAGTAACGTTTACCGATACTGCTACATTTCCTAAGCTGTCTGTGTCACGACTTATCAGAGAAACGTGGAAAGTGTCCCACCAAACCTGTACCCAGTTATTTGTAAAACCGTAAGCATTATTTGCTGAATCAACAAGACTTGAGTTCCATTCTCGTCCATCTGAAGTAATCAACTTAGTCGGCGTAAAAGCCAAAATATCAGCACTTGTTGAGGAATAATTAAAAGAGAAAAGACCAGACGTAGTATTAACCGATAAGGTGTCTATTACCTTATCATTGCGATTGCTTACTTGAATTTTTGCGGTAGCATTTTGGATGTTTTGACCGCTATCGGAACCATAAGTCCACATTGCCTGAAAAGAAAGCGTTGCATTTCTACCGACGCTTGTATAGATCAATGAATTAGAAATTATGTCTGGCTTGACGGTTACGTAGTAGTTAGATTGGGTTTGAGCAGACACATCGTGAATAAAAATAGGCAGAACCAAGATAATTGCTATTAAAACTATCCAAGAAAGTGTCTTGTATTTCAAACCGATTTTTTCCCCTAATGTTTAGTTTTATGGAACAAACTTCTCAATATACTTTTACTCATTATTTCAAGCAACCGAAGGATGCTTTTGATTTTAAGTAAAGTATATTAGTCGTTTTCTGCTTTGGTTTGTTTGATTTTTGGTGAATTTTATGGAAAAAGTAAAATCATTTACTCTACCCAAACTACCATACGACTACAATGCTTTGGCACCCTACATTTCTGAGCAACAACTAAAACTCCACCATGACAAACACCACCAAGCCTACGTGAATGGTGCAAATGCAGCTTTTGAAAAAATAGATAAAGCACGAAGCGAAAACGCCGATGTCGACATGAAAGCCATGCTGAAAGAATTATCTTTCAATGTTGGCGGACACATTTTGCACAGTGCTTTCTGGGAAAACATGGCGCCAGCTGGCAAAGGCGGCGGAGGACAACCTGGCGGAGCTGTTGCCGACATGATTAACATGGGTTTTGGAAGTTTTGAGCGCTTCAAAAAGGAATTCACGATGGCTGCATCAAGCGTTGAAGGTTCAGGTTGGGCTGCATTAGCAGTTCAACCATGCATTGCAAGACCATTGATAATGCAAATTGAGAAGCACAATGTGAACGTTTTTCCAACATTTAATATTTTGATGGTTTTGGATGTTTGGGAACACGCCTACTACCTTGACTACAAGAATGAGCGACCAAAATTCATTGAAGCTTTCTGGAATGTTGTCAACTGGGAAAGAGTAAACAAAAATCTTAGGCCTCGTAAAATAAACACTAAAACTATCCAACTTTTTTGGCTTGGTTTTTAGTGCTTCCGACTCTTTTTTAGAGTTTACCTGTCTCTAGTTTTTTGAGCAAGTCACTTTGTCTTTTAATGTATCTTGTTGAAATGCCTTTCTGAAGGTAGATGGATACGGCAGCTATGCTTTTTGTTGGGTCATTTCTCATCAAAATAGAGTATAGATGGATCAGTTTTATTCCAACAGGATCTTTGGAAATCTGACCATTGGTTAATTTTAATGCAAGTGACAACAGCATCATTAATCGAGCCGCCAGCAGCAACTATTCTAACTTCATCAAATTTTGCAAGACGCAAAAGGCTTATTGTGAGAAGCCGTTCCATGGTGGTTCCCCTGCTAACACTAATTGTTTGCTCAGCAATATCGGTCATTTCTTTTTCTTCTTGTTCAGCAAATTTAGAATAATCCCAAATCTGCTTTTGAGCGAGATACGCTGAAATAGCAGTATGTTTTACCAAGAACTGGGATCTCGAGGTTTGCGATGCATATGTCATTAACGTATACTTTAGCGATTTCTGTTGCCATATTAATGGCTGAGCAAGTCAAAAACATGGAATCGTTTATTCCTATTACAGTTATTTCGCCGGTTTCTAGTATGCCTGATATTATTTTTTCAACTATGTCAGTTATTTTTAGCGAAACATCTGACGGTTGAATCACTATTACTTTGCCGTTTGGCTCTTGACTCATAAGCGGTGCCTTAGCAGTTATTTGGAGCGTCTGCTAATATAATACTTGCCAGTTAAAATCAAAAAGTGCACCGATTAAGGTGCTGGAGTTATTTTTATGGCTGCAGCTGGACACTGCATTTCGCAGGCAAGACATTGTATGCAGTCTTTTTCGCGGGCAGGGTCAGATTTGCGCTCTGAAAGCGGGTGCCCAGGAGAGTCAGCCCAATCGTATAATGAAACAGGGCAAACATCTATGCATACTCCGTCTCCAACACACGAATCCCAGTCAACAGCGCTGGTTGTTCCATGAATTCCGAGTTTTTGTGGGGCTTCAACAGGTCCCCAAACTTTGTGTCCGTTATGTTCGCCAACAACTTGGCGTTTGGTTTGAAAATCAGGGTCAATTGGCAAAAAATTCACCACTAAAAATCAACAAAATCGATAATATTAGGGTTTCTGCAATTAAGTTTTTGTCCGCAAGACATTTTGGGATAACTATCTTATTCTATAATGGTTTGAATGGTTCAATACAACTTGCCAGTTGGCATGCGATACGCAACTCTTGAGGAAAGAAAACAATTCTACACTTCTGAATTTAACTTAGAAAAGGTTGCCCAATGGTTCAAAGGGGAGCTTGGCAAAACCAAATTTGCAGTAATAATCGGCAGACATACAAAAATTTATCCAGAAAAATACAAAGAAGACGCTGCAACCACAATAATAATCGACGAATACAAAAATTTAGAAGACCTGAGGCAACAAATACTTGAGTTTTTACCTGAAGCCGTGTACTATGACAGAAGCGTATATGACGAAAATGACCGTAAAATAGGGCAAGAACTTGCTTTTGATCTTGACCCAGAAAACATAACCTGCCCAATCCACGGCACCTTAGCTGATAAAATGAAGCGCAATGCAGGGTTTAAGCTTCTGTGAATTAGAATTGGAAATGGTTAAACAGGAAGCAGTCGGGCTCTTATGAGTTTCTTGCAAATCGTTTTTCTGAGGTTAAGGCTGTTTATTCGGGCAGAGGTTTCCACCTACACGTTTTAGACCCGCAAGCCTACCAGATGAGCACACAAAAAAGGGAGGAACTCGCTCAGCAAGTAAAAAGCGCCGGGTTCCACATTGACGAATGGGTAACCTCAGGCGAAATGCGTTTGATACGGCTGCCTTGGAGTCTAAACGGTTTAGTATCTAGAATTGTGTTGCCACTAACAAAAAAAGAACTGGAAAGCTTTGATGCCGTTCATGACGAACGGTGTTTACCAAAATTTCTGAGCGAAAAAGCTACTTTTTAACTGCTTTAGCTTTTTTCTCGGCTTTGGCATAATATGCTTTCTTTTTCTTTTCTTCTTCTGCTTTTGTTGGTTTTACATGGTTTTGCCATTAAAATCCTCAATTATGTAATCTTTAACTTGCATAAAAAATTTTCCAGCCCAAAACATCGTTGAAAAGTTTATTTGTCTTTTAACAGTTCATTTTATTGACATTGAGGCTTTGCTATGGAGCGATTTGACATCATCGTTATTGGCTCAGGCTCTGGAATGCTTGTAGCTTCAGCAGCAGTTGAACAGGGATTTCGAGTAGCGCTGATTGAGCATGGAAAAATGGGCGGCACATGCATAAACGTAGGTTGCGTGCCTTCTAAAATGCTAATTTACCCAGCAGACGTCATTGCCACTGTCAAAGAAGCAGGAAAGCTTGGCGTTAATGCAACATTGAATTCGGTCGATTTTAACAACATAATGACAAGAATGCATGAGTTGGTTAGTGAGGATTCAGGGCATCAGGCAATGGCGGTCGAAGCGACGTCCGAGATGACTTGGTTCAAGGAAACAGCCGAATTTATCTCCGATTACACGATGAAAGTTGGCGACGCACACTATCTCGGCGGAGAAGATTTTCATTGTTTCAGGCGCACGCACCGCGCTTCCGTTAATCAAGGGAATTGACAAAATAGATTACTTAACAAGTGACACAGTTTTAGAACTACAAACGCCGCCTAAGAGCATATTGATAGTCGGTGGAGGCTACATTGGCATGGAATACGGCCACTTTTTCGCAAGCATCGGCACAAAAACTACGATATTACAAAGGCCAGAGCGAGTATTGCCTGAAGAGGAACCTGAAATCTCTGAATTGTTAAAGAAGGAAATGAGTCAGCGAATGGAAATATACACAGGTTTTGAGGTTACTGAAGCCAAACAAGAAGGGCAAATTAAAACATTGATTGCCAGAAACCGCCAAGACGGCAGCCTACATGAGTTCTCAGCTGAAGCAGTAATGATCGCTACGGGCAGAGTATCCAACGCTGACATTTTAAAACCAGAAAAGACAGGCGTGAAACTTGACGATCACAATTTCATAAAGGTCAACGAGTATCTGGAAACAAGCAAAAAGAACATTTGGGCTTTCGGCGACGCCATAGGCATCCAAATGTTTAAGCACGTTGCCAATTATGAAGCCGGCATTGCATGGCATAATGCCCTTCATGAGCATAAGAGCTAAAATGGATTTTTCAGCTGCACCCCACGCAGTTTTTACTCATCCACAAGTTGCTTCAGTAGGGCTTAAAGGAGCAAGAAGCTAAACAAAATCACAAAATCCTTGTTGGACAAGCTCTCTATAGAGATACAGCTATGGGTGCTGCTATGGGTTTTCCAGAAGGATTTGTAAAAGTGATCGTTGAACAAGAGACAGGAAAAATCCTTGGCGGACACATAATTGGTCCTGAAGCTTCAATTCTAATTCAAGAAATCATTAATGCAATGGTATCTGAAACTGGAACCTTCGCTCCTATCGCTCAGGGCATGCATATTCATCCTGCGTTGTCGGAAGTGGTTCAGAACGCTTTTGGAAATCTTCACTCCCATGAGCATTAAGATTTCATATTTTTAGCAATCTAAACAGTTATATTCGGCTTAAACCAAATTTTAGTGGTGAGAATATGCAATTCTCAAAAGTTTCTGGTAAAAAAAACAACCATAAGGTTACTCTATACGCTTTAAGCACTTGCGTTTGGTGTAAACTTACAAAAGAATTTCTCAATGAAAACGAAGTTGAATATGAATTCGTGGATGTGGATTTGCTTGACGAGGATGACAAATCGAAGGTTCATGAAACAATCGTCAAGTAAAGGCGGAATGCTAAGTTACCCGACTATAATTGTTGATGACAAAACTGTAATCACGGGATTCCGCAAAGATAAGCTCAAAGAGGCACTTGAAATTTGACCACGTTAGAGGAAACTCGCAGAAGAGCCGAAGCCGATGCTAAAACCTACGGATATTACCTTACACCTCAGCCCGAACTTCTGCAAGGTTTTCTTGAAGGATTAAAAACAAACGAAGACCGCTACGGTTATCCCATTATGCCCCTGCAGACTAGCTTCAGGCAATTTTGAGTATGACCGAGATATAATTTGCCCCTGCGACTATCGGGATCCAGACGTCGCCCAATACGGCTCATGCTATTGCAGACTCTATGTGAACAAACAAGTCTACGAAAGCAAAAACTTACCTGAAGTTCCAGAGCGAAGACCAATAGAAAAGCAACAAAGAGCTTACGGAACCCCAGCAGCTGCCAAACAAGCATCCTCCTCAAGGCGCAAAAGAAAAACCAGCTGCAGCTCAAACCCCAAAGCCTCAACCAACTGTTAAAAAGAAGTTATGGTACTGCAAACAATGCGGTTACGTGGTTTTCCGTGAAGATCCACCGTACATTTGCCCAATATGCAAGGCTAAAAGAGAAATGTTTGCTGAAATAGAAAGCAGCTGTTGAATTTAACGGTTAACGTAAGTTATTTTTCAATTTCTATCTCGATTTTTTTCCAATCCTCTTTTATTCCTTTAAGAGAGGTTACAGCGCCGGTTATTGTTCCGTTTAAAATATTTCTCAACAAATTCGTTTAATGGAATTTCTTTTCCATCAACTTTCAATTTCAAACTCAAACTTCTTCACCTTTGATATTGCTTAGTTAAAATGAAGGGTAAAAAAGTTTTGTGCAGACAGGAAGTTTTGAAAAATGGAGTCTATTGCTACATTCTTGAGTGGTACTGGGTTTAACGAATACTCTGAGCTTTGTTAGGTTTTCTTTTATTTCAGCCTTAACACCCATAGCTGCAAAGTATTCCTCAAGAAATACCCTTATAAAATCCTTCGAAGTCTCTGAAACCAAGACCAAAGTATAATCGTTTGGCGCGTTCTTTGTTAAACGGTAAAAGTTGCATATTTCAAGCCGAAGCAGCATTTCTTCTGGCGAATGCACTTTGGTTTTCAGCTGTTCCCAATGAGCACGGGCCACTTCTTTGTGTTCGCTCCAAAACTTTTCTCGTTCAGGTGATGAGGCATATCAGTCGCAAGAACATTAGCCAATGGTCAACGTCTAGGATTATGTGTTCTCCGCTGAGAAGCATGTCTATGTAAGCAAGAATTTTTTTCTTGGTTGCTGGGTCTTCGAGGGCTTTGTTTTCATTGTAGAATTTTAGTGCTCGACGCATTACTTCGCTTTGTGATACTTGCGCGTCGGAGCTTATTTTTTCTAGTAAGTCAGCTGTTGTTTTGTCGAATGCAACAGTTATTCTGGTTGGGTTAACCATAACGTTCCCTTGCAGTAATTTAACACATTTTCAATTAATTGGAAATTATATAAACATTACGCATGTCTATGCTAAATTAACTTATCAAATTTCAATATTGTGACTGAAATACTAAACAATTGTTAAAGCAACGCCTTATCAGAAGCAACATTTATTCCATGCCACCAATTACTAATTGATAAAGGCACTCAAGGAGAACATGAAATGAAAAGACCGGAAATATATCCTCGAACCAAAACAGAGAACTGCAAAAGTAATCGAACTCCTCGAAAAAGAATATCCCAACGCCAAAACCGCTCTAAACTATTCCAATCCACTGGAAATACTTGTAGCCACCATGCTTTCCGCCCAAACAACCGACCAAAGAGTTAACATAGTAACCGCCAGCCTATTCAAAAAATACCGCACCCCAAAAGACTACGCCAACGCAGACATAAAGGAGCTGGAGCAAGACATACATTCAACAGGCTTCTACCATAACAAAGCCAGAAATCTACAAAAATGCTGCCAACTATTAGTTGAAAAATTTAATTCCCAAGTCCCAAAAACAATGGATGAACTGTTGGAGCTTCCCGGAGTCGCTCGAAAAACCGCCAACATTGTGTTATACAACGCTTACGGCATAATCGCTGGTATAGCAGTGGACACACATGTCAACAGACTTTCACAGCGACTTGGACTTACGGAGAATGAGGATTCCGCCAAAATAGAACAGGATTTAATGCAGATTACTCCGAAAGAGAAATGGATGAAACTAACTGATTTACTGATTTTCCACGGAAGACAAGTCTGTACCGCAAAAAAACCCAAATGCGAAACATGCGTTTTAAACAAGTATTGTCCTTGTGCTTTTGCGTTTGGATAAAAACATCACCCATTTATAGATGCTCAACTTTTTTCTAGAAGTGAGGATTATTGTTTATGTCAAGCAAAATTAAAGTCGGAGACAAAGCACCCGATTTCACTTTACCAGACATCGATAAGAAGCCAAAGAAGCCTAAATGAGTTCTTAGGGAAAAAAATCGTTTTAGCATTTTTTGTAGGCGCATTCACATCAACATGTACCAAGGAAATGTGTGAATTCCGCGATTCAATGGCTCGACTTATCGATTTAAACGCTCAAGTTATCGGAATAAGTGTAAACGACCCTTTCAGCAACAAAGCTTTCGCCGAAAAAAACAGGCTACCATTCCCAATACTGAGCGACTATAAACGTGAAGTAATCAAAACCTATGGGTTGGAGCTGCCTAATTTTGCTGGACTCGACGGCTACACAGTTGCCAAGCGATCAATTTTCATCCTTGACCAGAACGGCATAGTGCGGTATGTTTGGGTTTCAGACAATCCAGCGGTAGAACCAAACTATCAAGAAATACAAAATATCCTGCAGCAAATCCCTTAGGCAGGTTTATTTTTCATTAATGCTGTTTAGAAAAAACCGCGTTCCCTGGTTGACTACCCACGACGAGCAACGTCTAATTTCGTCTAATTCAAGCATTTGAAAAATGGTCAATCGGTTGCTGCCTTTCAAGTGATTCTCTTCTGGCCGTTTATCAGCCAGTACAACTCTAAAACAAATGATTTTGAGAGTCGCACAAAAGTTATTAGCTTCCATAAAAGTTATTTGATTGTTATTGTAACGGTGACTGTTTGAAGTGTCCTTTGAAATCCAAGAGTTACCGGATGTTATCCGCGTTATTGTTCTGTTGAACTTAAGCAAAGGCGCTAAAATAAAAAAATCAGCCCTAAAAGCCCGAGTGGATCGAGTCTGCGTTAGCTACACCTGCGTGGAAATGGCAGAATTGGATAGAGCACTTAAAGAAATGTCGACTGAAGGACTCATTGTTGAAAAAGATGATTTCGTGCAGTTAACGCCACAAGGTCAAAAACTAGGCAAAGAATGGGAAAGTCTACTCTTAAAAAAAGAACCCATTATGGAAGTTGTAGCTGGTTTAGTTGATGGCTCAATAACCAGTCTAGTTGTTATTCTCTCAGCTTTCATAGCAACATTTACAGCCAGCACAGCATTCTTGGGTAATCCTAAAACCAGTCGTCTTCGCCGCCTTCTTAACGCTAAGCGCCGTTGCGGTAACCAACTTCTCAAGCTTTCTGCTTGGCGGAATCACTGAAGACTTAGCAGACATCATGACACTTCAGAACTTGATGAATTACAGCTTAAGCGACATACCTGACAAGAAAGAAAGGGATAAGTCATTACTGTTAACACAGAAACTTTTTACTTTACTTGGGAAACAAATACATAGATCCAACCTTTTTGGAGCAATAATTTCTGGAACAACAACTTTCATTGCCGGAATTATTCCAATAGCAACTTACCTAGTGCTTCCACCTTACTACAACATTGGTGTTTCACTCTTTGAAGTTGGCATTATTTCGGGAGTGTTTCTGGCGCGGTACCGTTCAAAGAAGACTCGAGTAAACTGGAAAATAACACTTGCTGAAACCATAGCCATTGTTATAATTGCAACAGTTGTATCTTTATTGCTCGGATTAATCTAGACCAGTTAAACTAATCGATGATGCTCAACCATTAAACATTTATCCATAACGACAATTAAACCGGCATGCCTAGCCATTTCAGCAGCCTGTTCATTCACTATTCCAAGCTGCATCCAAACAACAAAAGGCTTACCAAATATCTGCTTAAGCTGAATAGCTTGCTCTACTATCGGCGATCACATCTTTGGCTGGTCTAAAAATATCAACTATTTCGATGGTTTTCTGGATTTCAGGCGGAATATCAAGCAGGCTCTTGTAGCTTTTTTCGCCGAGAACTTCATAAGCAAAAGGGTTTACAGGTATAATTTGGTAGCCATGTTGTTTTAGGTAAGCGCTGACTCTATGGCTGTCCTTCTCAGGCTCTTTAGACAAGCCGACAACCGCGATTACCTTGTATTTTTCTAAGATTTCTTTAATCTGGTTTTGACTCAACTGAACACTTCCAATCTGCAAACAGCTTATGGTGCTTCGCTGAGTTTTAATTCAAAGAAGTGCTCCTTGCCATTGCGTAATGCAAGGATTCTAACTACATCGTTGATTTTTCTCTTCTGAACTTCGTTGACTAAGGCCTCGATTTCATTTGTTTCTACGTTGTTTATTTCCAAAATGATATCGCCTTCAGCCATTCCAGCTTCTTCTGCAGGGCTGCCCTCAGCAATTCTTGTAACTAATACGCCGCTGTTGACTGGTAAACCGTAATAGCGTGCGATTTCCCGTGTTAAGGTTAATCCCACTATACCAAGCCATGGTCTCTTAACCCCGCCTTCAGTAATAATTTCATCTGTGCAGGTTTTCGCTGAGTTTATAGGAATGGCAAAACCAATGCCCTGTGCAAATGGTATAATGGCAGTGTTAATTGCAATAACCTTGCCTGTTACATCTACAAGTGGTCCGCCACTGTTGCCAGGATTAATTGAGGCATCTGTTTGAACAAGGTTCTCTATCAAACCGCGTTCAGAATCTATTGTCCTATTGATAGCGCTAATTACTCCTGAGGTTACGCTTGGCCCACCTGTTAACCCAAAAGGGTTACCAATAGCGTAAACCCTTTGCCCTACCCTTATCTTGTCTGAATCGCCAAGCTCTGCTGCTTGAAGATTTCTTTTGTTTGCATTAACCTTAACTACTGCTATATCATGGATGGCGCATGACCCAACAATTGTGCCTTCAAGAACCTCATTGTTTCCAAGAGTCACATTGATTTTTTGTGCTCCGCCTACAACGTGATTATTTGTTAAAATCAAACCTTTTGAATCAATTATGGTGCCTGATCCCATGCCTCCAACCGGCACCGCTTGATAGAAAATATTGTGAACAAGCTTCAAAGTGCTTATGTTAACTGTGCTTTTGCTAACTTTAGCAATGGTGTCCAAAATAGCATTTTCATCATAAGACAATTAGATTACCTCAAAATCAGTACAGGCTCGTTTTTAATAAGGTTAATTGCGTACATTTATCGGCAAAACAAACATTTTTCCGCCCATTCTCGAGGCATTTCTTTTTGACAAATTGGACACATTAAACCTTTTTCTCGAACGGCTTGACATGTTTGACAGAAGAGCTTGAGGATTTCTGCTTTGTTGCTCGGCTCTTTTATGAGTGAAGTAACCATTTGGCTTATTAATGCTAAAATTTCAGTTGAGTCTTCTATTGCGAGCAGGTTTCCTCTTTCTCGACCTACATATCTGCTGACAGCAGATTGGGATAATCCGAGGAGTGCTGCCGTTTGTTGTTCGTTTAATCCATGTTTTTCAACGATTTGTCTTGCCATAATTGCTTTTACTGCAGGCAGAACGGTTTTTACTCCTACTTCGCACGGTAGTATCAAGTTTGACACCAATTATGGATAATTTTGGGAGAAACTTATTTAAATATGCCGATTGTCATAGTTTATGACGCGTGTCATGATGGGTCATCAGATTCAAAATAAACCTCAACATACTCATCACCCACACTTATTTACCCTCTCGACACTCGCCAAGGTGAATAAAAAAATGGGCAATGTCCTAATCCCAACTCGAAAAACAGAAAACAATCGCGATTTAGTTGGAATGCTAAAAACACTCGACTCAGAATGCAGAAATTGCGCTCCAACATCACCTCTTCAATGCATAAACCGCTGCCAAGTATACAAATTAAAAAATGAGTTAAGAAAACTTCGGGAAACGATGGATAACCCAAACTACATAAAAGAACTCTTCAACGTTCTTAAAAATGAGACAAGACTGCATATTTTGCAGGCAATCGCAAATGGAAGATACTCTGTAAGCCAACTTCAGCAAGAATTAAAAAAAACAGGTCACATTCATAGTCAAGATACAATAAGTGAAGAATATTTAGGTCCTTTAATGTCAGTAGGCCTTGCCACTGAAGCACGAGATGAATATTACGCAACAACATTCGGTGGTCGCCTAACTGAGTTACTTGGAGTTTTTCCTGAATTCGTGGAAATGCTACCTGCTCATTCTGAATGTTACGAAGAAACTCTTCTACAATGCTTACTGTCGGGACCAAAAACTTTTGAAGAAATTGAGGTACTTATCCCGCCAAAAATTGCTTCACGAATACTTAAACGGTTACGAGCAAGCGGTTTAATAGAAACTCCAACTGAAAGAGATTACATATTTTTCTTCAAGTCAAAACGAGACCCTGCCAAAGAATCGTTAACAACTACTGAAAAGAAAATTTATGAAACAATAGCCGATGAAGGAATTTCAGCTGGAAAACTTGCCAAAGAAACAGGAATCTCCATGAGAAGAACCTACAAGTACCTAAGAGGATTGAAAGGCAAAAAACTGGTTTTCATAAGAAGAACACCAAAAGCTTATGGTTTAACTTGCAAAGGTGAAATGTTAGCATCAGTACTACAAGGGGCTCCAACAAATTGTAGAAGAAACATGGAGCTCTTCTGAACACGTTATGAACGACAATGCCAATTCTTAAGCGACTAAATTTCTCTTTTTTTATCCGCCACCAGGAGCTCCATGGAAAGGAGCGTTTTCCCAGAGAAGTTTCCACCAATCATCTTCAGTTATGGTTTCTCCTTTAACAATTATTTCTAACACCATCTTTAGCATCTCATGATGTCTTTTCTCATCAGCTAAAATGGAGTTCAAGAGAAAAACAACTTTTTTGTCTTCAATATTGGGTATCATGTCTTCAAGCTTAATGATTAACTTAGATTCTATTTCAATATGCTTTTCAACAAGGGCTTTATGTTCATCAAGATGCTCCTGCGTTAACGCTGTAGAAGCACTAGTTAACAATGTGACAGCAGCCATGTAAAGTTCCGCATGTTTTATCGAGTCAAGCGAAACACCCTTCAAAACCCCTTTAACAGCTGGATTTTTCATGTCGCGTAAAGGTTTTTCAAGAGAAGCCACTATTTCTTTTTCAACGGTTATTTGATTTTTAAGAAATTCTAGGAGATTCTTTGTTTTTTCCATATTTTTCTCCTCTCGGTTAATGTTAAGTCTTGTTCATCAAGTTTTCGGAAATTCTTTTTCCTAAATCCATACAGGCGCTAACCATTTTTTCGTCAGGAACATACTTTGCCAGTAAAGGCGGTTCAACGACTTGCATTTCAAACTTGTTTTTCATAATTTCCAAAATTTGTTTAGGTGCTTCACCACTCCAGCCATATGAACCAAACGTTGCGCCTACTTTGCCCTTCAAACTTATGCCTTGTACTGCAACCTCCTCGAAAAGTTTTTTGAAATCAATAGGCATCTCATGATGGTAAGTTGGTGTTCCAACAAGTATTGCATCAAAGGCATTTAGTTCTTGAGGGTCAATATGAAAAATTAATTCTACTTCAACTTCATCGTTGATTTTAGCGCCCTTAGCTACGGCTGTCGCCATTTTTTCTGTGTTTCCAGTTCGGCTATAATATAAAACGAGAATTTTTTTCATAAAAATACTTAGATTAAGAGTTATTTCAATATTTTGTTTGCAGGATAGATAAGAAATAAGAGATTGTAAAAAGAAAGAAACTTTTGTTTTATTTATGGGCACGCATGCTTTTTTTCTTTGACGCTTTGCCCACCTTTTGCTTCAGCGCTTTCTATTTCCTCTGCTTTCGCCGCCTTTTCGCCCTATTTCCCGATAAAATTCTGTTCCACGTTCCTCAGCTACTTTTTCGCCGCCTTTCCTACCTATCTCTCTATAAAATTCTGAGCCACGTTCCCGAGCTACTTTTTGTCCTCCTTTTCTACCGGCTTCTTCACGGGTCATTTTTCTTCTTTGTTCACTTTCAACCGTCAAAACTAGTTCACCTCCAACATTTCCTAAAGGTTGCCTGCCTTGTTATCTATTCCAAGGATAGCCCTTAAGCATATGTGGTTATCAACCAACAATCACAGACAACCAAGGACAACTTGTTAGCTAACTAATTTTCGACTTTCGTTATTTTATGAGTTTTGATGCAAAAACTGAATAAAGAAAATGAAAAAGCTGTTTGTTTATTCTATTTTGCCGATCTCTTTAGTAATATCAATTGGTGAAGTGTAAGTCTTCTCAGGCAACTTATTTAGTAAGTCCATAACGTTGTCTGGAGCGTCTTTGTTTTGAGCATTATTGATTAACTTCTTTCTTTCAGCGGGATAATGCATGCCTGCAAGATATTTTTCGACGATGGCAGGGCTCACATGACCTGATTTACCGCTTTTGCTTGTATATTGACGTCTTGTTCCTCTACCTTGACCTATTCCATTACGTCCGGTTGCTTGGATGCCTTGTTTACTCGTTTCCTTTCACCTCCAATCTTCTTAAAACAGGTAACTTGAAAAAGAAAAACCTCTTAATTGAAACCATTTTCTTTATTCTTCTTCGTGTTCTTTTCCTTCCTGAATAAGCCTTCGAACTTTTTGTCCACCTTTGCTGCCAATCTCACTGTAAAATTCAGGACCATGAGTTTGAGCTGTTTTTTCTCCACCCATCCGACCAGCTTCAGCAACAGTCATCTTTCCTTTTCGCCTTTCACTCATAAATTCACCTCCAAAAAATACTCAAAAATCCACAAATTGGAAATTGCTCGATGAATTACAAATATATCTTGCTTATTGCGCAATGAAAATATTGCTAGCTGTAAAGAGAAAACTTATTCCTTTTTATTCTTCCTCATGGTCTTTGCCAGCCTGGATCAGCTTTCGGACTCTTTGTCCTCCTCGGTGACCTGCTTCCTCCAAACTAGTCTTTCCCCTAGCCTCTAATGCACCTTCATGCTGCTTAGCACGTTGAGAACCGCCTTTGCTGCCGATTTCGCTGTAAAATTCAGGACCATGAGTTTGAGCCGTTTTTTCTCCACCCATCCGACCAGCCTCTTCAACGGTCATCTTTCCTTTCCTTCTTTCTTCAATCAACAGATTCACCTCCAAAATAGATCTTTAACGCCTTTCTTTTGTCTTGAGCTTTCTTGAATTTTCTAGCTTGAACATAGCTCATAAACATATGTGGCTGTCTTTGCACAATAACAAATTGAGAATGAAGATAAATAAAAAATAGTAAAACCTAAAACCTAGTTCACTGGTAAATCGAAGAATTTAGACTTGGAAGAATTTGAAAAATACATTTTACATGACCGTGAAAGTAACGTTGACGATCGTTTTATTTATTCTCCTTCGTGTTCTTTTCCTTCCTGAATAAGCTTGCGTACTCTTTGTCCGCCTTTTGGACCGCCTATCTTTCCACCTTTACGGCCTATTTCGCTATAGAATTCTCCGCCATGAGTTTCAGCAGTCCTTAATCCGCCTTTCCTTCCGGCTTCCTCAACGGTCATTTTACCTTTTCTTTCTGACAAAATTTCACCTCCACTAAAAACCACGAAAAGCATTGGTTTTAAAGAATAAAAATTTTCAAATAAATCAAAAATGATTTAGAAAAAATCATGATATTTTTATTCTTCTTCATGCTCTTTGCCAGCCTGGATCAGCTTTCGGACTCTTTGTCCTCCTCGGTGACCTGCTTCCTCCAGACTTGTCTTTCCCCTAGCCTCTAATGCACCTTCATGCTGCTTTGCGCGTTCAGAACCGCCTTTGCTGCCGATTTCGCTGTAAAATTCAGGACCGCGTTCTTGAGATACTTTTTCGCCGCCTTTACGACCTATTTCTTCATAGAATTCTTTTCCATGTGTCGACGCGGTTTTTTCTCCGCCTTTCCTGCCTGCCTCTGCGACTGTCATCTTGCCTTTTTTACTTTCCTCACGCATACTCAAAACTTATTCACCTCCTAAAAGACCACGGAGAAGTTAACAAGATTAGAGCCGATTAACCGCTCATAAACTTATGTGGTTGTACCATAACTGCAACATGCTAACTAAGCAGGCGAGTTAATCCAGATTTTAGTTAAGAAATAAATGAAAACAGATAATTTTGGACCTTCAACATCTTGTACGTTTTCAAGAGTTAATTTAAATATAGCCCAAATGTCAATTTATGTTCGTTGGGTTACCAATAAATGAAAGTGCTTCTAATTAATCCGCCACAGACGTTTTATCCAGGCTCAGATTTGCCAGCAGGCAATTTACCTTTGGGCTTGATGTACATAGCTGCTGTGCTTGAAAAGTCAGCGTACAAAACGGAGATTTTAGATGCATTCATAACTGATGACCCATTTAAAAAAGAAGGAAAAACAATAAGCGTGGGTATGCCTTTCGAGCAAATTAAGCGGGAAATTCAACAACGCAAACCAGATATTGTCGGCATAGCTGGGCCATTTACTTGTCAAATTGAACATGCGCTTAAAATAAGCAACTTAGCCAAAGATGTTGACCCATCAATTTTAACTGTTGTTGGTGGTCCACACGTAACGGTGATGCCAAAAGAGTTTCTTGAAGTGGCAAAAAATGTAGATATTGCTGTTGCAGGAGAAGGGGAATATAGCATGCTTGAGTTAGCCCAGCATTTTGAAGGCAAAAAACAGCTAAAAGAAATTCTCGGCATCGCTTACCGACAAAATGGAGAAATCACCGTAAATCCTCCAAGACCTTTTATCACAAACTTGGACGAGCTGCCTTATCCAGCTTACGACCACGTGAACATGGAGCAGTATCTAAGCCCCAAAAAAATAGGCTATCGAAGCTTCCGCAGTAGAGCAGTAGCAATGATTACAAGCAGAGGATGCCCCTACAATTGCTGTTTCTGCAGCGTTCATTTGCACATGGGCAGAGAGTTTAGAGCAAACTCCGCAAATTATGTACTAAACCACATTCAATATGTTACTGAAAAATTTAATGTCAAAAATATTTTCTTTGAAGACGATAACTTGACTTTTGATTTAGAAAGGTTTGAAGCGATCTGCGATGGATTGATTGAGAAAAAAATTAAGATAGGTTGGGAAACACCAAACGGGGTTAGAGCAGATTGTTTAGATTTGAATTTGCTTCAAAAGATGAAGAAGTCGGGCTGTCAAAGCGTGTTTTTTGGTGTAGAATCAGGCGATCAGCAGATCTTGAGCAATGTTATCTGTAAAAGCCTTGATTTGAACCGTGTGTTGGAAGTTGCGAAAATCTGTAAAGATATTGGTTTGAAAACTGGTGGTTTCTACATTATTGGTTTTCCGGGTGAAAAAAAAGAGAATATGCAGAGAACCGTTGATTTTGCTTTGAAGCTTAAACGTGATTTCGATGTTGGTATGCATTTATTCGTTGCCACGCCGTCGTATGGAACAAGATTGTATGATGAATGCAAAGCTAAAGGATACATAGAGGAAGATTTGAGTTGGAACTCTTTTGCTGAGGCACGTCAAGCCAAAGGCATACCGCTGATTTCTACCGATGACTTTACGCCTCTAGAGGTGAAAGAAATTGCGGCTAAGGCACTTGAAGAGTATAAGAAATTGTCTTTACTAAATCATATTAAAAATCCAAGAAAAACATTAAAGACAATTTTTGATCAACCTCAATTGATTTTAAAATACATCAAAAACTTGCTGTAAAGAGAAGTTGGTTTGTTGGGTTGGATCTCGTTGATTCTTGAATTTCAACTAGTTTAATATTCTATCTAATATGTGATGTAGAGCAAGGATGGCAATGCGAAACTACAAATGGCTACTCATCGCACTCATTGTTCTCATTATTTTTCCATCATATCTTATGTCGGTGGCCTCAAGCACTAGTGCCATTTCAAGCGCCACAGACTGGACGACTTTTCGTCATGACCCAGAGCACAGCGGATATACGGGTAACGATAACCCAACTAACTCTGCTAAGCTTCTTTGGAGTTACCAAACAGGTCGAATGGTGCAGTCTTCCCCTGCAGTAGCGAATGGTTTCGTTTTTGTAGGCAGCAGGGATAGCCAATTATTCTGTCTCAACGCCTCTAACGGTGAAGCCATTTGGAAATTTCCATTTCACTCGGAAGTATGGTCTTCGCCAACGGTTTATGATGGTGTTGTTTATGTTGGTACGGATGACGGGAGTTTATACTGTCTAAATGTTACCAATGGAAATCCTATTTGGGGATCGAAAGTTGGACGTGTCGTGCGGTCTTCTCCAGCAATCGTTGATGATAGAATGTACATAGGAGCTTGGGACCAAAGGATTTTCTGTTTGAACGCAACCGATGGGACTCCGATTTGGAACTACACAACCACATCTCGTGTACAATCCTCACCCGCTGTTTCGAATGGCATATTGTACGTTGCCACGGATAACTATTATCTTTATGCTCTTAATGCAACGACAGGCGATGAAATATGGAGTCGCCACACTGGAAGCATCAATTCCTCACCCGCCGTAAACAATGGAGACGTTTACATTGGATCATACGACGGCTACGTATACGCGTTAAATGCCTCAACTGGAGACCAAATTTGGAGATATCAAACAGAAGATTCAGTCGAGTCTTCGCCAGCTGTCGCGCATGGATGCGTTTACGTCGGGTCCGACAATAACAACCTGTATTGTCTAAATGCATCTACTGGCCAGAAAATATGGCAAAGCCCAACTGGATATTGGGTCATATCCTCGCCTGCAGTTGCAGATGGCAATGTGTACGTGGGGTCAGAAGACTGCAACATTTATGGTTTTAACGCTTCAACAGGAGCGAAACAATGGAGTTACACAACTGGAAATATTATCGAATCTTCCCCAGCAATAGTAAACAATACCCTCTACATCGGATCCGATGACCAAAATGTTTATGCTCTCACCCTATACCAATCGACAATTAAGCCCTCACCTTCACAGTCTCCAACCGCTTTATCGTTGAGCACACTAACGTTTGATGGTATTGCATGCGCTGTCGTAGCAATCAGCGTTTTTGCATTAGTTCAATTTACTCGATCAACGAGGAAAACTAAGTCAATCAATGAAAACGTGAAAATGCACATCGAAAATGCACATTGGTATAAAACGCACAGTGATGCACTTTTTGTTTTAGGAATTCTGGCTTTTTCAATAATATTTTACGTCAACTTGTCAAGTGGACATCTTTGGGCCGCCGATGAGCAAACATACTCTCAATGGGCATATCACATGGTTAAAACTGGGGATTATTTAACACCTTGGGCTTTTGGCGATGTCTCATTTTGGGTTGTGAAACCACCGCTATTTATGTGGTTGATGTCTCTGTCTTACCAAGCCTTTGGCGTTAACAACTTTACCTCAAGACTCCCAAGCGCTATTTTTGGAAGTTTATCATTAGTTCTTGTTTTCTATTTAGGAAAGAAACTTTACAATTCAGTCACTGGGCTTATATCGGCCATAGTTTTAGGCACATTTACAACCTTTTACAATTTTTCAACTCACGCAATGACCGATGTCACTTTCACCTTTTTCATAATCGCCAGCATATACTTTCTTGTTATTGGTGAGAAACCAGAAAAAACAAATCGATATGCAGCCTTAAGCGGCGTTTTCTTTGGTTTAGCATTAATGACAAAACAACTTCAAGCTTTACTGATCCCATTAATTATCTTCACCTATCTACTCTTGTCGCAGAGAAGCATAAGATTTGTTTTCAAAAGACAGTTCACGCTTTTTTGGAGCGTTGGACTTCTGCTTTTTTCTCCATGGCTAATATACATGGTAGTTTCTTATGGATCGCCGTTTTGGCAGAACTATTTTGTTTACGCCGCCGTTACCCGTTCAGTCAGCCCCATTGAAGGTCACGCAGGAAGCTACCTTTTCTATTTCAGCTACCTAATCAATAATGAATATTTATGGGCGATTTTGCTGCCTTTTGCTGCTGGGTTTTGCGCGTTCAAGGCGATTTTTAAGAACTCAAAAGCAGATGTTTTGGTCATAATCTGGATGGCACTTGTACTAATAGTGTTTACTTTTGCTCAAACGAAACTTTTCTGGTATATCCTGCCAGCTTTTCCAGCCTTTGCTCTTGCCATTGGGAGTTTACTGTATCAAATTTCAAAGAAAATAGCTTCACGCTATCCTCGGCTATACCTTGAAAAGCGGTTGAATAGCTAATTTCACGGAATCAAAATGTTTCTAAATGAGACAACATCTTTTTTTCACTTTCAGTCATGTCTCTGCTGTTCTAAACATTTGTTTCTTCACTTGATTCTTAAGCATCCTCGAACTATAGGGGCGAGTTCTAGAGGGATTTTACAGTTGACGAAAGGTAAGCCTTGGCCCATTGAAGACGAAAAACAGTTGACCGATTGGTTCAATTCGAGCACTAAAGATCTTCGAGTGCTTGCTTTCTCTTTTGATGGCAAATACAGCGAGAATGCTATTTATCAGAAACTTTTGGATTTAGGACTTATTCAGAAAGAAGAAGAAACTCGGGGGGAGCACACTTCTTCTTCTTCTACTACTACTACTGGTTTTACTTCTTCTAAGCTTGAGTTGCCGGAGGAGCTTCCGAGTGTTGAAGAGACGCTTAAAACTTGCGGCTGCATTAGAGGCATTGAAGGCCTCAGGACTCAAAAGAGACGATATTTTACGTTTGCGAGGCATTATTTCGGGTACCAAAATCTACCAGGAACTATTAGCAGACTACATTAACTATCGGGCGCTTGAAGCTGAACTTTTAGATTGGAGACGTAAATATGAGGAGCTTGCGAAGAAATCCACGGACAGTTGAGGCTAAAACTTTTAGGCCTAATCGATTGTTCCTTGAACGCGATCGATTACGCAAAGACATTGAAACAGTCGAAATCGCTGCTAAACTGAGAACTAAGGCTGAAACAAGTGACCCTTACAAATTTTTGCTTGATTACTGCAAACTAAAACCCTACAAGCATACACTTGAAATTGCCAAATTGTATTTTCAACATCAATTCTTGGCTGTCTGTTTGCCTCGGCAAACGGGAAAGAGTACCACAATAGGTGCTTTGATTTTGCAGGATGCATGGGAACACAATAACCTTACATCGGACTTATCGGGCCTAGCTGGCGACAGACAAAACTAAATCTGCTCAGAGTGGCTAACTTTTGCCGTAATCTCCCCCGACAGGGAATGCATATTCAAAGAACAAGAATAACCCTCCAAAACGGCAGCGTGATCGAGGCTTTCCCCAACAACGCCGATACAATAAGGGGCAACACTTTTGACAGGCTCTGGTGGGACGAAACCAACTTCACACCCAACGACGAAGACTTGTATGACGCCATCTTGTTTACAATGAGCACCAAAAAAGACGCCAAATTAATTGCAACTAGCACGCCTTTCAACACCGATTCCCTGTTTTGGAAAATGTGTAACCACGAAGACTTTTCTGATTTTGGACGCTACCACATCTCTTGGGAACAGGCACTTGAACCCAACGGTCCGTTAAGCACAACAATAATTGAGAAGATTAGGAGGCAGTTTGGTAATGACTCAACTAGGTGGCGTCGTGAGATGGAGGCTGAATGGGCAGAAGACGAAGATGTGTGGCTTGCCCAAAGTCTCATCGTCAGTTGCATAGATAGCTCACTTTTGCCTTATGACTTCCAGACCCAACCGCCATTTGGCGAATTTTTCATTGGCGTCGATTTTGGGAAGGAACGAGATTACAGCATTGTGGTAGTACTAGAAAAGATAGGTTTCGTTTTGCGAGTGGTTCATGTCCACCGTTTTCCATTGCATTCAGAGTACGCAAGTGTCATTGGATACGTCAAGAGCTTACAGGACCGTTGGAACAGCATTCACTCGGTCTACGCAGACGTAACAGGAGTAGGAAACTATATTGTTGAGGATATGTTCCGCAGTGGCATTCCCAATGTAATTGGTACAAACTTTACAGTCCAGTCTAAAGAAGAAATGGCAAATATCCTCAGGGAAAAGATGCGAGCTGGTGAACTAAAAATTCCATATATCCCTACCCGAAAAATAGGAGACATTGACCTTACAGTTGAGTTAAATGTTGAAAAATATGAGCTTATGAAAACAGGGCACTTAGGATTTAGTCATCCCGAAGGCACTCACGATGATGTATTTTGGAGTACAGCACTTGCGGTTCTAGGTTCGGTTAGAACACCCATGCCAGGTAAAGGTGTTGGTTTTGTTTCGCATTAGCTTAAGGAAAAGAATTTGGAGATTGAAAAAAACTATGGTACTGGATGATTGTGGTTGCTGGTTTGCTGGTGTACTGCTAAAGGGCACAATAATTATTTTGATCTTGAATTTTAATGTCGATTCAATTTCGTTAAATAAAGCAAAACATTTTCGAGTTTGCAATCGTCTAAGGCGTTTCAATTAGCTTACTCGTATGCTTTTTCACGCGTCGAAATGGAGTAAATAACTATTGTTTGATCTGTTGACAGCTCAAATAGTATTCTTACAGTTTTTCCTATTCTGATACGATAATGGTTTTGATATCCATGCAGTTTCTTGATGTCTATTCTTGTTGAAAGACCCTCATCCTCTAAAGTTTTTAGAGCTATCATTATCCTATCCTGATTTTCTTTCGGAAAATTTTTTGAACTGCTTTTTAGCTTTGCTTTCTACAAAAACCAAATACTTGGGCAAATGTTAGTTCCCTTTCGTCAATTCAGTCAAAGGTTCGAGGTGCAGCTTTTTGCTTCTCTTTGCAGTTTCATATTCTTCAATCGCTTTAACATCTTCTTTAGAGGGTTCTTCAAACCCGATTAACCTTTCTTCAACCAGCTCATTTAACCCTTGTACTTTCTTATTTAATTCCAACAGCAAACTCCGAATCTCTTTAAGTTCAGCTTCAGATGTCATATTTCTCAAAATCAAATAGCTTTCAGGAATATTTAACGGTTATCAACAAAACCACAAAAGAGTTTTTGCGGAAGACAGATTGTTTTCACGGAAGGTTAACCCGAACCCCTTATGTGGCAAGAGTTCAAAATTTTTGCATTTAACGATTCCACAAAATTTATGAGTAAACTCTGAAAAATACCTATACGCTTGTCAAGAAACCTGAACTAAAAAATTGCCATTTAGTTCAGAAATCTTGACATGCCCCCTTTTATCAATGAGCTTTTCCAGAGATGTATTTTACCCGGCCTCACGGAACTACTAAAGGCTTAATAGCAATTAGGGCAAACTGAAAATTATGAATAAATCGAATCGTCTGCTGATTTGCATAGTATTGACTTCAACGGTGTTTACGTGTAGCCTAGTACAAGTTAGGGCAGATGTTGTTTTTCAAGATAACTTTGAAAGCGGGAATTTCAGCAAATGGACAGTAGTCGGTTCGCCAAATATGGTTACAAAACCCATCTTAGACGGAAATGCCTATGCAGCACAATTCGCATTAAACTCGACCGATACTCAACCTGGCGGAATTTCATATGGCATTTCATATTTGCAAGCAACTTTTCCGTCCTCAAACACAGCGACACTTGAATTCTATTTGCAGACAGATACACTTTCTCAAAGTGGTTCCCTTGACGTGGCTGAAATAGCTAGTCCAAGCAATATTCCTCTGTCGCAGGACACCCCTTTAATTTTCTTATCTATATTGCCTCTTAAGAATGGAAGTCTGGTGTGGGCTTTTACTTATCCGTCAGGCGAAAACACGCCAATTGGCAGTCAAACCAGAGTAGACAATTTCTATACCAAGTACACCCAATCAAGCGTGCAAACAGACGCATGGTACAAATTCGACATTGCAATATCTTCTAGCAGTAATATAATTCAGCTATCAATAAACAATTCACCAGTATTTACAGCTACGAACCAATTCATTTGGAATCCAACTGTCTTCAAACTTGGCAACATTGAAAGTTATAATTATAGCAATGGAAACATCTACATTGATGATATAACGGTTTCAAATACAGCAAACATCTCTCAATTAGAATCAACTCCCTCACCAACGTTAATTCCAACAGCAGCCCCAACTCAAGCTTCTTCACCTTCACCAACGCCTACATCCACCATTCCAGAATTTCCAGTATTGACAACTCCAACATTGCTTATCCTGATGGTAGCTGCTGGTTTGTTAGTAAACCTCAAGAAACACAAGCGTTGAAAACAATTGGTTTTGGGCTTGCAAATAAAACGTCGCAAACTTGGACAAAATTGTGTCACTCAAAAAAAATTCTGAGTGGTTTGTGTGGTTTGCGAAAGACCAAGCTTGATTAAAAAAGAATTTAGTAGAAGTTGCGTGTTTCTTTGTGTTTCTCGGCTTCGTCATAGAAGCGCAGAACTTCATCAACGATTTCAACATTTGAGAGCAAAATGCCTCTGCTAACTAAATGCCTCAGAAAGAATTTCCACTACATCCAAATGGATTCTAATACTGGACTCCTAAAAAGAAAACTTGGCCCAGCACCGCCCGTGCCAGTTATCGCAAAATTTTATTCTTTTGAAAAACTATAGGTCGTTAAGAATTTTTTTGAATTGCTGCTGCAAATTTGGTAAATCGGTTATTGCCGTGTTCCACATAGAAGGCCAATCTGCACTAAAGTATTCATGAGTGAGTTCATGTCTCATTCCGCATAGTTTTTCATAAGGTATATGATAGTAATAGAATAGCTCCTTCACTTTTTTGTTTTTTGAAACTGCCCAGACAGCTTCAGAAATATCTCGCAAAACATCCTTCAATGCATGCATTCTTATTTTTTGTTGAATAAACGCCTCATACGTTAATCCATATGTTATTTCTTTTAGGTCATCGATGTACTCTAGAATTTCTTTAACGTATAATTTAGGATCTCTGCGTTCCAAATTTTTCGTCATACGTTAACAGCTTCTTTTAAAACCTGATCTCTTATGTGCTTATTCAGAAATTCTTTTGAAATTACATCTACTTTCAGATGTAGCTTTCGCTTAAGATACTGTTTTAAGTCATAAATCGTGAAAAGGCTAACAGCTGCCGAATACGTAACCAAAATATCCAAGTCACTCTCCTCCGTTTGTTCTTTTCTGGCAAAGGAACCAAAAATATCAATGGTTTCAATGCTGAACCTTTTCTTCAAAGTAGGCTTCAGTGCTTCAAGTTGCAATTTGACTTCTTCCAGTGACTTTACTTCAAAGGTCTTTTGAACCAAATCTTTTCTTCGCCCTTTTCAGTTGAATTATGTATTATTTTTTGCTAATAAGGATTTTCGGTTCACCAATGATTTACAAATTCCACTAAAACTTCTTGTTAAATTAATTTGGGAGCACTCAACTTTGTTTTTGCTTTAAGGCTTTGTCGAGCAGGAGGAGGATAGTCAATAAATCTTGACTAATCGCAGTCAAGACCCCTTTACGAGAAACCTTATAACAAAAACTGGTTCCAGATGTAAGTATGGGTAGTTTCAACAAGAGCCTTTTACTATTTCTTACCCTTGCCCTATCCATTTCAAGCCTCTTAGTAGCTGATACTATCCCAGTTGGATTGGCTCAAAACGGTACAAACGTCAACAGCGGAATAATAAACTCAGATACAACTTGGACCAAAGCAAACAGTCCCTATAATCTTACAGGTCCTGTAGCTATAAACCAAGGAGTCACATTAACCATAGAACCTGGAACAATTGTCAACCTTAATTATTTCTACATACAAGTAAACGGCACACTAATGGCGCAAGGAAGCTTGTCAGACCCCATTATTTTCAATGGAGACAGAACAGGTGATGCCGTTCTTTCTTACGTTAACTTTTCACAATCCAGCAACAACTGGAATGAACAAAAAGAAACCGGCAATATAATCGAAAACTGTCACATTAATGAAATCTCAATAAATGTAAATAACGCTTCACCGAAAATAAATAACAACCAAATAACCTCTAAAGAAGTATCGTATAAGGAAGGTGGAGGAATTTTCGTAAACGGTGGCGACCCAATAATTTCAAACAACAACATTAAAGCCAATGGAGCAGTTTCGATTAGTAACGGCTCACCTCTCGTTCAAAAAAACACGATCAGCGGATTTATGGGAATAATAGTAAGCGCAGGTTCACCGATAATTGCAAATAATGTTATGACTGGCATTGAATTTACAGGATGGACCACTGCAATTTCTTTCCCAGACGGAAGCACAGGCGATTCATATATTTCCGACAACACCATCAGCAATTATGACTTCGCAATTCAAGTGGTTCATTGCAGTAACATTATAACGATTCAAAGAAACCTCATCAATAACAGTACAATAGATACCTCTCAATCACAAGTCATAATTCAAAACAACACCCTAACGAATGCATTGATTTACGTACATGCGGGACCAATCATAACTTATAATAATTTCCAAAATAACGTGAAGATTTCGTTGACAAGCTCAAGCAACGTTATCGCAACTTACAACTGGTGGGGAACAACCAACCAGCAAGTAATCAACGAGACAATCCATGATTACAAGAACGATTTCAACTTAGGAACAGTAAACTTTGTCCCATTCTTGACAGCACCAAACCCGCAAGCAATTCCTAACATAACCGCATCAATTCCAACGCCTAATGTATCATCTTCTCCGATTTCAACGACTACCCCAGCGACTACTTTAACGCCGACGGTTCCAGAGTTTCCATCATGGACAACCCTATTGCTAGCTGCTCTAATGTTGACGGGTGCCGGTTTGCTGGTTTACTTCAACAAACACAAACCCTGAAAACAGATCGCAATCTTGAATAAAATTATATTACTCAAAAAAAAATTCTGAGTGTTTGCGAAAGAACAACCTTAATTAAGAAAAATTTAGTGAAGTTGCGTACTTCTTGCGTTTCTTGCGTCATATCCTCTTCACCAGTAATTTTTGAAAGGGGTTGCTGAGGCTCTTGAACAGACTAAAAGAAGAAGAGAAAAAAGCATTCACAACTTCTACAAACATCACATAATTAAAAGCTCACTTAAATCAAAAAGTGTATAACCTTAGGATTCTTTTCGTCTTGTCGTTATGACTCTAACTATTACAGCCAAAGTTACAACAATTGCTAGCACAGCAGCGGTAATTAAGGCAACTGAATGTTGAATATAGAAAGGTAAGTTACTTTTGGTAGGCAAACTTAAGCCAAAATGCGCAATCGTAACATTACTGGCTGCAGAGTTGATGATCAATGTATTGTCGGGCAGGAGATTCCAACCTTGACCTTCGGCGAGAACATCATTTTTGGGAATGATTACGCTCCACTCGGCTGGCTCAGTGGGGCCTGATGAGTTAAGGTCAAAGTTAACCATTTGCTGACCTTTGCCTTCCACTGTATAGCTCAGTAAGCTTACGGAAAATGAGTTATTGACTGTAACATAAGCCAATATTGTAACATTTGAATCCTGAGTAGAAATCGTCAAATTTCCAACGCTCTGAATATCGTTTATTCCGAAACCGGGCATGCTTTGATTATTCAATGTTAAATCCGTGAATGTCCAGGTGTTATTCTTCAATGCTACTTCTGAATAGGAACCGTTTACTGCAAAACTGATTGAGCCGTTAAGGTTGGGAATGGTGAATTTGTCGGCGCTTGTGAAAGTCTGGTTCGTTTGGGCTTGTGAAGTTGGAAAATAACAAGAAATTACCAATACTAATATGATAACCGCTCCTAATCCTATCAGGGTTTGTTTGTGGGTAGTTTTCTTCAAATCTTATCGCAGCACAAGAATTCTGTTCAAAATGGAGTATAAGGCTTTTCGACGTTAACGCGAGTATGCAGTCTCAACGGGTTAATTATTGCTTTTTTCGGTACTTTTCGTCGATAGACAAACATTGCCACTACAATGGCTATAAATGCAATCGAAATGGCGATAACTGGAAGGACAATTGAAGCGTTAAATAGCCGTTGATTGGCGTTTGGTTCAAGAACGGTTGCGTTGTTGGGGTAACCTTGGCTTTCCCAGTATCCAAGATAGTTTGAATCGTTCGAAACGTTGATTTCCGTTAACCACTCAATCCATTTGTACCCATACTGGTTTTTAGCTACTAGAAATAGAGGCCATCCCGTTCGGTCTGTTAGGGTAACGTTGTTCATTTTGTAGGCTATTGTAATATTGTTCTGTTTCACGTAGCTCAATGGTAGAGACGTTGAGTAACCGTCTTTTGCCAAGAAAATCAGAGTTGTTGCATTTGGGCTTACATCTACGTGCTGAAGAAGGTCCTCGATTTGTACCCCTTGCCATAATAAGGTTACACTCCATCCTTCCACACAGGGAAGAGTAGCCACTTGCAGAGTCGAATTGAAGTTGTTAACGATGTCATCGTAGCTATAATTTGTTGGGTTATTTAAGAGGCCAGTAATTGCTAATTGGTAGGTTGCTCTATCCAGGCTCTGTGTTCCAGCAATTGCAACGTCAGGATGCTCATTTAGATAATCGATGTAAACACTAATGGGTGTTAGATTTTGGCCTTGATACTGACTTACTTCGTCTGGGAAAAGAGAAGATGTTGGTGTCGGATGTGAGATGAGAGTGGAGGTTGGAGTTGAAGTTGGAGTTTCAGTCGCTTTAATTGTTGAAGTTGGAGTTTTTCCGGTTGGAAAAGAAGTCGAAATAGGCGTTGAGGAAGGGGATGGAGTCGACGAAGACTTAGAAAAGTTTTGAACAAAAAACACCACTGAAATAATTAATATGATAGCTACGAAAAGTAAAATCAGAATTGTTATCTTATTTCGTTTAGAAATTTCCATCTATAATTCATTATTATGAAAGTTGTATTTATCGGTAACGAAACGCTCTATTTTTTGCTCACGGCAGCTTAGCATCAACATTTATTTCATAATTTTTTCAATAAATATACATTGTTTCCTGAACCATGAATGAGACAAGCTCCATAGGATTTGAATTATTTTTGGTTCAAATCGATATCAACACTTTTTCAAAAAACATTTCTGGCGTTAAGATTGGTCGGATAACTATTCAACTAATCTTAAACAAAAAGCAAACAGAGCCAAACCTATTATGCTTAAGAATGACGGCCCACTGGGAATGCAACTCCATGAAGCGATAAGTACACAACTCCTTTTCGGCTAACGAGAACGAATAAAGACCGTTGACCATATCGATTAATGCGAATAAGTTATTTTAAGGTCCCTCCTGCAGGTGGAAAAAGTGGATATTTGGCATTTGTTTTGCTCTTGCCTCTTCTTCGAAATTATCACGCAATATGGCGTCAGGATCGATGGTTTGATCCAAAAAGAATTCTTTAAACTTAGGTTTTATAGCAAAGTAATGCTTAGTAGGTGTTGGGAGAAAACAGGTTTGGAATATTTACTTCTCTTAATTTCTATTCTAGTAACATGTATAATCTTAAACTTGGGATTCAAACTTCGAATTTTTGAATCATCAAAACAAGAAGTGATTGTTCTTGTTTCACTTTTTATTATTGGAACTGTTTTAGACAGCTTTGCAGTGTTGAGAGGATATTGGAGCTATAGTGAAAACGTAAACTTTTTTGTAGGAATAAAAATCGGTGTGTTGCCGATAGAGGAATACCTATTCATGATAGTTATTCCCTATCTGACATTAACAATCTTCGGATTAATAAGAAAAACAAGCGCAGTTCATTAGTAATAAAGCCAAATCTGATTTTGCAGATGTAAACTGACCTTTATTTCAGTTTCGCATCAGTTTTTATTATCAAAATAGAAAAAGTGGCATGCCACCAACATACAAATTTTCGAAAAAGATGAAGAATGAAGAACTTGAACTCACAGCCAGAATAAATGATATGCAGTATTTTTCTGCGGAAAACAACGAATCCGAGTTGATTATATTTCTGCTGAGCATCATAACGGAGAAGCGGAGGAAGGATAGCGGCCCATTGCTTCCAATATTTCATCTGAGAACGATGTTTTTCCGAGATTTCGCACAAAATCGGAAGCCACAACTATCCCAACTAACTTGTTCTGCTTCAAAACCGGAAGTCGCCTAATCTGATTATTTGACATCACTCTAGCAGCTTCTTTAAGTGAAACATCAGGATCAATCGTTATAAGAGTTTTAGACATAATTCCCGAAACTTTGGTTTCTCCAGGCAATTTTTTCGCGCAGACTCTTCGGACGATATCTCTTTCAGTAACTATGCCAACAGGAACTTCGCCATCCATGACTACTAAACACCCCAGTTGATTAGAACTCATAAGCTCCGCTGCTTCAAAAACGCTATTATTAACGTCGATTGAAACAACATCTTTTGTCATAATATCTTTCACTGATGGCATAAGCTTTCTTAAGAAGAATCGACCTAAAAAAGATTTTTAGGTCTCATTAAAAACTAAAGGGAAGTTTGCTATGCGTTTTCTGCGGATTTTGGTTGTTCATTAACGTATTTTCCGCCTCTAAACGCAGAGCAAACCGCAGCTATAATGCACAATACCGCACCGATAATGAACGCTTCTCTAAGGGCAGTCATGAATGGTGCTGAAATCGCATTTGGGAAAAACGTTGATCCAGTGAGATAATTCATCGTTGATGCGGGTATAGAGCTTACTAACGAAGCAGGAAGGGTGTGAAGTATAGTTGCGACAGGGTTGTAACCAAGAAACGCTCCAAATAGAGCGCCTGAGGCTGGAGTAGAACTGAAGACGTGTGCAAGCTGCGGAGATGCACCAGCACTGGTAACTGCCGCCGTAAGGGCACCCGGAAGAGTTGCGCTAAGCGACACTATGATAATAGTGAAAAATACAGCCTGGCTTATCATCATCGCACTATTCTGTATGGTCGCACGCATTCCAGAAGCTGCACCTCGACACTCTGCAGGGATGGAGTTCATTATCGATGCCATGTTAGGAGAAGCAAACACTCCACCACCAATTCCCATTACAAAAAGTACTGCAGCAAATGCTAAGTAAATAAAATCTACAGGAAGCAACACGAAGCCTATGAAAGCAACTGCGGAAATCACCATGCCTAAAGTAGCAAGCAACCTCGCTCCATGCTTGTCTGAGAGCCAACCGCTGATTGGCCCAGTTAAAACAAAACCTATTGACATAGGAATCATGAAAATTCCAGCCCAAAATGGTGTCGAATCAAAGCTGTAGCCGTGGAGAGGAAGCCAAATCCCCTGAAGCAGTATAATGAGCATAATCATGACTCCCCCTCTTGACATTGAACTGAAAAATGAAGCAAGGTTACCAGCAGTAAATGCTCTTATCTTAAACAGATCAAGCCTAAACATTGGCTCAGCAACATGATTCTCTATGAATGGAAAAGCAACTAGGAGACTTACGCCTGAGACAAGGGAAGTAATGACCCATGGATTAGTCCAACCCATAGACGAGTTTCCATACGGTATTAAACCGTAGATGAAACCTGTCAAAACCAGTGTTAAGCCACCACCAAAAGCTATGTTGCCCCAAACATCCAACTTCTGGTGTTTCTTGATGTTGCATTGCTCTTTAAGCTTCAAGTATGACCAAACGGTACCTATCACGCCAACCGGGACACTTACCAAAAATACTAGCCGCCAGTCAATAATCGCTAAAACTCCACCAAGAACTAAACCAATTAAAGAGCCGGCAAGAAAAGCTATCTGGTTTATTCCAAGTGCTTTTCCACGTTCGTTACTTGGAAAGGCATCAGTTATTATTGCAGCACTATTTGCAAAGAGGAATGCACCTCCGATTCCCTGAACTATTCTGAAAACTATTAATTCGATGGCGCCCGCGTTACCTTGATTAGGGGTTATTGAAAGTAGTATCGAGCCAACCGTGAAGATCAGGAACCCAAGGTTATAGAGCTTCACCCGCCCAAACATATCCGAGAGTCTGCCAAAAGTAACAAGCAATGTCGCCGTAACAATGCTGTACCCGAACAATATCCATAGCATATACTGGAAAGATGAGAAAGGATCAATGTTGATTCCTCGGAAGATGGCTGGCAACGCAATCATAACGATAGTGCTATCTATTGAAGCCATTAAAATGCCAAGAGTCGTATTCGAAAGCGCAACCCACTTGTACTCAACCAAGGTTTTTCACTGAAATTTTATTGGATGTGTATAGTGTGAGATAAAAAGATTGTCTCGCAAGCCCGGGTTTCAGAATAGCACGTACGACCCCTTTTCCTCTGAAAATGAATTAAGCGGGCCCGCTGGGATTTGAACCCAGGATTCTCGGCTCCGGAGGCCGATGCCTTAATCCGTGCTAGACTACGAGCCCACAATTGACAAACCAAATATGACAGTTAATTTAAAGCTAACCTTGTTATTCCTGGATCAACTCTTCAGCTATCCACCAAGCCTTCTTCTTGCCAGACCGTTCGCCAGCGTAATATTCAATTATGGATTTTCCAACTTGCTTTTTTGATGTTTTCTGAATTTTTCTAAGCCTGTTAAGTATGAGCCATCTGTTGGTTTTGACATATTCAGCAAGTTCAGGGGTGGTTGCGCTTTTATAATGAAGCAGATATTCCATTATTTTATGATCTAAATCATCGATGCAGTAAGAGTGAGGATTTATTTTTCCATGCTCAAAAGTTAGCAGTTCTAAGTCAGCCAAGTATTTTCTGATTTGACCAAATTCCTGTTCTATTTTGCCCATCCTATCTTCTAAAGCTAAGAGTTTATCGGCTTTAGGTGTTTTTTGAAGTTTTTCACTTATGGCTTCTCGAATAAAGTTGCTTCTGTCTCCTTCTGGAATACGCAAAGACATTTCTTGGAATACTTCTTCAGGAATCTTTACTGTAACTATTCTGACCTCACTCAACACCGACACCTTTGCAATTCTTATGGATCCTCTTATTATTTCATGGTTTCTCTAAAGTTATCAATTTATAAAAAAAATTTGCCGCGGTTATCCTAAAGACACTATTTGGACCAAAAATAAACAAATGAATTTTTAATATCGATCGGCATGAAAATACAAAACAGTAAGGCAATAATATTTATTTGGGAAGCACAAAGTAGAGGGTACGGTGACTTAAGTTGATTGACTGGTCCCAAAAAGAACTGTTAATTCTGGCATTTGACCATAGAGCTTCTTTTCTTGAAAAAATGTTTGAAATAAAAAATCGTAAACCCACACCTGATGAAAAAAAACAGATTGAAGATTATAAGAAAATAATTTTCGAAGGCTTCAAACTGTCTATTAAAAAGTCCGTTCCGAAGGAAATTGCTGGCTTGCTGGTAGACGAAGAGTTTGGAAGCGGTGTTCTTCGAGAGGCAAAGAAAGATGGCTTATCGTTTGCTATGCCCGTTGAAAAGTCAGGTCAAGAAGAATTTGACTTTGAATATGGAGAAAACTATGCTAAACACATTGAAGAGTTTGACCCTACTTTTGTAAAAGTCTTAGTTCGCTATAATCCCGAAAGCGATGCCACATTAAACAAAAGACAGCTAGAAAGGCTCAAAAAACTCAGCGATTACTTAGAGAAGAAAAAGAGAACCTTTCTCTTTGAACTTATCGTGCCCGCTTTACCAGCTCAATTGGCAAAACTTGGAGGATCAAAAGAAACCTACGATAAAGAGTTGAGACCGAAATTGATGGTTGAAAGCCTCAAAGAAATTCAGGCTGCGGGAGTTGAACCGTCTATTTGGAAGTTAGAAGGCGTTGACAAACCCGAGTCTGCAAAAGCAGTGGTAAAGCAGGCTCAAAGCAACGGAAGAAAAGCAGGAGTAATAACTCTTGGAAGAGGAGAATCAAAGGAAAAAGTGCAAGAATGGTTAAAAGTTGGAGCCAAAATACCGGGTATCATAGGATTTGCCGTTGGAAGAACAATTTTTTGGCAACCCTTAGCAGATTATAGAGCAGGCAAGAGTAATAGAAAAGAAGCAGTTGAAAAAGTTGCCCAAAACTACATTGAGTTCACTGACCTATGGTTAAACGAATGTAAAAGGAGATAAGAAAATGACGTCACTAAGATCTCTGTCTCCATCATTAACAAGAATAACGACAGCTGGAGCAGTTGGAGCAGCTCTCCATATCGGTAAAGGTGACCCAGACAAAGTTGATCAAACCGCATTGGATTTTTCAAGAGCCGTTCTCAATCAAACTGAAGTAGATGGCGAAGTTATCTGTTGTGAAGGACCCAAAGATAACGCGCCGGCATTCAGTTACAAAGAAAAAGTCGGCACAGGCAGCGGGCCAAAAGTAGAATTCATTATTGACCAAGTTGACGGTACAACTGCAACCTCAAAAGGAAAGAAAGATGCCATCTCAGCTTTGGCATGTGCTCCTGCAGGCTGCTTGCAAGTTTTGCCCGATGACGGCTACTACTTTAAAGTCGCGACTAACGGTTTAGCAAAAGGAAAAATCAGCCTCGATATGTCAATCGAGGAAATAGTGAAAACGATAGCCAAATTAAAGAATCGTCCTTTAGCAAACTTTACCGTAATTATGCTTGAACGCGAAAGACATAATGAATTACTGGCAAAACTGAGAAAACTGGGTGTAAGAATAATCCTCATTGCGGATGGCGACATCGCGGGCTCGATTGTCACATGTCTTCCTGACTCAGGTGTTGACTTGCTTATCGGTGCTGGCGCAGGGGCAGAAGCAACAATCGCTGCAGTGGCGGTGAAGTGCTTAGGCGGAACGATGCTTGTTAAGGTCTGGAAGGATAAGAAAGATGACGCCAAACGAATGGACAGATTGAAAGCAGAAGGCGTTGATATCGACAAAACATACACGGAAGATGAATTGGCGAAAGGTAACGAAATGATTTTTGCTGCCTCAGGCGTAACGAAGGGTGAAATGCTCGATGGTGTGCGGTTCACTTCTGGCGGGGCAATCGTCCAATCCCTCTGTACACGGCTTCCAAGTGGCACTCTTGAATGGTCAACGACTAACTTGAAATTTAGAGACCACCCGATATACAAACAAATAACTTAGTTTTTTCTTTCTTCTACTTTTTTGTTTATTGATAGATTTGATGTTCAAAACTTTTGAAATTTAAAGAAAAATCTATTGTTCGGTATATATTGGTTGACCTGCTAACTTTGCGAGATAAAGATATCTCTGTTCAACAATTATGCGTAGCCGTTTTCGCATGTCTTCACCGACCGCGTTTTTCTTTTTTAATAAGGCGGTTTTTTTGACTAATTCCTCATCCCCGAGCATTTTAAACCAAGCTTCAAAGTCGCCTCGTTGCAAATGAAATTCGACTGAAGCTAAGTCAGCTTTATCGAGTTTGGTGGCGAAATCCCGAAGGTTATGTGCGTGGATACTCAAGGGTTTCCCAACGGTGACGTAAAAATTGAATGCTTTTTCATGCGCTGCGTAAGATAATATCGCTGTGGCTTTTTCTTTGGTGATTTCGGGTACTCCCAAGACACCCTTTCCTTTTTCAGTAATGATATATTGCCCTTTTTCAGGCGAAATCACATAGCCCATTTTCGTTAGCCCTAAAAGATGCATCATAGTTGGTGGAAATTCTTTTTTGCTTTCACCGGCAATTTCTATGGCTTTCATTGGCTTTTCATTAAGAAGCATTGTTTCTAGTATTTCTTGTTTAACGGGTGATAAACTCATTGACGGGCACCTTGTTCTTACTGCTATAGTCGAAGCATCTAATCAAACTTTTCGCTATTCTTTTTAGGTTTTTTCTCTTTCAAGTTGTTTTTGCAAATAAGTAAAGCTTTTAGTATATTGATAGCCAATGCTAATTGTAAATTGGTGACGGTACAGAATGAAACTTGCAGTTTTTGTTTACGAGTATCCACCTAAAATTGTTGGTGGATTAGGAACTTACGCCGCCGAGATAACAAGAAAGTTCGTTTTAGAAGATCATGATGTAACAGTCTTTACTATGAATGATGACGCGGGTTCTTTGCCAACCAGAGAAATTTGGCGAGGAATTGAGATTCACCGTCCCCTTCACATTGATATTTCTGATTCGCTTCCCGATGTAATTGCTGAAGATATAAAGAAATGGGGAAGAGGACTTCATTTTTTCGGCAAACTGATGGTTTATAATTATTTATCTGCTGCTAAACTCATAAACGAGTTGATAAAGAAAGAAGGCATGAAATACGATGTTGTTATTGCCCATGATTGGCTTTCGGCGATGGGTGGAATTACGGTTAAACGAGAAACTGGTTTGCCATTTGCTTTCCATGTTCATTCAACTGAGAAAGGCAGAACTTTAGGAAACGGTTCAGGTGTAGTAAGCAACATAGAGTTAAGAGCGGGCAAAATGGCAGATATGGTTGTTACAGTATCGTATGCCATGAAAGATGAGCTTATCCAGCTTGGTTTTCCAAGAGAAAAGATTCAGGTAAGCTATAACGGTGTGGACCCACAGAAATACAACCCAGAGACCATTTCTAAAGAGGATATTAAACGAGTCAGAGCAAAATATGGCATCGGCGATAACGATTTGATGATTCTTTTCTTAGGCAGACTCGTCGCTGTAAAAGGTGTTGATAAACTTATAATGGCAATGCCTCATATTCTAACAAAAATTCCAAATGCAAGACTTGTAGTTGTAGGGGTAGGCGACTTACAAGAATACATGGCAAACCTAACCAGAACCATGCGACTTGATCAATACGTTAAATTCTGTTTTGACTTCATCCCAGAAGAAGAACGAATTATACATTATGCTGCATGCGACCTAGCAGTTTTCCCCAGCTACTACGAACCTTTCGGAATTGTTGCTTTAGAGGCAATGAGTATGGAAAAGCCAGTTGTCGTCGGTGCTGCGGGCGTCAGCGGAATGCGTGAAATAGTAATTTGCTGTGGTGAAGAACAATGCGGCTACCATGTTGACCCAAATAACCCATCAGACATAGCATGGGGAGTAATCAGCGCCCTAGAAAACCCTGAAAAGCGCGCGCTACTTGGCAAAAACGGTAGGAAAAGAGTTTTGGCCGAGTTCACTTGGAGCAAGATAGCCAAAAAAACCATAAGTCTGTACGAAACAATAGCAAAACGCTAGGTAGCGCTTGGTGCCTAATTGACAGATGAATTAAGAAGCAGAGTCGCCCGTGAGGCAGCCACTTTACTTTATTTTGGCGCTGAAAAAGAATACAAACAAGCAAAGGTAAAAGCAGGGAAAAATTTAGGTACAAATTTTTTGCCTTCTAACCTTGACGTCGCTTTGGAACTGGATAAAATAGCGGAAGAAAACGAAGGACCAAAACGAAAAGAACGCTTAGTAGAAATGCGAAAAGAAGCCCTAAAAATAATGAAACCCCTTAATGCTTATTGTCCCGTTTTAATTGGCAGCGTTTGGCGGGGAACAATAAAACAGGGAAGCGATATTGACATTGCAGTTTACGCAGATGACCCTCAGATCATCATTAAAGTTCTCAATGCCAAAAACATCAAGGTTTTGAAAATGGTTTGGACAACCGTCAATAAACGAGGAGCAACCTCGGAATCATTTCACATTTATTCTGAAACCTCTGCCAAACACGGACTTGAAATAGTAGTTCGAAACCGAGATGAAGCTGGAAAAAAAAGGAAATGCGAAATCTTTGGCGACGAGATGAAAGGCTTAAACATAAAAGAACTTGAAAAAATCATAAGAGAAAACCCAACCCAACAATTCATTCCATCATAATTCTTGGAAAAACTTGATTTTTCATCAAAAAAGAACATAAATAACCATTTCAATAATTATTTTTGTACAACTGATGAAAAATGGCAATCGATAAAAAATCTCTCAAGAAAATGTTTCCACACTTATACAATGAGCTTGAAACGGGAGAGGTCAAAGTTCCTATTAATGCAGTTAGAAAAGACCCTGAAGCAATCGAAAACGCTGAATGCGAAGAGGACGAATTCGAACCGACGGTTCCTCTGGACAAACTGCGCCACTTCAATCCTACAGCTGTGGATTTCATCCGACGTTGTGACACAAACGCACAGGCGGAAGAAATAATCTCTTATTTAGAGAAGAAAGGGGAAATAACAAAAGAGTACGCTGGAGAACTTCGAAGTAAACTCAAACGGGATGGCATAAGATGCTTTGGTTCTAAAAAAGAGGAATACTATTACTTCAAAGAAGGCGGAATTTACTAGTTTCAATTCCAGCTAAATGTCTTAATCAACAGTCAGTTGACCAAAAAGAAGATTTCATTGGTTACTTAATGTAAAATGAAATGTTTATCAAGCGATAAGGGCTTGTTACCTATCAAGCGCTTTGTCCACATTTTTGTCGGAAAATTAATAAATGAAGAGTCAATTGTACAAATTCAGAAATGGTGATTTTATGACAATTAAAGTAGGAATTAACGGATTCGGAAGAATCGGAAGACTACTCTACCGAGCAGCAATCGAAAAGAACGCAAACATCGATTTCGTCGCCATAAACGATCTTGCAGACGCAAAAACTAACGCTCACCTTCTAAAATATGACTCAATTCACGGGCATTTTCCAGGGACCGTTGAAGTGAAAGGAAACGACTTAGTCGTAAATGGGAAAGAACTCAAATGTCTCAGCGTAAGAGACCCAGCACAACTACCATGGAAAGACCTTGGAGTTTACCTAGCAGTTGAAAGCACAGGGTTATTCACAAACCGCGAAGGCGCAACTAAACATCTAACGGCAGGAGCTAAAAAAGTTCTTATTTCAGCGCCCGCAGAAAACCCAGATGCAACATTTGTTTTAGGCGTAAACGACAAAACTTACGATCCAGTAAAACATAACATTCTAAGCAATGCAAGCTGCACAACAAACGCATTAGCACCAATCAGCAAAGTCTTATCAGAAAACTTCGGTTTAGAAAAAGCGCTAATGACGACATGTCACAGCTACACAAACGACCAAAAAGTCCAGGATCTAGTTCACAAAGACCCAAGACGCGCGAGAGCCGCTGCAATCAACATTATCCCAACTAGCACAGGGGCTGCAAAAGCAATCGGCCAAGTTCTGCCAAGCTGCGCAGGTAAAATGAATGGATATTCACTACGAGTCCCAACCCCAGACGTTTCAATTGTTGACTTAACCGCTATCTTAAGCAAAGACGTTACAAAAGCAGAAATCAACGCCGCAATGAAGAAAGCGGCTGAAGGCGAACTCAAAGGCATTCTGCAGTACACTGAAGATCCAATCGTTAGCACTGATGTACTTCACAGCACTTATAGTAGCGTTTTCGATGCCGATTTAACCATGGTTTTAGGGGATAAAGGCAACTTCGTTAAAGTCTTCGCATGGTATGACAACGAATGGGGCTTTAGCAACCGCATGGTTGACTTCATCGAAATGGTAGGCAAAAAAGCAGACGTTTAAACAAGCGAACAAACTAAAATCCATCCTTCTTTTCCTTTTTTGAATTAAAGAAAGTGATTAAAATGGCAAAGTACAAAACATTAGATGATTTTGACGTTAAAAATAAAGTTGTTTTGGTCAGAGTAGACTTTAACTCTGAAATTGACCCAACAACCAAGAAAGTCACAAGCGACGTGCGCATAAAAGCACACGCTGAAACAACACTGAAAGAACTTGCTGAAAAAGGCGCCAAAACCGTTGTGTTAGCCCATCAGGGACGCAAAGGAGACCCAGATTATACAACGCTAAAACAACACGCTGAAATCCTCCAGAAAATCCTCAAATGCCCAGTAAAATACGTTGATGATGTCTTTGGCGAAAAAGCAAAAGCCGCTATAAAAAATCTTCAAGCAGGAGAAATTCTGGTTCTTGAAAACGTGCGATCTTGGGATGGAGAAACCAAAACAGGCACCCCGGAACAACATAGCAAAACGGAACTTGTACAGAATCTTGCGCCCTTAGCAGATTTGTTTGTTAATGATGCTTTTGCAGCTGCCCATCGTGGACACGTTTCGATGGTTGGTTTTACCGCGGTTTTGCCAAGCGCTGCAGGACGTATCATGGAACGTGAGTTAAAATCGCTAAGCAAAGCACTGGAGAAACCTGAGAAACCTTCGGTTTACGTTATGGGAGGAGCCAAAGCAGACGATAGCCTTGAAATCAGCAAATATGTGTTAAGCAGTGGCATAGCAGATTACGTTCTTACCGGCGGAGTAACTGGCCAATTGTTCCTTGCAGCTAAAGGCGTTGATTTAGGTAAGGGAAACATGGGTTATCTCGCCAAAAAAGAATTAACATGTTTGATTCCAGGCATTAAAGCGTTAGAGGAGCAATTCGGCGAAAAAGTTGTTGTGCCAGTTGATTTTGCCTTAGAAGTAAATGGCAAACGCAGAGAAATCCCAGTCAGCAAACTGCCAACGGAAAACAGCATCATGGACATCGGCGCCAAAACCGTCGAAAAATACAACAGAATCATCGCAACCGCCAAATCCATCGTCGTAAGCGGACCAATGGGCGTGTACGAAAACAAAGAATTCAATTACGGTACAAAAGGGGTTTTCGAAGCCATCGCAAACAGCAAAGCCTTCAGCCTCGCAGGCGGAGGAAACACGATCGCAGCAATACAAGAATACGGCTTAACCAAAAAAATCAGCTACATAAGCACCGCTGGCGGTGCCCTCATTGAATTCCTCATGGGTAAAAAACTTCCAGGCGTAGTAGCGCTGGAAAATGCTGTGGCAAAGAAAAAAATCTAACATCCTCCTTTTTTCATTTTAAGCTTAAACCAGTAATTTCAACCAAAAGGCTAAAAATTGACTCCAAATCTTTTGCTACAAAATCCGGTTCTTGTTGACTTTCAATCAAGTCTTTTAAAGTGTTAAATTGCGAAGGAACAAATATTGTTATGAGCCCTGCTTGTTTGGCGCCTTTGATATCTTCGATTGGACTGTCGCCAATGTAAACAGTGTTTTTTGCCTCAACTCCGAGTCGGTTTAAGGCGTCTTCGAAAATTTTAGGGCTTGGTTTTCGCCATCCGTTCTCGTCTGAAACCACAACCATGTTGAAGAACATATGAATGCCAAGCAACCTTAGGCTTTTGTGGATAACTGGCGCGTGAGTAAAGTTTGAGATTAAACCGACTTTGCATTGTTCTTGGGCTTGTTTAAGTAGTTTTTTTGCGCCGTCTCTTAATTCAAACGTGTCAACGAAGGCTTTAAAGAAAACGTTAAGTGCACATTTGATTCGAAAATCATCCGCTGTCACCTTGAAGCCCAAATTGCAAAGCGCTTCTGCTACCCAAATAGCATTGGTTACCTCTCTTAGCTGTTCATATCGAACAATTCGATATTTTTCATGGGCTAAATCGTAGGCTTGTAGAAAACAACTTTTTGAAACATCGAAGCCTTCAGCAAACAATGCTGAGTATAGTTTTTCTTTTGAAGCGTCCATAGTGTAACCTTTGCAGTTTACCAATGTGCCAATGTAATCGAATATCACTGCTTTAGTGTACGACATCAAGGCTCTCTCTTTTCAATCAGCATCATGCTTTTAGCGATTTTTCTTAGTTTTTTGGCGATGACAGTGTTAAGCAATTCTTTTTGGTTGCCAATAGCACCCTCAACGGCCGGATCATAAGGGATTTCGCCGAGATATTTTAGCCCCAACTTGCCAGTTTCCTCCTCTACGCCTTCAGCCACATCCATTTTCATGTTTTCAACGACGCCAATGATTGGCATTTTTAACTCGCACAGCAAAGCCACTTGTTTCTTGACTGTTTCAAAAGCCAAAAGCGACGGCGTTGTGACTATCAAAAATTCTATGCGTTTGATCAGCCGTACCAAATCTAGAATTACATCGCCAATTCCGGGAGGCATGTCAATAACTAAAAAATCAAGCGTGCCCCACTGTGTAATTGCAAGAAGTTCGATAAGGGCATTTGAAACATCCGCTCCGCGCAAGGGTGCGGGGTTATCTCCGACAAAGTAAACAATCGACATGTATTCCAAGCCGTCCACTGTTGGCGGAACTAAGCCTTTATCTTCTTTCGGCTGAACGTTTTGGGCACCAAGGATAATGTGGGTTGACGGGCCTGTGAAGTCCAAGTCAAACAAACCTACTTTGCAGCCGTTATTCGCCAAAGTTAATGCAAGTGTGGTTGCAACCATGCTTTTGCCAACGCCGCCCTTGCCGCTTGAAACGGCGATAATTCTGCTTATCCGCGCCAATCGCTCATTAATTATGCTTGTTCGCGGATCAACCACGTTTATTTAGCTCCTTTTATATTCTCAAGCCAAACTCCACGTCCGCTAACGATTTCAAAGTCAGAACTACCGCATTTAGGACACCTAATGTATGTATGTGCAACTTCAGGAACAAAATGGATAGCTTCAGCAGTGGTTTTATCAAGTTTCTTGATATTAAATTGCCATGTAGTTCCGCAAGCCCTGCATTTGAGAGTTGACTTAGCCCTCAAAATATGAAATTTGGCGTTTTTAAAAGTCTCAGTTTTAATTTGTGAAAGAGCAAAACGCAAAATTGGGGGCTCAACCTGCTGAAGTTCACCGACCCTTATAGTGACTTCTGTCACTTCCTTCAAACCTTCCTGTTCAGCAACTTGCTTCGCCGATGTAAGAATAGCTTCAGCTAAAGCCCATTCATGCATAAAGTAACCATGCTTAACGCATCTTTAAAAGAATATTGCATCAAACCAAGGTTTCAAAACTGAAAAACAAAGTGTGCGAACAAGCAATGGCTAACCTTAATTCTCTCGATTGCTTATTTTTAAATGTCTTAAGCGGTGATTTCTTTTGGAGAAAAAATTCAATATTCTTGCCTTCGCTGGAAGCCTAAGAAAAGGCTCCTATAACAAAGCCTTAGTGTGGGCTGCTGTGGAGCTAGCGCCTGAAAATGTCTCGATAGAGGTTTTTGATTTAGAAGGCATCCCACCCTTCAACCAAGACCTTGAAAACACTCCAAACCAAAGAGTAAAAGAGTTCAAAGAAAAAATCAGAAATACAGACGCCCTTCTAATTGCCACGCCAGAATACAACTACTCTATCCCTGGAGTTCTAAAGAACGCTCTTGATTGGGCTTCAAGACCGTTTCAAGAAAATGTGCTTAAAGGTAAACCAGTCGCCATCATGAGCGCGTCAACGGGAAGGTTTGGTGGAGCAAGGGCACAGTATCACCTTCGTCAAACGTTTGTCATGACTAATATGTATGCGGTTAATCAGCCTGAAATTATGTTAGCCTCTGCGGCTGAGAACGTAGATGGCAATGGCAAGTTGACTAATGAGCAAACAAAAGCGCTTATTCGGCAGCTTATTGAAGCACTCGTGGCATGGACTAATATGTTAAAACGTAAGCCGCAATGAATCGATTAGCGGTTCCTCATTTTTAGCGCTGACTTTGCGAAGCCTTAAAACGGTTAATGTATCAAACGTTAGCAATGAGGCATTAGGTATGAGAGTCATTGCTGATCTGCACATTCATGGACGGTACAGTCGAGCAACAAGCGAACAAATGAATATCCCAGAAATCGCCCGTTACTCAAAAATTAAAGGCTTAAACCTTGTTGGCACAGGCGATTTCACCCACCCTCAATGGCTAAAAGAAATAAACGAAACCCTAACGCCTGAAGAGGGCACGGGACTCTTCAAGTTAAAAGCCAAGGCTGATTCACCAGTCCGCTTTATGCTTACAACAGAAGTCTGCACTATTTTTGATTATAAAGGTGAATCAAAGAAAATTCACCAGGTCATATTAACGCCCAGTATGGAAACGGCTATTCAAATTAATGAAAGACTCAAAGGTTTTGGCGATTTAGCGTCAGACGGCAGACCAATTTTAGACATGACGGCATCACAGCTTGTTGAGCAAGTGATGGCTGTTTCAGCCGAAAACATGGTTTTTCCAGCCCATGCTTGGACACCATGGTACAGCATTTTCGGCGCTTTCAGCGGCTTTGACACTATTGAAGACTGCTACCAAGATATGAGCAAACACATTTATGCCTTGGAAACTGGGCTCTCAGCTGACCCTCCGATGAATTGGCGTCTTAGCAAACTTGATAGGTTTGCGCTAGTTTCGAACAGTGACTGCCACAGTTTTTGGCCTTGGCGAATCGGCAGGGAAGCTAACGTTTTCGAACTCGAAAAGTTCAGCTATCGAGAAGTTATAGACGCTATTAAGAGCAATAATTCAGAACATTTCAAGTTTACAATTGAAACCGATCCTGCGTACGGCAAGTATCATTGGACGGGGCATCGCAATTGTAAAATGTCTCTTTCGCCCCAAGAAGCAATAAAAGTCAATAATATCTGCCCCGTTTGCCGCAGAAAACTCACTAAAGGTGTAGAGCAACGCGTTGAAGAACTTGCTGATAGACCTGTAAACTTCAAACGTGAAGGAGCTCCCGGGTTTATGCGTTTATTGCCGCTTTCTGAAATAATTGCTACAGTTTTAGGCTCTGATTCTCCTTCGACCCAGGCGGTTTGGAAGAATTATACTTCGTTAACTGAAAACTTCGGTGACGAATACACTGTTCTAATTGACGCGCCCTTGGAAGGTTTAACCAATATTGTTGATGCACCAATTGCTCAAGCCATCATCAAAGTCAGAAATGGCACAGCCAAAGTCACTCCAGGATACGACGGCGTTTATGGACAACTGGTTTTAGACGTCGAAGTCCCAACAATCAAACCCAAACCTAAGCTTCCACGTGAAATGGTTAAGCAAATGAATATGTCTGATTTTTTCGGAAAATAAATTAGGTTAGCTTTCAGGGACTATCAGAGATACACAATGATTTAATTCCCCAAGAATAATTCTAGTTAGAAGCTTCAACTTACTGAGGATAGATACTCTTGAAAGATCTCCTGACAAAGATTAATAATATAGCCACTCAAAAATTCGGAGCCCAATACGCTGAAGCCCGAGCCCAAAAACTCTACAAAACAATGCTTGCCATAAAAGAGGAGCGTGTAGAAGGGGCTAAACAGGGTATTGAGAACGGCGTTGCTTTGCGGGTTCTCGTAAATGGCGCGTGGGGTTTCGCATCTGTCGGTTCATTAGATGTTGATATTTTGAAGAGTGCAGTTTCGGATGCGTGCAGTATGGCAAGAATGGCTAGTTCACGGTTGAAAACGCCGATTAAACTAGCAGACGCCAAAATTATTACTGACCGAGTAGTGTCAAAGCCAAAAAAGAATCCGTCAGATATTTTGATGGAAGACAAAGTTAAAACTGCTTTGGCAGTGAACAAGACAAGCTTGAGATTTGATAAGCGAATTAAAAGCTGCAACATGGACTATATGGATTTGACTGGAACCAGTTATTTTTCAAACAGTGAAGGCACAAACATAGAGCAGGATAAATTATATGTTTGGGCAAGAATAACTGCTTCAGCTCTCAGCGAGGGAGTCTATACTTTTAGTCGAGAAGAAATAGGCTCAACCGCAGGCTACGAAGTATTCGATGAACAAACCCCTGAAGTTTTAGGTGAAAAAGTTGCTAAACGTGCGGTTGAACAGTTAAGTGCTAAATCGCCAAAAGGGGGAATGTTTCCGGTGGTTTTGGGTCCAAACGTTGTGGGAGTTTTTGTTCATGAAGCATTTGGACACCTGGCTGAAGCCGATTTAGCTCTTGCCGGTGGAATTTTAGCGGATAATATTGGAAAGAAAATTGGTTCAAATTTAGTGACGTTCTACGATGATGGCACGATTGACGGTTCTTTTGGAGCTTTCAAGTACGACGATGAAGGGGTTCAATCACAGAAAACATTACTTATAGAAAACGGAGTTGTAGCTGGGTTGATGCACAATCGTGAAACTGCACAAAAATTCAGTGTCCAACCTACTGGTAATGCGAGGGCTGAAGATTTCCGTGTTGAACCGATAATTCGTATGCGATGTACCTACATGGCTCCCAGAGATCAATCTTTAGAAGAACTGGTAGAAGACGTCAAACAGGGTTATTATTTCAAGAGTTTTAGAGGTGGACAAGCGAACCTTGATGGCACTTTCCAAGTCGGCATCCAAGAAGGATACGAAATAATTAATGGAGAGATAGGCGCTCCAGTCCGTGATGCATCAATAAGCGGAAACACTCTTGAAACTTTACATCATGTTGACGCTGTGGGAAAAGATTTTCTGACTGATTCTGGAAGATGCGGGAAAGGTCAAATAGCATTCATTTGTGATGGTGGACCCCATATTAGAGTTAAGGAGATGGTTGTGGGTGGCAGTTCTTAAAAAAGAAACGATGCTAAGTTTAGCTGAAAATGCAGTTAAAGTAGCTATGCAAAAGGGAGCCTCTGAAGCCGAAGCTTATGTTTACGAGGGGCAAGCAACAAACATCGGTATTGAACTGGGGCAAATTAGCAAAACCAATAGGATAATTGACCGAGGCTTAGGCATTCGTGTGGCTGCAAACAAAGCGGTGGGTTTTGCCTACACAAATGTCATTGATGATCAAAACGCAGTTGAAAACGCAATTGCTGGTGCTTTGAGTGCAGCAAAAGCAAGCAAACCAGACGCGGATTGGAAGGGGTTTCCACAAAAGAAACCTTACGCTTCGCTTAAGCAAACCTTTGATGAAAAAGTCATTTCGCTTAGCTCAGACGAACTGGTTAAGATAGCTTCGACAATGCTGGACGCTGCCAGTCAAGTTGACAAGCGTGTTGCGCCAATTGAAGGAGGAATAGGAAACGCGTATATTTCTAGTGCTATCGTCAACTCAAACGGGGTCTCAGGTTTCGATAAAGGAACAGTAATTGAATGTAGCATTGCGGCGCTGGCGAAAGAAGGAAACACTGTCACGCCAGTTTGCTTCGAATTTAATGCTTCGAGAATGTACAACATTAACCCTGAATGGGTTGGAAAAGAAGCGGCAAAAATGGCTCTTTCAGCCCTAAAAACTAAATCAGTTGAAACGAAATCCACCACTCTTATTTTTACGCAGTTTGCTTTGCAAGACCTTTTTGCTAACACATTAATTAACGCTGTAAGAGCGGACAATGTCCAGAGGAACCAGTCTCCATTTAAAGATAAACTTGGAGAAAAAGTTGCTTCAGATAACTTAACTATCTTTGATGATGGCTTATTCCCAGGCGGATTGCGCACTTGGTCTTTTGACGGAGAAGGAGTTCCGCATCAAAAAACAGCGGTGATAGAAAAAGGGATTCTAAAAAACTTTCTATACGACAACTATTCTGCACGAAAAGACGGAAAAGAAAGCACAGGAAACGCTTCCAGGGCAGGATACCTGTCAACTCCCAGCATAGACACCACAAACTTCCACGTTACGCCTGGAAACAAAACATCCGACGAAATGCTAAGTGAAGTAGATGACGGCTTAATAATCTATTATCTGCAGGGAGCTCACAGCAGTAACCCTGTAAGCGGCGAATTCTCGGTTGTGGCAACTCCGGCCTGGAAAATAAAAGATGGAGAAATAGTTCATTGTAGCCGAGGAGTCATGTTGGCAGGCAACATTTTTGAAGTTCTGAAAAACGTGAGTTTAGTCGGCAGCAATGAGCGTCAGATGGGACAGTTAATTTCGCCTTGGATTCAAGTTGAAAATGTTCGAGTGATTGGAAAATAAAATATGTCACGCCCAAAAACTCTTTGAATACTCGCCTAAAACGCCCTCGTATACACGCTTGGTCTGCTGAGCAATTTTTTCCCAATCATACTTTTCCAGAACCCTTCGATAAGCATTTTCCCTGATTGTGTTACTATAGAAATTATCAACCAAAACCTTTGCGATTCCCCAAGCTAACGAATCAGGATTATTCGGATAAACTTTAACCCCAGTTACATCGTGCTCTACGATTTCCGATAAACCGCCCGTATCAGATGCAACAACCGGGCTTTTAGCCGCCATAGCTTCCAATGCAACAATTCCGAAGGGCTCAAAAAGTGACGGCACAACAGACACATCAGCGCATTTCTGAAGTTTAAGCAAACTTTCTTCATCCAGGAAACCTTCGAAGAGAACTTTGTGTTCAAGTCCCATGCTACGAACAATGTTTAGCAGTTGCTCTTTCATGTAGCCGCTGCCCACAATAATGAATTTGGCGTTAACTTTCTGCAAGATTTTTGGAACAGCATTAATTAGCACATGAATGCCCTTTTCATAAACTAGTCTTCCTACGAAAAGCACTATTTTTTCTTCCGGCAAAGCAAACTTACCGCGAAACTCTTTCAAATCATCGGGTATTTCTCGGTAGCTTTGGGTGTTTACGCCATTTGGAATCATTACTAACTTATCATATGGAAGCCCAAAAGCCCATTTAACATGTGAAACCATGTATTCGCTACAACAAACAACACGCCAAGCTTCGTATGTTAACCAAGCCTCAGTTTCATGAATCATTTTTTCAGTATCAGTATGCAAACCATCTCTTCTACCGATTTCAGTTGAATGCATAGTCACCAAAAGCGGCTTTCGAAAAACATGTTTAAGTCCAATGCCTGCATCTGCCACAAGCCAATCGTGAGCATGAAAAACATCAATTTTGCCGCCGATTTTCCTTGTTAAAGCAGCTGTTTCTTTTTGCATATTAAGATTCATTAAGTAAACCCATGAGGCGAAATCAGGTGCTGGATTCTTGTAAGAGTCAATTCTGTAGACTTCAACCCCATCAATTACTTCGTGAGCCGGTGTGTCGGGAAAATCGCAGGTTACCACATATACTTTTACGCCTTGTTTCACCAAGTTTTTTGATAAAAAGTAAACATGGGGGGATATTCCGCCGATTACTCTAGGTGGAAACTCCCAACTTAGCATCATAACGGTTAAGTCGTCTTTCATTTGACTTTCAATCCACCCACACTTTTGTAAAGTTTAAGGACCTCTGCAATCCATGAATCGGAATCGTCTGAAATAACAACTATTTTTTCTTCAGGCACCTTATAAATTCTAATGACTTCGTCACGCATCCACTCTGATTTTACACTAATTTTCTCCGCCTCAAAGAACCCCAACCATTCAATACTTTTAATTGCCAGAGTGTAAGGCGTGTTTAAACCTTGAGATCGATGATCTTCTAAACTTTCAACGGAATAAACAAAGGGTATTCCAAGTCCACTTTTTATTGTGACTGCTGCAGGAATAAAATGCCAGTCAAATACGTCGACAAGGTCAATTTGCTTGTTGTCTTGATAATAAATATTTGCTGCCGCTCTTTCTACTTCCTGATTCAATGTTAAAACCCACGTTAAAACGCCAATGTGAGTTCGAACAGGGTTTGAAACCCTGACTGTCTTGACACCAGTGGGTTCCTGGTAAAACCCCGTTAAAAGATCTTCGTAGGTCACAACATTAACATCTACTTTTTTAGCAACAAGTTGAGTTGAGAGGGCTTTAACATATTCAGAGAGTTTACCTACCACCCTTGGCGGATACTCCCACGAAAAAATTATTACACGCATGATTCCACTACGTGAAAAGTGAGCAGACCTTGATTATTCCTCTTGCATTAAGATAATACCGTTTTTTTCCTTCATTATCCACAAAGCTTTCAGCGAACCCTTCAGACTTGTATTTGTCCAAAATGCTTTCTATTTCGTTTGGATCTTTCTGCATAAGACGGGCAACTTCTTCGCCTTTTCGTGCCAAATCAGCTGCTGTAGCGCATAGGTTATGTAGTGTTTGTAAAACTTTGTCGGGATAAGGAAGTTCGTCTCTCATTGGGCGCACCCTGATTAATTAGGGTAACTTCTCTTATAAATGCATAAGCGTGCGAAAGTTTTAGAAGAGTTTGGTTGCTTCCTGCGTTTGCTTATTTAGGGCTACAAAACGTTTCTTAGTGAAATCAACTATTGTTTCCCGCAGTTTTTCTCCTTTTTCTTTTGAACCTTTAAGTTCCCTAAAACTCAAAACCAATTTTTGATCTTTAAGTGAACTCTGCGCCCAGCTTTCGAAATCGCCGTTACTAACATGAAACTCTATAGCTTCAGCGTCAACTTCTTTTAAAGCTTTAATGAAGCCCTTCAAGCTCCAAGCCTCAATTCCTGTGAAATATTCTTTTCCAACGCCTGTGTAGAACAAAAAAGGCTCATTTGCAGTTAAAATTGCCAGCCTTAATCTAGTTTCAAATTCACTTAGCAATGTTTGGGCTGCAACGAAGGCATCCATGGGGGATTCATATGGGCTAAAGTAAGAGTGTACTTCTCCAGGTCCGCCGCCCGCAGTAAACATGTAGTATAAGTGGTCGCTTGTTTGGAAATCGCGCCACAACCTGAGAAATTCGGGGTCTTCTGCTTCTTTGATAAATGGCTCCAACCGCCTCAACTCAGTGTAATATGCCCATTGCATGACATTGCCAAGCCACCCACTTTGGTCCCTTTGGACATCTGCCCAAGAAACAGTGCCTCCTGCTTCAGGCACATCAATTTCGCCTGCAGAAGCATGTGTCACGACCACTTCGGAGGGCGTCATCATTTTTAAATTCTCAAACTTTAGTATCTCGTCAGGAAGATGCTGCAGAAAGCTATGAATCCCAGTTTCTGGCCAGTGGTGTTCTCCGAAAGTTTCGTAGTCAGGAAAAATATTAATGCATTCACCTGGTGTACTTGCTAACCAGCCCGCATATTTATCAGCAGTCAAGGGCCATTCAGGCCACCATCTAGCTGAAAACCTAAAGCCTATATCATCTGTTAATTTGTAGTTGCGAAGGAAAACGCGAATCTTCTTGGCGCCTTTAGGTGTGTAAAGATAATTTGGTGATTTTTCGCCAAGAATTTTCTCAACACCTTCGGTGTAAATTCCCTTGTACCCGAGGGATTCAACAGTTTTGGCGATATTGTTGTTATAAAGTAGTTCTGTATTCTCAAAAACTGTGGATGTGTAGCCGAGCAGGTCTTTCACGGTTTGTTTGTGCATTTTTGCCTGTTCGATAAATTCTTCTTGATCTGGGTAAAGGCTTGCGATTGAATGATAATAGGTTTGGTTTAAGAATTCTACATTTCCAGATTTAGCAAGCTGTTTGAAAGTTTCCAAGAGATCCGGATCAAACATTTCGCATTGTTCAAGGAAGACTCCTGAAACACTGAATGAGAATTTGGCTTGTTTTTGATTATGCTTGTGTTTGTCTATTGTGTCAAGCAGGATTTGGTTTGAAGGATAATAGCATTTACGCGCTGCCCGCTTGAAAATTTCTCGATCAACTTCATTATCAAAATAATAATTGAATAACTCGTCTTTCTTCAAACGCCTGAAAACTTTTCCTTCCCAAAACAAGTTCCGCCTCAGCCTATGTGGCTGATGAACCTCAAAGACAAACACTACATCCGTCATAACACTTCGACCTAAACAAACAATATCATAAGGCACATTTATTTCTAATTTGTCTTTTACGGTGTAATCTGCAAAAAAAAACCAAATTATTAAGAACACAGAAGTAGGCAAGGTTTTGACTGTTCAATGAAATAATATTGAGCGGTTGAGAGAGCAATGGTGGATGCCAAGGAAGAAATTTACTCAACTATGTTTAGTTCACTTAAGCATCCTGCGCGCCGCAAAATACTTAGAATTCTGTCAGAGAAACCTCTGACTTTTTCACAAATGCTTGACTTATTGGGTGTTTCTAGTTCTAACTTGACGTACCATCTTGAAAGTTTAGGCGAATTGATAAGTCAAGAGAACGGCATCTATAAATTATCAACTTTCGGTTCGGCTGCTGTTGGCACAATGAAGATTGTCGAGGAAGCACCTGAAGTTCAACAGAAGAAACGCTCATCCACATCATTGAAGTGGAAGACTGCACTCGGCGTTTTACTGATTGGAGTTGTTATTTTTGCAAGCGTTTCGGCGTTCTCGTTAAACACGTTGAATCAGACAACAAGTCAGCGGGATTTGCTACAATCAAAATATAATCAACTATTATCTTGGAGCGCCACCACAAACAAAGCAATAACTTTTCTTCAACAAGTAACCCAAATTGATACTTCACACTATCAAGCAACCCTTCTAAGCAACACTGTTGAGCAACGATCGGATTTAGGAGGCACATTAGAGCAAATAATGACTTATTCGCTTACCAGTAGCGATAGCAAAATGTATGTAGTTTTTAGGTTCAGAGACAATCAGTTATCAAGATACCAAATTATTATGGTAGAAGGTTCACCGGTTTATGGTCAACCGCAGCCGTCCAGCATTTTAGATACCGCAAAGAACTTACTTGGAAGATTAGCAGCTTACGAAGACACACCTTATCTTGCAAATATGAGCAGCGTCTTATCGCTAGTTAACAACGCAGCTCAAAGCACCGAAATCAGCGAAGGCAACATTAAGTTAAATGTCACTAACTCAGGCGACAGCGGTCAAATTCTAATGATGTACACAGAAAATGGGGTTGATTTTTCGCCCAAAAGCCTTGGTTTAGTCTTTAACAACGGCGATTTAACGTCGTTAACTGACGGCTGGTTCTTATTTACGATCGGAAGCACAAAAGTTAACATTTCAAGCGACAAAGCGCTTCAACTCGCATCCAATGCCCTGAAAGGTTACAGTTGGACAGCAAACGGCACAACAGTCTCCGACTTCAACGTGTTGCCACAGCCAGTCTCGGTTATTTTTCATCCGAACACCAAAAATGGGTTAGCACTTTACCCTCAGTGGACGGTGACTTTTTCCCTTGACAAAGTCTATCCTGGCGGGGTAAATAGTTTAATGGTGGAGTTGTGGGCAGACACAGGCGATATAGCACTGATAAAAACTCAAAACAGCTAAAAAACGGCTCAAATTAGAAAATTTTATATGATAAGCAGTTAAATGTTCAGAGCATGGCAAGCAAAAAAGGTCTAAAACAACCGCCAAAGAAAAAATCTAACAGACAATCATACGTAATTGGCATAATAGCCTTAATCATAATTGTTATAGGTGCATATGCTGTAATACGGCAACCAGGCAGTCAAACCACAGATCAATCAACAAATCCAACAAAAGTTCTATTGCATACTAGTGCTGGCGATATAACTATTCAATTGCGAATTGACAAGTCCATAACTACTGCTAACTTCATAAATATCGTTCAAAAAGGATGGTATGATGGCACTACATTCTACCGCACCATGGCCGGATTCATGATTCAGGGTGGTAAAATAAGCCAAACTGTTCCCGCAATAAAAGACGAGATAGGCACAAACAATCACAATACCAATTACACAATAGCTATGGCAAAAACAAGCAGTCCTAACTCAGCAACAAACGAATTTTTCATAAATGCCGCAGACAACAGTGGAATAACCTACTCCGACGGCTCGACATTTGATGGCACCTATACAGTATTTGGAAATGTAATTTCAGGCCAAAGCGTTGTTGACGCAATAGCTAATGCCGCAGTAACTGCTAATGCTACTGGTGAAATGAGCGTTCCAGTACATCCGGTCACGATAATAAAAGCTTCAATCGTCACTTAAGCAAACAATAAAGAATCTTTTTTTCAATTTTCTCTTTTTCAATATAACTTTAAAGTTTCGAAGAACAAATCGTCAAGACTACTCAGCGTGCAATAGGCATAATAGCCATTATTCTAATTCATAATTGGGAATAAATTATGGCTTCAAATGAATATACCAACGGAGTAAAAGTTTTACTTCACACCAGCATGGGCGACATTACTATCCAACTGCGTAACGACATGCCAATAACCACAAATAATTTCAAGAGTTTAGTCCAGAAAGGGACTTTTAACGGCACAATTTTTCACAGAGTAATACCAAGCTTTATGATTCAAGGTGGCGACCCCACAGGAACTGGATATGGCGATCCATCAATACCCGACATTAAAGACGAATTCACAAGAACCAACCGAAACGACAGAGGTACAATATCGATGGCAAATGCAGGTCCAAACACAGGAAGCAGCCAATTCTTCATCAATCAAGTAAACAACAATTTTTTAGACAGCAAACATCCGGCCTTCGGGAAAGTCATCTCTGGAATGGAAGTCGTTGATGCAATTGCCAAAGTAAAGAGGAATTCCAACGATAAACCGCTTACAAATGTTACGATAATTAATGCATCAATTGTGCCTTAAACAAAAATTAAAAAAACTGTTGGTTACGCCTATTTCTTTTCTTTCTCTTTTGGTTTAGATCCAATTTCAACTGCTAAAATGTTTATTTGATAGTTTTTGTCGCCGATCTGCATTTTTCCTTGAGCATGAAAGCCTTTGCTTCCAGTTTTAAAATTCTTCTCTCCACTTAACATAAAACTTTGTTTAGCACCTTTAAGTTGAATTGTTGCCATATCTATATCGCTCATTTCAAAGTCACCAATGCAAAATGAAACAGTGCTTCTGCCTTTTCACCTTTTCGCTCCCGACAAATTGTGAAATATTGTCTCTTATGTTGTTTGCTAATTGCGCGTAAGTCAACCATGAAAATGAAAGGCAAAGAAAGAAAGAAGACGGAATAGATTGCGTTGCTAAACATGCTGGCATAAGGATTAGATAGTAAAGTGTTTTGGTTTGATAGGTCAAGCCCAAGTACTTTAAACCCGTCGAATATTGCTGCAACCATTAATGTTAACACTAAGCTGATTAGAAATTGGATGAAAATTCTTTTTTGCTGCCCAAAAATGAGCCAGAAATTACTGATGATAGAACAAACATCCAAGCGAATGAGCATATAAAAACAGCCACATTAATGTTTGAAGATAGTAACGAAGATAACAGTAGGATTGGATTATGTAGGGAAGATGCTACTGTAGTCAGTGCGGTTTTAGTGAAGATTTGGTAAGTAAGCATCAGAAGTCAAGCGACAACTAAGAAAGCCGTAGTTACCAGGATCCCCCTCGCCATCTAAATCACCGAAGATTCAATTGCGGAAATGTTTTATAATATTTACTCTAAAAAAATCATTTTGTTAAAATTAAATAAAAAAAAGAGAAAAGGGAAATTTTTTTCTCAGTTGTTTATGCGCGTTTTCTAATTGACATCACTATCAGAACGCCAACTATGGCGATTGCAATAATGATGGCAATTGCTGCGGCGAGGATGTAAGTCATTAAGTCGCCGGTGGTAGCTACGTTTGTTTGTGCTGTGGTTGTTGATGTTGGCTGTGCTGGAGTTGCAGCGTTGATTTGTATTGCAGCTGAAGATGGGTAGTATGAGTTTGATCCTTCGAAGTTTGCGTAGATTGTGAAGGCGCCTGGTATATCAGGAGTCCATGTGTAGGCGAATGTGCCCATTGTGTTTGATGTTGTTGTGCCGATTACTCTGTAGTTGTTGTTTGCGTCAAGTACGCTTATAGTGATTGGAACACCTGAAGAATTCGCTGGTAATAGTTGTTGCTCGTATACGTATTCCATCCAGTGGCTTTCGCTTGCGTCATCAACGCATGGAACACCATTGGGGAAGTTCAATGCAACTGCACTTTGTTTTGTTCCTGGTGAAATGTCTGTGATTGTGCCTGTGATAGTTATCGGGGTAGCTGTTGTTACTCCAATGCCTGGAGCATTGACTGTTATTGCGCTTGGTCCTTTACCGAAAGCGTATATTTGATTGTCATAAGCGTTGCGTGATAGCATGATACCTTGTGCGATTGATGTGGATTCAACGGACATGTCTAATACGCTCCAATTCAATTTGCCAGTTGATGCGTTAACTGCCAGCAATTGTGCTCCGTGGAATAGCGGCGGGTTATATTCGTGTCCAATCATGAAGTATGCTACATCATTAGTAAAGCAGCAGCAGCTGAACGTCCATAGTGGCCAGATAGAGTATGGTGTTTCAATTCCAGGATCACCAATGAGCATGGTCGTGTTTGTGTACCAGTTTAGCTTTCCTGTTTGATCATTGATTGACCATATGTCTCCGCCGAACCCTTCAATATACATAGTGTTGTTTGGTCCGTTGTATGTTTTGATGTTAAATTGGTCGTAGGAATGTGGTGCAGCTCCATTCAGGCCAGTGAGAGTATATGTCCATTTTTGAGCGCCTGTACGTGCATCATAAGCTACAACTGCCCAGTTAGCCATGTTGACATTGATGAACATTCCGTCTTGAATTTGCAATTGAGTTCTTGTGTACGGTAGTAACGTTTGGTCAGTTGGATAGGTAAAGTTCTTTATCCATAGTTGGGCGCCAGTGGTTGCATCCATGCTCGCTACAATGAGAAAGCCAGCAACGTCTCCTCCAGCGCCTTGTCCTGTAGTGAATCCTGTTGTCATAATTACTGCATTGTTGGTTATTCCGTTTATTGATAAAGCCGGATTATTCAATCCTACACCGATTGTTGGAGTGCCTGAACCTGTATTGTTTTGCAGTGGTTGAGCAAACATTACTCCTAGTCCGAAATCAATTATCGAGTTCACTGGTGGAGACCAGCCCCAAGTTTGAGTGCTCCCAGCATTTGATAAGCCGCTAAGTGCTTGTGACATGTTCCAGCAGACTAGTACTGGATTAGTGCTAGTAATCGTTGCATGTCCGGTAACTGGTTGGGGAGCTCTTATAGGTGCCGATCCGTATGTAGTCATAGTGCCAACTGTGCTGTTTATGTAGTAGCCGATTATGTCTCCTTGATCATCAGTCGTAAGAGTTGCGCTAGTGCCGTTAACAAGGCTAAGGACATATTTTCCAGTCAAGCCTGAATACATGTTCCATTGTGTTCCTGTAGTATTCATATATGGCGATGGTATCGTAACGCCAAGATTGTTGGCTTGCGATCCGATTTGCCTTCCACCAGTTTCAGCTGCTGGAAGACTTCCGGTAGTCCAAATGTATGGACCAATAGTGCCGTATGCATTAATGGTATGCCATTGAGGAGCGAAACCGCATCTTAGAATAGATGTAGTGTTTATCGTAAAGAGATCTTGTCCGGTGAATAAGTTTGTTGCGAGAATACCATTTGTATAGCCCGTGGTTTCCACGTAGTGCGTAGAGTACATTACACCGTCGATTATTACTGGGGCATACTTTGGCCAATATTGCGAAGTGGACCAGTAGCTGCTGCCCTGCTCGTTTCCGCCATTTTCTCCTCCGACAACGCCTCCCGTAGTCCAAGGCTTTGTCCAGAGAATGTGACCTGAATTCACTGACAAAGTGTATGGGTTATAGTTGCCTGTGCTATTGTAGCCGCCTGTTGATGCGAAAGTAACGGAAAATCCGTATCCCATCCAGGGTCCGTTGATAGCGTACCAGTTTTGTACGTTCTCAGCAGATATTGGATTTTGCCACCATGATGTTGGTAGCGGGGTAACTGGGTATGAGCTTCTTGGTATAGGTTCTGATTGCACAACGAGGGTTACTTTGTCACTTTGGCTGGGTAAGTTGGTTACGTTGTCTGTCATTAATTGTCCACCATAGAAGAATTGGAATGTATAGTTTCCAACCGTATCGGGGACAACTGTAGTATATGTGCCTCCTGTCGCATCTGATTTAAATGGACCAAGAGTTGTTGTTGTTCCAGCTGGTGTTGTTTCTACAATTGTCATGTTTACTGCTGATTCACTGGTGAGTAATGGCAATACGAGGAACATGTTGAGTGTTACTGTTTGGCCGACACCTGCGGGGTTGGGGCCAACATTAAGGTGGGCATATGATGGAATTGAAGAAAATTGCGGTGGCGTGATTTGAGCGAAAACATTTGAAGTAAACGCTATTGAAGCTACCATTGAAATCATAAGCATTGCTGCAATCAATACTGTCGATGTCTTGTTTTTCATTGCTTTTGATTTTAAATTTTTTAGAGTGTTCATTTCTTATTTTTTCTTCCTTCAATTTTATTTGAAAAAAAGCAAGCTTTTGCTTCTTTTCTGCCGCTTTAATTGCTGTAAAATATATATAAGATTTGCTAAAACATACCAAAGGTTTCGAAATTATTAGCCACTCAGGCTAATTTAACAAGAATTAATATTTTTACGTGACTCAAAAAACAATTTTATATTACAGACGGATGTTTTTTCCTTATTTGTTATTTTTGTTCTACTATACACCTAAATTTTTAGATTTTTGCGTCACAAATTTATCAGAAAGAGTTATGGTGCGGTCGCCGGGATTTGAACCCGGGATCATTAGCTTGGAAGGCTAAAGTCCTAAACCAGACTAGACGACGGCCGCATTTTGTGTTTCTGTTATTTCCAATATCTGTGTTTGATTTAAGGTTTATTGCATTTGTTCACTTTGGTTAAGACGGCAAAAAGATGTTTTTGAATTTTGAGCTTACTATGAAGCTATTTGTGAAACAAACTGTCTGCATGCGCAACTTCATAGAGAACCTGAGATTTCACAAGATCAGTTTGGAAAAAACTTCCGCCCAAAACACGCAAATACACGTCAAATATGCGCAAAACCACGTCAAAACAAAGCAGAACCACGTCAAATTCCTTCACAACTTCAAAAGCAAAACGCCGCAAAATCCAAGCCCTTACCAATCCAAGCCTATCCCAAGCTCCATCCAAAAAAACACAGCGCAAAATTGAAGAAAAAACTTCAAATCAAAATTCTAATTTCGAAAAGAGCTCCATAACAGGCCTACTAAATTTTTAAGTTTTTTAAAAACAAAAAACCCGAAACCGTTTCAGCGTCATATTTTCAAGACAAAATCGAATTTCTCATGTGAAAAATCCTATTCTATAATGGAATGGTATATCTTGAGCGAAGCACCGAATAAAGATATAGAATAAGTAAGTGTCAGAAAATGGGTTTGGATAAAGACGCGCATAAAGTTCCTGGCAGTAGAATTAAAATCTTAACAAAAGATGCAAAACAAATGGTTAATGGACCATATTACTGTCCAAAATGCAGGAAAGAACTGTTGCAGATTTTGGCGAATGTATACAAAAAAGAAGTTTATGCCGCCTGCAAGTGTGGTCTTGAGTGGCAGTTAACGTATGCACCTGTTTTCCAGCCGATAGATTACTACAATAAATTTAGGGACGCTTGGAAAAAACAGAGTTACGGCATAATCAAGCAAAAATAACCTTTAATCGGGCGTCCACTTCGGAAATCCTTATTTTTTCTCCAATGTAAATGCCAGTTTTCGCATCAACTCTGAATTTTGCAACTTGCATTTGTTCAACAGGTTATTGGTGATTGATGATTTGGGACAAGTTTTAAACGAATGGACGTTAAATGGTATCGCTATTGAAGATGCCTAAATGAGCAAATTACCGTTGGGTAGTAAACCAGCCAAATTTATTATTATCTTAGCACTGGTTCTTTTTGTTTCTCTACCAATTATTCGTCCTTTTGAAGCAGTCAAGGCTCAAAGTCCCGATCAAAGTCAGAACTACACAAGAGAGTTCTCCTGGGATTATGGAGGAAACCACTGGATTTGGAACCTCAGCATTCCAGTAGCTCTTTATGATGCTTACAAAGCTGTGCCTGACTCCGAAAGAACAAAAAATGGACCCGCCGGCTATGACATGATGGTAACAACTAAAGATAGTTATATGCAAACGCTAACTGAAAAACTCAATGAAACCGCAAACCAGCTTGGATATGGACCGGTTGATAAGGTAAATTTTGCTTTAGCGTTCGTTCAAAGCATTGCGTATTCTTCTGATTTGAATAGTACAGGCTACGAAGAATATCCTAGATTTCCCATTGAAGTATTAGTTGACCAGACTGGAGACTGTGATTGCAAAGCCGACCTTTTCGCAACCTTAACTCTTGGACTGGGTTACGGTGCAGTTTTCATTAACCCACCTGACCACTTGGCGGTAGGCGTATTAGGAAATAATCTTCAAGGAACTTATTGGACTTATCAAAATCAATCATACTATTACGCAGAAACTACTGGAGTAGGCTTCAAAGTGGGTGATTTACCAGATGAGTTCAAAGGAAAAAGCGCTTACGTTTATCCAATAGATGAGAACAACCAATTTGTTGTTAATTCACAATCGGCTTATATGATCGCGCCCAATCCAAGCATTTCACCCTACAGTCCTACTCCCACGTCACACTTCTCTTACATCACGCCCCCACCGACACAGAATGATGGAGCAGCCCCCACAACTTCGCCTGACATTACGCAACCAACTATTCAACCTGTCCAACCAATATCTCTTAACTTAATTTCAGATTATCCGATATTGTTCATCGTTATCGTTTCAGCCATAGTTTTTTCAATCATCATAACAGTTAAAACCGCAACAAACAAGCAACCAAAATCCAAAAAAATGGTTTCTTCTGAACCAAGTGTCGCCCCGGTTGAAAACCAAAATATTTCAGAAGATAAGCCGCTTGTCAACAACGATACCATTGAAGAAACAACAAAGTTCTGCATTTATTGCGGCGAAACCAACAAATCGTTTGCGTTATACTGCGAGAAATGCGGCAAAAAAATTGCTTAACAGACAAGCTCCATCTTGAAATTGATTAAGATTCTCAATTGTAAATCTATCTCTTCGAAATTAACTTAATAGTAATTGTGATCGCAAGAAACTTTCTAATGACGTCTGGCCTTAAATCCTTTAATCTGCCGTCGCTCCGCTGCACGGTTTCGTTCCATATTCTTAATCCTAGCATATAATTTTGATACTTTGGTATTTGACGGCACCTTTGACCTTGGCCGATGAACTGGCACAGGCGTGAATGGCTTGTTGATTTCAAGTTTCCGCCGCCCACTTTTTTTAAGGGGAACGTTACGAACTTTTTTAAAAATAGCATAGCCTTCTTTGAGGTTAACTTCATGCACTTCCCAACCAGCATTCAACCAAGCCTTTGTATGAGCGCTAGATGGCAAATTGCTCCACCAAGCTTCGTCTCTGAAAGCAGGTGTTGGAAGACTACTGCCGATTAAACCATCCATTCTTGCAAAAGAAAGCTTCACCATGTTTGTGAAGGCAGCTCTAAACTTTAAGTGACTCTCAAGCCCATCATACTTGCCCTTTGTTAAGGGCGAAACCACCCGTCTGGCACAATGCAAACAAAGCATCGCATTGGGATCTCCAGTCGCAACATCGGGTACCATGCAATCACGGCAGAACAGTTTCCTGCAGCGTTCGCACTTACGCATGTAAGCTACCCTTAGAACTCTACCGCAGATGCCGCATTCATCCTTCAATATAATTCAACCTTTTGACGGGCTGGAAAATCTTCTTAATAACAACTGTTCAATTTAAGATATTAATTTTCACTTGTTACTGACCCGTTTTTTCTGAAAGTTCCACATTTTTAGAAGTTAGAATTTGCAAGCTGCCCTTAATTTCATCCCATATCAACCTGATTAGTTGCCTTGCCTGTGCATCAACTGCTAGCAATAATCCAACGTAAATTAAGAATCCTAAAAGAGCCTTCGCTATAGTAGAAAGCAAGGTTGTAGTTGTTGGTAGTATAAACAATATTGCTCCCATTATGACTGAGACCAGAATATATTTGCCGATGCTTCTCCAAGCTACAGGTATCCTGATTGATCGGTGCATAAACGCGTATAACCCTAAAAAGGTTGATAGATGAACACTAATCAGTATGGTTATAACGTAAAGCGCCGCTTCGACCGACCCTGCCACTGGTAGCCTTGTCAAAACAAAATATACAGTCGGTAAAGCGATAGCGGCTTGGATATAAGATAAAGAGAATACCTTGAAAATCTTGCTTTTTACGAGTTCCCGCATTGAAATTTTGCCTTCTGCGTCAAAATGTTCGGCGCCCAAAAGGCAATAATTGTAGAAGGATGAAAGGAGTGTAATCATTGTATCAATTGTTAAGGCTATGAGAACAGGCCATGCTATGCTGTAAGAAACGTTTAATACAGTTAGAAAAGACACAGCCATAGCCATCACAATAGTGGAGAATGGAATCGCCAACATCATTACTGTTTTAAACGATATTCCGACTTCTTCGCTCGAACATGTTTTAGCCAAAAGTTTAGGGTAAAGAGTGAACGCTAATGAGGCAGAATACCCAATAATTGTTGTGAAGCTTAAGGCTGCTTGATAAAACGCTCTGGTTTCTGAGCCGCCATAATAAAAGAGCAGAATAAGGGCAAAAGTCATCAGTTGCTGCCCAACAAGATTGTAAATTAGGACTGTTGAACCTTTGCGCCACTCTCTAAGGTAACCCCAGTTTATTTTATGTCTTAACTCTGCCCCGAAAAGATAAACATAATAAAAGACTTGGACGAAACAGGAGAGCACTAAGCCCAAAACGGCACCTAAGAACAGTTGATGAAAACCCATAATCAGAACTAAAGCGACAGATACTTTCACTATTTCTTCAATCAGCAAACCGTACCCTACTGCTTCTGGCTTAGTAGATTGCAGGGCATTTTCAAAAAGAACAATCATGAAAGAAGTTAAAATGTAGAGACCGGCAATCAAATAAATCGTCAAATAGCTTGTTGTCCCAATTGCCCGAGAAATCAGTATTATCGCGGGAAAATAAACAATCATTGAGGCTATTGCAATGGTTAACTGTGCTGTCGCACTTGTTTTAACGGTTCCTTCTTTGTCTCTTGCGACAAATCGGAGTGTCCAAAAAGGAAGTATACCGCTGAAAAGTGTGAAATATGCCACGTAGTCAAAAATGTTTGTCCAGATGCCGTATTGATCTTGGCTCATGTTTCGGGTAAGCAGTAGAGTGAAGATAAGACCAGTGATCACACTGAAAATTTGAACAGTAAATACGATGAATCCGCTATATCGAAGCCTGAGCTGGTTTTTACCCAAATACGATTTCCCACTTTTCGAAGCGTTTAATGAGTCATTGCTTAACTTTTAGATATACAATTTCCCAAATCAAACCAAAAACCTGAACTTACCAAAAGAATGAGAGAAGAAGGCGCAGAGTCCAATTTAGCCTTTCACAACCGCTAGCGGGACAAGCCGTGCGACTTTGGTGGCGATTCCCACTTTGTCGCTAACATCTGCTACTACATCGACGTTCTTGTAAGCGGGGTCAGCTTCTTCAGCCAAAACCGAAGTACTGGCAGCACGAACCACAATGCCCCTCTTCTCCAAAGACTGCTTTATTTCTCCACCCCAATATTGCCGTTTAGCAGCTGAACGACTCATCATTCTGCCTGCTCCATGCGCAGTTGAACCAAAAGTCAAATCCATAGCTTTCTCAGTTCCTGCCTAGAACCCATGAGCTCGTACCCATACTGCCGGGAATAAGCACAGGTTGCCCTTCACTCCGGTAATCATCAGGGATGTCTCGGTGACCAGGTGGAAAAGCGCGTGTTGCTCCTTTACGATGAACCCAAACCTTCTTTTCTCCTCCATCTATCCTGTGATTTTCCACTTTGGCAATGTTATGGGTTACATCATAAACGAGTTTTAGACCGAAGTTTTCGGGTGGCTGCTGGAAAACTTGTTGGAAACTTTGTCTAACCCAATGCATAATAGCATGCCTATTACAAAATGCATAGTTAACTGCGCAGGCCATTGCCTGGAAATAATCACGGGCTTCATTACTGTTTCCAGGGGCACATGCTAGTTCACGGTCAGGAAGAGCTATTTTGTATTTCACAACAGCATGCTCCATTACTCGTAAGTAGTCGGAGCAAACTTGATGTCCATAGCCTCGTGAGCCACAGTGGATCATAACCGTAACTTGACCTTCCTGCGTGATTCCAAAAGCCTTAGCTGTTTTAGGATTATAGATTTTGTCCACTTTCTGTATTTCTAAGAAATGGTTTCCCGAACCCAATGTGCCAATCTGAGTTATTCCCCTGCTTTTTGCAGTTGATGAAACTTTGTCTGGGTCTGCATTGGGCATAGCACCTCGTTCTTCACAGTGTTCTGCGTCCTCTGGCCATCCGAATCCTCGTTTAATTAGCCAAGGAACTCCCTCAACTGCTATATGGTCTAAGTCAGAAGAGGATATTGAAAGGTCTTTTCGACGGCTTCCAAGCCCGGAAGGAACGTTACGAAAAATGGTGTCAGCTAAAGGTGCAAGTTTAGGTCTGATCTCTTGTTCGGTAAGTGTTGTTGCAAGCAGGCGAACACCACAATTAATGTCATATCCCACGCCGCCCGGGCTGATCACGCCGTTTTCATAGTCGGTTGCCGCTACTCCGCCAATTGGAAAGCCATACCCTTCATGTCCATCTGGCAATGTTACGGCATACTTGTAAATTCCAGGCAATTGCGCCACATTTGAGCATTGCCAAAGAGTACGATCAGTTTTCATTTTATCAAGAAGCGTTTCATTGGCAAAGACCATGCCTGGAACCCTCATAGCGGATTTGTAGTTGGGAATGCGCCACATGTAATCATTGACTTTTTCTAAGGGAACTCTCTCAGGAGTGGCTCTGCTTTCACTTTCGCCCAAAAATCTTCACCTTTCCAAACAAAAGATTACTTAGATTATAAACGTTTATGGTACCTGTTTCTGGTTTGCGTACTCAATAAAACCTTTGACGCAGTTTTCCAAAACCGTTTTTGAGTAAATTCGATGAGACTTAATAAAATCTGCAATTTCAACCTGACTCATAACTTTGTCTTCAGCAATAATTCTATCACGAATTTGTTCAAGGGTCCAGTTTTGTTTTACACCTTCCTCTGCAATTTTTGCCCATAATTTGAGTTGAAATTTGTAGTCTGTTAAGCGTTGCTTGGCAGTGGAGGCTTTTCCAAAATGGCTGTAATATAGAGCAGTCGGTTTTAGACCAATCAGGTTGTCCAAAGAAGCCAATGCTGCATCTAAACGGAACGGTGGAGGTGTGGTTGGAACTACATCATCAAACTCTGGAAAATAGGTGCCTGCAGCATCGCCTGGGAAAACGCCATCGTTAAATGACTCTTGATAACTAAGGTTGTGTGAAGCATGACCGAGCGTTTCGATCACTTTCAAGTTGGCGCCATCACCTAAATCAAAGGTGCCCTCTGTTACAGGAATTATACGTTCTTTTGGTACGGGTTCAGGCTTGCCGAAAATTTCGCTGACGAACCCGAGTACTATTTGAGCTGACTGCCAAAGACGTTCAGGATTTATGAGGTGAGGCATTCCTCTTGGATGGACAAGGACTTTTGCGTTTGGCAGAAGCTTTAACAAGGTGCCTGCGCCGCCGCCGTGGTCTAAGTGAACATGAGTAATGGCAAGATATTGGACACTCTCTAAAGGTATTCCAAGTTCAGCTATTCCAGAAACAAGATTAAGAACGGAAGATGTTGGACCCGACTCCACGAGAGTAATTTTAGAGGCAGTTATTATGTAGCTGCAAATGAGATTTTTGTATCCACCTGTTTCCAGCTCGATTTGAAAGAGGTTTTTTCCAATCTCTTTTGTACGCAAAGGTTCACCTTAGTTAGGCTTGAGGACTGTTATGCCATAAACTTTTCTGTAAACAACTTTCAGTTAGCCTTCCCGCACCAACGCTTGAAAAAAACGGACGCGCAAAATTTAATTATTGATATCGCGTCTATGTTGAAACTAAAGGTAGGCAAATTGAATTGAAAGCAATTATGTTGGGAGCGCCAGGCGCTGGAAAAGGCACTTACTCTTCGAGGCTTCAACAAAAACTTGATGTGGAAGTCATAGCTACAGGAGACATTTTCCGTGAATTAGCAAAGGAAGATTCGGACCTAGCTAAGAAAGTTAAAAGTTTCATGGAAAAGGGGCTTCTTGTTCCAGATGAAGTTGTTTTAGAAGTGCTAAAACAACGCTTAAGCAAAATTCCGAAAGGAAAAGGCTTCATTCTTGATGGGTATCCTCGAACGCTTGCACAGGCCAAATCCCTTAACACTATAACCAAAATTGATGCAATACTCTTGCTGGATGTCCCAGACTGGATTATCATTGAACGTTTATCAACACGTAGAATATGTCGCAACTGTGGAACGGTGTACAATATTCTCTATCTGAAACCAAAAGTTGAAGGAGTTTGCGACAAATGCGGAGGGCCGCTGTACCAGCGATCTGACGACAACCCTGAAGTCATAAAGAAAAGGCTTCAAGTGTACCAAGAACAAACAAAGCCTTTATTAGAATACTTTAAGGAGAAAAAAATTCCATTCGTTACTTCAACTACCACAACCCTTGACCAGCCGCCGGAACCGATCGTTGAAAAAATAATAGCAGAATTAAAAAAACTCAAGATAGCCTAAATATCTAAAATAAATTCTAAGACCACTCTGTCTTTTTCTTTTATTATAACCATTCTATGATAAGTTACTGCCTTAACTGCAACTTTTTGCGGATGCTTTTGGGATTCAAATTTTTCGCCCCAAACTTTTGCTTTGAATTTGAAGATTTCAGCCGTTTCTTGCCAATTTACAATTTGAAATTTTGAATACATCATGTTTTCTGTTTCAAACTTTACAAGCAAAGCTTCAAGCCAGTTATAGAGCAATGCGTATTGGTCCTCAGCTTCGACCTCCAAGGTTTGTTCATTCGTTTGAGCGATTTTCTCAGAATCGGTCATGGTTTCGAACATTGCAAGCGCAGCATTTTCGTAGGCTTCTTCCATTGTTCTTCCATGAGCTCGAATGAAAACGTCTGCAGTATGTTCTAGAAACTCGAATTTTCCAGCAAATTTCTCGTCCGTGTCCTTATCCATTTTAAGCCACATTAAGTATTGATGGTGATTGTCTAAAATGCTTTTGCTGAGATATTATTTGCCGTTCTGTTGTTCTTCGCCTGCTTAGAAGTACTTTTTAATTCTTTGTATAGCTGCAACTGTAAGTTTAACAGAGTTTTCTATATCTTTTAGGGAAAGCATGCCCACGGGACTGTGAATGTAACGTACAGGTATAGATATGTTACCGCATGGTATGCCTTGTCGTGTAAGAGAAATTCTTGCTGCATCAGTTGAGCCCATTAAACCCGTTTCAATTTGGAAAGATATTTTTTCTTCTTCCGCCGAATCCAAAAGCCAGCGCAAAATCTTTCCTGATGTGATTAAACCTGAATCTGTGATTGTAAGAGCAGGACCTTTCCCCATCTTTACAGTAGTATCAAACTCTCTTACTCCTGGAGTGTCACCTGCAATAGTAACATCAAGGGCTATTGCCAAATCAGGGTCGATGCTGAAAGCTGCAGCACCCGCCCCACGCAATCCTACCTCTTCCTGAACGGTGCCAACGGCATAGATTGTGAAGTCAGTTTTTTCCATTAGCTTAAGGGCTTCAATCATTGTAACGCAGCCCGCTCGATTATCAAAAGCTTTACCCATAACAACGTCTTTGCCCAAATTAATGTATTGAATATCAAAACCTACTGGGTCGCCAACTGAGACCATTGCTAACGCGTCGTCTTTGCTTTCAGCACCGATGTCAATGAAGAGTTCATCGGATGCAATAATTTTTTTTCTCTCCTCTTCTTTTTGAATATGTGGAGGTTTAGACCCGATTATACCTGGAAACGTTCCTTTTCTTGAGAAAACTGTAACTTTTTGAGCGGGTAAGATACGGTCATCTATTCCACCCATTTTAGCGAATTGCAAAAACCCTTCTTTCGTGACAGTCTTAACCATTAAACCGACTTCATCTATGTGAGCAGCCAGCATAATTTTTGGCGATTTTTCTGTTCCTTTTTTTATTGCAATAACATTTTCAAGCCTGTCTACAACTATTTCGTCTGCATATGGCGTCATAAGTCGAATCATTAATTCTTTAACTTCATTTTCCCTGCCAGTTACTCCGCAGGCGTTTGAAAGTTTAGCTAAATTCTCATTTATAGACAAGTGGAGCTACCTTCCAAGTTATTATGGATAGAATTCTGAGGATTAACTTATAAAACAATTGCGGTACACAAAAAACTCACAAAAGCTTTGTTAGAATCCGACAGGGCAATTGCAATTATTTTGTCTTTAGTTTTTGGGGGAGTTCAACGATAAATTTGGTTCCTTTATCCGGCTGGCTATCAAAGGTTATTTGACCGCTTAGTGCATCTACCAGTCGTTTGACAACGGCTAAGCCTAATCCTTGACCCTTCGATTTTGTAGTGAAGAGGGGCGTGAACATCTTAGTTTTTACTTCTTCTGGAATCCCAACACCGGTGTCTTCAACGCTAATTATTATTTTCTCTTTTTTCTTGTTGGCTTTAATGGTTAATTTACCTTCTTTTGGCATCGCCTGAACAGCGTTAGTGATTAAGTTTGTCAGTATCCGCCTAAGGTAAGCTACATCGGTTTCAACTGCTTTTGAATTATCCTTAATCTCTGTTGTTAACTCAATTCTTTTAGGAACGTTGATTGTTAAAATAATGCCTTCTGTCAATTCCGCTAGGTTTGCTTCCTGAATGCTCGGTCGCAATGGTCTTGTGTAGTCTTGCAAGTCGCTAACAATTTTATCAATATAAGTAAGATTCTCATTGACAGAATCTACGCTTTCAAGAATCGCTTGTTTGCTCTCACCTTCAGGCATTGTTTTGAGTTCTTCTTTTATCAGATACATATCTCCAGTTATAGCTTGAAGTGGATTGCGGATGTCATGGCCAACCATTCCTGCCGTTTGACCGATTGCTGCAAGACGCTCGGAGTTCTTAAGTTGCTGTGCTCTTTGCTCAGCCAGCTCTTCCATTTGGCTAGCATATTCTTCAAGTAAAACAGCATTTTCTTCAAGTTTAACTTGAGCTTTAAAACGGGCTTCTTCAGTTTTCTTTAACTCATCAACGTCAATTGAATATACCCGTATTTTGCCCGTTTGGGAGACAAAATACATTTCTTCGCGATACCAGTGTTCAGCAACCTTTACTTCCCTTTTTAAAGAAATTATTTTATTATTCTCAAAATTCTTGACGATATTTTGCCAATCACAAAAGAAAGGATGCGCCTTACCTAAGAGCTCAAGATCCGGAAAGAGTATTCTTGTCGCAGGATTCGCGTAAATTATTCTACCATCAAAATCGACCTCAAAAACTGGGTTAGGATTTAACGTCGGAAATGAGGCTAAACGCTCAATTTCTCTTTCAGCATTTTTACGCTCAGTAATGTTTCTGGCAACATGCACTGAACCAGTAACCCGTTCCTTATCATCTTTGATGGGAGTTGTGCTGACAATAAAGTCGCCTCCAAGACGAGGCTCATGAACTTCCGCAACATGTTCTTTGCCATCTTCCAAAGTTTTGGCGTGAGGACAAAATTCTGGAGGAACCGCTGTACCGTGGACGCATTCATAGCAGCTTAATCCAATCGCTTGTTGTGGGTTAACTCCCAGTTGTTTTGCCATGGCACGGTTAGCTCGTACGATTTTGTGCTTGTTATCTAGTATTGCTATGAAGTCTGGAATGGTGTCGAAGGTGCGTTCCCAATCATTTTTTGCTTCCCGAAGCTGCTGTTCAGCTTTTTTACCTTCAGTAATGTCTCGGTCAACCGATACATAACCTATTGATTCACCATTCTCATTGCGAAGCAAAATAACATGCGCTTCTATGTCCAAACTTCTTCTGTCTTTGGTTAACCTTATTGATTCGATTTCTGAATGCCCCTCTCTCGCCAGTCTGTTTAATAGTTCCTCCCGTTTTACGGTTGGGTAAGTGGGTTTAAGCAATTCAACGCTGGCTCTACCGAAGGCTTCTTCAGCGCTATATCCGTATAATCGCTCAGCTGATTTGTTCCAAAAAGTAACTTTCTGATCAAGATCGTAGCCGATAATAGCATCGTTCGCGTTGGCTATCATGAAAGCTTGCTGAGCAATCTTCTCCTCGCTCTTTTTCTTTTCTGAAATGTCTCGAAATACAAGAACCACACCTGAGACGTTGCCATCTTTGTCCTTTATGGGGGCTCCACTGTCATCAATTGGAACTTCACTTTTGTCTTTGCGAATCAAAACCGTATGATTAGCCAGACCGATAATGAGACCCTTTTCAAGTACTTTAACAACTGGGTTTTCCACTTTATGCCTCGTCTTTTCGTTAACAATATTAAAAATTCTCTCGATATGTCTGCCGTTAGCTTCGACGAGGGCCCAACCAGTCAATTTTTCTGCGACACCATTCATGAATGTAATCTTGCTTTTCGTATCCGTGGCTATTACAGCATCTCCGATACTCGATAAAGTAGTGGACCAGCGATGCTCACTTACTCTAAGAGCTTCCTCTGCCTTCTTGCGGCCAGTAATATTTTCAAATACGGCAACAAAGTAACCTTTTTGAGGGCTATAAACTGAAATTGAAAGCCACATTTGAAGCGGCTTAAAAAACACTTCAAAACGGTCTTCAATTCCAGTTAAAGCTACTCTTCCATAAATATCAAATATTTCTGGATTAGCTTTTAATGTTCCGGGAATAGCTTCGGATACTTTTTTTCCAACAACATTTTCTTTTTTCAAGCCCGTAATTTTTTCAAAAGCATCGTTAATTTCGAGGTAAACAAAATCAGAAGGTTTGCCTTTGCTGTCAAAAATCATTTGGCAGTAAGCGAGGCCGTCAATCATGTTGGTAAACAATCGTCTGTATTTTTCTCTACTTTCTTCTAAAGCCCCTTCAGAGGTTTTACGTTCAGTTATATCTTCGAGAAGGGTGACAAAATAGCCTTTTTCTGGACAGTAAGCAGAAATATGAAACCATTTACCAAGCGGTTTAGTGAAATCATCAAATTGAATTGATTCACAAGTCAGCGCGACCTTTCCGTAAACGCCAATCCATTTCGCCACATCATTCTCTAAGCCTTTAAAAACTTCGGTTGCTTTTTTGCGAATGATCTTCTTTTTCTTCAGTCCCGTCATCTGTTCAAAAGCATCGTTCACTTCCAAAAAAATGTAATCAATAGGCTTACCTGCGGGGTCAACTATGATTTTGTTGTAGGAAAAGCCATCCATCATGTTTTTAAAAAACATGTTAAACTGTTTTTGATCTGTACCAATGGCTTTACACCATGCTTTTGCCAAAACGTCGCCAGACAAATTTTCATCACGTTTATAATAGAAATTTCTTCTTCAAGCGGATATAAAAATACTTCATCAATAGGACTTTAAATTTAAAGTTAAGAAAATATGTTTAGATAATTCTTAAATCGTTAAACTGCATCACAGACAAGGTAGGTGTAAAAAAATGGCACAACCACCAAGTTTCAAAACAGTTTTCGTTTTCTTAGACACAGACAAATATTGCAGTCCATTTGACATGCTAGTAGCAATAGATGCTTTCCCAGATTCAACGATATTCAAGTATGAAAATGTCACCAGTGAAGATGCCCCAAAAATTGTCTATGACATGCTTTTTCCTAGAGGACCCGAAGGAGCCAAACATACCAAAGTCTTCATCAACGGCAGCAACTTTGAAATGGTCGAAAAAGTTGTAGAAGCAACACAGAAAGCCATGAAGTCAGCCCCATGGGGAAACAGCATAATTGTTGACCCACGAGGAGGATACTCAACCGCCGCAGCAGCTGTAGCAAAAACCTTCGGAGCAGCGATGGAGAAAGGTTTCGGCACACTAGAAGGCAAAAAAGTCACCGTTTTGGCAGGCACTGGCCCAGTTGGACAAACCGCCGCAAGAATCTACGCAGCAGAAAAAGCAATTGTAACTATCACCAGCCGCTCAACGGCTAAAGGACAAGCTGTCGCTGACAAGATAAATCAGGAAGTCGGCGCTCAAAGAGTCAAAGTCGTTGAAGTCACAAAACCAGAACAAACAGCCGATGCAGTTAAAGATGCAGAAATTGTGCTTTCAGCTGGTGCAGGCGGAATACAACTGTTGTCAAAGGCGCAAATTGGTGCTTCCTGCAAAATTGTCGCAGACATCAACGCAATTAGGCCACTTGGCGTTGAAGGGTTGGGATCAAATGACGATGGCACAGAAATCACTCCAGGTGTTTACGGAATCGGTGCATTGGCAATCGGCAAACTTAAAATTAAGACTGAAACTGAAATGATTAAACGTGCAACCGCTGAGCCGCAGGGACTATTTGACTTCTCAATTGCATACATAATCGCTAAAGATGCGATATTAAAGAAACTCGCTAAGGCAGCTGCCAAATAGACAGCTCAACCTAACTTTTCTTTTTTGCCAGATTTCTAAAATAGCCTAACTCAATCTAACCTCAGACAAGAAAATCAGCACAAAACAGCGTTACCCTGCAACGACATATAGCACAAAGCTAATCCTTGTCCGTTAAACCTAAAAAAGTGAAGTACTCGCCTCTTCCGAGGCGAGCATCCACATCTAATTTTTGTTGATATATTCTTCTATTTTCGCACTAGTAACAACGCCTGCAGTCCTTACAGCATAACCCTCAGACCACAAATGCCCACCCCAAAGCTGCAACCTAATTTCAGGAAACTCCTCAAACAGCAGTTTAGAAGAATTACACTTCAAAACACGCACCATCTCAGGTATACAAAGCTTTGGACGAGCAGAAACAAACACATGAATATGATCGCCATGATGAACTTTAGCAGCTAGCAGTTGAAAGCCGTGATTAGTAGCAATCGTTTTAAGTACTTCCTCCAATCTAACCTCAACTGAGCCCAAAAGTACCTTGCGCCGGTATTTAGTGGCCCAGATAAGGTGGTAGTTGGCTTGGTAGGCACATGATCTTGCTTTCTCCAGGTCTCTCACCTCCTTATCTAATGGTGACAGACCTATCGTTTGGTAGAACTAATAGAATACTGCGGGTTAGACGCATTCATCCTGCCGCTAACGCGGCAGGTATTCTGCTAGGTTTTTTATAAAAAAATTATTATTTATACCATCTTTTCTTCTTACTCTGTTTTTCAGCCGCATCATTTGCCTCTGCTATAATAACAACATCTTTAAAAGTTGTTGGTTTGTTTGTTGCTTTAAGCACCATTTTTCCTCTCCAGCCGCATTCGCCGCATTCAAACGTTGGTGGGGTAAAACCTATGTGAGCTGACGTGTCTCCACCCATGTTGCCAACTTGACGAACAAAGGGGCTCTTGCATTTAGGACAAACTTGAATGTCTACATATTTTTTCTCTTTTTCTAGCTCTTCCAGCCTTTCAACCAACTCTGGCAAAACTTCGCTTTGAACTTCTTCACTTTCTAAAAGAAGCGTTCGCTGCTTTTTCTTTTTCTTCTTTTTTTGTTCTTGCGACATCTGAAAGACACTAGACAAACAATTTGCTTCTATCGAATTAAAACTTTGGGAAAAAATCTATATTGTTTACTGAGAATGAAAAAAATGATGACTTATCCGACTTAACGCACATGCACGCCTTTAATCAATTATTTTTGATCAAAAAAATAAGATTCGTTTTAGAAAAAGATTAGATTGCGCCGGCGATTCTGTCGCAGGCTTCAATTATTCGTTCTTTCGGCTGAGTAAACGTTATTCTTGCATAACCTTCGCCGAAATTTCCAAATCCAATTCCCGGAGTCACTGCCACGCCAACATCTAGTAGTTTGGTTGTGAATTTCATTGAGCCGCCTTTGCAGTTAACCCAGACATAAAATGTTGCTTTGGGTTTGTCGCATTTGTAGCCGATTTTGCAAAGGGTTTCAACGAGAAGATCGCGGCGTTCTTGGAGGATTTGGTTGTTCTTCTTAAGGAATTCTGGCGGCTCACCGCTTGTGTAGGCAGCCAATGCTTTAACGGTTACTTTCTGTATATAAACAGGTGGTCCGGAGTCAATTTGTGACTTAATTTTAGTTAAGCCATTGACAAGTTGTTTGTTACCTACAGCAAAGCCGATTCGGTCACCCGTCATATTGAAGGTTTTTGAAAGCGAATTGAACTCAACAGCTACGTCCATTGCGCCATCAACCTCCAAAATGCTTGGCGCTCGATAGCCGTCGTAGGTGATTTCAGAGTATGCGTTGTCATAGCAAAGAATGATTTTGTTATCTTTGGCGAAGTCAACCGCTTCTTTGAGAAACGCCTTGTCGACAGTTGCCGCCGTTGGATTATTGGGGTAATTCAGAAACATCATTTTGACGCCTTTCGGACTTACAACTTCAAAATCGGGTTTGAATTCGTTTTCTTCTAAGAAGAGGCATTGGGTCTGCTATACCATCGCTGAGGATTGTGCTACCGTTAGCGTAAACTGGGTATGCAGGGTCTGGTATGAGTACCCGGTCTCCTGGGTTTATGAAAGCTCGGGCGATGTTTGCTAAGCCTTCTTTGGAGCCAAGAAGTGCAACCACTTGGTCATGCTCCAAATCAACATTGAAGCGGTTCTTGTACCAGCATGCAACTGCTTCGCGGAAGTCTGGTTCGCCTTGACTGAAAGAGTAATTATGATTCTTTATGCTAGATACCTCTTCTTTGAGCGCGTCCAATACAAATTGAGGCGGCGGAAGGTCGGGATCACCGATGCTAAGTGAAATCAAATCGATGCCTTGCGCCTTCTTTTCTTTAATGATCTTCTCAATCTCAGCGAATAAGTATGGCGGTAACCGTTTTATTCTTTCAGCATATTCAAAAGTCAAATCTATTCCCCTCCAAATAATGTTCCTTCAAAAATTTTTTCGGCAGCTCCGCGTAAAAACAAACTGTCAGCCACTTCAACCTGCAATTCGCCCCCGAACACATGAACCGTAACTTTGTTTCCAACCTTTCCAAGCTTGTTTGCGGTAGCCACCGCAGCGCAGGTTCCTGTACCACAAGCTAAAGTTTCTCCGCAACCTCGCTCCCAAACACGAACCTTCAACTCATTTTGATTCAGGAGCTGAACAAAACCAACATTGGTTCTTTTCGGAAAAGCTTTATGATTCTCGATTTTTGGGCCTATCTGCTCCACAGGAAAATTGTCTACATCATCAACAAATAGTACGCAGTGTGGGTTACCCATTGAAAGACAAGTAACTTTGAAGGTTTCATTGTTAACGCTCAAGTTTTCGTTAATACATATTCCTTTGCCAACCATGGGAAGGGAACTTCTTTCCCAGTTTGGGGAGCCCATATCTACTTTGACAGCCGTGACTTCTTTACCGTTTAAGGCTAACCAAACATGTTTTAAGCCCGACATTGTCTCAACAGTGAAGTCTTGCTTGGAAACGATGCAGTTTTCGTAGCAGTACTTGGCAAAGCAGCGTATTCCGTTTCCGCACATTTCAGCTTCGCTACCGTCGGCATTGAAAATCCTCATTTTAGCCTTAGCAATTTTTGAGTTAGAAACTAGTAATAGTCCGTCTGCACCAATTGAAAAACGGCGTTCACAAAGCCTCTTAGCCAAATCTGAAGCCTGCTTACCACTAATTTTTTCGTCTCTGTTGTCGATTAATATGTAGTCGTTGCCTAAACCATGCATTTTCCAGAAGCGCATAAGGTCACTCTGCCATTTTTTGATTTGCTGTTAAGTTATCAAGTTGTTCCCGCTCTCGAATCATAAATGATTTGCCTTGCCTAATCAGGACTTCTGCGGCTCTGGGTCTTGCATTATACTGTGAACTCATGCTGAAACCGTATGCTCCCGCGTTCAAAACTGCCAGCAAATCGCCTTCCTCAATCACAGGCAACTCTCGGTCTTTGGCTAGGGCGTCTCCTGACTCGCAGATTGGACCCACAACATCGTAAGTTTCCTTGCCTGCCGCTCCAAGCTTATTTGCAACTAAGACTGGATGATAGGAACCATACATTGTTGGTCTAACCAAAGTGTTGAAGCCTGCATCCACACCCACGAAATTTTTTGAAGGCGTCACTTTGACAGTGTTAACCGTTGTCAACAGAATGCTTGCATCAGAAACAAGGTATCTTCCTGGTTCAATATACAAAAACGGTTTGCCAAGACCATATTCAGCAACCTTAGCCTTAAATGGCCCCACCACTTTGGAAGCAAACTCTGACAAATCAAATTCTTTATCCTCTGGATTGTAAGGAACCCCAAACCCTCCGCCGATATCGATGAATTCGAAATCTATGCCTACTTCATCATGAACACGCTTGGCAATATTGAGAAGTTTCTCCACGGCCAACACGTAGGGCTCTACTTCAAGTATCCCAGAGCCAATGTGCATGTGAATACCGAAGCGTTCCACTCTTGCCCTCTTAGCAATCGCGTAAGCTTGAATTGTTTCTTCTTCCCAAAGACCAAATTTTGAGTCGGGACCAGCTGTAATGCAGTAGCTGTGGTGGCCTGCTCCGATTTCGGGGTTAACACGCACTGACAGAACAAGTGGTACAGTAATTTTTAAGAGGCGATCTAACTCCGACTGTGAATCCACGTTAACGGTAATGTTTGCATCTGCAAGAAATTTTAATTCATCGTTTCTAACGCTGGTACCAGTGAATAATAGGCGGTCGGGAGTGTATCCGCTGATTAAGCCCATGTATACTTCTCCTGGGCTGACGGTGTCTAAGTATGCCCCTTGCGATTGTAAAATCTTTAGCACTGTGAGGTTAGAGTTGGCTTTTGCAGCGTAATATATTCTCAAATATTTGTAATTGCGGATTAAAGCATCCTGAATCCGATTATAATTATCTCTAATGCGTTTCTCGCTTATCACGTACAATGGCGTATCGTACTTTTGAGCTAATTCCTTAACTGAACAGCCATCAAAAAACAAGCAGCCTTTTCGGTCCTCTAAAGGGTCACGAAGCTTTCTAGATTTAACCACTTTTTACACCCGCATTACTGCAATTATAAACGTTTCAAGCTAGACCTTTAGCTACAAAGAGCTCAGCGCTTAAAACGCCTGCGCCTGCACCGCCACGAATAGTATTGTGCCCAAGACACATGTATTTGAAAGTCATTATCGGATCCTTACGTATTCTGCCGACCACAACACTCATGCCACAACCGGTATCGCGATCAAATCGAGGTTGAGGCCTATTCTCCTCATGTCGAACTACAATCGGGTGAGCTGGGGCAGAAGGCAACTTGAGTTTTTGCGGTTCGCCGCGGAAGTTGGCAAATGCATTTTCTATTTCCTTTAACGATGGGTCTTCAGTTAGTTTTATGAAAACTGATTCCAAATGTCCGTCTTTAACATGAACTCTGTTGCAGCTTGCACTGAGCTTGAAATCAGCATTCTGCACAATTTTGCCATTGAAACTGCCAAGTATTTTTAGTGCTTCAGCTTCCATTTTCTCTTCTTCCCCGGAGATGAAAGGAACAACATTATCAATTATATCAAGCGAAGCAACACCGGGATATCCGGCTCCACTAAGCGCCTGCATTGTCGAAACAATAATTTCCTTTAAACCGAATTGCATCAAAGGCTTAAGAGAAATTGCAAGCTGAATGGTGCTGCAATTTGGATCTGTAGTAATGAAGCCTTTCCAACCGCGAAGTTTCTGCTGAACCTTTATCAACTCAGCATGATCCGCGTTTATTTCAGGAATAATTAATGGAACATCTTTTTCCATTCGATGAGCACTTGCTTTACTAAAGACTGGAAAAAGCGCTGCAAATTCAGATTCAACTGGACCTGCCAAATCACCTGGCAACGAAGAAAAAACTAAATCAACGTCGCCTGCCTTCTCAACTGACTCAACATCAGCGTTTGCCACGGGCATTTCAGCAATTTCTTTAGGCAAATTTGACTCCATTACCCAGTTGCAAGCGTCTCTATATTTTTTTCCTGCTGACCGCTCTGAAGCAGCAAGCACCTCAATTTGGAACCATGGATGCCCCTGCAAGAGTTGAATGTACCGTTGTCCAACGGCGCCAGTTGCTCCTAATATTGCAACTTTGCGTTTCATCGTCATGTTTTGTTTCTTCCTGCTCTTTTGACTTAGTTATCGCCGATAAAAAAGTTAATGGTTGATTTACGCTTTAAGATAACCCTAAAACATCCGCCATGCTGAATATTTTAGGCTCATTTTGTTTACTTAACCATTCAGCCGCGAAAACTGCACCTTGCGCAAACACGTTACGTGAGAATGCAGTGTGCTCTATTCGCAGCATCTCATATTGTCCCGCAACGATTAAATCATGTACTCCGGGTACGCCACCAACGCGCAATGCCGTGATTTCAAGTTCTCCAGCTTGACGGGGACTTATACCTTCTCTTCCAGAAACAACTTTACTGTACCCACGAGCGTTAGCTACAATTTCGCCTAGTTTCTTTGCGGTGCCACTTGGCGCGTCCTTTTTGCCTGTGTGATGAATTTCGTTTATGCTGAAGTCAAATCCTGAAGGAAAAGCTTTCAAAGATTCAGCTAGCTTAAACATTATGTTAACACCTACTGAGTAGTTTGGCGAGAACACAGCCGGAACTTTGCCCATCATTGCAGCCACAACTTGATGGTTTTGCTCTGGTGTGAATCCAGTTGTGCCTAAAATTATTCGTTTTCCAAGGTTAGCAACTATTGGTATGTTAATTAATTCAGCAGCAGGCACTGTGAAGCTAATGAAGGTGTCTGCATCGTGGAGGACTTCATCTAGTCGGTTCGAACTTAAGATTTGCGTTTCAGAATTGGTTATGCCGAGTTCGCGCAGAGTTTTGCCTATGTTAGGATTGTTTGGAGCTTCTAATGCACCAACGATTTGATGCCTTTTCGCTGTTGCTTCAGCTATGATTGCGTTACCCATTCTGCCTGTAGCGCCTGCAACACACAACTTAAGCATAATAAAGCCCCTCAATGTACTTCGCGTTGTAGAGTCTTTCCTTTAAGTCTACGTTAAAGTAGTCTGCGACTGGTTGAAGAATTTTTGGATTTGTTTCATAGACTTTCCGCACGTTCGTCAGCACTACATCTAAACCGGCGCGGGTCATCTTTCCTAAGGGTTGCCTGCATGGGCCAGAAGGCATTCCAAGCACATTCATAACCGTTTTGTAAGCTAACGGATTTCTTGCTTTGCATGCTATTGGTCCATAGGGCGTTTGCTCGTGAGTCTTCACGGTAACTAAACTGAAAAGCGGTTGTAATGCTTGAGCGATTACACTAGCGGCTTCCTCATTACCATCCAGCAGGTAGTGCACCATATCCACGACTGCGCTTGGAACAACATTAGATATTACTGAAATGACGCCTGTTGCGCCGATGTCTGGCGAAATCATCATTGTATAGGTTTTGTCATCATCGCCTGAGAGGATGTCGAAGTCTTCTCCGCAGAGCTTACGAGTTAACTCCATGTTTTTTAAATCGCCAGTTGCCTCTTTTACACATCGAACGTTTGAGTATTGATGATGAAGAATTGCGAGGTCTTGGGGATAAAGCTGAGTGCCAGTCCTGCCAGGAATAATATATGGAATTAACTGAATTTCGGGAAACTGCCTTGCGATTGGCTCTATGTACTCTTTGCGAATTTCCATGGAACTTGGCCCGTTATAGTAAGGGTCTACAAGAAGAACACATTTTATACCTAAACTCTGGGCATGTTCAGTGCCATCGATGGCTTCCTGAGTTGAGTTACTTCCTGTTCCCGCAATTGTTAAGCACCTAGCGCCTGCATATTCATGGGTTTTTTCAATTACTTTATTATGTTCGTGCCAGTCCAAAGTAGGGCTTTCGCCTGTTGTGCCAACGGCAAGAATACCTTTTGCGCCTTGTTTTATTTGGAAATCTACAAGCCGACTCAAGCCTTCGTAATCGACTTGGCGATTACTGGTCATGGGAGTTATTAGTGCAGTGTAACAACCGCTAAATGTAACCATTCTTGATTCCTCAATTAGGCGAGGTACAATGCTTTGCTTTCTATATAAGCGTTACGTTTTACTGATTATTTTTACTAAAAACGGACTAGTTCCCCGTGAATGATGCAAATTAAATCAAGACTCTGATTCTTTTCGTAAATTAACGAATCATGGGTCTAACTCTCTAATGGAACAACATAATATGCGCAAAAAATGCCATTATATTCAACATAAAGCCCACGTAGATATGCAAGAGCATCATCAAGAAACAAAGCTGAAGGAATCACCAAACGGTAATTATCCGACCGAACAACCTCATCCAATTTACCCGTCTCCCTCTTCACAATCTTCATTCTTAGAACATTGCGACCAGAGAGATAAACAGCGAATTCTCCGCGGAATTGATCCCCCTTTCGGACATCAATTGTTTTTTTGCCCGAACTTAACCATTCGAACGCTTCTTTTTTGGTACGGAAAACTGGCAATGTCACACCTTGAATTGCAACGTTAATGATTAGAAGATAAACTTTCGGTAAGAAGTCTGATAACAAATTAAATGAAGTATGAAAAAATGGGTTGAAATTTTGGAAAGAACTCGGTTTTAACCTTTGCCTTTCTCTTCTTTGCCGAAATACTTGGTCCACTTTAGTTTACGTGCATCTCGTTTGAATTGCAAGGAACTTTTTTTGCATTTGCCAGAATCGAACCAGAGAATTGATCCATCGTTTTTGACGAACATCATGCCTGTGCCAGCTGGGAAATCAGCACCACAGAACGAACATTTACGGTTTTTTGGCATGACAATTTTTCTCCAATGTTGTTATCTTGTGATTTTCTTAGCTTCTCTTTCTGTTTCTCGCAGCATCAGAATATCTTGAACTCGCACTGGTCCTTTAACATTGCGTGTGATAATTCTACCTTTATCTTTGCCTTCCATTATGCGCACACGAACCTGTGAGATTTCGCCAGTGACACCAGTTCGACCTATGACTTGAATAACCTCTGACGGAATCGGTTCTTCAGCTGCTTCTTTACTCATTACTGAGTTCCTCGTTTAACCTGGTCAATTCGTGTTACTATTTCTTTGATTAGGCCTGCGGCTTCGCCTTCTTTGAGAATGCATGCTGCGGCACATTGAACGTCTATACCTATTGCGGCGCCTAGTTTTTCTTTGCTTGGGACGAACACGTATGGTATTTTTCTTTCTTCGCAGAGAAGCGGTAAATGAGCCACTACTTCCGGTGGATCAACATCTTCAGCTATAACGACAAGTTTCGCTATGGATCGCTCAACAGCTTTTGTAGCTTCATTTGTTCCTTTCCTAACTACTCCTGATTTAGAAGCAATCGTTAGGGCTTCATAGGCTGCATCTACGATTTCTTTCGGTACTTCATATTTTACATAGAATGGTTTAGACATATTAGCCTCACCCTTTTAAGGCACAGTCTTATCCACACTTCTTATTTAAGAAGCTTTCTGCTGCAAAACTTCAGTCTAAACTTTCAGCTTTTAAAGCTCTTAGAAAGCTTTAAATAAGCTATTACGAGTTCCTACATGTTTTTCGAGAGGGGAATGGCGCATTTGCAGAAACTGGGCAGAATAAGGGCGTTAACTCCATCAAAAAACATGATTGTTAAAACTGAACAAGCTCCCAGAATTGGCTCAGAAGTTATTGATGAGAACTTAAATGTTGTAGGTAAAGTTTTTGATATAATAGGTCCAGTATCCGCTCCTTATGCAGTTGTCAAACCAACAATTAGGGAACCCGCTAAATTATTGGATAAACCGGTTTACTTGCTTCTCTCGAAAACGACACGGAGCAAAAAATGAATGAGCAGAGACAGCAAGTTAGAAATAGATCTAACACCAAAAACAGAACCTGCCAAAATCCAATCATGTCCTGAATGCGGCAGCACCCGACTTATGCGCGACTATGAATGTGCCGAAATAGTTTGTATGGACTGCGGTTTTGTTGTAGCAGCCAAAATAGCAGATCGGGGACCTGAATGGAGAGCCTTTGATGATGAACAAAGATCAAAGCGCACTAGAGTTGGAGCACCCTTAACTTATACAATCCACGACAAAGGTTTGTCAACAACAATTGATTGGCATGACCGAGACATTTATGGAAAAAGTCTTTCACCAGGGCAGAAAGCCCAAGTTTATCGCCTTAGAAAATGGCAAAGGCGTATCAGAGTTTCAGACGCTACTGAAAGGAATTTGGCATTTGCATTGTCTGAAATTACAAAGATTTCTAACAACTTGAACTTGCCAAAAAACATTCTTGAAACAGCCTCAGTGATTTACAGAAAAGCAGTGAAAGAACGCTTAATTCGAGGCAGATCAATTCAAGGGGTTACGTCAGCAGCAATTTACTTGGCATGCAGACAATGCGGGTTACCTCGAACTTTAGACGAAATAGCTCAATCTTCAACAGTGAATAAAAAGGAAGTTGGCAGAAGCTACCGTTTCCTTATCAGAGAATTAAACTATTCAATTCCACCGCTTAGGCCAAGCCAATACATAACCAAGTTTTCTAACCAGTTGACAATGCAGGGAAAAGTCGAAGAAATCGCACATAAGATCTTGGCGGCTGCAAAAGAACTAAAACTCACATCAGGAAGAGGACCAACAGGAATCGCGGCAGCAGCAAGTTACGTAGCATCCGTATTGACTGGTGAGAGAAAGACCCAGAGAGAAATCGCGGAGATTGCACAAGTCACTGAGGTTACCATAAGGAACAGATACAAAGAACTCGTTGAACGCTTAATGTTCCAGATAAGTATCTAATTCCTTTTTTTATTTTGTTTAAGACGGGTTTCAGCTAATGGTTAACTCAGACGGGGCAAAACTCGATGCACCGAAAATCGAAGAGTTAGTTGTTAAACTTAGGCAAATACAGTTAGATCTTAAGCTGAGCTTATCTGATTTACATCAAAAAATAGAAACCTTAGATACAAAACCGGACTTGTTAAGCAACAACCCTGAAAGTTTCCAGGAAAACGCAGAATCCCGGGCAACCAACTTGGAAGCTGAAGTAAAACAACTGCGTGAACAAATTACAGCCATTAGAGAACTTTTAGGGTTGAATAAGGGAAAAAACCTTACTGATTCCAATTAGGAGCACAGTTATTCTTTTAAGCACGAAATAGCTATCCTAAGACATGCCCTATAGATTTACCTTTGACCTGTCAAAGGTTCCGCGCTTTTTCTTCACAGAAATTGCTACAGTAAGCTATCAAAAAGGCATGCATAAAAGTCTACTTGATAAGCTACAAAACCTCATAATTAAATTTAGAATTGAAGAGGCTACTGGCCTTAACATTAATGATGCAATTGTTTTGCTTCAGGATTTTATTGATGTCCAAGCTGTTAACATGATTGAACGGAATAAATTCTTGCAAACCAAGAAAAGAGCTCTTTTCCTGCCTCACTGCTCAAGAAAATACTTGGACTGCCGATGTAAAGCCTCTTTTAACCCAGATATTCCATCATACACTTGTGCTCACTGCTCAGAAGATTGCTTAGTAAACCAGTCCTCCAGACAGGCTGCAACAAAAGGTTACGATGTTTTCATTGTACCAGGTGGCTCATGTATTCCTAAAATTTTGAAAAACACCAATTACGAAGGCGTTGTAGGTGTTGCTTGTGGAGAGGAAATCAAAATGTTTGGTCCTTTTTTGAATAGTATAGGTCTTGCAGGTCAAGCTATACCGCTGATTAAGAACGGCTGTGCAAACACCGTTTTCAACATGGACACACTCGCTAACGCTCTGTAGTCGTCATCAACAGGTTACTTATCAAGAAACCGAGATTTATCAGAATTGGATTGCCTAAAGTACTCCATTTCCTGAAAAAACTTGAAACTTCAGAGGGGCTTTTTAAAATCTGGAGAAACTAGATGTTTTACTAAGAAACAAAATAAAAGAAACCTGTTACTTTACAATTTCTCGTTTCTTCCAGCGCAGGTTCTTACCCTTACACTTTCTGCATTTTATTGCGGTTGAAGCATTACGGGAACCGCAGTCTCTGCAGATTTTCATGTACAACCTATGCTGTTGCGCTATGGCTTTTTTTACTGGATCTAATATTGGCATTTATTGTTAACCTTCTATTTTGGCTAAGTCTTTGATGGTTAAGTATCAAATATACCTTTTGTCTGAACTTTACATTTTGCTGAAAACGAAAAAAAGCATTCAAACCAGCGAGAAAGGTGTTGACGATGCATTCTAGCCTTCTGGTGTTCTGTGCCTTGTGAATAGATTCGTAAATTGAAAAATTATTGAATCTCTTCTATTGTGACATAGGAGCGTGTGTCTTCTATTCCATCGATATTGTAGAGTTTTTTTAATATTTCATCTAGATTATCCCGTTCAACAATGATTAAAGCATCCACTTCGCCAGCTATGCGGAACGCTCTTGAAACGGCGAGCTGACGAATTTGGTCGTATACATGAATTCGTTTAATTGGCGCCACTTTTAGAAGAATAAAGGCTGGGGTTGTGGATACGCCAAGAGCGTTTAAGCCTTTGTCGGTGACGTCGATAAATCCTCTTCCGGTTCGAATGTATCCGCGGTTTTTTAGTTTGCGTAGGTGAACGTTTAATGCTTGCCTGCTGACGCCTAATTGGCTTGATAATTCATCTTGTTTAATCCTTAACGTATAGGTATTTGTGGATTTTCCTTTTTCGTATAGTGTTTTTAAAAGTTGAATTGAACGTTTAGTTAATGGTTCCAAATTGGTCACTTTTGTCGTAATTTGTTAAGTTAAACCTTTACAATAGTGAGGTTGCTTAATAATTTAATGCCGAAACGCATTGTTAGAGTAATACATCTGACGATAAGGCACAACATTCGATAATCAAAAATACACTATAACAACGGTGAGGAATGTTCAAATGTTCAGCTAGAACGTAACGCTTATACCACAATGTATTTATTTTCAGAAAAATCTTTACTGAAGCCACTTAAAAAGTAAACTAGGAGTGAAGCGAGGCGTGACGGAAAGCAGCGCAGTCTTAATCGGCAAAAAACCAGTCATGAACTATGTACTCGCATGCATCACTTTCTTCCATGGCGGAGCAAAAGAAGTCAGCATTAAAGCACGGGGCAGATCCATCAGCAGAGCAATAGACGTAGCTGAAGTTGTCAGACACAGATTTCTTCCAGATGTAAAAATCAAAAGCATCGGAATTGGAACAGACCAATTTGAACATGAAGAAGAAGGCACCTCAGCAACTAATGTAAGCACAATCGAAATAACATTAGTCAGATAATCACAAAACCGCTTACTCCTTACTTTGCAGGATAAAAGACAAAAAATGAAAACGGAACTATGCAGTTTCTGCTTAAAAAGCGGCATATTATGCCAAAAGTGTTCATCTAAAGTAAAGTCTGGCGAAATCAGCGACATAGACTTGAAAATAGCCCGTTTACTACTTTCGCTAGAAGAAAAGTATCCTTCCCTGCAAAACGTCTGCTTCTATAAGGCAGTTGATGTTGAAAAAACCTTAGCCATTATAGTTGGACATGGGGATGTTCCGAAACTTTTAGGTTATAGCGGCAAAATCATCAAAACGATAGGCGATGAAACAGGCAAGAACATTAAGGTTTTAGAATATGGTGTTGATGATCGCAAATTCCTAGAAGACTTGTTCATACCCTTCAGCATACTAACAATCAATACTATTTGGCTTCCAGACGGAACAACTGAAACCCGAGTTATCCTTAAAAGGAAACGGGGCGCACAGTTGCCTTTTGACGTTAAGGCTTTAAAGGAAATAGCTAGTAAAGTACGTAAAATGTCCTTACGCGTTGAAATTGCAGATTAGGGATTGGCGATAAACCATGAACTTGGACTCTCTTGGTGAATGGACTAGAACTCATTATACTAGCAATGTAACATCTGAATTTGACGGTCAAGAAGTCACTCTTTTCGGTTGGGTTCAAGAAATCCGCGATTTAGGCGGCATCCGCTTCATTATACTTCAAGACCGCGAAGGAACTATCCAAATTACCATTCCTAAGAAAAGAATCGCGCCGGAAGTTTTAGCTAAATCAGATTTACTTCAGAAAAGATTCTGCTTAGCCGTCAAAGGCTCAGTTAAAAAAACTAACATGACGCCAAGAGGCATAGAAATAATCCCAAGCGCCATCAAAATCTTAAACACTGCTATTGAAGCTTTGCCCATTGACATTACAGGTAAAACTCCTGCTAATATTGAAGCTCGTTTAGACGCGAGAGCTTTAGATCTGACGCAGGAGAAGGTGTTAGCAGCTTTCAAAATTCAACATACCGCTCTCAACGCAATAAGAGACTATTTGTTTGAGAAGGGATTTTTAGAAGTTCACACGCCACGCATTATAGCATCAGCAACAGAAGGCGGCGCAGAACTTTTCTCTGTTAAATATTTTGATCAAAAAGCCTACCTTGCTCAAAGCCCACAACTCTACAAAGAAGAATTGACATTGAGCTTTGAGAAAGTGTTTGAGGTTGGCCCATTCTTCAGGGCAGAGGAATCTCATACGCGAAGGCACCTTAGTGAGTTCACATCTGTTGATATTGAGCAGGCTTTTGCTAATGCAGAAGAGGTCATGACGCTTCTGGAACAAGTTATACATCATGCTTGCGTTACTGTTAGAGAAAAATGTGTGGCTGAGCTTTCAGCATTAAAATATAAGTTTGAAGTGCCCGAGGTTCCATTCAAACGTTTAACCTATACTCAAGTTCTCGAGGACCTTAAGGGTCAAGGCGTGGCGATTCCATGGGGCGAAGACATCCCAACCGAAGCATTCCGAGAACTCGCCAAACTCTACCCATTCTTCTACTTCATAACTGAATGGCCGACCCATGCAAAGGCCTTCTACATTAAACCCCGGGATGACAAACCAGAAGTCTGCGAAGGCTTCGATCTGATGTGGCGTTACATCGAGCTTGTTTCAGGCGGCACAAGAATCAGCCAAAAAGACCAGTTAATGAATAGGATGCAAGAAAAAGAGCTTAACCCTGAATCCTTCAAATACCATCTACAAGCCTTCGACTATGGAATGCCGCCTCATGCAGGTTGGGCGATTGGGCTCGAACGACTAACGATGATTTTGAGCGGGAAAAAGAATATCCGAGAAGTAACTCTGTATCCACGGGATCGAGCAAGGCTGACTCCTTAGATCGAGTTCAGCTTTTGGGTTTTGAAATCTGCATTTCTTTATTGAAAAATTTTAAATTTTATTTTGAAGCTTTTTCTTCAATTTTGACGCTTGGGATTTTGGGGGAAGTTTGGATTGGGCCTGGATTGACGAAAGCTTGGAGATGGCGGCTTTTGGTTTTTAAAGTTGTGAAGGAATTTGACGTGGTTTTGCGCTGTTTTGACGTGATCTTGCGCATACTTGACGTGTTTTTGCGTATTTTGAACGAACAAAAAATTTGCGCCATATCTTCTTCGCGGTTTGGCGGCCAATGATTTAGAACTCAAAATAGGTGACCGGCCAAATTGAAGTACGACACAGCGAAAAGTCATTCAAGAAGCTTAAACCAAAAGCCGCAGCCCACTTAGAACCTTGACTAAAATCAAGCCAGGAGATTTTACGAATACGATTTTACGAAATTAAACTTATCAATTCTAAAAAATAGTAGCTATTGATAATAATTATCACCTAGTGTCCAAATGAAAGCCTAACGCTAGCAAAACAAAGTAAATTACTATTGTCATGACAATCATAACAAATATGATTAACAAAACCTCGAACATGCCACCTCGTGGTTTGAGTTTTCCATCGGCGAGCACTGGGAAAGCTATCATCCAATCAAGAACATCATGTCCTTCTTCAGTAAGCATGTACCTGTCGCTAATGTCTTCCGAACCAACTTCTTGTTGAAATTGATAATTCTCAGCTTTTGCTTTTGTAACTAGGTCACGCAAAATCTTTAATTCATTGTAGAGTTGCATTTGGTCATCAATTTTTACGTCTTTCATTAATTCATCAAAACTTAGTTTGTCGTGCTGACCTAACTTTAAAAGTATCTTTTGCCTGATTGGGTCTTTTAAGAATTCACGCCATCGAGCAAACCTATCCGCCTCGGTCATAACATCTTGTTCCACAATGTACCAAAATTAATCTTTCCCAACTTCACCTACTCAACTAATTCAAAATTCTTGATAGATGTTGTGTTCTGACTACAGTCCTTTCTTCACAAACTTAGATAAAATTCCCTCCCGCAAAAGCACAGTCAATAAACTTTGAATAACCCCAGTCAAGAGACCTTACGAATAGCTTTTATTCAAAGGTAAACAGCATAGGAAAAAGAGAACCAATGCAATTGACACGACCGAAAATTAATGCTAATATCTTAACATCAGGAACAGTTCTAACAATATTTGGAGCCCTATTTTTGCAATGGGCATTACAGCCAGAAATGGAACCTTACAACTTGTTTTCTGCATTTATGCTTTACTTCGCAAGTCTAGTTTGTATTGTGACAGGTATCTCACTCATTGCCTTGAGCTTTACCGCTTTAACAAACACTATAAAGAAAACTTTCCTGAAAAAAGATGAACTAAACGATTGGTTCAAAGGGACTATCTTTCTTAATGGCCTATTGCTTGTTCTCTACATATCGTTTGACGCTTTCGCCTGGTTCAACATAGTAGGCATATTTTCATTTAGCGGATATTATTCAACATACAACTTCTTGATTAATACCATTTTCATGTCTAGAACGGGCACTTTCTTTTTCCAAAATACGCCTTTAATGTTTTTTATAACATCGTCTTTTGTAAATATCGCGTATATGTCTATAATGATTTACAAAAACAAAAGCAGAGGTCAATGAAAACCCGAGAAATGCCTGGCTGAAAGTACCCATCACCATTTTGCTAAACATTCTCCTAATAATTTCCTACATAGGACTGGATGATTTTGCATGGCATAACATGACAAATGGACATACAATAAGTTCACATTACAGCTTATGGGTAAGTTCCTTCACAATAAACTTTGGAGACACCTTAACATACACCAACATACCTTTACTCATTTTTGCCTTGACATTGATTCTGAATGGGTTGGTAGTGATCAAAACCAATAAACAATTTAGGGTCAACCGTTTGTAGACCTTTTCAAATTGCATAATCCACATTATTTTTAGCCAAGTAAACAAACATTGACTAACCTCAGTCAAGAGACCTTTACGAGAAGCCTTTTATCGTAAACTCTTTCTAATACCAAGCATGGGTAGCAAGAGTAAAATTTTTGCCATAGTTATGATTGTCATAATGGCTTTTTCAAGTCTAATAATATTCGGCTCTATGCCTTTTGGATTTGCTCAAAGCGGAACAACCGTTAGCAGCCAAATAATAAGCTCAGATACAACTTGGAACAAAGCAAACAGCCCATACATGCTTATTTCATCCGTCATTGTTAGCAGCGGCGCCACCTTAACCATCCAACCCGGCGTAACCGTAGACATCGCCCAAGACAACAACCTGCAGATAGATGGAGCCCTCAATGCAACCGGGTCAAAGGCTGATAACATCCAATTCATCGGGGCCGGAAGCCTCATTTTAGACTCATGCAGTCTAGGCTGGAACCAGACGACAGGTTCAGGCTGCATAATTGAGTGCGCAAAAATAAGTCTTTATTCATTCACGATCTGTTGCTCAGCAAAAATAAACGACAATACTATAATATGTGGCATCTATCCATGGGGCGGTTCCCCACAAATCATCAACAACAATGTTGTGGGCCAAATTTGGGGCAACGAAAGCGTACAGTCCCCTCTAATCCTAAATAACACTGTTAGAGGCTGCATTTACATCCCCGCGGGGTCACCTGTAATTTCCCAAAACGTTGTGACGGGTGTTGAGGGAGGAACTACCAACGGTTCCTCATACATTCCATCATCGCTTTGCACAGCAATCATGGGTGGACCAGGTTCCTACGGGACACAGCTTAACGCCGTCATAACAGACAACACAATCACCTGCGGTCTCGATGGCATCAGTTGGGGAGGCGGGGAAGAGGCAACAATCGAAAACAACTTTATCGCTAACTGCTCTCGGTACGGCATGATGGTTGATTCAACTGCCTTTGTAGAAAACAACACCCTAGTTAACAACGTAGTTGGCCTTCTACTTTCCAACTTCAACTCAGGTATCTATACCCCTATTCCAACGCCTCCAATAATTAGGGGTAACAACATCCTCAACAGCAGCAAATACAACATTTACTCTTACTGTAGCATGAACCTCACAGCAACCTACAACTGGTGGGGAACAACTGACCCGATGGCAATCGCCCAAACAGTATACGATCACACGTTCGATTCAAACTTGGGAACAATAACTTGCATCCCATGCTTAACCCAAGCCAACCCATTAGCCTACCCCAACCCATCAGCACCTCTCACCTACCCAGTCACCACAAACACGCCTACACAAGCCCCGACACCGACATCAACCGACAACAACACATCCACAGAGACAACCTCAACTAATTACTTCTCAATAGACTCCAATAGTACCGTTACCGACCTCACCTTCAACTCAACAAATTCCCATCTAAGCTTCACCTTAAGCGGACCCACTGGGACAGCAGGCTATGCAAAAGTTACGATAGCTAAAATATTGATGCCAAATGGCAACCTTGAGGTTTTTATGGACGAAACCCAAATTCCTTCTTTAGTGAACTCAAACGGTAGTTACTGGATAATAACGTTCAACTATCATCACAGCACCCACCGTGTAATTATAAACTCTATTGATCGATCACAGCTTAACCCGGTTGCTTTAGGACAATACCAACTTTTGATATTAGGCGCCATCATAGTCGCACTTACAGCCTTTGGCGGTCTAATTTTTTATGTCACCAAAAAGAAAGAGAAGATTTAGTAGAAGTTGCATGCTTCTACACGTTTCTCTGCTTCTTCATAAAACCGCAGAAATTTCACAAAAAGAAAGCTGCAGTTTTTGAAGAGGAAGAGAAAGTAACAGAAACTCATGTGATCTGTTCTGGGCCACAATCGTGTTCTTTTTTCTAAATCCACTTTGTTTTTGTTTCTCTAATTTGATTTATGTGCTTATCATCTGTTAGAACGCAGTCTGCCGACATTTTGATTGCTGTGGCTGCTATGATTGCATCAGCGGTTGGCAACTCTGCATATTTGCATCGCAGTTTCGCAGCCTCTTTGGCGATAGAGGTATCAAGATTTACAACTTCTAACCTTAATTCGAGAACAGAATTAATTCTAATTTCCGCAACATCTTTACCAAAAGTTTCCAATTGAATTTTGTACAGCTCAAGGATCACTATAGAAGGGACCATGCCAAAATTTTCTTTTCTTTCAAGATAGTCAAGCATCGACTTTGACCATTTTCTGAACTCAGCATTTTTGCTTTCAAGACTAGCGATGAAGAACCGAGTATCTAATACAATTTTCATCAGTATCTATCTTCTGAGCGCATCTTGTCTAATTTTTTCAGCGTTTGGTCCAGGTCCACTTTGTCAGCGTCGGCGCCGATTAAATCTTGAAACCGAGGGATAACCTTAAGGACAATCCCTGATGGAGAGTCTTCGAAGAGTACTTTCACACCTTGACTTATGCAATATTTTCGTCTTAATTCAACAGGAACGGTTACCTGCCCTTTACGGGTTACTTGTGAATCCATAGTTCAACATCAACTTCAAAGTACTACAAATTTACTAAGGTTAAACTATGATATAAAGAATTTGTGAGGAAAATGGCGTGAACCAGAATAAAAATAAAACCTAAACCTACAAGAGATTAAAAATTGCTGTCAAATCAAGTTTCTTGCCCATTGAAAACTTTCTTGACAGGTCTTTAATCGCGCTTAAAGATTTTAGTGATTCATTTTAGTTAGGCAGTTAGCTTTGAAACCTGGCAATCTCAGCTTAGAATTGTGTCTAAGAGTATTCGTCTAAGTAAACAAACTTTGACTAATTCGAGTCAAGAGATCTTTACGAGAATCCTTTTATCTATTGCCTGAAAAACCTATGTTCAAATGAACAAGATAACATTAGTTCCAGCTGTTATAGTTGTTGTGATTTTGTTTTCTTCTCTTCCAACCAATGGGATTGCAGCGAATGCAAATTCAGATAATACATTGTTCCATAGTTTCCAAATGCACCCATCCTTGACGCAATCAATAATGCCCATCGAATCTTCTGTTGCAGATGACGAAACTCCACCGAATATACAATGGGTCCAACAATACGTTGCAAACTACTCCGCAGATTATGCAAATCGAGTTATTCAAACAACCGATAGTGGATTTGCCATTGCTGGAATTATTGGCGCCCATAAGTATTCAGTTCCTATTGGATGGCTTGTGAAAACGGACTCGCTGGGCAATGTTGAATGGAATCAAACCTTCACCGTTGTTAGCGGGAACTTGACTTACAACCTTGAAAGCATAGCAGGCTTAGTGCAGACTAAAGATAGGGGATACGCAATTGCAGGCACGGAAGCTTCTTTTCCAAGCAGCGAGATGGCGTATGCCTCTAGTACAGTTGCTATTTTGTTCAGGACTGATAGCTTAGGAAACATCAAATGGAATAAAACATACTCCGAACTCAACGGAGTATCTTTTATGATACAAACTGGTGATGAAGGATACGCCTTAGCTGGCGATTATTCTCTTGTTAAAACTGACTCTAAAGGTAAGGAGCAGTGGCAAAAATCCTATCAAGATAATGTTTTCAAACCAAACGTTGAAAACCAGAATTTACTCTCCTTCGAGCAAACTACTGACGGAGGATACGCTCTTCTAACTAGTGACAATATATTATTCAAGGTTAATCCCTCTGGGGGCTTACAATGGAAGCAAAACTATCAACTAGGCGCGTCAGTTTATGGAGCTCCTGGATTCATTAACTCTTTTATCCAAACTACCGATGGAGGTTATGTTCTGGGCGGCAGGACATACACTTCGAATGCGAGCGACGGCATTGTTTCACTAATTAAAACTAACTCCAAAGGAATCGTACAATGGAATAGCACATACGGTCCAGATGGATCAAGTATAGCCGCTTTGATTCAGGCAAACGATGGCGGCATTGCTTTTGCAGGAACGCTGCCTGGTCAAAGTAATTATCCTTCAAATCTTGTTTGGCTTGCCAAGACCGACCCTGCTGGAAAAGTGCAGTGGAGCCAAACCAACAACAATACTGCGATAGGGTTTTCCATGTATAGTTTAGGTGGCAGCTTCTCTGTGAGTTGGCTTATTGAAACCAGTGATGGAGGCTTTATGATATCTGGCTCATGGAACATAGGAAATACTTTTTTAGAAACTACTTACTACTTGGCAAAAACCGCGCCTTCATTACCCGCTCCCCTTCCATCACCTACCGTTCCAGAGGCTCCATCATTTACAATTCCAGTGTTGCTTAGTCTAATAGCGGCGGTTAGTTTGTTGGTTCACTTCAAAAAATACAACCAGAGCGGTTTAGTCAAGAAAGTTTGACGATAACTCTTTTATATTAAGAGACTTCCAATTCCAAATCATGGTGAGCTTCAAGAAAGCATATTCGGCTTTGATAATTGTTGTACTCTTAATTGCATTTGCTGGAACAGTATTTTACTATAGCATGTTAGTAAATAACGACAAATCTAAAATAGAATCGCTAAAAAATGAAGTAACAAATCTAACCAGTCAAGTTGCAGATATGAGCAGCCAAATAACTAATCTGACCGGTCAAATAACGGATTTAAAAATTGCAAATCTTGTTACAGCATTGGCTATTAGGGACACGCACAATCCTCTACTGGAATACAATTTTCTTTACGTTACGGGGTCAGTTAATAATACTGGAAAAGCAATGGCGCATAATGCTGGATTGTATGTGGTTGCTTACGCCACTGATGGCTCATTGTTAGTGAACATGACTTTGCCAGTAGGCGGAGGATGGTTTGGAACTGATGCTGAGATTAGCGCTTATGTTTCGAATCGTTTTGGAGCAAGTTCCATGGAACTTACAAATTTATTTGGTGGACAGGCTACGAATGTTGATTTAGCTATTTTTCACGAAGGCATTGTTTCAAATTGGACCGTAAAACCAGTTTGGACAAATTCGTAGGTAGTTATTTCTCAGTTTTAAAATTTTTCAAGTTGCAGTTTTCTGGGTATGGGACTGGGTTGTTGGTTTACTTCAAGAAACACCGCAGAGCAGCGTAGTCAAGAAATCTGCACTAAAAAATCACTGCTTAGTCCAGAAATCTATACAAAAATCCTTTTATCAATATGAAATTTAAGGTAACAATCAGGCTTTAAGATGCAATTAAGGTTTGACGGAGCCTAAAAAATGAAGAAAATTGTCTTAGTGGCAATCGCAGTTTTCCTGATATGTCCAGCCTTCACCCCATACGCCAGGGCTGACTGGGCAACGTTTGGTTCAAATCCAAGCCACACCAGCGTTGAAACAGGAACGTCTACCTTACCAACTCAAGCTTGGAAGTACACTACTGGTTCCTTTGTTGATTCTGCTCCCGCCGTTGTGGATGGAGTTGTTTATTTTGGCTCCGGAGATTGTCGAATATACGCAGTGAACCAGACAACTGGTCTGCAGATTTGGAATTATTCTACAAGCACTAGCATCTCATCCTCAGCTGCGGTGGCCAACGGCATATTGTACATAGGATCGGGCGATGGAGACTTCTACGTTCTTAATGCAACTAACGGCGTCAAACTTTGGATGTACGCCACTAATACGGGCTTTCTTTCCTCCCCTGCATATGATGATGGAGTTGTCTTTATCGGTTCCATGGACAATAACCTCTATGCTTTCAACGCAGACAGCGGAAACCTGCTTTGGAAATACACTACAAGCAATAGCATCGAATCTTCCCCGACAATAGTGAATAATGTTGTCTACATTGGTTCGGATGATCATAACCTATACGCGTTAAATGCAACAAATGGAGTAAAAATCTGGAATTCCTCCACAGGCGGGAGAGTTTTTTCTTCTCCAGCTGTAACTAATGGAATAGTTTACGTTGGGTCTTTTGACCACAGCGTATACGCATTTGATGCTTCATCCGGTTCATTGGTTTGGAGTTACAAAACTGGCGGCACAGTCTTTTCATCTCCAGCAGTCACTAACGGCATCGTCTACATCGGGTCAGGAGACCACAACATTTACGCCTTAAATGCTTCTACCGGAGCGAAAATCTGGAGTTACAGCACAGAAGGGGTAATCTATTCCTACCCAGCAGTTACCAACAACGTGGTCTATTGTGGATCTTGGGACTACAAAGTCTACGCTTTAGACGCTTCAGACGGCGGTTTTATCTGGAGCTTCCTCACTGGCTCTTACATCCACTCGGCACCAGCAGTAAGTAACGACTATGTTTACATAGGATCTCAAGATCATAGCGTTTACGCTTTGAACCAAAATACCCTCTCGACAATTCCAATTTCGACTCAAGTTGCAACTGTTACTCCTTCGGCAATACCTAACTATATTCCACCGTCTAGTGGAGCACCATATCCGACGCCGCCTGATGTTCCCACTTTAGGTCCAGTCATAATTTGCTCAGTTGGAGATAGCGGAACAAACGTCAAAATTTTTTCCCCCCAAAACCAAAGTTATTCGCGAAGTCAAATTCAACTAAGTTTTTCAGTCATAGCCATTGGAATGTTTGGGCAATTTGGCAATGTTGGATACAGCCTAGATGGCGGAACCGTCAAGAGTGTCAACAGTTTCACAAATAAATCAGTGGATACATCAGGCTTCCCTGACTGGTATTGGTACAAAACAACAGCTTTCGCAAATGTATTATTACCCCAACTCTCTGTAGGAGCTCACAACCTAACAGTTTACTATGGATGGCAATATTTGGGAATCCTACAAAACCCCAGTTTACAAAGATACGAAGTGTATGCTTATGCAAATGTCAATTTCACAGTTGCCAACTCCAATAACTTGCTAACTGATACAAATACAGATTCTTCAACCAACAACTCTATCACACCGACTCCTTCGCCTTCAATTCCAGAGTTCTCACCATGGACAATTCTGTTCCTGATTAGCCTAATAGCAGTAACTGGAGTGTGGTCTACCACAAAAAAACTCATAAGAAGGACAGAGCATGAGTAAGAACGCCACACTGGCGCTTGTTCTCATTTTCTTGGTTCTGATTGTTACATGTGTATTTTGTGTTGGATTTACTAAGGCTCAATTTCAAGGCGATATTACCATAAATGTTGACGGTAGCGTAACTCCTTCATTAGCACCTATTCTGCAATCGGGCAGTCGATATTCTCTGACAAGCAACATTAATGAGAGCATAGTGGTCAATAGGAGCAATATGGTTCTGGATGGTAACGGATACACAATATCACAGGCTACAATTTACATATTGAATGTTTCCAATGTAACTGCAAGGAACCTAAGAATTACAAAAAGCTTTCAGGGTATGTCCATAGCTGATTCTTCAGGAGTAAATATTATCAATAACACGATTACAGAAACGGGTGCATCTTTGCCATTTTCGGAAACATGGGCTATTTCTATTCAAGGTGGTAACTCAAGTCAAATAATCGAAAATAACATAATCAACAATATGGTTGGAGTCTTCCTTGCAGAAACCTCTGATAATTTTGTAGTTGGAAATAACATCACAAATTGCTCCAGCATCGCCTTCGGTCTTTATAATAGCTCTTACAACATAATTTATCACAACAATATTGTCAATAACTCTCTTCAATTCAAAGACGAGGGCATCGGTTCGTATCCTTATAGGGTATCTTTGAATACTTGGGATAACGGTTCTATTTCAGGCGGCAACTATTGGAGCGATTACAAATTAAAGTATCCTGGCTCAAGTGAAATCAATCATTCAGGAATCTGGAATGCCAGTTATGTGATTGACCAAAACAACGTTGACAATTATCCACTTACTCAACAAATCGACATTTCTGCTATAGCGCTTACTCCAGCTCCATCACCTATTGAACAAACTCAAATTCCAATAATGCCGATTGCTGTTTCTGTTGCAATTGCATTAGCTGTGATTGCTGGTTTATTGGTTTACTCCAAAAAACACCGTGAAGCAGTCTAGTCAAGAAAGTTTGACGAAAAAGAATTTATTTATTTGGTGCAAGAACTATTCTGCACGAACGTAGAAGAGCAGATTGATTTGAAAGCAAAATCGGTAACCACGATTGCCATTTTCGCTCTCTTGATTTTGTTTGCAGGTCAGTTCATTCATAATACTGAAGGTAATGCTGTTTGGGCGCCTACAGAACCTAATATGGATCAACCCGCATTAGCTATACAATCTCCGATTAACGATTATATATACACTGGCGATTTCGTTCCACTAAACTTAACGGTAATTAAACCAGCATCATGGGGTGAAGCAGGAAATCCAAACATTTATTATTGGAGTGGAATAGCTTATGTTCATTACATCTTAGATGGAATCACATATTCACTTTTTGAAGCGAAACTCATCAATCCAATTCCACAAGACTTGTTACCAGTAGTTTCCAATTTTTCAGCGAGCCTTAAAGGGCTATCAAACGGGGAACATAGTTTGAAGGTAATTGTTTATGCTCTAAACCAGTGGTGTCCAACTAGGGGTGGGGATATGGATTCTTCGATTCCTCCTTTCTATTCTTATAACATGACTGTAGAATCTGAAACAATTCACTTTACAACAACTGAAACAACTTCCGCGCCTACCTCAGTTCCAAATTTGCCATCCATTCTAACACCTACTTCAACATCTCAACAAGAAATAGTCGCCATGCCATTGGAATACATCAATTATACAATCACAAGCATCAACGGCAAACTATGGGCTAAAATTGATGGAGAATACCCAATTTATATCATGAACCCATCAGATTTTGGTTCTAGCGGAATTTTTCCGATGGTTTACCCCATGCCTCCTGGATCAACCAACATTCATGTAACCTTAGGAGATAAAGAGTTTAGTTGGACAAATTACACTGCGATTCTTCCAAGTGCGACCCATCGTACAGCAATAGGAGACTGGTGGATGATCTACACTTATGTGAGCAATGTTTCAGATTCGTTTGATCTCAAAATCCACTATGAACATCCTATCGAAATCATTAATGGAAGCTGCTTATTTCTCTATGATCTAAACATCAGCCCATACTTATCTCCACAAAGCAACAATTCCACAGCTTACTTCACAATACGCTTGGAAACAAACGCAACAAATTTCAAAGTTTTCACCGCTCAACCTGAGGCCAAATGGACTCCCTTGAATTACACTGTCACGAAAGAAAATTCAGAAGATATGCTTGCCATTCAAGTGCACTCAGAATATTCTAAGCCATTACCTGGTGATTTGATAGTAACATTTCCGAGTGTTGACCAGGGTTCAAAGTTTTCAGTACCAATAGTCCTTATAACAATTATAGCACTCATTATTTCTGCAATATTTGTTACAGTCGTTCTTAAGCATCGAAAGAAGCGCTAACTTTAGAGAATAAGGATAAAAGAACAACGGCTGAAAAAACAATTCTTGCAATTGTGTCTCTCTTCCATATGTCATCTCATCACACACAGAAGCAGAATGGATGAGTAAAAAGAAAACATAATCTGGAATATTTTCAGTTCTTTCCATGCTTCAACAATAAAACTTGCAAGCGCTCTAATACCAAACCTTTTTTCCGCAATGTGCTGCCCCACTTATTTTCTAATCGTTTGTTCATTCCCTAATTTTGTAGTTCTATGAAAAATGGTCGAAGTTGTTTAACGTTTACCCATAATAGCGGCAGCGCCGGGAACGAGGCGAGTTTTTGGTTTGTGGGGGGTTCCCAGATATTTTAGAGCTTCATCCGGCCAGGATAGACACCAAGACACTGGATGAAAGCACTTGTCCGGTTGAAGACTGGGAATCATTTCAGGATGTTCCTTCAAAAACCGTTTTGCCTCTACTACAGTTTCTGGGTCATCACAGTAAATCTGGTTCAAGTCGGCGTCAGACACGTTTTGTTTAATTCTTGCTGCGCACACCAAAATTTCCCCAAGTTTTTCTCGTGCGTAAGCAATATGTTCAGGTGACGGATTGAACCATCCAGCTTGCGCTGCTAACTTGTAAGCTAATTTCTCAGCCATTGCAGGCGTTACACCAGTTTCAACCGCAAGCTCATCGACTGTTCCTGGACGAAATAGGAGTTTTTTCAAACGTTCCATCGCCGAGAGCATTCTTCCTTCATCAACGTTCAAGAGATACTCATGTTCAGGCAAGGCGTACCAAATGGTTATTCGCCGGTTAATTCTCTTGTCGACTTTCTTAATTTGTGCAGCATCTTCTAAATCGTTGATGGTTCCCTGCAGTTTTCTTATCGACATAATTTTTGGACATAATTGCTCTACAAGCCATTTCTTCTGCTTAGGTCCAGAAGTGAGCACATCTAAAACCGCTTTTTCGTAAACATCAAATTTTTGAGCTCCGTGCCCATTGGTACCCAAATCAGACACCACTGAAGTCTATACCAAACATCAAGCTTCTTAAGTATTGGTGTAAAATTGGCAGAAAAGAAAACAACCATAAATGTTCCAGATGCTTACTTGCCCCTGCTTGAAGATCTTCAGCTTCTGAAAAGTGACGAAAACAACCCAAACAGAATGACAATCAAACAGAAAGAGCAAGTTTGGCACAGCCTCGAAAAGTACGGCTGGACCTACCCAATCATAACCAACAAAGACGGCGTTTTCGCTGATGGTGAGCAACGAGCACAAGTCTGCAAGGAGCACAATGAGTTTTTTGCTCCAGTTCTTCGGCTGCCTGTTTCTGACGTTGACAGAAGAATGCTTAGGCAAATTCTAAACAAACTCAAAGGCAAACATAGTAAGGATCTTGACGCTGCCGAGTATTTGCGGATAATTGAAGCTGGCGAGAAAGATTGCCTGAAAGCACTATTGAAATCCGTTGGAGAAAAGCTGCCTGAAAACCTTGATGCCGAACATGAAAATTCAAGCATAATACCAAACAGCTATGAGCTGATCATAGACTGCAAAGATGAGACCGAGCAGCAGACCTTTTTTGAGAAACTCAAAAATGAAGGCTACAAAATCAGGGTTCTAAATCTTTAGGAGGGTACGATTTGGATTTTGATTTTGTCAATAGCTGGATTAAACCAGAAAGTTTCCGCGCTCAAAGTGTAGTCGGCAGCTTCACGTTAGATGATGTCAAGTTGCAGAAGCATTTCAAAGGATCATTGCCAATAGAAGATGATGATTGGCAGATCGGTGTCATTGTTGGGCGAAGTGGTTCCGGCAAATCAAGCATAGCAAAACACTTATTTCCAAATGCCTACCTTACGGGTTTCAATTATTCACGAAAATGTATTCTGGACGATTTTCATGAAAACTTGGAGACCTGCGAAGTAACGCGTCTTCTCTGCAGTGTTGGCTTCGCGTCGCCTCCAGATTGGCTCAAACCCTATAGTTGCCTTAGTCAAGGTGAGAAGATGCGGGTTGACCTTGCCCGAGCTCTAAGTCTCCCGCAGAAAATTGTTGTTTTTGATGAGTTCACATCGGTTGTTGATCGTGAAGTTGCAAAAATCGCTTCTTGCGCCATTAGTAAAGCGGTTAGGCGCGAGAAAGACAAGAAGTTCATCGCAGTAACTTGTCATTTCGATGTTGTCGATTGGCTTGATCCAGATTGGGTATTCTGCACTGACACAATGGAGTTTAGCCGAAAAAAAGATGTCGGCCGCCCGTTGAACTCCAAGTTTGTCGGTGCGGCACTTCCGCATGGAAGATGTTTCGGCAGTATCACTATCTAAACGGTTCTCTACCTCTAACTGCCCGATGCTATGAAGCAATCTACAATGATCAACCAATAGCATTCATCGCCGTAGTTCACACTAAAATGAAAGCAAATTACTTTCGCGTAAGCCGTCTAGTTGTCTTGCCAGACTACCAAGGATTAGGCATTGGAAAGAGGCTACTGAACTTTATCGCAGAGCTCTATACTTCGCAGTTGAATTTGCCTTTTTTTCTGGTTACTAGTAATCCTCAACTAATTCGTGGAAATCTTACAAACTGGAAAATCAAGCGAATTGGCCATGCAACTCATGGTGGAAGAGAAGACAATAGAATAAACCTGGGCCTGACAAAATCGAATAGCAGAAAACGACTAACAGTTTCTCTTCAATATATTCCTCAGAAAACATGCTACTCCATTCATCAAATAGTAGATGAAAATGACGATAGGTCTTGTTAAAGGTGCCAAAATATGAATGAAAGAACCCTTGAGAGACGCTTGGAACTGTTGAAGCTTGAAGGAAACGGCTTGCAGACTTCAGAAATTGTGAATCAATTAAGTGCAAAGTATGGTGTTACTCCACGTGCAGTTTATGCTGATTTTGAAACAAGAAGCAGCTGGCAGCCCATACTTGAGAACACAAAAGAATCAATACTGAAGATTCTTAATAGACATGAGCAACTTTATCGAAAAACCTTAGTCGCCTACATGCAGGCTAAATCTGATCATGCCCGTGTAGCCGCTTTGAATCTTTTACGGCAAATAAACGTTGATGTAGCTGAGCTAACAGGCGCCAAGTTGGAGAACTCAGCTCAATTGAATGAAATACACATAAAGTGGGAAGACCCAGAAGTTTGCAAAAAACAATACTAATAAGATACAAGCCTCACCCAGGGCAAATTGAATTTCACTATCACCCAGCGCGATTTCGAGTGCTTAACTGTGGACGCCGCTGGGGCAAAACCATTGCAGGAGCCAACGAGTTCATCCGCCAAATGTGGGAACAAGGTGAAGGAATGGAAAAAGAAGGAATAGTGGGCTTCGCTGTAGCGCCTACTTATTGGCATACACAGCGGCAATGGAGTGAATTCTTCAACTACTGTCCATCTTATCTTGTCGAAAAGGTGTTGCGCGCCGATCGACATGTTATTCTCAAGGGCGACCGAAACATTTGGTTTAAGAGCGCAGATAATCCAGATTCACTTCGAAGCCAAGGTGTAAAGGTTCTCTGGGTAGATGAAGGCGCTCAAATCAGTGAGGAAGCTTGGAATCTTGCATTGAGACCATCGTTGATGGACCAGAAAGGAATCGCTTTCTTCACAGGCACACCGCGTGGACATAACTGGTATTTTCGACTATGGACTCGAGGACAAGATCCTTCACAGAGTGACTATAAGAGTTGGAGTTTCCCAAGTGTCAACAACCCATATTTGGATCCGAAAGAAATTGCTTCCTTCGCAAGGGATATGCCTGAATTAGCTTATCGACAAGAAGTTTTAGCCGAGTTTTTGGAAGATATCGGTTCAGTTTTCCGAGGAGTAGACCGCATAGTCAAAGGTAACCTTCAACCTTTCGAAAGCAAAATTCATTATGTTATGGGATGCGACCTAGCAAAACTTGAAGACTTCACAGTACTCGCTGTTTTGGACCAAAACGGGCACTTATGCGCTTTCGACAGGTTTAGCCAAATAGATTGGGTGTTTCAACGTAAACGCATTGTTCAACTTGCACAGCGATATAATGCCAGTTTGCTTATTGACAGCTCAGGCGTCGGAGACCCCGTCTGTGATGAACTTTACCGAGAAAACGTTCGAGTGGAAGGATACAAATTCACCAACGCCTCCAAGAAAGAGCTTATCGAGAACCTAAGCATGATGATTGAAAACGAACAAATTTCAATACCAAATATTCCAGAATTAATTAACGAACTTAAGCTATATGGTTACAAAACAACACCGAGTCGAAATGTGCAATATGGAGCACCCGAAGGATACCATGACGATTGCGTAATCGCTCTAGCTCTGGCTGCTTGGAAATTAAAACACATTCCACCGTCAGGAAAAGCTGTCTTCTTTCTTGAACACAGCAAACCTCATGCAAGTCGCTATGACTTCAACAATTTCTCTGACGAGGAGTATTAAAGTCGATTGAAAAACATAGAGTTGTTCGCTTGAATTAATTGCGGGTCAGCTAAAATACGAGTTTTTCCGAACATATTAGCAATTAAAAACTCTAGTAGTCCATGTGATTTTGTCAGAGAGGAGCAAAAAGAGCCCCAGCCTCCTAAGTTGGGGGTCGAGGGTTCAAATCCCTCCCCGCCCGCCAGAAGCCAATTTTAACAATTAAAACCAAAAAGAACATTATTTTTTGATTTTAACCCACTATTGTCGTTATTATTCTATCGAGCGTTTGAACCCTCGCATTCTACAGCCGTTTTTAGGGTGCAAGCGAACAATTCAAACACCAGTCAATATATGAACGGTTTTTGTCGCAAGTGTCTGTGGGTTGATGAAATACTTGGTTACCAAATTCTCCATTTCGTCTCTCATTCGGCGGAATGCTTCAATAGCTCACACAATAAGTTTTAAGATCTCAGCTCAGAAGTAATAATCAGAATTCGCTGGATGTGCAAGAAAATGGATAAGAATGCTCTTTACGAAGCAATCTTTAAAAGAAAATCAATTAGGGATTATGACTCAACGCCGATTGACTCAAATCGTCTCGAAGAGATTTCAAGAAATTTGCAGTCCTTAAAGCCTTTGTTACCAGGGATAAAGACAGAGTTCAAGATTATTTCGCCCAATCAGGTAACCAGAAAACTTGGGAATAAAGCGCCTCACTTTATTGCAGCATTCTCCGAAGCCAAGGACGCCTACAAAGTCAACATCGGTTTTATGCTTCAGCAAATGGACCTTTATTTTTCAGCGACTGGATTAGGCAGTTGCTGGTTGGGCATTCCTCAACCAACCAAAGACTTAACAGACTCTTCAAATCTGGAATTCATTATTTTGATGTCGTTCGGAAATTCAAAGGAAACACTATACAGGACCAGTGCTTCGGAGTTCAAAAGAAAATCTCTTACGGAAATAACAAACATGGAGGGCGCCGATGAATTGTTAGAACCAGCGCGTCTTGCTCCATCAGCGGTAAACTTACAAAACTGGTATTTTACCGGTAACATAAATGCAATTCATGCCTATTCCTCCAAGCCTAACTTTCTTAGAACTATTGTAGGCGGGAGCTACTATCCGGTCAATATGGGTATTGCCCTTTGCCATTTGCAACTTGCTGCAGAACACAAGGATTGGAAAACTAAATTCGTCTTCGACAGTTCAAAAGATAAAAAGCCACCCAAGAATCTGGAGTATGTTGCGACTTTGGATATCGAAAAGTCAAATTGAGAGTAACAGAAATCTATACTTGGCTTAAATATGCGGATCCAAGGGTCACCGCTATCCGTCCCGCTATGTTTATAGAAGCTCGATTGGGTAACCTTTTGGCTTGAGTTTTTTATATTGTGTTTCTTCATCCGCTGTAATGCAGATTGTTTTTTTGTTTTCTGCAATGGCAACTGGGAGAGCATCATAAAACGTTATTTTTGTTTCGTATGCTATTTCGCCTGTTCTATTGGTGAGGTTTTCGTCCAGATGAATCACGTTCATGCTGAGGTTGAAAAGTTGAGCAAGGGCGATTTTCCATTTCGCAGTATCATAGTCTGGTTTGTATCTTAAAGCGTTACCAACTTCACAAATTAGAATTTCTGATATTACCAACTCTGCTGTACCTTGGATGTATGAATCTAAGAGTTTTAGTGCTTCATCTGATTTTGTTTCTTTGCTAAACCATTTAACAACTACTGAAGAATCTAATACTATTTCGCGGCGTCTCGCCATTTTCTTATCTCCTTGGCGCCATTCCAATCAGCTTTGCTTTCCAATCGAAGGTTTTTAATTGCCTCTACGGCGAATTGCATCTCTTCTCTGCGTGCGGCATCTTCAAACGCTTTTCTTGCAACATCGCTCCAGTTTACATTTTTGCAGCGCTTCATGCGCCCTTTTAGCTCTTCTGGAACTCTTACTGTAATGTTACTCATGCACATCGCACCACGCACATACTAAATGCACACTATAGAAGTAGGCACAGCGTAAAAACCTTTCCGCCCAAGACTAACCAAACTGCAGAAGCAACAGCCTCCTAGGTTGGGGGTCGAGGGTTCAAATTCCTCCCCGTCCGCCATATGCATCTTCGCCATTTTTGAATTATTCCATTTTGTCTATTGGAATTGCGACCTTGCACTTCTTTAGCAAATCTGTGTCCTGTGTTACCAACTTCACTTTTTGTTTTTCAGCAATGTAGGCGTAGGAAGCATCGTAGAAAGTGAGGTTCCGTTCTATAGCAATTGCCAAAACATCTGCGAGGGAATCAATTGCCATCTTCTGTAGTGGGGCTATTGCTTCAGAAAAAATTGAGGCAACTCTTCTAGGATTCTTGAGCTTTCCTTGTTTGTTTTCCCGCCAAAGCACATTCCCAACTTCGTATTCGGTAAGTGAACTCACCGCGCATTCATCAACGTTGAAGGGAATGGATGATATAAGCATCGGATAAAGTGCGGAGGTATCTATGAGATACTTACATCTCTTTCCTTGTCGTTCTGACATCATCGATCCACTCTTCAGGTTTAACGTCCATGAGGTCTCTGAGTTCTTTTGCGATTTTTTGTGCATTTGTTTTCTTTTCGGCTACGAGTTCCTCAAGGGTTTTCTCTACAGCCAGTTTTAAGTCGACTCCTAGCTTTTCAGCCTCAAGCTTCAAGCTTTTCTTGATCCTTACAGATAGCACTTCTGTCACAATTTCACCCCGTATACACAATGATTAAAATGTATACAAGCAATATATAAGAATGATGTGAGCACGAACCTCCTAAGTTGGTGGTCGAGGGTTCAAATCATTTCCCCCGCTAATAAAACAGTTATACATCTAACAAATCTTGCGAATTTATTTTCATCAATTAGAGATATAATCTGAAGATTTGAAATCACATTGATTTGTTATGATTTAGCTTTTAGATGTTTATAGTAACTGGTTTATGTATTGGTTGGCAGTTTTGTTCTGTTTTTTTGTTACTCATTTTATGGCATCGCTGATGCCTGTGGAGTATTGAACTGCTTTCGTGCGTTTGTCCACAGGCACGCTTGGCAAGCTAACGTTCACTGCATTGATAAAATAATGCTTGTCTGGCAAGCGCAAAATGAAAGTTAAACGGCGAGGTAAGATAAGTGTTTGAAGATCAGCAGAAACGGAAAGATGAAAGTGAATATTTCTAAATCGGGTGTTTTTAGCCAAAAGGCACTTATGTATGCATTCGATATCTATTGTATACGTGGTAGTGATGACGCTTAAACCTTTAGCAGTAAGAGTACCTTCAGAAGTAGAACAAGAAATCAGCGAAATCGTTAAGGAAGAAAAAGTTGATAAAGCAACAGTTGTGAGGAACCTCCTCGAAATAGGTCTCGCCGAATGGCGCAAACAAACTGCTCTTGATCTTCTGCAGAAGGGAAAGATCACTTTTGCTAAGGCTGCAGAGATGACCAAGCTTTCGCTCTGGGAATTTGCTGACCTTATTAAGCAACGCAGTATTGAATGGGTCAGACTTGAACCTGAGGAAATAGAAAAAGAGTTTAGGGAAGCATCAGCGGCGAAGCGTAAGTGAAACCGTTAGTTTTCGATTCCACCCCTTTGATTTACCTAACAAAAGTTGGACTAGGCCGAATCTTCAAAGAATTACAAGTTGAAAAGTTAACATCACCTTCGGTCAAAAGAGAAGTTGTTGATGAAGGCAAAAACAAAGGCATTCCTGACGCAATAGTTTTAGATAGATTATTTGCTAGTGGAGTTTTTAGAGTTTGCAACCCTACGAACAAGCTATTCCTAACCCGATTGTCAGAAACTCACGGTCTTCATTTAGCTGACGCAGAAGTTTTGGCGCTTGCCCATGAGCATACAGGAATTGCAGTGATGGATGATGAAGTAGGTAGGAAGACCGCGAAGGTTTACGGCATTGATTATGCGGGTTCCTCTTACATTTTGATGCGAGCGGTTTGTGAAGAGATAATTTCAAAAGCGAAGGCTAAGCAAGCGGTTAACGATATGGTTTCTCTGGGTTGGCGATGTAATGTTGAGAGTTACAGGAAAATTTTGGAAACTTTAGAAAAACTCTAAGAGCTACATACGGGTAAACAAAACGATTATTGGTTGAACCGGTGCAACGGTGCACGTCGTCGAAGCCAAATCCCTCCCCGCTCGTCTACTAACTGTTGGTCAAGTAGCAAATTTTACGATTTTATTCAATTAGACGAGATTGAAAAGAATTGAAGACAGCATTGGTAATGATTTAGCTTTTGGATTTTTCAAGTAACTCGTTTATGTATTGGTTGACTGTTTTGTCTTGTTTTTTTGCTACCCGTTTTATGGCGTCGTTGATGCCTGTTGAGTACTGAACTGCTTTCTTGGGTTTATCCACCAGCACGCTTGGCAAGCCAACGTTTAATGCCACTTTTCTCAGCACCAGCTTCCTCAAGGTGTCTTCTTTTGGCTCCATTTTGCATTCAATCGGTAAAGTCAAAGCAAATTCGGCAAGCTCATAGGATGCAAAAGGCAAACGCAGCTCAACGTCATGGAAAATTGTGATTTTGAGGTCCCGTTCAAGATTACTCTCAAAAATATTGGCTACATCACTAAACATTGTTTTTCGGACTTTTTCGGCGCCATCTTTGCAGTATTCTTTGACGTAGCGTTGGTATCCTCCGAACAATTCATCTGCACCTTGCCCAGCCAACATTACGTGGAAACGTGCTTCAGCCGCTTTTTCAGCAACCCAATAAAACGGCAAACCAACGCTGGCTTTAATCGGGTCAGCCTCCTCGATGAGCGCTACGACTTGAGGTAAGGTATTTTCAAGTCAGAATCCTTGAATAAATCGACTTGAAGAGGCAAATTTAGTTTTTCTGATGCTTCAATTGCTTCTTCGGTTTCAGGCTGATTTTCCATACTCACGTGGAACAGGTGAACTTTTACTCCAAGTTTGCTTGCCAAAAAAGCGACTAAGCTGCTGTCTAATCCTCCTGAAAACGCAACGGCAACCTCTTTCCAGCCCACTTGTGCGCCGTCTGATTGATTCTTCAAGAAGAACCCCAAGCCTCTTTGCTGCCTCATCCAATGATATCGAAGCAGGCTCATTGTAAGTGAGTGTTTTAACGGGTTTAAACTGGAATCCTTCGCGATTTAAAAATCCGATGTTTCCTGGCGGAAAAGATTGCGGGTTTTCTATGCCCAGCAGCCATAGGGCTTTTCGGTTTGTGGCAACTGCGGCGATGGCTTTGGTTTTCGCCATAATAGAGCGGTTGAACTCCCACTGGGTCTCTTCCTGCCCCAATCCAACCTTCTTTAGCAATTAGAAAAGAGTAATCTCCATCTGCATTCGCCATCAGCGTTTGCAGTAGGGCTTCGCAGTGAAGCGGTTTCTTGGCAACCTCTTCCATAACTGCATTTTTTGGTATAGGCGAATAGATTCTGCCTTCAAAAAGAAGTGCCGCATCTTCTAACTGCAAAAATTCATAGCCACTTGACACTAGCAGGTTTTGAGGAAACATAGCCGATGGCTGTTGAAGACTCGATGCCTTGTCTGCTAAGAATGCCGGGGCTTTTCTCGAGAACAGTTTTCTTTGGCGAAACCAACCCAAAATGTGAAGGCTGCCTTCCGCTAAGCGTGTTGAGAACATCAAGAAGGCGGTCAACGACATTATCGCCCTCTTTATCTAATACCGCAACAGTTGTTTTCATAATTAAACCCTCAATACCAAATACAAAATGAAATAGTATTGGTAAAACATTAATCTTTAATCAGTATAACCTTCGCTTGAGGAAACAATAGCTTGCCAATCCTACCCATAGACACTGGCCGTTATGGAACGCCAGAAATGCTAAAAATATTTGAAGAAGAAACACGTCTTCAGAAGCTACTTGATGTTGAAGCTGCCTTAGCTTTAGCGCATGCTGAAGTAGGAAACATCCCAAACAAAGATGCCCAAAAAATCGCTTCGATGGCAAACACAAAACACGTTAAAGTTGATCGAGTAAAATCTATTGAAAAAGAAATAAAGCATGATATTGCATCTCTGGTTCGAGCACTTTCAGAAGTCAGCGGGTCAAGCGGTGCCTACGTACATTTGGGCGCAACAAGCTACGACATCGTCGATACCGCGAATGCGCTCCAGCTAAAAGATGCCTCCGCACTTATTGAAAAAAGACTTGTAGAACTCAAAACCATTTTGCAGAAACAGGCTGACCAATACAAAGAAACCATTATGATTGGCAGAACTCACGGGCAACATGCCTTGCCGATCACTTTGGGCTTCAAGTTTGCTGTTTGGGGCTACGAAATAGAAAGGCAAATTGAACGGTTAAAGGAATGCAAAAAAAGAGTTTTGGTTGGCAAAATAAGCGGCGCAGTAGGTACGCAGGCAGGTTTAGGCGAAAACGCACCAATGATTCAAGAGTTTGTTATGAAAAAGCTTGGACTTAAAGCGGCTGAGATTTCAACACAAATCGTGCAAAGAGACCGCTACGCTGAACTCATATGTATATACGCAATGATTGCTTCTTCGCTTGAAAACTTTGCAACAGAAATACGCGAGCTGCAAAGGCCAGAAATAGCAGAAGTTTTCGAAGCCTTTGAAGCATCCAAGCAAGTTGGAAGCTCCACAATGCCTCATAAACAGAATCCGGAGACATGCGAGCGTGTTTGTGGCTTAGCTCGAATCGTTCGAAGTCTTAGCACGCCGGCATTAGAAGATATGATTACTTGGCACGAGAGAGATTTAACTCAGTCTTCGGCTGAACGATTTATTCTGCCAGAATCAAACATCTTGCTTGACTACATACTTAGCCTAATGTGCAATATTGTGCCAAATCTTCGAGTTGATAAAGAACGGATGATTCAGAACCTTAGCATAACTCAGGGACGGGCAATGTCAGAATCAGTAATGATGACCTTAGCAAAGAAAGGTGTGAACAGGCAAGAAGCTCATGAGTTGCTAAGGAAACTAACTATACAAAGCGCTTTGGAAAAGAAAGAATTCAAGCAGATTCTTCTAAAGGACAAACTTGTTAGCAGCAAATTAACTGAGAAGGAAATTGACGAAGCGTTGGACCCGAAGAATTATTTGGGCACCGCAATTAAACAAGCAGAAAAATTTGCTAAAAGCTAAAAGTCTCCAAGGGCCTTCTGCTTAAATTCTTGCTCACTAGTCAGTTTGTCCCATTCGTCCTTTTTTACAAAGCCGCCAACTTGTTCCTTTATTTTCTTCGCCAACCTTGGGCCAACTGTCGGCAAATTAGTTAATTCTTCGATTGATGCGTGTTTTATATCTTCGATAGTGTGATATCCTGCGTTGAAAATTATGCGGCCACGAACTCTTCCTACCCCTTCTAAATGTACAATGGGTAGAAGTTCTCGTTTTATCCCTTTAGATACTCGTTCAATTAACTCGTTAGTTAAGGGTAAGATTTCTTTTGCTTTGAAAAGCGGTGCAATCTCATCAGTTGCATGAAGCAGCCATTTTGCATTTTCAATAGTTCTGTACAAATCGCCTGGTTGAACATTATATTGTTCTATGAGTTTTTCTTCGCTAACTTCTTCAATCCAACTTTTCATTACCAATGAAGTTTTGATTTCTCCAAGAAACTGCTCATATGTTAAATGATCATCCCACTCGTTTGGAGCATCAACAAATAGCTCGTCCCGATGCTGTTCCAATTGAACCGCCAGAACATCACATTCGCGCGCGTAAGGTCTCATTACTGGCCCCATGTCCGGCGTATGAGAGATCAAATGGAACACCCCGAAATCTGTCAGTTTAGCAGGCTTGTTTCTTAGGGCATCGCGTATTACGACCGCAGAAAGAGGATCAATATAGAGTTCACTTACCCTTTTCCCAAACTTTGTTGCAAAAATGTCGTCTCCATCAACATCAATCATTTCCTCTTCGTAAAGCCACTTAAGGATTTTAGCGATGATACCCTTGATAGCTTTTACATCATATTGATAAGCATAGAAAGTCTTTCCGAAAAACTCATAAATGCCATTTTCCGAGTGCGCAAAATCTGAAGCCACTGTAGACAAGACGTGTCCCCGGATGATTTTTTCGACACCCAGTCTAGACCAAATTCGCTCAGGCTTAGCCATAATATAGCCTTCCATTAGATAATCGGCTTCGTCTGAGGTTTTGGCGATTAGGATTGATTCGCCCACTTTGTCGTATTTTGGACGCCCTGCTCTACCAGCCATTTGCTTATACTCAAGTACGCTTATTGGATAATTGCCATAACCTGGTTCAAAACGCCTGTAATCTTGAATAATAACCGTACGCGCGGGAAGATTTACTCCAAACGCCAATGTGGGAGTTGCAGTTAAGACCTTTATTTTTCCCTCTTTAAACGCGTCCTCGATTATTTTACGATGTGCTCCTGCTAAGCCCGCATGGTGAAAAGCCGCACCACATTGGACAAATTGGGCAAGGGTTTCGCTGATTTGGGTGCGCTCGCCTGCGGAAATGATTTTGGCTGCCTCATGCTCTAATGTTCTTTTCATAGGCTTGGATAAGGCATCGCCTGTGTGTTGCGCAATGGTTTTAGCGGCTGAAACCGCGTTCTTCCGTGTTGAAGCAAAAACAAGTGCTTGTCCGCCGCCTTTAATTGTGTTTAAAACTAAATTAACTGTAGGAATATGTGTTTTTTTCTCTATTTTCCTTGCGGAGCCATCTTTGTATTGTATTTCATCGTTTAAAACAACACCTTCCTTAAGGCTAACGGGGCGCCATTCTGTAACAATATATTTAGCGTTTATCCATCCAGCAATTTCGTCAACGTTACCAATAGTTGCGCTCAAAGCTAAAACTTGAAGGTGAGGATTCACCTGCAGAAGCCTAGCTAACACAACCTCAAGAGTTGGACCACGCCCTGCGTCATTTAAAAGATGAACCTCATCTGCCACTACAAGCGAGATTTCATCCATCCATTTGGCACGGTGCCGAAGAAGCGAATCGGCTTTCTCGTTGGTGGTTACTATTATGTCGTAGCGTTCAAGCCAATTGTCGGCAGTGTCAAAGTCACCTGTGCTTACACCAACTGAAATTTTTCGACCATCCTTCTTTCGAATAGATGTGTATTTTCTAAAATCCTCGAATTTCTCGCTTGCTAAAGCGCGCAGTGGAGCAAGATAAAGCACTTTGCCATTTTTTTCGAGCACATGTTTGAGACCGCAGAGTTCCGCAATCAACGTTTTACCCGACGCTGTTGGGCTCGCTAAAACTATGTTTTGACCTTCAAGCACTCCTGCCCGTATGGTGTCTTCCTGAGGAGGAAACAACTCAGCAATCCCCAAGTTAAGCAATACGTCCTTGACGGTTTCTGGAACAGGCAACTCTGCAATCTTCAAATTGAATCGCCACAAACTGTTAATTTATGAGTTATTGAACAAGCTAATTAATAGAATTAGTCGTATCAAAAGTGTTTTTTCAGCTACATTTTTCTACTTGATGTGATATTAGCAAAGTGACGAGTTATCTCATCCCTTTACATAGGTAGGATACTGTATGGTTGAAAACGTAAAAGAACTTCTTAAACTGCATGAAGGCATAATACACGAAGTTTACTTAGACAACGAAAACTCCAGCATAGTTCCCCAAGAAGTAGTTGACGAGATGCTGCCATATTTTAACAAAAAAGCTGTCGGCAACCCCACACTTACGCATAAACCAGGCTGGGAAGCCTTTGAAGTCATAATAAATTGCTTCCAAAAAATCAGCAAAACCCTAGGCGCAAAAATCCTCGAAGAAATAACATTCACTCCAGGCGAAACAGAAGCCAACAACCTAGCAATAATGGGAACATGCTTTGCACAAAAAAGCAAAGGCAAAAAAATCGTAATATCCGAAATCGAACCCATCAACGTTTTGCAAGTTGCTGAGATGATGCAGAAATTCGGTTTTACAACGACTAAAATTCCAGTAAACCAAGAAGGCTTCATCAATCTTGAAAAACTTAAAGAAGCAGTCGACAACGAAACCATTCTTGTCAGTGTTTCTTCCGTGAACAATGAAATTGGAACAGTGCAACCGATTAAGGAAGCAGTTGACATTGTTAAAGCTAAAAACCCTCAAACACTTTTTCACACTGATGCTTCTGACGCTTATGGCAGAATCCCTCTAAATGTTCAAAACCTAAACGTTGACTTAGCGACAATTAGCAGTTACAAGATTCAAGGTCCCCGCGGCATGGGAGCTATGTACATGCGAGACGGTATAAACATGGAACGTATTCTTGAAGGGCAAATTGGAACACAGAAACTTTGGCCAGGAGTCGAAAATACACCATTAATAGTTGGTTTCACAAAAGCATCAGAACTCGCATTCCAAAATTTCGAAGCAAACACCACCAAAATGCGGATGTTACGCGATAAACTTGTTGACGGTATATTTGGTGAGCTTGATGACTTGCGTTTTAACGGTCCAAAAGGTGACAAACGTTCTCCTGACAACGCAAATGTTAGCATTCTGCGAGCTGAAGGAGAAGCATTAACCATTGAATTAAGCCTCAACGGCGTCTATATTTCTAGCGGAAGTGCATGCAGCCGTAGACTACTCCAGCCAAGCCATGTTCTTATTGCAATCGGACGCATATTTGAGGAAGCACATGGCAGTATTCTTATGAAAACAACACGTTACTTAACAGAAGAGGATATAGCTTACGTTCTCAAAGTCTTACCAACAGCTGTCAATCGTATTAGAGGGATAGTTGGCTCAACAGGAGTTCATTAGTATGTCACGTATACCTTTGCCCTACAATCCAAAAGTCATGGATTTATTTAGAAACCCCAAGAACTTGGGAAAAATGGAAGATGCCACAGTCGTAGCAGTTGCTGGGAACCCAGCTTGCGGAGACATGATAACTTTCTACCTGAAAATAAGCGACAAAGACATTATTGAAAAGGCAAGTTTTGAAAGTTATGGTTGCGCTGCTAACATTGCCACCTCAAGTATAGTTACAGAAATGATTAAGTGCTTAAGTCTTGAGCAAGCATGGAATGACATAACTTGGAAAAGAGTAACTGAGGAAATTGGGGGTTTACCAAGCGTCAAATTTCACTGTGGAGTTCTTGCAGTCGGTGCCCTGAAACGAGCTATAAGACAATACTTCAAGGAGAAAGGCGCGGCAACACCTAGTTGGATGCCGGCAGAACATACTTTTGAAGAAAAGCAAGCGCTTGAAGAAGAAGAGTTGGCAAAGACCTTATCCAAAAGAATGAAAGTAGAGGCAGATAAAAAGGCAGAGAAGTAATCGTGGATATTCAAGCGCTCCGCAACGATTTTCCAATATTAAAACGTAAAGTAAACGATAATCCTCTAATTTACTTTGATAACGCCGCAACCACCCAGAAGCCACAGCAGGTAATCGACGCTATCACCAGTTTTTACGAAAACAATAACGCCAACGTACATAGAGCAATCCACACACTATCATTAGAAGCAACAGACCTGTATGAGAACGCAAGAATAAAAATTGCAAAATTCGTGAACGCCAAAGAATGGGAAGAAGTTGTTTTTGTCCGCGGCACTACAGAAGCTATCAACCTTGTCGCTTATTCTTGGGGACTAAACAATTTATGTAAGGGTGACGAGGTTCTTGTCTCACTGATGGAGCATCACAGCAACATAGTGCCTTGGGAAATCACCTCTAAAATAAAGGGTTTCAAAATTAAGTATGCGAAAGTAAACGCTGACGGAACATTAGATTACGACGATTTTGAAAAACAATTTTCCAACAAAACAAAAATCGCCTGCTTAAGCCATGTGTCAAATGTCACAGGCATAATCAATGATGTCAAACGAATCACAAAAGCTGCCCATGACAATGGCACTTTAATGCTTATAGATGGAGCGCAGTCTGTGCCACACATGAATGTGGATGTTCAAGATTTAGATGCAGATTTTCTTGCTTTTTCAGGCCACAAAATGCTTGGCCCCACAGGAATCGGAGTACTTTACGGCAAAAAAGAGGTTCTTCAAAAGATGCCACCGTTCCAAGGAGGAGGAGAAATGATAAAAGAAGTCTCTTTCACCCCTAACTCAGGCTGCAGCATAACGTGGAATGATTTACCATGGAAATTTGAGGCAGGCACACCAGACATTTGTGGAGCAGTTTGTTTAGCTGAAGCAGTGAAATATCTTGAAGCAATTGGCATGGACCAAGTGCTAAGCCACGAGAAAGAATTAACTAAGTACGCGGTCGAACGCATGCAAGAATGCAGCAAAGTAACCATTTACGGCTCCGGTGACATTTCCAAGAAATGCGGCATCATACCCTTCAGCGTTAAAGGTTTGTCTTCGCATGATGTGGCGCTAATCTGCGATAACTATGGCATAATGATTCGAAGTGGTTATCACTGTGCTCAGCCACTTCACGAGGAAGTTCTAAAGCTACAATCAACTGACAGAGCAAGCTTTTACATTTACAATACAAAAGAAGAAATTGACCGTTTTGTTGAAGTTCTAAATGAAATGGGGCAACTCTAATGGCTACTTTAGACGATTATATAGCTCGAGTTGAGGGAACATGCGGCGCAGAAAAAGACGTCATAGTTGTCTTCAAATTTGACAAGAAGGATGAAGCCATTGCCAATATTATAAAAAAGGCGCAAGTTAAAAATAAAATAGCTGGAATAATTTTTGAATTGACATTTCAAGATACCTCTTTTAGGCTTTATTCAAGTGGAAAAGCTATTTTTCGGAGCATCAAAAATAGGGAAGAACTAAACCAGCTTTTATCAGCCCTGCTGCTTTAGACAAAACCATCAATTTTGAGTTCTGTCTTATTTTCGTGAAAGCAAGTTAGATATATAAAGTACTGATTAAATAGGTTCAAGCTAATCTGGGCGCCTGTACCTATGAAAATTGCATTAATTCACACACCTTTATGGGGGCGCGGGGGTGCTGAACGGCAAGTTTTGATGTTGGCTATTGAACTTCAAAAACTCGGAAACGAGGTTGAACTTTTCACACCAATGGTTAACAGAGAAGAGTGCTATCCAGAATTAATGCGACAAGTAAATATAAGAGAAACTGCCCAAAATCGCTTTATTCCTTTAAGAAGAAATAGCATTTCAACTTCTTCCACGAGCAAAATTGGCGAAATTTCAGATAACCGAAACCCTCTCCGTAGAATCGCAGTGAATCAGTTTTACGCGCTTGGTTTGCCGTCTATGCTTAGGCTTGGAAAGTCGATACCCAAAGGATTCGATATAATTAATAATCATAATGCCCCAACTGAATGGGCGGCTTTTGAAGCCAAGAAAAGCCTGAAAGCACCAATAGTTTGGATGTGCAACGAACCTCCATCTTGGTTTTACTTTGCTCCTGGAAGAGGAATAAGAAAAAAGCTTACCTGGCCGCTTTTTGAGTTGTGGGACAAGACCTCTGTAAGATACATTGACGAGATAACCGTTCTGTCACATGTTGCTGAAAAACTTGTCAAAAACATCTATAACAGACCAGCAAAAGTGGTAAGAACAGGCGTTGATCTTGAGAAATTCAAAAATGTTTCCGGAAATGAAATAAGAAAAAAGTATGGACTAGAAAATGATTTTGTTCTTCTTTCAGTTTGTAATTTAGCTCCTATAAAACGGCCAGGTGACTCTATAATGGCACTTCACTTTTTGTCTAAGCAGCATGATAATGTGAAGCTTATTTTTGATGGTTCAGGTCCTCGAGAAAACTTGATCAAATTAATTGAAAAATTGGGTCTAAAAGAGAAAGTGTTTTTCTTGCATTCAAAAAGCGACGAAGAACTATTGAAGGTGTATGCAGCTTGCGACGCTTTTGTTTTTCCTCCACAAATAACGTGGGGGCTAGCTGTCATAGAAGCAATGGCTGCTTCGAAACCAGTTATAGTCTCCAACGCATGCGGTGCTTCTGAAATCATAGAGGATAACGTAAACGGGATGATAGTAGAACACGCAAAACCCGAGCAGATGGCAAAAAAAGTGGAACTGCTAATAAACGATCCACAGCTGAGGCGCAGTATTGGAAGAAACGCGTTTGAATACGTGGCAACCAATCTCTCATGGAAAAACTACGCCAAGTCTATGGAAAACATTTTTCAGCAAACAATTTCGCGAATGAAGTAAAAAGCAGTTCTAGTCATGCTAAGTTAATTAGGTTATTTTGCGAGGTTTCAATCGTGCTTTGTTCCTACTCGCCCAGTTAAGGAGAGGAATGAGGGAATACTTGAGAGGTTGGGGGATTGCATCTTTGAGGTCTTGATGCAACCCTAATTTGATGGCTATTCGGCCTTTTCCAGTTATGGGTACATAATAGCGTGTTATTGGGAACTTGATGAAACCATTGCTGTCTTTAAATTTGTCAAGTGAAGGATGGTTTCCCACTCGTCCATACATGAGCCACCGCTCACCTTTGGAGGCACAGACTTCAACGGCTTTGGCTAGAAGAGCGTTGTTAACTGATTTGTCCCAGTGTTTCTGCAACGAAAGAATCTGCGCAACTACAGCTATGTTGTCTCCATAAAGAATTTGTATAAATCCAACAAGTTCTTCTTGCAGATATGCGCCGACAAATGTTGATCTTTGAGCAGTGGTAATGTTTCGTATGACTGCTTCGAGTGGCTCTCCATAATGCGAAAAAGCTCTTTCTTGCCTGATCGGGGTTTCGTTGTAAATTTTTGAGACTCCTACGGCAAACTTCTCGGTCGGTTCAACAACAGTTGCGGTTATGGCAGATTTTTCTGCTCGACGAATCATATTGCGAGTTTTCTTTCCGATGTTACTCCACCAAGTCGCATAATCTTTTATCTCAAGTAGAGCAACATTATCATCTGTTTTTATCCAGGTGATAGGCGGATTAGGTATTTGGTAGCACCATTTTCTTTCCACAAAAGTAAAAATGTCTTTATCTCTTTCATGCAACTTTTCGATGAAAACGTCGGAGGGAGCAATATTTTTTTCGTACTCTTGAATGTCGTGAACTATTTTTACTGAAATCTTCTTTTTTGTCTGTAAAGTTTCAAGTTCGTGGTCTACATCTAAAATATATTTCAAGAGATCATAGTAGGGCCCTCTGGGGTTTATTGTTCCTTTGCTGAAGAGCCATTCGGGATGAATTTCTAAGACAACATTTTCTTTAATCAAATTTTCTGATTCAAGCTTCATGTGTTCTAAACCAAATTTGTAGCGTCCAGCATCTATACTGTAGGTTTTATAATCGTGGAATGATTTTAACGGAAAATCATTTGGAATTTTGGCTTGTTTTTGTCCTATCTTTCGGCCCCATAATAACTGGGCAATTATGCGTGACGTTCCGTGAATTGTGAAGTACTTTACTATTCGTTGGGTTTTATTTTCCAAAACTTTCCATTCTCTGTAGGGTTCAGTTGCAACGTGCAAGGCAACCTCATGCCGGTCTAGGTGGAGCAAACCGAGAAGTTTTTTGTCTGGAATTGTGTAAGGAGTAAAAAACCAGTAAGCCATAACTTGCCTTTGAGATTCGTTAACCATTCGAGCAATGATTTTTGCGTTTTTAAGGTAATTTCGACTTTTTTTCTTGATTCTAAGAGCTAGGTACGCGAAACTTTTGGCCCGTGATGGATAAGGGTAATCCACATCCAACCTAATCCGTATACCTTGTTCAGTAGTCAATTATTGTGAAGCTCCACTTCTCATAGAGACGTTTGTCTTGCACTGTTAAAGTCTTTTGGAAATTTTGCATGTTCACAGCTTTAACTATAAAAATTTTCGTTTCAACCCTTTACAGTTTCTGAACGATGTCGAGAATGTTTTGCGCAACAGTTTTTCTATTAAGTCGGCTTCTCCAGAAACCCGCGATTTTTTGTGGTTCATAATAACCTCGTTCCCACTTTGATTCATCTTGAATTAAAGCTGCCAAAAGTGAGTCTTTTCGGCAATTTGCTGAAAGACTTCCTGAAAATCCCTGCATAGTGAGATATCGAAAACTCTCAATCGGAGTTGCAACTACTGAACAGCCCATACAAAGAGATTCAGCTGCTGCGATACCGAAGCTTTCCCATCTTGAAGGAATAAAAATCATTTTGGCGGTCGACAATATTTGTTTAATTCTGTCCATTTCAATAAACCCAAGAACTTGCAATCTGTCATCAAATTCCTTGGGAATATTTTGAGTTAAATCATTAACTAATTCTTTGCCATTTCCAAAAATTATTGAGACAAACTTTGGCCTTTTTTCTAAAAATTCGACGATAGAACTAACCATAGCAAAAGTATTTTTTTGTTTGAAATCGTCCAACCTACCAAAAGATACCACAATATCTTTCTTGGCACCAATTTCAGCCTCGACAAATGTTGGTGACACAGTGTCCGGGACAAAAAATGTTTTTTTGATCAAGTCCTGCCTCCCCCAAAATGCAAGAAAATAGTTTAGATTGGAAAGTGCATCGGGACTTTCAATAATTACTGCATCACAAAGTTCTATTTGCCTAATTCTTTCTTGAGCAATTCTTAAAGCCCGTCGATGCAGAAACTTGAATGGAAGTCGCTGCCAAACGTGTTCAACTGTATGTTCAAAAGTAAATTCCTCAGATAAAGGTGTGCTCAGATGAGATGGAAGCCATGGATAACCAATTCTTCCATCACTATCCGCTTTGACAATAATTTTTTTGCCGGCGGATTTGATTTTTTCTATCATAGGATTGTAAGCTTCATGAAGCCAAGTGTAAGCCAAGACTACGTCTGAATTGTTCTCTAGCCAAAAATTTTCATTGTTAAGCTCATTTTGACTAATTTGAATTATAGGAAAATTTGGGTGATAGCCGGATAATTCTTTTTTGGAGAGCGTTAAAAGTTGTGTTTCAATTCCTGCTTCGTTTAAGCCCAGAGTAATTTGTCCATTGTCTTTGGTTTCGTGAAATGGAAGATAAGCATGAAAAAATACAGTCAGTTTCATTGTGCAACCCTAATAGCTCGTCCATCTTGGGACTATTCTAAGAAATCAGTTAAAAAATGCTTCTCTAGTCAGACAAAAATGAAAAGAACTATGTTGTCGATTTTTGAACTTTAGTCGCCTGCAAGAGACCTTTCATGTAATAAAACCGAATTAATGGATGCATGTATAGAACTGTAGGCTCACGAGTCTGGACTGCCATAAATAACCCTGTAAAAGGGGACAAAATAAATCGGCGGATAACACCAAGTTTTGTTACAGGCGGGGGCTTATTTGTTTCTTCGCCTATTTTTCGCCATATTTCATACAGCTGTGTTCCATACCAATATTGATGATTCAGTTCTTGTTTCAAACTATTTCGCAAATGGACTGATTGCACATTATAATCAACGATCCATTTGTAGCCGGCACCATCAATTTTGTAGGCCAAAGTGGTTTCAACACCAGCGTTTACTCGCAGCTTCGGAAAACCGCCCAGCGCCCGGATTATTTTTGTTTTGTAAATCGTATTATCTAAGGTTTTGCCGAGAGTGAAAGCAGACATGTCTCTGGACTTTAGCCAAGAAGCTAAGTTTGCCTCTCCGCGATATTTTTTACCCACATACTCCTGCATTTTTTTAACGCCAAGGGGCTTATCTGCAAAACGCATCCCAGAAGCAGCGGTAACACTGGAGTTTTCAAGCAGTGAAGGAATTTTCTGCCACCAATCAGATGCTAACAACAGGTCTTGCTCGAAGCTTACAAAGAAATCCGATGAGACTTGTTCTAAAGCTGTATTTGCGCCATCGCTTATTCCGTGGCCTTTGTTTGGGATAACTGACCAGCCAAAAGACGACGCGATTTTTGGTGTGCCATCATTGCTTGCGTCGTCGACTATTATTTTTTTATTTACGAATTCTTTAGGAATTACTTCATTTATTCTTTGTAGGACTATAGGTAGAGTTTTGGCACCGTTTTTAGTCCACATAACTAAATCTACTTTGCCAATCATTCCATTCCCAAGCGAGGATTTCAACTGCCTTATCTTAAGATGATTGGCTATTTATGCAATCAGGGCAAAAATAGAGGAAAAATACATTCTTTGAAAGGTTAACACTATGATTGTCGATTATTCTGTTTGAAAGCCAAAACTGACTCTTCAAAGATCTTTTCCATTGTCCGGGCATATTTTTCCCATGACAAATTACTCTTGACGTATTCGTACGCGCGTTCTCCAAGTTTTTTTCGCAAATCTGCATTATCCAATAACAGTTTTACTTTTTCAACTATTTCCTCCGGCTTTGATTGATCAAAAATTAAGCCGTTCTCATTGGATTGAATAATTTCTGACGCGCCACATTTGTTTGAAACGATAACTGGTTTTTTTGCCGCCATTGCCTCTATAACGGCTAAACCCCAGGTTATCTGTTGGGGAAAAAGAAACACATCACAAGCAGCGTAAACCTCTGAAAGCTCTTCGTCATCATTACTATGGAGAAATAACACTTTGTTTCTAATACCAAGCTTTTCACTTAATTTTACTAACTGTTCTTTTGGACCGCCACCGTCAAGGATCAACTTGACTCGATCATACTTCTTAGAAAGTTGATAAAGCGCCTTTATAGAATCAGCCTGACCCTTACTAAGCTGGAAGTTGCCGACCTGCAACAAAACAAAATCGTCGTCCAATCCATATTTCTCTCTGACGTCTTTTCCTGAAGCGTTATGAAAAAGCTCAACATCAACTCCACTTCTAACAATCAGTGAAGATCTATGGTAAGCGATGTCAACATAACCTTGAGCAATTTTTGACAAAACTAAAAACTCATCAATGTAGTCTGAAGCAATCTTATCAAATATTTCATAAATGGGCCCATTAATTCTACGTAAACCTTTTCTAGATTCGGAATTGAAAAACCAAATTGGCGGTTCATTGCACATCCACACAATGGGAACATTCAGTCTTTTTTTGGCGACAAAAGCTGCCCATTCAGAGGGAAAATTATGATTATTGATTAAGTCGAAGCCTTTCGGAATTTTTTTGCCAATGTTGATCATGGACGGAAGCTCATATGGAATTGTATAGAATTGTCGACCCATCGCTCTACGCATCCAAGCTCGTAAAGAAGAAGAGCCAGCTGTTTCTCCGACGTTATCATCTTTTTGATATATTTCGGAAGGAATAAAAAATTTAGGTATTGTCTTTTCAAGTGGATGCGGAATCACGTTTACTGTAAGTTTTTCTATTATTTCACGATAACATTTTTCTTGATTTACTGCACTTGTAAATATCTCCACTTCATGCCCGAACTTTTGAAGCTCAGAAGCTAACTTCAGTATTTGCCTTTGCCCACCACCGCGACCCACCAGTGGAGTGTTGATCATAGCGATCTTCATAAGTTCTGCATTCCAATTACGCTAAGAGCGTTATTTAGCCCTTAAAAGTTTGCTTCTTCAAATAAAAGGTGGAGTTAGAAGTAAAATAACTCCGTTGGAAGCTGAAAAAAGAATAAACTCCATTGTATTGGGTTTTTGAGCCGTCTATTTCTCTTGGCTTTTTTTGAAATAGGAAATTACTTTGTCAATTCCTTCAGCAATAGATACTGTGGGTTTCCAGCCGAGTTCTTTGCGAATTTTCGTTGCATCCATAACTATTGATGATTGGTCGGAAATTAGCGGTCTATAGGGGTAGCCTGGTGGATATGAACCTAAGACAAGGTTCTTTTTGTCAAATCCAACCTTATCGGCGATCATAATGGCAAGTTCCTTGTTGCTTACCCCATCTCCTGTTCCGACATTGTAAACTTGACCATTAGCATTTTTGTTTTTCATTGATAATAAATAACCATTGACGTGGTCGTCAACGTACATGTAATCCCTTATTGAATCTGGAGAGCCAATGTACACTTTTTGCCCCTTTAACATTTGAGTTACTAGATACTCCACCATGAAGCTGGTGTCAAATTTCCGTCCATACGAGTTTGTTGGACGCAATATTGTCCCGTTTAAATTGAAAGAATTAAACATCATTTGTAAGTATAGATCACCTGCAGCCTTACTCACTGCATAGGGGCTGGAAGGATGCAAAGGAAGGGACTCTTTTAACGGTTCATTCGGCTGTATACCGTATACCTCAGCTGTCGATGCCGCTATTAGTTTTCTAGTTTGAGGATCTTGAAGCTCAAGCAGCGAATGCGCAATGTTCATTGTTCCGATGTAATTGGCTTGTTGGTATTCAAAAGGACGTTCGAATGAATCGCGCACTGGTGAAAGGGCTGCTAAATGAAAAATAACATCAGGATTAGCTGTCTTAACGGCGTTGCGAATAGAAACGTAATCCGAAATATCGCCTGAAATTAATGTGATGTCGGGCAATAAATTGTGAATTACATCCATGTTTCGGCTAGCTACTCTTCTAACGACACCATAGACTTCAATTTTTTCATTGACGAGTTTCTGAGCTAAGTGACTGCCAATGAAACCCATAATTCCAGTTATTAACGCTCGGGTCATTCTTGGACTCTCCCTAGTTTGGCGAATTCTTTTTCTGCAACAGATAGGTCTTTAACGCTATTAATAGTTAACCATAACTCTTCTGGTTTGAGCCTGCATGCTTTCAAAGCCCTATTCTTTGCAAGTAATGGAAAGACCGTTTTTTCGATGGATCCATTTTCGGGAATGTAACCGAGAATTTTTTGGTTGAAGACATACACACCGATACTGACAAACATATTTTCAACCAAAGGCTTCTCCTTGAAAGAAACAACGTCATCGTCTTCAAGTTCAAGTATACCGAAAGGTGAACGCAGAGGCGCAACAGATACTGTTGCCACAGGTTTATTTTTTAAATGTAACTCTTCTAGGCGTTCCAAGTTTAAACTGGTAACTTCATCGCCGTTCATGGCCAAAAAATCACTGTCTTTGACAAATCGGGTTATTGCTAGGCGGAATCCTTCCCCGGTTTCTCCTTCAACTGTGTGTTCGCTAAAATCTATTTTCAATCCCTGCGAGTTGTTTTTCAAATAATCTATGACCACTTCTTTGTGGTAAGCGACACCCATTACTAAATGTTTGAGACCGTTGCTTTTAAGCCATGATACGGTCCAGTGGATTAACGGTTTTCCTTTAATTGGAACCATGCATTTGGGCATATCTTCGGTAAAAGGTCGCATCCTTAAACCTGCGCCCCCAACTAGTATGACGGCAGTCTCGATTTTCTTCACTTTGGAACCCTCGCAAAAACTGATTTTATACTAAAGTGCAAATATATAAACTTGAACGCCTTCATGAAATTAGGGCTACTCACATTCACCTGCTCTTTTGCTCTTTGTCAGGTCTTGCTCTAAGGCTACTGCTCGTGCTGCTACTTTTTCTGCTTCTGCCCTGATGGTTTTGTCTTTAATTTCTTCTTTACGTTTCTCATTAGATTTCAAAATTAACCGCAGAAACTCCGAATCATAACAGTCCAGAAGTAATTCAGCATTCGGAATCAAACAGTGCCCGCCTATTACGCCTGGAAACATAACTGGTCGATCAAATCTTAATCTGTGGGTATCTTCGAGGAAATCAACGGTTTCGTTGAAGTCAGCGCCGAAAGCTTTAGAGATTCGATGCATTTCTTGGAAGCAGGCAATCATCCATGCACGGTAAGTTGTTTCGAAAAGTTTAGCGAGCTCTGTTTCGGTAGAACTCTTCAAAATCTTTACTTTCAAACCTAACTTTTCAAAATGCACACAAGAAGCTGCGCCAGCATCCGCAGTTGCGCCGCCTACATATTTTGTCCAGCGTTTCATTTCCCACTTCATATATTCAGCACTTTTATGTACACCTCGAAATGGCGAATGAGCAACTAGGCATTTGCACTTTTCCGCTACTTTTAATGTTGTGCCCGGTGGAACGGTGCTGTCAATAATTGTAAGTTTTGGCGTAAAATCATCTATGTAACCAACAATTATGCGTACAAAGTTTTGTTGGCTACTGCATGGCAAACAAATATGCAAAGTATCAATTTGCTGTGGAAAATTTTGTCTGTTTTGGCCGAGCTCTTTCATCTTTGCTTGGTCTAGATCTAAACCATAAACATCGAAATTTTTTGCCTGGTCAATTAACAATGCAAAAAGAGTATGGCCAATCTCGCCTAAACCAATAATTAGAACTGATTCTTTAGTCAAGTTGCTTGCCTCTGCTATTGGAAAGTCAAGTTAATGTTAAACTATTTAAATCTGGAGCCCGAAATGAGACTTTATGCTAAACTCAAAGAAAGGCACAGGTATTGTTACAGGAACAAATGTAGAAATAGGTGCAAATGTAGCCATTTGGAATTATGTTGTAATAGGTGACAACACAAAAATCGGCGATGGAACCCTCATAGGCAGCTTCTGCGATATCGGCAAAAATGTGGTTATTGGCAAAGACTGCAACATACAAGCACATGTAACTATTTCAAATGGCTGTGTACTCGGCGACAAGGTGTTTATCGCACCTAACACTTCACTTCTAAATGACAAGTACCCGAAAAGCATACTCTTGACACCGCCCGTCCTCAAATGTGGCGCCCAAATCGGCGGGGGAGTCACCATTCTACCGGACGTGACTGTAGGTGAAGAAGCAGTTGTCGGGGGCGGAAGCGTGGTTACCAAAAATGTTGAACCCAGGACTGTTGTAGCTGGCGATCCTGCTAGATTGGTTATGACCATAAAGGAGTATGAAGCTAAACGTGAGGCCTTCATAAAGTCAAGATCCAAGGTGAAGAAATGAGAATATGGTACGATGCCTGTACAGGTAAACATATCAGGTATGGCACCTCTATTGGGAAACAACTTAAAGAAGCCGGGCACGAATTTGTTTTTACAACACGCGAACACCCAGACACCATTCCATTAGCCAAAGTTCTTGGGGAAAAACCGATTGTGGTGGGAAAGTACAATCCTGCAACGCTTTTCTCAAGACTAGAAGAGAGTGCCGAACGAGTTTTGCAGTTTTCTAAGCTCTTCGAAAAAAATCCTCCAGATATTGCTATAGCTCATCAGTCAGTTGAGCTTTGCAGAACTGCTTTCGGTTTGGGAATCCCGATAATTTTGACCGCAGATACCCCGTACGCGTACGCCGTTAACAGATTAACAATACCTTTTGCAAACACAGTTGTAGCCTCAGAAGCGTTACCGCGCAGTTTTGTCAAAACCTATTGCCCCAAAAACGTAATTTATTTTAAGGGGGTTGACGAAGTTGCATGGATTAAGGATTTCAAGCCTTCGAAAATTACAGACCTAAAGAAACCATTGATAGTCATCAGGCAACTAGAAACAAAAGCGGCTTATGCCGGCGACAAAAAAGACAGCGCACAACTTATGGTTGAGAAGCTTGCTGCGTTAGGGCACGTTCATTTTATTCAACGATATAACGCAGACAGCAAGACCTACGGAGTGAAGGAAGGCTTTGTGGATTCAGCAAATTTGGTTGCGAACGCTGATTTAGTCGTTAGTTACGGCGGAACGATTGCTAGAGAGGCCGCACTTCAAGGTGTGCCAAGCATAGCTATTTCGGATATGGCGAAAACTTATGTTAACACTTATTTGACAAAGAAGGGCTTTCCATTATTTGCAATCTCAGAACGAAGAGTACTTGGTTATGCAAAGAAATATCTTGGCAAAAGATTTGATGTGCAAAATAAGCTTGCAGAATTAGAAAACCCTGTTGACGTGATTGAAAAAGTCGCCGCCAATATCAAGCATCCTTTACTTTGATTTTATCGCCTACTTTCGCCCCAAACTTTTTTGCTGCATTACCTTGATTTATTGCTATTTCCAAAAAGTCTAAGCTCCCGACCAAAACGATAGGCTCTCTGCGCTCGGCTTCGGCGTATGACTTACAAAATTTGAGCTTCAAGGAAACCTCATTTAGTTCCAAGTTAATAATTTGAGAGCCGATTATGTCCTTCTCTTTTATATTAGTGATGATATTGCCAAATCCGTCGATATGCAAAACTTCCCCTATTAAGACGTTGTTGCTTCGCTTAATTGATGGAAAGCTTGGTAGAACTGGGTCTTTTATTTCACGCCCAAACTCGGTAAGTTTGGTGCCTTTGTCTATGTAGGCTGCTGCAGGCGCAAAAATGTCTCTCCCATGAAAAGTGTTGGAGGTCTTGGGAAGCATCAAATTGGAATTTAAAAGTTCATAAATGTGCTCTATTCCTTGACTTTGAGCCACCAACATTAAGATTCCGTTGTCAGGCCCAACAAGAAAACCGTGTTTAGTTTGTACTATAATGGCGCGTCTTTCAGTGCCCACGCCAGGATCAACAACAGCTAAGTGGACTGTGCCGTTTGGAAAATAAGATGCCGCGGAAGCCAATGTGAAAGCAGCCATACCAATGTTGAATTTTTCAATGTCGTGTGTTATATCGATTATTATCGCATTTGAGTTAATTGTTAAAATTACCCCTTTCATTTCTGCTACGTAAGGGTCTTTTAGCCCAAAGTCGCTTGTCAAAGTAATCATTCTGGTTAGCCGCCGTGGACAACTGGGACGAAAACTATTTCGTCGCCATCATTTAATCTTGTTTGTAAACCATTCAGAACGCTAATTTCTCTGCCGTTCACAAGTATTAGAGTATTTGATCTTGAATCGTTGAGTTGTTGATCGGTGAATGTTCTTTCTAATGATGGAAGTTCTTGGCAAAGTTTTGATAATAATTCTTTTATCGATCCGATTTCTTGAAAGTTAATGATTAATTGTGCTTTGCCTGAGATATGGCGTAATGCGCCGATGAGTTTTATGTTTAGGGTCATTTATTCTCCTACAAATATGCTCTAGAAAAACTATTAAGTTTAATTATTTGTACAATTTCTAAGTGAGATTAGAAGTTCTGGAATCTTTCTTCGGTTAAAGTTTCAACGATATCGGTTGCTATATTAACGATTGAATCTGCCTGCTTCATCATGGCATCGCCATTCACTTCTTCTAACTGTGAAATTTGCTGTATGATGGTTTCAATTTCAATTAGAAAACGTAGGATTGAGTCATTTGTATTTGGGTTTTTAGTAACTTCTTCGTGGATGAGTATTTCTATGAAGGCGGGTTCCCCCAAGCTGTAGTATATGGCATTTCTTGCTTTCCTTATAGCTTCTAAAACTAAACCAGGCGCCATATAAGGTATCTTTCGTGCTGCTTCCAATTCGGCTTTTGCTTCACGAAGGTATCTAAGTGCCCATCCTTTTCGATAGTCATCCATCATGAGATTTCTTTTCCTGAAACTACCACTATTCAGATTCTTCTTCATCATCGCCCATGTCAGAGTCCATTTCAGAGTCTGCTTGAGCTAACGCTTTAGTGCGAGTTATGTAACCTGCAATTTGATTTCTTACTCGCGTACTTGTTCCTTTAGTTAAAGTGTTAACTAATAGCTTGTTCTCATCAAATTCAGTGGTGAATTTATCCGGAAATCGTTTAAGTAATTCTTTGCCTGCTCGTTTAACTTGATCGGTTTTTACTTTTCCCAAATCTCTATTCCTCATGTCAATAACGTTTTAATGTCCGACGCTTCACTGCGCAAGAGCAAATCCAAATAGATAATCGGCTTAATTTAAGTTTGCGCCTTACGATACAAATTACCTGACCGAGAAAACACATGAAAAGTTGATGAAATTGAAACTCGAGCTAATTTAGTTTGATGTTAAAAAAAGCCTCAAAGTTTTTACCAATTTGCTCTGCAACCTCTTCAACCTGCATTTTCTTTATTTCAGCTACTGCTTCAACAACATTTCGGATGAATGAAGGCTTTGTTAATTGTCCATTGTAAGGACGTTTCCAATATTTTACTGGCCCATCAGTTTCTGTTAAAAAGTTTGTCAACGGTACATTCTCCACAACCTCCCGGATACCGTTCGAGTAAGTTACTGGTGGACCTTCAGTGATAAAGTATCCATTATCCATTGCTTTATGTAAGGCAGCCATTGGGTGACTAAACCAATGAAGAAGCACATGTTTAAGCCGATATGAAGGAAGCATTTCGACGACTTTGTCCGTGGTTCCACGTGAATGAATAATCACTGGAAGTTCAAGCTCCTCGGCAAGATGAAGCATTCTGTCAAAAACCAAGATCTGTTTTTCCCAGATGGTTTCGTATTTGTAATCTAAGCCAATTTCACCAATTGCTTTAACTATGTTTTTTTGTTTTTGGATAAAAGTAATCGTTTCTTCCAACTCATTTTCTTTAATAACATTCACATTCCAAGGATGAATACCTAAAGCAGGATAAACTAAGTTCGGGTATTTCTCAGCAAGGGCAACATCGTTTTGGCATGTTTTAAAATCCATTGAATTTGTCACCAAAGCTGTTACTCCAGCATTTTTCGCATCCGCTATTAATTCATCTATATGACCAATGTATTCAGTATCTGAGAGGTGGACATGCGCATCTATTAGCTTCATTTTTCTCAGCGCTATTATCATTCTATCGTTTTTATAATTTTCTTTGTTAAATGTCAGTTTTATGTTAACGGTTATTTAAAGGAAAAAGCGACAACAAAGGTTAAATATTGCTTCAAAATGAAAAAGAGCCAACGGAGTTGTCGATATGACCGATTTAGAAATAGCTGTAGCGCCCATGCACAGATTATGTAAAAAAGCTGGCGCTGACAGAGTAAGTGAAGCAGCAGCAAAAGAACTTGCAAAGGCACTTGAAGACATAGGCGTTAAAATTGCTAAAGAAGCACTTGATTACGCGATGCATGCAGGGAGAAAAACCATCAAATCCGAAGACATAGAAATAGCTGCAAGAAAAGTCATGGGAAAATAGTAACTTCATAACTCAAATTATTTCCTTCCTTTCTTTTTTGTTAGATTTCTCGCCCATTTTTGAATAGCGTAAGCTTTGTCTCTAAAATCCCAACTGAATACTTTGCTTACCTTCTACAAAGATGTGTAGCAAATGACTTATGCTAAGCAGACGACGAAGAATCCCATAGGAACTGGAAGTACTCCCGTGCAAACCCAACTAGACCCACATGGTTACTCCATATAACCAAAGTTGGTTTGTCTTCTCCTAGGAAAAGCATGGCTTCTTTGCCGTCAGCGATTATGCCGCCGCCGAACATGTGGTCGCGAATTCGCAGATCATTTGATCCAGAATATTTTTTGATGAAAAGCCAATCTTCTTTTTTTCCAGCAGCCATCAGTTTCACGCTAACACTCTTTTTCAAGCCGCTTCCCAACATAGGTTCAGCCAACGATATTACGGGTTTCGCAAATTCAGGGGCAGCTATCACTATTTCTTTTGTTGCTTTTTTGAGGACCTCTTCAATTTTGCTCAATACGGCTTGTTGACCCCGTAAAATAAGCATGTCCGGTCGTTCCACAAGTTCGCGTTTTTCATATAGAGGTTGCAGTGTTTGGGTTACAGTGTTTTCCCAGACCAAGTATTTGTCTTCCAGCCTTAGCTTCGTTGATCTTGTCGCCTCAAGTGGAGGCACAGGATAATACTTGAATGGACGCGTTTCGCTGCTTTTTATCCATCCCTTCTCTTTTAGCGAGTTGAGGACCTCATACATTTTACTGTAGGGAACTTTTGCTTCTTGACTAATATCCATAGCTGTCATTTGACCAACTTCAAGGAGCGTAATATAAGCGTCAATTTCGTAAGCGTTTAAGCCCATTTCTCGCAGAGCATTTCGAGTGTCTTCGTTAATTGCCATCGTTTACCCCTCAATCACCGTAGGAAACGTTTGGAAACCTTATTACATCACATATGCTCTTAAGCCCTTCGAAAATCGCTTAGATGTTAGAAGGCAAAAAAATGAAAGATATCAAACTCACAAGAAGCATATGTCCTGAATGCCTGAAAGCTATAGATGCAACAATTTACGAAGACGACGGCAAAGTCTTCATTAAAAAAGAGTGCCCTGAACATGGACCTTTCCAAGAACTTTACTGGTCAGACTATGACCAATACATACGCGCAGAAAAATTCCGCTTCGACGGCGACGGAATGGAAAACCCCCGAACTGAAAAAAAGAACGGATGCCCATACGACTGCGGCATATGCCCAGAACACAAATCGCATACCGCACTTGCAATAATTGATGTCACAAATAGATGCAACCTTACGTGCCCAGTTTGTTTTGCTAACGCAGCTGCCGCAGGATACGTTTACGAGCCTACAAAAGAGCAAATAGTAGGCATGTTAGAAAACCTTCGTGCAAACAAGCCCGTTGCAGCTACAGCGCTCCAATTTTCTGGCGGAGAACCAACCATTCGTAAAGACCTATTCGACTTCGTTCGAAAAGCAAAAGAACTTGGTTTCAGCCACGTAGAGGTTAATACGAATGGGCTTCGACTTGCTCAAAGCGTAGAATACTGCAAACAACTCAAAGAAGCCGGCGTGAGCACCATCTATTTACAATTTGATGGCTTAACCTCAGACGTTTTCAAATTTATTCGAGGCGTAGACCTTCTTGATATTAAAATGAAGGCACTCGAAAACCTTCGAGCCGCAGGATGGAACAGCATTGTCCTCGTCGTCACACTTGTAAAGGGAGTAAATGATCACCAACTTGGCGACATAATTAATTTTGCAGCCAAAAACTTCGATCTAATCAGATGCATCAATGTTCAACCAGTCAGTCTCTGTGGCAGATTGCCACCGAAAGACCGCGAAAAAATGCGCATCACAATACCTGATTTCATGAAAAAAGTAGAAGAACAAACAAATGGAACAATAAAAATGTCTGATTTCTACCCTGTACCTACAGTCGTACCAGTTTCAAAAGCTGTCGGCGCACTAAAAGACAGACGATACTTAGAATTCACTGCCCATCCACACTGCGGTATGGCAACTTATCTTCTCATTGAAAACGGTAAAATCGTTCCAATCACACGTTACGGAAATATAGAAAAATTCATCAACGTAATGAACAAAGTATATGAAACTGCTTCAAAAGGAAACAAAACTAAAGCGAAACTGCAACTTGTCAGTTCAATGCGCCATGTTAACTTCGGCTTTCTGAGAAAATACGTTCTCGGAGTAGTTACAAAAGGCGACTACCATTCCCTTGGCGAACTGCAAAGAAAAGCAATTCTTCTTTCATCTATGCATTTCATGGATCCGTATAACTTCGACCTTGAAAGAGTACAACGATGCTTAATCCACTATGCGGTGCCGGATGGACGAATAATTCCATTCTGCACTATGAACTCCATCCACAGAGCTGAAGTTGAAAAGAAACTTGGTGTTCCAATCAAAGAATGGAAGGCCCAACATAAAGTTGAAATAAGCCAACCATTCTAGATGTTGAGAATAAAAGATTAGCAAAGTGAAATTTATGGGTGGAAAAAAGAAGCTCGGCATAAAGCAGATGGAAAAGCAGCAGGTCAGTCAAGACGAAGAAAAAGCTAAGCAAGACAAAAAGAAAGAGAAAGCTGGACCGCCAAAAGAAAGAAAGACTGTCGGAATCATGGCTCCAGACGCAAAGGACGCCAAAATTGTCGCAGAAGTCAAAAAAATGGGTGTTCTAACGCCTTATGCTGTTTCAACAAGATATGGTGTACGAATAAGCGCAGCCAAAGACTTCCTTGAACAATTGGAAGCTGAAGGTGCAGTTCAGCTTGTTTCCGGAAGCCACAACATAAAAATCTACAAGGCTAAAGCAAGCTAATTTGCTCAAGCTTAATTCCTTATTTTAAAAAGTTAGTTATATCGAGGTCTTGTTTTAATTGAAAGAGTTTCCCGAAAGAGTTTACACTGCTGAAGAGGTAAATACGGCAAAAGAACTAGTTGACGGAGGCTATAAGCACAAACTCACCGTTGAGGGGGCATCGGATTTTATAGAAAAAGTGAACCGCGCCCTTGAACTAATCAAAACCGCAGAATTCTCAGACTTTTTGCAGTCACACATAAGAAAAATATTAGAAATCGATGGAATAACACAATTGCGTGAAACAGAAGCATCCATCTGGGCAAACAAGTTCGCCGTGGAAAACCCTGTTGACGCAGCTAGCCTTTTCATACAAAAAGCTTACCACATGAAAGAATACTTAGAAGGCGAACTCTATTATGGTGGCAAAGCAGAAAAACGTTCAGTTGCAAAGCGCATCGAGTTTTTGCAAGTCCTCAGGGATAAAAGCGAAGACAAAAATGTAAAAGCAGAATGCGAACGGCTATTACAAATGTGGAAAGAGAGCTCATTAGCCTTTTAAGCCGTTAAAAGCTCAACTTTAATTGCGGTTCCACTTTTGATTTGTTTGAAAATTTCTAAATTATTTGTAATTTTGCCAAGTATGCTAACTGGACTATACGGTTGTGATTTGCCATAGAATACGCATAAAGCGCCGCCCATAGGCCAAAAAGCAATTGTGCCTGTTTCAACGGTGGGTTTTGCTTTTTCTTCTCCCATTTTTATTGGAATTTCGAAGTAAACTTCTTCTTTCCATAATGCAGCTCTGCCTTCTACTGGAAGCTTTCGAACGATATAGTCAATGGTCCTTGGTGCTAAAAAACGGACTAATTCACCTTCAGCTTCTCCTAAACCTTCGATGATGAACTTGACTTTTATGTGGGAAACATCTGATTGAACGTCTGGTTGAATGTCTGGTTCATTACTCAATTATTCCATTCTCCTTTAAAGAAAACCCAATAAATCTCTGGGAATAGGCTATTCAATGGACGAAGATAAATTTAACTCTTACAGTCAACTATAGGCGACAACTCGGAACGTGCTTTGACACAATTATTCGATAGCCATTTCCTGACTAAGTTTATAATCAATTACAACTCTAATTCCACGAGATTTAAGATCTTTATCCAACGCCAAGTCGCCAGTATCAACTCTTAAACTTCTAAGTTTATCCAGTTTGCTTTTTGTCGCAACTACAACAATATTTTCCAAGCCTGCTTGGCGAATAACTTTGGAGCTTATCTGTTGGTTGCCTCTGCCAAAAATGAAACCTTGCCCACCGATTGGTGTTACAAATATTTTCGTCGCTTTTTCCTTTGTTGCTGCCAGTATCTGTTTTTCGTTTACGTCACTTGCAATTACTTTCTTGCCTAGAAAGAGGTCTACTCCAAGCAGAGTTTTTTTCTGATCTAAAAGGTCGCCAATGGTTCGAGTGGTTGTTCCAGGACCCATAACGTAAATGATGTCGGGTTTCATTTCTTCAATAATATAGATTGCAATTGCCGCTTGATTACGCACTTCATTCTCAGTCATCGGACTCTCAAGCTTGTTGCCTTGAATTAAATGCGGCTCAAAGGGACTAAGCAAGTAACCGTAAAGTTCAGCAGATAAGCGACCTTCTCTAAATGCCTGCTCATCTACATCCATCACCTCGGCTTCTCGCAAAGGCAAATTAGCCCAAAGAAAGTTAATAGCGACTCTTGCGGCCGCTTGAGGGTTAACCGCGAATATAGAGCTATGCATTTTGACACCCGTTGGAACACCAAGAACAGGAACTTTCAAGTCAACGGCTTTCAATAAGTCACGGGTTGTTCCATCACCGCCGCAGAAAACAAGCAAATCAACACCTGACTTAACCATTGCTTTTGCTGTACTTTGAGTGTCTTCCGAATTAGTTTCTTTTTTGTCATCACCTTTAATATCAAATTCGAAGCCAAGTTTTTTGGCTTCAGCTTCGCCCATATTGCCAGAGCCCACAAATAATCTAAGGCTTTTTTTGAAAGGGTACAATTCAGCTAAGAAGGTCTCTGCTCTTTGTGATGCTATGGGTTTAGCTCCGAGAGATATTGCTTTGTGCAGAATGTTTTTGCCATCTGTGCCTTTTAACCCCACAGCGCCGCCCATCCCTGCCACTGGGTTAACGATGAATCCAATGTTTTTTGTTGGAAGAGCTTTTTCAATAGAGTCCAATGAAATAGCCTAGTTTAGTATTATTGGTCGATAAATAAAAAGAAAAATAAATGAGGACAGCGAGTTTTTGTTGTTTTAGTATGTTTCGCAGCCTATGTATTGCTTGCTAACTTCGTTTAGCCACGGGTAGAGTTTGCGCAGTTTCGCCATGGATTCGGCGACTTTCTCTGTTGGGTACTCATATGGCTGCAGTCTGCCGTTGAAGTATTCGTCGTAGGCTGACATGTCAAAGAATCCGTGTCCTGTTAACGCAAACAGAATCGTTTTGGGTTCGTTGGTTTTTGTGCATGCTCTTGCGTCGTCGACGACGGCTTTGATGGCGTGTGCTGATTCTGGAGCTGGAATTATGCCTTCGCTGCGGATGAAGATTTTTGCAGCGTCAAACGCGTCCACTTGGTTAACTGCTAAGGTGCTGATTTTCTTTTCTTGGGCGAGTACGCTGATGGTTGGTGCGATGCCGTGGTAGCGTAGTCCGCCTGCGTGGATGGGGGCTGGCATGAAGTCATGTCCCAACGTGTGCATGGGAACTAGCGGTGTGAGTTTAGCGGTGTCGCCGTGGTCGTAGGTGTAGTATCCCCGTGTGACTTTTGGGCATGCTGTGGGTTCAACTGCGACAAATTTGGTTTCTTTGGGTGCTTTCTTTGCAGACTTTGTCGTAGTAGAAGGGCCAGAACAAACCGCTGAAGCTGCTTCCTCCTCCGATGCAGCCGTAAACCACATCAGGGTAGTCGTCAACCATCGCGAATTGCTTTTGGGCTTCCAGTCCAGCTACGGTTTGGTGCATGCAAACGTGGTTGAAGACGCTGCCGATGGTGTAGTTGGCTTTTTTGCCTGTTTTCTCGCTTTCCAAACTGTCCTCGACGGCTTCGCCGATGGCTATGCCGAGGCTACCCTGGTTGTCTGGGTCTTCAGCGAGGATTTTTCTTCCCGCCTCTGTTTTGTTGCTTGGGCTGGCGACGCATTCTGCGCCGAAAGCGTTCATCATGGCTTTGCGGTAGGGCTTCTGGTCGAAGCTTGCACGTACCATGTACACGGTTGCTTGCAATCCGAAAATGCCTGCTGCAAACGACAGCGCACTGCCCCATTGGCCTGCGCCGGTTTCGGTGGTGACGCGGGTTATGCCTTCTTTCATGTTGTAGTAGGCTTGTGGGACGGCACTGTTGGTTTTGTGGCTGCCTGCGGGGCTAACGCCTTCGTATTTGTAGTAGATTTTTGCTGGAGTTTTCAAGGCTTTTTCTAAGCCGAATGCTCGGAAAAGCGGGCTTGGTCTCCAGATCTTGTAGATTTCTCGTACTTCATCTGGGATGTTTATCCAGCTTTCTTGGCTGATTTCTTGGCCGATGATTGCTTTGGGGAAAATTTTTGGGACTATGCCGACTCCTGGTTTCCCTGTTTCCGCATCTATGAAGGGTGGGAGCGGGTGTGGCAGGTCGGGCACTATGTTATACCATTGTTTGGGTATGTCTGATTCTTTTAGTAGGATTTTTTTGTCGGGCATTTTTTCGCCTTCTATTTCAGAGTTATAAATCGTTCTTTAAAGTTTTATTTAAGGCTTTTGTGTACACTTTTGTGCATAGCAAACAAGGAAACACCTAAACATCTAAACAACACATTTATACCCAAACGCACAAAACATAGCATAAGCGAACAGAACATGTGGAACAAAATCAAAATCCAACTCGAAGCATACCCCGAACGCCTCAAAGTCGCACGTGTCCTAATAGAAAACGGCTTATCCGCCAAAGACGACAAAATCTACCTTAACCAAATCGAAATCCCACCTGTGCGCATCGCAAGAGTCGCAGGCGTCGACCGACGAACAGTAAACGAAACCCTCTGCATCAATCCACGACAACCCCGAACTCCGCCTGATCTTCGAAGAAATCCGCCCCGCAGGACACAGCCTAAAAGAAATCGCCAAACACCTAAACTTCGGCGTTTTAGAAATAACTGTTGTGAACGCAAAATCGCCAGGAATCTTAGCCAACGCAGCCATGATTCTCAACAGGGCAGGCCTGAGCATCAGACAAGCAATCGTAGATGACCCAGAACTCTCGCCAGAACCCAAACTTACCTTAATAGTTGAGAAAAAAATCCCCGGAGAACTCATCCCAGAAATACTAAAGATCCCAGGAATTGCAAAGGTTTCAGTTTATTAAACCGTGGCAATAATGAAACGAAGACAACCGCAAAAGCGGGTTAAATGATTCAAAAATCACTCGACTAGGCTTTATTAATCATTCCCTGCCTAGAAAAACTTATATTGCTAGGGACATTTTGTTGTTGTTCGCTATTAAAGGAGATTACTTGATTTGTCATCATTCCCAACACAAGCGGGCGGCATACCCATTATGGTTTTGAAAGAAGGTTCAAACAGGTCCCGTGGAAAAGAAGCCCTACACGGAAACATCACCGCTGCTAAAGTTGTCTCGGAAAGTGTCCGAAGCTCTTTAGGACCAAAAGGCATGGATAAGATGCTTGTGGATAATTTCGGAGACGTCACAATAACGAGCGATGGCCGAACCATTTTAGATGAAATGGATATTCAACATCCAGCAGCCAAGATGATGGTTGAAGTTGCCAAGACACAAGACAATGAAGCTGGAGACGGTACAACAACTGCAGTTATCATAGCTGGCGAACTTTTAGCCAAAGCTGAAGAATTGCTAGATAAAAATATTCATCCGACAATAATAATTGATGGCTATCGAATAGCAGCTGAAAAAGCGCTGGAAACCCTTGAGAAAATAGCTATACCCATAGACCCTAAATCCTCAGACTATCTCAAAAAAGCAGCCACAACCTCAATGGGAAGCAAAATCGTTGCCGAACACAAGGAATACTTAGCGGATATAGCAGTTAAGGCAATGCTTGCAGTAGCTGAAAAACAAAACGGCGGCTATAAGGCTGACGTTGACGATGTTAAAGTTGAAAAGAAAACAGGCGAGTCTCTCAATGACACCACCCTGATAAACGGCATTGTTTTAGACAAAGAAATTGTTCACTCAGGAATGCCTAAACGAGTAGAAAGAGCAAAGATTGCTTTGATTGATGCCTCCTTAGAGATTGAGAAAACAGAGTTAGACGCTAAAATAAGCATTGAAAGCCCTGACCAAATTGAAGCATTCCTGAAAGAGGAAGAAACAATCCTGCAAGAAATGGCCAACAAAATATCAGCTTCGGGGGCAAACGTTGTTGTCTGCCAAAAAGGCATAGATGATATGGAACAGCATTTTCTTTCTAAAAAAGGAATAATCGCGATTAGAAGAGCTAAAAAATCAGACGTGGAAAAACTCGCAAAAGCCACGGGCGGAAAAATCGTAAGCAACATTGACAGTATTTCATCATCAGACCTTGGATGGGCAGCTTTAGTTGAGGAACGCAAAATCGGCGACGACAAGATGACTTTTATTGAAGGCTGCAAGAATCCTAAAGCCGTCACCATTTTAATTAGAGCTGGAACTCAACGTATGACTGCTGAGGCAGAACGTTCACTACATGATGCGCTCTGTGTGATAAGAGACCTAATCCAAGAACCAAAAATTGTTGCTGGAGGAAGTGCTCCAGAACTTGAAATGGCAAGTGCGCTAAGAAAATATGCCGAAACCATGTCGGGAAGAGAGCAACTTGCAGTCAGAGTATTCGCAGAAGCCCTCGAATCGATAACTGTTACGCTTGCCGAGAATGCAGGTGTAGATCCAGTTGATATACTTGTAGATTTACGTTCAAGGCATGATAAGGGAGAAAAATGGGCTGGCATTGAAGTCCTAGAAGGAAAAATTAAAGATATGTCAAAAGTAAACATTTTTGAACCCCTTTCAGTCAAAAAACAAATAATCAAATCCGCAAACGAAGCAGCATCCATGATCCTCAAAATTGACGACATAATTTCGGCCACCAAAATGAAAGCACCACCAATGCCTCCAGGAGGAATGGGCGGCGGCATGGGAGGAATGGGTGGCATGGGCGGATATCCGGGCATGGGAGAGTAATAAAATACGTCAGAACAAAAAATAATCGTTGGACCACCAAAAATCACTCGATTTGAGAAAGCAAGAATAGTTGGAGCTAGAGCACTTCAAATCTCAATGGGAGCACCAATTTTGGTGGATGCAGCTGAAAATACAAACCCTATTGATATCGCTCTGAGTGAACTCGAAGCTGGGATTCTTCCGATAACTATCAGAAGAACCTTGCCGGATGGAACTTTCCAAGATATTCCGCTTAAATGGTTAACCTAAGCCTTTCTTTTCTTCTATTTTCAGCTAGTTTTTCTTTAGCTTCATTAAGCGTATTTATTATTTGTTTCCAGTGTGCGCCTTGCCAGTAAATTTGCCCGCAATTGGGACACTTCCAGAACTGATCATAATAAGTCAAAGTGTTTTTTTCTAGTTCACTTGTAAGTTGCTCTTTGGGTGTGGCTTTTAGTTTTGTGTTGCATATTGGGCAATAGGATTTTTCCATATCCACCGCCAACGTTAAAGCATAACGCTGGGCAAGTTTTGCTAGCCGACCAGATTCTGTTTCACCCTCAACATAGAAAGCCTCTATCCCCCTAGCAATGGCTCGTTTATAGAGTTCCAAATCTTTGGTCAATAAGACACGGTTTTCTTTTTTTGCCTGTTCAAGAAGCTCAGAGTCACTTAACTCAGTGGAGTATGAAACGTCTTGTCCTAACATACGCAGCCAACGCGCAAACTTTCCCAGCATACTATCCGCTAGGAACTGCACTCATTGCCTCTCCGAACAATTGAGCCACTACCTGCTTTAGCAACAATTTCGCCTTCATCAAAAACTAACAAGCCGTTTACGAAGGTTTTTGCAGGTTTACCTGAAACTTCCCAACCGTTGTAGGGTGAATATTTGGCTTTGGATTTGAATTTTGAAGCATCAATTTTGAATTTTTGATTAAAATCCACGATTGTTAAATCTCCATTTTTTCCTTGTTCCAAGCGACCGCAGTCATTCAAAGCGTAAATTTCGGCTGGTTTCTCAGCTAAAAGTTTAACAACTTGGGATAAGGATAGCCTGTTCTTTCTTACCTGAGTCAACATAAGTGGCAAAGTAGTTTCTAATCCTGGAACACCGACTTTAACATCCCAAACGCTGCTTGCCGACTTCTCACCTAAAGCATGCGGAGCATGATCTGAACCTAAAGCATCAACCGAACCTGCCCCCAAGCCCTTCCATAAAGCTTCAATTTGGTACTTGTTTCTTATCGGCGGAGCCATAACTAGCATTTGACCATAATACTCCAATTCAGCGGTTGATAGCAGTAAGTGGTTAGGGGTTACTTCGCATGTTACTTTTCTGCCTAGTTTTTTAGCATCTGCTATAGCATTTAAGCTCTTTTCAGTTGAGATGTGACAAAAATGCAAGCGAACATCGGTTGAAGCACTTATTTTCAATAGATGCTCAACTGCTTTCAGCTCAACATCTTCTGAATGTGCCGCCTGAAAAGCTGCAGGACTTGTTTTTTTGGCTTGCTGCAGTTTCTCCTCATTTTTTGTTAGCAAAGCCTTGTCTTCGGCATGCGCTGCCACGGGCAGACCAAACTTTGCAACTTCTGTAAAACCATCGACTAACGCTTCATCATTATCAATATTTAACCCACCGATTTGACAACCCATAAAAATCTTAAACCCAATTGCTCCTTCCGCAACTATATCTTTAATTTCTGAAGTTTTTTTTGGAAATTCGGAGTAAAACCCTACGTTAACAAGAACCTTTCTTGAGGCAGTCCACATGCGGTTTCTCAGAGTTTCAGAACTCATCGTGATAGGTTCGTTATTTGGCATATCTAAAACAGTAGTAAAACCCCCAGCGGCGGCGGCAGCGGTTCCTGTTTCAAAATCTTCTTTGTAAGCTTTACCTTCATCACGAAGGTGAACATGCTCATCTATTAAACCTGGAAGAACTAAAAGATTCTTCAAGTTAGTTTTTTGGTCAGCACTTGGCATCTGGGTTTCTTTGCCGATTTTGAAGATTTTGCCCTCTTCAATTGCCAGGCTGCAGTCGACGATTTGCCCGTTAAGGTAAGCTTTCGCATTTGTCAGGACAGAATCGACAATCAAATTGTTTCACAGTCATATTGATAGCGAGTTGATTGGTAATTAAGTTATTTATGGTGGAATATTGACTTAAATTTTGGAAGCGTTTTTTGTTGGCAACGCACATTTTAGTAAGCCATGGTCAGGTTGCAGTGACCTTTGATAAAAGGGCAAGAATTAGAGATCTTTATTTCCAGTTTGTTGGGCTAGAGAATCAAAGAACTATTTTTCTTGATCAAGTTCTATTCTGCATTCATCGCAAATATTTTGTCCATTTCGTTCTTTGAGACTTTCAGAATAAACGTTGCAGCGGTCGCAGTATCCAGAGAGCGGTACTTCTTCAGTTTCTTCCGTTCTCGCTTCGCCTTCGATGCGTGATCTTTCAAGAATTGTCTCTATTAATTCAGGCATTACACCTAAAACGTCTTTACTTGAGATTATGCCAACAAGGTTGCCTTTATAAATTACACCTAAACGTCTGATATCTAGCCGATTCATTCTTCGCGCGGCTTCAGTAATTGTCGCTTCAGGCTCAATCGTAACAAGGGGGGTTGTCATAATTTCTTTAGTTTTAATAGTATCTGGCTTTAGGTTTTTGGCTAAAACTCTGATGACTAAATCGCGTTCTGTGATTATGCCAATTGATTTTCCAGCTTCGTTTGTAACTATGATCGCACCTAAGTCTCCGCGGTCCATAGCAATTGCAACTTTGTTTGAACATTCGTTCTCATTAATAGTGACAACTGGACTACTCATAACGTCTCTCACCAGCATTTTTGTTCTTAACCCGAGTTCAGACATTGCAAATTTCACTTCCGTCACAATTTAGACAAACTTAACTTCATTCAACAATAAAGAGCCGCATAATTTAAGATTTGCTTAACGGAAGGTTAGCCTGTGAAGTCTTATTAGATGGCTTACAGATAGGACACAATGCTGATGAGGAACTTTTATGCTTAAAACAAACGTTGATAAACTCGTAAAAATGTCGGTTATTGGAGAAATAGCTAGCCCGACAATAAGATCAGTCTACAATGTTTCAGCGACGGGAAAACCGATGGTGTTACCTGGAGTAGGGGGTATAACCTACAATCTTAGAATCGGCGACTTAGCATGCGGTTGGGAAGCTGATCATGTAGAGCCAGGTGTAAGCGTGGAAAACAAAGAAAACGATTCTCGGTCAGGACAAGCAGCCAATATTGCTTTCAACGTGCTCTCATGCATTGGAAACAAAGCAATCGTTGTTAGCGGTGACGCAAAAAGCGCCGAAGGAGTTGTGACAGGTAAACACGGTGGAATAGAACATGTGTTAATCGATTTTCCAAAGGAGATTTTGGAAAAGCTTGTGCCCGGAGATAGAATTCTTGTAAAATCGTTCGGTATAGGCTTGAAATTTTTAGATTTTCCAGAAATTAAAGTTTTGAATATAGACCCAGCTTTGCTTGAAGCATGGAATCCTAAGCCCAATGGTGACAAGCTTGAGGTAGCAGTTACACATGTTGTTCCAGCGGCCATAATGGGTTCAGGTTTAGGAGCTAACCAAGTAAACTCAGGCGACTATGATATCCAATTGTTCGATGAAAAAATAGTTGAGCAATTTGGGCTAGAAAGTTTAAGACTTGGTGATTTGGTTGCAATTATTGACGCTGATAACTCGTTCGGCAGAATTTATCGTCAGGGAGCTATTTCGATTGGGATAGTTATTCACACAAATTGTGTTACTGCGGGTCATGGTCCAGGAGTGACAACCTTAATGACTTCGACTGACGGGAAAATTATTCCTCAAATAAACGCGAAAGCTAATATTGCTTCTCTCCTAAACTTAAGAGCATATATATAAGATAGTCTAATGAATAATTGGAAAAATAGAGAGGATAAGAGGTTAAAAATAATTGCCATCTAAGCGTAAAAGCCGAGGAAGATCGAAAGGTAGCAAAGGAAGCGGCAGTCTTGTTCAATGCGCAAATTGTGGAGCACAAGTACCGCGGGATAAGGCAAAGAGGAACACTCGTCGTGTGTCGTTTGTTGAGCCTCAGTTAGCTAAAGAACTCAGGCAAAAAGGCACATATCTAGCTTCATGGGTGGATACAAAATATTATTGCATATCTTGTGCTGTTCACCGTGGAATTGTTAACGTTAGAGCTGAAGCTGAACGTCACTCACGGGCTAAAAGAAGATATTAAACAACTACGGCTTTTTTCTTTAATTCCTTGTAAACGTGAAAAGCTCTTTGTACCACTGTAAAGTTTGAAAGCACCGCCAACAAAAATATTCCAATACCTAAAGCAGGCAACCATAAAAACCCGATTATACTAACAGCGGCCAAAATAAGCATGCGTTCTGCACGTTCAGCCAGGCCTACCGACTCCATTTTTATTCCTGCTGCTTCAGCTCTTGCACGTGTGTAGCTTACCAGTAAAGAGCCGGATAATGCTGCTAAACCCCATACGGCACCCCAAGTTGATCCCCAAAATGAACTGCTTAATCCAGCAATTATAATGGCTGTAAAAACAGCTGCATCAGCGTACCTGTCAAGAACCGAATCAAAAAAGCCGCCAAACACTGTGGTTTGATTGAAAGTTCTTGCTATGATACCGTCAAGTGTATCGCAGAATCCAGAGGCTAAAAGCAGAACTGTTGCCAATAGGAGAAGCCACTGGAAATTTTGGGCCATGAAATAAGCTACGGCGGATGCTAAAGCAAAAATGAACCCTATTATGCTTACTTTATTTGGAGTTAAGCCTATTTTATGGGCGGCTGCTGCTTGCGAAGTCAGCATTTGTTGGACTTTTTTCTTCAATTTAGTAAGCAAGTTAACTCGACTTGTTTTACGTGTTAAAGCTCAATATAGAGTGGCTGTAGAAAAGGCTTTCCAGTTAACGTGTTGACCGCTTTCTATTAAGCAACGACTTTTCAATGGGCTTATAAGGAAGTAATATTATTATTTTGAATTAACGTTTCCGTTACAAATCAAAAGCATGTAACTGAAAACGTCAGACGAAGCACACAACTAAAAGGAGAAAAAGAAAATGACTGAAAATGCAGATGTTATCTTCGTGGGAAATAAACCTCCAATGAGTTATGTTCTGGCAATCATAACAAGCCTCTCAGCAAGCAACTTGAAAGAAATTACTTTGAAAGCTCGAGGACAAGCAATAACCACCGCTGTTGACGTAGCTGAGATCACAAGAAACCGTTTCGTTAAAGACCTTAAAGTTGCAAAGATTGTTATCGGAACAGCCGAGATGCCACCTCGTGAGGGAGAAAGCAAGTCCAGAATGGTTTCCACAATGGAGATAACCTTAAGCAAAAAGTAAGACTGGACAATCAAACAAGAAATTAAAAAAAATCCAAACTTACTTCTTCTTATTTTTTAGTACTCTAGGAAAAAGGCTTTCGTTGGTTTATTTATCTCGACGCACACATGACCATGATTGTTGAATCGTAAGGTTAAATAGCTGATTTTGTTAGTAAAAGAATTACTCAGTGTGAGGGCAATGTTGGACATCAAGCTAATCCGTGAAAATCCTGATCTTATCAAAACCAATTTAGCAAAACGCGGCAATCCAGAATGCCTCCAAAAGCTAGAGGATTTAGTCGCCGTTGACAAGGAATGGCGAATAAACCTAACAAAATTAAACGAACTACGCCACCAACGCAAGCAAATAACCATAGAAATCGCTAAACTCAAAAAAGCCGGCAAAGAAGCTGACAACGAAGTCCACAGCGCCCAGGACATAGACTTAAAAATAAGAGATGTTGAGAGGCAAGTAAGCCAGGAAGAAGAAAAGACTCATTCTTACCTTATGCAGCTCCCAAACCTACTCGACGACACTGTTCCTCTTGGAAAAGATTCAAACGATAATGTTCAGGTAAAGACTTGGGGAACAATTCCAACGTTTAATTTTCCGATAAAAAATCATATAGACCTGGCTTTGGAATTGGATCAAATTGACATGGAAAGAGCCGGTAAAATCTCCGGCGCCCGATTCTTCTATCTCAAAAACCAGGTTGCTCGACTAGACATGGCGTTGATGAGCTTGGCCATTGAATTGTTAACAAAAAAAGGTTACACTCCAATTATTCCACCCTTATTGATGACGAGGAAAGCCTACGAAGGAGTAACAGCGCTGGGCGACTTTGCAGATGTCCTTTACAAAGTGGAAAACGAAGACCTATACCTCATCGCCACTTCCGAGCATCCTATGGCTGCAATGTACATGGATGAGGTGTTGAAAGAGCAGGATATGCCGTTGAAACTTGCTGGCATAAGCACTTGTTTTAGAAAAGAAGCAGGAGCTCACGGCAAAGATACAAGAGGAATATTCCGCACACACCAATTCAACAAGATAGAACAATTTATCTTTTGCAAACCCGAAGACTCAGCTAAGCTACATGAGGAACTGCTACTGAACGCAGAAGAGTTCCTTCAGAAACTTGAATTGCCGTATCGTGTCGTCAACGTTTGCACAGGCGACATAGGTACTGTTGCCGCCAAAAAATACGACATTGAAGCTTGGATGCCAGCACAAAATGGTTACCGCGAAGTCGTATCCTGCAGCAACTGCACCGACTATCAAGGAAGACGTTTAGGTATCCGGTACAGGGAAAAAGAAGGTGCACCAACCAAAGGATTTGTTAACACTTTAAACTCTACCGCCGTAGCAACTGGCAGAACCATAGTTGCCATTTTGGAGAATAATCAGCTAGAAGACAGCTCAGTAAACATACCTGAGGCTTTAAGAAAATATATGGGCAATACAGATAAAATTGAAAGAAAACGCTAAACCTTTTAATATTTCTATGAGTATGTTGATGCGCGTTTGGAGAAATTAATTTGTCTTCAAAAACTAAACATATTAGAGATAAATGGCGTGGAAAAGGATGGTATATGGTTGTTGCACCGTCCTTCTTTGGCAACATTGAGTTAGGCTCCATTCCAGCTCAAGAACCAGAGCAACTCATCGGCAGAGTTGTAGAAGCAACTCTATACGATATTACAGCTGACTTTTCACATCACTATTTGAAAATGTTCTTCCAAGTTAACGAGATTGACCAAAAAACCGCAAAGACCCTGTTTAAAGGACACGAATACTCAAGGGATTATCTTCGAAGCTTGGTCAGAAGAAGAACAACAAAAGTTGATTCACTAATTAACCTAACCACAAAAGACGGCTACAAACTCAGGATTGCAGTTTCAGCGTTGACACTTTCTAGAATAAAGACTTCACAAGAAAAAATAATTCGCAAATTAATGGACACAACAATACATCAAAAAGCCGCGGCATTATCGCTTGACCAATTCGTTCAAGAAATGGTTCTTGGAAAAATCGCTTCAGACATCTACAATCAAGCAAAGGAAGTTGCTCCACTAAGACATGTTGGCATAAGAAAATCTAAACTATTAGCAGCGCCGGCAGCGATACCTCAAGCAGCACCAAAAGAAGAAGCGCCAGTTCAAGCATAACCAAACTTTTTTTATTTCATATTCTTTTATTTGGCGAAATACTTTAAACCACAGTTTAAGCTACAATTCTTCCCGTTAACAGAAGGAAGTATTTAGTTGTCAACGAACGCGGGAGTACATGAAAAAGGAACCTTTTCAGCTCAAGATACCATAAATAATATCAAAAAAGACCCCAACTACCACAAAGCTGGTGCAATAGGACTTTTTATCGGAGTGGTAAGAGGCGAGACTCTGGAAGGAGAAAAAGTCGAGAAACTAGAACTTGAAGCCTATGAAGAAAAAGCAAACCAAGTTCTCGTCAAAATCTGCGATGATCTAACTCAGAAACCTGGAATAGTCAACGTTCAAATCCATCATTTACTCGGCGAATTTAATGTTGGAGACGACTTGGTTTATGTTGCAGTTGCAGGATCCCATCGAACAGATATTTTCCCAGTCCTAAGAGAAGCCGTTGAGAGATACAAGAGTGAAGCACCAGTATTCAAAAAAGAACAAATAGTCAACGAAAAAGGCGCTTCTTCTCAATATTGGGTTTCAGAAAAACACAAACATTAAACTTCTAAAAAACGCAGATGGAAAGCTATGATTACAGCTTTAGCAGGCGGCGTTGGCGCAGCCAGATTTTTAACAGGCCTATTGAAGATTGTTAAAGAAGAAAACCTCTCAGTTATCGTGAATACTGGCGATGACATCGAAATGTTCGGGTTGCATATTTCGCCAGATGTAGATATTGTATCATACACTTTAGCGGGTATTGTTGACGAAGAAAAAGGTTGGGGAATAAAGGGTGATACTTTTCAAGCATTGGGAATGTTGAAAAAACTTGGCTTAGAAACATGGTTTGCGTTAGGTGACAGAGATTTCGCTACGCATATTTTTCGAACAGATTTGCTGAAAAGGGGTTTTACACTTTCTCAAGCAACCAACGAAATCTGCAAGGGTTTGGGTCTTAAAGTTAAGCTTCTGCCGATGACCAATGATAAGTTTCAAACGTGGATAAAAATTGATGAAGGTTCAATCCATTTTGAGGAATATTTTGTAAAAAGAAGATCCAGCGAAAAGGTTTTGGGAATTGAATTTGCTGGCGCCGAGTCCGCTAAACCTTCACCTAAAGTGATAGATTCAATTTTGGAAGCAGAGGTGATTATTATTTGCCCTAGCAATCCGATTGTAAGCATTGGCACTATACTATCGGTAAATGGAATAAGGGACGCGTTGAGAAAAACAGAAGCAAGAGTTGTTGGAGTTAGCCCTATCGTTGCAGGTGCTCCAATTAAGGGTCCTGCAGACAAAATAATGCGAGGTTTAGGTTTTGAGGTTTCAGCTTTTGGTGTCGCTAAGCTATACAGTGATTTTCTAGACGCATTTGTAATTGATAATTTGGATGCTGCAGAGAAGGATCGCATTGAGAAACTCGGAATTCAAGTGAAGACAACCAACACTGTTATGAAGAAGTTAGAAGATAAAGTTCAGTTAGCTAAAGTTGTTTTAGAAAAATCATAAACTGAAAATATATAGACTAAATAAGAGTCTATATACTATTAGGACATGTTAAATAAGCCAGAAAAGAGCCTTTTTACTCAAGAGAGCCATGCAAAAGAAGAAATTAAAAAAGAAGTATCGGGAACTCGAAGTTCCATGTTATTTCAATCACATCTGATGAGTGGATACACAGTTTAGAGGGGAGAAATTGTGAAGGGAGATAATATAGAAGAAAACAAAGCAGAGGCTAAAAAGGCTGATCTTTTAGATTGGCTTTTGGCAATTGATGCATCTGTGCCATGACATATTCAAGAAAAAAAATTTGGGGAAAATATGTCTGTAAACAAAATAGGGGTTACTACCTATTTTAGAAGAAGGGTTATATTTCAAGCCCATTAAATAATTACATGGTGATAATAGTGGAGAGAAAAAGCTACGATTGGTTTGAGCAACGGCGCAAAACAAGAGGATTAGAGCTTGCCCACGACCAAATAACCAAAGCTTTTGACACAGTAACTTGGCTACATAAAGCTACTAAAAGCTTTTCCGAAAAGAATTTCGTTGAAACCCAAAAATACATTGATAACTTGTATAAGACAGAGGAAGGCGTTGATTCACTTCGAACTGATGTCTTTATGGAGCTATCGAAAGGTGCAGCTCTTGTCGCAGACTACCGAGAAGACCTTTTACACCTTGTTAAACGTTTAGATACATTAGCAGACCACACGAAAGATGCTGCGAGATGTCTTGAAATGCTTTCTGGAGCAGACATTCCTCAGGAATTAACTGACAAAACGGTTTTTATGACTGGAAAACTTGTCGACACCGCTCAGACACTAAGAAGCAGCATAGAAAAAATCTCATCTGACCCTAACGAAGCCATAAAAGAAGCAAAACAAGTTGGCGACATCGAACACGCAATTGACATTGAATATCTAAAAACTAAAAGCTTATTCGTAAAGTACGGTGCAAGCATAAACTGCGGAGCCATGGTAATATTTGATGACCTAATCGAATTCATAGAGCAAGCAGCAGACATGTGTGCGGATACAGCAGACTACATCTTGATACTTTCAAGCAGAGAATAAAATCCCTTTATTATTTTATTTTTAATCTTAAATTGCCAAAAAAATTGAACTGATAAGAACAGTTTTTTTGGTAGTGGCGGGCCCGCTGGGATGCGCTTAATTATTTAAGCGAATCCTTCACAAACGAGCCAGATTTGACTAAACGGGTATGATTCCTCACGCTAAAACTTAATTATTAAAGAAAATTTTCATGAATTTTGACCTATCGCCGGCTCACTTGTAGGTCCATTTACCGTTTAACTCTTTGGGGGGGTAAACGGACTATGAAAGTTGTGCCTTTTCCTTCGATGCTTTCAAAGGTTACTGTTCCGCCTAATCCTTCAGTCATGCGTTTAACGACTGCTAAGCCAAATCCTTGACCCTTAGATTTTGTTGTCATCATAGGCGTGAAAAGCTTCGGTTTGACATCTTCGGGAATCCCAATTCCTGTATCTTTCACAGTTATCAAAATGTCATTAGTTTTCTTGTCAGTAAACGCGCGAATAGTAAGTTTTCCGCCATTAGGCATAGCTTGGACTGCATTCAAAGTTAAATTGGAGAAAATACGCTTGAGATAGTCAGAGTCAGCCATAATTTTGTTTGCATTATCTTCAACTTTGACTTCCACTTTAATTTCTTTGGGAACCCCGTTTTTAGCCAGTATTTCATCGATTATCGATTTTACTTCTGTTTCTTGTGCCCGTGGGTTGAGAGGTCTAGCATAGTCTTGAAGATCGGCCACAATCTTGTTGATATACTCAATGTTTTTCTCAATCTCCGTCAAACTTTCAAGCGCATTCGTCTTGCATTCCGAATCTCGAACAGAAGCCAACTCAACCTTGGCTAGATAAACGTCGCTTGTAATTGCCTGCAGAGGATTGCGAATATCATGCCCAACCATGCCAGCAGTAGCACCGATAGCAGCTAAACGCTCAGAATCCTGCAACTGTTTTTCCAGTTTTTTGCGTTCTGTTATATCATTAAAAAGAGAGCCAATTCTGCCTTTAGCGTATGAAAATTGATAAACATCAAACCAGCGCTTTAGGCTTTGGTTATAGTTAACCATATGCATAGGTATGCTTGTCTTGTCAACCTGTTCGTACGCATCAAACCAGTATTGCTCCAGGTCAGGCGCAAATTCTTTAGCTCTCTTACCAACTACAAAGTCTGCTTTAAGACCAGTTTGACGCTCGTATGCAGAGTTGACATTAAGAAATTTGAAATCCACCACTTTGTCATTGTCATATATTAGTTCAACTAGTTGAAATCCATCTTGACTGTTATCAAATATTTGGCGGTGAAGATGCTCGCTTTCCTCTAAGGCTTTTTCAGCTTTCTTTCGCTCATTGATGTCTCGGAATATTAGCACTACACCCGTGGTATTGCCTTCTTGGTCTTTTATTGGGGCTCCGCTGTCATCAATTGGAATCTCGGTGCCGTCTTTTCGAATCAGTACTGTGTGGTTAGCCAACCCTACAACAATGCCTTCTTTAAGGACTCGATCAACTGGGCTTTCAACATCAGCATGAGTCTGTTCGTTGACTATTTTGAATACGTCTTTCAACCCTTTTATCGAAGCCTCATTTAGTGTCCAACCGGTTAATTCTTCAGCGACTCCATTCATGAAAACAACGTTACCTGACGTATCGGTAGCGATGACTGCATCACCTATACTTGAAAGAGTGGTCGCCCAGCGTTGCTCGCTTTCTCTAAGCGAAGCTTGAACCCGTTCCAGTTCAGTTTTAGAGGCAGTTACAGCTTTCAAGTCAGAGGTCATCTTGTTAAAAGCATGGGAGAGTTCGGTTATTTCGTTCTGTCCCTGTATTTCTATTTTGTAATCCAGATTTCCCAAGCCAATCGTACTAATTCCTTTCTGCAGTCCTGCAACCGAGTTTAGTGTCCTACGAAAAACCAAAAGATAAATTGTTAACAAGAAAGCTCCAAATGTTCCGACAAGCGATAAAATGAGCAGAGTGCTTGTAAAATTAGTTTGGTGAACTTGGTCGCTTATAGATTGTGATAGCTGAGAGGCGTCCGAAGTAAGTGTTTGACTTTGAAGAGCCATATTACTCCATCTGAATTGAAATGCAGGATCAATTCGAACACTCACATTTCTGGGAGAGTTGTGCAAGTAGGTAGTTACATCTTCAAACTGTGCGTTGAGGTTTTGGAAATCTTCTGCCACGTTGCCGACAAGCGTTTGCTGCTGATCGCCTTTGACATCTAAGCTCTGCAAATCGCTCGAAAGCGAAGAAAGAATGGAATTCCATTTGGAAAGCTGCAGATCTTCCTGATAGAGAAAATAATCGATCGATACGCTGTTTAGGCTACTTGCTCCCCGTTCGATATTGCCTGAAATTACTTGCTGATTAGCCAGGTAAGCCGTTTGCTGTTCTGTATTTACAATTGAGGCGGCAATCATAATTAACACGATTGTGAAAGCGATTATGCAAATTATGAATTGAGTTTTTATTCGCATCTTGCTACCTCAAGGAGTTATGGTGACTGACTCAGGTTTCACTGAAGCCAAGCCATTTATGTATACGTAGTTGGTGAAGTCAGGAATCACAGTTTGGTTAGTAAGATTGTTGCTTATTAGCCATCTTGCTTCGCTCTCCATGGCTTGGATAAGCGCTGGGTCAAGGGAGAGAGCGTACTGGTTCTGAGCCCAGACAGTCTCCATGTATGTATCGGTAAAATTCATCTGTTGCTTGACAATAATCTTAGCTTCAGCTGGATGATTGACCGTAAACGTTTCAGCTTGGGATAGCGCCCTAAGAAAACTGATGCAAAGTTTAGGGTGCCCTTCAATCCATGCGTTTGTCGCGATAACTTGCGTAAACTGCGGTTGGTTACTGTTTATTGACCAAACGACTGCATTAGCGCCTAGAACCATCCTTTGCTGAATTTGCATATGGTTGAGCTGTAGCAACCGCATCAATAGATCCGTTTACAACGGCGTTAACCCAATCTGTTGGTGTTCTCAGATTAACAATCGTAACATCTTCAGTTTTCAATCCGTTCAAAACCAAAAATCTACCCAAATAATATTGAGCTATTGTTCCAAAAGTGGTTCCAATTGTCTTTCCCTTTAAGTCCAAAACATTGTTGATTCCTCTATCTTCCCTTGCAACAAGATAGACAAAATTACTCTTTGAAATAGTTGCCATTGTTTGCACGGTTTCTTGATTTAATGCCCTTACGACAAGAGGAAACTCAGATGGACCGACAGCAATGTCTGCTTCGCCATTAATTACTCCATTAAGTGCACCTGCACCGGAATCATATTTGTGAGTAGTTATGTTAAGGCCATTCTGAGTGAAGAATCCCTGATCTTGAGCAACCCAAAAAAGAGCTAGAGATTCAAATGGCGAGTACGCGACATTAATTGACTCCAATTTACCATTGTTGGGTGTTTGGGAATTGAGGTAGACAAACGAACTAAGGATAATAACTACAATTAAGACGCCCACAACTATTGCTATGATATTTCGCTTTTTGTGTAATGCCATCTAAGATGCCTACAGACTGCAAACTTACCTCTATCTAGCACGGCAAAGGTATTTATTATTATTCAAAAAAGTTAGAAATCAATCTTATCAGGACTTGAGCAGTCACTCTCAGTTTTACCCCATGAATCCACAGCGAAACTGGTAAGAGCCCAATGCCATCCTCGCTTCTCGACAATTTGTTCTCCAAATTCATTCTGTAATCGCTTGTTCATTCGTAGAATTCTCCGACTAATTTGATGGCGGGTAACTAAAACATTCTATTTTAATCTGCAAATCTTTAGGCAACAAACCCGGAGAACCAACTTCATAGAGTTGCTGAAGGATTTCTTTATAGAAACTCATCTTTGCAAGCTATGCGCTCGATTAGGGGTTTTTCGAAATTGAAAGAATCCTTCATTCCAGCAAAAATTGTTCACAGCATGAGTTTAACCTCTTCTATCTCTGGACGACGCTTGTTTGAGTAGTTGTTGATTGTATTTCAAACGACCTATCTTGTCGCTTTGGTTGTGCTTCTTTTTGATGTCTTGATCGTTATTTTGAAACAAAAATGTAATAGGTTCATGTGGAGTCTACTCAAGAATGGTTTTTCAAAGACATCAATTCGTTTTCTTAATAACAGGTCTTATGGGATTCGCTTAAACTATTAAGCAAATCCCAGCCAAAAAGTGAACAGAAACACAACTTTAACATATTAAGGATGGCGGGCCCGCTGGGATTTGAACCCAGGATTCCCGGCTCCGCAGGCCGATGCCTTGTCCGTACTAGACTACGAGCCCATATAGATTTACCCAGAAACAAAAAGGGCAGAATAGTAAATACTTTGCTTAAACTTAAAAATAGTGGTACTATCTTTCTTCAAAAAATTGTTTTTGAATTAAGTGCTTTATCTTAAGTTTAACAAAAAGATAAATAGCTTAAAGAAAAAATAAAATCATTTGTTGACGAGTAATGCAGAAATTTTTCAGGCAAATAATTGCTATCGCAATCCTCTTTTGCCTTCTTATTTGCTCGCCTTTACTTTCTAATGGTTTTTCCAAAGGATTAACGCAAGATTCTTGGGCAATGTTTCGGCACGATGTGCAACATACGGGTTTTTCAACTTCCGCTGGACCAACTTCAAACCAAACACTTTGGAAACATTCAACTGGAGGGCAAGTTTGGTCTTCTCCTTCGGTTGCCGATGGAGTAGTGTATGTTGGTTCGTTTGACCATAAAATTTATGCTTTGAACTCGTCAACGGGCGATGTTATTTGGATTTTTAAAACAGGGGGTGAAGTCTATTCTTCGCCTGCAGTTTTCAATGGTGTTGTCTATGTAGGCTCATTTGACCACGACATTTATGCAATTAATGCATCTACAGGAATTAAATTGTGGAACTTTACAACTGGAGGAGCAGTATTTTCTTCTCCCGCTGTTGTCGATGGATCCTTGTTTTTCGGTTCAGACGACAGCTATATATACGCTTTAAATGCTCACTCAGGCCAGCTTCTTTGGAGTTATAAAACAGGAGACAAAGTGCAGTCTTCAGCAGCATTTTCAAACGGCTTGGTCTATATTGGTTCAAACGATACACGCATTTACGCCTTAAATGCCACCAATGGCAAGCAAATATGGCATTTTACAACAGGAAGCTATGTGGCTTCTTCCCCAGCAGTCGCCGAAGGCGTGATTTATGTGGGCTGCTTTGATAACAGAACCTACGCTTTGAACGCTAGTACCGGAGCTCTGTTATGGAATCGTACAACTGGTTACGACATATGTGTGCAGTCTTCTCCCGCAGTTAACGGCAACTTAATTTACACAGGCACCTCAGGATTGCTCTCATTAAGTATGTCACCATCTGCTAATCCATCTGATACTTCAAATGGCGACAAAATATATGCATTAAACAAAACAACAGGAACGGTTGTCTGGAGTTTTGCTACAGGCGGAGGAGTTTGGTCTTCCCCAGCTGTTTCAATTAACTCGGTCTACGTGGGCTCGGGCGATGGTAAACTGTACGCTCTAAACGCTATCACAGGCGTTGTTCAATGGAGGTATCAAACAAACGGAGCTATTTACTCTTCTCCAGCCATTTTTGGTGGCATCGCCTATGTGGGTTCTAGTGACGACACTGTCTATGCAATTGGTTTACCTTCCCAAGCAACTAGCTCTAACACGAGTCCGAGCGTTTGGATAATTATTGTTGGATCCGTTATTGCAACGTTTTTAGCGGCAACGACTTTGTTGTTAATACTAAGAAAGCGACGGAAGACGGAAGCTTGAGTAGCTAAAACGCTAAATTGCTAACTTTTGTCTATCACCCTCTTTAAAGCCGCAATCACGTTTTGTTTACCCATTGCAAGTACATAGGGACCTAAACGTGGACCTTGCGGTGCCCCCATCAAAATCTTATAGAGTGTTTTGAAGAAACCACTAGGGGATATGCCGTTAGTTTTTGCGGAATTAAAGATGGCGTTCTGTATTTTGTCAGGTTCAGTCTCGTTTTCCAATTGCGGGATTAACTCAGTTATGGCTTTTTTCTCTTCGCTTGAGAGATTAACATCTGTTTCTTTGATTTCTTCAAAGTCCCTTATCCAGTTTAATGCGTATTCAATTCTTTGGTTCAAATTCTCATCCAAGACTTGGGCGTTTTGGAGGTAGCCGTAGCTTTGTAGTTTCTCAGTAACGTAGTTTTCTAGGCATTCTTTGGGCGCCATTTTAATTAGAAACGCCATCAAGTTATAGGGAACGTGAATGCTGGGTTTCGCTGGCGGTTTCATGACATAGCAGTACTCAAATAAACCTCGAAGTTTGGCCGCTTCTTTTTCGGCGGCTTGTTTCTTGCCAAAATAGAGGTCTTCAAGATAGTCAAGTTCATTCATGTAAGCAGGAATATCGGATACGTCTATTGTTCGGGTGCCGACAAATCTTTTCAGCATTAACAAAAGCAGCGATTGGGGAGAACCATATTGGAACCAAACTTGTGGAGTGAAAACGTTACCTGCGGATTTAGAAATTTTTTTTCCGCCTTTGTCAAGAAACATTTCGTATTGGGCATGCGAAGGAGGTTCAAAACATAGAACTTCGCGGCAAATACGGTCATTGATGCGTACGGAGTCGGCGATGTCTTTGCCAAAAGCTTCAAATCTTATATCTAATGCTTTCCAGCGGGCTGCAAATTCGCTTTTCCAAGTGAGTTTGCCTTCGCCGCTTTTTATGTCCACTTCGCCTTCGTGACCGCAGCCTGCAAGTAGTCTCCCCCGGATTTCAAGGCCTTCGCATTTATATGAGACCTTGTCGGTTTTTGGATCAAACTTATAGGCTCTGGTAGTGTAGAGACGCCCACATTGCTCACAAACAGCGAAAAACGGCAAAACCTCAGTATAAGTTTCTTGACCCACCTCTTCCTTCACGATTTCGCCGACCTTTTTGGCGTTAATAAGAATGGTTCGAATTTCGTCCAAAAGCAATCCTTGTTCATATACCTCTTTTGCTGAGTAATACTTGTATTCTATTCCGCATTTGTCAAGGGCGTCCAGGAGCAGAGAGCTCATGTGTTTGCCATAGCTTTCATGACAACCGAACGGGTCGGGTATAGAGGAGACTGAATATCCCAGGTATTTTTCCAAGTCCTTAGAGAGGCCTGCGGGAACCTTGCGTAAACCATCTTTATCGTCGCAGAAAGCAACAAGTTCAGAATTACACGCTAAGTTTTTCAACGCCAATGTAACTGTGTAGCTCCTGGACGCATCACCTAAACTGCCGATATGAGGGAACCCTGAAGCGCCTAGCCCCATCTCTGTTCGCAGTTTACTCATGTCTCTGTTTAGCGATTGTTCTCTGTAGATGACTTTTTTCGCCATCATGTCGTACCATGTGCCGCGTCCAATAGTTTCTTCACTCATAACTTTGAACCTTCAGAAACATGACTGTACATTGGAATAGAAAAATGTTTAGAGCCCAAAAAAGGCTCACATTGGTTTATTTCTTTCTTCTCAGCGCAGACGCAATTGCTATGCCGCCAAACGCGAGCAATATCAACGCCAACGAATACAACCAGTCGTATGAGAATAGGAACCAAGCGCCGCCAAGGACGATCAAGCCTAAACCCATTGCCATAGTGCTAAATGAACTACGTTCATATTTCTGTGGGCTGGCTCCTCGCAAAGCTCCCAACGCCAAGATCCAGATGCCGAAAAGAGCAAGAACCAGCGGTGGGAATAGTGACCACTTAATGACGTTTGTAGCTACAAGTAATATGGCTGCCACAAGGATTATGCAGAAAACGCCTATGGTCAGCATTTGGCGTCTACTTTCAGACATTCATAGGCCTTCTTACGATATTGTTGCACCGCACTCTGGGCAGAACTTCGAGCTTGCAGGGATTGAATGACCGCATTTGGGGCAGTTAATTGTTGCTTGCGATGGAGGTGTAAGATTGGTTCCGCATTCTGGACAGAACTTGGATGTTGCTGGAACGTGTGCGCCGCATTTGGGGCAAATCACGAGGGCTGCTGTAGGAGCTTGCGCCTGTACTTGACCGGCTGAATTCATAATTTGTGGAATAAGCACCATGCCTGTGCCTAAACCGGCGCCGCCACCGCCGCCTGATGCGCCTAGCGATGCGGCTGCGCTCTTTACTGTTTCCATTCTCAGTACAGTGTCTGCTGGGGTGCTTCCAGTTTTAAGCCAGAATAGCCTCTCTCGGTATTCAGGTGTGGTGTCGATGCCTTCAAAACGTAGGTCAGTTAATTCGATGCCTAAACGTTTGAAGTAGTCCAAGACCGAGTTCTTAACAATGATTGACGTTTCTTGGAGCCTGGTGAAGACTGTAACCAGGTCGTAGTGCGAGAGTTCAGAGATTATCTTTTCGTTTAGAAAACCCCTCAAGAAGTTGTTAACGTCTTCTGTTGTGAAAGCGTTTTGTCCACCTACAACCTCGTTAACGAACAGTGTAGCATCTTCAATTTTGAATAAGAATTGCCCGAATACTTTGAGTGGAGCCAATTCAGTGGTTTGTGCACTTGTTCCCCATTTGCCGTTGAAAACTTTTGTGCTAATGTAGAGGACCATCGCCTTAAACGGTTTATTGCCGCCGAAGCCTGCGATTCGAGTTAGCAAACTTGTTAGCAGAGGCAGATTCAACGTTGTTAGTGTGTGTCTTCCGGCGCCGAAAACATCATAGGCTTTGCCATCCCTGAAGAACACTGCCATTTCGTATTCATGTACGATTAGTTGCGCGCCCCATGTAATGTCTTCAACTGGGTATTTGTAGATTATAGCATCAGGGGCTGCATTTGTCCATTCAATTACTTGTGGCATTTTAACTCGCTCCCATAATTACTTCATTACGTTGATCAAATGTGTTTTCTAAACTTTCCAGTTTATCAGTTACACTTTGAACTCTGACCTTAAGGTTTGAAGTGTTGCCGCTGGCTAAATCTACTTTAAAAGCATCGATTTCTGTAACCAACGCATTTATGTTGTCCATAAGTTTGTTATCAAAGTCTATCATCCTGTCAAGGCTATCTTCTTTAACTTTGACGGCGTCATAGAAACCGCTGTACCCTTCAGAAGCATGATTTATTTTTTCAACCACGCGATCCATTTTTGCTAACAAACGATCCATGTCAGTTAGAACATCGAAGTATCTTCGATCAGCCAGCTTTTGTGAAATTTCCCTTAAATCATTCTTTTCAGTAGACAGTTTCAGGTAAAGATGATTCCTGACTAACCTGTCGCTTTCACGACGAATTTCTTTTTCTTTGTAGCCGCGAAAACCTGGAACAAAAGCGGCTATGCGCTCAGAGAGGCGCATTTGACCTTTTACGTCTGAATATACATCGTTTTTCTCACTCATTGTCATATCTCCGTCTTTTTTAGTATTCGTTGATATTAAAGGCTCGCTTTTAAAGTTTGTTAGAGTAAATGGAGCTTAGAATCTTGAAGGTGGTATGTCCCCTTTTAAAGGGGTTCCAGCGGTGCCTTCCATTATCAACTGGTACACTTTACCTTTGTATTCGTATTTTATAAACCAAATGGGGGCATGCAAATAGACTATTTGTTTGGATGTTACTTCGGTGCTTATCTCAACTATTTTATCTACATCCTGTTGAAGAAGGAAACGATGATGGTCCTCAATTTGTTGCTTAGCTATTTCCAACGCGGCTTCGCGGTCTATTTCACTATTGAGGAGTTTGGCGAAACCTTCAATTTTGCGAAAGTCAAAGGGAATTTTGCCTTCTAGTGGAACTTCATATTCGTGTGTGGGAAATTCTGAAGCTTCACGCGCTAAAACCAGCCAGTCATATTCCTTGGAGATTGTGCCCTCTTTAACAATGGCTGGAGCTATCCTTTCGAATATTCCCTTGTAAGTGCTCTTAGCTTCAACTGAAACCAGCCAAAACGGCAAATACACTAATTCTTTTGAAGTAAGTTTTGATTTCTTTGCAAGGTCGCCTGGTTTTAAGAAACCCCCGCTCATCCAAGCTTGAATCGGATCGTCAATACTTTTTGGGTCAAATCTGTTTAGAATAAGTGAGTGTTCAAAAGTGAAGGTTTGCCCAGTTTCAATAACTGTGGTAAATCCACAGTATTTGCAGGTTGCAATGATTTCGCCTGGTTTAAACTCAACTGGGGCACCGCAGTGACTGCACTTGATTTCTTGGGCTACAGCATCCATTGTTACGCCTTCAGATGTTCACGTTTCAATATTTCTCTTGCAACTATTACGCCTGAAGCTGAAGCTTGAATTAAACCGCGTGTGACTCCTGCTCCGTCGCCTATAGTGAACATGTTTTGGATTTTGGTTTCAAGGGCATTATTTAGTTGCAGGTGTGAAGAGTAAAATTTGACTTCTATGCCGTAGAGTAATGTGTCTCTGGAGTGGATTCCTGGCGCTATCACATCTAAGGCTTGAAGCATCTCACGTATGTCTGATAAGTAACGGTATGGTAAAACGAAACTCAGATCTCCTGGAGTAGCATTCTTCAATGTTGGAACAACTACGCTTCTTGCTAAGCGTTCAGGTGTTGAGCGTCGCCCAGAAACCAAATCACCTAATCGCTGAACCATCACTCCTCCACTTAAGAGGTTTGAAAGCCTCGCAACATATTTGCCGTAGGCAATCGGCTCTTTGAAAGGTTCTGTAAAAGACGTGCTGACGAGAATTGCGAAGTTTGTGTTATCTGTTCTTGTTTCAGCGTGGCTTCCGCCGTTAACTGTTAAAACTCCGTCATATGATTCTGTTGTTACTTCACCGTAAGGTGATACACAGAAAGTGCGAACCTGGTCATCAAAAAGACGCGAGAAATAAACCAGTTTTGGCTCGTAAAGCACTTTGGTGAGATTTTCCATCACTGACGCCAAAACTTCAACCCGCACGCCAATATCAACTGGGTTGTTTATGGTTTTTAATCCTCGAACTTGAGCTTCTGTTTGAAGCCATTCTGCTCCACTTCTACCAGGAGCAATTATAACGTATTTGCCAAGGAATTTTTCGCCATTAACGGTCTCAATGCCTTGAACTGTGTGGTTTTCAGTGATTAGCCCTTTTACGTCTGTTTTCGGCATAAAAGTGATTTTGCCGTTAAGTGCTTTGCGCATTCTTTGCAGAGTTTCCAGGCATTTGTCGGTGCCCATGTGGCGAACTTCTTGTTTGATTAGTTTTAATCCGGCAAGTGAAGCTTTGCGTTCAATTTCATCTACTTTTTCGTTGTCGCCGCCATAAACTGTTTCGCTGGCACCGAATTTTATGTAGATACTATCTACATATTTTACTAAATCTTGAAGTTCTTTGGTGGAGATATATTGGTTCAGCCAACCACCAACTTCGGTTGAAAGGGTAAGTTTTCCATCACTGTAAGCACCAGCTCCGCCCCAGCCTGAAAGAACTGAGCATGGTTCACAATGGACGCATTCGAACCCTCGGCTGGATGGACACTTTCGCTTGTCAATGTCTAGTCCTCTGTCCACTATTAGGACATTGAGATTTGTTTTCTCAGTTAATTCTAGCGCTGAAAAGATGCCTGCTGGTCCTGCACCCACGATTATTACATCATATTTCATATGTAGTGCCTTCTTTGGAGCCCAGAATTAGATGCAATAGGTAGGATATATTTGTTGGTGCAAAAAAATTTTTAACAGTTTGGGCTTCTTGCATCGATATTTTCAAGATATATCTAAATAACATTTATAATCAATAAAACGGCAATTAAAATACGAAGAAAAACACCATGCCAAAAGCAGAACCCGAGAATATCGATGAATTAATCTCTGACTTCTCACGCTTCTACATACTCACCATACTCTATGAAGGACCAGCATATGGTTACAGCATAATAAGCAGATTCAAAAAACGAGTAAAAAAAGAAGTAAGCCCAAGCCTAGTATATCCCTTCCTCCAACAACTAGAGCAAAAAGGATTAGTTACGCACACAATAAAACCTGTAGGTGAAAAAGAGAAAAAAGTTTTTGAACTGACAGAGCCAGGAAGAGAATTGTGCACTGAGCTGTTCAAACGCTTCGCTAAACTAGTATCAATCGCTATTGAACCAAGCCTCTACATTTGCGCTCACTGCGGATGCAAAGTTTACGAAGGTGCCTACCGAGAAATTATTGATGGTAACGAAACAGCGTTTTGCTGCATACATTGCGCTCGCTCCTACAAGGAAACAAAAAAGTTGGCTAAACAAAATAGTAGCGTTAACAAACAAGCATAATATTATCTAAAACTTTTGAGTAGAAATTAGAAATAAAAAAAATCTGTTGAGTGTAATCAGTCTTTAATAGCTTCAATAAAACTCATAACATTCCAAAGTTTTACCCGTGTGTAAGCAGGCATATTTGGGTCTTGAAGAATTTCATCTAGGAGCGAAACAGCGTTGGAAGCGCGCACAGCCACCGTAAATTCACCACTTTGGAGGGTATTCATAGCGTCTTTTGCTGAGCGCCTAATGTTTCTGGGTGTTGTGCTGTCCTCTGAAACCTCTGTGAGAACCGTTAACGCTTGCTGAATTTTTGCTTCGTATTCTTCAGCTTTTTTCTTTCGAACCATAAAGACACTACCTAACTTCCATTCACGCAGTAACCCAGTTATATAAGTATTGATACGTATTTACTTTGGGGTTCTGCATGGAAGAAAAAAAAGAAATCACACCTATCAAACGCATGGCTGATTTACTAATGAAAGGCGCCACTTTAACCGACTTATCGTGTCCAGTATGTGGTTCGCCGCTTTTCAGATTACAAGATGGCACTTTGTGGTGTGAAAAAGATGAAAAGAAAGTGGTGGTAATTAAAGAAGGTGAAGAACCAGCTAAACCTTCCGGTTCTGGCTCGACATATGATAAACTCGAAGCTTCATTGTTAAGCAAAATTCAGGAGTTACAAGGCAAAATCGAAAAAACAGAAGATATTGATGAACTCCAAAAACTTGCCAATGCATTATCAGAATTGCTGTCTAGCCTCGAGAAAGTTCAAAAAATGAAGAAAACTTGAGCAGAAACGATTTGACCTTTGGATTTTACAAAGATTTCCCATCGCAAATTCACTGGATTGAAAGTTTTTCCTCAAGTCTGCCCAGCAAACAACTTCAACAAAAATTAGTGCAAGCTTTTCGCGAAATAAATAAACAAGAATTAAGCTTTGAAGAAGTTACAAACCCAACAATTCCAGATTGCAGAGTAATTTTTGAGTTCGGTTTGGCTGATTCTGAAAGCTTTTATTACATTGACGATGAAGAAGAAAAAAAAGCAATTGATCTATTAGAAAAAGAGAATCTTCATACAATTGATTTCTTCTGTGGAATACGCTATTATAAGAGCAAAACAGAGAAAAAGGTGCCATTAAAGTTTGATTATTACCTTCTCCGCTCGATTTATTACAAAGGCATTGTTGAAATTCATGTTCATCACGATAAAGGTCCTAGATACATTTCTCCTCAAGATCTAACGCAATTAATTTTTAATAAAATAAATGATGACTCAAGGAAAAAACTTTTGAAAAAGCTAAAGACCGAATAATTCAAAAAGGCAGTTTAGAAAATAAATATATGAGCATTGTTCTATAGCCGAAAGTTATATTTCTAACAATAGAGATAATGCGTAAAAGTGGAGATAATTTACGGCAGATTCCCAAAACAGGCAGAAATAGGAGCTAATATAATTGATCCCGATTGAAGTTACGAACCTTAAAAAGTGCTATGGCAGCTTGAAAGCTGTAGATGGAACCTCATTCCAGGTTAACAACGGAGAAGTCTTTGGTCTTTTAGGTCCAAACGGCGCAGGCAAAACCACAACCATCGAAATTTTGGAAGGTTTGCGAGAAAGGGATGGAGGAGACGTTAAAGTTCTCGGTTTTGATCCTTGGAAAAACGGCTATGACCTTCACAAAAAAATCGGCGTAATCCCACAAGAATTTACTTTCTTTGAAAAAACAACCCCAAGAGAAGCCATTATCTATTATGCCGACCTTTTCAACATTAAAGTTAACCCTGATGAAATCTTAAAAGAAGTATTGCTTGAAGAATCTGCTAAAGTCAATTTTGACAGTCTCTCTGGCGGACAGAAACAGAAAACTGGCCTTGCACTCTCACTTGTCAATTCGCCAGAACTTCTATTTCTTGACGAACCAACCACTGGACTAGACCCCAACGCCCGAAGAGCAATCTGGGAAGTCATACGAGGATTAAAAGCCAAGGGCAAAACAATCATTTTAACCACTCATTACTTAGATGAAGCCCAACAATTATGCGACAGAGTAGCCATTATGGACCATGGACACATTGTTGCTATGGGTACTTCTGAGGACATTATTAGAGAACACGGTTCAGGCGAAAGACTGGAAATTCATGGAAGCCAAAAGCTTGCTGACTACATTAAAGCAAATACCGATTTACAAGTTGATTACGATTCATCAAAAGGAGAAATTTTCATACCACTAAAAAAGAAAATCGATGCCTTAGCGGCTTTGGCGGCTGCTGAACAATCAGGAATGGATTGGGGAGAAATCCAAACACGACAAGACAGCTTAGACGACGTTTTTATCAAACTAGTTAATGAAACCGGAGAAATCGAATCACAAGAAGATATTAAACCGACGAAAAAGAAGCGGAGGGCTTAAAAATGGTTAGTGGAAAAAGAATCGCTTCAGACTTCAAAGTCTTCAGTCGAGGCTACTTAAGAAATAAGTTTGGATTATTCTTCGGGTTAATTTTCCCAGTTATTTTGATCTTGATTTTCGGCGCTATTTTTTCAGGAGGAAGCTCTGGAACAATCAATGTTTATGTGCAAAATCAAGATACTAGTGCTCCGCCTCAAGCAGATATTGCTTCACAATTTCTAACAGCGCTCAACAGTTCGACCACAATAAGAGTGATAACAGTAAATGCCACTACTGACTTTTCAAAATATCTAGCCGATCACTCAGTGTCTGACGGCATCATTATTCCAGAAAACTTTTCAGCCGATTATTTAGCAGGCCACCAAGTAAATGTAACAGTTTATGGTAATCCATCCTCAGCCTCAAGCGGCATCGTAAGTGGAACAGTAAATGGATATGCAAACTATTTTAATCTTAATTATTATAAACAAAACGCCACTCCCATTATAGGCATAAAATCAGCAACTGTAAATACCCAACAAACTAAATACATTGACTTCTTAATTCCAGGCTTAATCGGTTTTTCAATACTTACCAGCCCAATGTTCTCATTAGTTAACATTTCTTCAGAATACAAAAAAACAAAACTCTTCAAACAACTATCGCTTACACCGCTAACAAAGATGGAGTGGCTTACCTCTAAGGTGCTATGGTACATTGTTTTAACAATCGCTGGCTTCCTACTAATGGTTGGAGTTGGAGTCTTCGCTTTCGGCGCACACGTTACATTAACAGTTGGGTTAATACCCTTCCTCGTATTGGGTCCAATGCTTTTCGCAGCGCTCGGTATGCTTGTTGGCACAGTAACAAAAAGCCCTGAAACAGCAGGCGTAATAGGCAACATCGTTACGTTCCCAATGATGTTCCTTTCAGGCACATTCTTCCCAATCAGCACCATGCCACAATATTTACAGACTACAGCTCACGTACTGCCACTGTTTTATGTGATTGAAGGCTTAAACAACGTCATGGTCTACGGAAACATTACTGGAGCATTGATTGACTTTGCAGTCCTCGTTGTTATAACAGCTGTAATCTTTGGGTTGGCAGTTAAACTGTTCAAATGGAGAGAAGATTAAGCCACTCTCTCATTTCTCTTTCAATTTTACTTAACGATTTTGAGTAAACTCAAAACTTTCGAGTATAACTCATCAGCCACTATATCCTTTGGTTTATCTCCATTGATCAAAATGAGCTCGCCCTTCTCAACAAACTTCATGTAGATTTCTCGCACTTTCTGCTGAGTTTCCAGTGTTTCCATAACAGACTTCTTTCTCTGCAAACGTTCCAGCACCCGCTCTGCAGGAACATCGATAAAGATACTGAAGTCTGGCTCCAAAGCGCGAGCATTAATAGTTTTGATCCAATCCAAGCTTAGACCTGTGCTGCCTTGGTATGCCAAAGACGAATAAATGTAGCGGTCGCAAATTACTATTTTGTCTTCGGCTAAAGCGGGCGCTATCTCATTTTGCATATGTTCAATGCGGTCTGCTGCGAATAACAAGGCTTCAGCTTCTGTGGGCAGACGGTTTTTCTTCGTATAAGCAGCCTTCTCGTATGAAAGTTCCGATTTTGCCTTGACTTGGTTCGGCCGTACATAGAACTTTGTGGTTTTTTGAAAGTTTTTTTGCAAGAATGCTTGCTTGGGTGGTTTTTCCGCTTCCGTCTAAGCCTTCGATAACTATGAAAACGCCTTTCTCAGTCAAATTTTTTCAACTCGTCAGGTTAGCGTTAGACATTATAGGGAGGTACATAAATATAACTTACAACTGCGAGGCTTGCTTGTGCCAAAGGCTTACTGGGGAGAAATAAAAGATCCTGTACACGGATACGTGTACATTACTGAAGCAGAAAAAAACATCATTGACTCTTATCCAATGCAACGGCTGAGGCGACTGAGGCAACTTGCGGGTTCAGAATATGTTTATCCAGGAGCAAATCACACACGCTTTGAACACTGCGTCGGCGTCATGTATTTGGCAGGCAAAGTTTTGGAGAACCCATACATTTCACGCGCCGTAAGCGATGACGAAGTTGATGTATGCAGAATTTCAGCTCTACTTCACGATTGCGGACATGGACCTTTCTCGCATGTTTTTGAGCAATTACTGATAAAAGATTTAGAAAAAACTCATGAAGATATTACTTCATGGATTGTCGAGAAAAGCGAAGTTAGCGATAAACTATCTAAAATGGGGTTTATCCCTAAGGAAGTTGGTGAACTTGCCGTTGGAAAACTGCATAAACCAGGCAAAGCATTTCTTGACCAAATTATAAGCAGCGCCGTAGACGTTGATAAACAAGATTTCATTGTTCGAGATACCTACCATACTGGCGCCGAATACGGATTCATCGATGTTTTCCGCCTTATACATGCGCTTGATGTTTTAGGCGAAAATTTAGCTGTAGAACTAGGCGCCTTATCTGCGCTTGAAGCGTTCATGATTGCCAGAATTGAATCGTTCAAGAGCATCTATTTTCATCGAGTTGGCAGAGCCGCACAGATTATGCTTGCAACTGCTATGGAAAGGGCAAATAGTGAGTTAGGATTAACGGCTTTTAAGACACCTGAAGAATATTTGGAGCTTGATGACTACACAGTTTGGTCAGCCCTCAAAAAGTGTAAGGCATCAAAAGAAATAATTGCCAACTTGGAAAGTCGCAGAATGCTAAAATGTGCTTATGAACGAACTTTCTACGAAAAAGATACAATGATATCCAACATTTTTGGTCGAGAATCATATAGGCGTCAAATGCAAAGTGAAATCGCCAAAGAAGCAGGCGTCGGTATCGAATCAGTGATAATTGACGTGCCAACTGTGCCATCTGTGCCTTATCATCATGCGGTGCTAATGGAATCTATGGAAATTCCAGTTTTCACAAGAAGCCAAGCGGGAGAAAAAACTCCTCAGCGGCTTAGCGAGATTTCAAAGATTTTTGAAACACTCAAAGGATTCATGAACATACTTCGTGTATACACTGAAGCAGCAGACCGCGAGAAAGTAGAGAAAGCAACTGCGAAAATTTTAGGTAAGATTCCTTCCGCCGCGAAAATATCGTTTTAATACTTTTTTCTTAAATACTAGTCACGCTTAAGAACAAAAGTAGAAGTGCCCAAAAGTCTGCGGAGGAAAAATACTTATGGATAATAACTCAGAAGACAAGAAAATCATAAGTGTTAGGATCAAAAAGAAGCCTGAATCCAGACCAGAGCCAACCATACTTTTCAGCCAAGTTGATATACGAAAATTCGTTTCCGAATTTGTTGCTTCATGGATAAGAGGAGATCTCATAATTCGTTTTCCAACCGCCGCTGAACTAGCTAAAAAAACTCCGCTAAGCATTGCTTTTCCGACTGATCCATCGGTCAATGCTGAATTGAAAATTAAAGAACATTATGTAGACTTGTTATCAGTTATCGCCGGGATAAAACCTGCGTCTTTAGATGAGCAAGAAAAAGCTATTTCTGAAGTTTTCAAAATGTTAATGATGTTTCGATCAGCAAACAGAATTGAAGGAAAAATCTTCTCGAATGATCTGGAAAAAAGAATCAACGAATTAGAAAAAACCGTTGCAAATCAAAGCAAAATAGTAGATCAGATAACTGGATTTTTGTTTAAGCCAAAAACCCCAACTAAAAAAGCCCAAGTTAGCTAAAAGCTAATTCTTGAAGGGTAAGGTTTATTCGAAGGAAGAAGCATTCTGCTTGATGCTTTTAGGAAAAGCGCTCCGGTAGTATAGTCCGGTCAAGTATGCCGGCCTTTCGAGTCGGCGACCCGGGTCCAAATCCCGGCCGGAGCACCAACTTATTCTACTCTATGAGGTCCAGTATGGGTTTTTTCTGGGGCACCATGAACATTTTCCATGTGCCTATCGAGTTCAGAATGAGTTTTGAAAGCTTTTCCGCATATTTTGCAGATTTCTTTTTCTGAACTTAGCCCTTCTATGGGTTCCTCATGAAGTGGTGGAGCTTTGGGAAGATTATAACGTATTTTTGTTTGTTTAACACCAAATGATTTATTCATAAAACAGCACTTCAACATAATTAGTGCCGTCGGCTTCACTTATAGTTTAGGTTCGAATTATTGAGTTTTTTGTTTTCCCAAGTATAAGCATCATAGATTTGACCCAGTAATCATGAACTTCCTTGTTTGGGTAGCCAATGAGAAGTTTCGCCAATGTTCCCATATACAATGCTGTAAAAAGCTCAGCCAACACGCGGGCGTCAACATCTGTCCGCATTACGCCCTGCTTCTTTTTTTCCTCGATAAAACCTTCAACCGCTCCAATATCTTTTTGGTAATCTTCAAAAACTATTTTTCGAATTTTCGCATCATGGGAAGCGAGGGCTACAATTTCAAATTGCGTGTGCAGATTGCCCTTGTACTTTTCTGTTATCATCGTGTAAACTTTTTCCAGCGCTTCTTCTAGATTGTTACATGTGCCTGTTTCGCTAAGTATCGTTCTTAGTGTTTGGTGACCTTGAAGGCTGATTTCTTTGAGGAGATCTTCTTTACTTTTAAAATATGAGTAGAGGGCGCCTTTGCTTACGCCGATTTCTTTGGCGACGTCATCCATTGTGGCATCGTGATAGCCTTTTTGGGCGAAAACTAGCCGGGCAGCTTCAACAATTTTGGATTTGGCTGCTTCTTTGTATTCTGGAACTACTTTGGGCATTTCTACCGCGTAATATTGATATGTTTTACTTTAAAACTGTTGCTATTGGCGACGATAAGTATATTAATTGACTGATAGTCGGTATTTTATTAAAAAAAGTGAGTCAACATGAACCCAAACAACCCATCTAATCCTAACTCAAATGGTTCAAAAAGTAGATTCGGCTCAAGTTACGGAACAAAGGTCCTTTTAACAGTAACCGCAGTCTCACTGCTACTGAACTATGTAGAAACAATGGTCATACCAGGCATATATGACATCCAAAAAGATCTATCAACAACAGCAACAATCGCTTCATGGATCACATCCGCCTTCCTAATTGTAGGAGCTGCCGTCTCACCGCTTTTCGGAAAACTCGGCGACATATACGGCAAGAAAAAAATCTTCCTCACAGTTCTACTCTTCTATATTGCAGGAGTAGGATTAGCAGGATTCGCAACAAACATATACATGCTGATAGCTTCAAGAGCCATACAAGGCATCGGCTTTGCCATAGTTCCTTTAGGATTAGCTATAATCACTGACGTTTTCCCCAAAGAGAAAGTAGCCACAGCACAGGGCATAATCAGCGGAACCTTCGCCATCGGCGCCGCCGCAGGCCTAATAATAGGCGCATACATAGTACAGGACTTAAGTTGGCAATGGGCCTTCCACTCTGCTTTCATCTTAAGCATCGTTTTGTTCTTCATAGCGCTGGTAGCTCTCAAAAAAGATGTGCCCGGCGAGAAAGGCAAAGTAGACATCGTTGGTACAAGCATGCTGATGTCAGGTATAGTCCTTGTACTGCTATATCTAACTGAAGCGCCCACTTTAGGTTGGCTATCGCTTGAAAACATCGCACTTCTAATCCCAGGCATCATCTTAACCGTCGGATTCTTTGCCTTCGAAAACAAACAAACAAGCCCGCTCATTCAATTAAGCCTGCTAAAAATCAGAAACGTACTTGTCGCAAACCTGGTTGGCATACTTTCCAGCATGTCCATGTTCCTACTCTTCTTCGCAGTAATCTACTACGCTCAATATCCCTCAGCCATTGGTCCATATGGACTTGGGTTAAGTGTTATCAATACAGGATTGACACTTGCACCTGCCACACTGGTAATGCTTATTGTTGGACCATTGATGGGCAGACTTGTAACCAGAATAGGACCAAAACCAATAATCACGCTAGGAGCATCAATCAGCATTATAGGTTTGCTTCTATTTACCTTCTTCAGAGGCACCACAACGGAGCTAACTATAGACGTAGCCGTCGCATTGGTAGGAGTAGTGTCGCTGATTATTCCAATTGTAAACATGATTTCAGTGTCTGTACCTAAAGAAAGCACTGCAGTAGGCTTAGGAATGAACACGATGCTAAGAAACCTAGGAGGAGCCATTGGCCCAGTTCTCGCCACAACTATAATTACCACCTACTCCGACAAATTGGGACCGCCAATACTGCCAACCGTCATGACTTTCGGAAACAAAACAGCCTTCAACATAATTTTTGCCATAGGCATTGTCTTAATGATAATCATAATTGCTCTAAGCTTAACCATCAAAAACTACACATTCCATAAAACAAAAATGAAAACATAAGCCGTGCAAGCATCAGTAAAGCAACGTTTACTTTCTTTATTTTTTCTTTCTAATAAATTCAAGACGAAGGTCAGGGGGAGAGGGTCTACTTTTTGATAGTGAAAGATCTTAACAAAAAGAGAAGAAGCAAGAAGGTCACTTTAGAAGGCTGAATTTAGGTTCAAAATTGGTTCGGTAAATAAGGTGCTGATGATTATTTTCGCAAGTGTTGTTTGGTATAAAATAAAAAAAGAAAAGGTGGTTAAGTTGGCAATGGTTTTCCGCAGTTAGGGCAGAAAGCAGTGTTTGGTTGAACCGGTGCACCGCAGTTTGGACAATATCGTGTTGCCTGCATAGTTGGCATCGAGGGGGGTGAAGGCGGAGTATAAGTTGGGGCTGCTGCAGTCTGCGGTGGTTGCCAAGATATGGCTAAGATTCCTCCGATGATGCCCAGTAAAAAGCCAATTAAGAGACCGCCAACTGCGCCGACCCAACTGATTAGCGAGAAAACCAAGATAATTACTCCCCAAGTTACATGTTGCTCAGGGTGAGCGCGAAGGTTGTTGGCGCCTACTATGATGATTATACCCCATATGAGTCCAAAGATGCCTATGATTGCTCCAACGCCGAACGCAAAGAAAGTGAAGATAGCGCCTATCGCTGCTACGATTAAACCGCCTAAAAGAACAAATATTCCTGCTATAAGCGATAATGTGAAAGCTGCAGTAGGATATGATTCTCGGGACATAAACTCGTGTTGTACGCAACCACTATTTAACGCTTGTTACCTCAAGCTACGGGTGGTTATCTGCAATAGAGGAATCGTTATTACTATGTAGAATTTACTCTGTTTTTGCGGATACCCTAAAAGCTGATTGAGGTAACAAGAAGAATCAGAGTGAAACATTTGAGCGGAAACATAAATCAAGTTTACAGAGAACTTTTGGAAAAAACTAAAGATGCCATAGTGTTTGGAACGGCTGCGGGTATAATTCATTGGGATATGGAGACAATGATGCCTCCAGGAGCTGTGGAGCAACGAAGCGAGCAACTCGCCTTAATGAGCCGTATTCACCATAAATTCGCTACTGACCCAGAAATAGAAAAACTCTTAAACACAATTCAAGCAAGCCCAGAATACGAGACGATAGGTCAAGTTGAAAAACGCAACCTTTACCTTATCAGAAAAAGTTACCTAGAACAAACCAGTTTACCAGAAAAACTTGTTGCTGACTTGGCCAAACAAGAAGCTTTGACCGTGAATGTTTGGAAAAAAGCCAAGGCTCAAAAAAACTTCAACCTATTCAAACCGGACTTAGAAAAACTTTTAGACTTAAACAAACAAGCAGCAGAAATTCTAATGAAAGTAAAAGAAACAAAAACAACTTACGAAGCACTGATTGATAATTTTGAGCCTAAAATGACTGCTACTCAAATAACAGCTACCTTTACTCAACTTCAGCAGGGCTTAAGAAAGCTGATAAGCAGAATTCAAGCCAGCCCAACCAAGCCAGATACAACGATGCTTTGCCAGTCGGTTAAAGAAGAAAACCAGCGCAAGATAACACAATTCATAACACAAACGCTGGGATACGACACTTCTTCTTTAGAAGCTCGTGGAAGAGTTGATGAAACAGAACATCCCTTCACCACTGGCTACTACGACGATGTCCGCATAACCACGCATTATCATCTAAACAATTATGCAAGCTCAATTTTTTCTGTACTGCATGAGACAGGACACGCCATCTATGAACAGAATTTGGAACCAAAATGGAAATATCAACCAGTAGGGTCAACATGCTCTTACGGAATTCATGAGTCGCAATCCCGTTTTTATGAAAATGTAATAGGCCGCTCAGAAGAATTCTGGACATATTTTATGCCAAAAATAAAGGAAAAGGCTTCAGAACTCGCATCCGTTGAATTGGACAAGTTTCTTCAAGCTATTAATAAGGTAGAGCAATCAAAAATCCGCACTGAAGCTGACGAAGTCACTTACAATTTGCACATAATTATCCGATTTGAAATTGAAAGAGACCTCTTCGCCGACAAAATAAAGGTAAACGAGCTACCTCAGATTTGGAATGAAAAATACGAAGATTATCTCGGAGTTAAGGTTGAAAATGACTCTGAAGGAGTAATGCAGGATACACATTGGGCAAGCGGATTATACGGTTACTTCCCAAGCTACGCGCTTGGCAACATTTACAGCGGACAAATAACCGATGCCATCTCTAAAAACTGCTCATATTGGCGCAAACAGCTTGCAGAAGGAAAACTACAGCACGTTAATGATTGGCTAAAAACAAATATTCACAGCCAAGGCAACCTCTTTGATCCAGAAGAACTTATACGGAGAGCAACTGGAAGAACACTTGACACTCAACCATATCTAAAATACCTAAATGAAAAATATGGTAAGCTTTATAAATTTTGAATTGGCGATTTCTTAGTCAATTCTTTGAACACATATATAATAAGGTAAGCCGCAATTGCGCCGATGAAAAGGGAAATGCCTGAGTAACCGACAACTGCATTGTAAACATTAGCGCCAACTAGGAATAGCAAAAAGCCTAATAGAAATACGCCTAAACACGCCCAATCAGTCCACGACATAGGATGACCTCATATCACGAATTCAATAAAACCCAAGATATATTAGACTTACCTTCAACCCCTCCAAAAAACAATTGCCAGCGCAAAAATGGAAAAGTGAAACTTTTGGGTAGAAAGTAATAATATGGCGAACATCTTTAATATTTTTTGATGCATCCGACATTTTTATATATAAGATAAACTAAGAGAGCGCTGAGGCTAAAACAAATGTCGGGATCAGAGGTTAAAAAGCCAGAAACAAGAGAAGAATTTATCAAAATACTCACGGAAGCAGCAAAAAAAGAATCAGGTATAAAATATAAGCCATCAAAACCGACAGTCATTGGAACAGCAAAAGAAATGGAAATTCACAGAGATACACTTTATAGTTGGCTAAAAGAGTTTAATGTCGATTTCAAAGAGATCGTTGATCGCATGCCGACAATCGCTGACGATATTGAGGAAGATTCAGGACCTACTTACTTAATTGGAGAATCACTGTTAGGGGAAGGAAACGAAGTTGCACACATTGACCTGATGATAGGCGATAAAAATGGACCTATAGGACAAGCATTCGCTAATGGCATGTCACAATTATCAGCTGGTCACACACCGGTTCTTGCAGTAATCAGACCTAACCTGCCGCCAAAACCACATACACTAATTGTGCCAAAAGTCACTATCAAAAACATGGAAGATACAGGCAAAATTTTCGGTCCAGCACAGGCAGCAGTAGCAAAAGCCATCGCTGACTCAGCTGAAGAAGGAGTTATCCCAGTAAACAAGCTAGATAGCTGGGTTATCATTTGCAGTGTCTTCATTCATCCAAAAGCTACTGATTTCCGCAAAATATACCAATACAATTATGGGGCAACAAAAATGGCTCTAAAACGCGCACTAAAGCAGTATCCAACACTTGAAAAGATAATCTACGAGAAAGACCGCTCAAAGCATCCTATCATGGGATTCAAAGTGCCACGTCTATGGAGACCGCCATACCTCCAAATTGCACTTGACGCTCCCTCACTTGAAGGAGCAAAGAAGGTTATTGAACAACTTCCAGGAAGCGACAGAATCATTCTTGAAGTCGGCACACCACTCATTAAACGCTACGGTACAAGAGGCATCAACGAACTACGCCAAATAGCCAGAGACAAATTCATTATAGCAGACCTGAAGACACTTGACGTTGGAAAAGTCGAAGTAGACATTGCATATGAGGACACCGCAGACGCAGTTGTTGCAGCAGGTCTAGCGCCACCAGAAACATTAGATGCAACAGTTTCAGAAGCCAGACGCCTAGGAATATATGCTGTCATCGACATGCTAAACGTGGAAGACGTCCTTGCAAAACTCAAATCTCTCAAAGACTTTCCGGACATTGTCATATTGCACAGAGGCATAGACCAGGAAAGCGGCAGAAGCTGCGGATTAGAACGAATACAGATAATTCGCAAAGCTTTCCCAAACAAAAAGTTCCTTATCGCAGTCGCCGGAGGAATAGTTCCAGAAACAGCAAAAGAAGCTTTAGAACAAGGCGCAGACATACTCATAGTCGGCAGATACGTTACTCAATCAAAAGACATTGAACGTTCAGTTAGAGACTTCCTTGAACTGACACCAAGCATGCGAGAAGACGTAGACTTATACAGAGTGCATACAGAATAAAATTTGAAACCGAGTCAAAAGCTCGCTTAATCTTCTTTTTCTTTTTTAGTTTTTACCGAATTATTTTTAGTGTTATAAACGCAGCAAGGAAGATTACTGCGGCAATAATGAATGTTGGAAGATAATTCAAGTTATAAGCGAGGAAAGGCCCCAGGAAAGCGCCTATTGCCGCTCCTAAACCCACCATTCCATCGAAGAAGCCGACTTTTCCTTCAGGTATAACCTCCATGGAAAGCGAAAGCATCATAATGTAATAAATTGCATAAGAAAAACCTAGGCACACAAGAAGAATACAAGTTACGAATATAGGTGCAATAGCAAGCGAAATTAACGCAACCAAAACAAAAACAAGAAGGCTGCGGAAAAGGATGAAACGAGGCATTTGCTTTTTCATATTCATCGAGTTTGCTCGCCCACGAATAAAGAAATAACCTACTGTTGCACCAGCAGAATTAATGATGTACGCCAGGTACACATATTGCTGGTGGCCGCCAAACACGTCGCGGAGATATATTGGTAATGGCGTAAAAAACAAGCTTGTGGCAAGAGCGAACAGAACTATTGCAAATGCAAATCCTAAAAATCTGTCTTCTTTGAGTGACCCATCCCAACGTAATCCATTCATAATTCTTGATAAAGCGTCAAATCCACGATTTGCATTATCCATCTTCCTTTCTATACTTACCAAGCGTCTTTCAAAAATCATTAAAGGGTCTGCAATGAGGGCTAAAGCAAGAACTAATGCAACTACGTTTAATCCGCTGCAAAGGTAAAAAGAATAATTTGACAAAACAGAGAAGCTCAGAGCTGAAGCAAATAGTGCCAATCCAGCAGCTAAACCAATGATAAAGCCTATTTCGGTTATGCCCTCGTATAATCCAAAAGATTTTTCCCAATCGCAACGACTATAGTGCTCAGTGACAAGCACGTTTTTTGGTGATTCATGTGCCACGTGAAGCATCTGCATAACAATGTACAATATTACAAATGCGATGAGGTTCTGAGCAAATGGAAGGGTCATGAGGAATAGAATAAGCGCTATCGAAGCGAAAGAAAGCATGATAAAGATTTTGTAGTGCCTAGTCTTGTCGCAGAGGTACCCCCAGAGAAAAGAGGCAGGTATCGAGCAAAATATGGCTATGGAAGTCATGACTCCAAGCGCAAGGAGCGGACCACCCAAAATACTGGTGTTTTTGAAAACTACTACATACAGCGGTATGAAAACTGTTAGTAACCCAAATGCCATATCATGAAAGAAAAACCCCAACCGCCACATAGCCAAAAGACGACTTCACAGTTGCATTAAAGCTTTTGGCTAAATTAAAATAACTTGCTTAAAAAGTAGGCACGACTTAATATTTTCTCATAAATCCTTAATATGAAGTCAGTGGAGACATCTTCCGCAAAATCCCTCTTCTTTCCACCAAATGACTGAGTCTTGTTTGGGTTGTAGTCTCAGTTTGGTCTAGCACTACGCTGTCGACATCGACATTAACTATCGCGTTTTTGCGTCTCTTTTTTTCTGTTTAATTTTCAATTTGGGAGAAGGTATATATGATTCTCTGTAATTTGGTTTCCCTATTTTTAAGGTCTTCTATAGTTTTATATGTGGGTTGGTAACAACTAGGGCTTTGTTGAGTGAGAGTTTTACGTTTTAGCTCAACAAAATATAATTGAAGGAAAAGAAAAATGAAAATACTGAAAAAAAAAATTCCAGTTATTGCGATTGCAATATTCTTAATGCTTTCAATGTCAACTTCGATGATTCCTTTGCCTTCCGCTAGCGCACATTATCCTCCGTATATCGAACCTCACTGGGTTTACGTTTCTGCTTCGCCGTTAACAGTAGGTGTCAATCAGCAAGTACTAATTGTTATGTGGGACTCCGTTGCCAGGGCTATAACCAATCAGCCGGAATATTTCGATTTGAACATCACAAAGCCTGACGGCACAGCGGAACACTTGGGGCCGTTCGCAGGCGACCTGGCATCATCAACATACACTTTATACACACCCACTCAAGTTGGCACATACAAAGTCGTGGCCACAAGTGAAGCATACGTATACAGCGTTACGCCGCCTCCCAGTCTTTTCGGCCCGTCGACTTACACAACAAACGACACCATGCTAGCCTTATCAAGCGACCCAGCGAACTTCACCGTACAGCAGGAAGCAATACCAGGATACCCAGAGGCTCCGCTTCCAACCAGCTACTGGACAACCCCAATTAACGGCATAAACAGAAACTGGTACGTGCTTGCAGGAGTCTGGCTCTCTGGTGCTGCGCAGAATGTTGGCCCAACCAGTAGATTCGCCTACGGCACAGGTCCAGAAACCGCGCATGTATTGTGGACACGCCAGTATTGGGATGGAGGCATAATGGATGCGAGAGTTGGGAATTTCCAGGCTTACACAGGACAAGCATACGAGGACTTTGGTCTCTTTCCGCCAATAATCATGAACGGCAAACTCTACTATAACGTGTACACACCCCCAAGATTCGGCTGGTACGAAGTAGACCTGTACACGGGACAAACATTAGTCTTCCACAACACAACTGGCACCTTCAACGACAACGGTCTGCTGGGCAACAACCCGCAACAGGTATACCAAGGAGCACTCACGTTCGGTCAGATACTAGACTTTGAGCACCCGAACTCCCACGGCGAATACCCATACCTATGGTCAAACAACGCGATCCCAGCCATGCACGGTGGAACTGGATCAGACACCGACACATGGTCCATGTTTGACGCATTCACCGGACAATACATTCTCAACCTAACCGGCATACCAACAACAGGCACAACAGTCTACCAGACACCACAGGGAAACATACTAAAATACGCCCTCACTAACTATGGAACCACCGCAAATCCATCGTACAGACTAACAATATGGAACTCAACCGCAGCATTGGATCAGCCATATAGCGGCTTCTGGAGACCAGCAAACTACACGTACGGCCCCGGCGGCACCCCTGCTAATCCAGCAACAGGATTCCCAGGAGTGAACGTTCAACTTGGATATACGTTGAACGTGACAACACCATTGACAGGCGGAACTACTATTCGTGCCATTCGTGAAGGCAAATTCATAATCGGTGGAACTACAGGAACCTATGACGGAAACGGCGGCGTGAGTGTTCCCGGTGTAATGTGGTGCTTGAGTCTGGCAAGAGGACAAGAAGGCACACTTCTGTGGAACAGAACCTTCACACCACCACCACAAACAGGCAACATAACCGTTAGCATGGGGACTGTGGATCCAGAAGACGGCGTCTTCGTCTTCTCTTGTGCACAAACGCTGCAACGATGGGGATATAGTATTGATACAGGACAGAAGCTATGGGGTCCAACGGCACCTGAAAATTCATGGAACTACTATGGCATGAGCAGCAACATCTATCAAGGATTACTCTTAGGCTATGGCATAGGCGGAGTACTTGTTGCCTATAACATAACCACAGGAGTCGTAGTCTGGAATTACAAAGCCGAAAGCATTGGCTTCGAAAGCTACTACGGATATGTTCCAATCTCTGGCACAACCTGTTGTGACGGAAAAATCTACATATACTCAACTGAGCACTCGCCAAGCGTGCCGCTAAGACGCGATTCACTGATGCGCTGCATCAACGCAACCAACGGAAAAGAAATGTGGAACATCACTGACTGGTTCAGTGGTGTCCCAGCAATCGCCGACGGATACCTAGTATCGATGAACCTGTACGACGATCAGATATACTGCTACGGCAAAGGACCAAGCGCCACCACAGTCACAGCATCACCGAAAACCTCAGTACAAGGCGATAGCGTACTGATAGAAGGCACGATCATGGATATGTCTGCAGGCGTGACGATGGCCAAGGGACTAGACATACCTGGTAACACCGGTGCGGCAGTATCAACCTTAGATGATCCGTCAATACTCGTGAAAGGCGTTGCAGCAGTATCTGATGCCGACCAGAAAGGCTGGATGGAACATATCTACATGCAGCAACCCGCCCCAACGAACGCAAAAGGCGTTGACATATCGTTAGACACGATCGATCCCAACAACAACTACATCCACATCGGCAACACAACAAACGATCTCACCGGCATGTACAGCTTCGCGTTCACACCACAAGTTCCAGGCAAGTACACGATAATCGCTAGCTTCGCAGGCTCCAAATCCTACGGCGCCTCGTACGCTGAAACATCAATCTTTGTAGGCAATCCAGCAGCAACACCAGCACCTTCTGTTACAGCTCAAGCAAACCTCGCAACTACATCAGATCTCATGTACTACATAGTCGGCGCCGCAGTCGCTATAATCCTTGCAATCGCTATAGTCGGCGTTTTAATGCTTAGAAAACGACCATAAAATCTGAAACCAAAACTATCCCTTTTCTTTTTTTACTTTTAAAACAATCAAGCGCAAACACGATGAAGTACATACATACAATAGAATTTAAAGAACAAGATTACGAAGAAACAGTCGCCACGACACCTGAAGAAGTACGTCAACTCGGAAAAGCTGGTTGGGTAAAATACGACGAAATGTCTATGAACGGAACTCAAATGCACTTCTACCGTAAGTCTAAACGATTTGGCGGACTGAATGCATATCTCTAATAAATCAAATCTATCTCAGATAAATCCTTAATAGAGAGTTGCCCAATTTCATACTGCGCTGGAGAGTTTAACAGCAAAATGGCAAAATTCAAGATAATAGTATCAGATCCTGAAACAGGAACTTCCAAAGTGGTTGAACTTGAAGAGGTACGTGCAGTTCCATTTATCGGTAGAAGACTTGGAGAAATAATAGACGGCGCAGTAGTAGATCTGCCAGCGCATAAAGTGCAAATAATGGGCGGCTCCGATAGAGATGGTGTTCCCATGAGGGGAAACGTTCATGGTGGTGTCCGCCGAAAAGTTGTGCTTAGTGGTGGAGCAGGCTTTAGCCCTAAGAAAAGTGGAGAAAGAAGACGCAAAACAGTTCGCGGAAGCACAATAACAGATGAAATTGCACAGATAAACATGAAAATAGTCGAAAAACCAGCTGCAAAAGCTGCAGAAGTTAAACCTCAGCAGGCTGCAAAATAGAAAAGTTTGGCAAGCGCATGCTTAAAACTTATAAAGTAGCCAATAGTTCATTCATATTTCAATAGTTTATGTTGAGAAGAGAATAACATGAGTAACACTAGCAAAGCTTTACCTAAGCAGCCAGAAGTCAACGTAGGCACCATAGGCCACGTAGACCATGGCAAAACAACCTTGGTACAAGCATTAACTGGTGTTTGGGCTTCTCGGCACAGCGAAGAACTCAAAAGAGGCATCACCATAAAACTCGGTTATGCCGACATGCCTATTTACAAATGTCCAAAATGTGAACCACCAAAAAACTTTACGATCAAACCTTATTGTGAATTCTGCAATTCTGAAGCTGAATTTGTTCGAGCGATAAGTTTTGTTGACGCACCTGGCCATGAAGCATTAATGGCCACGATGCTTTCAGGTGCAGCAATTATGGATGGTGCGATTTTGGTTATTGCTGCTGACGAACCATGCCCTCAACCGCAGACACGAGAGCATCTAGCAGCTGCCGAAGTTAGCGGTATAAAGAATTTGATTATTGTTCAGAACAAAATCGATATTGTAGATGAGAAAAGGGCACTTGAAAGTTATAAAGAAATCAAAAATTTCATCAAAGGTACAGTGGCTGAGAAAGCGCCAATTATTCCAATCTCAGCCCAGCGAGGAATAAATATAGACGTACTGCTAAATGCTATTCAAACAATAATCCCTACTCCAAAAAGAGACGAAACCAAACAGCCCCTTATGTTCATAATCCGTTCTTTCGATATTAACAAACCCGGAACCACTATTGAAACATTAGAAGGCGGGATTATTGGTGGAACCATTGCTCAAGGAAAATTTGTCGTTGGCGAAGAAATAGAAATTCGCCCAGGCATCAGTGCCGAAAGAGAAGGAAAAACAGTTTATGATCCACTAATAAGTGAAATAGTAAGTTTGAATGCTGGCGAGCAAAGCGTCAAAGAAGCAACTTGCGGAGGACTAATAGGAGTAGGAACTTGCCTTGATCCCTCTTACGCAAAAGCAGACGGTCTAACAGGCAGCATTGCAGGAAAGGCTGGAATGCTTCCACCAACATTAACAGAGCTCACTTTAGAAACTCATGTTTTAGAGCGAGCAGTAGGAACCAAAGACTTATTGAAAGTTGAAAAATTTAATCCTGACGAAGTTCTGCTGCTTCACGTTGGTTCAGCAGTAAACGTTGGTAAAATTCTCTCAATTAAACAAAACGTGATAAAAGTCAAGTTAACAAGGCCTATTTGTGCGTTGCCAGGTTCCAGAGTTGCAATTAGCAGAAAAATTACTGCTCGCTGGAGACTCATCGGATACGGGCTTATTGTAACAAAATAAAAAAATGCCTAATCTGTAGGCTTTATTAAACCGTTCTTCTTCAAAAAATCTTGCGCCTTTTGAAGAGTATCTTTAGCGTTTTTGAAAGAGAGTTTTTCCATTGCATGCTGGTAATCTAACCAAACATAACCTACATGTTCAAAGGACAACTGTACTTTGTCAGTGTATGATTCCATAACAAAAAATACTACTTCTTTGTTGACCGTTAAACCCTGTCTACGGTAAAAATAAGTGATTGGTTCTCTAAAGCCTTCTATGAATTGAGCATCAACTATGCCTGTTTCCTCTTGTAGTTCGCGAACTACGGTTTGCTTTTCATTTTCGTCTGGTTCAACGTTGCCTTTAACAAAATCCCAATGTCCTGCCGCATAATTAAGAAGAAGATATTTTGTCACGTCATCCTTCTTGAAGAAAATTACTGCGCCACAAGATTTCTCGCGAAGCATACATTTCACCCAACTGTTGCTCAATTCAATTACTTATTGTATTTAAACTGATAGCAAGTTTGAGGTTAAAGGGCAATTAAATCAATTATGAAGTATTAAAAATTTTTAAGTGTGGAAACAAATTTTTATGAAATAGGAGCCGCATTAAGTGTCCACGTCACCAAAGAAAAAAGAGACACTAAAAATAATTTTAGATTCAAATGCGTTTTTTGTTTCCTTAGAGTTTAAAATAGATATTTTTTCCGAAGTTGAAGGTCTGTTAAATCGAAACGTTAATTTTGTTTTGCTATCTCCTGTAAAGCGCGAACTTGAACTTCTATCTGCCAAAGAATCTCCTAAAATTCGCAGGGAAGCTGCTTACGCCTTAAAGCTTGCTGAAAAATGTCAATACGTTCCTGTTGATAATGACGAAAAACAAAGAACAGATGACATTATAGTTAAGGTAGCTAAAGCTTGGAATTCGCCTGTATTTACCAACGATAGTCAACTACGAAAGAGGCTAAGAGATATAAGCGTCCCAGTGATTTATCTGAGACAAAAATCTCGCTTAGAGATTGACGGATTGATATAACCATGTTTAAGCTCATAACACTTCAGGACACTATCCGCATTCCACCTGAAACTTTCGGCAACCCATTGGAAAAAGTGGGACGCGAACAAGTCAAGCAGAAATACGAAGGCGTTGTTGACGAGGAATTAGGGTATGTAATTTCAGTTACAAGCATAGAAGTTAGCCCAATTGGGAAGATTATTCCAGGCGACGGCGCAACTTTTCACAAAGTAACATTTTCATTGTTAACATTCTACCCAGTAATTCAAGAAATCGTGGAAGGAGACGTGGTCGAAATCGCAGATTTCGGAGCTTTCGTCCGAATCGGACCCGTAGACGCATTGCTTCACGTTTCACAGCTTATGGACGACTATATCTCTTATGACGAAAAGCAAGGAGTCCTGCTGGGAAAGGAAAGTAAAAGAAAAGTAACCACAGGCGACCAAGTACGTGTTAGAATAACAGCGGTTTCCCTCGGCAGAGCTGGAAGCTCTGGAAAAATCGGTGTTACAGCCAGGCAGCCATTCCTAGGTAAACTTGACTGGCTAAAGGAGACACCTCCAGTTCCAGAAAAGAAACAGGCTGAAGGCAAAGAAAAAGTCGCATAAATCGGAGTGAAATTGAATGAGTGAAAAATCATGCACTACCTGTCATTTCATAACAAAAGATAATGTATGCCCTAAATGTCGATCCACAAATTTTAGCGAAGATTTCAGCGGTTTAGTTGTAATGTTCGACCCAGAAAACTCAGCTATCGCAAAAGCCATGAACATAAAAGAAAAAGGCAGATATGCACTAAAAGTGCGTTAATTCTATTTTTAACACAGCATGGTAACTTTGACAACCCTCAAACTTTGGAGCCTTTAAGGTAAAAATCCATGACGGTTGCCTACAGAATTACACCAAAGCTTCGAACGAAATTCAAAGAACCTTTCGGCATTTTAATTCAAGGCGCATTTAATGAAACGATGAGTAAAATGAAAGAGTTGGTCGATTGCGAGAAACCGCAAACGCTAATTTCTGTTGGAGATGTGGTTTCTCATAACTTGCATGAACACAATGTTCACCCTCAAATAACAATTATTGATAATAAATTTCTTAGAACCAAAAGCATGCCTGAAGCGGGGTCAGCTGAAAAAACAGTGAATGTAAATAATCCTAAGGGAACTATCACTGAAGAATCAATTTTAGCTATCAAGGAAGCCATTGAAAAAAAACTGCACACCCACATTGTTGTTAAGGGTGAGGAGGATTTGCTTACTCTAATCGCTGTTCTGTATGCTCCGGAAAACGCTTTCGTGGTTTATGGGCAACCTTATACAGGTATTGTCGTTGTCAAAGTAACAGCCGAAAAGAAGGCTCAGGCTCAAGAATTCTTAAATGCCATGAAACCCTTAGAAAAGCTAAATAAGAAGAAAACTGTATGAACTTTACGCCTTAAAGTGAATAATAATGCAAATCAAAATTGAATCAAGCAAAAATAACCCGCTTCTGAAACGTAAAGAAGTAGTTTTTACGATTATTCAAGGTCCAAAAGAAAAGACGCCCCCAAGGCTAGAAGTAAAAAGGGCCGTAGCAATTGAAATGAAGACCGCTGATGAAGTAGTTTTCATTAAGAGAATGCACACAAAAACGGGAACGAGCATTACAACAGGAGACGCTAACGTTTACCAAAATGTTGCGCAAGCTACAATGGTGGAACCTGAATATATCAGGAAACGTAACAGTCCACCTGAAAAACCCAAAGAAGAGGCTCCAGCATAATGTCCAAAAAAGCACCAGTAAAGAAAGAAGAAGCACCTGCGGCAGCACCACCAGCAACGGCAGAAGCAGCGCCAGCAGCAAAACCTCAGAAAGCAGAGAAGAAAAGAGAAAAGAAACATAAAGTAGAGAAAGGGATTCATGCTATGTACAAGGTTGAAGGAGACAAATGCAATAAAGCTCGTCCAACATGCGAGCGATGTGGACCAGGATTCTTCATGGGCGATCATCATGACAGGTACACTTGCGGCCACTGCGGCTTTACTCGTTATAAGCAAAAATAAGCAGTTTTAAATTCACCTCTGCAGGATTAGGTTCTGATGACAGAAATGCTTAGAGTTAACGTCCTTATTACCAGCATTTCGGCTGAACGATTTTGGGACATCAGAAAACCGATACCGCCTATTCAGATAAACACAAACATTAATGTTGTTGGCATGGAAAAGAAACAAGATGGAACTTTAGAGGTACCTTTTGTTTTGTCAATTGGATTTAATCCCTCTATAGCTCAAATGAGCATTAAAGGAAATGCACTTGTTAATGGCGAAAAAAACGAGATTGACAAAGCCCTAAAAGATTATGAGCAGAAAAAGCCACCGCCACAGATAATAATTCAGTCAGTTTCCAACGTTGTCTTTATTGAATCTGTGCTCATATCTAGAATACTGAATCTTCCTCCACCGATTCCGCTGCCACAGATTCCTGAAACTGGAAAACCGCCAAGCTCTAAGCCCGAAGGCAGAGACTACAGTGCTTGAGATATTCAAAGGAATCCTTTAAATTTCCTCGCTACAGCATCAACTATTCTTAGTTCAATTGGAAAACTAAAGTTCCTTTTTTTCCATCTGTATTTAGCAATTCTATTCAAAATAGTGTATGCAAACTTGTAAGTAATAGCGCGCTCCCTGATTCGGGATTCTGGATAAAATGCCAGACGAGTAACAGCGGAAATAGTATGTAACTTTTCCACTTGGGCTTTGCTATGCCAAGGTGGATCAAAATGGAAAACTTGAATGTTTCCCCAGTCTTCAAGCGACTGAGGGGATTCATATTGTCCAGATAAAAGATCCATAACTGGACTGGGAAACGGAGTATAAACAAATATACCATAATGTTGTGTCTTAGGATTTACCTCTGACATTTTATCCATTAAATTGAAAGTCTGGTTCAAGTCTTCATCAGTTTCGCCTGGGAGACCACTCATCCAAGATACATACGGCTCAATAGAAGGTGCCCATCGACGGAGATTCGCAACTGATTCCAACATTTGATTTGCCGTAACATCTTTACAGATAAGCCGTTGCAACCGATCTGAACCTGACTCGCCACCAAAATCCAACTCAACACATCCAGATTTCTACCAAAAGCTCAAGAAAATCTTTATTATAAGTAGAAAGGTAATCAAATCGGCAGTTACCACGCCATTGAATCCCGAGTTTGCGATCTAAAATTCCGTGGCATATTTCTTCGACACGTTTTTTGTCAACAAAAACATTATCGTCGATTGGGTCAATTATTCTTACATTAGGAAACTTGGTCAATATGTATTCGATTTCGTCTAGCACTCGTTTTGCACTTTTGGCTCTCCATTTATTTTTGTTAAAGTAGCTGTTATAGCAGAACCCGCATCTGTGAGGACAACCTCGGCTTGTTTGGATATGAAAGCGACCTGATTTAACTGATGGATACTTGTCCATTTGGAGCAAATCATAGGGCAAAGCTATCGGTTCTGCGTCCAAATCTATGATTTTCCCGTCTGGGTTATTTTTGATTAAACCATTTGAGTTGTAAGTTATTCCTGAAACGTTATCGAGCGGCTCGATTTAACGCAAGTGCATTCGCTAAGTCTTTAATTATTAATTCTCCTTCCCCTCGGACAACAATATCAACATAGTCGTTGCATGCTGTTTGCTCAGGCAACAATGTCGGGTGAATACCTCCCCAAACAAGAAGAGATGACGGAGCCTGTATTCTCGCATGGCGGGCAAATTCTAAGGCATACTTGATTTGCAATCCACTCATGCAACTTATACCTACAAAAATTGGGTTTCCGACTTCAAAATGACGATAATCTTCAAGTCGCATATCAAAAATGCGAACCGTAAAACCTTCTTCCTGAAGTGAAGCGGCTAAGTATAAAAGTGAAAGAGGAATCTGAGGGTCAGGCGCTTTGAACTTTCCTGGAAAAACGAGCAAAACATCCTTTCTATTATTTCCAGTATGTATACTGCAGAATTGGGACAAACATGTTTGAGGACTGAACACGCCAAAAAAAACCTCGTAGTAAACTAGTTTGATTAGGCTTTTTTAATCTTTCCTAATTTTGAACATCAGTACTATAATCATTTTAAAGAGCAATAAGCTTAGAAAAGTATGTGTTAAAGAATTAAAGAAAAAAGCAAAAAATGAAAACAGGTTTATTTTAGCGGCACATACATTGATGAACGTGATGCACCAATACCTGGCGTACCATGTCTAACAGGCTTGTTAGTTATGGCAAATTCTCCGAGGTAATGCCCAATCATTTCTGGCTTGATTTCCATTGCAACAAATTCTTTGCCGTTGTGCACTTGAATTTTTACGCTCACCATTTCAGGTAGTATAATAAGGTCGCGAACGTGCGTTTTGATGCTGGCTTCTTTGCCCTGTTTTTGTTCTTCTTTGGCTTCCCGCAGTTTTTCCAGCAGTATGCGTTGTTCCGGAGTTAAGCCTCGCTGTAAACTTCTTCGTTGGCGTGAAGGAAGCAGATTTATGAATTCATCCATAGACATTCCTGTCAAACTGATCAAGCTGTGTCCGCGGTAACTAAATTCTTTAGGCATTTTTCATCTTCACCTTAAACTTATTTTAAACGCTATAAACCTTCTGCCAAGCCCTAACGAATTGCTCGTTTCTTCTTTTGTCCTGGGCCTCGAGCTGCGATTAAGCCGACTTTTTGTCCTGGTGGAGCGCCGTGTGAAGTTGTTGTGCATCTGCGAGAGCTTCGTTTGCTGCTACCGTATGGGTGGCATGCTGGAACCATTTTGCGTCCGCTAACTCTAGGATACTTGTGACCTTTAGCTTTCATTAAATGGAACATCGAACCTGCTTTAAGGAAAGGCTTATCAATTCTTCCGGCGGCAGAAACTACACCTACAGTTGTTAAGCAGTAATCATCCACATATCGTGTTCTTCCGGAGGGCAATCGAATCATTGTACCTTGTGGAGTGTGACCAACTACAGTTGCGTAAGTGCCTGAAGCCTTTGCTATTTTTCCGCCATCGCCCGGACGAAGCTCTAGATCGCAAACTATGGTTCCTTCAGGTACTTTTCCTAAAGGAATAATGTTGCCTATTTCAGCCGGAGCTTTTCCGCCGTATAAGATTTGTTGCCCAATAGAGATGCCTTCAGGGGCAGTTGTGTAACATGATAAGCCATTTTCAAATTTAACCAATGATAAAGGTGCTCCGCTACCGGGATTGTGCATAAGAGCTTCAATTTTGCCCGTTAAGGAAGCTTCAAAAGATAGTTTGGGCGCCATTATTGGATATTTTGCAGGCGCAACACGTTTGTGAGTCGAAGCGCGCCAGTTTTGGCCACCGCGACCGCGTCTTTGAACACGAATTCGTTTTCCCATAAGTCATGCCTTCTAAATTATTTTATAGTATTCCGAGTTTAATTGCGACGTCTGAAGCTTTGAATTCAGGTGTAAGTTTCACAAATGCTTTTTTTACGCCTTGTGGAGTGACAAGCAGGTTTACTTTTCGTACTTTAACTTCATAGAGTTCTTCAACTGCTTTTTTGATGTCACTTTTTCCTGCTTTCAAATTAACAATGAAAATGAGTTTGTTGTCTCTTTCAACCATTAAGCTGGCGGATTCCGTCATTAATGGGAATGAAATTACTTCGTTGGCGTCCATTATGCTTTTTCTCCTTTACTGTAAATTTTCTCTAATGATTCAATTGCGCTATTTGACCATAGCGTTAATCTTCCTGGATGAGTCCCTGGTGCTAACATTTCTGTATTGAGATTAGCAACCGAAGTAACTTGAACACCTGGAACGTTACATGCTGCACCAGCTAAGCCTTTACCGTTAACCACAACAATTAGTGGACCAACAGCTTGCTTCATTTTTCTACCTCTGTGCTTGCCTTTGCCTGCGCGGATTTTGCGGCTGTTTCTCACTCGAGTGATATCTTCCATAATGCCTAAACTTGTGAATGCTGCCTCAACGTCTTTAACTTTTGTTAAGCCTTCGATAGCATCATCAACTATCAAGGGTATCTGAATTGCATTCTCGATCTTGTGACCGCGTAAAGCCACTGTATCTTTTTGTGCGGTGGCTGCAATTGCTGAGAATAATGCCAGTTTAGCTTCTTTCTTTGGAATGCTTTTTAGGATTTTCTTTTCGGCTCTTGGAGGGTGAGGTTGTCTTCCTTTTACTGTACCTGGTGCAAAAGCTGCTCTTCCACTGCCGCCTTTTATGCGGGGGATTCTTGCGGTTCCGCTGCCTGTTCCACGTGATTCTGCAGTTGTTCTTTTTCCAGCCATTGGGTCTCTGCCTTGCGGTTGTATCCTGCTGGATTGTATGGCCAAGACTGCTCTTTTTATCACATCTGGTCTTAACGGAGTTGAGAAAATGTTTGGAAGCTTTGTTTTTCCAGTTGATTTTCCTTGTAAGTCAAAGATTTCTGCGTTTTTTTGTTCTGGCATGGTTTTTCATCCTATTTTCCTTGTGGGGACTCGAGAGACACATATGTAACTTGTGGTGGGACCTCTGGGATTTCTGTGGGTGGACGTGCTGGAACACGCAAGCGGATTTGGCGTTTTTCCGTACCTGGAATACTACCTTCAAGTAGTATGTATGGGCCTTTTACTTCGCCATATCGGATGTATCCGCCTTTAACGGTTACTTCTTTGCCGTCTTTGCCGATTTTTAAAATGCGTTTATTAAATTCTATGCGTTGGTGATAACCCATTTGGCCTGCTCTTGGAATAGAGTACATTAAGTGATGTGGATTCCATGGTCCTAAAGTGGCGATTCCACGTTTTGTTTTTCTGCCTTTATGCTGCAGACAAGTTACGCCCCAACGTTTAACTGGACCTTGGAAGCCTTTTCCAACAGTAATTCCGCCAATGTCAATGTATTGTCCATCTTTGAATACTTCTTCAGGCGCTATCGTTTTGCCTAAAAGTTGTTTAGCATATTCAAATTGCTGCGGAATTGTGCCTCCGCCGATTTGAATTTCGCAAACTTCAGGTTTTTTCTTTGAAAGGCTAGTTTGAGAAGGTTGTGTTGCTGTGATAATCCGAATGAAGCTTGTTAGGTCAAGGTTTTTCTGGATTTTTTCAAGCATGGCTTCGGTGTTGAAGCTTTCCGGAAGAACCAACAGTCGGTCTAGAATCGCTGGAGGATCTTTCATCCATGCTTCTCCAATGTTTTGGAGCCCGTATGGTGTTTTTGTGTAAGTTCTAATGCCACATGCAATGATTGGTGGCGTTTCTAGTATGGTTACTGCTCGCACAACTTCTTTACCAAAATTAGGTGAACGTTTACGATCTTCAATAGTGAAGACGTATGTCATGCCTGCTTTGTAGGCTGAAAAACCTAAAAGTTTAGGAGAATCAGATTTGATTTTTGGCCAAAATCGGATTCGTGCAGTTGGTTTCTTGGCGCGTTTCCTAGGTAAATAAGCAAGTGAACCATGCTTTGGAGCGTGAGTTTTACGATGTCCCATAGTACTTCCGCTTCGCGCCTTCAGCTAATAGTAAATTAAGTTATAAACGTTACCATTAGAAAAGAGAAAGCAAGCTATGTTTTGGAAAGCAAGTGATTTTTAGCTTTCTATATTCAAATTGACTATGTTTTATTTCCATTAATATTTTGCGGTCAGATTTTTTATATGCTATGCTTTGTTTCGGTCTCGTTTATTGCTGGAAACGTTTTTACACCGCAGACACAATCGTTGTATTCAAGCCGGGGTGGCGGAGTGGTTATCGCGCTAGCCTCGAGATCTAACAAAAGAGGGCTAAAGCCAGAAAAGGCAAGACAGCTAGTGGGCTTCGCGCCCGCAGGGGTTCGAATCCCTTCCCCGGCGCCATCAACATTCAATTGGACAAACCCCCGGTGGTCGGGTTATTTGGGTTTTCTGAAGATTTTTCCTTTATCGTAGTCGCAGACAAACTGGAATCCTCCTTCTAAGCAGTTTGCATGCTTCTTCAAGCGTCCAAGCAACTTTAACGACGATAGTCTTGCTCGCCGAAATCTACGAGTTGGGTGTAGCTCATCGTGTTTTTGATGTTTTTGTGGCCGAGCAGTCGCATGACGTGGAGGATGTCTTTGGTTTTATGGTATTCCATCGTTGCTTTCCAGTGCCTCAAGTGTGTGGAAGGTTATTCCTCCAAGTCTTGGGTTTTTGCTTGTTGATACTGCGATTTTTCTGCTGCGCTCGAAGAGTCTGGCTGTGGTTTTTAGGTTTGTTCCACCGAAGACGTATTTTGACGTTTTTGGTAGGTCCATCAAGCGTTCTATGAGTCTTTGAGAGAGCTTTGAGCATTCTGGGGTTGCTGTGTTTCTCGGGAGTTATTCTCACGGTTCTGTTTTCTTTGTCTATGTCAGTCCATTCGAGTTTCCATGCTTCGCCACATCGTGCGCCTGTTTCCTTGAGTAGCTAACGAATGTTCCTGTCTTTAGTCCGCATGCGGCAATTAGGTAGTCGATTTCGCTTTCTGTTGGAATGAATGGTAGTTTTTCGACGGCTCTGTATCTCGGTGGATTCCATGTTCCGCCCACGCAAAGTAGGTAGTTGCTGTAGCATTCGACAATTATTTCCTTACGTCCTAAGTCACCAGCTGTCTTTTTTGGCGATTATTTCTTTGATTGCTTCGGGTCGTCCAAGTTGGAGTTTTTTGCAAGGAACTTTATGATTTTGACTCTGTCAAAGATTGTTGATTCGGCGTAGCCTTGCTTTTTTAGCCATAGCAGATAGTTTACGACTTTTTCGGGGATGTTTGCGCTTATCTGCAGCTGTATTGTTTCGTTTCTCCGCAGAAACCTGTTTCTTTGAGTTTCTGCAACCAAATTTTTCGTCTCCTTGACGCATATTTGGCTAGAAGTAACTATGTCGTTTCCGCTTTTTAATGACTTTGATTCAATCCTTTCAAGACGTTCAAACGTGCTCCGAGCTTTTGCGACATCTTGAGGGTCGGAAAATCTGCGCCCACAATCACGACAGTACCAGCGTTGAATTTCATCTCCAAGTTTTGTGTAGCGTTTGGCATCTCGCCAGACCTTCTTGCTGCTACATCGAGGACAAGAAGGCGATTTAGCCGGAATATCATCTGGTTGAGGCTCCAGGCCAAGTGCAGCAAATTCAGAAGCTGCATTGGCAGCCGCCCGTCTCAGTTCTTCTTTTGGCAGCTTTTCTTCCATGGCCTCACCCATATTTACTTAGCTCCGTATACCCAAATATCCCTCGCGCAGTACAACTGAGCCTTTTCCGGGGTTTTGCAACAATGATTACGATTTGCAAGAACATCAAGCGGTGTCCCCTCAAATTCGACAGCCTTGTCGAAACATAGGTAACGATTTGAAAGCGGTATTATCCAGAACCGGTAAACAAGTCGCCAATCAAAATTACGATTTTTCAAAACCTGAAATTCAGCGGGTTTTAGCGGTTTTTCCAAGTGACGATTTGCAGCCATACCTCTTGTGTGCAAAAAGGTGCAATTTCTCGCAATGCCGCAGTAACGATTCTCAGGAAGGTTAAGGTCTACCATTTAGAACCTCCCGAAACTTATTGAGCTCTTCTATATCCTCTAAAAGGGTTGCTGGCGGTTGGCTCCGAAGTTGAGGGACCTGGTTTTGAAGTATTCTTTGGCGCCGGAATTGTGCCACTCTATGACGAGTACAACAGAAACGGGCTTTGCTGTTTTTTGCAGTAAAGGGCTGGTCACAATAACAGCATTGTTTCTCCTTATTCATCAGAAGCCTCCTTCGCTTCATTGCTACTTAGTTTGCTGGAAATTTTGACTCCGCAGGATCCGCAAAGAAACCCCCATGAATCGTCAAATAGCGTGATCTGCCAATCCGGCCTGCCTTTGACGCCGCATCCAGCACAGCTTTCAGTCCCAAAATCCATAGTCAACCGACAAACACTCTTAGCTTTAGCAGCTAACTCTTCAAGAGTAAAGCCTGCGGACAAGTGGACAAGTGGGACAACTTCCTCAGGTGCCTGTGGTTGTTTTTCAGTTTCATTAGTTTGCAAATTAGGCTCTGTTTGTGAAAATAACGGTTCTTCACCGACTTGATTTTGAGGTTTTTCATCGCCGGCACCATTGAAACTTGTTTTTGTTGTCCACTTGTCCGCATTTTCCTGTGAAGATACCTCAGCTTTTCCTACTTCCAAGGTACTATCAAGATCAGGCAGTTTGTTTGCTAAAAGGCAACCATACTTTTTGGCTATGCGCTTGAGCTTCTCATTATCAAAAGAATAGACCCTATCATTATCATGCCCCTGAGCTTTTGTTTTCTTTCCCCCTAATACTTCACGAAGTCTATAGCCAACTTTTTGCTTTGTTACTTCACCAAACTCAGGCGTATCCATCTTGTTAGGTTTTTTATCGTCGAGTTTTCCCCCAAGGTCTTTATCTAACCGGTCCCATAAATCAGAGAAGACAAGTGGCTGATCGGGCACAAAAAGCTCGCAAACCACTTTAACAATATGACCTTCTAAGGTGTTGATTTTCTCGTTCAGCCGCTCCTTCTGCAGTGCCTCCAACTGTGCCCTAAGATCCTTCTCAACCGTTAGTCCATAAACAACTTGGATTATCGGCTTCCAAAGCTCTTTAAGTCGTCCTTTAACAGGCAATTCAATTTCGGGTAATTCGTTCTCTTTGGTAACCAGGCGCCATTTCAACAAAATGTTTCTTAGTTCTCTTAGGCGTGCCTCGTCTTCCTTATTTAGATCGGCCCAGTCCTTTCTTGGGTATCCTTCAGTCATGGATATGAAAATGAAGCGTTCAAGCAGACCTTTTACTCGGGGTATCTCTTCAGCTGCACAGCCTTTCAAGCAGAAGACGCGGAAGTATTTGATGAACCGTTTGTTTTGGGTGATCATTGTTCTTGGGACGACGGCGCCTTGCTTGTAGCCTGCCTTGTAGATTTTGGCTTTGTCTAAGTCTTTGTAGAGGCCTTGCGCTTCATCCTCAAGGATTGTTCCAGGGCTATCGGAATCCTCTAAGTAACCGTAAACGTCAGCGGAAGGGATTGTTACGCCCAGCATTGGTCTGTAGCATAGCCAGTTGAGCAGGCTTAAGGCAACTGTTTTACCACTTTCGTTATCGCCCACAAAATAAACGTAGGGGACTGTTCGCAACTTTTCTTGTTGGTAGCTGAGAAGAACGAATGCTGCCAAGTAATCCTTCCAGATTGACTCTAGATCTAAGAAGAGGTTGAATTCGGCTCTGACTTTCCAGAACAGCTCCTCGCGGTTAGGTGGAGATCCCTCGTAATAACTATAAGGTTCATACGGGAACTCGTTTGGATATTCTTTCGGTAAGAATTGTTCTTGTTCAGCGGTTACTTCTTCTATTATTTTGAACTCGGTTTTGTTTATAGTTAAGAAGGCAGGTTTAGAGTTGTAATAGATGGATTCATAATAGCCCTGCTCGGCATGGCCGGATGCTTTGTGGAGTTTTTGCTTTTCTTTGCCTTTGGGGTAGAAATCGTCGCACGCCGGATCCGTTATCAGAACAACGCCTCTAATAATGGCATCGTAATATGTGCAGTGACTGCCTTTCACTTTCCAATTAGCGCAATCACGACATTTCTTGCCCTTTCCTCTCTCAGCCATGACAAGCTCCTCTTGAAAGAATGCTCTTGGTTAGTTCTTGGGTTTGAGTTTCTGCCGGTAAATTTTGTCTTCGCCGTAGAGCCAATAGCTGAACTGGTAGCCTTCTCCCTGATAGCGTTCTTTGATCGTTGCGTTGCTGCTTCTCAGAATGTTGTAAGCGCTTTGCCACTTTTCTTGCGGATTGCTCGCTTTTTGAGCGATTTCGTAGTCGCCTAGTTTTGCGCCTTTTTGGGCTTCAAACCGCATGGTAGTAAAGTTTAGTTCCAGAACGGCAGCAGCTGTTTCTTTTGTTTTTGCTTTGGGCGGCGCCATGTTTTCCAGGTATTCGTTTGCTGCATCTGCTATCATTAGACTTGCATCTCTTAGCTTAACAAGGAATTCCACTTGTTTGTCCATGCCGTTAAGCCTCCATTTCGGTAGGGTCTATCTTTTTTTGTTTATGCTCGTATTCTTCTAGATGCTCATCGATGACTTCGTAGGCTACTTCGCGGGCTATGGACCTTATTAGCTCTGTTAGCTTTGCTCGATCATTTTTGGGTTCATTGGAAGTCATGCGTTTTCCTCCATGCCCTGCGAGGTTTCTGCTTTTGACTTGTTTAGAAATTCGTTTAGCGCCGCCCTGATAACTTGGCTTAAGTTCTTGAACTTCCTTTTTCGGATCAGCTCTTCCATCTCTTCTTTTTCATTAGAGGCTAATCTTAAAGCAATTCTGCAATTGTAATGGTTCAATTTTTTACACCTTCGTTTGCCGATTGTTTAAATGAATGTCAGACGGATAGGGGGTATTCTTCGGTGAGAGAGATGCCTGCGCAAGTGGTTTACCAAACAAATTCAGATTTGATTGCATCCTACGAAGCCATGGTTAAAAATCCGCTTGTAGTGGCCGACATGACAGAGAAAGGTCTGTTATGGTTCAAGTTCAAAGATAATCATCCCGTTTTTCAGCTGTCGTCTGAGGGAAAGTTGCAAGTTAAGTGGACTGATGTTTCTGAGAAGAGAACGTTGCATAGGCTTGTTAAGAATCTGCTAATAGCTAAGGCGAACGAAAAACTTGTAATAAAACCCCTTAGACAGCAAACATGGATACAATATCCTGCTCCTGAATCATTCAAACTCTATTGGTGCGACATAGAATCCGAATATACGTTAAAGGAGCCAGAAAAGCCCACCACCTCCGATATTCAAGCGGATAGCGACTTATCTAAAAAAAGAATTTACCCTTGGGCTGAAAAGGAGAAAATAGAGAGAGCAAATGTTATGAAAGCTGTAGATGATTTAAGGCATCAATTCAGTTTTTTTAGAGAGCCAACAGTTAATGAGGTAGCATTAAAATCAGGCTGTCTCAATTCGGAGCCCTTGAAACTTGGTTTAATGTTCTCACATTGTAAACCTGAATCTTGGGAAGGCGCTAGGTGGATCGCTGAGAGGGCAATCAACGTGGCAGGCTGGCTTTCGTTCAAAGAAAAGAACGAACTAAATCCACAGTTAATAGCCCTAACTCAACAGGCAATCAACAACTCTTCAATGGAAGTTATCGAACGCGCCCAAACTATACTTAAAAACTGTCCTGAAGTGGTACCGAAAGTTGATGTGACAGAACTGAAATGGCTAGAAGAAACCAAGGAAAAGTGGGTAGAAGTCTTTGGGTATCCGCCTCCTGAACCGCAAAGATGGATCTTGTGGCCAGCATCTTTAGGAAAAAATAATCCGTTACCAACTTTTTGTCCAAAAAGTTAAGAAAATCTTAATTTTTAGAAAATAAATAAAGCTGAAATGCGCTCTGAATAGACAAATCGGATCAATAATGGCCTAACGCTCACAAAAATAGTCCAAGTTTTAAGGTGTTTTTAGCGTAAAACTAGCCTAACTTGCGTGAGAAACAAGAATTTTGCGTTGTTTTGTTAATAAAGATTTTTGCATAAGAATTATATAAGTAAAATTATTTTTACTTATCTAATAAGCGTAAATTTTATAAGCTTAGAAGTAGTAGCTTGCTTGGTTGAAATTCACATGAAAAGTGATATGGCAGAATGGATAGACCGCCGCTACGACATCCTCTGGGAAGCGTTCGGCGACAAAACCTTCAGGTTCGAAGACGCAGCCAAGGTCCTAAAGGAAAAAAACAAAGACACTGAGGAGCAGGTACCAGTTTTCCTCTCTCAACTGCGAAAAGCAGGCTTTCTCTCTGCTGAATCCGATGCCCGGGATGCACGGCAAAAACTTTACCGCTTGCATAGCCGTGAAGCCAAGATTGCTGAAAAACTTGGACGCGGAGACATTGATGCCTTACTCAAGCGAGCTGCGGATCTAATTCGGACTCGTGTGGATTACAAGTTTATCCTCATACTGCTCTTCATGAAACGCATCAGCGACAAGTGGGAGATGGAGTTTGAAGAAGCCTACAAAGAAGCCAAAGCCGACGGCCTAAGCGAAGAAGACGCAAGAGCTGAAGCCAAACGAGACGAATACCACCTCTTCAACCTCCCCGAAGAATACCTCTGGGAAAACCTCCGCAAAAACGTCAGCGGATTAACCGAACAGTTCTCCAAAGCACTCAAAGCCATAGCCGAGCAAAACCCTGAGCTCAAAGACATCGTAGACAGCGTTGATTTTATCCAGTTTGCAAGCAGCAGAGAAAACGCCGAAACCCTCCGACAACTCGTGGAGCTGTTCAGCGAGAAAAAACTCAACCACGTCTCCGCCGATGTTCTTGGTGATGCTTACGAGTGGATTCTGCGGTATTTTGCCCCAACCAAAGCTAAAGAAGGCGAAATATACACCCCCCGAGAAGTCATCAAACTGCTGATTGAGATTCTGGACCCCAAGCCCATGGAGAGCGTGTATGACCCTGCTTGCGGTTCAGGCGGCATGCTAATCGAAGCCTTCAAGCATGTGGAAGCAAAGTGCGGGTTTGAGGAAGCTCAGAAGCTGTTCTTGTTTGGGCAAGAAGTTAACCAGCGCACAATTGCCTTAGCAAAAATGAACATGTACATCCACGACATCCGAGATGCCCACCTGGAGTTTGGCGACACTTTCCTGTATCCCAAGTTCAAAGAAGGCGATGGCATAAAGCAGTTTGATGTGGTTTTGGCTAATCCCCCATGGAACCAAGACGGCTACGACGAAGAGGTCCTCAAGAAAGCTGAGTTCTACAAAAAACGGTTCGAGCTTCGGTTTTGTCCCCCGCCAAAGCGCAGACTGGGCATGGATAGAACACATGCTTGCATCCGCCAAAGACAACGGCAGCAGAGTCGGCATAGTCATAGACAACGGCTGCCTATTCCGAGGCGGCAAAGAAAAAACCATCCGCACCGCAGTCCTAAGCCAAAAACACGACCTCATCGAAACCGTCATACTCCTACCAGAAAAACTATTCTACAACACAGGCGCACCCGGAGCCATCATAATCTTCAACCAACACAAACCAACAGAACGCAAAGGCAAAGTACTATTCATAAACGCCTCCAAAGAAGCAGAACAACACCCAGAAGTACGCAAACTAAACAGGCTATGCAGACGCCAACATAAAGAAAATCGCAGATGCATACAAGAATTTCAGCGAAGAAAAAGGCTTCTCACGAATTGTTCTCCTTCAAAGAGATAGAGCAGAATGACAGCAACCTGAACGTGACACTTTATGTTATGCAGGATGAGGAAAACGAAGGAATTAACATAGCCCAAGAATACGCAGAACTCAAAGAACTGGAAAAGCAAAGGCAAGAAGTCGCAAACAAACTTGAACAATACATTTCTGAACTAACCAAGCAATGGGTGACGTAAGATGATGTTTTACAAAGAAACTGATTTTCAAGAATCACCAATAGGCAAAATTCCCAAAGATTGGGAAGTACCAAAATTAGGAGAAGTTGTTAAAGATCTCATCGACATGGAACGACACAAGTCACCTCGAACAAACTAATGGAAAGATGATCATGCGATTACTGACGCTGACATAACGGATAACTAACTAGTGTCATCGAGACAAATCACAGATCAATAGCTTTGATGAATAGAGTCACTCAATAGTGCGTAAAGTAAATGGTTCGATTAGTAATGCAATCAGATGCGCCATATTGGAAAGCGCATACATTGATGACGTAGCATATAATCAAGACAGCTGTGTAGTAATCCAGTATCTGATACCGAAAGATAGTCTGTCCAGAATTTCTATTTCTATCAATTTCTCAGAGCATGACAGAAAAGTCTTAAGAGCTTAAGCTCATGGGCAGTACATTCAAGGTGATCCTGAATAAAAGACTTGTGAAGAATTTACAGTTCCATTCCCTCGTCTAAGAACAGAGAGCGATTGTTGGGGTTTTGGGTGTTGTTGATTCTGCTATTGAGTTGGCTGACCACGTTATTGCGAAGACTGAGCGTCTCAAGAAGGGTTTGATGCAGCAGCTCCTAACACATGGAATAGGACACACAGAATACAAAGAACACACCAATAGGAAAAATACCCAAAGAATGGGAAGTTATCAAACTTGAAGAGATGTTGCGTATAGTATCAAAGATGGTATCTGCAAACCAAGCAATATGACAGGCAAAGATACCTTGCGTAAGAATGGACAATATTTGCACGGATCAAAGTGATCTAATGAACTGCAGTACTTGACGATCAGCGAACCAAGAAGATTAAGCGAAATTGGCTTAGAGCAAGTCGATGCTGTAGTTAATACGTCAATGACATCTTAGCTTATCGGCAAGAGCAGGCATTGTACCAAGTGCAAGTATTTGGAAAGATGCTGCATTTGAAACCAAGCATATGCGGATTCACTTCATACAAAGACAAGATTTTACCATGAATTTCTCTACTAGTTTTTGTCTAATGCAAAAGCTATACTCCAAGCAATATGTCGAAGGCTAAGCAACAGCAGTTGCCCAAGCAATCATAACATAGTCGACTTAGATGCTGATAAATATTCCTATTCCTCCAACAATTGATGAACAGCAAAAGATTGCAGAAATTCTCTCAACAATTGATAAGAAACTGCAGCTTGAGAAAGAAGAGAAAAGTAAAAGTTGAGAGAATTAAGCAGGGTTTGATGGATTTGCTTCTTACTGGTAAAGTTAGGATTAAGGTGGATTGATGTAGTTATGCCTCTGTTTAATGAGAAGTCTTTGATTGAGGATTATTTTGTTGAGCAGTTGCAGGTGCGGAGTGGGAAGCGTTGGAGGTTTGTTTCTGCTGATGAGCTTGAGCGGGAAGCCGTCGAGGAGCCGTTGCTGACTTCTGCGTTTATTCGTGCCCTGAAAAGCTTGAACAAAGACATCGGCATAGACGATGATGAGATAAAGCAGGTCCTAAATGAGCTGAAGCTGAGGACCAGTGGCAGCGAAGACTCAAAGAAAATCCTCAACTACTTCAAAGATGGCGTGCCAATCAAGTTTGAGAAGGAAAGAGTAGTCAAATACGTCAAGCTCTTCGACTATGAAAACATTGCAAACAACGATTTTGTTATCAGCCGCCAAATCACCCATCAAGCCGGAGACAAACAAATCCGCAACGACATAATCCTCTACATCAACGGCATCCCGCTTGTTAACATTGAATGCAAGAATCCTGCTAGCCTAACAGAAACATGGTACAATGCTTTCATGCAAATCCTTGGCTACGAGAAAGATGTTCCTGAACTCTACAAGTACATTCAGATTGGCGTAGCATCTGATAACAAAGCCAAATACTTCCCAACCACGCCTTGGCAGCAAGACGGCGAACCAAGATATTATGAATGGCGAGAAGCCAGCAAAGACTCGATAGACTCAACCATCGAAATGCTGATGCCAGAAACGCTGCTCAACATTATCCGCAATTACCTTTTCATACGCATAGAACGAGGCGCCACAACCAAAGTCATCACCCGATACATGCAGTACCGGGCAGCCGAACAAATCAGCAACCGAGTCCTAAACAACATCGAAGGCAAAGACGCAAAAAACAAAGGCTTAATTTGGCATTGGCAGGGCAGCGGCAAAACCTTAACCATGATTTTCGCCGCAAACAAACTCTACCGGCACCCAGAGCTGCAGAACCCAACGATCTTTTTTGTTGTTGACCGCGAAGAACTCGAAACCCAACTCAGCGACGAATTCAACGCCTTAGACATAACCAAACCCGAAGTCGTAGACTCCATACATGCCCTAAGAAAAATAATCCAGCACGACGAATACCGGGGCAAACGAGGCATATTCATCACCCTCATCCACAAATTCCGACCCGAAGAACTATCTGAGCTCCAAAAAGAACTCGACACCCTAAGCAAAACCAGAGAAACCATCCAAACACGCAAGAACGTCATCCTCTTCATAGACGAAGCCCACCGCACACAATACGGCACACTCGCAGCCCAAATGAATGAAATCCTCAAAAACGCAGAAGCATACGCCTTCACAGGCACACCAGTCGCCAAACAGGGACACGACACTTATGGGCAATTCAGCTATCCGCCAGAAGAGAAGTACCTAGACAAGTACTTCATGACTGACAGCATAGAAGACGGCTTTACCCTAAAAATCGCTTACCAACCACGCCTCGAAGAAGATGTCCACCTCAAAAAAGACATGCTGGAAGCCTTCCTCGAAGTAAACATTGACGAAATCCCTGAAGAACCTGCAAGAAGTCGTTGAGGAAAAAGCAAAGCAAAAACTAAACATCGCCAAAGTGTACCTCGAAAACCCTGACCGCATCAAAAAAGTTGCCCAAGACATCGCCGCACACTTCAAAGAAAACTTGGATGGCAGATTCAAAGCCATGGTTGTTGCCGTCAACCGTCTTTCATGCGTACGCTACAAACGGGAACTCGACAAGCTTCTACCCAAAGAATACACCGAAGTCGTCATGACCTACAACCCGCTTAAAGACCAAAAAGAAATCCAAGACTACTTCAAAGAAGAAATCCAACGCAACCATGGCAAAGAAATCGAAGACATCCGCAAAGAAACCATAACCAAATTCAAAGAGGAACAAAACCCAAGAATCCTCATCGTAACCGACATGCTCCTCACAGGCTTCGATGCCCCAATCCTCCAAACAATGTATCTGGACAAACCACTAAAAGAACACCGACTTCTGCAAGCCATAGCCAGAACCAACCGCCCATTCAAAGACCTCAAAGAAGCAGGCCTAATCATCGACTACGTCGGCATCCTAAAAGAATTCACCCGAGCATTCGAAAACTACACCAAAGAAGACATAACAGGCATACTCATCAACACCGACGACCTCGTCAAAGAATTCACCCAAAAACTGGATGAAACAACCGCACTCTTCGCCGACGTACCCAAAGACCAATACGACCGAGAAACGATGAACAAAGCCTTCCAAACCATAACCAGCGACGAAGAGAGCACCAAAAAATTCCAAGCAAACTACAAACGCCTAAGAAAACTCTTCGAACTGCTTGGGACCTCACCCAATAAAACTCGAAAAACTCAAAGACTACACCTGGCTCACCCAAGTCTACAACTTCTACCTCCATGAAACCAGACAAGACGTTGCCAAAGAAAACGCCCTCGCATACAAGTACTTCCAAAAAACCCTCAAGTACGTCTACAAATCAACCGAAGTCAAAGACATAGACGAGCAGTACCCAACCATCGAGTTCGACGCTGACTACCTCAAAAACCTCCAAGAAAAACTCAAAACCAAAGAGGAAAAAGCAGCCAACATTCTCTTCACACTCAACCGCTTCGTCATCATAGACAAACAACGCAACCCAGTCTACGAAGGCCTAGCAGCAAAAGTAGAGCGCCTCCTAAATCTGTGGAAAGAAAAAACCAAAGAATTCGACAAAATCTACAACGAAAGCGCCGAAATCTTCCAAGCAAATCCAAGCACTCCAAGCAAGACAAAAACAACTCCAATTCACAAACCTGCAGTACGCTATCCTGCTAAACATGGAAAAAGCAATCCCAAACAACGGAGACCTAACCAAAGACACCCAAGAACTCGCCACACTGCTGCAACCTTACCTTTTCAAGGGTTGGCAATACCAACAAACCGCCAAAAAAGCAGTTGAACAAGAAACCCGAAGATACCTCAGAAGAAAATACGTGAGCCAAAACCACCTCACTCTCGCAGAGATGGATGCGCTCTACGAGAAAATAATTGATAGCGTGAAGACCTATGCCTGAAACCCCAGAGTACACGGTAGAATACCGCAACGTGAAGCATCCAAGATGCGAATTCAAAACAGGCACCTTGCTGATTATTCTGCCAAAAAAGGGCTGGACACCAGAGCAGGTTCTCGAAAAATATGGCGAATGGATAAAACGCAAACAAGCAACCATAAACACAGCAATTCAGCAAGTCAACGGAAACAGCCATCAATCAAAACAAGAACCGACAATGAACTGAGAATACTCGTTCAGAAATTACGCTGAATCAGCCCAAAAAGACCTCAACACAAAAATCAACAAAATCTACTTCAGAGAAATGAAAACCAAATGGGCAAGCCACAGCCAAAACAACAACCTAACCATAAACACCCTCCTCAAATACCTCCCAGAAGACCTAATCAGCTACATAGTCTACCACGAAACAGCCCACAACCTTGAAAGAAAACACAACGAAAACTTTTGGGCATATGTAAGCAAGAAATATCCAAACCATAACGATAAAGAAAAAGACCTGCTAACATACTGGTTCTTAATTCAAGAAAAACAAAAGCCTATTATCAAAAGTAAATATTTGAAATTACTACCAATTTGAAAATTAACCAAGTTGCGGTACTATGTAAAATCCACCTGCCAGAATTCTATGCAATCTATCATAAAAGAAAATTGTGAAGCTGTAGTTGTAGTATTTTCCGATGTTGGTTATTTCTTGGCTGCTTGATCCAAAGCATCAAATTGTTGTTCAATTAGGCATTTGACTTTACTTAGGCAGTCAGTATCATTCTTCTCGCAAAGCGCAAGTTGCTCCTTGATTCTACTTAGCGCCCTTCTTAATGCCGATGAATCGTTTACATACGCTTTTAAGGTCGAAACCCACGATTGACCCTGAGAATATGCCGTAACTCCTCCCAGGCCTAATGTTGTTAAAATGCCAGCTAAGTTGGACAGGAATATTGAGAGAATAATCAAGGAAGCTGTTACAGAAATAAACAGAATGTCAATAATTGCATTATTCTTCAGACTGCCCAGCGCATCGTTTACAGACTCTTGGTATATTTTTACTGCTTCTCTGACTCTCTCGTACTCTGATGACACTCCATTATTCTCCTTCTCGCTTCCAAGCAGTTTCGTCTCCACTGAGCAATTTCTGGATGGCCTCTCGCTTTTCCAAGATTTTCTTTGCCGTTTTCGGGTTAACGCTCACCATTTCTTCTATCAATTGCTTGTTAGCATGTTCATCAGAAGCGGGCGAGCATTGTTTATTTTTTGAATCCTTCACTATCAAACACAATTTCCCTTGTTTGGTGATTTATCCTCTTTTATTATAGCCCTTATTGTTGCCAAATCTGGATCTTCATGTAACAAACTAAACGCTGGCTCAACTGCAGCAGCATATTTTGAGGAGTACAATTTCTTGGTAATTTTAAGCCTTCGTATTTTTAAGAAGATTAATTGAGCAATTCTTGTGCCTGGATAAAGTGCGATTGGCGTGTCCCCTTCATTCGCTAGCTCTAAAGTAATTACACCTGCATAGCCAGGGTGTACCAATGTCGCAGCGCTGATTATCAGTCCCAGACGCCCCCACGAAGAACGCCCAATAACTTCCGCCATTAAATCTTTTGGCATCCTTATGTATTCTAGAGTTGAGCCTAAAACAAGCTGTTGTGGATGAAGAATTAACTTTTTTCCTAATGGAACATATACTTTCTCTTGAAATTGGCCTATTCTTGAACTTAGCTCGTTATAGTCATCCTCGCACACATCAAGGAGAGAATATCTTGTCCGCTTGAAAATAATGAATTGAGTTCCTAACCTAAGATCTAACGCACCAAAACCGACTTGTTCTTTGGCATTGATCACTGGCGCCAAGAATATCCTTTTTCAACATTTCCATTGCTTTTTATCCGCTCAAGAATTTCTTCGCCGTTAAGCGCACCACTCGAAGTATTTTCCCGCACTTTTTCAGTCTTGTTTGCCATATTAAATGTAGTCACCGCTTCATTTGCAATTTTTGCTGTATGTAGCTTAATTCGCCAGCCTTCATCATTAGTTTGTGAAGCTTGTTTCTGGTGGAAAGCTTGTCTTTAACCGTCTTATCTTCAAAACTGTTGTGAAAACTTTCCATTGACGTCAATACATACAGTACTCCCGCATTAATTATCGATATTCTATTGGCAGGCTTTTCAAAATCTATCTCTACTGGTGGAACTACAAAGTCAATTGCATCAATAAGCTTGAAAACGTCATCGCAAAATGCACCAGGTGTATAGTCTTGACCCTTAATTGCCTTTCCAACTTCTTCCCATAAGTCTTTTTTGATTCCTTCTACGGATTTATCAACCAAAGCCTCTTCAGTATCTAGAGAGGATGCTGGACTTTGCGAAATCAACGTTTTTAGATCAGAAATTATTCCTTCAAACTTCTCAGCGACCTCGCGATTTTTTGCATCAAGCAAACCTTTCTTTTGTTTGATGCGACCTGGATAATCCATATGTTCGTAAAGATCCATCAAGAATACCATTCTAGTCCTTACTGATGGGTAATTCGGCGGTTTGCTATCCAAGGTCGCACTGCTTGCAAGATAGTCAAACTGGGCAATCAAGAAAGCCGGACCAAAAATGTAAAAACCAACAGCATCAGATACTAACTCTTTTAGCTGTGAATTTATCTTTGCGTATGCTTCGGTCTTAGTGCTTATTTCTATTGTTTCTGCTCGGAAATACTCATCCATTTTTATCTCTTTTTTCTCGGCAGTAATGTTTGTCTTTAACTTTTCAGCTACTATTTGGTTAACAATGGTAGGTTGCAAGACAATTTTTGGAATTAACAAACGAACAATGCCTTTTTCCTCATTAACAAAGTGTCCAAATTCGTCGCCTATTAGGCTGTTAAGCAACATATTGTCCCTATGGGCGAGAGGAAACCAATAAATTGGCATTTTATCGGCATATGAAAACTTGCTCTCAATATCAGGTAGCGTATACTTTAGCGTTGCCTTTAACGGAGTAATCAATTCTTTGTAGAAGAAATTGAACTGGTAATCAGGCAAGAAAATAAGATCTGCCCTTGGATTAATCAGCTTAGTCCTCTCTTCTATCAGTTGAGCTATGAAAGTTGGTACATATTCCCTGCCGCCCATCTCCAAAATTTCGAGTAGCCAATGTAGCCTGTTAAACAATTCACAGAAACGTCTGGCTTTAATCCATTTTTTCTCTATGTCTTGTGGTGTTTTACATGGCGTTTGTTCTAGTTCATCGATTTTAATTAGAAGATCATTATGAATCTCAATCATCGATTTGATAAAACTGCTGGAAGCCTTGAAAGGATAGTCTCTATATGTTAGTTCTTCATACCTTAAAAGGGAGAAATTGCCAGAGTCTTGGATCGTTTGGATTAAAATCTGAAGAAGGTTGCGGGAAATGGCAATTTTTCCGAATTGATCTCTCTTTCATATATGCGCTTGCTTGATCAGCAGTTTGTCTCTGTAAGAATTCGAAGAATGCTAATGCCACAGTCCTCCGCTTAGAATCGATTACTTTGCTATCCAGTATATGCTCAATCTCACTAGTCATTTCTTTCATCAGTTGCTGGAATCTTTCTTTAGTCATTTGCTCAGAATTCTTTAAGAGTGCTTGGCTCAATACACTCACTGCTTTTTGGTAGGCATCCATTGTTTCTAATGCTGCGCAGCTAAGTCTTTCTGCTTTTGCTTCCTTTTGGCCTTCTAAAATTGTGGTTAGAAAATCCTTAACTTTCATTAAGACTGGTTCGTCTGATGGGTCAATTGGACCTGCCTTTTGCAGCACGTCCACTACTCTATCAGCAAAAAAGCCTTGTGCTAAAAGGTCACTATCCTCTAAGAAGTCCATTTGTGACAAATCCCTTAAACCCATTTGACTATTACCTTCTTAACTATCTTAAATGATTTTCCGTTAGAAGAGCTTGATATTTTCATATATAGAAGTTGGCTAATCGCCATATAAGCCATATTAATCATTAAGCAATATTACCAATAAGAATCTTTTGCTAACGACATTTTAAACAATAACAGCAATTACTTCTTGAAGCAGATAACAATTTTAACATATAAAGCTCAATTATGCTCACATTAATTTAACAGACCTCATAGAAAACAGCTAATCAAGTTCGCATTAAGTTTAATAGATAAAGCAAGGAAAAAGTAAGCATGATTCTAAACGATTCAGAGATAAAAAATCTCATTAAGACTGGACTCGTCAGTGAATACATCAGCTTAAATGACCAGCTAACCCCCAATGGCTTTGACCTTACTGTTGCAAAAATATACAAATTCAGCACCAGAGGTGAGTTAGGATTTTCTAACAGTCAAAGAATCCTCCCAAATTTAGAAGAAATAACCTGGGAAGACGATTGCGCAGAACTACCAAAGGGATGCTATAAAATTAAAACGAACGAAACAATAAGAATGCCACTTAATTTAATTGCAATAGCTATGCCAAGATCATCTTTGCTAAGATCAGGAATAACAATTAGCACCGGAGTATGGGACGCAGGGTTCAATGGCAAGAGCGAATTTTTACTCAGCGTACAAAACGATTATGGATTTAAAATTTGGAAAAATGCCCGAGTTGTTCAGTTAGTCTTTTTGCAAACTAACGATGTTAAAGAAGGGTATAATGGCATTTATAATCTGACAGAAAAAACAGGAAAATAGCTGCGAGGAAACTTTAGTGGTGCCATAGCCTCTTTCCTTGACGTTTGAAGCCCATCACCTATGCAAAAGATCCGATGGTTTGGTTACAAAATTCTATTTTTCTAGATAAATGGGCAAAGCGACAAAGATAATAGGAAAGGGCGCTGAGACAAATGGAGAGGGGCATATGTGGATCTGCTTGGACAGTACAGCGAAACGGACGTCTTGCAGAAGGAATACCTAGCTGACCTGCCAGCGGCAAGAAAACGGCTTAGCCAATTCAAGACTCTGGACACCTTATTCGGCTCGTTCGCAGGTTATGAGGGCAAGGAATACGATAAGACACGGAACATCTTTCTCCGGTGGTGCCTGCCGTTCAACTTGAACGAGACGGGGCTAAGGGAGGTTGAGGATGCCTTAGTCTTGTTCGGTGCCCCCGGCTGGAACCTGAAGAGAAGAGACTCCCTAAAAAAGAAGCTATGCAGTGACGACTATTTTGACAGCTTGACCAAGTATACTGAGCTCGCCTACGCCAAATGGCTCGCGGACAAGCTGGGTGCAGGAAACGTTGAGCTGGAGCCAGAGTTGACTACGGGCAAGATTTCAGACATTCTCGCGAAGGTTAACACGAGGACGATCTACATCGAGCTGGGAAACCTCTGCGAGAGTACACCAGAGAGGAAAATCCAGGGGATGCTCAATGCTGCAGCCGCTCACCTGCGGACAAAGGTAAGAGGGACACTTATGGTCCACATGGAGATCAACATACCCGAGGTGCTCGTCATGGATGGCCAAAACCACATCGACGAAGCAGAGTCAACTAGAAGAATCTATTCGGAAATCGACAGGTTCCACATAGACAAGCTGAAGGGTTTCGAGGGTATGATTGACCTTTCCGACATCTCGCGAACATTAATGCTTCAGCCTACACTGGAACGGATTGGACCGCTGGTGCTGCCACAGGATGCGGAGAAGCTAGAGCAAATCAAGAAGCCTCCAATAGACGGGTGGGTCCAATCCTGCAGGGGAGAACTTGAAAAGGGAAGCACGCTAATCAACTGGTTCTCTATCCATAAAGAGGCATTCCTGCTTGTGGAGGTCCACCCGATGATGACTTTCCCATCGAAGGCAGCCAAGGAAGAGACGGATGCCTTCCTCAGGCACGTTGCTCGCCACATCAACGGACAGCTAGAGCAACTCCAGCCAGGCAGTCCGAATATAATATTTGTTCAGGGTTTCAACTGGGTGCTGTTCGGACTTGGAGAGGACTTTGAAGATGTGGAGCCGTTGGTTGCCGCGATTCGGGCATATCTTCAGGAGAAGAAGCTGCCCCACCTTAGCGGGGTAGGGTTCTTCAGCCACGACCTCTCAAAATCAATATTCGTATCCAACATGTGTGCCGCGAAGGAATCCAAAATTTCGGCGGCTGACGTCGGGCGCCTTGGGATGCGCGTGGTCTAACTGATAGTTGTCGCGCGCCACCTTTTTCTTGCTTTTTCTAAGCATTCTTGGTAAAGTAGTGTTAGCTTTCTCAAAATCGGCTCAATCCCTCCCTTGTCAATTGACTAAAACAATTCTTAAATAGAAAGAAAATAGAATACGACTTTAACGAGGGGTTGCTTTGGACAAAACTATATCCCAATTAATTTATGATCTTTATGAAATCAAAGAGAATCCTTTGAAAAATATTGACAGGCTTTATTCCATACTCGATAAAGCTGCAGCATTTGGAATTGAAGCTCCTCCACCATCTTTTCTTAAAGAGGATCAGGTTGCGGCACGGCTAATTGAGAATCGCTCGGATATTCTTCAATCTTTACACAATTGTGTTACCAATTATTTGTCAAGTCAAAAACAAGGAATAGAAGGCTCTGAGGCTCATATTCGCCAGCTTGCAGAAGAAATGCGATCAAATCTTGAACAGAATCTTCAATACTATGATCAAATGCTTAAGTCGCTCAGTTTCAAAATAACTGACTCAAATCGAGAATATTTTGAAAACTTGATTTCGCAATTGATTGGTCGCAGACTTGAACATGAATTGTTGCCGAATCTAATGGAAAAAATGGGGTATGAACGCTGCCCTACCGCATTCAAAATAGAGGGCAAGATCGTGGAGATTGACGGCCGTTATGAGCATAGCATTTATGACGGAGCTGCAAACGAGATATTGGTCGAAAAAAGCGTTATCATTGTAGAATGCAAAACAACAATTGGTTCCAGAGATATCGAAAAGTTTTCTAGTAAAGTGAAAGTATTAAAAGGAAAATATGAAAATGATAAAGTCAATTGGGGTTATGACAACCTTAAGTTTGAAAGTTGGATCATTGGCTGCTACGGCTGGAGCGAAAAAGTTATTCGCGAGGCAGAAGAAAGGGACATTCGTGCATTTACACCCGAGAAACTTGAAGAAATGTTAAAGAAATACAAAGCGTACGACGGAAGAATTCCGACTTGCCCTCCTTGCGAGTAGATTTAGACTGAAGCCATTTGACAAGAAGGATCTATACGAATGCTTCAGAAATATGGGCTTTTAGGTCGCAGGTTCCTAATTTTTCAGTAATTCTTTATCACATTCCGTGTAGTAGTTACGATTATCCTTTCCAGCCATTGTAAATAAAGAGAGGAGTTTCGACAAATCCCTGGAATGTTCCGTCTTCCTCAAGTGATTGCTTAACTTGCATTGGCGACAACTTGAATTCATCTGCAACTCTTGTGCATTTTTTTCCTTCTCTAGTCTGCCCTTGTAAGTAACCATATTCGCATAATCTCATTGCAGAAGGTATATGACACGCATTTATTAGAAACGCTCCAGCCAAAGCATCCCTTGTAGTTCTAAGAGTAGCCTTTTGAAAATTATCAGAAAACTCGTGTTTTACTTTGTTGTATACCCGCCACCAATTGGGCGTACTTAATCTTCCTCCTTTTCTCACATAGTCTTTGTAGGGAACTAATATTACCCGGGCTGGAAGACACTTAAAGATAATTTCTCTTTCTGAAAATGAATATTCATTTGCAAGAAAGAAATAATCCACGATGTTAGCTTCTCCTTTTGTAACCTTCCGTAATACATCGGGATATTTTTCAGCTAGAAGGGGGTATTTTGCAACTTCCTTGAAAGCAGAATCAATGTGAGCACCTATATTTAGCATTAAATTTGCTAAACGGAAAGAGTACGTTCCTTTATTACCTGCAAAATAAGGTACATATTCTAAAAAGTCTTCAAATTGACGTTCCAAATCTCTGTAATACTCCCAGAACCCACCATTTTCAAAAGTAGGTTTAAATTTCTCTATTTTATCGCTTGGGCTCTTAACCAAATTACTACAACCTTCAAGCCTATTCGCTATTAGCATTCTATTTTTGCGCCTAAATGTTTTTCTGCTTCAGTTTAGGGGGCTCTAACGATTTTAATTCTTGAAATCAGTATCCCACCTTTCAATGCTCTCTGACTGCCACATTTAAGACTGCTTAAAACTTACAATATCTTGCATTAAATTAGATGAAAAATTGGACTAACCCCGTTCCGTTTAGCAGTGGATCACTGGTGCTTTCTGAAAATCAAGTGCTATAGTTTTATTCCTATCTGATCAAATGTGAAGGGGTTAACATAAACATCGTTTTTGCAGTGAGGACAAAGACTTTGAAGAGCGTTACCTTTTTCGATCCCCTGTTCCAAATTTTGGCAAGATGGAAGAATGGTATCAAACAGCTCATAACAATGGGAGCATTTTACCACTAATCCGTTATTTTCCTGCTCACATCGTGAGAGCAATTCCCTAAGTCTTCTAAGCAATTGATACATCATTGTCCCAGTATCACTTGACGAGAAACCAAGTCTTATCTTAAATGAAATGAGACCAGTATAAGTCAAATTATTCTCAACAACTGGGATAATTGTTTTTCCTAAACCATAAGCCAATCCTATTTCTTGGTTCACCCATGGCGAGTTAACACTATTTTTTGTTAAGAAAACAACAACAATTGACGAATCCCTCATTGCATCTACAACCATGTCAACAAGTGATTCCCCAGGTTTCTGAAAAGCCTGATAAATGTAAGTGTTAATTTTTGTGCGAGTAAGCAAATCTTCGACTTGTGAAATTAAAAATGGGTAGTCTTCTTCGGAATGACATAGGAATACGTCAAATTTCATTATGTTCCCCCCCGATAGTTAGGTTAATCACCGCTTAAATTTCATTCGGAAAAAAGCACCCTATAATAGTAGCCCACTAAAGTAAAATAAAGAAAAAGGGAAAGTAGCTGCGGAGAACCTTGAGCGCTGACATCGCCTCTTTCTCTGGTGTTCGAATCCCTTCCCCGGCGCCATTTTAGCTCATAGAATCGGTTCCCAAAAGATCATGCTTCTTGCAAGAACGACTAATTCACAAAATGGAGTAGTCAACATACACCCACACTCACACCCACACAACTCAACATAGCAGCCATGTACACTGTGTTACACAATCCCTCTTCCCACACTCAAACAACAACCCCAAAACAGCCCAAATCCAAAAAGCAACCAAATCCAAAGCCCCCAGAGTAGTGTGCAATTCGTAGCGCCCCACACCCACACAAAGAGAACACAAACAATCAAGCACACTAACAAGGCAAGTAGAAGGAGAAAGCGTTCATTATCCGAGAAGTGCCTGCAAAATTAGAAGCGACTAACCCTTGGATACATACCGCAAGAATCCAACTCCCAACATACTTCCCCATCCTCATCCCATCCCAACCAACATGGAGCCATGTTGACCATGGGACAGAATTCCACTCCACCCATCCCAACCGCAACTGAAAAGCAGCCTAAACCAAAAAAGCAAACTGCTCCACAACCAAAACATGGGATGGGGAAAAACCAGCGCAACCCATCCCCACAAAGAACAAAAAACTGCACATTACTGGATTAAAAAGACATTAAGTAAAGGATAACCCCGTCGAACCAAAGGTAATTCAGAACATTGCAAGACATTTATTATCAAAGAAATGGTAATGACCTGTACGCTCCAAGTGGCAAAACAGCCTGTGCATCTAAGTCATGAATTTGGGTTAATTTTATATCTAAATTAAAGAATAGTTTAGTTATGAGTGGATTAAACCAGATGGAAAAGATTGCTGAAGGCATCAGTGACTTTGGTGATTTTAAAGCTGTTTTGTTCAGGACAACTGATGGCCGTCATTTTGTGCGGTTCGAGCCATTCAATAGTGTCGAGAAACCTTATGTTGAGTGGCTTGGCGGAGATGACTATTTAGAATGGCTCAGATGTTGGGGGAAATGTTCCGCAACATAGCAAATCATTTTCTTCTCCTTAACTAAAAAAATAAAAACCTAAAAAGCAGCTTATCTTATTCGAGCATGTATGTAATGTCATCCCACGGGTGTCTGTAGAGACCTTGTTTGAGGCGTTTCTGGTCTAAGAAATGCGCGGTCATCCCAATGGTTCTGCCGACAACGAACAAACCGTTTAGGGCGCCCATTTTGATGTATTCGTCAGACTCCTCTTTTGGCATTTCATTTCTCAACATGTCAACAAAGCAAATTCCGATGCAGCCATCAACGTTTAGGATGAGGTTATCTTTCTTGGATGTTGTGACTTTCTCTACCTCGAGGGCATAATCTTCGCCCTTTCCCTCGTCGTTCCCCTTGCCGCCGGACTGGCCCTGGCCGGGTGCGGCGGCGCTGATCCGCTGGCCACAGACCCGCCGGAGGAGAGCGGCGCCTCCACGGAGCCCGCCGCCGCCATCGTGGTGGGCTCTCAGGACTACTACTCCAATGAGATCGTCGCGGAGATCTACGCGCAGGCGCTCGAGGCGGGCGGCTTCGAGGTGGACCGCCAGCTCCGGATCGGCCAGCGGGAGGCCTACCTGCCGGAGATCGAGGCCGGCACCATCGACCTGTTCCCCGAATACACGGGGCCGCTCCTGCAGTACTGGGCGCCGGACTCCGAGGCCCGCCTGTCCGAGGATGTCTTCGCCGAACTGCAGGAGGTTGTCCCCGACGGGCTCCGCGTTCTGGCACAGTCCGATGCCACGGATCAGGACTCCTATGTGGTCACCCGCGCCTTCGCCGAGGAATGGGATCTTGCCACCATCGCTGATCTCGCGAACGTGACCACACCTCTGACACTTGGTGCCAATTCGGAGGCGGAGACCCGCCCCAACGGCCCGCTGGGCCTGGCCGAGAAGTACGGCCTCGAGGTGGGATTCACGCCCATCGAGGACGGCGGCGGCCCGCTCACCGTCAAGGCCCTCCAGGACGGCGACATCCAGCTGGCCATCGTCTACACAGCGGACCCGTCCATCGCCCAGAACGACCTGGTCTCGCTGGAGGACAATGAAGGGCTCTTCCTGGCCTCGCACCTCGTGCCGTTGGCCAGCGACGACGTCACCACCGAGGCGGCCGCCATCATCGACGGCGTGAGTGCCGCTATGAGCCCCGACGAGCTCATCGCCCTCAACAACCGCAGCGTGACCGAGCAGCTTCCCGCCGCCGATATCGCCGCCGACTGGCTGACCGAGGAGGGTCTCGCCTGACGCAACGCCCGCCGCGGCCCACGTTCGATCCGGGCGTTGCCTTCCTGTTACAGGTCCGTTAATCGGCCCACATGCCTTGTTGGGACCGTCCGGAGCCTCGTATGGTGCTGGTATGGCCTCACCGGATGCATCCGCGCTTCACACGTCGAACGTGGACGTGGGGCGCGGCGGCCCTCTCGTGGTGGTCGATCACGTCGACAAGCACTTCGGTGCGCTGCACGTCCTCCGCGACATCAATACGGTGGTCCATCGCGGTGAGGTCGTCGTGGTCATCGGCCCCTCGGGCTCCGGGAAGTCGACGCTCTGCCGGGCCATCAACCGGCTCGAGACGATCGACTCCGGCACCATCTCCATCGACGGGAGCCCCCTGCCGGAAGAGGGCAAGGACCTGGCGAGGCTGCGTGCCGACGTCGGTATGGTCTTCCAGTCGTTCAACCTCTTCGCGCACAAGACGGTCCTCGAGAACGTGACACTCGGACCCATCCGGGTGCGCGGCATGAACAAGAAGGACGCCGACGAGAAGGCGATGCGGCTCCTCGAACGGGTCGGGGTCGCCGATCAGGCCAAGAAGATGCCGAGCCAGCTCTCCGGCGGCCAGCAACAGCGGGTGGCGATCGCGCGCTCGCTGGCCATGGACCCGAAGCTGATCCTTCTGGACGAGCCGACCAGCGCGCTCGACCCGGAGATGATCAACGAGGTGCTCGACGTCATGGTCGGCCTCGCGGCTGAGGGGATGACGATGGTCGTCGTCACCCACGAGATGGGTTTCGCGCGCAAGGCTGCGGACCGGGTCCTGTTCATGGCCGACGGCGCAATCGTCGAAGAGGCAACACCGGAGGAGTTCTTCACGAACCCCCGGAGCGAAAGGGCGAAGGACTTCCTGTCGAAGATCCTCCATCACTGACCAGCCCGCCCCAGGGCGGAGATCGAGCGGCCGCCACCTAGGCGGACCGCAGACCAGGAAAGGAAGAGGCATGAAAAGAACGAGGAACTCCCTGATCGCGTTCGCGGCCGCAGGCGCGTTCGCGCTTGCGGGCTGCGCCGGCGGCAGCTCCAGCGAGACCACCGCCCCAGCTGCCGGGACGAGCTCGTCATCGGCAGCGGAGGAGGTGACCTTCGAGGAGGGCACCACGATGGCCGAACTCGAACGAGGCAGGCAAGATCACGATCGGCACGAAGTTCGACCAGCCGCTGTTCGGTCTGATGGGCCCCTCCGGTGTCCCCGAGGGCTTCGACGTCGAGATCGCGAAGATCATCGCGTCACACCTGGGCATCTCCGAGGAGAACATCGAGTGGGTCGAGACCGTCTCGGCCAACCGCGAGCCGTTCATCGAGAACGGGCAGGTGGACTTCGTCGTGGCGACCTACACGATCAATGACACACGCAAGGAGGTCGTGTCGTTCGCCGGCCCGTACTTCATGGCTGGACAGTCGATCCTGGTGCTCGCCGACAACGAGGACATCACCAGTGAGGACGATCTCGTCGGCCAGCCGGTCTGCTCGGTGACAGGCTCCACCCCGGCCGCCAAGCTCGCGGAGATCGGCGCGGAGCCCGTCCTCACCGACACGTACTCGAACTGCCTCGAACCGCTGCGCAACGGCACAGTGGTGGCGGTGTCCACCGACAACGTGATCCTCGCCGGCCTCGCCGCCCAGAACGAAGGCGAGTTCAAGGTGGTCGGGCGAGCCGTTCACCTCCGAGCCCTACGGCATCGGTCTTGCGCTGGAGGACACCGACTTCCGGATGTGGATCAACGACGTCCTCGAGGAGAGCTACGCCGACGGAACCTACGAGGCGGCCTGGAACGACACAGCCGGCACGGTCCTCCCGTTCGTCGATCCGCCCACCCCTGACCGCTACTGATGACGGCGCGGTGGGCCTGACCCGGCCCGGCCGGGAAGGGCCCACCGCACCACAACGAAGGGGGAGCCCATGACGCAGCTCTGGTCACTCATGCCTGAGTTCTGGGAGGGACTCCGCGTCACACTACTGCTGCTCGTGGTCTCGGGCGGGCTCGCGCTCGTGCTCGGCACCCTCATCACTGCGATGAGGATCTCGCCGGTCCCTGTCCTGCGCTGGTTCGCGGCGGCCTGGACCGAGGTAGCCCGCAACACTCCCCTGACCCTGGTGTTTCTTTTCACGGCGTTCGTCCTGCCGATGCTGGGGGTCCGCACGCCGTACCTGCTGCTCGCCTTCGTCGCCCTCACCTACTACACCTCGCCGTTCGTCGCGGAGGCTCTACGCTCGGGCATCAACGGCGTGCCGGTCGGTCAGGCGGAAGCGGCGCGCAGCATCGGCCTCGGCTTCGGCCAGACGGTGTCGCTGGTTGTGCTGCCGCAGGCGTTCCGCATGACGATCCCTCCCCTGATCAACGTGTACATCGCGCTGACGAAGAACACCTCGGTCGCCGGCGGCTTCTTCGTGGTCGAGTTGTTCGCCAGCGACGCGGCAACTCGTCAACGACAACGGCAACATCGTCATCCCGATCCTCGTGCTGGCGGCGGCGCTCTACCTCGTGATCACGGTTCCGCTCGGCTTCGCGGCCGTACAACTCGAGAAGCGATGGGTGGTGTCGCGATGAGTGCCACCAGCGTCCTGTTCGACGCCCCCGGACCCCGCGCCCGCCGCGCCTCGCTCATCGGGTCGATCGTGTCGCTGGTGGTCATCGTCGCCGGCGCGGCCTGGATCATCGGCATCCTGGCGGCCCCGCGCCAGTCGGGCGGCATCACGCTGCCAGGGATGTTCGACGCCTCGCGATGGGACATCTTCGTCGATCCGCAGGTGTGGGACTTCATCGGCAACGGCGTCGTCGGCACTCTCCGGGCCGCGGGCGTCGCGGCGGTCGGCGCCGTCGCCCTCGGCGTGGTGTTCTCGCTGATGCGCAGTTCCCTCCTGCCGTGGGTGCGCATCCCGACCGCGGTGATGCTGGAGTTCTTCCGCGGCATGCCGGTGCTGCTGATGATGCTGTTCATCCTCCTGGTGGCCTCGACGGGCGCCTTCTGGGCCGTCGTCATCGCCCTCATCATCTACAACGGCACCCTGATCGGCGAGGCGCTGCGCGCCGGGCTCGCCGCCCTGCCCCGCGGACAGCGTGAGGCGGCCTTGAGCCTCGGCATGCGCGAGTTCCAGTCGAAGATCCTCGTGGAGTTCCCGCAGGCGTTCCGGCAGATGCTGCCGATCATCGTCGCCCAGCTGGTGGTGCTCCTCAAGGACACGTCGCTCGGCTACATCGTCGGTTACAACGAGATCATTCGCAGCAACATGAACAACCTCGCGAGCTTCTTCGGGAACCGCTACCTGTTCTCGCTCTTCATCGTCACCCTGGTGATCTACCTCACGATCAACCTGCTGCTCTCCTGGTTCGCCCGGTGGTTGTCGTGGCGGACGGGCAGCGGGGGTCACCTCCCCAAGGCTGGCGGGGCCGACACAGGAACCGCCGATCCGACGTCGACGATCCGGCTCGCGCAGGCGAGCGCGATCGCCCGGCAGTCCGAGAGCTGGGAACGCCGCTGATCCCCGTGAGAATGGGTTCTGATCAGCGGAGCCGGCAGAAGGCGTCGACGTGGTTGACCCGCCCGGAGACGATCAGCTCGTCACCGGCCTCGATCACCATCTCCGGCACCGCGTAGATGAAGTCCTGACCCGGACGCTTAGCGCCCACCACCGTGACCTTGTTGTTGGTGCGGACCAGCGTCTCGCGCAACGTCTTGTCCCAGGTCATTTTCGGTGCCCTCGTGCGGGCGATGGCGAAGCCGTCCTCGAACTCGAAGTAGTCGATCATGTACCCCGACACGGCGTGGGCGACGCGCCGTCCGGTGGATGCCTCGGAGTACACGACGTGGTGGGCGCCGATCCGCTCCAGGATCGCCCCGTGCTCGCGGGTGGCGGCGCGGGCCCAGATCTCCTGGACCCCCATCTCGGAGAGCGCCAGGACCGTCATGATGGACAGTTCCACCTTGCTCAGCCCCACCACCGCCTTGCGGATCTGATCGATGCCGATCTGCTGCAGCGCCTCGCGATCGGAGGGGTCCATCTCGATGACGTGGGCGAAATCGTCGGCGTGACGGACCGCCTGGGTGTGATCGTCGGTGACCGCGATCAGGGGCACCCCCATTTCAGCCAGTGCCTTCGCGGTGGCGGTGCCGAACAGGCCCAGTCCGACGACGAGCACAGTGTCGTCCGTGATCCGACGATCACCCGATCTACCCAACAATTGGCTGCTCCTCTGGGAGGACGTAATGGCGGTGGCGGGTCCGCAGGGCCAGTGCGGCCGCAACCGACACCGTCCCGACCCGCCCCAGGTACATCAACAGCATAAGGACCATCAGGGACTCCGGACGCAGGTGCGGGGTGATGCCGGTGGACACGCCGACTGTGCCGAAGGCCGAGATCGTCTCGAAGAGGACCTGCTGCAGGGTGAACTCGTCATCGACGACGATGAAGAGGGTGGCCAGGGCAACCACGCCGGCGCCGAGCATGACGACGGCGAGGGCCGCGCGCTGCACGGTCGCGGGGATGGCGCGATGACCGACCACCACCTGGTTCTCGCCGCGAAGCTCCGCGACGACGGTGGCAAGGATGATGCCGATGGTGCCGATCTTGATGCCACCCGCCGTGCCGGCCGATCCCCCGCCGACGAACATCAGCAGGTAGTAGAGACCAAGCGTCGTCTCGCTCGCCTGGCCGTAGTCGATGGAGTTGAACCCGGCCGTCCGCGGGAACACCGCACCGGCCAGCACGGCGAGCGCCCGGTCGTCCCACGGCATGGAGCCGATGGTGCGGGGGTTGTTCCACTCGGCGATCCCGAAGACCAGCGCACCCAGCAGCAGGAGCGAGACCGTGCCCGCCACGGTGAGCCTCGTGTGGGTGCTCCACCCGAGGGCCCGATTCCCACGGCGGAAAACCCGGCGCCCCACCTCGAGAAGCACGGGGAACCCGAGGCCGCCCACCACGACGGCGACACAGATCGGCACGATGATGGCGGGATCCCCCACGAAGCTCATCAGGTTGTCGCTGTAGAGGGCGAAGCCGGCGTTGTTGAACGCCGAGATGGCGTGGAAGACGCCCTGCCAGGCAGCCGAGGCCCAGCTCTCGGTGTAGGGACGGAAGCGAGACGGTGAGCACCGCGGCGGTGACGGCCTCTGCCGTCAGCATCACGGCGGCGATCATCTTCGGGATGCGCAGAACCCCACCGAACCCCGTGCGGAGTTCCTGACCGGCCAGCAGTGACCCCTGCAGGGAGATCCGCCCAGTGGCGAGCAGCGTGAGCAGGCTCGCCAGCGTAACGATGCCGAAGCCACCCACCTGGATGAGTGCCATGATGATGAACTGCCCGAACGGGCTCCAGAAGGTGGCGGTGTCCACGGTGGTCAGCCCGGTGATGCAGATCGCCGACACGGCGGTGAACGAGGCGTGCGAGGAGAGGCGCCGACTCCCCGGTGGTGGTGGCGGCCGGAAGCATGAGCAGTCCGGTGCCGAGAACGATGGCCAAGAGGTACACGGACGGCACCACACGGGCCGGATGGCCCAGCCACCGAGTGAGCCGCATGGGCCGATCCTAGATCAGTCTGGGGCCGGAATGCCGACATCCTGGGCTCGATGGCCTAAGATCGTAGAACGACCACACAGTGTGGTCCAGAAATAAGAAGGAATGACGTTATGGCCACTGGCACCGTCAAATGGTTCAACTCCGACAAGGGCTACGGCTTCATCGCTCCCGATGACGGCACGGCCGATGTGTTCGCGCACTTCAGCGCGATCGCTGGTGCGGGACACCGCAACCTCGAGGAGAACCAGAAGGTTGAGTACGAGACCGAGCGCGGCCCGAAGGGCCTCCAAGCTGCGAACATCCGCCCCCTCTGAGTGAGGTGCCGGTAGGCATCTCCTAGGGCTTGAGAACCGCGACCCCCCGTCTGGATACAGACGGGGGGTCGCGGCGTTTCCGGGCCAGGTGGGCGGAGGGCAACGCGGTCAGTCCGATCAGTTGCACTGTCTCCTCCTCCCGGTTCACCCGCAGCGGGTGACCTCCGGCCGGATGTACCTCCCGATACTGGTGTCACGCACAACAGAGGGAGCCCCATGACGTCGACCACGACAGCTTCGGCGAAGAGGACGGCCTGGGACGTCATCCTCGGCATCGTCCTCGTCCTGGCAGGCTTCTTCCTGCTGGGCAACGCGGTGTTCGCCACAGCGATCTCCGTGTTCGTCATCGGGTGGACCACCCTGATCTCCGGTGTCGTCCTTCTCGTGGCATCGGTCTTCCGGATCAAGTCCGGCGGCTTCTGGTCGGCCGTCCTGGGTGGCGCGATCCTGGCCGTGATCGGGCTGTTCGTCCTGCGCAACCCCGTGGTCGGGGCCGTCGCCCTCACCCTCGGGGCGGGCGTGACATTCTTCGTCAGTGGACTGACCCGCATGGCGTGGGCGTTCGGCGCCGAGAAGGGCCGCCTGCTGCTCATCATCAGCGGACTGGTGTCCCTGGGGCTCGGGTTCTTCGTCCTGTTCAACCTCGGCGCCGCCGACCCTCACGCTGCTCGGCACGCTGCTGGGCATCCAGACGCTCCTGGAGGGGCTCAGCCTCATGATGATCGGCAGGGTCCGCCCCGAGAAACTGAAGGGCTGAATGTCTGCGCTGCACGGCGCCGACTGACTCAGCAACGTTTCCCACTCTCAAGGAGCTCTTCATGGATACCAGCAGCAAGCCCGCCACCGCCACCATCGCCACCAATCACGAACTTCCTACCCGGACTCTGCCGTTCGGGGACAGTCAGGACATCGACGACGCCCATCGGGGTTTCATCGCGGCCCTGAAACCGGGCGTCGTGCGTGCGACGGCCGCGTGGTGTGGGACATCGATTCGTACGGATTCCTCAAGGCCGAGGCCCCGCTGACCGTGAATCCCAGCCTGTGGCGCCAGTCCAACCTCCTGATCGAGCAGGGCCTGTTCGAGGTGGTGCCGGGCATCTACCAGGTGCGAGGGCTCGATCTCTCGGTGATGACCGTCGTTGAGGGCGACACGGGCATCATCATCATCGACCCCCTCCTCACGGCGGAACCGGCACGCGCCGCGCTCGCCCTCTACCGCGAGCATCGCGGTGGGCGCCCGTGACCGCTGTGATCTATACCCACAGCCACGCGGACCACTTCGGGGGCGTCCGCGGGGTGGTGGATGAGGCCGACGTCGATGCCGGGCTGGTGCAGATCATCGCCCCGTCTGGTTTCATGGCGCATGCCGTTGCTGAGAATGTGTTCGCCGGTACCGCCATGAACCGGCGTGCTGGCTGACATGTACGGGGCTGCCCTGGACCGCGGCCCTCAGGGGCAGGTGGGGGCGGGCCTGGCGCAGACCACCTCGACGGGTGAGTTCACGCTGATCGCGCCCACGGTCGACGTGTCCACCACGGGCGAGGAGCTCACGGTCGACGGTGTCCGGATGGTGTTTCAGATGGCGCCTGGCACGGAGGCGCCCCCAGAGTTCCACTTCTTCTTCCCCGATCTGAGGGTCCTGTGCCTGGCCGAGAACGCCAGCCACACTCTGCACAACATTCTCACCATCCGCGGTGCACTGGTGCGTGATCCTCACGCGTGGGCGCAGTATCTGACCGAGGCGATCGACCTGTTCGGTGCCGATACCGATGTGATCTTCTCCTCCCACCATTGGCCCGACCTGGGGGCATGAGCGGTGCATGGAGTACCTGGGTCAGCAGCGGGACCTTTATGCCTATCTCCACGATCAGACGCTGCGGATGATGAACCAGGGCATGACCGGCATCGAGATCGCCGAGGTGATCCAGATGCCGCCTGCGCTGGAGAATGCGTGGCACGCCCGGGGTTACTACGGGTCGGTCAGCCACAACGTCAAGGCGATCTATCAGCGCTACATGGGCTGGTACGACGGAAATCCGGTCAACCTGTGGAAGCATCCCCCGGTCGAGGCGGGCAAGAGGTACCTGGAGTTCATGGGCGGGGCGGACGCCGTCGTGGCCAAGGCCCGAGACTCGTTCGACGCCGGCGACTTCCGGTGGGTGGCCGAGGTGCTGGGCCACGTCGTGTTCGCCCAACCAGACCACAAGGACGCGAAGGAACTGCTGGCCGACACACTGGAGCAGCTCGGCTACGGGTCCGAGTGCGGTACATGGCGCTGCGCCTACCTGTCCGGCGCCCACGAACTCCGGCACGGGGCATTCGGGACACCGGTCTCCAGTGTGACACCCGATATCTTGGCTGCCCCTGACGCCGACGCAGTTGTTCGACTCGTTGGCCATCCGGGTCAATGCCCCGCTGTGTTGGGATGATCGGTTGTCGTTTGACTTCGACATCACAGACGCCGGGGTTCGGCATCGGCTCACCCTGACCAATGGAGTCCTCACCCAGTCCACCGCACCCCAGCCGACCGAAGCTGACGTGTCACTGAGGCTCAGCAGAGCCGCACTGAACGGGCTCCTGACCGGACAACTCGCCCCCGAGGGATTCGCCGACGCGGGCGTGGACGTCACCGGCGACCCGGGGGTGCTGGGCCGCCTGATGTCGGCTCTGGATCAGCCTGACCCGGGCTTCAACATTGTTCTACCGTAGGGCGCACGTGGGGGCTCTTGAATGCCGTGGACAGCGCTCCTCCGTGGTTCGGGGGCGCTGTTCATTGCGAGCGCTCGCGCACCGCGGTAGCGACATCCAGACGCCGAACCGCGCGTATCCCAGGCCGCAGCGAGACCGCCGTGACCAGAAGCATGGCCAGGATGGTGAGCGCCATGGTGGCCGGCCGGGCCTCCAGTTCGAACGAGAGCATGTCGGTGGAGTAGGTGGACATCAGCCAGGATGCTGCTGCGTGCGCGACGACGCCCCTGGTATCACGCCGAACGCAGTCAGGATCATGTTCTCCGCCATGACGTAGGCGCCGATCCTCCGGTGCGAGACGCCGTTGGCGCGCATGGTGGCGAGTTCCCCTGTTCGCTCCGCCAGATTGACCGAGACGACGTTGTAGATCAGCGCCACCGCAAGCACGCCGCCGAAGGCCAACATCAGGCCCACAATCAGGTAGAAGAGCCCCAGGTACTGCTCGATCATCATCCACACCGCCCGGACGTCGGTGACGGCGGCCACAGCGGGCAGGTCGCGCACCTCATCCAGCGCCGCGTCGCGGTCGGCATCACGTCCAGCATCAGGGCGATCACCGAGGTCCCCGGCCGCGTCATCGCCTCCCGCCACCCGCGGCCGCCGTCGGTGCCGAGCACTTCCTCCAGCATCTCCCGGGTCAGGTACACCGGGCTGCCCATCGGCTCCCGCACGGTGTCTTCGATCGTGGCGTCGAAAGTGACGCCGAGGGTCGGCAGCGACACCCGCAGCATGCCGCCCACCTCCGCACCGGTCTCACCCAGGACCGCTTCGCCGACGACGACACCCGTGGTCGGTCCCCTGCCGCTGGGCGTCACGAAGCCGTGGACCTGGGTCCCGGACACGTGCGCGAACAGG
>CAWDYC010000004.1:0-587895 GCA_963806535.1 Candidatus Bathyarchaeota archaeon
TTTACTGTATACAATAAGGACAAACAGGCTTGGACTTAACTTCTTTCAGTGAATACTCGGAACCGGGAACAGGAGCTTAACTCAAGAGCAAGGGGAGATGTCACAACCAATATCCCTTTTTCTTTTTCCTAGAACAAGGCAAGAAGAGAAGTGCCCATAAGAACGGCGGTAATTGCTGAAATATAGCCCAGTTTTGTTTTTTCATAAAGGTTGTCTTCGCAAACACTTTATTCGCGGCGTCGCCTTCTTTCTTCCCAATCAAAATCAAGAGACAAATTATCGCAGAGCTAACAAGAACAGTGTGTAGCGTATTTTGAAGCTAGGCACACATTAAAATGGTTACGCCGAACTCTTGGTGCACCTACGTCCGTTCGCCTCTTCCAGCGTTTCCTTTGCCGCTTTGTTAATTTCCTCGGCAAGTTCTTTTTCGGAAATACCCTCATTGTAGATTTCACTGATTTCTATGTATTTGTCGAAAGCAATATCCATCCCATTAAATGGAAGGGTGTTTACCCTTAACGAGTCGATATTGTTTCCTTCAACCACCGCTTCCTTCCAAGCGTTTCTCCGAAAAAGATGCATGAATCAGACCAAAACGGGTATTTCATGAATAATGGCGTATTCGATTTCTCTGGCGGTTCCGCTATCCCATATCAAGCCCGGTATACGCTACAACTATATCCGATTTTTTCACGAATTCTAAACACGTTTCCCTAATCAAGCCAGCTTTCCCATAGAGTAGGGGGCGGGACGGTGACTTCTTAATGGCATTTGACACAAGTTTTGTCGGATAGTGGACAGCCCAATGAAAGTCTTTTTTCAGTATCTTTATTGTTTTTAAATCAAAATGCCTCAAGGTTGATACGAAACACCTTGCACCAGCCCAGTAAATTGTAGTTTTCTTGTTCATGAGTGGATTTTCACTATCATTTAAATGAGCTGCAAAAAAGTTAAATCTTCCGAAATGTCGCTTTTAAAAAGCCTGTTCAGAAGCTGTTCTGATGCTATCTCCTATTAAAGAATACAATCGAGCTAATATCAGACCGATTTAAGATATTACTGTTTGATTGAAATTGGCTCTTAGCCAAAGCCATTTATAAAACTTACGGCTCATTGACTTGGAGAGTTGGAGAGCACAATCGTGGGGAATCAAATAGTGAAGAAATCAATACTGGAGAAAGTCAAAGCCAATGGCGGAGAATATATCGTAATCAAACGCATGGAAAAAGAAGACTCAGATGAAGGGACAGTCTACAAAGCGGTCTATCGCGACACGATACCATGCGCCCTTAAAGAAATAAAAGTTGATAAACTAGAACGAGATCAAATTGTGGGGCCATTAATAAGCGAAGTCAAGTTGCTTTCTTTACTTAAACACACAAATCTTGTTAGAATTATTGACTATGGGGACGGGCTACCGCAAAGGAAAAAAGAAGTTTCAGAAGAGGCTCCTAAAGATGAACCAATTTGTCACAATATTCTTACTGAAAGCATCCCCTATATAGCAATGGATTATGTAGATGGCTGCACCTTAGACAAGGCGATAGAAAACTCAGATTTTTGTAACCCTGTTTTCTTGGAGAATCTATCCAAATGGCTGCAACAGATTGCCAAAGTCATTTCGTATCTTCATGAACGGGGCATTTTACATATGGACATAAAACCTGATAACGTACTGATTGAATGCACGACAAATAACGCTGTACTCATTGATCTGGGCGATGCAATAATAGCGGACATTAACCGTTTCAGCAAGTACTTTCGAGCCGAGAGCGTGGACCGACAGCTGATGACAAAATACGCGTATTTTTCGATCCAAAATATGCCTGGAAGGAAATCCTGCCCATGAGAGGCGGTTTCTTCAAGCGCTCCGAAATTAGTGAGCGTCTATTTCCTAGGAAAGATATGGAATCGTTTGGGAAGTTAGTTCGAGAAATTCACACCAAAATTAAGCTTTGGGATATTAAAACCCCGAAAATAATTAATTCTGAAATCGTACGAGGCTTAGATGAAATAGCACGTAGACTTGAATCTGGTCATTATGTGAATGATTCGAAAGAAGAAGGTGATGTCGCAGCATATTTTGCTTGTAAAGATATAAGTAACATAAACCCTCGGAATCTTCAACCCTTCGACATCCCCGAACTTTCAGACTTTGGTGATGGTCTATTTGTCCAGCTTGCGGAAGATTCCATTTGGGTCCCAAAGAGACTTGCAGTAATTATTGACCATCCTTTCTTCCAACGTTTAAGAAATATTTCGCAACTCGATTATGTGCCATTAATCTATCCAGATGGTCAGCACAACAGGTTTTCTCATTCTTGTCACACATATTCTTTGGTTAAACGAGCGCTACTTAGTCTCCTTTCAGATGTTACTTTCAGGCTCAGTGTCAACGTTAGCGACATTCAAGGCGCATTATTATACGCACTTCTACATGATATTGGACATTACCCGCTTTCTCATATGTTTGAAGACATAAGAGATTTTGGAGGGAGTCTTACTGACCGGATAGTAAGTGACGAAGACTTGTTTAAGCCAATGATAGAAGGTGGCGACAGCAGCCCTGTGGGCGAAGTCATAAGTGCAAAGCTCGCTCAACGTGAAGGTCTTAAATCGATAAAAGATTTAATCATTGAGCTCTATGGCACGCAAACCCTTGATGCTATGTACAGCATTTGGACAAGTGTTATGGAAAATCAAGCGAAGAAATCAATTCATTGGGTTCTTGCAGGATTGATGTCTTCACCTATTGACGTTGACAAGATATCCTACTTAAAAGAAGATAGCATCATGACCGGAGTTGATTATGGAAGAGGTATCGACATACAGGGGTATTTGTACAATTTGAAGATGCCCCCGTTAGACTTAGATCCTCGAAAAACAACTCACCCTGTATTAGCGTTGAGGGATAAGGGCTACGCTGCTGCCGAGTCAATTATTATGGCAAGGTATTGGATGCTGTTCTAAGAGTATATTGGCATCATAAGAACCGTATGTGTATGAGCGGTTTCAAATTTGTCCTACATTCTCTTTCTCTGGCAAAGCTCCTCTTAAAATTCAGCGAGTATTTTAGCCAGGTCTTTTGGGGGACAAAAGAAACTGGGGCTCAGTACATAATTAATCGATACTTGAAGTTGTTCTTATGTCAATCCTCTTGAACGTATTATGGAAGGTGAACGTCCGAAATACAAGAGATTCTATGTTGTTTCGAGCAACAAAGACGAAGTCATTTTCAACTATTTGCTCAGATTAATGAATCATTACTTGTCGAAATAATCAGAAACAAAATTGCAGACTTCATTAACGCGAAAGGAACCCAACTTCAGGGTAGGCAAAGACTATTTGGACTCAGTTGACGATGTTGGTGGGAAGCTCTCAATTAAACGAGGGTGTTTTACAATCGACATTCCCCGTAATGATAGAGACCGCTTAAGCCTAGAACAATATTCGTAATCTTAATGAAGGAAGTGGTGATGTTGAAACTTCTCCGTTCCTCGCCCCTGTTCAGTAAACTGGGCGATGAAGCCCTCATTCAAATAAAGAAATGTCGCATATTTGTCCATCCCAAATTGTTTGAGTTTTTCGAGGAAAACTGTTTGGTAGATGAAATACGTGAAATAGTGAAGTCTCAATTAAGATCTTCAGCCAAACCGTAGAGAGAGCGCTTAAAGCTTTTCCGAAAACGCAAATAGGATTTGTTAAAAGCTGAGGATAGGAATTGTACCTTTGTCAGTTGCAGACGTGTCCCTCAAAACTCTCCTTTTTCTATGTCTATGAGCTTGCAGAACCAGGATTTGTATTTAACTTCTCTTTCTGATAATAGTTACAGTTTAGACATTTCCATTCTACTATCGTATAGTTTTGTGCAGTTTGAGGAATACCAAGTCAATTCTAGCAGTTCCAGGCTCTGCTTTCGTCATTTCTGCAGACGATGATAAAATCCATCTTGTTCCTATAGTAACCATTGCTACTTTTCTACATACCGGGCATTCTTTCATGTTTAATGCTCTTACGTGGCTATTAAAAAAGTTTTAAACACCACCACATAATAATTCTAATTGGTATCAAATGACAAGCGTTGTAACTTTACTGTGTCCAGGAGGGATAGTTGTTGCAGCAGATATGCGTCAAATCGAGTTTTACGATTACTGGCTTGAAATAGACCCAATAGTGACAGATGGAATAAAGAAGTTTACAGAGTGAAGAGAAAGGCAAATATTGCTATTGCATGCTGGGACTAGCAGAAATTTCCATTACTGCTGCTCAAAAAACAGGCATAATGAAATTTTTGGAAGATTTTGATACAGATAGCCTAGTAGCCGGGGATACGGTAGATACAATAGCTGAGAAACTAAAAACAGAGTTACAGAGTCTAACGATACCCATTACTAGACCAATGGGGTGCCATGTTGTTGGCTTCATGGATGAAGGTTTGTCAAGAAAACCTAAGCTGAGACACGTCTTCCATGAAGAATGGAATGATGCTGGAGAATTTACCAATGAAGATAGCCATTCAGAGTATTATCCCCATATGGTAACAAAACTATCTTAAGAATAACAAAAGACTATCCAGTGCTTTTTAATGGAGACTCATTGGTTGCAAATTTGTTGTTCAATTATGCTAGGAAAATTGAGCCGTATTATGATATTGTCCCTCACAAGCTTACATTGAATGATTGCGAAAAACTGGCTACTATGATTATTGGAACATCAACTCAGAGACTTGATTACTTTTTCGATTTGAGGAAACTCACAAGAATGCGAAGAGCAGTTGGTGGTGGAATAAGCTCAGCTGAAATTACCTAGAGACAATTTTGAATGGAAACGTAGTAAGTGAGCGCCGGAAAAGAAGGGGACAATAAGCTGTGGATTCATCCAAAGAGCTCGGGATGGAATTTGATGCATAACAGCACCTTAGGCTATTGCCAAACCATTTTGTTATACCGATAATCAATTTTTAGGCAATTTTGTTAAATGGATTAGTATTTTAGATGTTTAAAAGGCTGAAGTTTTTTGGGGTAAGGTGATTGGGGGTTTGCCCCTTTCCCTTGAACTACAATTCTTTCCATCTTTCTCAAGGGCTTGTTTTGCATATAAGGGATATTTCGATTCTCGTAATATATCCTGTTGTACACAACTACAGTAACTGCAAAAGCTGTTCTGCTTGGCTTTTGCTTAGTCCTTTTACAAACAGCTGCTTCTGCCTTGAGGTGGCGCCTGAGGCAAGCTCAACCTTAACATGCAAAAGTTTGGTAAATTCTTTCAAAATTTCCTTGTTTACTTTGCCCTTCACTGGTTCCTCGGTTGAGTGGACAACGATTTCGTCGCCGTCAAGCTCAATTTTGAATTTGGGAGAGTTGGGTTTAACAAAAATTGTGATGATTATGCCGTCTTTGGTTTCGCTGATGCTCATGCAGTTATGCACTCGGCTGCCTGTGCTTTTCCGCTTTGCAGTGCCCAGCTGAACTTGTTGCGCAAGGTTTTGGGATAGAATTTTTCGATGTCAAACTTTACTTTTTTAGCCCATTTCACGTAAGCTGTCGGGTCAATGTAGGATTTCAGTGATGTGCCCAAGATTGTATTCTTTGGTTAGCTTTGTTAGTTCCAAGTCAAGCTTAGCCCGCTTTATTCGAGTTTCTAAGTGATTCGGTTTTTTTGCCAGCCGCCTTCTTTCACAACAAGCTGTTGCTCAAGCGATTTGATGTTGGCTTCTTTCTTCTCTAAGCGTTGGTCAAAGGTCGGCGGAACTTTACGTTTGTGATTTGCAACTTCAGCCACCTTGAAATTGGCCATTTTTGCAGCGTAAACCTTGCAGTAGTCTGGGTCTTCTTTTGTTATTCCGCTTTTCTCTAGTTCTTCTCTGACGGTTTTTGTGCATCTCCACGTGCGGAAAGACCTTGGCGGTTAATTTGGGCATTTTTTCAGATAGAAAACGGGCGACCATCTTGGAGTCAACGCCTTCAAAAAGGTATTCTTTGCTTGTTTTGGCGTAGTACTGTAGGTTTCTTATGACTTCGGGTGGTGCTGGGATGTCTTTTACCCATCTGACGCTGTCTTTGCCGAGAAAGTCAAAGTGGATAATATTGCCTTCTATCTTAATATGCTCAGCTCTGAGCGTAATAGCGCCTACAGTGTCGGCTTCATCTGGGTCTTTTTCGTCGCCGACCCTCATGTTTGGCACCAAAATAAGCCACGCCACAGTTGCAGTTTTTCGCCTTAAATCATCTTTATCATTAAGATTTCGGAGAATATGCTGTTCAATTGTTTTGATTTGTTTGCCTAATGTTTCAGCTTTAAAAAACTTTTCTTTCTCGCGATTTTGCTTGAGAAATGCTGTGTCGCTGAACCAGACGTATTTGATTTTGCCTGTTAGCTTGTCTTCCCATTTGGCAACATACATTTTGTTCGGTTCCCAAACTATATCCTTCCAGTTTCCAGCTGGTCTTGGAACTAAGAGTTTGCCTTTTTCGTCTTTAGGTAAATTAAGAATAATGTCTGATTCACTTGGGCCATCTTTCCATTTACCACGTTGCGGATGATCTCCACGACCAGCAAAAAGGCATGATGGCTCGGATGTCCAGTTGGCAATCTCCAAGTTTTTGTCCATCAACATCTGCGTAGCCATATTTTTCTTTGAATTCTAGGCGTTTGACTTTGCGTTCTTCAGCCTGCTGTTTTTTCACTTCTTTGGTAAGAGCTTCTTTTTTGGCTTTTTCGCTTTCAATGAAGTTGCAGATTTGTGAGAAGTCAATTTCTTGGTTTGCTGGCTGGCTGCCGTTGTTTGGAGTTGCTGGCGGATGCTCAATATTGTTTAGGTAATTTGAAGTAAAACTGTTAAGAAATGTGGCTGAAGGATTTTCATTTTTGATTTGTTCAGAAATTCTTTCATGAAATTCTTTTTGAAAAGCTTGGTCTGGCGGAGATACGGTTGATGAGGTTTTTTCTTACCCATGCAACCGCCATCTGCTCGCTTTTAGGCGTCAACTTTATTGTTTGACCGTTAATTTTGATGTTGAAGCCTTTGTAATCGTAAACTGGAACAAATATGCCGTTATGTTTTAGACTTTTCATAACATGCTTCATAATTAAACCTCAATTCCATGGCAAAGACTTTGATTCGTTTGTGTCTTGCCAATATTTGTTCGTACATGGTTTTTCTGCTTTTCGGTTTTAAATTTGCTATTTTCCATAACCTTGCTTCGAAGCTTAAAAAGATATGGCAGAAAAACGGCAAAGTTTACTCGAAAAACAGCTTTTTCTGCTTTTTTGAAGCCCGATCATTCTGTAGTTTCTTATAAACCGCCTCAACATCTTTCCGTTCAACGTAGCCTTTATGCGGTCGGAAACCACCTGAAAAACCGCCTGGAATATGCATGAGTTCATGAATTAATGTTCTTTCTTTGTCTTCAGGCGTCATTTTGTCAAAGATTTCTGAGATAACTTCAATGGTGTAGGATGCGGGCAGGTTTAGGACTCCTTGCCAAATTTTGCCTAAGCCGTGAATGCGGGCGATGGTGCGTCGGGCTTTGGAGCCTCTGCTTCTGACACAGAAAACAAATTGTGGCACAACATGGTAAAACTCGCATTCCTCTGCTAACTGGTCCACTTGTTTTTTGATTTCTGGAGCCTCAAAATATTTAATCGGCACCCTTTCTCTCTCCCTCAGGGCATTCTATATGAATGTTCCATTTAAAAGCTAAGTGCTTCTTCGCCATATTTTCATAAGTTCAATCCAGAAAGTTGAAACCAACGCTGCAACAATTACTATTGCCCAATCTGTCGGAGTTAAGCTTGTTATTTTAAGCGAGCCAGCTATGCCCGCCACGTTTGTTGCCAACAGCAATGTAGCTATTACGATTAGACCCCAAAGCACCATAACCTTGTTTGAAAGAACACCCAGCTTTGAGAGAGGTTCTTTTTCGGAGCGGAAGTTTAAAGCTAATAGAATGTGGCCTATCATCCATGTGGCGAAAGCTACTGTCTGTGCATGTTGAATGGCAGCTTGAGGTTGGGTTTTGATACCATGTGAACAGGTATGTTGCTGTTACCGCAGCAAATAAACTAAGCGAACCTAAAACTAAGCTTGTAAGCATACTTTTGTTCAGGAACTTCTCTTTCGGATCGTTGGGCGGCTTGTTCATGATACCTGCTTCTGCTGGTTCAGCTACAAAGGTGGCTGACGCTGCTAAATCCATGAATAACTCAAGCACAATGATTTGAATCGGTGCAAAGGGCAGCGGAATACCCAGTATGATTGGAACAAGGAAAATCGAAACTAAAGCAACTTTGCAGGCGAGGTAGTAACGGACGCCTTTGCGCAGGTTGCTGTAGAGTTTGCGTCCTTCTTTAACTGCAGTTTCTATGGTGGCAAAATTGTCGTCGGTTAGAATCATGTCGGCTGTTTCTTTTGCAACGTCGGTTCCGCGGATGCCCATTGCGATGCCAATGTGGGCTTCTTTGAGGGCTGGAGCATCATTTATTCCATCGCCTGTGACAGCTACGATTTCGCCGTTTTCTTTTAAGAGGTGAACTAACCGCAGTTTATCTTCAGGAGTTACCCGTGCAAAGACAAAGGTGTTTTTTAATGCTTTCTTGAGGTCTTCATCGGACATTTTTGAGATTTCGTATGCCAGTTAACACGTTGGCGCTGTTTATTCCAACTTGAGAAGCAATGGCTTTGGCGGTTTCCGGGTGGTCTCCAGTAATCATTACGACTTTTATGCCTGCTTCTTGGCAGGTTTGGATGGCTGCTTTTACTTCTTTTCTTGGCGGGTCAATGAAACCTAAAATGCCGACGAAGGTAATGTCGCTTTCAAGGTTCTCTCTATCTACTGAATCAGCTTGAAGTCTGTGGTAGCCGAATCCGAGTAGGCGTTCACCAGACTGAGCCATTTGCTCCACAGACTTTGTTGATTTCATTTCTGCTAGCGACATCGAGCGGGGCTTCTTCACCTTTTAGAAGGATTTTTGTTGAATTAGCCAAGATTCTTTCTGGTGCACCGCTTGTTAAAACAACTCTTGGAGTTGCCATATTGGTAAATATATGAAGCGAGTTTTCGTTTAACATCAAAGCTTAATTCGTCTTTTAGAATCCAACCTTCCGTTGCTTTCTGAAGCATTGATTCCATCTTGTTTGAGCCGTTCAAGAATTGCTTGAGCCATCGGATTGCCCAGAACCATGCTGCTTGATGTGTTTGCGACGGCGTCGCTGGCTAAAAATGCGGTTCTTAATGCTGCTTTCTCATTTTCCTTAAAATCTTGGCTTCTGTGAATTGCGCCGTCAAAGTAGAGGTGTTCAAGCCGCATTTTGTTTTCTGTTATCGTGCCTGTTTTATCTGTGGCTATGACTGTGACGTTTCCAAGAGCTTCGGCTGCACGTAACCGTTTCACTATAGCGCCTTTTTTGGATAAGGCATAACTGCCTACGCCCAAGAACCATGGTGATTATGATTGGTAGTTCTTCAGGGATGACGACGAAAGCCAACGATAACCCGTAAAGTACGGCTTCGGCTGGATTTGGCTGAACCCCTCTGATGTAGCTTAAAACTGGTATGAGGATGCTGAAGAAAAGTGCAATCCATACTAAGGTTTTGGAGAGCTGCTTCATCGCCAACTGCAAGGTTGTTTTTGGTTCTTTTGCCGCTTTAGTTATTCCTGCAACTCGTCCAAGCTCACTGTTTATTCCCGTTGACAGTGATGAGTGCTTTGGCTCTTCCTCGAGTTATGACGGTTCCGGCGAAGAGCATGTTTGTTTGATCTGTGATTCTGGTTTCAGTCGCCAAAATTGCGTGGCGTCTTTAGCTACTGGATAGGATTCTCCAGTTAATGAGGACTCATCAACTTCTAAACCAAAAGCTTCAAGGAGTCTCGCATCTGCAGGAACTCTTTGACCTGTCTTTAAAACTAAAATGTCGCCTGGAACAACAAGGGCTGTCTCAACCTCTTGGAGTTGCCCATTTCTAAGCACCATCGTTGTCGGAGGCGCCAGCTGTTTTAACGATGCAATTGAACGTTTAGCCCTGTACTCATTCCATACTTCAGCCAAAACCAAAACGATTATTATCACAATTATGGTCAGAGCATCTGTTAAGCTACCTAAAATACTGTAAAGAACGCCTATAGCGATTAGCAGAAGAATCATTGGTTCCGTAATTTCTTCGCGCAGGATGCCGAGGAAGCGGATTTCCCTTTGCTGCACAAGAACATTTCTTCCGTACTTGTCAAGGCGCTATGCTGCCTCTTGATCCGTTAAGCCCTTCTCAGGATTAACGCCTAATTGCCGAATCAGCTCTTCTGTGTCTTGTGAATGCCACTGGCTCATTGCAGCACCTAAAGTTGATAAGTTATTAAAGTTGCGAAGGAAATTTGACCTAAAAACGTTGCGTAACCAATCGCTAACATTTTAGCCGCTGCCTTGATTTCCTATTTCACTTTTTATGTATTACCGTTCAAGCTTTTCTAAGCATGAAAACAACGATTAACCCAAAAAAGGCTACGATTAGACGCCTAAATATTGTGCGCGAAATGAAATAGTCGAATTGTAAGCAATCGCCAAACAGCTTTTTAGCCTTTGCAACCCTTTTTTCTGTTATTATGCAAAACTTTATAACATCGCCAAACGTTTTGGTTTCTAAAAAGGTAGAATCAAGATGAAATTCGGCACATACATGTTTGAAGCAAAGAAAGTTCCAGGCTTTGACTTTGACCTTTTCCGCGTTAAACCGGAAGTTGGAAGACGAATGCCACCGCAACCTGATATGTACAGCAACATCGCTATTTTCGGAGACAACGTTACAGCTCGCAATCATCCAGATTGGATTTCACAGTCAGATTTAGGTCCAGCATGGAGAACAAATGACAACTTTAACGTCCGATGGGACATTCTCTGCGCAACTCAACCAGAACATCGCGCAGAACAACTAGATTACATGGAAGACGTAGCAAGAAAAAGCCCAGGTATCTGGCTAAACAGCATCCACTTCGCAGACCACGGACACTGCATATGCCCACGTTGCAAAGCACTACACGAAAAAAGCGGCTTAAGCTGGTATGAATGGAGACGAAAAGAAATCACTGATTACATGGCGGCAACAAGCGAACGCGTACGTGACAGAGCAAAGAGTCAATTTGTCATCGGTGTACTTCCAGACCCAGTTACAAACTATGAACGCTTCGGCGTCAACTTCGACGACTTAGCACCACTCACTGATGAATTCCTAGTTGTTATGTTCAGCAAGAACTATGCTACACCTTGGTATTGGGAAATGCTTACCCGCAACTTCAAGAAACTCTTCAAAGACGTAAAACTAAACATTGCACTCTACGTTATCGGGCCCGGCGACGATCCAAGAGAAACACCAACCCCAAGTGAACTCTTAACAGTTTCAGTTCGTATGGCAAGAGCAGGCGTAGACGGACTCCTATACTTAACAGACAAAGCTGTACAGATGGTAGAATTCCAGAAAGCAATGATAGCTCAGAAAGATACTCGCGAACGCCTAAAGAGCTACGGCGGCAAAGCAGGTCAAGAAGTTCTCGACTTAGTTACAAGTTGGGAAAAGATCGTAGAATAAGCCAAAAAAGATACATTGCACGCATGAGTGGCTTAAAACCACCAGGCTGCCCTTTTTATTTAATTCTTTATTATGACGTTACAGTTTATTTCTTATTTTTGAAAATTTCAGATGACCTGAGAAGACCTTGAACAAGCTAAAAATAAGAAAAATTGATTGAATCTCTCTAAATGTTCTAATGAATATAGTCCAACGTTTTATTTTGGCTTTCGTGGATTTCTTTCATCGATTCATATTGAGCTTCAATTAGAATTTTTAGGGAATCAATGTTTGTTTTTATGCTCTCTAATTCGGCTGTTTTAAGGAGAATTCCTGATTTTGAAAGTTGATCGTTAATGTTGCCAACTGTGACTTCTAGCACTTTGACTTTAAACGCAAATATTTGAAGCATGTAGAGCAAACTTAGTTGGCTGTTTAAAGCTTCAAGTTGATCCAAGTAACGTGTTTTCTTGACGAATGCTTTGATTTTTTGTTCCTGCGAAGCTTCAGGTGACTGCAGGATTTGCTCATACAGAGCTGATTGTTTCCAGGTTGCTTCTTTTGTTTCATCTACTGTTTTCTGTATTCGTTTTGTAGTTTTATCTAACATATCTAATACTTCGTCCAAATGATTCTCCCTCAAATTACCGGTAATTATTCATTCAAGAGACCATATCAACCATTACCATTATATATAATTTTAAACTGCAATTTTTCTCGGCTTTAGGCAGATTTAAATCTAAATTATGGAAAAAGGCATACTCAATCTCACTTAGAACGAGTTTGTTGAAATGCAAACACATATTTTATGAAAAATTAAAAAAAGAAAAAATAAAAAAGAGTTACTTCGAAGTTAAGATGTTAGCTTGTGAGCTTAATATCTTCGTGGTGGTCTTCGTTTGCTATAGCACTCACGGCAATAAACTGGCCTGGTACCGTCTGGCTTGAAAGGAACTTCACATTCTTTTCCGCAGTCGGCACATGTTGCCTTGTGCATCTCTTTTGGATATGACATACTGTTTTTCACTTCCTGTTTTATTACTTTGCAAATTGCTTTGCAGGCTTCTTTAATGTAGGAACTTACTCAAAAGCCTATCCGTTGACGAAAAAAGTTTGAATGGACTGGAAGCAAAAGAAAACAGATTTTAGAAATAATTTATGAAATAAAGGAAAGAATTTTCTTTCGATAAACTACTCTTTCAATTTAGGCAGCATTTTAGTTGCCCATTCAATTTTAGTTGAGTAGATTTCACGCAATTTTGGAGTGCTGCTGATTTCTTTAGGTTTTGCCATCATTTGTTTTTTGGCTCGAGTGATCTGCATGTTTCGTTTAGGCTGGCTTTTTCTTTTTGATTTATAACCTTCACGGTTCAAATTTAATCCCTGCATAAAAGTTTGATACCTAACATATAGAAGTTTGCCTTATTTTACAAAAAACACTTGCAAATTTGCAGAAATAATTAGCTCAACGTCAGTGAAAAACGACTGATCATTTTTGAGTTATTTCCTTTGGATCAGCTTGTGGAGACCAGTTTTATTTGATAGAGGCTTGGCCAATCTTTTCCCGTAACGAACAATCTATTGTTGCTTTGGTCATATGCGATGCCGTTGAGGACAGCATTTGGATTTGCATTGTTTTCGCTTGGCAGTCCTGCAAGGTCTATCCAAGCTTTAACTTGTCCCGTTTGCGGATTAATTATGGCAATTGTGTTTGTTTGCCAAATGTTGGCGTAAACATCGCCGTTAATGTACTCTAACTCATTGATGTTAACTATGGTGGTGTTTCCGTCATGCACAGCAACTTGTCCTGTCCGCTGAAAGGTTGTCGGGTCTAAAAAGTAAAGGTTGTCTGTGCCGTCACTCATGATTAATTGTTTGCCATCAAAAGTTAACCCCCAACCCTCCGTTGTCATAAGAGAAATTTCCAAGCAGAGCAAAACGTGGTTTTATCATAAATGAAGCCTATATGCGATTGCCATGTTAACTGGATAATTGTGTTGTTAACTATTGTTATGCCTTCGCCGAAATATTGGCTGGGCAGTGTAACCTCTTGCAGAACATTTCCTGTTGTTAAGTCTACTCGACGTAGCGATGAATGCGCCATTAATTCCAGTGCTCTCATAAAGAAAACCATCTGAATAAAAAAGTCCTTCTGTGAAGGCGTTTGTATCATGTGGGTAAGTGTTAATGATAGTGTAGGTGTAATGGGTGACTGTTGGTGGGTTGTTGGTGCAGTTGTTGATGTCGGCGTTGGAGTCAATTCAGGAGTGGGTGTTAAAGTTGGTTCAATCGAAGACGTCGCTGTTGGTGTTGGTGTCGGCGGAGGGTTGACTTGAGTATTACTGTTTTTTATAAAAACAAGTATTGAGCCGCTGAGAACAAGAATGGCTATTATGATTAGTGAGGCTATAGCCAACGATTTCTTCATTGCATTCTCATTTAGCAGTTCTTGTTAATAGGCAAAACGGTAAACTCACCTTTTTGATCTCAAAAAATCAAAGAGTTAAGTGTTTTTCTTTGAACATTAGAAAGTCTTAAAACTACCCCTAAATATTTACTTACCGTGAACCGTTAATTGGGTCTTGCTAGAATTAATGGCAATAGATTCCTCAATTGTAATTGCTGTAATTCTCATTCTCTTCATTTCCTCATGGATTTACCCTAACTGCAAGGCACAGAATAACACATCATTTAGTTCGGCAAGACCAATTTCTAATCCCCTCCCAATAATGGCGCAGTAAGCTTTGCAGTAAATGGCAGCTACTCCAAAGCAACATTTGAAAATGACAGTTGGACATTTGAAAATTTGAACATCAATGGTTCAACGCCTCTTCAAAATTTTTTGGTTTCTGCTCAAAATTCTAACGTTACCATCTTCTCATACTTTTCCTTCAACAATACGACAACAACTTTAAGATTGAGGTATGTGGTTGAAGGAAACGGCAAACAGATTTTCAATTTTGGTACAAGGTCACATTAATGGAGTTGATTGGACCATTGTCAAAACTGTCGACCGTAAAAACGTGTTTTTGACCCCTGGAACGGATTACACTATATTTCGCCTAATGGAACAATAGTTGTAAATGGAGCAACAGGCAACTTCAGTATTGTCCGTTATAATTTTTATAATAATAATTTGTTTAATTCGAATTTGCCCTTCTATGAGCAACATTCTGTAGCTATTGCAACTTCAGCTGTGGTGGCAATTGTTATTGTTTTGGCTACTTGTTATCGCTGTAAGAAATAGAAAATCTATAGCGAAAAAAAACTTGTCAATGGCAGTTATTCGGCAATAAATGGTAAAAAATCAACATTAAAAGATAAGGAGAAAACCTAGATGCAGTACTCGAACCCAACTTGGCTAGTACTACTCATATTTTCAATAATAGTAGTTTTGGGCATTGTCCTTATCTATAAATTGTCTAAAGATAAAACAAGAAAAGTAAGCACATCTGAGACTTTTTATTCAAATAGTTGCTGTTGTTGCTGTATTCATGGGTCTTATATTGGTCCATTCAATACGCCCTTTATTCCAGCCTTTGGGTCCTTCACCACGGGATCATTTGCTTGGATCTAATTTCTTGGGAAATCAATTTCCAGACGGTCTTTCAGTTCCTATTTTAGCTTGTTACTATCCTAACGGACGAACAGTTACGTGTGCAATTTGGCAGCTTCAAGCCTACATTTTTCCATTTTGGAATCATCCAGTAGGCTACAACGTTCTGTACTCTACCTCTGGGCTAGAAAAAATAGGTATTGTTATTGGCATGATTGCTGTGGGAGCAATTATTCTAGGGCGGTTTTTCTGCGGTTGGCTTTGTCCGTTTGGATTATATCTGGATGTGTTAACACGAATCCGTAAAGCATTACGACTCAAACATGTGCGCTTTTCCGCGAAGACAAATACAGCTCTTGGACAATCAAGGTATGTTATAATTGCAGTTTTTCTGATTCTCAGCGTTATTTTCGGTTCATATGCCATTTTTGGGGCTCAAATAGTTCCAGGAACAATAACTGGTGGGCCTCAAGGAACCGAAGCAGGTATTGTAAGTAATATAAATGAGCCTTTTTGTCTGGTTTGCCCCGCGAGACCTCTTTGCCTCTTAGTCGAAGCCGCTATTGGCGCGATAAAATGGTCATATATCTCACAAATAGTCTATGGGCCATTTTGGATAACAGGTTTCTACGTTACATCCATAAACTTGGCTATCCTGATTGCAGTTTCAATTGTAGCTTTTGTTTATAGGCGGTTTTGGTGCAGAATCTGCCCTCTTGGCGCAATTACAGCGTTGTTTAGCAGCTTTACTCCGTTCAAACAAATTGCGTTAACACGCCTGACTAAGAACCAAGAAAAATGTACTCGATGTGGAGTTTGCAAACGGGTTTGTCCGACTGAGGCCACGGATGTTTACGACAAGAAAGGCGGCGACGTAACTGAATCCAGATGTATTCTTTGTGCACGTTGCGTTGAGTTATGTCCATATGAAGGCGCGTTAGAACTAAAGTTCGCTGGCAAAACAATGATGAAATCAAGAGACTGGTTAGAACAGCAAAAGGCCAGCGGATTAAATTTGTAAATTTAATGCAATTGAGCATCAATAATTTACTAAACGTTGCTTTTTTTGACATTTATTCTTCACTTATCTTCCAAGGATGTCGAAATTTATACCCAAATTATAAATACTCATAACAACAATCACTTGCGCTATCCCTAATTGAAATTAGGGATAAGAGAGATCAAAATATGATAAATATTAAAAATTTAGGAAAAAATAAAACATTTGCAATCGCAATCGCTTTGCTTTTGACATTATCTATTGCTACTCCAATATTTTCTTTGCAAACAGTTAGTGCACACAGCTCCAGTATGGCAACTCAAAACATATGCGTTTATTGATGCAAACCCTGATCCAATTGGCATCGGTCAAACAGCTTTCATTACATTCGGAATTGATAAAGTTCCAAATACAGTAAGCGGTGCTTACGGTGACAGATGGACGAACCTTACCGTAACAGTTACTGATCCCGCTGGAAAAGTAACTACGCTTAGTGGATTTAGAGCAGATGATACTGGATTTCTCACACACAACCTTCGTGCCTGATCAAGTTGGCAACTACACATTCGTTTGCAACTTCCCTGGACAAACACTAACAGGTGCAAATCCACCACCAACCGGCAACGGCGCTGTTGCTCAATACATTGGCGATGTTTACTTACCAAGCACGAGTAACACTGCAGTTATGCAGGTCACGAACGAACCAGCATCGATTGGTTCCATTCAACCCTCTTCCAACAACCTATTGGCAACGCCCAATTAACATGATGAACAGCAACTGGAACACAATCAGCGGAAACTGGCTTGGCGACTTTTACATACGTTAATGCCGGTCTAGGTTACAATGCAACTACAGACTTCGATCCGTATATCCAATTACCAAACAGTCCACACGTACTTTGGACAACACCATTGGCGACCCGGAGGCTTAATCGGAGGCGAATACGGTGCAACCGCACACAGCAACTATCTACTCAACCGCCCAATACGAATGCAAATATCTGGCAGTAATAATCAACGGAGTACTTTACTACACTTTCACGCCTGATGCTTCAACTGATAAGCAAGGCTTAATCGCCCAAGATCTAAGGACAGGCGCAATACTATGTCATCGTTACGACATCAATGGCACGCTAGCACGCGGTCAAATATTCAATTACATATCACCAAACCAGTACGGCGGTCATGCATACTTATGGAGTACTTCTGGCTCTACAATGTCAATGTACGAAGCACTAACTGGTAACTGGATCCTTGATGTTGCGAATAGTACAACTTCTGGATTATTCATGTCACAAGAAACCCCTGATGACATTGCTGACGGAACTCTGCTAGAATACTACATTAACACAACTGTTGCAAGCAATCCAACGCTGTGTTTGTGGAACTCAACCCGTTGTGTTAATGGGGGCAATGGAGGAGACCCAAATAATTGGATGTATCGACCTACCACAGGAAGTAAAATTGATTTCAAGTATGGTATACAATGGACAGTACCGATAGCCACTAATATTTCCGGCAATCCCATTTCGCTAACCTTGTCAGGTGCCCAATCAAGTGGTAGCATAGGAATATCAGGCAATACAGTAGTAATGAGCTATGCAACATACAGGTAACTGGGAAGAATGGCAAGTCGATGCAGGCTACAGCCTAACTGACGGACATCAGGAGTGGTTAGTAAACCGCACAGTATCAGACTGGACTAGAGTCGTTACATACACTAGCGGCGATGGAAACTACATCGAAATGAATAACGAAGATCAAACAATCACTGTATTCAACGCTGACACAGGCCTTCAAGTATGCGTGTGCAAATTCCCAACAAACACAATATGGGGTTACTTCTCTGCCTATCGCCCAATCGGTGGATACGGAATGATTTATGATGCAACATTCGACGGACACTGCTACGCTTGGAACGCAACAACAGGCGCACTCGTATGGAACTGGTGGGCAGGACCAGCGGGTTACAACACCGTCTACAATTCATGGCCATTCAAGACTGTTGAACTAGTCGCTGACGGAAAGGTCTACCTCAACGGAGGTCACACATACAACCCACCGCTATTCAGAGGCTCACAAGCATACGCATTAAACGCAACTACAGGTGACGTAGTTTGGAGCATAAACAGCTTCTGCGAATCCAACAGCCCAGTCGTTGCAGCAGCAGACGGTGTGCTTACACTGCCAAATGCTTATGACAACCTACTATACGCTTACGGAACAGGACGATCCGCCACAACAGTCGAAGCACCATCAGCATGCGATTACTCTAGGTTCCAGCTTAGTGATACGCGGAACTGTAACTGATCAGTCTCCAGGCAAAACTTGCTTAGGCATACCTGCAGCAGGCACTCCAGCAATATCTGACGCAAACATGAGAGAATGGATGAATTACTTATACGGACAGCAACCAGATACCGACCAACGCAACCGGTGTACATGTTTCACTCGATGTAATTGATGCAAACAACAACTTTAGACACATCGGCGACGCAACAAGCGACATTACAGGCACATTCAGCTTCCAATATACACCAGATATTCCAGGTAAATACACTGTAATCGCTAGCTTCCCAGGCTCTGAATCATACTATCGCTTCGTCTGCTGAATCAAGCTTTGCAGTTGACCTTGCTGCAACTCACGCTCCAACAGCCACAGCAGCTACACGATCAATCAATGGCTGATCAATACTTTGTACCCGCAATCGCAGGCTTATTCGTCGTAATCATCATAATCGGTGTAGTACTAGCATTACTCGTACAACGAAAAAAATAAACTAAAAAACGCAACAAAATATCCCTTTTCTTTTTTTTGTTTATTAAATTCTGAAAAAATCATGTAAACTAAACATCAGAATTTGTATTTGCTGCTTTCTTTATATGCAATTCAGCGATTGATCAGCATTTTTCTTCTGACAATACCTGTTAAAACAGAAAACCCAACCAAAGCTGCAAGTAGCAAAACGTTGTAAATAGCTAAATGCTGAATAATTGAAATACTGGCAAGGGCAAGAGGAACCACGCTAAGCAAGAGGTACACAAACGGGAAAAGTTTGAGTGCTTTCCTGTTTATGTTCAGGTTCTCTATTGTGGTTTTGGTGAAGAAGAGATCGGGCAATTTTCCCATACCGATTGTGCATGTCTTGCAGAGAAAACATGACACGCAGCCTTTTTTGCCTAACTCGTAAAAAACCAGAAAAGACGCCAAAGCCAGAAACGACAATCGCGCCAAACGGAGAAAATAACCAGCAAGCTGACTGCTCCCAACAATATCCAAACAAAAATTGCACCGTTACCGAAAACTAATTCGGCTTTTGAGTATTCGCGTTTTTGTCTTTGCACCAGCTCATTCACCTGTTATGCTTGTTTCTCTTCTACGATGCGTTTTGAAACTTTCAGTGCTAAAGCTGCCGCCGTCAGCATAGTTGGCAAGCCTTGAGAACGCGGCATAAGCGAGAGATCAGCAACCCACAGGTTTTTGGGCAGCCCTGAAGGATGCATTGTCTCTACATCATTTTTTGTAAGCGGTACTGTGCCTCCAAGGTGACCGCCGTGAATCATTCCGTCTACGAAAGGTCCAGTTACACCTGATGCTTCCATGATTTCTTTTGCCTTAACTTTAGCTTCTTCCAAACGTTGTTTGTCAACTTCAGTAAGCGACTTCGTAACTGTGCCGTCTGCAGCTACAGATCCTTGTTCAGTATCTGCAAGTTTGATCATCATGCCAACTCTGTTCTCGGCCGACACGTCTTTCCAAGGTTTATGGAACCAATAGGATAACAGGTCAAAGTAAGGTGAAAGAATGTAGTTTTCTTTCTTGATAAACCACGCCATAGGCGGCTCATTAAGCATTCTGGCGTTCTTGGAGACTCCGCCAACAGTCAAGACAACATCGACCCATAGATTATCGTGGACTGGCAGGTCTGATGCACGCAAGATTTGGGCAGTTCCAATGCCTCCCGCAGACAACACAACGATGTCGGCACCAACTCGCTCAAGTGATGATCCATGACGAAACCAAGACCCCGGTCGCGCACCCATTTTCTACCAGCACTTTCTTAACAGGCGAGTCTGTCTTCAAAGAAATTCCTTTGCCAAGTAATTCCTGATAAAACCGTCGGCTATCCCATTTCGCTCCTGTAACACATCCGAGTTCGCAGTATCCGCAACCGGCACATTTTTGCAGGTCAACGACTTTCGGTGTCGGTTTAGGGGTATGTCCCAGTTTTTCTGCTTCATCAAACATTTGTTGGGTTAATGGTCGCCATTTTTCCCTTGGAATCGGGTTAATTGTTAGGCGGCTCTCTATTTCTTCGTATTCATAAGTTAAATCAAGTCCTATTTCCGCTAAGCCATGTTCAGCCCTTACCATGTTGCCGCATGAAATTGCTGTGCATCCACCTTCTGTAACACCAAAGAAAATTGCAAGATCTTTGCTTGAGCGAAGGGTTTGATAATGTGGAAATATTCGTTTTATAGAATTCTCATTTCTAAGCAGCGGTGTGCCTCTTAGTGGGCTTAGCCACGAAATCCTGTGGGTAAGTGGACTGAACGGTTGTCCAGCTTCCAGCATTAAAACTTCGAAACCTTTGCTTGCAAGTTCTCGAGCAGCAGTTGCTCCTCCTGCTCCTGTTCCAACAACAATTGCTTTCATATGTTGTGCTTCCTTTCTATTTTTGCGGTGCAGACACTTGCAGCCGCCTGTTATTGTTTTTTCAAACTTCATCATTATGTTAGGGTTTAATCCGTTAACTACTCCTTCGTCTGTTGCGCTTAAGACCTTGCATGTTAATTCGGAGTAATTCTTAGCCAAAGCGCAACGGTCAACAGTGAGGATAGCTTGGTTTGGTCCAAGCCATTCAACATTAAAATCTATGCCCAACACCCGATACATTATTTTTGCTGCCTTCACCAAATCTCCTTGGCTGTCACCAACATTTAGCCTTCTGCGGTTTTGGCTGCCCAATTGTCTTCCAACTCTGAACAATGCTTCTCTTCCCACCTTAACCGCATTATCTTGTCCCAATGCTTCTGCTAAAGCGTTAACAAGGATAGATGTGCTGCTTTGCCATGGTGTCTCTTTTCTCGTCAATACTTGTAACCGACGCTGCCACTTCTTCTTCAACAGAGGAATTTGGAGCATATCTTTCGTAAAGTCTCTTTAAGAGCTTGGGTGGTTACGTTTGAGACCTCATCCAACTCGCGGTTAATGACGAATTTTGGCGTCCACCATGATAAAAAAGCAAGTTTTAACCCCATAACGTCTCACTCTGGTTTGTCTACTCCGCCAATGTGGATGTCTCCTTCGGGAATTGTCCCTCCATACAGGGCATCGATGACTTTCTGGCATCGTTCAGCCAAAACGTTGTGTTTAAGTTTAAGATTCGGGGTTAAATCTCCATTCTCTATGCTTAAGTTGTTAACAAGTAAAGCCCATTTCTTAACTTTTTCAGGGTTTGAAAGACGCTTATTCATTTTCTCAATGGCAAGGTCAATTGCCTGAGAAGTTTTTTCGTTCCAATGGTCTTTTTGAACCCAAATTAAAGCGCCACAATAAGGTTTCGATTCACCCACTAACATAGCCTCTCCAACACCATTTATTTCTCGAATCATGTCTTCTATTTTTTCTGAGTAAATACATTTGCCATAAGACGTTTTGATAAGTTCCTTTTTCCTGCCAAGAATAACTAGGCTTCCTTCAGGAGTGAGGTTTCCTATGTCTCCGGTCATTAGCCATCCGTCCTTAAATGGTCGTTCTAGGGTCTTGTCGAAATATCCCACTGTAACTTGCGGTCCTTTAACTTTTATTTCGCCGTCTTCACAGATTTGCACTTGGGTCTGCGGCATGGGTTCACCAACAGTTCCCAACCTGTTTCTTCCCACCCGATTAATCGTTACAAGCGGAGCCTCGGTCATTCCATAGGCGTTATGAATTTCGATACCTAATTCACGGAAGTTCTCAAGCAACTCCTCATCAGAGCTTGCAGAACCCGCAATAAGCTGGGCACACTTATCTAACCCAGCTCTTTTGAGTGTAGCATTTTTCACTACTCGTCCTAGTAAGCGCTTAACAAAGCCTTTTCTGCGACTGATGTAAAATTTTCCCAAACTATTGTTTTCCAAACCTTCCCAGACTTTTTCGTAAATACGCGGAACGGAAAAGAAGAGTGTTGGTCTAACCTGGGGAATTGCATATGAAAGTTTTCGGAAGTCTTCGAGGAAATATATGGATATTGACGTAGGGAAGTAATAAGGCGAGTAAGTAGCTAAGATGCCCTCTACAACGTGTCCCATTGGAAGGAACGATAAGTAGGTGGCTTTTCGAGTTCTTGCTTTCCAAGGTGCTATGGAAACTATCGATTCAGCCATGTATCGGAGGTTGTCATGTCTAAAAATCGCGCCTTTGGGTTTGCCTGTGGTCCCTGACGAATATCGAAGAGTGGCTACATCACCAAAACCCACAGGTGCATTCTGAAATAGCGTATTTGGTGCTGCTTTTGAAAGAAAATCTTCCCAAGAAATCACTTTACTGTTTTGAGAATTGGGGCCTCGGCAAAAGGATACCATCTGGATATCAGTAGTAATCTCTCCTGCCTTCGTTAAAAGGCTGGGCATTCCGATAAAGAATAGTTTGCTTCCGCTTGCCTTCAAGACTTGGTCTATGTCCGAAGGAGGAGTCGTATAGTAAAGCGGAACACTTACGGCGCCGACCAGCCCGATTGCTATATCGGCTGCAAAATAATCTGTAGAGTTAAGACCTGTTAAAGCTACTCGGTCACCCGCAGAGATCCCAAAAGCACGCAACGCTGAAGCGGCCAACAGAATCTCTTCTCGCATTTGATCAGCGGTTTTCTTCACAAGTTTGTCTTCAATTATATCATAATATGTTATGGGTAGGCTTTTGCTCTCGAGCCTGTATAGCACCTGCTCGTGCACAGTCCGCTCTGAGCGGTGAAAGAAGCCATGGTAAACGGCATATTCAAGAAGATGAGGCAGAGTCTGCTGCCAATTCATATCGTAAATGCCAAGCAGCTCATCCGTGTTGCTTCGTTGAAATTGACGGTTCTCGCTAAAATAAGGTGCCAATGAGATGAGTGCATTTACGCTTTTTCGATTACTTGGTTTGAATACTCTCTGTATCTTGAGCATGCTTTTCATTGACGATGCAGACATGCCGACAGAGAAAAGCCTCGGCAACTTAATGGCCAAATTAATCTTTGCCCATTTTTCGACGAACCCAAGAAGTTCCCCAAGCTTCGGCAAGGATTCGTAGGAGGCAACAAGATGGAAGTTTCGTCCTTCGGCTTTAGGATCGAAAGTAAGTTTGACTACCGAAGTCGCCACATAGTCCACTGGTATTATGTTGATTCTTAAAGATCGGCTCACTGGCAAAATTCGCAGTTTGCCCGTGAGATAAAGTCGCAATGGAAAATAGAATGTGTTGAATGTTTTGATGGCTCCTGTTTTGGAATCGCCGACAACCATGGCAGGTCGGAAAATTGAGATTGGCAGTTCTTTTTTTGCTGCTTGGACAAGCATTTCCCCTTCATATTTGCTTTGCTCGTAAGCTGTAAAAAAACCAAAATCATCTGTTAAAGAATCTTCAGGTATTGCTCCTTTTCTTCCGCCTGCGACATAGGCGGTGGAAATGTGGGAAAAACGTTTAAGCCCATGATCTGTATTTGTTTTTTTTGCAAGCTCCAGAATGTTTAATGTTCCTTGAACGTTTGTTTTTCTAAGTTCTTCAAGCGCTACAAGACGCCAATCAGCTGCAGTGTGTATTATATGGGTTATTCTTTTTGTAAGGTCGCTGTAAACGTCATCGCTTAAACCTAAGTTATGTTGACAAACATCACCACAGATCACTTCTATTCTACTGTTCAGCGCTTGGATTAGTTCAGGCCAATCCCACCATTCCCTTTGCAGCTTACGCACCGCATTCTCATAATCAACTGCCCGAACCAAAGCAAGAATTGTTACCTCATCTTCTTGCAGAAGTTGGCGAGCTATCTGGGTGCCTATAAACCCTGTAGCTCCAGTTAACAAAACAATAGCTTTCACGGTAGCCACTCCGGATAATTTGCCTCTAGGAAGGCTCTGAATAGCTGAACATTTCTTTTCTCCCGCGTTTCATATTTTAAATAGCCTTTTCGAAGTTTGGCTTTAACTTGGTTATACTGGTTGAAGAGTTTCTCAACATTATCACTCAAAAGTTTGTATCGGTCTGGGTCTTCGTGGTCAACGAATAATTCGGGTATTTCTAAGTCAGTATAGAGATCTTTGATTCTTAGGTCGTGGCCAATTGCTGTTTGAGGGACATGGTGTGGTAGAGATAAAACCCCTGCGTGGTACCTCGATGTAATCAGTAAGTCTAAACTTCTTAGTACACTTGCCATTTGGGACGCGTTATATTGCGTGGAGCTAAACACTTTAGTTCTGTCGGCATGTTTCATTAGGTTCTGGATTTTGGTTGTGAACGTGGTGTCTAATCCTTCCATGCTTAGAAGTGCAATGTCTTTATCGTATTTTTCAATTATTTCATCAGCTTGGACTGCAAGAACATCGGCAAGTAGTTCGCTCTTTTGCTGGCACGCTTTTGAGTGTTGGTAATAGTATGGCCATCTGTAACAATATTTTTTTCTGCCCCAAGGTCTTATCTGAACGGGCCATATGTAGATATCTTCGGCGGCCATGCCTACTACGCGAGAGGCTTCCGGCCACACTCGTTTGATCAAATCGTGGTCTTGAGGTTTTGGCCTAAATGCAAATGCATTGTCGGCTGTGACTTCAATTGGCGCTTTCACACCCAATAATTGGAGTCGCTCAGCTGCTTCTTTAGTTCTTGCAAGAATCAAATTGGTTTTGCTTGCTTCGCGACGAATTAGCCAGCGGTTGAAGCGAGAAGCATTGCCTGCATCAACGGAGTAGGCGATGCAAGGTTTTTTCATTGAGTGAGCATATCTTGTGGCTAATAGATAACACCACAAAAGGGCTGCCCCCCAAGTATCCATATAACAACTTCCTTCAACAAGAACGATCAAATCATTCTGTTTAACATATTTCCAAATATCATAAAAGAAGATTGATGGTCTGACTGGTTTAATTCTTAAGTTTGGGCCTTCTTGTAGGTATCTTCGAAGATTTGTTTCGTTAAGCGAGGGAACAGTAATACATGCTTCTGAACCAAGAACTGAACGTATCTCATTAATGATGACGAGGAGTTTTGCTTCGGCGCCTGTGTTGTTTGCGCCGTTGTAGCCTACTAATAATATTCTTGGGTGCAATTTCTTTGACTACGGATAATATTGAAATCGGGGTTTATAGATTTTTTCATGTAAATTCTATATAGAAGCAAGCAGCCAATATACATTAAAATCACTAAATTTTGAGCAAAATATCGTTCTAAGCATTTGATTCACCGATAAAAATAAAAACTTATCTTTCAATAGATTAATTGCGTATTATTAAATCGCTGAAATTATGTGAGAGGTGATTTTGAATGAAGAAATTTATGGTTTTATACATGGCACCTATATCCGCTGAAGCGCAAATGAATGTGAGTCCTGAAGAAATGAAGAAAGGAATGGAACCGTGGAATGCATGGTACAAAAAATGCGGAAAAGCAATCGTTGACATGGGTGCCCCATTAGGAAAAGGAACCTGCATAGACAAGAAAGGAAGTACCAAGGGGCAAACTCAGGTAACTGGATATACTATTGTTCAGGCAAAAGATATGGAAGCTGCAAAGGCAATTTTCGCTGACCATCCCCACTTTATGTTGCCTAAAGCTAGCATTGAAGTCCTTGAAATCATGCCAATGAATATGTAGGGTTAAAAGCTAAGCCCACTTTTTTTGTTACTAACTTTTTCTGTAAATAGACAAGAACTTTTGAGAAAAGCCTTGTTTCTTGATAAAAATCCAGTCAAACTTTCTTGACTAACCCTGTGCGTTCGATTAGTCAAAATTTCTTGACGAAAAAAGTCTTAAGCAGAAATGATACGGCTAATGTTGATGAGAAATGAAAAATTGTGTCGCCTTAATCTTGTTAAGCCTTATTATTTCTGCTTCAATCATTGCCTCACCAGCCTGCGCCAATGGTGTGCCTTCGGTAGGCGTCAAAAAAGGCGATTGGATTGAATACAACATTAACATAACTGGTACTCCGCCTCCGATACATAATGTTACTTGGATGAGAATAGAGGTTTTGCAGGTTCAAGGAGTAGCATTCGAGGTAAATCTAACAAATAAATTCGCTAACGGTACATTATCCAGTTCTATTTGGAAGTTTAACTTTACTGCAGGTCAAACTGAAGGGTGGATAATTATTCCTTCCAGTCTTAATCCTGGAGATACATTCTACGACGCTTCAAAACCGGCAAACATAACTATTCAAGGTCAACAGCAAAAAACAGTGGTTGGCGCAAGCCGAACTGTAACATATGCAAACGATTCAATTAAGACCAAGGAATGGGATAAAACAACTGGCGTCTTTACTCAATCTTCAGAAAATCTACGAAACTGGAGCGCCTATGTATACGCTACTAATACTAACATGTGGAGCCCTCAATTTTTGGGATTAGACCAAACAATTTTCTTCACAGTTATTACGATTGTTGCAGCAGCAGTTGTAATTGCGATTTCAGGATTTGCATTTGCACGAAGAATGAGAAACAAAATGGGAGTGAAATCTGATTGAGTGCGCAGGAGATTAATCTTGTTATGCAAACTATTTGGACAGCTCTCGTCTTAGTAAGCATGTGGTTCAGAAAAAAAGGCAATTATCTTGTACACGGAATTATTATGGTAGTTGTAGTCGGCGTAACGTTTGCAAGTTTTTCTGCAGTACTACTTATGTCTCCCCTGAACGAAAGTTCCATGCAAACATATTTCAGTACATCTTTGAATTTGGCTCAATTCATTTCGCATACCATTCTTTCAATCCCAGCGGTATTCTTTGGCGTATGGCTTGTCGCTCTATGGCGTCCTAGGTCAATATCATTTGCATCCAAGAGTAAAAGAATAGCACAAATAACAGCAATTCCATGGTCCTGTCATATGTAGCAGGCGTCATGGGTTTTGTAGCTAGACACATTACTCTTTTTGGATAAGCAATTTCTTCAGGACAATTTCACTTCGAAGATTAACTTGTGATTTGAGCCACAATTTGCTTATTGATTTGCCAGCACTCAAAAAATTAGCTTCGTTTTAGTTTCCATTATCTCAATCCAAAAGGAGAAAGATAGCATCACACTAAAGAAAAAACCATTTATTTGCAAAGTTTTTTGAAGACTGAACATTCTAGGCATTGGTTTGTTGTGCATATATCCTCATTAAAAGGACAACTGCGGAATATCTTAGGAAGATAATCATTTAAGGCCTTATTCTCCACTGAATCAAAATCTAATCGGGCATTACTTAGAAGTGTTCGTATTTCTTCCGTAGTCTTTTGGGTCATTTCTTAAATCTCCGACAATTTTATTTAAAAAAGAATTATTGAAGCCTTCCTTTCTCCTGGTAAATTCCTTTAAATAAGACAAATGTCAAAAAAGCTTATAAACCATATTTCGAAAACGAAATATCAAGAAAAAACACTAATGTTTTATTTTCTATCTACGATTTTTTTGAAAAGAGAAAATCAAGTAAATGTTGTTCCGCAGAAATAAGAGCAAATACTGTCTAAACTTATAATTTAATAGATTGTTTCTGACATTATACGCCTAAATATTTCAGTAGCATGCCTGACCTTAAGTTTCTTTTCCCCTAATCGTTCACGATAATTGATCGGAATCTCAATTATGCCAAAACCCCGCCGCACGATATGATTATTAAGTTCAACTTCAACGTCAAAGCCTTCCGATTTTATCCTCCAGTTTCTAAGAAGTTCAGAACGTACCACCCGCAAACCTGTCAACGGATCCTCCAAAGCAATTCCATTTAGAAAGTTGTGTGTAAAAGCTATGAGACGGTTACCAAAATAAAACATATCGTGCAGTGCATTTGGATCTACATGACCATTGAATCGGTTACCGCAAACCATACCAACGTCAGGATTTTGCTCCAGAAGACGAATCATTTCAGGGATGTAATGAGCAGGATATGTGTAATCTGCATCGGTGATAACAACGTAATCAACCGTTAAATCTAAATGTTCAAGCCCCTTGGCCAGAGCATTACCTTTACCTTTCCCATCCTGAATAACAATCTGGGCACCCAAGTTCCGAGCTATTTCAACCGTTCGATCTGTGCTTTTTCCATCAACAACTAGCACACAAGAGTTGCCAAGTGCATCGTAAAGCTCAGAGATGGTGAGCCCTATGCCCTCTTCCTCATTCAAAGCAGCAATTATTACTTGCATCGAATGGATACATCCTTCCTCGTCTTTGAACACTCAGCAAACTCCTGTCTTAGCGAATAGAAACATAATATTATATAAAATTATATTACGGAAAAAGTAACATCCAGAAATCGAAATCTATCTGCTTTAAATACTAATTTAAACAATAATCGAAATGCTGTTTTTTGTAAGACATTTTTAAAAATTATGTTCAATTCTTCCTATATTTAGATTATATAGACGCTAATGTTCAATGGAATAAAAGCTTATATATCAAGGGCTCAAGTATGAAAATAGTGTAGAAGCGGGCGACTAAATGATAAAATCCGTAAGCAGAAAAAAGCGTAGCAAACTCGCAATAGTCATGCTTGCACCCCTCCTCATGGTTGTGTTCATAGTCGGTTGGAGCCTCGCCACAGTAGGACTAGCAGACAAACAGACTTTAGCCCTATCATCAATCAACTTACTGTACTTGATCCACAAAAAACCTAGCGTAATTAGCAATATTAGATCTGAAAAAATGAATTAAAAATCAGCCATGATAGAGTGAGCACAAAAAACAGAATATTTCCTCAATAGATCCATAGACAAACAACAAGACTGTCCTCAAAAATCCACCACATTTCTTTTGCGATAATTTTTTTCGTTGAACTTACTTGACAGCTTTAAGACTATAGACAAGAGTCTTTTTGATTTTAGCCTTTTAGGGTTCCGACCGATTTATTGTACGAAATATTCTAAACCGTACTTAGTTAGTGATTTCACTTTCGCAGGATTTTCCTTATCTAAACATATTGGGCGAAAATGTTCAAAATGAAATAAAAAAATCGTTAATTTGCCTAGCCATGACGGAACTTTAGTTTTTAAGATTTCAGCAGATGTGAATTTGCTCCGTGAGCAGAATATTTTTCGACGGTTTGTGAAAATGGATTAGGAATGGCTCTGATGCTTGTATTACAATTATTTTCTCGATTTATTTTAAAAAAACAGAATTGTAAACGGGATTAGTATTCTGTGGCAAAAACTTGGAATTTATTAATCTTTTCCCAAATTTGTACAAAATTATAAATAGTTATAGCTTTGATATAGCTGGCTGAACGGAAGCGAGCGTTTGCCTAATAAAAACTTGCTTTCCGTTTAACAAAATTAAAGGAAAGAAAAAAAAATGAAAACACAAAAAAATAAAATTATAACTATTTCGATTGCGTTACTCTTAATGCTTTCAATGGCAGCCTCAATGATACTAACGCCAAGTACATTAGCACAAGTTTACTTTCCACCAGGATATCAAGTTCCGACCTATGCTTTCATTAACGTAGCTCCAAACCCTATTGGTGTTGGACAAACAGTCAACGTTAACTTCTTCCTCTCTTCAGTTATCGAAACCAGTGAATTTGCGCAAAACATGATAGTTACAGATAACAGATCCCACAGGCACAACTACGACGAAGGGACCCTACGTAAGCGATGCGACTGGAGGCACATTCTTCAATTTCGTTCCAGACAAAGTTGGCAACTACACATTCCAATTCTTCTATGGCGGACAAACAACAATCGGAACCAATTACACGAGGGGTGGCTTTGGTAACCTTGTACAAATGCCTAGCACAAGCATACCTTACACGCTTGTAGTGCAGCAAGAACCGATAGTTCAAACTGCGTATCCGATAACTCCGCTTCCGACAACATATTGGCAAACTCCGGTTTCCGCTGAAAACGTGCAGCAATGGGCCAAGATTACTGGCGACTGGCTTGGTTTGGGCTCAATCACTTTCGCGTCCACTGGCACGTACAATGCTACCACACGATACAATCCATACACTGCTTCGGTGCTTTCTGGTCACGTTCTCTGGACAAAAGAATGGCTTGCTGGTGGTGTGGCTGGTGGAGAAAGCGTTGGAGCTACGGGTGGAACTGAAGATTCGGGTTCCTACTGGTCAACTAGGCAGTATCAGCCTCAATATGCACCAGTCATAATCAACGGCAAAATGTACTCCACTTCGTATCCAGAAGCCACGAATTTAGCACATGGTATTATTTGCACAGATCTATACACTGGAGCAACACTCTGGACAATAAACACTACTAACGCTCTGCGATGCGGCATGGTTGTTAAATACCACATGGCAAACCAGTACGGTGCTGTTGGTCCATACATCTGGACTACTGGAACTCTTCCTGCGTGCGACACTGGTGGAAGGCAAATTGGATCGCAGTCTAACGCTGTTGGCGCTACGACACCATCGCCATATATGAACACTACAGGAACACAATGGAATCTGTATTCTGGCTGGGATGGAAAATACATTTGCAGTATTGTCAACGGCTCTGGTTTGACGCTTAGAGAAGATGATAATGGAAACTTAATCGGCTACTACATTAACAGCACTAGTGGCACAGAAAGGACATATCCTAACCCAGGATCAGCCGCACCCGCAGGTTCAATCTCCACGGGAAATCCAACAGTCATGGTGACCTCCACTGGACCGCACTTAACATGCTTTAACCTAACCATGGCTCTTGGCATGGCCGATGCTTTTGGATGGGGCCCAACACAGAACAATCCATACAATTGGCAAAGCGGAGTGATGTGGACCGTACCACTTCCTAATGCTACAGATGATGGCAAACCGATAGCCTCGGCGCTCGTTGATCCATCAATGTCTCTCTCGTTGAACTCGATAACTGGCAACGAATTGATGTTTAGCGCTGGATTCGTTCACATGCAAGGAGGCGGAGATGAAGTTCCTGGTTGGTTGATTTACTGTGCAATGGACATGAACGATGGTCATCTATTGTATTGCAAAAACTACACCTATGCAGCCGGAGCAACAGAATATCTACCGTTCACTAGGACAAGCCGTGGATTCGGAGATGGAATGTGGGCTACTGTAAGCTTGGTTAGTTGGGACATGAATGCATACGATTCACGCACTGGAAACAAAATATGGACATCAAAGCTTCAAACTCCATACGGTGACGGAACACCAAACGTCTACGACAATTTCGGAATTAGCAACGCATTCGTGGAGATAAACTGCTTTGGTACGGCTTAGGAGGAGACATATGGTGTCAAGACGCGAAGACCGGAAAACAACTATGGTACACGAACACAACTACGCTGATTGGTAACCCAGGTATTGAGACGCCTTATGACGTTTGGCCTTTGTGGGTTTTCAGCTCACCTGGCTACACGACTGACGTGGCGTACTTGACTATTGGTCACGAGTATAATCCGCCGTTGTTCCATGGCTCGCAGATGCTAGCTGTTAACATGACTGATGGATCGCTGGTTTGGAGTGAACTTGGCATGTACATTAGGTCTACAGCAATCGCAGACAACATTATGCTATCGATGAACGCATATGACAACCAAATTTACGCTTTCGGAAAGGGTCCTAGCACTATGACTGTTTCGGCTCCAAACATTGGAGTGACAACAGCTACACCGATCACGATAACGGGCACAGTGATGGATATTTCGCCTGGCACACACGCAATAACTCAACCTGACATAACGCTAACAAAGCAAAATGAGATCGCATTGAACTTCCCCAATGGTGTCCCATGCGTTTCTGACGCAAGCCAAAGCAGATGGATGGAATATGTCTATCAGCAACAACCAATGCCAACCAACACAACAGGTGTTCCAGTGACAATCAGCGTATTGGACTCCAACAACAACTTCAGAACAATTGGAACAACCACAAGCTCCGCAAGCGGCTTCTACAGCTACGTTTGGACACCTGACATTACAGGGACATTCCACATCTATGCATCATTCGCAGGCTCTAACTCCTACTATGGTTCATCAGCTGAAACATCCATTAACGCAATCCAACCACCCACAACAGCGCCAACACAGCAAGCAGTGCAACAACAAGCCGACTATAACATCCCAATTATTGGGGTGGGAATCGCAATGATAATTGCGGTTGCATTAGTAGGTTTGATACTCTACAGGAAACATTAAATAGAAAAATCAAAAATCTTACTTCCCTTTTTTTTGGATTTTCAGTCCAGTGTGAACTCTAAAATATTCAGTTCTTTTTGCATTATACTATTAAAAAGTCCACTGTGACAAACAGATTTTAATGTTTATGGAGTTTTCAAGAAAAAGAAAATACATGCCAATTAGCTGCCCGATTTCTTTTGTTTTCAAAACAAATTATGCTTGGTCTTAAAGGGCTAACCGCGAGAATCTAGTTGAAAAAGCAGCGTTTTTTTGGGTTTGTAAGCTTACAATTTTCGGAATGATGTTTATTAGCGGGCGCTTCGGCAATAGATTGGAGAAGGCAGAAGTGTATATTATAATTGAGAAGTGCTGGAAGGTTTTGAAAAGCGAGTTTTCCGAGTATTATCTCGCCATTTTTTCTAGGAAGGAAGGAGCTCCAATTTGCATAGTCTTATGCTTAATGACAATTGGGTCTTACGTATTAATGCACATTTAATCTCTATTGCTCAAAAGAATTGAAAAAAGAAAAAAGGGCTGTTTGCTAGTTTCGAGTTTTTTATTTTAGGGTGCTTTAGTTGGGTGCTTTCTTTTTTGCATTAGCCCCATTGTAACTGCACCGAGGATGATTATGGCTGCTATAACTGTAACGTATTGGCCTATTGTTGCAAGCGTTATTGTCGGAGTTGGGCTGGGATTAGTGGTCGAAGTAGGTGTAGCTGTTGGTGAAGGTGATGGAGTTGGTGATGTTGTGGGATGTGACGAGTTTATTGAGGGTTGGCTTATTGTCCAATAGAATCTTGGTATTGAAATTGTTGATGGATATGTTTGAGTGGTGAATACGACATCTATTTGATGAGTGCTGAAATGAGTTGTGTACGTTATGTAGAAGTTGTCAGAGTCTTCAGTACATAATTGGTTTTCAGCAACTACGCCGTCTATGTAAACTACTGGATTCGTTCCGAAGGGTATGGCTATTTTTGGAAGGGTTAAGTAGCAGAAGCCTTCTGTTCCGGCAGGTCCAGTTAAATTAAAGTTTACTGTGGTAATCTTAAGGTCTTGATTTGGCGTAATTGTCATGTTAGAGAACTGATCTACAGTTACATTGCCACCGATCTGCACAGCATAGGTTGTATTGTCTGTGGTTTCAGTTGCGATAATAGTATTGCTGTTACTTTGGGTGAAAGCTATTGTTTTAGAAATATCGGATCCTGCAATAGTCAATGTTCCTGAATAATCAGCAGTTGCGTACCCATTTGGCGCTGTCAATGTGTAAGTGTAGTCACCGTCAGCATAGCCGGTGAAGGTTATGGTGTCTGTAGTTGAAGTTTGAGTTACTCCGTTAAAAGTTACGCTCCAACTTGTTCCTGAGGCTAAGCCGTTTTGGTTGAAAATCACATTGAAGACATTTGGTGTATTGTTGGACTCTTCGATGAACACTGGCGTTAGGGTTAGGTTTGAGTCCAATGTTAGAGTTATTGGGTTGCTTGAGTTTGTTTCGTCGCCAATTATCCAATTGGAGAAAATGTATCCTGGCGCTGCGGTTGCGGTGATATTTACTTCTGAACCATAGGGGTAAATGTGTACTCCAGAGGTTAGATTTGTTGCTCCGCCTACTGACTCTGTGATGTTAAGTTGCAGACTTGTGGTGACATCGAATACCTCAATTAAGTGATCTTGGTTCATGGTTACTGAAAATGAAATGTCAGTGGTGTTTACGCCGTCAATACCTAAGTGGTCAAATGTCCATTCCGGCGGCATGTTGTCTAAGTCTACTTCGCCGCTAAAAACTTGCCCTTCAACGAATGTCATCGTCTCATTATCAGTTAATACATCATCAACGAACAGTCTGACTGTTAGGTTGTAGGTGCGCGTGAAGTTAGCAGTAATGGTTTTGTCGCTGTCTATGGTTATGGAAGTGTTTGTTGCGCCTGATGCGTCTCCGCTCCAACCGCTAAAAATCCAGCCATCAGCAGGAATCGCTACAAGGTCTACGTTGGTTCCTAACGGATAACTTTGGTTACCAGGTAAAACGGTGCCTTGACCGACCGTGATTATGGTTAAGCTGTAGGTTTCTTGAGTAAATGTGGCAGTTACTGTTTTATCGGTATCGATGGTTATGGAAGTGTTCGTTGTGCCTGATGCATCGCCGCTCCAACCGCTAAAAGTCCAGCCGTCAGCGGGTATTGCTTCTAAATCAACGTATGAGCCTACGGCGTACGTTTGGTTGCCTGGGTTAACTGTTCCTTGTCCCACAGTGTTCATGGTTAAGGTGTGTTGGTCAAGTGAACCGTATGCGTTTAATTCGCCCCAACCTGAGGATATGTAGAGTATACCGTTGGCGATAACTGGAGAAGTGCCTTCAGATTCAAACATGTCCACATATTGATTCCAAATTTCTTCGCCAGTGAATGCATTTACCGCATGTAACTGCATGAAGTCGCTGTAATAGAGCATGCTGCCTGCAACGACAGGTTGACCTCGTGTATAGTCCGATGTCGCGCCCACCCATATTTGGCTGCCAGTGGTTGCATTCAAAGCACACATGGAACCGCCATAAACACACAAATAAACCATACCATGAGCTATAGCCACACTGCCTAAATCGACCATAGAGCTAGTCCATATCTCCGCCCCAGTTGTTACATTGAGAGCAACTGTCATGCCAACGCCATTTCCATCATAAAAACTTGAATAAACAATGCCGTCTGCTACAGCAGGTGAAGTTACAGAGTCCCCTGATATTCCATAGTGCCAGAGTTCTGTGCCGCTGGTTGCGTTTAAAGCGTAGGTGTTTCCATCATTTGAACTGATAAAAACTATACCGTAAGCAACTGCAGGTGAAGACGAAACGGCTCCGCCTGTTGTATGGCTCCAAAGAAGAGTGCCGTCGGCTGCGTCAAAAGCGTATGCTTTGTTATCGTCTGAGCCTATGTAGAGAACGCCATTATCTACGGCTGGAGATGACTCGATTGTGCTGCCTGTACTGTAAGTCCAGACTGAGCTGCCTGTACTATCATTTATGGCTAAAACTGTGCCATCGCCTGCGCCAATATATATTATGCCATTGCAAACAGCAGGTGAAGAAGAATCAATGTATGTGCCTACATTGTATGTTGTAATCAGGGCGCCTGTAGTTGCGTTAACAACATCCAGATTGTCAAAATCGCCATTCGCCAAGTACAAAATGCCGTCAACAACTGCAGGACTTGACCCCATCATTCCCATCATAAAACCCCCTATCGATTGCGTCCACAAAAGGTTGCTTGTTAGGGGCGCCGGGGAAGTCGAGTATCCGTTGTGGGTTACGCCGTTTCCAGACATCCACCAATTGTACGATTGCGCAGTGAACGTCACTGAATGCTGGCTATTGGCGCCGTTTACAATTAGTGTGTCTGATGTAGTTGATGTATCATAGCCTGTTGGAGCATTGATGATGTAGCTGTGTGTGCCATCTGCAATGCCTTGGAACATGACTGTGGAAGTTGTGCTGGTTACGGTTGTGTCGTCTAAGGTGACTGACCAGCTAATGCCTGAGGCTAAACCAGTCTCGGAGAATGTCACGTTGTATGCAGGTTCCGCTGAAGCGGTCGTTGTGTATAAAGCTGCGTAGAAAGCTAAGCATAACAAACTGATTATTACTATTGATAATGATTTATTTTTGTTCATTTGTTCAATCAACTTTTTATTACTTGTTGGATTTCGTTAGAAGCAAAGTGGCGTCCGACCTATTTATGCTTTATTAACTCTTCATATACAATACAACATATTCGGCGAATTTACAACAAGAAGACCGCCAATAAACCCCTAAGCATCTTTAAGCCCAGCGCATTCATTATAAATCTATTAACCCTCAAAGCTAAGCTTATCATTCAGGTTAAGTCGAGATATCTGTAGCTTATTATAATGCTCTTTTAGATTCAGTAATGTCAGACAAAACAAACTCAGTTTTAAAAGAAATGGCTCAGAGTAATATGACTGAGATCCCAGTAGTGTTTCTTATAATTCTGGCAAAAGTGAATTATTCGGTGTCAAAAGCATGGCTGAGTAGACCGAGGGATTTGGACACGGCCCATAGTGGAGATATCACCAGCAGTACCTCTTTTTTTGAATTATACTTTCTTTGAAAATGTCTTAATTTAGCTCCACCATAAAACTAAAATCATCGAAAAGATTACAGGTAGTGGTGCTAAGATTGTTTATTTCAGGTAAGTCAAATTTAACACGAAACATAATATCCCTTGCAATATTTGTTTTCATCATAATGGTTGTCGGACCAATAACAATGCAAGGAGCGTACGCAGCTCCCACTATAACGTTAAACCCCACAAGCGGACCAACAGGCACAACCGTGCATATTTACGGTTCAGGATTCACACCGAACGGTCAAATACAGAGCCAACTTTGGAACGGAACAAGCGCCTACAGCTTCACCGCTGATGCAACTGGGAACCTAAATACGACCACCGTAGTTCCCAATGTAGAGTCAGGACCTTATGTGTTTATAGTAATAGATGCGTCGAGCCAAGGTACAACGCAAACACAATTCACAGTAACTCAATCATCAACTTCTCCTACGCCAACCACAACCTCTTCTACGTCAGCATCGCCCTCACCAACGCCCAGCGTTCCAGAACTTCAGTTGCCAGTTGTTGTTCTAATCCTGTTCATTGCAACATCTAGCTTAGCCGTTTCGACGGTTAGAAAACGCAAGACGGTTACCATCCAAAGCATTTAAAAAACCTATTTTGTATTTTTTTATAATAAACTTGTAAGAAGCCAAAGCCCCACTATACCAAGTGGTGGACCGGGGGGATTTGAACCCTTTCCCGTGCCGTGATTTCATTCGCAAAACCCCTTTTTTCTTTTGTGCATACTTAGCGAAGGCGAACAAAATGTACAAAATCGTTAGTTGCCCTCATTGCGGCAAAATTATCCCGGAGCATACACTCAAATGAGGATCAACACGAAAGATCGTAACTGGTCCAGAGTGTGGCAGTCAAAGTAACTGCAAAGATGAGGAGGGAAATACACGAATAGGAAAAATTCAGACCTACCTCTGCTGTGATTGCAGCCACAGGGTTTCTTAATAAATTGGTATTTTCCAAGATTCTATAGAAAAATTTTCGCTTTTATGAGCGACTTAATAATCTGTTCGATTTCTTTTTCATTTAACATTAACTTAAACTTGATTCGACTTCGGGCTTTTCCACAAATATTTTCCAGAGGGCGATAATTGTTTACTGGCGCAAAGTAAAGAAAAACCAGAAATTGACAGCGTTTAAACAGCTCAGTCTAAAGCACAATTTAATTCTGGTTAGGTTGGTTCGATTCGATAGTTTTCTTTTCCATTCCTGTTTAGTTTTGGAATCGTCAGGGTGAATTTAGCTCCGTTTCCGGGGGTGCTGTTTTCCTCAATTTCCCATCCATAAATGTCCATCATTTTTTTGATCAAAAATAGTCCAAATCCTGTGCTGCCGCCTGTGCTATACCCTTCCTTGAAAAGAAACTGTTTATTCTTAGAAAGTACACCCACTCCATTATCCTCATAAACCAACTTAAGACAGTCCTGACCATCTGTATTTTCAAAGTGAACTCTTATAGTCGTGGCTTTTTGGCCGTATTTTCGGGTATTGTCGATGAAATTGTAGAACATCTGTCTTAGAAATGAATCAGCTAGAATTTTCAGACCATTGCATTCATTAATTATATTGGGAAGTGAACCGGAAAAGAGTGAAACAGCTTCTTTTAGCTTGATCTCAACATCTATGTAAACCAAATCTTCTATTCCTAGTTGTTCATACATTTTTGCGAACTCAAAGATTTTCACAGATTCTGCCACGGCTCGCTCCATAGTGGTAAGCCCATCCACCACATCTACTAAATCACTGTGCTTTTTCTTGAGAAGATATGCACAACCATTTACTACTGACAATTTATTGCGAACATCATGTCTAGTTAAACTGCCCACGACACCTAATTTTTCGTTAACTAATACTAACTGATCCACCATCTGGTTTACTTTTTCTTCAGCTTTTTTGCGCTCAGTAACGTCCCTAGCAATGGCTGCAAAACAACGGGTCTCATTAATTCGTAGCTCGGTCATAGATATCTCTATTAAAAGTTCAGACCCGTCTTTTCTAAGGGCAGGGAGTTCTTGAATTTCGCCTGTAATCTGTATGTTTTCAGCTAAACTATTGGTTGAGGTTAGATTAGCATGGTTATTGCGAAACTTTGTCGATGGTATTATTTCGTTTAGTTTTTTGACAACTGCTTCTTCTTTTGTGTAACCAAAAATTTGTTCAGAAGCTGGATTCCAATATATTATTCGGTCTTTATCATCAAACAGAAATATTGCGTCAATTGCCGATTCACTAATGGCTCTAAACTTAGCGTCACTTGCCTAGTAAATCTTGTTCCATAGACTTACGTTTAGTAATGTCTATACTTAGCTCCGATACAGCGATAATTTTGTTATTTTCATCTTTAATTGGTGTGGCAACGATTTCGACCCAATAGGGCTTGCCATCCACAGTAGTGGAGCAGTACTCATGTGAATCAGAAGTTGTTTTTCCTGCAAAAACCTTCGCAACACCACAGTCTGGACAAGGTGCCTCCAAAGTGTTTAGTGTCGAGTAGCATAGTTTTCCATTTACATTGCCTTTGTATCTTCTAATAAAGTCGTTTTCCCATAAAATATGGTAGTCTTTGCTAATAATAACAAGACCGGCATCAATGCTTGCTGTAACTGACTCAAGCTTTTCTCGCTCTTGCCAAAGAGCACCGTTTGCTTCGATACGTTCGGTAATGTCATTGTAGATTGCAATAATGTTTCCATTCGGTAGTTTGTATATCCAGTTTTCGCGCCAGCTACGAATGGTCTTTGTCATCTTTGTAGAGTGTCGCTGGATAATATTCTGGTTTTCCTGTTCGCCACACTCGTTTAAAAACCTCGAAAATACCAAAACTTTTTACGCTTGGAAAGACTTGTGTCACTCGCTTGCCAAGAACTGTATCCTTGCCTATTTTCTCGATTTTTTCTGCGGCAGTGTTGAAATTTCTAAAAATAAAATCTTCTCCGTTTTCAACCGCCTCATAAATAGCAACTCCACTTGGCATGCTTGAAAACAATTGTCTAAATTGTTCTTCGCTCTGACGCAATGACGCCTCATTTCTTTTCCGTTCAGTGATGTCGGTTACTAATTCCAAGTATTGCCGTCTGTCCATTATAATCTATCAACTTCGAATTAATTATTGCTTCAATTTTTCCACCATCTTTAGTGACGAGCTGGTATTCGTATGGAGAAACATCTTCTCCTCTCATGTGCTTTGCATAAGACGCCTTCAATAAATCGACGCTTTCGGGACTAGCAATTGAAAGAAAGTTGAAGTTAGGAGAGTAGAATTCTTTTTTTGAATAGCCCAACGTGTCTTCGCATTTCTTGTTAGCATAAACCACTCTACTCTGAAGATTTATGAAAATCATATTAGGTGATTCTTCAGCAAGATTTCTGAATTTTTCTTCGCTTTCTTTCAAAGACTCTTCAGTTTTCTTGCGTTCAGTAATATCTGAATTGTAACCACTCCAAAGAATGCTGCCATCTTCTAACTTTTCTGGAGCAGACTGCCCCCACATCCAACGTATTTTTTGACCTGGAAGTTGTATTCGATACTCACATTGCCAAAGAGATAGATTTGCTGCCGATTGCTCAATTGAGGCGATTACTTTTTCCAAATCTTCTGGAACTATTGCTTTGGTGATCGGTGAAAAATCTTTTCGAACTTCCTGAGGCGAGCAACCAAAAACATCGCGTATCTTGTTAGTTGCAAATGGTACACAAAATGTGCCATCAGGGCTTCTTAAAAACTGAAAAAGCATTCCAGGCGTTTGAGCAGCGAGTTTCAAAAAGCGAGTTTCGTGATCTTCTAATTCTTCTTTTGTTTTATGACGCTCCACAACTAGTTTGATGCTGTGTGCAAGTTCTCCATAAACGGTTTCTGGTGAGCCCTGTTTGTTATGATATCCATCTGCGCCAAGGTTTAGCGCCTTGATAGCTACTTCTTCCCTGCCTTTACCAGTAAATAGGATAAATGGAATTTGATTATTTTGTTCTCGAAGCTCTTTTAGAAATTCCAATCCATTCTTCTGAGGCATTTCATAATCACTAATAACAATATCAAACTTCGCAGATCTTATTTTTCTGAAGGCCTCATCAACACAACTTGCATGTTCAATTTCGAAGTTGCCTATTTCCAAAAGGATCAACTTTGAGATTTCGAGGATGGAAGAATCATCATCAACATGCAAAACTCGAATAACCTTTTCCTTATTTAGGGCAACTAAATCAGTTACTTTTACCTGTATTCCATTCTGGTTGAGGGTTTGCATCGTCTATACCCCCCGGACTAAAATAGTTGCTGAGTCAATAATAAGTCATTTATGAATTTAGAATACTAAAAAACTTGTTGATATCATGAAGTGGGACTTCCATTCTTCATCATGATCTTTTATGTCGAGAGGATTATCTGTGTCCCAGCATCTTTTCAAAGTCAGGGCATGATTCATTTAATTTGCTAACAGAGAATTTAAGCCAATCCTACAAAATTACAGGAGCCAAAGATGGTTCACAGATTTCTGGTTTATCTGCTATTTCTTGACCTGGAGAAGCTTATCTTTGACTGCTTCGGCAACAAACTCTGTCTGATTCCTTTATTCCAAAAGATTCTTCTCTAAGATCTTATCGACCTCGTTTCGTCAAGCTCGACAGGCAGTTTTACGTTGACATAGCGCTTCGTCATAGGTACGGATTTAGCGGAAGCTTCTACGTCCTCACAATGTACGTTGTATTCTGGCATGCGTAAGGTCTTCCAAAATAAGGGGTATAGAGGAAGAGGTCTTTCGAGTTTTGTCTTATCATCAGAATCTATAAAAACAAACCTAATAATTCTAAGCCACTTCTTTCTATACCAGCCAATCCATGGAAGACCTTGGTGTTTGTAAGCGAACCGCATGTGGACCGGGGGGATTTGAACCCAGGCAGAAGTGGAGATGTCACCAGCAATTCCCCTTTTTTCTTCGGCGCACGCGCAGATGTATCAAAAATTACAAAACTTTTTTGGAAAAATAATAGGGAAAAAAAACAATTTGCTATCTTATAAGGATTTAGCAAGTTATAAGAATAAAACATCATATATAGATATTATTGAGCGAAAGTGCAGTTTACGTTTTTGCTCTCGCTCAGCAAATAAAGGCTTGTGCTTTCGTTCAAATAAAATTAAAGGAAAGAAAAAAATGAAAATTTTAAAAAATAAAACCGCGACTATATTAATTGCAACATTTCTAATGATTTCAATGATGGCTTCATTAGCCTTAGTGCCTGTAAAAGGACAATTCGCAGAAATAACCCCTCCAGCAGGATCTACAGTGCCATCATATGCTTTTCTTAACATAGCACCTAACCCAGCAGGTGTAGGCCAAACAGTGACCCTAGACATGTTCCTTGCATCGCCTCTACTCACAAGTGAAGGCGCAACGAATATGACGATAGTAGAAACAACACCAAGCGGAACGACAACTACGCTAGGACCATTTACTTCTGATGCTACCGGCGGAACATATACAACAATTGTACCTGAAACAACTGGTAACTATACGTTCCAGTTCTTCTATGGTGGACAATTAATGTTCAACGGTCTTTATACAGGACCGAGCCATACGGGCGTAGAAACACTTGTAGTTCAGCAAACTTCAATACCATTAAGCTCATATCCAATAACGCCGCTTCCAACGAATTACTGGCAGAGTCCGGTCACAGCAGAGAACAGTCAAAACTGGTACGCAATTACTGGACCTTGGCTTGGCTACGGTTCCGTTACATTCGCTTCAACAGGTGGCTACAACAATACTGGCAACTTTAACCCATACACCCAAGATGTTCTGTCTGGACATGTTCTTTGGACAAAGCCTTGGGCAGTAGGCGGTCTAGCTGGTGGAGACCTAGGCGGAACTGAACTCAGTAACTTCTGGTCAACCTCTCAGTATTGGCCAAAGTTTGCCCCAGTCATAATGAACGGCATACTCTACTCAACCTGGTACACAACAACCACAGGATACTCAAACGGCATCATTGCAATGAACTTGTACGATGGACAAACCCTATGGACACTAAACACCACTAATCCGTTGCTTTGCGGCATGGAAACTCAATGGAAAACAATTAACATGTACGGCGTTATAGGTCCGTACATCATTACATCAGGAACTCTACCTGGCGTAAATGATGGATTCGGAACAACCGTCGGGATGTTCGGTCCAACCCTTGGACCACTGGCAGAGTTTAACCTGTATGATGCCTTAACTGGAACATACGTTCTTAGCATTGTCAATGGCACCGCAACTCCAACATTTACGACAGATGCCAACGGAAACATAATCGGCTACTACACTGATTCTACCCCTGGTACAATCACTACATATGGAACCACAGCCGCAATGGGTGGATTTCCAACGGTGACAGGGAAAGTGACCATTACGCCTACTAGTCCTCCTTATGTGGTTGAGTGGAACATGTCAAATGCCCTTGCCGCAATAGGAGCCCCAGGCCAGAGTCAAGCTTGGGGTTGGTCGCCACCAGCGGGCTCAGTGGCTAACTTCGATTACGGAAATGTGTGGGCCACACCGATGGCTAATGTTACTACAGACACAGGCGCTCCTCTAAACAACGGACAACTAGCTTACGCTACGCAAATAAACGGTATTGGCGGTATGCTAACTAACAACGCAGTGGTATTGACTGGCGGATTCACTACTGGACAAGGGACTGGAGGCGAGCAAGATGGCTGGCTAATTGTAAGCGCAAAGGATGCAACCACTGGAGCTACGCTATTTGCCAAGAACTATACATATCCAAATGTTGAGGCTTTGTTACCTTTCACGAGGACAATAGTGCAAGTCACAGACGGAGAGATAATAATATGCAACCAGGTAAACAATCAGGTTGACGCCATTAATGCACGTACTGGTAATATCGATTGGAAGACAACACTTCAAGGGTCCAGCGGCGGAACTCCAAATCTATATAACGTCTTTGGCATCGCAATTCGCAATGGTCCAGGCATGTCCATCTATGAAGGCTTCGGAGGAGACATATGGGGTGTAAACGATGCGACTGGAAACATAATGTGGTACACGAATACAACTGCAATCTTGGGCAATCCAGGGATTGAAACTCCGTACGGCATATGGCCACTGTGGGTCTTCGGTTGCACTTGCGTATCCAACGGTATTGCATACCTGGCTGTCGGCCATGAGTACAACCCGCCACTATTCCACGGAGCACAACTGCTAGCATTAAACTTGACAAATGGAAATCTAGTATGGAGTGAACTAGACTTTTCCGTTGAATCCACATCAATTGCACAAGGCATCGTACTGACGCGCAACGCTTACGACAACCAACTCTACTCCATGGGCAAAGGACCAAGCGCAATGACAGTCACTGCACCAGATGTCGGAGTCACAACTGCTACTCCAATAACAATAACTGGCACAACAATGGATGTCTCTGCAGGCGCATCGCAAGAAGCGGTCAAAGCAAACTTCCCCAATGGTCTACCATGCGTTTCCGATGCTAGCGAGAGTCACTGGATGGAGTATGTATATCAGCAGCAACCGTATCCGACCGGAGCAACAGGTGTTCCAGTCACTCTAAGCGTAATAGACGCCAACAACAACTTTAGAACCATCGGCACAACCAAAACCGACGCTAGCGGACACTACTCCTATACATGGACACCTGACATACCAGGAAACTACACACTCATAGCGGCATTCGCAGGCTCCAACTCATACTACGGATCATCAGATGAAACGAGCTTTTATGCTAGCTCGCCACCATCAACACCGACACCCACCGCAACAACAGCCTCTAACTTGGCAACAACATCAATGCTAGAACTTGGAATTGTAGCCATCATAATCGTCATCATCATAATCGGCGTCGTATTGGCGTTGCTGATGATGAGAAAACACGCATAAACACAAGCAAGCCAAAAAATCAATTTCCCCTTCCTTTTTTTCTTCTTAAAAATCATATACATAAGGGTATGGACAGAGTTTTCATTTGGCGTTTTTCTTCCTTCAGTTTGTCCAGAGCCTCAGCAAACCCTCAACGGCAAAATGAAATTAAGCAAATACAAGTCTTTTGACAAAAAGTGGTCTGGAGGGATTTTGCACTCTTGCCACAAAATACGATGAAATTACTGTTAGCGGAACTCAAGTACAATCCTGCAAAGAAACTAAGAAGGTTCTCAAATGCCTGGAACTCATTAAGCGTCTCAAAGGTGTACTTTTAAACGTAGTAGCATATGTATAAGTATATATACATTGTTTTTTGGCGCATCTCCCCCAAAATCCCTTTTCTTTTTGATTTTTCAGCGGATAATTAGCGAACCGAATCATAGATATTTCCGAAAGGAGAACGGCCGAAAAGACTATCTCTTTACATAAAGAGGGAATCACAATTAAACCAATTGTTCCAGTAAAGAATTGCCTTATGAGGCGGTTTTTTTGGTCATTCGCCTTAGCGCATAAACCATTTTGTTTCTGTTCTGAGCCAAGATTCTAATGTGTTCTATCCCACAAATCGTCAAAGTAGTGTGTGGCTAGTTTTACAACATGCAGGTTGTTTGACCATAACGAGGGTAGACCATTTTCCTTACATACGGCTAAGGTTACTTCTTTTCTGTCAAAAATACGCATTCCATCTGGGTCAAAGTTGGACAGGTATTTAATTTCAAAGAAGGGATTTTTCGCTAAGGCTTGCGGCTTTCTCAGTGCTAAATCTCCCTCCGCCTTTTGTGTCATCATCCGAATTTTTACGCCTCTCCTCATTGCCCTCTTGTGAAATTGGAGATCGCGAAATAACGTTTTCTCAACGGCTTTCAATGGAATAGCGATATCTATACTGGTTTGAGCCGACTGAGTTAGCCTTTCGAATATTTTTAGAAGAAGTGTTTTTTCTGAAGTAATTATGAACTGTGACTCCTCTTCATGAGGAGCTATTTTAGCATTATTGTTGTGAAAATTATTAAGTAGCGAGCTTGTTTTCTTTTGTATTTCAGCATATTCCTTTTTTCTTTTTTGAAGCAGAATTGAAATGCCTTCCTCTAGCGGCGTGGCTCTGTATATGGTCGGTTTAGTTATGATTTTTTCTGCAAGTCCCAGTTCTTGCAACGTAGGCATTATTCGGTAGATATCTTGCCGAGCCATGTTTGAAGCCTTTGCAATTGTTTGAACATTTGCTTTGCCAAGATTTAAAAGATTTAGATACATTCTAGCCTGTAAAAGGCTGAGTCCGCAATCGATTATTGTTTGTATGTTTTCGTCCTGAATCATGGAAACCCTTTCCAATTAGAAATCCTATATTTCAACCAGAGCTTGCTCAGCCCTATATCTTCTTAATCCATTGCACTCTAAAATTAAAAAAAAGGATAGGAAAATTTTGTTTGACATTTTTCTTTTCACTTTAATTTTGTGGGTTAGCATTTAATTAAGAGCGCTAATAAGACTCACTCACTTATCGTGAATATAAAAAAGCGATAATCCTTTTTTGAGATCACAACCAGCATTTGAGTTTTAGACACTTTTATCTGAAGAAGGAGAAAATATCATAGAAAGAATGCGCAGGGAAGAAAAACGCAAAACGAAAACTCTAACTTTCAGCGTAATATTGTCACTATACTCAATTCTTTTCACTTTATCTGAAGAAGTATGGATTACATAGGCTTAAACCTCTTCAAAATGATTAATCCACAAAAAACAGATAGAGAAAAAGTGGGAATGCGTGGTTGTGATTTTCACTGTCTTTTCTTCCTTTGTATATCCAGAGCCTTAGCAAACTTTTGACGTAGCGTTTTTTGAGCTTAGAGTGGCAGACTGTTTTTACTGAAATTTTACTGGGTTGATTTGTAAGAAGAAGTTCTTGTTACAAGTGTTTAAAACCAAAATGGACCGATGTTAGGCGCACAGAAAATAAGGAAAGAACAAACATGAAAATTGCTAAAAATAAAACTATAGTTATTACGATTGCTACATTCCTAATACTCTCAATGACAGCTTCAATGATACAAGTACCAAATGCTAATGCACATACACCTGCATGGCAGGTTCCAACATACGCCTACATAGCTGTTGCCCCTAACCCTATAGGGGTTGGTCAGACAGCGTGGATATATGTTTGGATTGACTTATCTTTTCCGAATGCACAACTAGCAAACAACTATAGATGGCATAACTACAAACTTACCATTACAACACCTAACGGTACAACTGAAACAAAGATATGGGATGTTGTCTCGGACACTACGTCAAATCAGGGTTATTCATACACTCCTACCGAAGTTGGAACGTACACCCTTAACTTTACTTTCCCAGGACAGGACTACAACACATACAGCCGTGACACCACCTTAGCATTGGTTAACGATACTTTTCTGCCCAGCACTGCGTCAACGACGCTCATTGTTAAGCAAGAGCCAATACCTGCTGCAATAACAAGCTATCCATTGCCGACTAACTACTGGAGTCGCCCAATATATGGTGAGAACACTGACTGGTGGTCAATTTCGTCAAACTGGCTAGGTAGTGGTTCACCAGGATCTGGTAGCATGATCGGACCAAATGCGCAGATGTCTCCAGGAGATGCCGTAGGCTCTGCCACTAATCATGTCATGTGGACATACCAGCTTCAAGAAGGAGGAGTCGTCGGAGGAAGCACTGTCGCTCAAGGAGCCAACTGGTTTGGTGGGACTGCCTACAATCCTAGATACCAGAATCCAATAATAATGAATGGATACCTATACTACACGAAGCCAGTAAACTGGGCGCCCAGCGCAGGAACTGGAGGGCCAACTGTCTGTCAAGACCTATGCACAGGACAAATTATTTGGTCTCGAGATGATGTACCTCAGCTTTCATTCGGCTACATATATAACGTTTGGACCCCCAATTACCACGGCGTTTATGCAGGAATTTTATTCACTGCTGGATGGGCCCGCGCTTTTGATGCATACACTGGAGACCCACTGTTCAACGTAACTGGCGTTCCCACAGGCGCAACAGTACTCGGTCCACAAGGCGAACAATTGAAATACGTCATGGCGAACGCAGGTACCATTAATGATCCTGATTGGCGTTTGGGTCAATGGAACTCGTCCAAACTATTTTTCATCTCTGGATCCGCATCACCAGCAATTACAAACATGACTGGAACAACTGTTACAATCGGGTCAGTAGTCGGTTCAACTCTCACTGGAACCCTAATAGTCGACGCAAGCATTTCAAATTCGAGTTTATCTACATGCCGTTATGACTGGAACACTTCCATACCATGGCTCAACACAATGGGTGCCACCACAATTGGGTCAAGTCCCGGAGCAAATCCCGTTACAATACTTGCGGCTTTCTACGGAAATATGTTACTTTGCAGAAACGGCACATACCCCACTATATCTCCAAGTTCAGTACCCACAGCAACTTGGGCTCCGTACACATACTTCGCCGTTAACCTCAATGCATCTAGGGGTGCAATTGGTTCGATACTGTGGATGCAGACATATAACCCCCCACCAGGCAACCTTACTGTAATATTTGCCGGAGCAGATCTGAAGACTGGTGTCTTCGTTGAAAACTATAGAGAAGGTATGCAATATGTTGGATACAGTCTGTCAACAGGGCAGAAATTATGGGGTCCAACTGCGTCTCAAGCTGACTGGGACTATTATGGTAGCCCAGGACCTGGCTCTTTAGACAACCAAATTGCTTACGGGAGACTCTATAGCGATGGAATGGCAGGGATACTTTACTGTTACGATTTGACGAATGGAAACCTATTGTGGACGTATGGTAATGGCGGAGAAGGCAACAGCACTTACAGCGGCTTTAACACAGTTTACGGTAATTATCCAACAATGATAACTGATGTAGGCAACGGGATAATATACACGGTTACCTGTGAGCACACTATCACTGCCCCAATCTACAAGGGTGCATTGGCGCGTGCCATTAATGCAACTGATGGAACAGAAATCTGGTCTCTTTCAGATTTCACCGGTGCATTCTCTGCTTCCCCAGGCTACGCTATCGCAGATGGCTATTCAACATTCTTTAACGAATATGACAGTCAAGTGTACAGTCTTGGTAGAGGACCTAGTGCTACTACAGTTTCAGCGCCAGACATCGCTATATCATTCGGGGCATCCATAGTAATCAAAGGTACAGTCACTGACATTTCTGCTGGTACAAAGCAGAGCCAGCAAGCAGCTGACTTTCCAAATGGTGTTCCAGTTGCATCTGATGATAGTATGAAAGATTGGATGGGTTATGTTTATCAGCAAAAACCGCTGCCGACCAACGCAACCGGCGTTACGGTGTCCATTAGTGTATTGGACTCTAACAACAACTCTAGAACTATCGGCACTACAACAACTGATCTCAGCGGAGCTTACAGCTACCAATGGAAACCAGACATACCAGGGAAATACACGGTTTACGCTTCTTTCGCTGGAACTAATGGTTACTGGCCATCATCTTCAGAAACAAGCTTCGCAGTCGACACAGCAATCCCAACACAAATTCCGATAATAAATGCGTCATCCAACGACTCAATGTATTTCGTAGCTAGCACAGTTGCTATAATCGTTGCAATAGCTATAGTTGGTGCTCTAATACTGATATTAGTTAGGAAGCGACCGTAAAAATGCCAAGCCTATCGGCGTTGGACAAACAGTAAACGTCAACTTCTTCCTAGCAGTACCGATACAATCCAGTGAAGGACCAACAAACATGACTGTCAAAATCACAAACCCAGACGGTAGCACTGAAACCAGAGGTCCATACACAGGCGACGCAACAGGCGGGTCCCACTTTGACTTTGCTCCAGATAAAGTCGGCAATTGGACTTTCCAGTTCTTCTACGGGGGGCAAACAACAACAACCGGCGTCGGATTTACAGACCTTAAAGAGATGCCCAGCCAAAGTGAAGTCTATACACTCGTAGTGCAACAGGAACCGATAACTCAAAGTTCATACCCAATAGCACCGCTACCCACAAAGTACTGGGAAACCCCAGTCTCAGCGCAAAACGTCCAAGAATGGTACAAGATCATGGGTCCTTGGCTTGGAACCGGATTAGTTGGGTCAGCAAAAACTGGGCTATACAATGAATCGAGCACTTACAATCCATACACTGATTCAGTACTTTCGGGGCACGTTCTCTGGACTAAACCTTGGTGCGCAGGCGGTGTGGTTGGTGGAGCCGCAGGCGGAACAGAAGACACAGGAAACTACTGGTCAACAAGGCAGTACATGCCTCAATATGCCCCCGTGATAATGAATGGCAGGATGTATTCTACGTGGTATGCAGAAACACAAGGGTACTCAGCTGGCATTGTTTGCACGGACCTCTATACAGGTGAAACACTGTTCACAATAAACACAACTAGTGTGTTGCAATGCGGAATGGAAACCGAATGGAAGACAGCTAACATGTATGGCGTCGTTGGTCCATACCTTATTACTGTCGGCACTCTTTCAGCATCCGAAACTGGCGGGACTAAACCAGCCAATGTTGGAACACAATACAACATGTATTCTGCCTTTACTGGCAATTATGTCCTTAGCATTGTTAACGGTACTTCACTGACGCTTAAGACGGATGATAATGGAAACTTGATAGGTTACTACATCAACAGTACTGTTGGCACAATGAACATCTATAATCAAGCAGGTCTCAAAGCGACGGTAAACATCACTGCAAGCCAACCCTTCCTATGCTGTTTCAACATGTCGCAAGCACTCTGGCAAAGTGGCAGTAGTTTTCAATGGAGTCCATCCCAAAATGCAGTTGTTAACTTCGGGTTGGGAGTTATGTGGGCGAAACCAGTACCTACCCAAATTAACGGCGTACCTATAAACAACCCCCCTCTCAACTTAGGTATATCCCCATGGTGTGCGCTGACTGGCAATTCAGTGATATTGACTTCTGGAATCATTCACATGGCAAATCAACAGCCAGGCTATATAGTCTTGTGTGGCATGGATCAAACTACCGGCGAAGTACTAATGTGCAAGAACTACACCTATCCAGAGTGTCAGTCATTACAACCCTTTACTAACGATCAATACATCGTCATAAATGGACTCGTGGTCTTGGTTAACATGGAAAATTGGAAATGCGACGCTATCGACTTAAGCACCGGCAACATAGCATGGAAGACAACTCTCACAACTCCATACGGTGACGGAACACCAAACGTATACTCAATACTTGGTGGCATAAACTTCATCGGACAAGCAAATGGCAGGCTGTTTATTGAGGGCTTTGGCGGAGACATGTGGGCTCTTAACGCAACGACCGGAAACCAACTGTGGTATACCAACACAACAACTCTCATTGGAGCTCCAAGCCTTGAATCACCATACGGCGTCTGGCCGTTGTGGCCTTGGTCTGGTACCCTGTGTTTCTCAAATGACGTCGCTTATTGTGCTGTAGGTCATGAGTATGATCCGCCGCTGTTCCATGGTGCACAACTTCTCGCGGTGAACCTAACTAGCGGAGAGCTAGTCTGGAACGAATTAGGCTTTTACGATGTTAGTCTTTCAATTGCTTATAACACTCTGCTGACGCTGAATTGTTACGACAATCAGATATATGCCTTCGGCAAGGGACCAACCTCTACCACTGTTAATGCCCCCAGCGTTGGAGTGACAACCGCTACGCCGATAACGATTACGGGCACTGTGATGGATGTTTCCGCTGGTGTACAGCAGTCTCAGGTTGCAAAAGACTTCCCCAATGGGCTTCCATGTGTTTCTGACGCAAGCCAGAGCAAGTGGATGGAATATGTCTACCAAGACCAAGTAATGCCGAGCAATGCTACAGGCGTCACCGTTACACTAGGCGTTCTTGACTCTAACAATAACTTCCGACAAATCGGCACGACAACATCCGATGCTAGTGGTAAATATGGTTTCACTTGGACTCCAGATATACCAGGCAATTATACACTCTATGCAAGCTTTGCAGGCTCCAACTCTTATTATCCATCGTCAGCTGAAACATACATCTATGCCAGCACTCCAGCACCAACAGTATCTCCGTATCCTGTGCAATCGAATCCTTTGCCTTTAACTGAAATGTACATTGCTGCAGCAGCAGTTGCGATGATAGTTGCAGTAGCTATAGTCGGCGCTCTACTACTTGTAGCAGTTAGGAAACGACCATAAACACTTTAACAAAACAAATTTCCTTTCCCTTTTTTTGGGACTAAAATAATATGAGTTTAAGATTGGGGGCTGAGTGGGCTTTGGATAATATTTATGTAGTCGCGGTTAAGAATGGTTTAGTTTTCATTTCCATTCTTTTCTCCTTCAGTTTGTCCAGAGCCTCAGCAAACCCCCTTAGAATTAATGGTGTGTGATATGGGGCTGACTAGGTTTTGGTTAAAATATGATCTCTATTCAATTTTGCGAAAAGCGCATTTGCGATTGCGTTCCTTTCCTTAGGTTTGTCCAGAACTTCAGCAAATAAATGAATAATCAAAAAATTGAGAAGATCACTTTTTTGACAAGAGTGGACCGGGGGGATTTGAACCTACTATCAAATGGAGACATTACCTGCCCTCTTTTTTCTTTTGTTTCTCGATTTTAATGCTTAAGAGTTGATAACACCAAAGGAATATACCCGGAAACGCAAATAGCGATCACACCGAAGTGCAGAGTGAAGTCTCGTTGCGATATGAACAAAATTCTTGTTTTTAAGTTTGGATAGATCCAATCACCTAGTTTTTTATAATCTGCTAACGCGCTTCCCTTGCTCGAGGTGGGTACATGGTTATAACTATATCTCTGCCAATTGTTCCTTCAGTTCCGGGGCCGGAATATTTTGACGCAGGATGAAAGAAAGTTACGAACGCGTCTAAACCATTGTACTCAATATTTGTTTTTACGCCGGAAGGTAGCATGTACTCAACTACCCCGCTTCTGAGTTCACTGTAGCCTTCGAGCAGTATGCAAGCAGGCGGCAGACTAAGTGATGAAAGAAGCGGGATAGGCTTAGTCCATCCAGCGAAAACAATGTTCCCTTGAACTCGTACCTGGAGCTCGTCTTTTTTGACGAGATGTACGTTTTTTTCGGCAGGAGTGCCTGCATTTTGTGTTTTCTCAAGCTCTACAGCTCTGGGATTGTCTGTAACGATAGCTGCTGGTACGTAAGCATAGCCTTTTGGCGTTTCAAGCCACAAGTAAACCACTAGCCTGTTACCACCACCTTGCTGGGATTGCTCGTTGAAATGGTTGACCCAAATCATCATATCAGGCAGGTTAAAGCTGTCTGGCGGATGGATAACGGCGTGTCCGCTGCTACCGTAGACTCTTGTTATGTCCTTGAGCCAGTTTTTGCCTGGGCATTTCTTGGCGTTGCCAATCGTGTTCAAAATGTCTTTTTCGGTGATTATACCCGGTTTCTCCACGACTTCATGGATCATTTTCTGGTATGCCCCATCTGGCTTGGACCAAACGTGTTCTTCTTCACGAAGAGGAGTGCTTGCACGTATAGGCGGTTTCAGGATAGAGTCCAGAGTGATGACTGAAGGAACGGATGCTTTTTTCCAAACTTCATTTAACATCTTTTTAGTCTTTTCCACGTATTCAAAATCATCAGTATAGAAATGCCGCGTTAAGGCGGATTTCTGATTGGGGGAAACTTGAGACTGGAAGAGGGTTTTTCCATCAACGATTACAGTGTCAAAGTAGCTTGTAGACACATGCTTGACAGCACAGCATTTCATTAGTTCTTGAGCAGCAATCAAGTTTTCCTTGATTATGGGCGACATAATTTTAACGGAGATTCCTCTTTCAATCTGTTCTCTCAGCAGGGAAATATGTTTCCAAGATTCAATGAGACCTTTTGAAGAGATCATCATCATGATTTCCTCTTGAGCTGACTTTAGAGCCTCATTGTAGGTCTCAAGGGCAGTGTGAGCGTCACTGATAACGCGTGTTGTCGGTGTTGGTTTACCAGTTTCAATCTCCGAAATTTTCATATTTATGTCTGTGGAGTCGATCCACAAATCCTCAAAGACAGCCGTAAACGCTTGTACCAGAGACTTACAGTTCGTCCAAAGGCATACGTCATCCTTTTCTGCCTTTTCCGTTCTTGGCGTGATGAAGAACAATATTTCTTCGTTATCTCTTGCAACCATTCTGGGAAAAAGGCTTAAACCTAAATCAGGGTTTCTTGCCTTCAGGTTGAAGTTGGTCTTAGATGTTCTCTTGAGAATTGTTTTCATGATATTCAGATTTTTTTCTGACAATTCGGTGAGAAAACGATACGTAATTTGTGACCTCAAAGGATGACTAAAGGCCACATCGAAAATGCCAAATTGATCAGCACGCATCATGCTTGGAACAGTGGTTGCTGTTAACAGTTGATGTTTAGTATCTAGAATCATCTTAGATATTCTTGAGTAGATTCTTTTGTTTCCTTTGATTACAGCAAATTTTTCTAAAGAAGGTTCTAACTCTGTATTGTGTTTTTTCTTTAGGTAGTCAAGAAGTTCTTTCCTGCTTTTCTCTATCAGGGCAACTTCCTTTTGCCTAGCTCCAATAATAGAATCTAGAATGTTCTCGAAGGGAACTACTGTGAAGTGTGTGGGAAACTCTACAGTTGACTCCGCAAAACCCTTGGCTTGAAGCCTATTTAGAATGCGAAAAACCTGCGCCTTATCTTTCCCAAGAAGTCTGGCGATTTCGTTAACTTTCATCGCATCGTGTTTGGCGAGGAAAATGTACACCTCTGCCTCTTTTTCGGTCAAGCCAGAATTAATGAGAACCTTTTTTATTGTTTCCTCGCTCAAACCAGCTGCTCCAATGGTTGTTGGTGATAGACTTTGTCACTCGTACAAGTTTAAGTGACCTCATGGGCTTAATTGTTTTTTGATGGTTTGAACCGAATTTCGCATTAATCTGGTAGGGAGGTGAGAAAAAATGAAAAAGAAGACTCTTTTGATCTGCATCATCGTATTAACGACTATACTCATGACTTCATCGATGATATCATTGTCCCAAGCAGGTTTGCTCTTTAAACCCAAGCAAGAATATGTGATCTACGACTTTAGAGTAAGCATTAACCCAGCCGGTGTTGTCAATACTCTTACGGATACCAGCGCTTTCCCAGTCGTCGTCCAAGAAATCTACAGCACAGATGCAGCTATAGTATCGGCAAGCGTCACAATAAACGGGGTGGCATATACTTATCCTAAGGATTTCGACTACAGTTATACCGGCCATATGGAACTCAATTATGTTACGGGATATGGCTTGGATATAATTCAGGAGAAGCTTACCTTCAAAAACTTGCCTGGGCATCCAATTCTGAACGGGCGAGCAGAAGAGAAAGTTAGTGGCTTAATTCTCTCTCCCACTATGGACATCAGTCATTGGGAAGAGTTTGGCAATTTCCAACTGAGCGGTACTAAAATGTTCAGTATTGTACACGGCGACGGGGCTGCAATGGGTGGAGTTTCAACAGGTTATGTCGTACGCCACTTCGGCCTAATTAGCGACTGGCCTCTCTAACAAACATAGAGCTTACAAATTTCGTTCCTCTTTTTTTCAGTTTCATCTTTCTAGAAGGGTGCGGTTCGATTGAGTAAAGAAAAGATGCTCAAAACACTCGTAAGTTTAGGGTTCACAGAAACAGACGCCCAGGTCTACTTCTATCTCACAACCGAAGGTCTCCAAAAAGCTGCAGACATAACTGAAGCACTGAAACTTCACAAGCAGCAACTCTACAGAAGCCTGAAACGTCTGTTTAGGAAAGGCATAGTAAAGACTACTCTTGAGCGTCCTTCACGGTTTTCGGTTGCGTTATCGATCGAGAAAACTTTAGACTTGTTGATCGAAACCAAAAAGGAACAAACTTTGGAGTTGCAAGCAAGCCGCGAAGAACTCCTTTCTTCTTGGAGATCTATGATTGAGAAGCATTCTTCAGACAGCTGACATATCTGCATTTTTTGGTTGTAAACTATCTCAATTGCTCCAAGACGAGCAAACCATTGTCTGCAACAGCAACCCAGAGAGCATTAAGCCTCCAACAATGATCATTTTAGTCAAATAGAGCTGAATTGAGGTTGAAGTGAAGTGGACCGGGGGGGATTTGAACCCCCGACCTCTTGAGTGCAAGTCAAGCGTTCATACCAGCTGAACTACCGGCCCTTGCTTTTCCCAATTGATAAACTAATCAATGATATTTAGCTTTTGTTCGCAGCAAACCCAGTCATAGAGTAATATCTTTTAAAAGTGCAGTTAAATCATTAATTATGGAGGTTCAACCTTTGGAGTTAAAAACAGTCAAAATTGACCCGCCAAAAGATTGCAACATCATTATTGGCATGGCACATTTCATAAAAACCGCTGAAGACCTCTATGAGGCAATGGTTAATTCTGTGCCAAACATTAAATTCGGCTTAGGTTTCTGTGAAAGCTCAGGACCTTGTTTGGTTAGGCATGAAGGAAACGATGAAGAGCTACGGCGACTGGCGGCAGAGAAAGCATTTGAAATTGGTTGCGGTCACAGTTTTCTAGTTTATATCAAAAATGCCTATCCACTTAACGTGCTTGATAAAATCAAGAAGGTGCCTGAAGTATGCACAATTTACGCTGCCACAGCTAATCCGCTAGAAGTTTTAATTGCTGAAACCTGCTCAGGGAAGAGGCATTATTGGGGTTGTCGATGGGTTAAAAAGCAAAGGAATAGAAACTGAAGCAGACATTAAGGAGCGGCGTGAGTTTTCTGCGGAAAATAGGCTACAAACTGGGCTGATCCAGTCAGGTAACCATAAACTATTTTAGTTTACTTAAGAATCAAAACTTAGCAACTCGTGCAAATTGGTGTTTTAATGGCTTTAGAGAGAAACATGGCTCAGCTTGAAGCTTACAAGCAACAACAATCAGAAGAGCAGCAGAACCTAAAAGATAGAATGGGCAAAATTAAACATAAAATCGCAATTATAAGCGGCAAAGGCGGCGTAGGAAAAAGCACTGTAACTGTGAATCTTGCGGCAGCTTTTGCGCAGATGGGAAACAAAGTTGGCATTTTAGATGCTGATATTCATGGCCCGAGTGTTCCTAAGCTTCTTGGATTAGAAGGGCAGCATGTTAAGATTGGTCCATCAGGGGCTTATCCAGTCGAGGGACCCTCTAGGCATGGAGGTTATGTCGATTGACTTCTTTTTGTCTGAGGATGCCCCGACGATTTGGCGTGGTCCATTAAAAATGAAAGCGATCCGCCAGTTTCTCTCAGATATTGTTTGGGGAGAACTTGATTTTCTTGTTTATTGATTTGCCTCCTGGAACAGGAGATGAACCTCTGAGCATTGCTCAGCTTTTGCCAGAAATGGATGGAGTTGTAATTGTCACGATGCCTACTGGCTTGTCTAGTTCGGTGGTTAAGAAAGCAATTACTTTCGCTGAAAGACTAAACATGCCGATTATTGGCGTTGTTGAAAACATGAGCGGATTTGTTTGCCCACATTGCGGCAAAAAAACTGAGATTTTCCAGTCAGGCGGCGGAAAAAAGATGGCTCAAGAAGTCGGTGTTCCTTTTCTAGGCAGCATTCCGATTGATCCCACAGTAGGTCAGGATTCTGATAAAGGAAATCCGTTTGTTATTAAACATAAAGATTCAACTGCGGCTAAGGCTTTCACAGAAATTGTTGAGAAAATCAAGATCTACTTGAAAAAATAATCGCGAAAAATTTTATATGTAAAAAGATTGGAGAGGTTAAAACTCCCAGGTTAATTTTTTTGTTCGCCATGGTTTACTCTTTTGTAAGAGTTATTTCTATCGTTGAAACCATTCGAGACCTGTTTTCGCCTTCTCTTGGTGGCATCTCTGCGGTACCGATTGCAATTTTTGTTACTTTGAGGTCTTTTAGGAAGCGGCTTCTTGTAATTTCTGCAACGTCAACGGCGGTGGTTATTGCTTGTCCTCTTGCTTTTAGGGTTATTTCTTTTCCTGCGCCTGAAGAGAATGCTGTTATGATAGCGAGTACATAGCTCATTGGTGGTTTGTTTCCAACGAAGATTACATCATTTGGTTTTTCTGCCATATATATCAACTCCTTTTTTTGTTTTTATTGCGGTAGTAACGTTCTTTTTGTCTTTTGGACTGGGAACGTTACTGCATTACTACGGCAAACTTCCTAATAAATCAATTCAGAATCCCACCTTTGGATTTTAGTGTCTAATCAGAACTAAATAATGTACTCTAGTGGTTTGGCAAAAAGTTCATTAATAGATTTTGCCACTCAGTTTAGTTTCAGGATGACGTTCAGCGAAGAAGCGGTATAGTTTTATACCTCAACCTTAAAGGGAACAGTAAAAGCAGGAGAGTTATTTCATGTCTGTGTCGCCTGGTCTCAGAGAAGTTTTAGCGAAGAAGAATTGCTGGAGAAATAATTCTTTCAAGCAAACCAGGCTCAACGATGCGAAAATGGCGGGAACTCTTCGCCGTTTCCCAAATGACACTTTCGGAAACAATGGGTTTGTCTTCTTCAACAGTGATCAGCGACTATGAAAGCGGACGACGAAAAAGCCCAGGCGCCAAATTCATCCGAAGATTCGTGCTCTCGCTTGCTGCACATTGACGAAACAAAAGGTAGCCGCTTTATCAGAGAATTCGCAAAACTAACCAGTTCGCCAAGCATGGCTGTTGTCGATTTACGTGAATTCCCCATACCAGTGCGGGTTGAGTACCTATGCAAGGCTATTAGCGGCGAAATTGTAGCTGTCAAGGACAAGTACGTTAAAGAAGTTAACGGGTACACAGTTATTGACAGCACCAAAGCAGTTGAAGCGTATTCAGGGTCGGAGTATGCGCAGCTGTTCGGGGCGACGACTGAGCGGGCACTGATTTTTACAAATGTAGAAACCGGAGCCTTGCCCATGATGATTGTCCGCGTTAGCAGTCTTAAACCGCGAATTGTGGTTTTTCATAAAATTCCGCCTGATGCGGAAGCTATACGAATTGCGGAGTACGAGCAGATACCGCTTATTTACTCTTCTGCGCCAACATTGGAGCAGCTGGTGAAATCTCTGCGAAAGCTATACCGTATTGCGTTGAGGGTTAAACTTGGTAGGCGCCGGGTACGTGCACCCCCAAAAATAAGCGCATAGAGTCAACGTATTCTTAAAAGTTCAACATCTAAACTGTTAAATTCTTTGTCACTGCCCACTACAAGTTTGGTATTTATGCTTCGAGCTGTAGCCACCGCGAAGGCATCTGCAAGCGACAATGAATGTTTGGCATTTGATTTTTCCAGCTTCACGCCATAGACCATTATCTTCAATTGGAACAACTTTGAGACCGAATGAACGCAGTTCCTTTTGGGTTTCTTCAGCAACCAAAGGGCTTCCTCTTGATAAAATATAGTAAATTTCAGTTAAGCTAATTATATTTATGTAACCTTCAGCTTCGCCTTTTTGAATTTTCTTAAGAAATTCGTTGACTATTTCGCCGCCTGTTTCACCCAAGTAGAAGGCTAAAATAGGTTCGGAGTCAAAGGTTAGCCGCTCTAGCACGTTTAATCCACTTCTCATCTTGCGCAATCTCTTCTTTTCTTGCTTCTTCGAGTAATTCCTTTGCTGTTTTTCCTTCGAACATCGATTTTAATGAACCATAGGCTTCATCTGGCGATGGAAGAGGCTTTATTATTATTTCTTTTCCATTGTCTTCTACCAAAATTTTGTCTTTGATTCCGTATTTTTTTCTTAATTTTTTGGGTATTGTTGCTTGTCCCTTTTTTGTTACACTTATAACTTCGACCAAGATAGGCCACCATTAATACCCATTATCTCAGTAATACTTAACTTTGTTGGTCTTACCTCTTACGGCTGCATTACTGAAAAAAACTATAAATGAAAAAATATTTAATGGCTGTTTTTGTTGTTGTAGTCTGTTGTTAGTACGTTCATTGCGCTCAGGACTGCTTCCATGCTTGCTTTAACGATGTCTTCGCGGACTCCCATTGCTGTGACTACTCTGTCGCCTTTCCGCATTCGTACGACCACTTCAACCATTGCATCTGTGCCTCCAGTTATTGCTTTGACATTATATTGCTCAAGTGTGATCGGCTCAACCTCGGCTATTGCGTTTTTGACCGCATTTATAGCTGCGTCCACGGGTCCAACGCCGACAGCTGCCCCCCAAACATCCTTGCCATTTAACGCTAAACGTACTGAGGCTGTTGCGGTTACTTTGTCGCCGCCAACAAACGTCATTTCTTCAAGCCGTATTGGTTTTGCTTTGCTCAAACCCATAACATTCTCCGCTATTGCAAGAACGTCGGCATCCATGACGGTTTTGCCTTTGTCACCAAGCTCTTTGATCCGCTTGAATATATCTTTAAACTGTTCATCAGTGGGTTTAAGACCCATACTTTCTAAATCTGCTCGTATTGCGTGAGATCCAGAGTGTTTGCCTGGAGATATCCGTCGTTTGCAACCAACTAGTTCAGGAGCAATAGGTTCGTAAGTCAAAGGGTTAGCAAGCATTCCTTGAGTATGTATTCCTGATTCATGAGTGAAAGCATTTTCGCCCACAATTGCCTTGTTAGGTTGTACATAGACCCCTGTCAATCTGGAAACCAGTTGCGAAGTACCGTACAACAATTCCGTTTTAATATTTAAGTCCATTTTGTAAAGCGATTTTAAGGTCACAACTACTTCTTCAAGTGAAGCGTTTCCTGCTCGCTCACCTAACCCATTTATGGTTGCATGCACTTCTTCTGCTCCAGCGCCTAAAGCAGCAATTGTGTTGGCAACAGCCATCCCAAAGTCATTATGGCAGTGCACACCTACTGGCACTTTTATTTTCTCTTTCAATTTTGTGAAGAACTCTGCAGCACGCTCTGGAGTTAGGATACCCACGGTATCGCATGGAATGACTCTATCTACTTTGGCTTCGACAGCTGTTTGAAAAACATTTACGAGATAATCAAATTCAGACCTAGTTGCATCTTCGGCTAAGAGTTCAACTGTTAACCCATGTCTCTTAGCGTAACTCACACATTCGTCTGTCGATTTGAGGATTTGTTCCCGTGTCTTGTGTAATTTACATTCGATATGCAAGTCAGATGTTGGGATAATCATGCTTATTGTTGAAGCCCCACTTTTAAGCACAGCATCAATATCATTTTTTGTTCCTCTTGCTGCGCTGGAGATATGCTGCTTTCAAGCCCTGTTTAACAATTAATTTTACGGCTTCCATTTCGCCTTCAGAAACAGCTGCGAAACCAGCCTCAATCACGTCCACACCGAGCTCATCTAAACGCTCGGCTATTCGCAATTTGCTTTCAGGTACAAGTGATACTCCAGGTGTTTGTTCACCATCTCGCAGGGTGGTGTCTAAAAATTTTATGTTTTTAGGGAAGCGGTTGGATAAAGCAATACCCCATTTAAAGTCACTCTGTTTTCAAGGCGTTAGCCTTAAATATAAAGTTTCTTTTCGAGAAGAAATTTTTAGTTTAGAGATTTTTGCTAGAGCGTTAAATATCTATCAAGAAACCCCAAAAACCTTTAAATTAGCTATCCCAGAGGTGGTTCTTAGTGTCTAAATTGGATGACTCAAACTTAGCATGGCTTCTCAGTTTTGAAAGTGGCAGAGCGTTCTTTAATGCAAAAATGAAGAATAGTCCAGTCACTAGAGATAACTATACTGGATGGTTGAAAGTTTACTGTGAAGATTTAGGATTAAATCCTGACGAGTTAGCTCTCTTAAAGCCTAACATGGCAGATGTTATGAATGCTTTTCAAAAAGGCGATAAAATCCCTGACCCTAACCAAGCAGATAAAACCCTAGAGGATTATCTCGGTTTTAAAATGAATGAGTTTCACTTGAAGAATCCACAAACTCACCTTAAAGCAACAGACAGCAACAAACTAAATCTAATGATAACGATAAGAAGCTTTTATTCTGCTAATCTTAGAGATTTATGCAAACAGACAGGCAAGAACATTGAGAAACTAAAAAGCAAACAAAGAACCCCAACCGTTGAAGATTGCACTAAGTTGGAGCTAAGCTATGGGTAACAATATGAGAAATAAGTTTCTGGTTTGGTTCCTTGAATCTTGCCCCGTTCGTGTCGGCACACTAAAGCTTTTGAAATGGAAGGACTTGAAACCTCTCAATGACTCACAAGTGCCATATTGGATATACGTTAAAGCTGATAGGTTGAAAGGTCAAGGCAAAGGGAGATATTCAAAAGCTAAACATGTTGGATTCTTGCACAAATATGCAGTTCAAAAACTTGAAGACTACAAACAAGAATTGAAGCAAAAAGGCATAGAATACAATCAAGATTCACCTTTGTTCTTGAGTTACCGCACTAACCAACATAGCAAAAAAGCCGAAAAAAACTTAAGAATGGTCAATTTCAACGATGCGCTAGTTAACGCTTCAATTGTAGCTTTTGGCGATAACGTCAATAAGCATTATAGCCCACATGATTTCAGGGACATCCTAAGTTCTGTGTTAGGTAAACCCCAAATTAATGCAGATGACAAAAATATTGCTAAATCGTTAGTCAGTCATTCACCTAAAGGAATAGAAAGCACATATGAAAACTTTGACGGTAAAGATGATAAACCCAATGAAGACCTCTTAGCTTTGTTTAAACAATGCATACCGTTCTTAATTCCAGAAACAACAGGAGAGCTTAAAGCTGAGCTAGAGCAACAAAAGACCGAGAACATAAGCCAAATTGAAGAAATGAAAAAAGAGATTGAACGCATGGAAACGCGACATGAGGAAGAAATCCAAAATATGAAACAAGCTGTCACCAGAGATGTGCAAGAGGTATTGGCTAGCCTTAACCGATTCAAAGAAGATAGCCAAAACAAAACAGAATCTTAATTTTTTTCTTCTTTTCTTTCCTTATTGGAATCTTGAGATATTAACTCTCTTTTTCAATAAACTTAGCTAATTAGGTCTACATTATACTGTTAACTGTAAATATTAACGTGCTACTACCATAAATAAGCACTACTAACATTAATAGTAGAATTAATAGAATCATATTAGTATAAAATTGTACGTACATTGTATTACCCTAATTAATTGGTTTTTGTCATTTCTGTTTCTTTTGAATCAATCTTCAATTAATAATTGATGCTGAGACCTTGAAATCTCAAGTTTCCAGCCGCAAAACACGCTACTATTGCCAATAGTAGGTACTTCGATTTAAAACGAGGCAGAACAACCACACACGACCAAACCGATATAGCCAAAACTCTTCATTTTAAGGCGCATTAGCCAAATAGAGGACTCCCCTGCCTTCTATAACGCTTTTATAAACCACATCGGCATCCTACTCCGTCAGAACAGCTAAGAGCTAATCAGCAACTTTATTGTCTTTTCATTAGGTAATGAAACAAATTATTGTGCAATTAAAATTCTGTATAAAAAGGATTCCAGAAGGTTAAGGACTCGATGTTTTGGTTTTAAAAAGAATAAAGACCGCGCCCATCGGCGTTACTGAGACGCTTATTGGCTCAAATCCGTTTGTTTCCTCTCTCGCTATTATGTTGTTCATTTCTTTTATTGATGTAGAAATAATTTTAGAGTTAACCATATTTTACACCGTTTCAAGTATATGTTTTAATTTTCACACTTCTAAAAATAGTGGTTCATCAGGAATAATTAGCCCAGTTACAATTAACGTCTATTAACGCATCTTGAAAATCTTCACGTCCTAACATCAAATATTTAGCCTTCCAGCGGTTAGGCAAGGTCTTAAAATAATGGCTTTTTGTTACTTCACAATCAATTAAATACTGTTCAAACTCACTTTTTACTAGCTCTTTTATGGACATGTAAGGTTTTAGTTATTTGAATTAAATTAAGGTTAGAGTTAGGATTATTGGAGCTATTAAGGTTATTAGAATTAAGATTACTATTGCACTGACTTATACTATCATACTTACTCTTAGATTTACTTAATGATGCACTAAAAAAAGGTCGGCTAATTTTACGTGGTTTAGATATGCTTAATTTGCCGTTAGATTTGATTTTTAAGCTTGATTGGGCGGTTTTTGGTTTAGCGATTACCTTAAGCAATCGGTATAATGGGCTAGTATATAGCGTTTTTATGGCTTTTTTATAATCGTTTCTCACGCGGTAATCAACGTGAAAACCCAGCTCATTAACGATTATGTTATTTGCTTTTATGAACTCTTTAGCTTCTTTGCCGACTGCTTTTAAAAATGTACAATTAAATATCCAATATAGTTTGTGTTCTGGGTCAGCTTCACTGAAATGCAAAAGTTTCTTCATGCTATCATCTTTCTTAAAATATGTGTCGGGTTTAGTGTTGGTGTCTTCCATTATGGCAAAATGTTTTCTTTCATGGTAGATAAAATGGTCTACTCTAAGCCCTTGACTTATTGGATAACCATGTTCGCTAAAATCGTTTGATTCTACAATTAATCCTAATGCCATAAGAACAATTCATTTTTCCTTAAGACCGTTTAGTCAAAAGGCTATGGAGAGCGGAGATTTTCTTACCTACATGCTAACAGCTAAAGGTGACATCCGCGCAGACATCATAAGTGGACAATTCAGTTGCGGAATAAATGACGATACAGATGCTAAAAGAGACCTATTAATTGACCAACAATTTTTAGAACTTGAAGCAATTAAAGAAAAGCGCAAAAAAGAGTTTGCAGAAAAGGCGCTATCAAACCATGATTAACTGTGTCGTATGTAACTCTCAATTTGTGCCGATTGAGGGAGAAGATGTTTGCTCAAAATGTCGGCATGATTTCCGAGAGTTTGTTAAATCTTGGTAATCTTTAAGCTGTGAGATTATGACATACGAACAAGTAGTAAATCATAAAAAAGACCCTATAGAACATGTTAGAAATTTAGAATATTGTCCCAAGTGCGGACGTACATTAATGGAACTGGATTTGAATGCTCCAAACGGAATCATAAACGACAAAAACGATGAGTTCCCATCTCTTAGATGTACAAGCTGCGGTTTTGTAATCGCTCCAAAAATTTACTAGGTTGATAAAACATGACTGAAAATTTTGATAATCCCAATAAAGTAACAATTAAGGTGGACACCTCATTAATTGAGGAAAAATTTGAGGCTAGTAGAAGCTTTGCTTCAAAAGGAAGTTGATGAATTGAAAGAGTACAAATTGCAATCACGTAAAAGCGCTTTATTACCCAAATACCAGGATGAAGCAACAATTCAAAACATTGATACACTAGAAGCAATAAGCGAAAAAGAAAGGTTAGAACAACAATCAATTCCTAAAAAAGTATATGGTAACGTACCGCCAAATTCAACTCAAGGCGGTCAAGGCGCTCCACAGAAAGGTTTTGAATCATACCCAGAAATGTATCTTAGCTTAAAAAATAAAGAAGCCATTGGAGACCCAGAAAGCAAAGCAATTCTTGATAAGATGTTTGGTAAAATGCTTCAAGAAACCAAACAGTCAGGTATGCCCCTTAACATAGGTGACTTATCAGGTTTTAGCGACTTACCACTATCTCAATTACTGACAGAAAATTTTAGGTCAAAAATAAAACTATCAGGTGTTTTAGAATGAAAGATATGAATGGAAAATATTATATAAACTCGGTTGATGCACAAAACAATCAATGTAAAGATTACGCGCTTGAAAAGCATGGTTGGGTGGAAAGTTTTTCATCCTATGTTGTCATTGAGGGTGAAACTCCAGTCTGGATTCCAGAGAAAGGTTTTCCTTCAAAGTTGCGGCAGAAATCTAGCTATTTGAAACGCGTCTTTTCTGTTTCTGCTCCTAAATGCCCAGTTTGCGCCGAGAAAGCCGAAAGAAAATTAATTAAAACGGCTGACTGTGCAAGGCTCAGAACGCTTTCATTGAAAACTGGTATCTACGTTCGATTTTTCTGTGGGGGTAGCAACGGCGGCGGCGATTTCGTAACTTGGCTTAGGTAATACTGATTCACCATGCTATCATTTAATCAGTGAAACTTTAATCTCTAAAGAAGAAATTTTCAATTTGTATCTTGAAGGCAAAATAGATTGGATTCGTGATTTTGCAATTTGCTTGATGATAGAGGAAAGGTTAGGAATCAACTTATGACCTCTACAGTCTAAAAATTAACGGTTGCGGGGTAGTCAAGTTTCTTCAGCTATCCCGCGCCAAGTCCTTTCTCTTAAGCTGTAGGTAGGATTACGGCACATCGTCATACACCACCTTTTGCCGTAATTCCTACCTTAAGCTGTTGAAAAAATTGACTAATGTAAGACAAAAGAAATTAGATATGCCTAAAGATTCAACATGTCCTTATTGCGGAAATGAAATTAGCCCAGCTGAATTTAGGAACTTAGGCGTTTGTAAAACTTGCTCAATTTTGAATTTCAGTTAATTTCGCGGTTATATATACTCAAGTTGTTTACCGCACATAGGGCAAACTATTGGATATGTGGTTTGTTTCATCATTAATTCAAATGTGCAAAGAAAACATAAGTAAATTTGGCATTTAGGACAATACTTGAAGCCACCGCCAATGAATTTTCCACATGCGTCACATGGACGCGTTAAATCTACCATGCACATTTTGGCATTTATATATCATTTAAATTAGGCGTTGAAACGATATTCTTGAGGAGCGGAGAGCTAAGTGAAAGTGAAAGAGTGGCAAAAAAGCAAATGGTGGAGAAGTTATGATAAAGTCAAATCTCTTGAACAATCAATTGATCTCTTAATGTAGTGCCTGAACCTACGAAAGGGTCAAAAACCTTTTTAGTAAAATCAATGTTTATAATATTTTAAGCAGGGGTGGCGGGATTTGAACCCACGTCATAGGCTTAGCATGCCAATAGTCTGTCCGAGCTAACCTACACCCCTGCATTTCTTCTATTTGAACTCTTTTTTTCAGTCCTTCTGACTAATTTAAGCGATATTGTGTTGGGATTATTTAAAACAACCGAAATTTGCAAAAAAAGCGCAAGAGAGCAAAAACTAAAAGCTGAATTGCTCATACTCGTTATGCTTGGCAGGTTGGAGAGAGAAGGTATCATTGAAACTTGACGATAACTATCTTTTGAGTCTTTTCTGCGTGACAATCTTTCTAATTCTGTCATATAACTTACTTTTGTTTTCAGAGTTAGGGTTACTTGTAATTCCAGCAACTTTTGTTTTATTTGGTTATGTTCTTACGCTCATTTCTGCAACAAGAGCGATTTATCCACAAGTCAGGAATCATAAATCTTACAAAATGCTAATGCTATTTGATGTTACGGCACTTGCTCAAATAGTTAGAAAGAAAATGAATGAAGTAACGGGAGAAGGAAGAAAACATCGGCAAGATGCGATGGTCTATGGTACTGGTCTGCTTCCTTTTAGTGCCTTTTTCATAGCTACTTCAACTGAGGAAAAGACAAACGCCTTTTATTTCATTTTTTCAATTTCTTGGATTCTGTTTGGCTTCTCTATTCTTTTAATTGGTTATGGTTTTTATGATTCTGAAAAGTGCAGAAAATGGTTGCATATTGACAGTTAGAATCAAAAGCTTCAAGAAGAAAAATATTAGATGCAAAAACTTAAAATCGTATATCAAAAATTCATCAAATATAAATACTTAAACAGATAATATCGTGAAACTAACAAGATAGGGGTAGATAAAATTGAAAAAATCCGTCTTACTAATTATTATTGGGCTATTGACAGTAATTTTATTTTCATGTAGTGTACTAAGTGTAAATGCCTTACAATCGAATGAATGGAGTTGGACATATACTCTATCAAGCACAACGTATTATCAAGGAGATAGCGGAACTATCACTATTACTTTTACAAGCAATTGTCCTGACCAATTGCAATTAAGTTCTTTAAGCGTTCAATTTGACTGGATGACAACACCAATCACTGAGACAGTGAATTCACCATACATTGCAACTGGCAATCAATATACTTTCTCTGCCATTAGTTTCAGCATTCCTTCCGATGCAACCGTAAAAATAAAATTAGGAATTATTTTTAGCTCGAAACCGCCTTATGTATTGCTTTTTGGTGTTTTTGCATGTATTTATAAGAAAAATATGGCAAAAAGCGTAATTATTCGAAGCAATTGTTTAAGTTCATTCATATTTTCTATATTACACACTAGTTTAAGATGGAAGTGAAAAAATGAGCAACCAAAAACCGAAAGAAGCATTGAATTACAATTCATTGATAAAAAAAATTGCTGAAAATGGGGATTTGTGCGTTTTAGGCATGAAAGGCTGTTGTAAAACGACTTTGTTAATGCACTTAGCGCGGACGATAAGAGAAGATAGCAAGAACCGTTTAATCATATTTGAGACCTTCCCAAAATGGTGCAAGGAATTTGATAAAATAGCCTACATGACAATAAGAGACAGTGACATTCAAGAAAAAGAGAATTTGCCGTTCTTGGAAGAAGACAAATCTTATATCATGTGGTCTAAGGATTTTACAGTTTCAAACGCTGAAGGAATAACGGAATTTCTGAAGACAAACAAAGACGTTCTTTTCTTAATCGAAGCTGAAGACATGGAGCGCATAAGCGCTTTCATGACGTTCATTATTTATAGCATCTACAGAAAGCAATACTTGAGAGCTAAAGCTGGAAACTTAGAGATCGTAATGAGAATTATTAGTTTATTTGTGAGGAAGCGCATAATTTACTTGATTCAACAGTTCTAGCTAAGAAGACTTTCAACCGCTTAAGAAAGATGCAGGCGGAATTTAGAAACTTGAAAATGCATTTAATTTGTGTGACCCTTCGCTTACAGTCTCTTAGCCCTAAGATAAGAAGCACAATGTCAATTTTATGCTCAAGAGTAAGCCTAGATGACTATCAGCTTAAAGTTCGTAATCTCTTAAGAAACAGCGAATACAGAGATGTTATTACAGAATTGCCAAAAGGTCAATTTGTCTTTCCAGAATTAGACCTTCTTTTGACTACAGAACCCTTTAAGCAAGTCGGCGCGCCTTATGAAGTTAAAGCACAGATTCAACAGTCACAACCACAAAAGAAAGTAGGCTTTTGGAAAGCTTTATGGAATTTCGAGAAAGCCAATTATGAAGCGGGCAAAAGAAAGTATGAAGCTACACACGGCAATCGAGAACCCTTACAAAGTGAAGAAGAGCAAGAATCTGAAGACGAGGAAATGGACGATTTACTTCTTGGAGAAGTAGATGAATAATTCAAGAGTTTTTTGTTACGTAACATTAAAAAAGGATGTATGAAGAAACATGAACCAAAACAACCAAAATAGAAAGCAGAATAGAAGGTAAAAGTATGATATTTGCTGAAGCATCAAATATTAAAAACATAAATCTTTGCTTTAGAAATATCTTTAAATATAAAATTATTGGTGACTAAAGTGCACAGAAGGTTAACCTGTATGCGAAGCGACGAAATAAAAAAAGGAATAGAAAAAGCGCCCCACCGAGCGCTCCTAAAATCATTAGGTTTACAAGACGATGACATAGCAAAGCCACTAATCGGTGTAGCAAACAGCTACACAAACATCGTTCCTGGGCATATCCATCTCCGAACTATAGGTGAAGCTGTAAAAGAAGGCATCCTATCTGCAGGAGGAATACCATTCGAATTCAGCACAATCGCAGTATGCGATGGCATTGCAATGGGGCACGAAGGCATGCGTTACTCCCTACCTTCAAGAGAAATAATCGCTGACTCCGTAGAGATTATGCTTCAAGCCCATAGCTTAGACGGGCTGGTCATGATTTCAAATTGCGACAAAATCACCCCCGGCATGCTCATGGCAGCTGCAAGAGTCAACGTTCCATCTATAATGGTTACAGGTGGACCAATGGCGGCAGGCCATCACCATGGGAAAAAAATAAGTTACTCAAATATGCCCGAAGCGCTTGGGCAAGTAGCCGCTGGAAGAATGTCCAATGGTGAACTGCTTGAGATGGAAGAAAACGCTTGTCCAGGATGCGGTTCCTGTAGCGGAATGTTCACTGCAAACACGATGTCCTGTATGACCGAAGCACTTGGTTTGTCGTTGCCTTACTGCGCAACTTCTCTTGCAAATAGTGCATTCAAGCTTCGATTATCCAGAGCTACAGGCAAACAAATCATAAAACTAGTCAAAGATGACCTTAAACCTTCACAAATCCTGACCATGGAAGCCTTTGAAAATGCCATTGCACTGGATATGGCACTAGGAGGTTCAACCAACACAACTCTGCATCTGCCAGCCATCGCCAAAGAAGCAGGCTTAACTCTGCCGCTATCAACCTTTGATGCAATCGGCAGAAAAGTTCCCCACCTATGCAGTATGATTCCAAGCGGAGACTTTGCGCTTGAGGATTTGGATGCAGCAGGTGGAGTTCCAGCAGTTATGAATGAACTCAATGGTTTGCTTCACTTAAAACTACCCACCGTGTCAGGTAAAACTGTCGGCGAAAACATCAAAAACGCACAGGTTCTTGACCGAAATGTCATCCATTCCTTAAAAGACCCTGTTCACAAAGAAGGTGGCATCGCCATCTTAACGGGTAACCTCGCACCAAAGGGTTCAGTTATCAAGACTGCAGGTGTATCACCTAAAATGCAGAATCACACAGGTCCAGCCAAAGTCTATGACTCAGAAAAAGAAGCCCTGACTGCTATCCGCGCCAACGAAATCAAACCAGGCGACGTTGTGGTCATTCGCTATGAGGGTCCCCGTGGCGGACCCGGTATGCCTGAAATGCTATTTCCAACAGCAACCATCGCAGGGATGGGGCTTGCCGAAAGCGTTGCCTTAATCACGGACGGACGCTTCTCAGGCGCAACCCACGGCGGAAGCATCGGACACGTTGCCCCAGAAGCTTTCGATGGTGGTCCAATCGCGGTTCTCAAAAATGGAGACACAATAACTATCGACATTCCGAACCGAACTCTAAGAGTTGAGTTAACCGACAAAGAGCTAAACACACGTCTAGCAGCTTGGAAACCCAGATTACCAAAAATAACAAAAGGCATTTTGTCCAGATACAAGCCAATTTCAATTGAATAAACCAAAATTAATAAACAAATATGAGAAAGGGCTGCCACATGCTCCCTTTTTTTACCAGAGGCTGCACATGCCCCTGCCATAGACGTATTGGTAACTGTTCTGCGTTGAACCGAAGGGTTCTATTTTTGCTGTGGGTAAACGTCGTTTGTTTTTGTGTTTCCTTTGCTTTGTTTGAAATGTAATGTTGTTAATACATTAGTTTGTGCCCCCAACTCCAGATGTCACGTTTCCCTTCTCAACATGCCTAGCAGTTGTTGTAGTGCTGTAACTACTGCAAACACTTTTACAATTAAAAACTTCTATTTCTTGTGTACGCTTAAATCCAAGAACGTTACGATTCTTGATGAAAAAAATATCGGGTTGGAAGTGATTTTGTGGTTTGCGTTGAAGGTTTCCAATTAGATGCTACACAAATAAACGAAAAAAAACTCATTAAGGCATGGAAGACTATATCGAGCAAGCCACTGCCTAAAATTAAAGCACTCAAATTAAGCGATGAGGATTTTGAGCACATAATTCATCAGAGGCGCTGCATCGAAGATGAATGTCGAGAAATTGAAGAGTGGGGCAAAATTCTTCCAGCCAAAGGCACAGATGCCTGCGTCTTTAATGCTCAAGAAACCAAAGACGCCGAATACATCATACTGGTCAGGGAAAATCCATATCACAGTTTAGATGAAATTATTGTCCACGAATTATCGCATATTGCGCGCGGAGACCTCTAGCTCATTTTGTCAATAACCTCTTCAGCAAATAGTTTAAGCCCATCGAGCTTTGGCAACTCACTGAAAAACAGCATAAAGCAGGTCACACCTAAATCGACATAAACTTTTAACTGCTCAATGCATTCATCAGCCGTTCCAGCCAAGACGTTTTTTCTAAAATCTTCTAACTTGACATTTGCAGGCTTTTGCTCAGAAATCTTTTCATTTAACTCTTTATGGTTATGTGCAATTATCACTTGCCCGCCAGGCCAGCAGGATTTCTCAATGTTATTAAAATTTCTGCCAACTGCTTCGCATTGTTTCTTCAAAACCCCGAGTTTACGCTTATACTCTTCAGTAGATGGCAAGAAACCCCAATCAAACCTATCAGCATACGGCGCAGTCGCTTTCTGCATTAACAATTCACCGCTGCCGCCAACAGTTATAGGTGGATATGGTTTCTGCAACGGTTTAGGCTCGCAAACCGCATTTTTCAGTCGGTAATATTTTCCTTGATAATTTGATTTCTCTTGCGTCCAAAATTGCCTTATTACTTCCAACGACTCTGCTAATCGCTCAATTCTAACTGTGGATGTTGAAAAATCAAAACCATACGCGTCGTGCTCGGCTTGTTGAGTGCCTGCTCCAATGCCGAATTCTAACCTGCCGCCTGATAAGAAGTCAAATGTTGCAGCCATCTTTGCAAGCAATGCTGGATTTCGGTGTGCGGTGCACGAGACCATCGTTCCCAATCGAATCTTGCTGGTTAATGAGGATAGTGCGGAAAGGGTTGTCCAGCACTCAAGAATAGACCAATCATTGTACATTAGATGGTCGTCTAGCCAAATTGAGTGATAGCCTAAACGTTCACACTCTAAAACAATGTTGTGGATGAGATGGAAATGTTCGTTGGGCTCTTTAGCTTGGAATGTGTAGAATGGAAGGAACACTCCGAATTTGAGTTTGCCCAAGCCATGCCTCCAAGCTGACAATTTATAAATTAAGGTTAATTGGGGGGCAGGAAAGTAATTAGGCTTTAGATAGCTGCTTAAGATTTAGCGGGTGCCTGTTTTCTTACGTCCCTTCCCCTAATGTAGGAGAATACCCCCGCAATCGCCAAAATAGCTATAGAAGCGTAAAACGCATGGTCTATGCCCGATATGAAGGCTTGGCTTACGCTGCCCGATAGGCTTTTTGTTCCGACAAACACTTCAAAAGCAACTTGCCTAGGTATCGACGCTGCAGCAACCGAGATTGCTAAAACATAGCTGCCGACTAACCCAATGTTTTGTACGGTTCGCAATAAGCCAGAGATGCTGCCATATGAACCTGCTCTTGCATTCGCCATTACAGCACTGTTGTTGGCTGGGAAAAACATAGAGGTTCCAATGCCTGAAATTGCTGAAGCGAGAAGCACAATATAGAGCGGGGAAGTGGCTCCCAGAGTCAAATAAACGAAGACCGCTACGGCTAAAAAGAATATTCCTAATGTTGCGATTTCTCTTGAACCGTATTTGTCAGACAGTCTGCCCATTATTGGACCAAGAAAACTGCCTGCGACATACCCAGGAACCAATAACAATGAGGCGTTGAGCGGTGTGAGAGCTCTTATTCCCTGCAAATACATTATTACAAGAAATATCACAGAGAAGTAGCCAACGCTGGTGAAGAAAGCTGACAAGATGGCGTTCCGCAAAACCTTGATTTTTAAGGCTTCAAAATCAATTAAGGAATTTTCAATACTTCGGTCATACAATATGAAGACAGGTATCAGGGCTGCTCCAATAACCGCTAAAATAATGCTTAAAGCGCTGATTCCGTTTGCTGCGAAATCTACCAATCCAAAAGACAGTAATACTAATGCTGACGCAAGCAGTCCCATTCCAACAAGGTCTAGTTTGGTTGCGGGTCTTTTTTCTATATCTTTGAGGTATTTTAATCCCACAATTACTGCGACTATGCCGATTGGAATGTTTATGAAGAAAATGAATTGCCAGCTGATATAACTGGTAATTATTCCGCCTAGTACAATGCCAAGTAATGCTCCGGCTGTGAAGCCCAGTGAGTTGTAACCGTAGGCTCTGCCGCGTTTTTCCCTGGGAAAATAATCCGCTATTATTGCACCGCTGGTTGCTTGCATGATGGCTCCACCTACCGCCTGCACAACTCTGAAGCCAATTAGTGAGTAAATGTGAGGTGAGAAGCCGCATAGTGCTGAACCAATGGTGAAAATTACAAAGCCTGAGTTGAATATTTTGCTTCTGCCGTATATGTCTCCTATTCTTCCCATCTGAGTGGTTGCAACGGCAAGGACGAGTAAATAAGCAAGAATAATCCACAGTGACGTGGCTAGGTCTGATTTTAGGCTGTCATTTATGACTGGAAAGGCAAGTAGAACGATGGTGCTGTCCAATGCCCCCATAAGCGTTCCAAGCATGACAATACCTAACACTATGTTGCTATGTTTGGGCGAATTGGAAATCGGTACATTAGGTGCTTGTTGCATTTCGTTCACTGAACTTTTAAACGTTGTAAACAAAATGGACGAGTTGTTTAATAAATAGCTGTTTAAAACACTGAAGGCAAATGAACATTTAGAATATTCCTTCAATGCTTTCCGGTGTTGTCCTCGTAGGTGTAAAAATCTGATGAAACCGTTTGGTTTATTTTAATAGAAAAAGTTTCAATTAAGGTGCAAACAATCCTAATAAACTTTTTCCCGTATTTATGCAAAATTATAAATACAGTTAATTTGATATAGCCGCCTGAACGGAAGTGAGGGCTTGATTAGAAAGCTTGCTTTTCCGTTTAACAAAACTTAAGGAAAGAAAAACAAAAATGAAAACATTAAACTTTAAAACAATAAAAAATAAAACCGCGATTGCTTTGATTTCTATATTACTAATGCTCTCGATGACTATAGTTACAATTCCATTAATACATGCAGACGCCCTTCCCGCACCAGGTACTCATATGACCACTTATTCATATCTCAACGTGTTTCCGAATCCCGCAGGCATTGGCCAACAAGTAACTCTTGGCATATTCCTTTCAAATGTCTTTCCGACCAACGAAGTCGCGAAGAACTTCTATGTTGACATTACGGACCCCAATGGAAAACTAACCACGCAAGGACCATATACTTCCGACCTTACTGACGGTACAGTTGCTTACTTTACCCCTGACACAATTGGGAACTATACAATTGTATTCAGATACGGAGGACAAATGCTGACCAACACCATGGGCTACGTTAATATCACCCAAGACCCTAGCCAAAGCTTGCCAACTACGCTGGTAGTGCAACAAGAACCCGCAGTACAACACGTGTTTCCGTTCACTCCGCTTCCAACATCATGGTGGCAGACACCAGTATCAGCTGAGAACTCTCAAAACTGGTACACTTTAACAGGAGCTTGGCTTGGATTACGTGGAAACGATTTTGCATCAACTGGAGGGTACAACGCCTCTGGCTACTATAACCCATATACCGAATCGGTAAATGCTGGGCACGTCCTTTGGACGAAGCCTTGGCTAGCGGGCGGTGTAGCAGGAGGAATAAACGGTGGAGGAGAAGTCACAAGTCACTATTGGTCAACGTTCCAGTACACACCAAGGTATGCACCAGTCTGCATCAACGGAATACTCTACTCAACGCAGTATAGCTTCGGCATGAGCTCTGGCGCTAATAACGGCATCGTTGCAATGAACTTATACACTGGAGAAACTCTATGGACAATAAACACTACTAACGCGTTGCGCTGCGGTAGCATATTCTACATGTATACGATTAATGACTATGGTGTTCGTGGTCCGTGGCTTTGGACTACAGGCACTCTTCCAGCATGCGACACGGGTGGAAACTTTCATTGCTGGTCCAGGTCAATCATCAACTTATATGAACACTACAGGAACGCAATGGAACCTCTATGATGGCGTAACTGGGCAATACGTTATGAGCGTAGTCAACGGCTCCTCTCTGACACTCGGACAAGATCCCAATGGCGACTTGATAGGCTATTTCACGAACAGCACTGCTGGCACACAAGTCATCCATCCGACGGCTGGAACAACAGCGTTGGCAACAACCACTGGAACCCACGTGACAGCTGTCAACCTGACGACATGCATGGGAGTAACCGCCGCTATGAGTCCGACCAACCTTAACAGGAACACCGTACGAGCCATGCAAACAGGATACATATTTGACGTAAATGTGCCAACAAACATGAGCGGCGTAGTATTTTCCCCAGCTCTGGGCTTGTCTTCAGTAACTGGCGATGCTTTAGTATTCACTGGAGGATCTATTATGGCTGGAACAATGGGCTTCGTCACTATGGCAAGCTTGGATGCCTTTACTGGTCAATACTTAAGCGCGACAAACATAACGTATCCTGGAACGAAAGCGCTGCTCCCATACACAAGAGAGATGTCAGGAGCCGGCGACGGACTATATATTATGGGCAACGACGTTAACATGGACATTGTAGCTTACAACGCACGCACCTGTACTAAAGCATGGGACACACAATTGTTTGGAACCAATGGCGCTACACCTAACATCTACGACCTATTCCAGATAAAACCCTACTTTGGAAAGGGTCTTAGCATCTGGGAAGCTTTAGGAGGCGATATCTGGGCAATAAATACTACAACAGGAGCCGTGGTTTGGTATGCAAACACGACAATGTGGAGCGGTTCATCTGGAATTGAGACTCCCTACAACGTATGGCCAGTATGGGTCTTCAGTAGCAGCTGCGTTTCTAACGACGTTGGATACTTTGCTGGAGGACATGAATATAACCCGCCGCTATTCCACGGAGCACAACTATATGCAGTAAACATGACTGATGGCTCGCTGGTATGGAAAGAACTAGACACAAGCGTTACTTCGACGATTATTGCTTACGGAAAGGTAGTGTCTCTAAACGCTTATGACAACCAGTTGTATTGCTTCGGCAAAGGTCCAAGCGATTTGACTGTGGAGGCTCCAAGCGTGGGAATTACAACGGCTGCACCAATAACTATCACAGGCACAATAACCGATGCGTCTGCGGGCACAAGCCAACTGTTGGTCAAATCTAACTTCCCCAACGGTCTACCATGCGTCTCTGATGCAAGCGAAAGTCAATTCATGGAAGCTGTCTACCAACAACAGACAATGCCAAATAACATAACTGGTGTACCAATAACAATTAGTGTTCTTGACTCCAACAACAACTATAGGGTTATCGGCACAACGACGAGCGATTATACAGGACACTTTGGCTTAAATTGGACACCGGACATCCCTGGCAACTACACAGTCATTGCTAACTTCCAAGGTTCGAACAGCTACTATCCATCGTCTTCTTCAACTTACTTCAGCGCTATCTCACCAGCGACAGTAACATCCACACCGCAAGCAGTTCAACTAGGCTTAGCAACAACTAACGACTTAATGATGTACATGACAATCAGCGTTGTCGCCATCATAATTGCAATAGCAATAGCCGTATTATTGATACTCAGGAAAACAACCTTAAACACAAAACAATTTTCCTTTTCTTTTTTTTAAAGCCAAATCAAAACTTTAACCTTAAAGTTGCAGCCCTAAGCTTAAGAAATATGTATTATAAATCGAAAACTATGGGGATAAGTAATTATAATTCATAAAGCGTATTTTTAAAACAAATCCATTTCCAGTTGGGATTCCCCTAAATGCCAGAAAAAAACGCTTCTGCCATCGACATATTCGGCATGCTATCAGAAGACAGTCCTGAAGAGGCAAAAAAGAAGCGTAGGCAAGAACTTTTGGCACCAACAGGCGTAAAAGAACTTTTCAAAGAAGGCAAAATAAACATAAACAAATTTACTTGCGTTGGCGGCCAATGCAGGTTATGCGTTAATGCTTGCCCAACTAACGCTCTCTACTGGGGAACAGGAGAAGTAGGAATCAGCGAGGACTTATGCGTTTACTGCGGTGCATGCGTTTCTAACTGCATGGTTGATGACTGCATAAAAATCGAGCGAAAACGGGAAGACGGCAAAATTGAAAAATTCAGCAAGCCAAACGATGTCGTCATGCTTGACGAAAAAATAAGCGGAAAAAAACGTTTTGACCGTGTAAAAGCAATTTTTCCAACTATATCAAAGTACTGTGAAAATTATTGTAATACGCCAAAGGATGAACATGATTTTTTTGGTTACGTTAATAAAAGCACTAAAAAGCAAACGCAAAAGCAACAAAAACTAAGGCGGCATAATCGAGGCAACCGTTGAGCTTCGGGTAGAAAGCTCCATTTTGTCCCCGTACCCCTTTTTCACAAAAACATTTTCTAAACGCAGTTTATCTCCAATCTTTAATGCATTAAGGGCTTCTGCATGTTGTCGCCAAGCTGAAACTCTGATTATTGCCTGACTCATCTTTTAGTTCAAAAACCAACAACTTCACTGTTTCGCCTTTCGCTGTGGTTACTTCTTTGCTTTCAAGAATCGCTGAAACAACGCCTTCAACATTGGCGCTAAGGTTCTCAGTTAAACTGTTTATTTTCGCAAACTTCATCTCAGCAGCTTGAACATTAACAAAACTTGTGAAATCAACATGGACTTCTATGCCACCGTTTTTGGTTTCTTTCACTTTAGCGTTACCCAACTGCAAACATGCGTTTGCTTTGAGGGTTTTTTCAAGTTCTTGTGCTTTTTCATTCCAAGCAACCACAGTCACTTCTCCCGAATCATCGGCTAAAGTGAACCGCATGACGGTTCCGTCGCTTTGATCGCTTCGAGTGAATTTGGTTAATCCTAAAACCGCTTTTACTGTGCCTGAAAGATGTACATTTCCAGATGTTTTGTTTAGGCAGCTTATTTTGGTGGCAAACTTGTCGATGGCTACGTATTCGCAGGCTTTTTCTTGAGGCTCCACTTCAATTTGGCTTTTACCGCCAATATGCAACTCAACTTTGCCGTACAGATCCTGCCGAGTATACCCATGAAGAAGCCGAATTGCTTGTCCAACTTTTAACTCGCCCTTCTCAACTAAATCAGCTTTATCATTCCACAAAACCACCCTTAAAATGCCATCATTATCCGCAATCATTAAAGTGGCAAATTTACCTGGTTTTTCTCCTTCAAAAGTTCGAGCTGGAAAAACAGCAACTAATCGACCCGCCACAGTAACATCATTTAGTCCAGCAAACAAACGGCTTATGGATAAATTTCCATCATTATGAATTGTGTTTTGCTGCACTTCAACGCCGTATTTTGCTGCAATTAACCTCAAAAGCGTTTCATCGCCAAGCAACCCGCCTGTTCTGGATTTTTCAGCTTGGAGCTTTTCAAGCACCTGCTTTTCTGTAATTTCAGGGTTTTTCGCGAGAATGCTGTCGATGATTTCTTGAGTGGTCATTTTGCGCCGACACGATAAAGATATGCTGGCGCTTTTAATTTTTTGCATTTTATGCCATTACTTATTATGTTTATTAAAAACGCTGTTTCTTTTTTAGTTTGGATCGCTGGAGGAAAAAACGGGTGGACGCAGCAATTTTTTATTCACTTGGCGTGGCGTTAATTGCTGTTGGAATAATCATTATTGTTGTAGCAATCATTTTAGCGTCGATGCGTGGTGCTGGGAAGGGAAAGGTGAAGGGTGCAGGTGTAATTATGATTGGTCCTGTGCCGATAATTTTTGGAACAGACAAAAAATCGGTCAAAACCGTTTTGGTGCTCGCTTTAGCCCTTACTGTAGCTGTGATTATTGCCATGGTAATTTTCTATTGGCTATTGAGGTAGAACGGCATGTTACGAAGCACGCAAGAAAATGAAGATGAAGGCATTGAAGTGTCTAGCAGGCTTTTCGGCTTTTTGATTTTAGGGGTAGCTTTGATTTTTATTGGCATAGTCGTTTTGGTAGTTGCTTCAGTGGTTTTAGGCGGTTCAGGAAGTGTTGGAGTTGTTATTTTTATTGGGCCATTTCCCATTGTTTTTGGTAAAGGACCTGATGCTGTTTGGCTAATTTTGATTGGAATAATAATTGCTGTTTTGAGCATTGTGCTCTTTTTAATAATGAATAGAAGAATGGGACGGTTTCGGCGATTAGAAGTAAAGGAAATTTATTGAGTCTCTGTCTCTTCTTCTTCTTTGCCGTAATACACGTAAAGGAAGATCAGGGTTAATGCAATAAATATTGAGCCCATGAGGACATATTGTAAACTTACGAAGTATGCGCCTAAATCCATAGAGATTCATCCTTACATTTTGTCATATTCTTATACCTCTTAATATTTAAGGAGTAGCTTTTTTCCACTCATTCATCAACATATCATAAGTATCATCATTTTCATCTATTGTTTCAAACCAGTTTAGGTTCTGCGCAACCTTCTGCGTTAACAAATGATAACACATATGCACTTTTTTATCTAAAACCCGAAAGTAAAAATCATCACACGTACAGAATTCGGCTTCAGGCATAATCAAATAGTCCCGCTCTCTTCCAACAACAATCCAAACAATTCTCCCACTTGGCTTGAAAACATACTTTTTCACCCGATTCTCTTTTAGATGCATCTAAGGCTTTTGTGAATCTTGACCCAAAAAGCTCATAGAGTCTCCGTTATGTTGGTTCCTGACAGTTTGCCTTCTGCCTTTGCTTCTCGACAAATATCGTTTAACGTATCTATTTCTGAATTGCCGCTCATTTCTACACTCGCTACTGAAAGATAGGTGGAAAGTGAATTTAGCTTTTAGCCTATGTCGATTGGTTCGCCTTTCGGCTTGTTTTCTGTTTCGGCCTTAGGAAGCACTACTTCCAAGACGCCGTTTTTGTAGGTTGAATTTGCTTCTTTAACCTTTACTTTTGACTGGCAACTCAACTTCTTTGAAGTACTTGTATTGAGGAGTATCAACTGAAATTGTTAGTGAATCTTCTGTGCCGTAAAGTTTTATGTCGGTTTTTTCTACTCCTGGCAACTCCGCAACCACATGAACATCTTCGTTTGTTTCAACAATATCTACAAGTGGCTCGCGTTCTTCCTTAACCTGAGGTGCCCCTTTCAAGTCCTTTTTTTATGTTGCCGAACTCTTGAATTTCAGGTTTGCCGTCAGGACCAATCTTCATGCTGTAACCGTAAACGAAGGGTCCAAGCTCTTTGACGGTGCTTCCGTCGGGAAGTTTGCGTTCCTTAACGTATTCTTTAGGCACTTTGTCCGTGAAATTTTTTAGTTCTTCATCCATCATTTTTTCCATTTCACGGAACATGTCATCTATGTCACCGAAAAACGGGTCTTTATCCCGCCGTTTCTTTGACCATTCAGGATAATCCTCGTTATCTGAAGACATTTACACTCACCAACCCTAGTTTATGTTTTCGCTCCAATAAGTTTTATGTAAAACAAAATGCCTATTTTATGATGCAGAAAGGTACTTTTGACGATGGCACGCTTCCGAGAATGAGATTGAGACGAAGAAATTGCCTGCTTCTCATAGAACTGCATCTGGAACATACGTGACCCAATCAGGAACAAGGAAGCATTAAACTTTCACAAAAGGTCAGATTTTCAAAAACTCATTAAATTGCAGAAGTACACTCGTGCTCGATACTTTCACGGCATAAAAACGTCGTGCAAGTTCAATCGCACATAAAATTCATGGAAAAATGGTTCAAAACTTCACACTGCTCCAAGCCATTTCCACAAAGATTTAGTAATTCTAAGCCTTTTTTAGACGTTTTCCAAGTTAAAAAATAAGAACTTTTTGAACCCTCAGGTTCAATTTAGCCCAGCAATGCTTCTCAAACTTCATCCACGGCAAACTACTTGCGACCTACTTAACGCAGCAAGCAAATCTTTGAGGTCTTTTTAAAAGTTTAAATGATGGAAAACAAACTAAATCTCTTCAGCCACCAAAAAACGGTGGCAATTTGTGTGCCGGGGTAGCCTAGCCTGGCTAGGGCGCCAGACTCATAATCTGGAGTTTGTAAGGGGCAAGCGCCTTACGACCAGAAGTCACGGGCTCGAATCCCGTTCCCGGCACCAATTTTTACTATTTCCCACCTGATTTTGCGAGAAACCAAAAATCTTAAACCAATGACATCTCAAATAACTTTTTAACGGTTGAAGTGAAACATGAAAGACTACGATAACTTTTTTCTTCCAAGCAGCGACTTAAAAAAGGGCAAAGAATTCTACCAAGACATGCTAGGAATGCCTGTTAAGTTTGATTTCTCAGACATGGGCATGGTCGCGTTTAAAGTCGGCGATAATGAGCCTGCAATTATCTTAAAAGACACCGCCAAGTTTCCAGAAACAAAACCGACCATCTGGTTCGTGGTTGACAATGTGCAGGAAGAATATAAGCGCCTTAAAGCGAAAGGGCTACAGTTTCTGTCTGAACCTTTTGAGATTCACACTGGAATGGCGGTTGAGTTTGAAGATCCATTTGGCAACAGATTGGGCTTTACAGATTATACAAAAAGAAAGTAGAGTCAGTAAGTTTATGACGAATTAGTTCTTCTGCGTGTCGCCCGATACACAACTAATATGGCTACAATGACAATAATCGCAATTACAATGGCAATATAAATTACCAAATTAGCGCTAGGACCGATCGACCCCGGTATTGATGTGTGTGTTGGTGTTGGGCTTGGAATTGGGGTTGAGCTAATGACGAGACTACTAGTACCGGTACTCGACAAATAATCGGTGCTACCACCAAACGATGCACTTATAACGCAAGTTTGAGGATCGATATTAACATTATATGACATTACTGCTTTTCCTGAAGAGTCGGTGTTTGATAAGCCTAAATCTGTTTGAAATATAGAGAAACTTATTTGCTGATTGATTAATGGGTTACCGTTATCATCTAAAAGCTGGGCAGTTATCAGAGTCGAGTCCCCTTTCTCGGTCACTGATGGATTTACATTAACGGTGATTTTTGTTCCTAAAGGTGTTATATTTACCGGAGCATTCACATTTTCGATGTGCGATGTTCCCCTAAAGTCGTTGTATGTTATTGTAAAACTGACAGTGGCAGTGCCTATTGATAATGTACTTGGTGCTACAACTGAAAAGCTTGTGGATTTCGTTCCCTGACTTGATATATCCCCTAAATCGGACGACATGGGCAATGTTTGTAGACCGCTTGAATCAACAATTGAGATGGAAGCCTTATACATAACATCGTTTCCGCCATTTTGGAAGCTGACGGACCAATCGGTAGCTGATGTTTTTCCTTTTTCAGTGGAAATCTGGGTTGGTTGCCAATTTGCCACGAAGAGTTTTACAACTTGAATACTGAAAGTTTTGGAGTCTTCCAAATAGTTTGTTCCAGAACTATCCCACCATAATTCTACTCTGCAGTTTAAAGTGGTGGGGCCAGACGGATTAAATGTCCATTGTCGTCCATCGGCGGTTCCTCTAAGGTCATAGTTTTCATTAGAGGTATAAAACAAAGCATTGTTTTCATAAAATTTAATGTAAATATTAGCTCCTAAAACACCACATTTACTATTTTGATATGTTGCATGTATTGTGGTAAGTTGTCCATCATAAACTTGAGTAGTTCCACCATTCAAAATATTAATTGAACTATTGCCATTGGTAACGTTTATGCCGTTAAAGGAAGCGTCATAATAAGGCTGAGCATAAGCAAATTGCACTATGCCAAAAACTGAACTTAACGTGATTAATGAAATTATTATGATTGCTGACGTTAACAATTTGCGTTTCATTATATTTGCCCTATTCTTTATTCGATAGAACTTAACTTAAAACTTGTGAAGCGCAAATATGTAAAATGCTAAAGTTTTAATTTAATATATGATGTGGGTTTTCATATTAGACAGTATAGGTCCATGTAACTTAAAACTAACATAATTGCTATTTAAGCCAAACTCTTTTTTTATTTCTAATCTTTAACTAATTAGGCGGTCTGAATTGCACATCAAAAACAAGATTTGGCTTAATGCCTGGCCTGCCGAGGTGCCCAAGCACATAGATATCCCGCGAGTTTATCTCCAAGATATCCTGCAAAAAAGTACTAAGGAATTTCCACAAAAAATCGCCATTGTTTTCGGTGACCGAGAAATTTCCTATGCTCAGTTGGATTTGCTCTCAAACAAATTTGCTAATTCCCTTGTTAAGTTAGGCGTAAAGAAAGGTGAGAGAGTTGCGATTTTTCTGCCCAATATCCCGCAGTTTATTGTTGCTTATTTCGGAATTCTCAAGGCAGGCGGGGTGGTAACAGCCATAAGTCCGTTGCATCGAGAGCGCGAAGTTGAGTACCAATTGAAAGATTCAGGCGCACAAAGCATTGTGGCGCTGGATTCCCTTTATCCGATTATAGCGAAAGTTAAACAAAAAACACAGCTCAAAAACATCATAATAACAGGACTCGACGAGTACTGCTATAAAAAAACGCCTCCCCCAGACGTTCCACACACTTTTCCTTTTCAGGTTTTGTTAAAAAAAGCCCTCTGTAGCTCTCCCAACGTGAAATTAAATCCGAATGAAGACTTAGCAGCATTGCAGTACACAGGCGGTACTACTGGAACAGCCAAAGCCGCCATGCTGACCCACACAAACCTCGTTTCAAATGCTCTTGCCTTCGCCGCTTGGATAAAAGGTACAGCCGCCCAAGAAACCTTTCTGACGGCGTTGCCCTTATTCCACATTTACGGCATGACTACCAGCATGACCGTGCCCATCAGTTTAGCCGCAAAAATGGTGCTTATGCCAAGGTTTGAGCCAGCAAAAGCGTTAGAAGCGATTCAGAAGCACAAAGTCACGGTTTTTTGCGGTGTCCCAACCATGTACGCAGCGCTACTAACCAACCCCGAATTAGGGAAATACGACTTAACATCGATTCGCGTATGTATTTCGGGTGCTTCTGCTTTGCCGCCACAAATCCAAAATCAATTCATGCAAATTACAGGCGGATTCCTCGCGGAAGGCTACGGGTTAACCGAAGCGTCTCCAGTTACACACTGTAGCCCCGTCGACAGGACCATGAGAACTGTGAAGGTTGGTTCAATCGGCTTGCCGCTGCCCGACACAGACGCGCGGATAGTTGATTTGGAAATAGGCGAAAAAACGCTTGGCGTAGGAGAGACGGGTGAGTTGGCGGTGAAGGGTCCACAGGTGATGAAGGGTTACTGGCATAAATCCGACGAAACCGCTTTGGTTTTGCATGACGGGTGGCTTCTAACAGGCGACATCGCTCACATGGATAAAGACGGCTACTTCTATATCACCGACCGCAAAAAAGACCTTATAAAAACCAAAGACTACAGCGTTTACCCACGCGAACTTGAAGACATCTTCTACGAGCATCCAGCCGTGAAACTGTGCGCGGTCGTAGGAAAACCAGACAAATGGGCAGGCGAAGTGCCAAAAGCTTACATCGTGCTCAAAGAAGGCATGGTTGTGTCGGCAGAGGAAATAATGGCTTTTGTTAACGATAAAGTTGCACCTTACAAGTCAATCCGAGAAGTCGAATTCAGAAAAGAATTACCTATTAGCTCAGCAGGCAAAGTTCTGAAGCGTTTGCTTAGTTAATCTTTGACTGTGAGTGTGGGTGTAAACTGGTTCATTGCGGCAATTTTTAAATTTGAGGGCTTTTGTTAATTATTGGGGATTTAGTGTCGGTTGTAGAAATTGATGAAAGAGGCAGAATGACTATCCCAAAAAAGATAGGCGTAAAAAAGTCCAGAGCTATCGTTATACCTGCAGGCTCATTTTTCATAACCATACCCCTTTCAAAGGCACCAGAAAAAGAAGCACAAAACTGGTTGTCTACCGAGAAAGAAAGAACGGAGTTAAAGATCGAAGCTGAAAAACTTGCCAGAAAAGATGCAGTAAATAGAGCAAAAAGGCGACGACAGCTTTGATTATTGAGACAGATATGTTGTACGCTTATGTTAAGAAAGAGGACTGGCTTAAGGAAACAGCAAACAATCTGATCTCTCGGATAATTAACGGAGACTTTGCACAAGTCTACGCTTCGAGAGACTGTCTTCACGAATTATATTATGTCTCAAAAGAGGAAGGCGTAACAACTGATGAAATAATTGCTCGATATGCTGCACTCACTGCCATCCAAAACCTTACTTTTCTTGAAACCACTTCAGAAATAGACCTCTTGGCGCTAGTATTAATGAGGCAATACAGCTTCGGCTCTATTTTCGACGCTTATTACGCTTCCACAGCACTCAACCAAGTAGAGGATCACACAATAGTCTCAACGGACAAAGTGTTTGACTGCATCCCAGGATTAATTAGAATAGATCCACGAAAAATTTAATCGAATATTAGCCCAATAAAGAAAACCGCCGATGATTAGATCTACAATTTTTTATTTCGTATTTTTAAAACGATTTTTTCACCTATCCACGCAAAAAACAGTAAAACAAAAAATGGACCTAGGAAAAACCCGAAAACAAATTCGTTATTGTAAGCTGCTGCTTGTCCCAGAATGTTCGGGTAGAGCGCAACGCCGCCTATTACAAAACAAGCTGTTAAGATAAATGCGATTGCAAATGTTATGCCCTTCATACATATCTATGCATGTCTGTTTGTTTTAAATGTTGCCGGAAATTCTTCGAAATGTATAAGAGAAAACTTCAATGTTGAATAAGGTAAGGCAGCTATCTTTGCGCGTTGCTTATTAGTTCTGCCGGCAAGGTTTGAGGCGTTTGCTGATAGAGAAGGCTTAACTCACAATTTTTGTTTCGAATTTGAGAAATATTTTTGTTCAAAAAGCGCAAAAACGTCAAAAACACGCAAAAACACGTCAAATATGCGCAAAATCACGTCAAAACAGCGCAGAAACACGTCAAATTTCTTCACAACTTCAAAAACATAAAGCCCTCATTTCCGAGATTTTACAAAACTAAGCCTAAACCAAACCCCTTCAAAAATGATGAGCTGCAAAAATTGAAGAATTAACTTCAAAATAACAAAAATAATTTGCAAATTATTCTTCGAAACATATAAGAGAAAAACCTGTTTCTCAAATAAAGCAGGCTTTGGTCTTTGCGCGTTAAAATCAATGTTACTGGTATTGTTCAAGGTGTCGGTTTTCGACCGTTCATCTATCGGATTGGCAGTGAAAAATGGTTTGGCAGGATACGTTCGCAACAGGGGTGATGCAGGAGTCGAAATTCTTTTGGAAGGCGAAGCGCAAAACATTGAAAATTTTAAGCATGATTTGAAGGAGAAGAAGCCGCCGCTAGCCCAAATAGATTCGGTTAAATCTGATTAGAGCTTTCAGGCAAAAATGAATATGACAAATTTACAATTATCAAAAGCTCTGAAGAAGCGGAGCTTTCTGGATCAATTATTCCGCCAGACATAGCCATATGCAACGAATGCCTCGCTGAACTTGCGTGACCCAAAAAACCCACGATACGAATACTTCTTTATCACCTGCACCAATTGTGGTCCACGCTTCACAATTATCGAACGACTTGCCATACGACCGCGAAAACACCACCATGCGTGAGTTTCCACTCTGTGGTTTCTGCCAAAAAGAATACAGTGACCCATCGAACAGGCGGTTTCACGCGCAAACCGTGGCTTGTCCACCATGTGGTCCAAAAGCCTACTTAACAACAAAAACTGGCGAACCAATCAATGTCAGAAGATCCTGTGCGTGAAGCTGGCAAACTGTTGTCTGAAGGAAACGTGCTTGCCATAAAAGGGTACGGGGGCTTCCATATTGCATCCTCAGTTATGCTGGAGGCTCCTTTGGAGAGGCTTCGAGCAACGAAGCATAGGCGCGAAAAACCTTTCGCAATCATGGCAAAAAGCTTAAAGGCTGCAAGAAGTTTTGCCGAAGTAAGTTCGAAGGAGCAGGAACTGCTATCTTTCCTCAGCACGCCCAATTGTTTTGCTAAACAAAAGCCCAAACTACAATTTGTCGCCTCTTGTTGCGCCGAACCTGCATAACGTCGGCGTCATGTTGCCCTATACAGGCTTGCACTACATGCTCTTTGACCAAGTTGATGACCCAGCGTTTGTGATGACCAGCGCCAACCCGCCAAACCAACCCATCGTAAAAGACAACGACCAAGCACTCAAAACATTAGGTGGAACAGTTGATTATTTTTTGTTTCACAACCGCAAAATCGCCCATCGATGCGACGACTCGGTCATGCGTGTTCATGGAAACCGCCCAGTGTTTCTTAGACGAAGCCGAGGCTATGCTCCAGCACCAATCAGGCTCAAAGCCAAATCGAAACGGTGCGTCGTCGGTTTAGGCGGCGAACTAAACAACACAGCCTGCGTACTGCTTGATGACAAAGCCTTCATCAGCCAACACATCGGCGACGTAGAAAACGTGGAAACCCGAACATTTCTGCAAGAAGCAACCAATCACCTCTACCACTTAACCAATTGCCACTCCGAAATTGTCGTTTGTGATTTGCACCCGAAATTTACAACAACTTTGCTTGCCCAAGAAATGGCTGAAGCAGACGGTTCACCCCTCATTCAGGTGCAACATCATCATGCACATGCTGCGGCTTTGATGGCTGAGCATAACTTGGAAGAAGCTGTTACTGTGGTTTGCGACGGGTACGGCTACGGAACCGACGGTGGTGCTTGGGGTGGCGAAGTTCTATTTTGTAATCGTGAATCACGCGAATTCATGCGTCTTGGGCATCTGGAACCTCAGCCACTTTTAGGCGGAGATGTGGCTAGTCGTTTTCCCGTTCGTGTAGCCGCTGGAATGCTCGATAAAGCAGGGGTAAACGTTGAACCTTGGCTGATGCAGAACCGAGGGCATTTGCCGTTTGGCGAAACTGAAGCTAAATTGATTCTGGACCAACTTGAAAAAGGAATTGGAACAGTTGAAACTACGAGTTGTGGCAGAGTTTTAGATGCTGTTTCAGCTGTTTTAGGCGTTTGTTTCGAACGAAGTTATGAGGGGGAGCCAGCTATGAAACTTGAATCAGTTGCCTTAACTGGAAAAGATGTGTTAAAACAAAATCCCCTTTTGCATGACGATATGCTTCATACTTCTAATTATGTTGAGGGCAATTTTTGAAAATAAACAAAAATTTTCTATTGCAGATTTGGCTTATTCTGCACATGCTTATTTGGCAAGAGGTTTAGCTGCCTTGGCAACTGAAAAAGCCCAAGAGCTCGGTGTTAAAGATGTTGGGTTTTCAGGTGGCGCTGCCTGCAACCAGATACTTGCAAAAGTCATGCGTGAAGCTGTTGAAGCGGCTGGGCTGCGGTTTTGGGTTCATGAGGCTGTTCCAGCAGGCGACGGCGGAGTATCATTTGGTCAGGCAGTTGTAGGTGGATTTTCACGGTTTTAAACCAATTTCTTTTTATCGCCCTTTCAAGCCTCCTTATTAATTGATAGTTATGTGTTTAGCAATTCCCGCTAAAATAATGAATATTGACGGCACCAAAGCCAACGTGGATTTTGGTCAAGGCGTTTTAAGAGAAGTTAACGTGTCGCTTGTTGAAGCCAAAGTCGGCGACTACGTTTTGGTTCATGCGGGATACGCCATTACAGTTATTGAAGAACAAGAAGCCAAAGAAACCCTAAGTTTATGGAATAGCGTTCTTGAAGCTGGCCAACAATAAACGGCAAGTTGAGCGGTCAACATGGCTGAAAACCTAAAATTCAGAAACCCCGAATTAGCGCAGAATATAGCGTCAAAAATCAAAAGCTTGGCGCCGAAGGCTGGAAAAATCAAGATTTGCCATGTCTGCGGAACGCATGAATGGACGATAACGCATTTTGGTTTGCGTAGTCTTTTGCCAGAAAACGTTGAAGTTATTGCTGGTCCAGGCTGCCCTGTTTGTATTGTTCCTGCAGCTGAAATTGATGAAGCTGTACAGTTAGCGCAGATGGGCAATGTGGTTACCTGTTTTGGCGATGTGTTGCGTGTTCCAGGCAGCAAAATGTCGCTTCTAGAGGCTAAAGCGGCAGGCGCTGACGTCCGAATTGTCTATGCGACTTCGGATGCGGTTGAAATGGCTAAACGTGAACCGAACAAACAGTTTGTGTTTTTCGCGGTTGGTTTTGAAACTACTGCTCCTTCAACAGCGGTTGAAGTGCTTGGGAACCCGCCGAAAAACCTCAGTTTCTTGGTGTCTCATCGTCTGATTCCTCCTGCCATGGAGCTTCTGCTTGGCGTCGGTGACTTGGAGATTGACGGTTTCATTGCGCCAGGGCATGTGAGCGCGATTATTGGCTTGAAGCCTTATGAGTTGTTTCCACGGGTTTATCGGATGCCAACTGTTGTGGCTGGTTTTGAGCCCATTGATGTGTTGATGTCGGTTTACATGATTGTTAAGCAGCATGTCGAAGGGTCACCTAAGTTGGAGAATGAGTATCCCCGTGTGGTTAAGCCTGAAGGCAACCTTCGAGCGCTTGAGGTGATGAATAAAGCCTTCACTGTTACAGGCGGCAACTGGCGCGGAATCGGCAGACTTCCAGACTCAGCACTGCAACTACGCAAAGAACTTGCAGATTTCGATGCACGATTAAAATACAATGTCCACGTAGAACAGGGCAAAGACATCCTGCTTGGCTGCGAATGTCACCTTGTAATCATCGGAAAAATAAAACCCAACCAATGCCCAATGTTTCTGAAGGCTTGTACACCCGAGAAACCTGTTGGCGCATGCATGGTCAGCAGTGAAGGCACCTGCAGGGTTTGGGCAAAAAACGTGGCTGTCCAGGCTTAGCAGATTCTTGGCACTGGGTCACCGATCGGGTCTTGCAATTATTCTTTTGCCGCCAACCTCTGTTTGCATGGCTACTCCTTTGAATTCTGATGTTGCTTCCCCGATTATCTGCGCGTTTTTGCCTTCTTCTGTTTGCTTCAAAAATTCCAATGCCTCCTCAGCTTTTTCGGTGAACAACTCCGATGATGTATTTGCCTTCATTTCCAACTTCTAAGGGGTCTAAACCAAGCATGTCGCATGCAGCCTGAACGTCTTTTCGAATTGGCACTTTGTCTTCTTGAATTAATATGCCAACTTTGGATTTTTCAGCCCACTCATTTAAGGCATCAGCTAAACCGCCGCGAGTGGGATCTTTTACAGAAATAACCCCCCCTATCTTCAGCAAATAATCGTTGAAGCATGCGATTTAATGGTCTAACGTCAGATTTTATTTCGCTGCCAAACTTTAATCCCTGCTGGGCTGAGAGCACGGCTAATCCGTGGTCGCCAATGGTTCCTGTTAAAATGATTTTGTCTCCTAACGGCAAGGTTTGAGTCCAGCGTCCAGCGAGCAGCATTACTGTTCGGTACTTGCCTTGCCACTGCTAAGATTGCTTTCTAAGGCTGCTGTTCTTTTGCCGATTCCTGAAACATTCATGACAAGTCCACCTAAACTGCCCTTCTCCACCACCTTCGTGTCGCCAGTAACAATGCCGACACCTGCTTCAACGCATGTGTCATGCATGCTGACAAGAATTTTTTCCAAATCACTAATGGGCAAGCCTTCTTCTAAAATAAACCCGCAAGCCAAAGCGTAAGGCTCTGCTCCCATGGCTGAAATATCGTTTACGGTGCCTGAGATTGATAAGCGTCCGATGTCTCCGCCTGGGAAAAAATATCGGTTTAACCGCGTGGGAATCACTTTTAAATACTATATCGCCAATTACTGCGGCGTCATCCATGGCTTCCAATGGAACTTCTGCAATGTTGCCCAAGCCGCCGAAATATTTTACGATGTAATTTTTGACCAAGTTGTGCATGACTGTGCCGCCAGCGCCATGCAGCATGGTAATTTTTTCGTTTGTTGACATTTAGCTGCTTCCGTTTAACAAATTCTAATAGCACAATGAAGTAAAACATAAACAAATCGCAGAAGCGTCTTATCTTTTTGCTGGGCACACTGTAACCAACAATTCCCTCAGGGCACCATATTAAAAAGCAGAAGAAGAAGTGTGCCCCTGCAGGTTTTCTTCTTCTTTCTGAAACTGGGATAGAAGTAGGATGGTGCTATTTCCAGCCTTCCTTCTTCTTCTACCAGAAAAGAACAACAACAGCTGCCATTAGCAACTGTTGTTATTCTCTATAAATAACAAAGATTTTCAGCTGTCGAGTATCCTTTTTCATTAACTTATTAAATAGCATAATAGACTGCTAAGTTTCAAAAACGGCTATTAAGTCAATTAATTTTCTAGTCATAACTTTTCTTTGGAAAACTATAAAAGGGAAAAGCTATATCCAAAACTGTACACCTCACGCGTTCGAATTGTTCCTTCGCAGGAACGTTAACTAGTCAATTTAATCGAAACTTTTAGTTTTGATACGGAAAGCCATATAAATTGCTTTTACGTGTTTGATTGCGCATCGGAGATGTAAAAATGCCAAAATGGGGATACTCAATAATCGAAGAAATGCTTAATCCAGAAAAAACAGCGAAAGCCAGCGGAAGAGAACTTAAGGTATCCCATAAAGCAGCCAGAGAAGTCTGCAAAGCCATCAAAGGCATGATGCTAAACGATGCAAAACAGTATTTACGGGATGTTGCAGCTAAAAAGAAAGCTGTACCCTATACACGATACAATAAAAAACTGCCTCATCGTCATGGACTTGTAAACGCTTTTTGTGGCAGGTACCCAGTTAAGCCATCTGAACAAATTTTAGATGTCTTACAATCGGCTCAGGCAAACGCTGAAAATAAAGGTTTAGACGTGGATCGATTGCGCATAATTCATGCAGCAGCTTATCCCGGCATGAAACAGAAACGTTACACTCCAAGAGCCCACGGCAGTGCTTCACCAAAATTTGAAATCACGACACATGTCGAAATAGTCCTCGACGAGAAACCGACCCAAGGAGAGCAATAAATGAGTATAGTTAAACGTTTTATAACTGAATCTATTAAAAGAACAGAAATTGATGAATTTTTACAGAAAAAACTTGACCGAGCTGGATACGGCGGAGTCAACATTTCTAAAACCCCGCTTGGCACGCACGTCGTTATTTACGCTATGCGTCCAGGCTTAGTTATTGGCAGAGGCGGAGAAACCATAAAAGAACTCGCTTCAGCCTTAGAGCAAAACTTCAAAGTTTCTAATCCTCAAATTTCAGTTTCAGAAATTGAAGTTCCAGAATTCAATGCTTATGTCATTGCGTCACGAGTCGCCTCAGCACTTCAGCGAGGTGTTCACTTTAGGCGCGCAGGTTTTTGGGCATTAAACCAAGTTATGGAAGCAGGTGCACTTGGCGCTGAAATAGTTATTAGCGGCAAATTAACAACCGAACGTGCACGCTTCGAAAAGTTCCGAGCTGGATACTTCCCAAGATGCGGAGAACCAGCATTAGTTTCTACAAGAAAAGCCGAAGCTCATGTTCAACTAAAACCAGGCATTATCGGCGTAAGAGTAAAAATAATGCCGCCAGACGCATATTTCCCAGATAGAATCACAGTTGCCACCGCAATGCCTGAGGAAGAAAAAGTCGCCGTTCCAGCGCCACCACCGGCAGCTGCACCAGTAGCACCTAAACCGGCAGAACCGCAGGCACAAGTTCCAGCTGAAAAAGCACCAGAGCCAGAACCTGAAGTAAAAGCAACAGAAGTAACAGATCAACCAAAAACTGAGGAGAAAAAAGAATAATGGCAATAATGCGGATTAAAGAAATCGTTTCCATGTCTTCTGAGGACAGAGCATCAAAACTTGTGGATTTACGCGCAGAATTAGCCCGCATAAGAACCATGATTAACGCAGGCGGCGCTGTTGAGAACCCAACACGCGTTAGAGAACTGCGCAAAACAATTGCTCAAATATTAACAGTTGAAAACGAAAAGAAATTGGGCATTAGACAAGTAGTTGTGGAAGCGAGTGAAAAGCCAAAAAAGAAAACGGAGAAAGCTCCTGCTGCAAAGAAAGCAGCAGCAAAAAAGGTTGAAGCTAAAGAAACTGAGGAGACAGCTACCCAATGAAAATAACTCCAGATATTATCCGATATGAGTTTATTGGCAGCGGCGCTGAAATCACAAGAAGTCCCCATGGGGGCTATGTTGGTTTAGGCGGCATAGTTGTAGGTGAAACAAAAAATACTTTCACTTTGATCAGCCAAGGTCAAACAAAGAATGTAATTAAAGATCAAGCCGTTTTCAACTTCCAGTTTAGCGACGGCTCAGTTGCAGAAATTGACGGTAAACTTTTGGTTGGAAGACCAGAGGATCGGCTTAAAAAAAGCATTAAGAGGTTATGGTAAATGTCTCTATCTTTCAAGCAACCTAAAAAAACATGTGATGACCGAAACTGTCCATTCCACGGAACTCTTGCAATAAGAGGACGTGTACTAGACGGTATAGTTCAGACAGCAAAAATGGATAAAACCGTTATAGTTGACAGAAAATTCTTAGAGTTCTCATCAAAATTCCAAAGATATGAACGAAGACACGGTCACATTGCATCTCACAACACACCATGCATCGACGTTAAAGAAGGCGACAGAGTAAGAATCGCCGAATGCAGGCCAATCAGCAAAACTGTTTCTTTTGTTGTTGTTGAAAAATTAGGAGAGGAAAAGTAAAATGGCGGCGAAGGCAAAACAGAGAGCACTCGTAGCAAAAGGAATGCTTTCACACGGACAAAAAATTAGTCGAGGTCTATTATCAGGTTCAGAAATGAAATGTGCCGATAACACTGGTGCACGAGTATCTACGTTTAATTCAAGCTATGGGCTATAAAGGTCGACTGCGACGTTACCCATCTGCAACAGTAGGCGACAAAGTAACAGTTTCAGTTAGGCAAGGCTCACCTGACATGAGGAAAAAGATTTTCCAAGCAGTAATTGTTCGCCAAAGAAAAACCTTCAGACGCATCGACGGTGTTTGGGTTCAATTTGAAGATAACGCAGCAGTAATCATTACTCCAGAAGGCGAAATGAAAGGCTCTGAAATCAGGGGTCCAGTCGCAAGAGAAGCAGCTGAAAGATGGCCAAGAATCGCAAGCGCTTCAAGCATAATAGTGTAGGTGCAAGATAATGCAAGAAACTAAACGAATAAAAAACCCGAAGAAACAGCGTAAAAGACTTTTTAACGCTCCTGCTCACATTCGCCACAAACTTATGGCAGCTCACTTATCAAGCGAGCTTGCTGCTTCAAGAGGCGTAAAAACTCTTCCAGTAAGAAAAGGCGATACAGTCCGAATTGAACGTGGCGATAACAAAGGCTTTGAAGGCAAAGTTTCACGTGTTGACCTAAGTAATTACCGAATATATCTTGAAGGATTAACACGCGAAAAAACCGATGGAACAAACATCTTCATCTCAGTACACCCATCCAAAATTCAAATAAGAAACCTTAACCTCGACGACAAACGCCGAAAAGATATCCTTGGCAGAAAGAAAGAAATAGAAAAGCCTGAGCGCGAAGAAAAACTAAAGGCAAAAGCAGCAAAGAAAGCTGAAAAACCAAAAGAAAAGCCAGAAGCAAAAGTTGAAGAAATCACAGAGAAAAAACCTGTAGAAGCAGCGCAGTTGAAGAGAAAGCAATGCCGGAAGTTGTAGAAGAGCAAGGTCCAATTGCAAAGAAACCAGCAGGCAAGAAATCTGCAGCCAAAAAAGAAGCTGCAAAGGAAGAAGTTCCTGTAGAAGAGGAAAAGGCACCTGTTAAGAAAGTAGCAGCAAAGAAAACCGCAGCATCAAAAGAAGCACCCGCGAAAGAAACAGCAGAGAAGAAATCGGCTTCTAAGCCTCGTGCGTAAACGTAAAACTTCTGAAGAAGGAGGACAATAATTTGGGTAAAAAAGGAAAAACTGCAAGGATGAAACGTAAGCCAGCTCCAAAGTTCTGGCCAATTCATAGAAAAGAAATGCCTTGGATAGTGAAGCCCTCAGCTGGTGCTCACTCGCAAGATAATTGTCTATCATTAGCTCTTGTTCTTCGAGACATGCTTGGTATTGCACAAACAAGAAGAGAAGGCAAACTGATACTTGCTCAAGGCAAAGTGTTAGTTGACGGTAAAGTTGTTGCAAAAGATGATTTTCCAGTCGGTATAATGGATGTTATCTCCATGCCTGACGCAGGCAAATATTACCGTATAATGCCCTCCAATAAAGGGTTGGTTTTGAGTCCAATAAGCAAGGAAGAGGCAGCCTTCAAACTAGTTCGAGTTGAAGATAAAACTACTGCTCAAAAAGGCGTACAAATTGCCCTTCATGACGGCTCAAACCTGTTTGTTAAAGTTGCAGACCCAAAGCACCCTGATGAAGTTACCTACAGCTCATTTGATATCCTAAAGATGACATTGCCAGAAAAACAAGTGGTTCAAAGCATAAAAACCAAGGAAGGAAACTTGGCAGTGATTACTGGCGGAAAAAACATTGGCAAACAAGGAAAAATCGTGGAAATCGAAAAGACTGTCGCTAAAAAACGTCGTCAAGCCCTAGTCGTAATTGAAGACGCGAATGGTGCTCGTTACCAAACAATCTTAGACTTTATCTTTTCCATAGGCGAAGCTGAACCGCTTATAGCTGTACCGGAGGCATCTGAAGTTGTCTGAAGAAGAAGCAATAATTAAGACTTGGGAAGAGCATCCGATGCTTAAGCCCAAAATTGAAAAAGTTGTGGTTAACCTTAACGTTGGAAAATCAGGAGAACCACTTGAGAAAGCTAACAAAGTGCTTAAAGAAATAACAGGTCAGACACCAGTCAAACGAAAAGCCAAAAAAACTATCCGTGACTTTGGCATACGCGAAGGAGAATCAATCGCCGTTGTCGTAACATTGCGAAAGCAAAAAGCAATTGATTTCCTCAAAAAAGTCTTGCCAGTTGTCGATAACAAAGTTTCAAAAAACTCCTTTGACGTACACGGAAACTTTGCTTTCGGATTAAAAGAACACATCGAAATTCCGGGCGTAAAATATGACCCAGAAATTGGCATATTTGGCATGGACGTTTGTGTATCTGTGAATCGTCCAGGGCAACGAGTAAAGATTCGCAGAAAAGATCAGCAATCTATCGGTCGCAAGCATATGTTAACACCTGAAGAATCAATAGTCTTCGTCAAACAAACATTAGGAGTCCAAATCGAATAAACCTGAGGATGAATGTATGGGAAAACAGCAACTGAAAAAAGAACGGAAATATGGCAAAGGCTCAAGACCATGTGTAAGATGCGGCGCTTATGGGCCAGTTATTCGACGGTACAATTTATATTTATGTAGGCACTGTTTCAGAGAGGCAGCCCCAAAACTTGGGTTCAAAAAATATGAGTAGGAGCTAAAAAATATGGACACTTTAACAAACGGTTTGATAACTATCAAAAATAATGAAACGCGAAATAAGCGTGAATGCATAATTAGCCCTGCCTCTAAACTTCTGGGGCGAGTCCTACGCATAATGCAACTTAACGGTTACATAGGTGAATTCGAGTTCATAGACGATGGGCGCTCTGGAAAATTCAAGGTTCAACTCTTAGGCAGAATCAATAAATGTGGACCAATTAAACCACGATACCCAGCCAAAGTAGGCGAGTTCGAAAATTGGGAAAAGAAGTATTTGCCCTCCAGAGACGTCGGCATAATGGTTGTTTCCACTTCAAAAGGCGTAATAGCACACAAAGACGCTGAAGAAAAGAATCTTGGAGGAAGGCTCTTAGCCTTCGTATATTAAGGAAGTGTAATTATGCGGCTCCCAGAAATCTCTAAAACTATTCAAGTTCCAGATAACGTAAATGTAAGTCTAGATGGCAAAAAAGTCAACGTTAAAGGCGCCAAAGGATCTTTAACGCGCGACTTCTCTTTCGCTACAATATGCAATCGAAGGCGACGGCAAAAATATTCGTATTTGGGCAAAGTGGCCTCGCAAAAAGGAAGCCGCTCTAGTAGGAACGATAGCCTCACACATTCAAAACATGATTACAGGCGTCACAAAAGGATACACATACAAGCTAAAAATCGTGTTTTCCCACTTTCCAATCTCCGTAAAACTTCAAGGCAAATCTATTTTGATTGAAAACTTTACTGGGGAACGAAGAGCACGCAGCATAGATATAATTGGCGACGTCAAGGTGAAAATTGAACCTGACGACATCATTGTTGAAGGCATAAACTTGGAACATGTAAGCCAAACTGCCGCCAACATTGAACAAGCTACAAGAGTAAGAAATAAGGATCCAAGAGTTTTCCTTGACGGCATATACGTTTACGAAAGAAATGAGGGTATTGCTTAATGGCCACTGAAAAGATCGAAAAGAAACCATCATTATCACAAAAAGCACTTAAAGTTAGAGCTCGCGCTAAAAACAAGAAACCTAAATTCGTTAGAGCTGAAAGCTGGAAGTATGATAGATTCAGCGTAAGTTGGCGAAGACCCAGAGGATTAGACAACAAGATCCGACGAAAAATTAAAGGTTGGCCAGCTGGCGTAAGCGTTGGCTACAAAGGACCAAAAATTGCCAGAGGTTTACATCCATCAGGATACCGAGAAGTCTTAGTTTACAATGCCCAAGACATATCTACAGTTGACCCTACTACTCAAGCCGCACGCATCGCACATACAGTCGGCAAAAGAAAACGCGCATTAATTATTGCAGAAGCCAAGAAACTTAACGTTAAAATCTTAAACGTCAAAGTTTCAGCCGAACCTGAAGCAAAAGAAGAGGAAGCAGCCGAAGGGAAGAAGTCACAGAAGAACAACCGCAAACAGAAGAAGCCGTTGAAGACGAAAGAAGTCAAGGAAGAGAAGACAAAAAAGAAAGAGAAAGCACCAAAGAAAACCAAACCTAAAACAAAGAAAGGAGAAGAAAAACAATGACCGACCTAAAAAGCCAAAGACGTTTAGCAGCTCAAATTTTAAAAATTGGGCAAAACCGCGTTTGGATAAATCCTGAACGTATGAGCGATGTTGAAGGTGCAATTACACGTGAAGAAGTAAGAAAACTTATTCACGAAAAAATCATTGTTTCACAGCCTGAGAAAGGCGTAAGCCGATCCAGAGCAAAAGTCATCAGAGGGAAAAAGCTTCAAGGGCAGACGCAGTGGACCAGGCAGCATCACAGGTGCTGGCTACGCAAAAGTCACAAAGAAAGAGGCTTGGATGCTAAAGATTCGCTCTCTAAGACGCAAACTTCGTGAGTTGAAAGCAAGCAGAATCATAACTGAAGAAACATACAGCCAATATTACAGAATGGCTGGCAGCGGCAGGTTCCAATCTATAGCTGAATTGGAACGTAACTTGAAAGCTAATGAATTATGGAGGAAACGTTAATGGCAAAAAGCAGCAATTACCGAGTAAAATTAAGACGCAGACGCGAAGGAAAAACTGATTACCAAGCACGTAAGGCACTAGTTGTTTCTGGAAAGCCTAGGCTTGTTACTCGAACTGCAAACAGAAACATTACAGTACAAATATCAATTGCTAAATCGCATGGAGATGAAGTTTTAGCTGCAGCTAACAGCCGTGAACTCGTCAAAAGTTACGGTTGGAAAGCAGCAACTGGAAACATTCCAGCAGCTTACCTTACCGGTTTCCTTTGCGGTTTAAAAGCCAAAACTAACGGCATTAAAGAAGCAATCTTAGATATTGGTTTAGTTGCTCCAACGAAAGGCGCCAAAATTTTCGCTGCTTTAAGCGGAGTTTTAGATGCTGGTGTGGATGTTCCTCACAGCGAAGAAAAGATTGTTAAGGAACGCATGAAGGGCGAACACATAGCTAAATATGCTAAGAGTTTAGGTGCCGGCTCCGAAGAATACACAGCTAAATTCTCAAAGTACAATGCTCAAGGTATTGCACCTGAAAAAATCTCTGAGCACTTCGCCAAGGTTAAAGCCACAATTACAGATTCATTTAAGACTGGAAAACAGGTAATTCCAAAGATAGAGAAAGAAGCACCTGCAGAAAAAGTTCCTGAGAAAAAAGCGGAAAAGGCAGAGGAGTTACCAGCGAAAGCTCCTGAACCAAAGAAACCAGAAGCAAAGAAAGCAGTAACCAAGAAGCCTGCCGCTAAAAAAGAAGCTGCAAAAGGAAGAAGCTCCAGTAGACAAAGGAAAAGGCGCCTGCTAAGAAAGCAGTCAAAGCCAAAAACAGCAGCAAAGGAACCAACTGCACCAAAAGAAAAGGCAAGTAAGAAAGGTGGAAAGAAAGCATGAGTCGAACTGGGAAATCGACATGGGAAGTGACAGAAAACCTAACTTAGAAGAATGGGTTCCTAAAACCCGTTTGGGCAAAATGATTCAGGAAGGCAAAATAACAACTATTGAAGATGTCTTCTTAAGCGGGATAAAGATTTCTGAATCCCAAATAGTTGATTCATTAATTCCTGACCTTCAAGAAGAAGTCATCAACGTTAACTTGGTACAGAAACAAACTGACGCTGGCGAAAAATCTCGATTCAAAGCTATAGTTGCAGTTGGAAACAGAGACGGCTACATTGGCTTAGGATCAGGAAAAGCCAGCCAAGTGCGAAATGCAATTGAGAAGGCTGCTGCGAACGCTCGCTTAAACATTGTTCCAGTAAAACGCGGATGCGGAAGTTGGGAATGCGGTTGCGGTAAACCACATTCAGTTCCATTCCAAGTTGAAGGAAAATGCGGCGGTGTCCGAGTAGTTATTGTTCCAGGGCCAAGAGGCTTAGGCTTAGTTTCAAGTGAAGTTGCAAAAGTCATCTTAGGTTTAGCAGGCGTTAAAGACCTGTGGATGAGAAGTTACGGATCAACAAGAACAGTTCCCTCTTACGCATGTGCAATCTTTGACGGATTAAGAAAAACCTATAATTTGATTACTCAAGTGGACTGGGTGAAGTAAAATGGCGCAGAAAACAGAACAATGCAGAAGCCTAGTCGTCGTCAAAATCAGAGGAACAGTGCGTGCACAAAAAGAAACAAGAGAAACCCTTGAGTTCCTCCATTTAGTTCACACAAACCATGCCGTACTCATAGACAGCCGCGCAGCCTACATGGGAATGCTGCAACGCGTAAACAGCTACATTACCTATGGCGAACCAACAAAAGAACTCGTTGCCATGATGCTTCAGAAACGCGCAAGATTAGAAGGCGACAAAAAACTAACAGACGAATACATCCAGAAAATAGGCTACAAATCAATCGATGACCTCGCAGAAGCAATCGTAAATTGCAAAGTGCAATATCCAAAAGCTTCCAGACATAGAGCCACGATTTAAGCTACATCCACCAAGCAAAGGCTACAAAGGCAAAACCAAAAAGGGCTTCAAAGCAGGTGGCGAAGCAGGCTACCGCGGAGAAGCAATCAACGACCTAGTAAAACGCATGGTCTAAGACCTGCTTTACTTTCAATTTGTTTTCTTTATGTTTCTTAATCATTTTTGGCTTAGGCATATTTTCTTGAAAAATTAATTCAAATTAGTTAATGAGTAAATCACTCATTTTATTGTTTTTCAATTCTGTTTAAGGCATAGTAGAGCCGTGTTCTCTGCGAAATATGCGTTTAATGATCATTTTCATGGACAGATTGCTTGGGAGGAATTGAGTGTTTTCTCACCCTTTATGTGCGATACATTTTATAATACCTCTGAAGAAATCCGTTAGTTAATTGGAGGGGGAAAGACCACATATGAGCGCAAAATGGCGAAGAACTACCAAAAACCGCAAATGGCTAGATTTTAAACAAGAACCTGCAAAAAGTAAAAAACCAAAAGTAACCAAACCCGAACATGCATACCATGTAAAATCAATAGCTGTTCCCCCGAGTTTTCGGCCATCCAAAAACTATGCAGAACGTAAACTGCAAGAGCCAAAACCATTAATAGATATATTCCAAGAGAACAACTTTATCACTATAGTTGCGGAAATAGCTGGTTTCAATAAAGAAACTCTTAAAATTCACGTAAAAGACCAGAAACTTACGCTTTCGGCAAAGTCAAAAGACCGCAGATACTATAAAAGTTTAAATCTTCCGAAGGTAGTGATTCCAGACGTTATGTACACCAAATTCAAGAATGGTGTGCTCGAAATCAAGCTTAAAAAAGCTGAAACTGCAATAAATAAAGAAGCTGATCAAAATGCCACATAAACTTAGAAAAATACGAAAATTTAGAGGTTCAAGAACACAGGGTTACGGTAGGATAGGTCAACATCGAGACAGTGGCTCCAAAGGGCATAGAAAAGTTGGAAGACATAAGCACTTGTGGAGTTGGGTTGTAACCCATGAGCCTGACTACTTTGGCAAGAACGGATTTACTTCACGCCAAAGCATTCACAGTCACGAAAAACCGATAAACCTGATAAAGGTAGAAGAAATTGCGCGAACAAGCCAGGGGGAAAAACCACAGATTAATCTGACCGCCTTAGGTTACACAAAACTTCTTGGCACAGGAAAAGTCACAAAACCCCTAACCATACATGTTGCCACATTCTCGAAGTCAGCAGCTGAAAAGATTAAGGAAGCAGGCGGAGAAATCATAAGCTCCCAAGCTAACGGAGAGTAAAGCTGCTAAATGCCCGGAAGATTCCTCGGTCTCTTTAAACCACTTGGTAGAGTTCTGCCTGAAGTTAAAAAGCCCGAGCGAAAAGTTAGTTTTAACGAAAAAATCTTCTGGACAGCCCTTGTCTTAGTTATTTTCCTTGTAATGACTCAAATCCCGCTTTTCGGGGTTGCCCAATCAGCGCAAGACCAATTTGGCTCATTAAGAGTTATTTTTGCTTCTAACCGTGGAACACTAATGGAGTTAGGCATTGGACCTATAGTCACGGCTGGTTTGATTTTGCAGTTACTTGCAGGTTCAAACATTATCGAATGTGACATGTCAAATTCTGAAGACAGAGGACTATTCACTTCTGCAAGTAAAGTCTTCACAGTTGTTCTTACTGGTATTCAAGGTGCAGCCTACATCATAAGCGGCATGTACGGGGCAATTTCGGGGCCAGTGTCAATTATAATATTCTTCCAATTGATAGCCGCAGGCATAATCGTTATGTTAATGGATGAACTTGTTCAGAAAGGCTGGGGTCTTAGGCAGTGGAATCAGCTTATTCATCATGGCTGGTGTTGCCCAATCAGTTGTCTGGGACACATTTTCACCGACTACCGGCTTGTTGGTTGGTTCTCTTTCAAATTTCCTGCAAGGCGGACAGACAGCGATTACAATGGGCGTTTGGCCAAGTTAACGGAATTTACCCATCTTTGCTCGGATTCTTCGCCACAATCGGCGTCTTCTTACTGGTTATTTATTTGAACGGTATCAGAATTGAGCTTCCAATGAGTTACGCAGGATACAAAGGCTTCAGAAGCAAATATCCAATTAAACTGCTGTACGTGTCAAACCTTCCAGTCATATTTGCGTCAGCATTATTTGCAAACGTTTACTTCTTCGCACAATTGCTCTGGAGCACCAATGGGACGACCTGTACCTGGAACAAATCTTTTATTCCAGATAATAGGCGACTTCAGCTACAACGCCACATCAGGTGCAGTTAAACCTGTAGGCGGCATCACTTACCTTGTCACTGCACCAACAAACATCCAGCAAGTTGCACTTGACCCATTAAGAGCCGCAGCTTACCTGGGAATTATTGTCGCTTTCTGCGCCGTCTTCTCTTTAATTTGGCTTGAAGTCGGCGGTTTAGGTCCTGCAAAAGTTGCAAAGCAACTTATGGATTCAGGCATGCAGATTCCAGGTTACCGCAGATCAGGAAGACCAATCGAAGCTGTCCTTAAACGGTATATTCCTGTAGTCACAGTATCTAGGCGGAATCATTGTAGGGCTTGTGGTTGGCATGTCAGATTTCCTTGGCGCGTACGGTACCGGCACAGGAATCTTGCTGTCAGTGGGTATAATTTACCAGTATTATGAGTTGCTAATGCGTGAGAGAGCAGCGGAGATGTTCCCGGCATTCCGAAGAATCATTGGAGACTAGTGTACCAACTCCTTAAACAACAATCAAAATTTCTTTTTTTAATAATTTTGGTTGAATTTAGATTAGTCTCTAATTTGAACTCTCTTTTCAAGCTCTCTTAAAATGTTGTTCTCTCTGTTTTGGGTTGCTTTTTTGTGGCAAAGCTTAAACCGTTTGCAGGTTGCGGTGTAAAAAGGTTCGAAAGGGTCCAAAAAGGTTCAACGAGGTCCAAAAGGATCTGGAAAGGTCTGTTGAGGTTATTGCTAAATTAATATGTTATTTTCAAAATTTTTACTGCAGCAACCAGATCGCTTGCAAGTGCCCAGGTTTTTCCAAGTCAAAATTTAAGTGAAAATTAGCTTTGGTTTTAAAAGCCAATGTGACTAATTATCATTGCTTTTTTATTTATTTAATCCATTGTTACAAAGTTTTTATGAAGGTCCTTGGGAGGTAACCTGAAAAATACGTTTTTATTAACTAAGTTCTAAGCCTAGAAGCAAAAACGGTTATTAACAAGGAAACAAGATACGCATACGCATAAGTCAAGAGGAAAAATGCGATGTCTTTAGCAATCACTTCGATTGCCTTTGGCAACAATCATAATTATGGTTATTGCAGCGGCCATTGCGTTCATAAACTCTGGAATAAACAGGGTTTTAATCAATTATTTCGTTGGTTGGGAACAATACCGAGTTATGCAGAAAGAAATGTCTGAATACCGTTCAGAAACCATGAAAGCGATGCGCGCAAATGACAAAAAACAGGTTGAGAAACTCAAAAAGAAAGAGTCACAAGTAAAAAATATGCAGGCCAAAATGGTTAAGCCTCAAATGGTTCAGTTCGGCATCTCTTTCGTTTACTTAATTGTGTGGTTTTTAGTCTTAACTCCAACTTTTCACACAGCTCCGATGGCTTACATACCTGGTATCGGAACAATTGCTGGTGCAATACACTGGGATTTCGTTAAAAATGTCACTGTTGGATCGGCAATTCCAAATGCAATTCCTGTGTTCTACTGGTACCCCATCTGCTCGTTCTTCTTCGGCTTGCTCTCATCACGTGTACTAGGCATAATGCCCATTGAACCTTAATGCAGAAAGCAGGGTGGCACCTAATGGATAAAAACACAAAATTCTGCTCCACTGGCAAAAAAACAGTAATCTGCATTTCGGGAATGGCTGGAACTGGAAAAAGCACTTTATCTAAAAAACTTGCAGAAAAATACCATCTGAGTTGTTATTCAGGCGGTGACGCTCTCAAAGAACTTGCCAACGCAGAAGGATATGATGCTTCCCGCCAAGGCTGGTGGGAAAGCCCTGAAGGCTTAAAATTTCTTAACGAAAGAGTAAATGACCCTAAATTTGACAAAGCAGTAGACGCCAAGCTCATTGAATATGCGCAGCAGGGAAACGTGCTCTTGGATAGTTGGACTATGCCTTGGTTGCTTAAAGAAGGCTTTAAAATTTGGTTGCTGGCTTCGCCTGAGAAGAGAGCGGCAAGAGTTGCTGAACGCGATAAGATAACTTTTGATGAAGCACTCAAAGTGTTGAAGGAAAAAGAAGATAGAACAAAGGCAATTTACAAGAAGCTTTATGGTTTTGCTTTAGGTGAAGATTTAGCGCCGTTTGATTTGATTTTAGATACTGATAATTTAAGTGCAGATGAGGTTTTTGAGGTTCTTTGCAAAGTAATAAGTAATGTTGTTCTTTCTGTTCCGTCCTGATCAAGTTTTACGCAAAATTTCTTTATTGCTTAAAAATACAACTTACAAATTTTGACTCCCCACTCCAAAAATGTTCTCTAAAAGATTGGGAGTCAAATTTTGTAAACTGGGAGGGCTCAAATTTATTTGAAAAGTAACTTTGCGTTTTTCCACTGGTCCAAAGCCAACGATAAATAACCAGTTGGGCTTCCCTGAAGTGAATAGAAAACATAGCAGAGATAGCTGCATTGTGTACAATTAGAATAAGTTTCTCGTAATTGCTTGAATTCTTGGCTGTTCCATTTCTTAGGCAAATCAAATATTGATGCTGCAGAATTGTGGCTATGGCATCCTGCAATTCTGCCTAAATGATCAACAACTAAAAAGTTACTTAGCGCTTTGCATTTCCATGTTCTTCCATCTTCCCCATAGAAGCTTCTTACCGTTTTCAGAAGCTTGTTTGTCATGAGAATTTTTTTATTTTTCTTTTTCATTTCAATTAGAGAATTGCAAAGTTTAACCATGGCTTGATTATCTTTTATGACGAATTCATCGTCTGCTTTGCCAATCCTGAAAAGCTGTTTTTCATCCATTGAAAGATCATAGGAGTAAAGACAGTACCAGACTGGAATTCCTTTTTGAGTAAAATAATTAGTAATATCAACTATTTCATACATGTTCTTCTGTGAAATCGTTGGAGTAACACTAACGCTGATTCCCTCGTTTTGAAGGATTTCAACGGCTTCCATTGCTTTTTTCCATGCACCTGGCACAGCTTTTATGGAATCGTTTTTTGCTTCATCTAAACTATCTATCGAAATTGCCACAAAATCGACGTTTCGCAAAGAATCAATTTTTTCTGCAGCCAGGCTTCCATTATCACAAACGGTTGTGACAAAACTCTTTGAGGCATAATCAAGTATTTCGCCGATGTCATCCCTCAATAATGGCTCTCCGCCTGATAAAACAAGATCAACTACACCCATTTTTTTTAGAATATCTAATCCTTTTTTTATTTCAGATGTTTCAAGTTCTCTTGGATCTTGTTCCTTCCAGACATTGCAGCCTGCACAGCGGTAGTTGCATTTTCTTGTGATTAACCATTGAGCATGGTGAGGCTTACCGGGAGCAAGTGCACGTGTTGCTATTGATGCTGCTTTTTTCATACCTGTCGTCAAATAAGTTGTCACTAGCCGATTTATTGTGTTAGTGTATCTTCAGTTGGAACTATAAAAACCATTATCCGCAATAAAACAAAATATTTTTTTTGGTCGCAAGACTGATTTTGTTTAGATGTTTGCAAGGAACTGTTTTTAAGAATGTACTTCTGGTATTGCTATAGATGGTTTCACTCTTGTTGAGTGAGCAATGGCGGAGAAAACCGTGGCAGATCGAGCTTCAGAAAAATCCAGAAATATTCACTGTTAAAGAGAATGTACCTGTAGCGAAGCCTCCTATAACCGCTGAAGAAGCATTAACTCTGCCCGCAACTGAAGTGCTTTCTCGTTTGGCGACTTCAACGCAAGGTCTTAATTCGGAGGACGCAACTGAGCGTTTAAACGTTTATGGTACTAATGAGCTGGCGCATAAACAAAAGCGTACTGGCATAGTTAGTTTTCTTTTGCATTTTAAGAGTCCTCTAATCATAATTCTATTAATTGCCGCTTCTATAGCTGGAGCTTTAGGTGACCTTTCAGATTTTACCATCATTTTCGTTATCGTCATCATCAGTGTAAGCATCGATCACTACCAAGAATCAAAAGCTGAAAACGCTGCTGAATTGCTTAAAGAAAAAGTCTCAACCACAGCCACAGTGCTTCGAGATAACACCAAACATGGAGATTAAACTATCACAAATTGTTCCTGGAGACATAATATCTCTTTCAGCTGGTGACATTGCCCCTGCAGACGCAAGAATTATTGCAGCGAAAGATTTTTTCATAAATCAAAGCTCGTTAACTGGCGAATCTTTTCCAGTTGAAAAAAATGCTAATCCCTTAACATCTTTGAATTTAGCAAATAGCTCCATCACTGAATGGAACAATTACCTGTTTATGGGTACCTCAGTTGTCAGCGGATCCGCTAATGCGGTTGTAGTTAAAACTGGCGGCATGACTGAATACGGGAAAATCGCTAAGAAACTGGTTGCAAAGCCTCCTGAAACCGAGTTTGAACGAGGCATAAAAGGATTCAGCTATCTCATAATGCAAATCACTTTCATATTGATAATTTTTGTTTTTCTTGTAAATGCTTTGTTTAGGCATGGTTTAGTTGATTCATTGCTGTTTGCTGCCGCTCTTGCAGTCGGATTAACGCCTGAACTTCTGCCCATGATCATTACGATGAACCTTTCAAGAGGCGCCATAAACATGTCGCGAAAAGGTGTCATCGTTAAGCATTTGCCTTCCATAGAAAACTTTGGCAGCATGAACGTTTTGTGCACAGACAAAACAGGCACACTTACTGAAAACCGAATCACTTTGGTTTTGCATGTTGATTGGGAAGGACACGATGATGACAAAGTCTTATTGTATTCCTACTTGAACAGTTACTATCAAACAGGCTTGAAAAGTCCACTTGATGAAGCAATCCTTGTCCATAAGGAAACGGGTATGGAAGGATATCAGAAAATCGATGAGGTTCCATTTGACTTTATTCGAAGAAGAGTTTCTGTTATCGTTGAAAAAGATAGACAACGATTTTTAATAGTTAAAGGTGCACCAGAAGAAATTTTGAAGGTTTCAGAATTTTGCGAGCTAAACGGTTTAGTTTCTGACGTTAGCGAGGAACTGCGCAAAAAAATTGAGCAGAAATATTTTGACTTAAGTTCTGAAGGCTTAAGAGTTCTAGGAGTTGCTTACAAAAAACTTCGAGAAGAAAAAACTACTTACTCAGTCAATGACGAAAAAGACATGGTTTTTCTTGGCTTTGTTGCTTTTCTTGACCCGCCTAAACAAACCGCTAAAGAATCATTGGAGCTTTTAGCTAAAGAAGGCATTGAGCTAAAAATTCTAACTGGTGACAATGAACTTGTTACCCGAAAAATCTGCGAGCAACTTGGCTTTGAAATAAAAGGTGTAGTTCTTGGAACTGATATTGCCCAGATGCATGATGATGCTTTAGCTCGTGTTGTTGAGGAAGCTAATGTTTTTGCAAGGGTAAATCCAGTTCAAAAAGACCGAATAATCAATTTACTAAAAGATAACGGGCATGTTGTCGGGTTTATGGGTGACGGCATCAACGATGCTCCTTCACTTAAAACCTCAGATGTCGGCGTTTCAGTCAATAATGCGGTTGATGTTGCAAAAGAATCAGCAGATATTATTTTGCTGGAAAATGACTTGACCGTTCTTGCCCAAGGTGTGTTGGAAGGAAGGAAAACTTTCGGCAACACCATGAAATATGTTATGATGGGCATAAGCTCCAACTTCGGAAACATGTTCAGTGTAGCTGGCGCCTCGCTGTTTTTGCCTTTCCTTCCTATGTTGCCTGTTCAAATTCTATTAAACAATCTGCTTTACACGCTTTCTCAGACCACTATAACATCTGATAACGTTGATGATGAGTACATTGAACGACCAAAGCGATGGGATATTTCATTTATCAGAAATTTCATGATTGTTGAGGGACCAATTAGCTCGATTTTTGATTATCTTAACATTTTTCCTTATGCTGTTTGTCATCGTTCCTATGTTTGCGTTTTTGCCTCAGCTACAAAGGGAGCATTTGTTCCAGACCGCGTGGTTTGTGGAGTCTCTGTGTACTCAGACTTTGGTTGTGTTTATCATTCGAACAAGGACTTCGCCGTTCTACAAGAGTAAACCTGGCAAGTACTTGGTCTTTAGCTGTCTTGCTGTTGTTGCCATAGCTTTAATTCTACCTTACACAGAGGTTGGCAAAATATTCAGCTTCTATCCTCCTCCACTTGCTTTCTACGCTGCTTTGGCGCTTATGATAGCGGCCTACCTGTTTCTAGCTGAAGTTGTGAAAAAATGGTTCTACAAACGATTTGCTTTCAGAATTGAGCAGGCTTTGGTTCCCAGAAGAAAAGGCTTCTATCTAAGCAAGAATGCACGGTTGGTGCAGGATATAGCTGCAGTTGTGTGTTTGCGTGAAGAAAACGAAATTTCACTTGATTCTCTGCTTGAAGATCTATCCAGAAGCTTAAACTATCCTATTGATTCAGACCGAGTTTACCAAAATCTTCAGCATCTTCGCCGAGGCGGCTTAATTGACGTAGACTGGCATAATCGAGTAATCAAAAGAACCGGACCAATCAAAGAATACATTACAAAACAGGTTGTTTCCAGCCGTATGTGGCCTTTAATTTCAGATGATTGGATACGCATAAACAAATCGATTCAAGACAAATACGGCAAAGTCAACCCTGACTTCCAAGACCTTCTATCGCCAAGAAAAAGTTAAGCAGCTGCGTGCGAATTACGGATTTTATTTGTTTCATTTGATAAGCTGAAATGATACTTTTTGTGTTACTGTTTTTCAAAATAGGTCAAATGGTTTCATGATCTGGGAGTCTAGTGTTTTTCTATTTTGGTGTGGTTTGGTCGTGGTAAACTATCTTTTCAGTTTCATTTGAGAGTTTTTGATTTTCTTATGTTAAATTATCTTCATTTTGTCTTCCTTGAAATTCAAAATAAGAGGGAGCATATGGGCGGTTGATTATTCTTTGTAGGTAATGAAAACTGAGTGGCATTACAAGTAAATTTATCTACTTGCATACATGTTCATTGGGTGGTTATTTTGATGCCAGAAACAACAACAATTCGAGTTTCAAAAAAACCGCCGAAGCCCTTGTGCAACTTAAAGAAAAACTAACCGCAGAAAGCCTCGACGAAGCAATACAATCACTAGTCAAGAAACAACGCAACACAATTTTAGAAAAAGCCTTCAGCATAGATTCCACAAGAATATCGTCTTTTTCGGAGGAAGACCGCGGTGAAGACCGTAATTGACTCATACGCTTGGATCGAACTCTTTATCGGAAGCACAAAAGGCAGAAAAGTCAAAGAAATAATAGAAAATGCTGATGAAATTTACAAGACTGACACTTCTTTGGCAGAGATAGCCCGCAAATACATTCGAGAAGGCATTGAAGAAAAAATAGTCACCGCGCGGCTAAATCAAATAGTTAGGGCTTCAACCATAACTTGCTTGGATGCTAAACTGGCGTTGAAATTCAGCTAGATGCTATATTGAGCTTGCAGATAATGCTCGAAAAACAAAGTTAAGTACGTCCAGTCTTTTTGATGCAATAATTTTAGCAATCGGCAGGTCGCTTGAAGCAAAGATTGTGACTGGAGATGAGCACTTTAAATCCTTGCCCGAAACAATTTGGATATAGCCAAAACTAAAACAGAAAAAGTTAAATGCAAATTGCTAACGCGCCAAAGCAATCCATAAATGGTCTGAAACTGGTCTTGGCAGCATCTCAGCCGAATCGTCACTATGCATCAAAATGCGTTTGTTTGGGTTCGGATTGAATTCGCCTATTACGTCAGCGTAAATATGCTCTTGACCTAAAGCATCCAATATTTTGTCTGCAGATTCCGGCTCAGCAGCTATCAGTAGCGCGCCTGAACTAATCAGTTGCAGCGGGTCAATCTCGTAGTATCGGCAAATTTTGGCGGTTTCAGGTTCAACAGTTATTTTTTCTTGAAAAACTCGGATGCCTAAGCCCGCAGCGTCTGCCATCTCGTGAATGCCATTTAATATTCCGCCTTCAGTTGGATCATGCATGGCGTGGACTCCGCCTGTTCTGTAAGCGGTTAAGGCATCTTTCACTACGCTTATTTGATTAAAGAAATGTTTGGCGCTATCAAGCATTTCAGGGTTAAAGACTTTTGAAAGTTGTTCTTCACGATCAGAAGCCAAAATTGCTGTGCCTTCAATTCCAGCGCTCTTCGTTAAGATCAGTTTGTCTCCTGTTTTAGCGCCTGCCGCAGTTACGTATTTGCCTTTTTCTGTTAAGCCCATGATGCAGCCGACAACGATGGGATTAGCTAAACCAGGTGTTGATTCGCAGTGTCCACCCACGATGGCTATTCCAAGTTCTTTTGCTGCCATATGCATTTGCGTGCTTATGGTTTCAACTATTTTGCTGTCCGCGTTTTCTGGCAGAAGGAGGCATGAGAAGAAAAAGGCTGGTTCAACCCCGAAAGTGGCAACGTCGTTAGCGTTTATGTTGATGGCTTCCCAGCCGATGCGTTCAACTGCCCCCGTGATGGGATCCATTGAAACAATAGCGTTTTTGTTTCCAACATCTAAAACAGCGCCATCTACTCCAGCGGCTGGACCTAAAACGACTTCGCCACGTTCGTGCGCCTAAGTTTTTGAATACAACTTCTTTTAGAATATCTATGGGGATTTTTCCAGGCGGCAGCTTCATAACTTATCCTCTGTTAAATCGAGCTTTTAAGCTGTGGGAAAACGCGCAAAACCGCATGCATCACTGGTACAGCAACTACTAAGCCAATTAGCATCTGAACAATGTTGAAGGGAACTTCAATCGCCGCCAAAGCGAAAGGATAACCCAGGACAAGAGTTTCGTAGAGGAAGTATCCTAAAACCATCTCAAAACCGGCAATAACAATTGCTATTGTGGCGCTGATCGTGATGTTTTTGATTTTTTGGTTTATTTTCTTATATAGAAAGCCGACAAGAAAGCCTTCGATAGCTTTAATTGTAAACGTGCCGGGTGCAAACTGTGCTGCTACAAGGGCGTCGGCGATCGTTGCTCCGGCACCTGCTACGGCGCCAACTAATGGTCCAAACAAGCAAGGCTGCTACATAGATGAGTGTCTCGCCAAGATTGAAGTATCCGCTGGTAGCGGGAATTGGAACTACAAACAAAAGTGTGGCTGCCGCGACGAGTGCTGCAAAGATGGCGGCTGCTGCAATCTTGAATGCTGCTGATGGGGCAAAGCCTGTGGAATCGGTGCTGGGCTTTTGTTTGTTACTCATTACTTCACAGCCTAAGGTTTCAGGGGCTATTTTATTTGACAGGCGCATATAAAAGTATAATCGCCGACTTGCTTGAAACTTTAATGTTTTTGAAAGAACAACAGTTACTGTTGGCTCCGGGTATTATTCTTCTTTGATAGAAGAAGTAGGAAGGCTGGAATTAGCACCTGTGCCCTACTTCTTCTAAGCTTAGGTTGAAATGCATCTAAAAACCAAACAGCAAAAGAGGAAAATCTAAATGGAAGTTCACGGCAAAATAAACACGACAGAGTGACAAGTCATGACCGAAAGAGAAGACCCAATAAAAATGCATAAACAAGGAATTTCCCTAATGGAAAACGGCAAATATGAAGAAGCCAAGAGACATCTTCATCAGAACCGCTGAACTATACTATAAAGGACAAAACTATTTTGGCGCAGCAGAAATGTACTACAAAGCCGGCGAAGCAGCTGTAGCCCTAAAAGACTGTGCGAAAGGTGCCGAGCTCTTTATGAAATCCGCTGAAGTCGCGTTTAGCAAAGCCTTTGACAGATACGGCTTAAGCGGACTTGAACAAGCTAGAGACTGCCAAAAAACTTTGGGTAACACGAAAGAAGTAGAGGAACTTAAAAAGAAAATCAAGGAAATCAACGACAAACAAAAAGAACCCGAAGGCGAATCAACATTCTCAGTATTCTCTTAAAATCTCTATTTGCCAATAGAGATCGTTTAAGCTTAGTTTTACCCCAAATTTTCATTATTTTAGTTTTAGAGAAACAGCTTGTTTGATGGTTTTTTGTACAGTTTTTTATAAAAAACCTAGCAGAATACCTGCCGCGTTAGCGGCAGGATGAATGCGTCTAACCCGCAGTTCTATTAGTTCTACCAAACGATAGGTCTGTCACCATTAGATAAGGAGGTGAGAGACCTGGAGAAAGCAAGATCATGTGCCTACCAAGCCAACTACCACCTTATCTGGGCCACTAAATACCGGCGCAAGGTACTTTTGGGCTCAGTTGAGGTTAGATTGGAGGAAGTACTTAAAACGATTGCTACTAATCACGGCTTTCAACTGCTAGCTGCTAAAGTTCATCATGGCGATCATATTCATGTGTTTGTTTCTGCTCGTCCAAAGCTTTGTATACCTGAGATGGTGCGTGTTTTGAAGTGTAATTCTTCTAAACTGCTGTTTGAGGAGTTTCCTGAAATTAGGTTGCAGCTTTGGGGTGGGCATTTGTGGTCTGAGGGTTATGCTGTAAGGACTGCAGGCGTTGTTACTAGTGCGAAAATAGAAGAATATATCAACAAAAATTAGATGTGGATGCTCGCCTCGGAAGAGGCGAGTACTTCACTTTTTAAGTTGCTTTTTTGTAACAGATTTTAGTTTCTTTGCAGGTTGAGTCAAAAAAAGATCAAGGCAAATTGTGAGGAAGCAAAAGCCAACAACAGGATAATTCTGTTTTTGCAGCAAATTTATGGAACTGTTTTTTCTAACCAAAAGGATTGACCGAGTCAGTATTTGAGATTCATAATGGATTTATTGCGAGTTTCAACAACAGTGTTTAAATTGGAGCCTTAGCTGTGCAAAAGTCTCAACAAAATGATAGAATTAACGTTAATATTGCAGAGTTAGAATCTTCAAACAAACAGAAAAGAATACGTGTTTTGCATGTTGACGATGACCAATGCATACTTGAAGTCTCAAAACAAATCCTAAATGATACGGGAAACTTTGAAATTGACTCAGCCAACAGCGTCGACGAAGGCTTCAAGAAACTATCAGCTGATCAATATGATGTTGTAATTTGATTTTCACATGCATCAAAAGGACGGTTTGCAATTTCTAAAAGAGTTACGCGAACAAAACAACGATATCCCCTTCGTATTGTTCACTGGAAAAGGAAGAGAAGAATTAGCAATAACAGCGCTCTACGTCTCCTTCGACGTATTTTGCAACTTTCGCAGGATCAAAGTTATCAATTGCTTTTCTAAAAGCGTCTCTCTTCTTGAGTATTATCAATCAAGAAAGTCCTGCTTGAAAGCAGTCTAAAACCAAAAACTCAAACAACTTGTTATCGTCGTGGACGGGAACACCCCACTCTTTGTCATGGTAATTTATGTAAAGTGGATTGTCAGTGTTCCAGCATCTATTCAATTTAGCATTCAGGGACTATTTTCACATCACTCTATACTGCATACAATCGTTTTCAACAATCATTTTCTAACTAGATTTTGATTTAAATGTTTTTCATGATTGAATTGGACTTGTAATGCGCGCGAATATATCCCATATGCGATGGAGGATTTGAGTGAAGCTGGAAAAATTCAGGTTTCAAAACTTTCGAATAAGAAACAGATGACTTTCGACATATTCCGATTCTGGAAATACCCTTCTTAAGCTAGACAACCGACTTCTTGTTTGAGGAGAAAGGGGAGCTTCTCACTCAAAGAAACATATTGAGAGGTAAGACTTATGATCGAAGAAATCTTTAACGAAATATTAGACAGTGAAGACGGGGACTATATCATCAAAGCTCAAGTGCTTGCAATTATGAAACCGGATGGCTGGTAACACTTTACTGATACTCTAAAAGTGTTCACACTGCAAAATAGGCAGACAAGTTACTTTTATGATACTTAATATTAATAGTTTCATCAATACTTCGTCAAATTCTCTTTGTTAGTTAAAAAACTAAAACTTCGTTCAGACCAAAAAAATATTGCTTCAAGTTGAAGTAAAAAACACCATAATTTACTTTATCTATTCTTGAAATGACTTAATCTTTCATCTTAATTAAGCATGAATTTGTTGAGGTTCCATGCATGAGTAATGCTTAATATGGCATTCTTCTTTTGGGCATCCTTCACAGCTGCTAAAGTTTGCTTTCTGGCACGGTAATGTATAAGCGCGGTCCATGATTTTTGTCACTTCCCTGTTTTTGTATTATATAGTGTGTCTTGATATATGAAGTTGCTTAAAAGTTTTACTAAAAATTGCTAAACAAACATTTTTCAATAATTAATTAAATAAGGAGCCTGCACGCTATTTCTAATAGAGAAAATTTTTCGGTTACTTTTATGCCTGCACTATTCAAATCTCTCTCTGAACTTCTCGAAAAAGTAGAAGCAACAAAAAAACGGCTTGAAATCATAGATTTAACCGCAAACTACCTAAAAACGCTCAGTCCTGACGAAATCGAATCAGCCACAAACATGATGGTTGGCAGAGCCTTCCCAAAATACAGCCAAAAAACTTTGGATGTAAGCTGGTCAACCCTGACCCAAGTTTTAGAGCGAACAAGCCAGTTTGACTGGAACCTTTGGCGCCAAGCCATGGCAACTACAGGCGACATCGGCTCAGCAACTAAAACCGTTCTTGAACAAACCAAAGCAAAAAAACAAATGCAACTCACAGAAAAATCCTTAACCATAACCGAGGTCAGACGAGCCCTTGAAGCCATCGCTCAAGCCTCAGGCGCAGGCTCAAGAACAAGAAAAGAACGCCTAATAACTACTCTTTTTAGCCAAGCCACTCCCGTTGAGGCCAAATATCTTGTCAAAATTTTCACAGGCGAAATGCGCACAGGACTTCATGAAGGACTTGATGGAGCAAGCCGTCGCCAAAGCCTTCGATGTGCCTCTTCAAAAAGTGCAGCATGCAAGCATGGTACTAGGCGACATAGGCGAAGTAGCAGCAACGCTCAAAACCCAAGGCTTAGACGGCTTGGATAAAGCAGGCTTTAGCGTTTTTAGACCGGTTAAACTTATGCTTGCTCAGACAGCCCAAACAGTTGCTGAAGCGTTGACAGAGCATGGCGGCAAAACGGCTTTGGAATACAAGTACGATGGTGCAAGGGTTCAAATTCACAAGCAGAACGGCGAGGTGCAGGTTTTCAGCAGAAGACTTAGCAATGTGACGGAAAGTCTGCCAGAAATCGTTGAAATTATTAAACGCAACATCACAGCTCCTTCCGCGATTGTTGAAGGCGAAGTAGTCGCTATTGGACAGTGCTGGTTTCCCGATTGCGTTTCAACATTTAATGCGCCGCTTCAAACGAACACGCGGCGTCGCAGATATGGCTCAGAGAATCCCATTAACTCTTTACCTGTTTGATATTCTCTACCTTAACGGTGAAAGCCTAATCGCAAAACCCTACATTGAGCGCAGAAAAATCTTAGCAGAAAACGCTGGAAAAATATCTCTCAAGCAAACAAATCATCACCGATAAAATCGAAGAAGCAGAGGGTTTTCTTAAAGAAGCCACAGCCGCGGGGCACGAAGGATTAATGGCGAAAAAACTTGACAGCCCATACACGCCTGGACGCAGAGGAAAAAAATGGTTGAAAATCAAAACAGTCCTCGAAACCTTAGACCTCGTAATCACGGCCGCTGAATATGGATATGGGAGACGAAAAGGCTGGCTCTCCGATTACTACTTGGCGGCAAGAGACCCAGAAACAGGCGAATTTTTGAATCTGGGCAAAACTTTCAAGGGTTTAACCGACGCCGAAATCATCGAGATGACTAAGCAATTAAAGGCTTCTGCAGTTGAGCAGGAAGGGCATCGTGTTGTGGTTATTCCCAAAATCGTGGTTGAAGTCACTTACAACGAGATTCAGAGGAGCCCCAAATACAAAAGCCAAATGGCGCTTCGGTTTGCACGAATCACCCGAATAAGAGACGACAAAACACCAGAAGAAGCCGACACAATCAACAAAGTTAAGGAAATCTATGAAAGGCAGTTCAAGACAAAAGGCAATTTCCCAGAAATATATTGATTTTGGTCAAGAGAATTTTGAATCAATAAAAAATTGAGAAAAGCTCGCGTTTTTCATTCCGTATTGAAATTTAACTTGCAGCATTGACATTCACGTTGTCGATTATGAAACCTGTGGCACCTTAAACTGCAGGAGGCAGATCAATCTCCGCTAAGTTGAATGGTTGACCTCCGGAATTAAGCGCCAGTATGCCTTCTGGATAAATATCCATGTCGTTTCAATGCCATTTGCAGTTGTTGGCGTTCCTATTATAATCGAATTGGAATTAAGATACGCAGTAAGTCTCATTGTGCTCCTATTTGTTACGCCGCAACCAAATCCCAATTAACTAGGTCAGTATTAACAAAAAAATCTACAATAACTCTGGGATGCAGAATCGAAATCTGTAATGTTTGAAGATTCATTAAAGTGTAAATTAAGAATCCTAATAGAAAAAGCTAATCAACAGAAAAATTGTACCAAAGTTCTTTTCTGTTTCAACATCATATTGAGAATTAAAAAAGGAAAAAAGGAATTAAGTATATTGATACTTTGCTTTATAAGGATTGCAGAAAAAGAGATTTTGCTCTTCATTAGCTAACTTAGAATTTCTCGTTATGCGATAAAACGAAAACATTAAGATTCATTAAAGCAAAACCAACCATCCATAATAATATTGCATAAAACATTAAGTCGAAATAAGCAGGTAAACACCCTAAAGTCAGAAACATAACAGCGAAAGTACCCAGGATTTTTCCATTTTTTCGCAATTTGCTTCAACAATATTTAGCTGAACAATGAAAATAAGTCTTGTTAACAGAAAATATAGATTCTAAATATGTTTGCCTTTTTTCTAATGCTAAGATTTCACGATTGGGATACGATCTAATACAATCCAGATGATGCAGAGCAGAGATATATATTTGATATGGTCCTAACTATTGAGTTGTTTCTGTTTCATTATGTGAGATTTTCACATCGGGATGGTGGTATCGGCTTTTGTTTACAGTAATTCTTCCAGCTTGTATCGATTCTTTTGGACACCACTGAAGTCATGCGAAGCACAAAGTACAGTTGCCCCCCAAAATGGTTTACCCTCTTTAAGTGTGATGTTATTCATTGGGCATATTTGCACGCAGGTTCCGCATTGGTTGCAGTTGCTATCTGATGCAAAAGCGAAGGATTTCCATCCGCGGAGTACAACTTCTTTTGCTAAGCCTAATAGTTTTGGCGTAGCCCTGATAAACAAACCATTTAGGATTAAATGGGTTAAAACGTTGCTTGTTTCGATTTTGCCTTCTTTTCGAGCACTCACATAGTTATTTATTTTTTTAAGTTTAGCGTTCCATTTTTCGTGCATTTCTTTTTGTCTTTTTGCAGTTATTTTTTCGGTTATTATTCCGTTGTTAGGCATTGACACTATAAATGCTCCAGAAAGCTTGCCGCCGCAGGATTGAAATGTTTTTTCAAGGCTTTCATAGGCATAAACCCATAAGTGGCAACGACAAACACATATTTTGAGTCAAGTTTAGATAATTTTTTCACAAACGACTGAATTATCGGGGGTGCCTTAAAGTCGTAAATGGAAAAAACTACGCCAATTACTTGAGCGTCTGTTTCAATAATGTCTTTCTTACAGGGGCACTATTGCTATCAGTTTTCCGCAAAGTTTTTCGGAAAGGTCTCTTGCAACAACCAAAGAATTTCCCGTTCCGGAGAAATAGTAAATCTCAGTTCTTATCATATTGGTATGATATGTCCTTTTGAGATATGTGGGTTGTTATACGGATAAGAAAAAAACCCACGTGAGATTTTAACGGAAGAATTCAACAATTCTTTGATAGAATTATAATACCGATTGACGTTCATGTAGACAAGTGGATGATTAAACATGACTAAAAAAGAATCTTGCGTTAATACCAGTTATACTGACGGCTTTAAGATTACGGTAAAGCCTAATGGAACTTTCATTGGGGTTAAAGGGAAAAATAAGCTAGAGGCTGAATCGGCAGAAGAACTGTACGAATTGATAAAAAACTTTAACAAAGAAAAAAAGAAAAATTAACAAAGGATATAACAGGATAATGTAATTTTATAAAACCTTTTAAAGGATAGCCACCAACTTTGAATGTACAGGCTTCTGGTAAAGATGAAGAAAACGTTGATAGCCTATTCTAGTAAAAGTGGGGCAACTGAACAAGTAGCTAAACTTATTGAAGAGGTTTTGAAAGAAAAGCCTGGACTGGATGTTGAGCTTGTAAATTTAAGGAAAGACTCACCAAATATTGCTCAATACGAAAATTTCATAGTTGGGGCAGGTGTACGTGCAGGCAAAGTCTACAGTGAAGCTTTAGACTTTCTAAATCAAAACTTCAGTAACAAAAAAGTTGCGTTTTTTGTATGTTGCGGCGGAGCTGGCGATCCCAAGAAATACGATGAATCATGCGCCAATTATATAACAAATGTGTTGGCAAGGTATTCCAACTTGAAACCAATTGCGACAGAAGCGTTTGGTGGACGAATGAAAATGCTTGGAAAAACACTTTTCGATAACGTTGACCCTGCTAAAGTTCGTGCTTGGGCAGAAAATCTTGCAAGCAAACTCGCGGAATAAATTATTGAAATTCCAGCCCGATAAATACTCAGTTTGACCTTCAAACGAGCGAAGAATACTAGCGTCAAGGTTCTTTTAACACACATACAAATGTTTTTCTTTCGTGCAAAAGATTATTAACGAATCCTGACTTGCACACCAATTATGTCCTATTCCTTCAAATGTCCAAATTGCAACGAAAGGTTTGCCGACCCTAAACAACTCCAAGAGCACAGCGTGAAAGTTCACAAAGGGCAAACATCGAAAAGAATAGCTTTCTAAATTTTTGTATTTGTACTATCGAGAATTATCAGTCCCATTCAAAGTTAATGTTCACTATAGATTCTGTGATAACTATAATCTATTTGGAAATAATACATAAGGAAAGTCCAGCAATATTTTTTCGGTGATCGAACTGAAAAGAGAGAAAAAAGCTAAAGAAGAAGAAAAGAATCAAAGTGAAAAACCGTTTTTTTTTAAGCGAATTTAATTTTTTGGAACATAAAGAGGGGAGAAGATGAGCAACAAAATAAAGGCAAAGAATGGGAATTCGGAATTGTCTTACTGGATGTTAGCCATCGATTTTGACCCAGCCAAATACAGATGCTCAAAAAAAACACGCCAATTTGCTTGCCGACATCCTTTCATTGTAAGTCTGAGCTAATTTGGCATTATTTCCACTGAATATAAGGTAAATTGCTTTTTAATCAGTTAGCGCTAGTTGCAAAGGGCATTTTTATAGTAAATATTTAGTCTATGGAGCCATATGAAGACGAGAAGTACGTATTTCGAGTTAACAAGACTTTTATTATAAACAAGCAACTAACATTCCAAGAAAAAGAGTGGATGTTAGAGGTTGAAAACTTACCAAACAAGCATAAATACGAATATCCCGTTTTCGAAGCCTTCTCCTTTCTCCTCGAATACGGAGTAGCTGTTTGGAAAGCCAACAAACAATGAAAACAGCCGCTCACCCAAAAACCTTAGCTATGTGCAATTGATAGTGTATTAAGCCTTAAGTATGCCTATATAGAATATGCTGGGTATCCCTAAGAACAACAGTGCCTTTTTAGAAGTCCTAAAAAGATGGAGAGACCTTAAATGTGCAATTTAATCGTTCAACTTCAAAATAATAGTCAAACAACAGCCGTTAAAGACAAAATGTCTAAACATAATTATGTAAAAACAATAGAGTCATGTTCGCTGTTTCCTGCAACCTTATTAGAGGTCTTTTGGTTTGTATAAAACGATAGTTTTAGATTGCCAAAATACGGCTGTTGTTATTTCTTGTGATGATTGCTTTGCCTATAAGAACTGCAAAATGTCGAAGAAGAAAGAAAAGGAACTCAAACGATAGTCCCTTTGGAGAAATTTTTGTGTCACTAGCGGAAAGAGCAAAAACTCTCGCAAAAGCTAGTTCATTTCTCTACGATTGGCATTTCGGTGTTTGATTTTACATTATGTAACAAATAATAAATCAAATAAGCTTTGTATGATTTGTTAATGAAAGATTTTCATCTCGTTTCTATATTAAAGCTAAGTAGAAGAGTGTTTTTTTGGATATAACAGGAGACTTTTTGTTTGCCCAGAATGTGGTAAACAGAATTTGTCGATTCATCGAAAAACATACGAGCAAATAATAATGGTTTTTTGTAGTAGTTGCAACTTTAACTCACCATTTGAACCCTCAATCGAAGCACATTTTGACAAAAACAAATCTTTGGCGGAGTTCACTGCAAACCATAGAATGGTTCACGGGCGTCCAAATAAGAACCTGCAAAAAACGGTTCACTATAGGTTGGAAGAAGTAAACCTTTAGTTAAGCTGATTTTCTTATCAATTGACGTAAAATTTAAACTCTGTAATAATGCTATTAGCAAATCCGGTTCTCAACTAAAATCAATAAACTCTATAGAGTATACGTTGGCAAGCAATATTAAGCCAATTACCACTTTTGAATTCTTCCAAGTGTCAATAATGTCTGTTTACAAGTTGAAAGTCTTTGAACCCTTTGGCAAAAACGATTATTCGAGAAAATATCGTTTTGCAGTAATTGATCCAAACAACTTCAAAGGCTACCCAGCGAATTTTGTGTGTGTTTTGCCGAGAAGAATTTTCGAGTCTGGAAAGCCAGTTAGTGCCTTTGGAAGAATGTTTGGCGATAAGAGTTCAGAGTTTGCCACTGAATTATTAAAGGAAGCAATCATCCAAGAGAAAGACGAACAAGTAAGAACAGAACTAGGAAAAAGACTCAAGCTTCTTGAATCACAGAGACCTAAATTGATATGCAGTTACTGCAACCAAGAATTTGAAGAGTACAGCAAGATAAAGTACAGAAACAAATTATGCAAAAGTTGTCTAGAATTAAGAATGCGTCAAAAACGAAACTAGATTTTTAAACCAGCACAGCGACTTCTCTCGTTTTCAAAAGCCTAGAATTGCAGCAATAAATTATAAATCGAATATGTATTATTCGAGTTATCCTAGAAAAGCTTTAATTGCAATTCTGTTAAATTGGCAAGCAGTTGAGTGGTGTGCTTACCGGCAAACTCTATATTTGTCCGCAGTGCGGAAAAGAAAATTTATCGATTCATAGGAAAACGTATGAGAAAATAATTATTGTTTTCTGTAATAATTGTCATCTTAATTCTTCGTTTGAACCCTCGAAAGACGCTTATAATGACGTAAAGAAATGTTTGGATGAATTTACTGTAAATTATAAAACGGTTCAGACCTACACACACTGACATCCTATCCAACGATAAATACTAAGATGGCAATCCATTGCAATTACAAGAATTGGAAATCGCTCTTGAAAACATCAAGCAGCGTTCCTTGACTTGAAGGGTTTATCGTACATCTTTTCAATAGGAATGTGTCTTAGCTTCCTGTTTCCATCCGCGGTTACCCATAAGAATGTACATCCACTGAGGTGTCCCACGTTTAGACATTAGGACTACTGCTTCTTCGAGTATAACTTCTCCTTTCGTCAAAGATTCGGCTGCGAGTTCTAAAGATCTCTTCTGATTACGAACCATGCCTCCGAGTTCGGCGATAGGTTGACCTGATATCATTCCGCCTCCACCATCGCGAGCCCACCTGACATGTGAAACCCACTTGTTTGGCAAAGCTACGGCAAATAACTTAACTGATTCAAAAATTTAGTGTCGATTTAACTTCTTTTAATAAGACTTTAGCTTGAGGTGGCAGTTCGGGCTTGTTTCTTCGGCTTATAAGTCAAGAACAAGGACCCAATAGAAATTAATGCTATCCCGAAAAACGCTACACTCTCTTTCGGTAAAATTCCATAGCTCAAGTCCGACAGTGAAAAATACCATTGCAATTCCCATAACAACCATTATCGTGTTACTCATGGCAGCTGTTGAATACAAAGCAAATTCCTTCTTGCCTGTATCAGTAACAAGAAAATGACCCTGTTTTTCCTCAATCATACCTGCATTCATTAAGTAATTCCAGTCGTAATGAAAATGACCATCAGACTTGTAGCCCAATGCAGAACTTATGCTTGATTTTACGCCTGGTTCAGCTTTAATTTTACTGTTTGGGGCAGAATAAATGAAGTAAAGCAGTTTAGTTCTTGGTGACTGAATATCCGCGCTTATTCCCCGTGATTTTGTCATCGTATCAACTCCCTTTTACAAAATAACAAATGGTAGCGAGTGCTCTGCAGCTTAGGTCTGTTTGCATAATTTCACCAATAATTGTTTGTTTGCTTATGAATCTATGTCTTAGAGTTGCTACTCTAAATGTTAGAGCTGTTTTAGAGTTGTTATTCTAAATGTTAGGGCTATATCCGTTCACGCACTTAGTATGTTTCAAAAAAATGGAGGCAAAAAAATGAATGTAAATTTACAATACAGCAAGACTCTGGCTGGCGAAGGCGCAATACTTCTTTTACTAAGCCTTGTTCCTTACGCTGGCTGGATATTAGGCATAATCGGTGTAATCCTGTTACTCAGGGCTATGAAAGAACTCTCAAACTACTATCAAGATGAAGAAATCTACAAAAACTCACTCACAGGAGTGAAATTCTACATAGTAGCTTTGGTAGCGGCTGGAGTTGCCATTGCATCATTAGTAGTTGGTGTTTGGATCCGCAACAGGTTTTACATTTACAACAGGACTTTGTACCCACAATAGGCTTTGGAGTTGGCTTAATAGCTTTCTTCGCAGGGCTTATCGTTGCTTTCGTATTCTACATACTTGCAGCATCGCACTTAAGAAGAACCTTCAATACACTTGCACAGAAATCAGGTGAAGCATCGTTTACAACTGCTGGCAATTTGCTCTGGTGGGGATCCATACTGTCAATCGTTCTTGTCGGCTTTGTACTGATATTAATCGCTTGGATATTTGCTACAATAGGATTCTTCACAATGAAAACTCCACAACAGCAATCATACAATCCACAACAATATGCCCACTCCCCCTTCTTCACAACCTGAGCAAGGAAACATGACCGCAGAGTAAAGGAATAAGCAACAATAATAATGCACAATTGGAAACGCTAGGAAGGAGAGGAATTTAATGACTGAGGAAATTGGAATTGAAAAAGGTTCTGATTGGAGAAAATTCTTAAGAAAACACTGGAAAATATTTGCCGTGTTTGTAGTAGCAGTTATTTTGGCGTTCGTAGGTGCAGTCTATGTCTTTCTCTGGTTCACAGGAAACGCACAATCAACAGGTCTAGTACCATCAACTTTAGGTCTATGGACAATGAGCCATTTAGTGTCGTTTATTCTGCATGCGATTTTCTGGGAGCTTCTCTTCATAGGCATTCCAGCAATTATCGCAGCTGTAGTAGGTTGGCAATGGTGGAAAAGACTGCCCGCTGAAGAAAAGCAAGAATATCATCTCTTTGGCAAAGGCTCACGGTCAAACAGAGCAGGAGGAGCAATCTCGCCATTACTTTTCATCGCATTCGCAATCAAAGTCTATATCGACGGAAACTGGAATACTGCCATTTCAAGCTTTACACTAGACTATGTCGTAGGTTCCATGTTTACAATACTGCTTTGGATAGTTGCCATCGCCGCAATTCCTGCAACAATAGGGCTCATCTGGTGGATACGCCACGAGATGAACAAAAAACCCTAACCTTTTTTTGATTTAGTGTGGGTTATGAAATTGCTATTAGGAAAACCCACGTTGTTAGCAAAAAAGCTATTGATCTTTTTGTTATTGTTCAATGCCAGTCACAAACCTTGAAATAATCTGAATAGCAAGAGCAGAACGGATGTTTTATGAAAGCTTTTGTCATGAAGGAAATAGATAATGTTGCATTTATGGAAAAGCCCATTCCTGAAGCCGGACCATATGATGCTATTGTAAAGACAAACGTTGCCTTGGTTTGTACTTCTGACTCACATACAGTGCATGGGGCTATTGGTCAACGTAAGAACTTGACCCTTGGACATGAAGCCACGGGCACAGTGTACAAGGTGGGAAGCCATGTGAAACTCTTCAAGCCTGGTGACAGAGTCTCTGTTGGCGCCATAACGCCTGATTGGGGCGATATCGCTTCTCAAGCCGGCTATCCATCTCAATCTGGTCAACCTCTCGGAGGTTGGAAATTTTCCAACAGTAAAGACGGAGTATTTGCAGAATATTTTCACGTCAATGAGGCAGACGCTAACATGGCTAAAATTCCTGATAATGTCCCTGACAATGCTGCCGTTTATGTTTCAGACATGATGTCAACAGGTTTTGCTGGAGCCGAAGCCGCTGACATACCAATAGGTGGAACCGCTGTGGTGTTTGCTCTGGGACCTGTAGGTCTCATGGCGGTTGCTGGAGCCAAATTCAGGGGAGCAGGAATGATAATAGGGGTAGATTCAATAACTAAGAGACAAGACCTTAGCAAGTTTTACGGTGCAGATTTGATTGTTGATCCCACAAAGGAAGACACAGTATCTAGAATAATGGACCAAACAGCTGGGCTAGGAGTAGACAGCTCGATTGAAGCGCTTGGTGCAGACAATCACATTTGAAAACGCAATAAAGGTCACAAAAGCAGGCGGAACAATATCAAACGTAGGCTACCACGGTATCGGCGAATGTGTTTGTATTCCTAGAATAGACTGGGGTGTAGGGATGGCTCAAAAAACAATAAAGACTTCATTATGCCCGGGAGGACGCTTGAGACTGCAAAGACTACTGCTTCTGTTACGGAATGGAAAAATTGATCCGACACTTATGACTACTCATACATTCAAGTACGACCAAGCAGATAAAGCGTTTGAAATAATGGATAAGAAACTCGACGGTGTCATAAAACCACTAATCAAGTTTTAACACATATTTAGCAACTAAAAATCTGGCGCTGGAAAATTTTAAGAATATTAAGGGCATTTCGAAAGACCACAGAAATGGGGTCTGCCGCCTCCACGGAAAAGAGGGATTCGCGGGTTACAAACCGGTGACATAACACGCTTGAAAGGAGAACGGTTCTAGCGTGGTTTGTTATCCGTTGTTGTGGAGGCGGCTTTTTGGCACGGCTGTTTCGATTCTGGCACTCTTCGGCTCTTATTTTCACCTTCGCTTGCTACTATTGATGATAGTAGCTAACCTCTATAAACGTTTTCCCAATTAACACCCATTTCATTCCCGATTCAGAGAGGTGGAATTGTTGCATTGTTTCGAGGGTCCCGTGCTGGTGGCAGGATTTGTTTAGCTTACTAATTGCTACTACCTTAAATAGTAGCAATGACAATACTTACAGCTACGGGTAACCTCAATGATAAACCAGCAACCACTCCCCCAAGTGCTAAAATGGCTGCTAATAACAACAAAAGGCGGCAAGACTCGAACCCAAATAATCAAAACTTTAAAACAAACTCCGCAAAACACAAACCAACTAGCCACAACACTCAAAAAAAGCTACAAAACATTGAGCTATCAACTTAGTGTCCTGAAAAAATATAACATGGTAATATCGGTTGGTGACAAATACGCTTCAACCTACTTCCTATCAAATTCAATGGAAGAAAACTACAGAGTGTTTCAAGAAATAATAAATGAAAAAAAAGCAATAGAAATAGTTCAAAAATAATATTTTTGATTTGTAGAGCTTCAATCATTTTAACATTTGAGTGCAGGAGTAGATTTGTCATTCATCCTCAATTGGAACATGTCTGACTTGATCATTATTTTGGGAACATTTTTCTTCTTTTTCTTTTCTCTTGAAGTTGAGGAAATTTTTGTTATTGATATTTCATCGGTTATTCATTTTTGAGCAAATAATTTCGTGTGACTGTTAGCATCCAAAAATGAACCAACTGGCAATAATGCGCCTAAAAATGATCACAATTATTAAAGAACTAATGATAACCACGTTTATATCCGCTAAAGTTGATATCAAAAGCAAATATAACACTGATTAACAACACAACATTGGAGAATGATTAATTTGGATGCGCCAGAAAAGAAAGCGTTCGCTAAAGAATTCTACAGTCGCCAAATCACAATGAAAGAACTTAGGCGAAAAAGGGCAAGCGCGTTTGGCTAAGTCCAAAGTGGCAGTTGTCGGCGCAGGTGGTTTGGGCACGGTTTCTTCGCTTTATCTTGCTTTAGCAGGTGTTGGCTATATTCGCTTAATTGACCAGGACACGGTTGAGCTGCAGAATCTTCACCGCCAAATCCTCTACACCAACGCTGATTTGCATTATCCCAAAGCTGAAATCGCCGCAAAACGATTGCAAGAACTAAATCCGCTGATTCAGACTGAAGCATTCACCGAAAACGTAAACGCCAGCAACGTCGAACGGCTTTTGAAGCGGCGTGGACTGTGTTGTTGATGGTTTAGATAATATGGTGACTCGTTACCTTGTTAACCGTGCCTGCGTAAAACTAAAAATTCCCTATGTTTTCGGCGCAGCCATCGGCATAGAAGGCAACCTGTCGGTTTTTGCTCCGCCTGAAACGGGTTGTTTGGAATGTTTGATGCCTAACCTCTCTGACAACGACTTGCTGACATGCAGCACCCGCGGTGTGATTGGAGCGACGCCTGGAGTGATTGGCGCCTTGCAAGCTATGGAAACCATAAAACTGTTGGCTGGAGTGGGGCAGACTTTGAAGGGCAAACTGTTGGTCTGCGACTTCAGCGACATGGACTTCACCACCATTGACATATCTAAGAGCACTCGCTGTCCTGTTTGCCACGGCGACTTATCTGAGGGTTGCTGGCGGCGAACGGCTGGTTTGGCTTTGCGGAAGAGACACAGCCAACATTAACCCTGAAAAACCAATGCGACTAAACCTTGAAGAAGTTTATCCAGTCGTCAACAAGCACTTTAACGTCCGTTTGAAATCGCGTTTAGCGCTCATGTTCAACTATAAAGAATACGAAGTTAGCCTCTTCAACGGAGGACGCATGCTAATAAAAGGCGTAACAGATGAAAAAAAGGCGTTGTCAGTTTATCGAGAGATACTAAAAAAGCTTGAATCCTGCACTTAATTCTGCCCATAAAACTCAATGAAGCAATAGCAACTTGCGCAATTGACAGTACGGCACCAACTTTAAGGTATTCTTTCAGGCTAAGGTTAACGCCTTTCCGCCTCATCATTTCCATCCACATCAAAATCGCCAGCGACCCAAGAGGGAAAAAGTGTGGACCCAAATTGTTTCCGATGACATTGCTGAAAATCAAGTTTGTCAAGGTTGTTCCAGTAACTGCTGCATGTTGGATGCTTAGCAAACCCAGAATTGTCATTGGCCAATTATTCATGAAACTTGCCCCAACCGTAACAACCATGCTTGGCCCAAAAACTCCAAGGCAGACGGAAGCTTGCTTGTAGCTACCAGGGCAGAAGCTAACAGGTTTGTGACGCCTGCCGTTTCTAATCCTTGAACCACCAAGAAGATGCTAAGCATGAACAACACGATATCCCAATTGATTTCTCTTGCCAAACCTGTGAGCCCTTTCTTTTCGCCGTTTACCGAGCCATTATGCTTCAACGTAAACCAGTAAACAACTACAAGGAAACACTTCGCCACTACAAATTATAAGTGAAACTGGAAATCTATTCAAAGAAGTTAAAACGTAGCCTACATCTATCGCAATGAGCGTAGCTATGCTTATTTTCAATAAATTGGAAGAAATTGCTGGTTTGCCTCTGGTTAAAGTCTCTGCGGCTGCGATGTCGTAGGTTTTGGGTATTTGTTTTCGGAAAAAGAGGTAAATCAACAGGAGGCTGCTTAGGAGAACTACGACGGCGACGGGACCCATAAAAATCAAGTGGTCGATGAAGCTGTACTTGAAAAAGTCGGCGCTCAAGATGTTGATTGGGTTGCTTGTAATTAATGGCATTGCTGCTGTATCAGCGATTAAGCCCGCAGTAAAAAGATAGGCAAGTCTACTTTTTCCACCGATGCCAAGGCAAGTGACAACCTCCAATACGATCGGCGTTAAAATTAAGACGGCGCTGTCATTTGCAAAAAGAATACTTACCGCTGCAGTTAACAAAGCAATGTAAAAGTAAAGACGCAAGCCGCTGCCGCCAGCCAACTTCACCACACGCAACGCAGCCCACTTGAAGAAGCCCATAGCATCCAAAGTAACCGACAACGCAACGATACCGAGAAACGCCAGCGCTGCATCCCAAATATTCAAAAAAGATTGTGCCGCCTGCCCCAAACTAACAGTGCCAAGCAGAAGGGAAGCAGCCGCTCCGATACCAGCCGCATAACCCAACCGCAGACCAAATGGCCGTTTGATCATCAAGAAAAGCGTGACTGCAAAAATAGCACACTGCAGCAACTGTGATGTAATCCAAGACTTAGCCTCGCGTTGTTTTAGCAAAGCGTGTCTTTCAGGTATAAAAAATTAGCTTATCCAATAAACCGTAATTTGACGTTTAATCAAATTGTAATTTGATAAAAAGGTATTGTGTGTCATAAATCTAAGGGTGAAGAAGTTGAAATACCTCTGCCGCGACTAAGATATCCCTAAATTTTCTAATATACGCCATGTACTTGAAAGTAACCTTTTGAAGAGTTCTCGGATGGTGTTTAAGCTTGTCTCTAAAATTGCCGTTCAATTATGGTTTTTATTATAGCCTGTGTTATGATTTCCTCTTCTAATGGCTTTCCAGTTAATTTTTTGTGCTCAATTATATGTGCATTTATGGCTTTTTTCATTGCAGGCAAATCTGGAACGATCATGATGCAGGCTCCACATGAACATTTGTAAATAGGTATTTTGTTAGTTTCTTCAGTGTGAATTTGAGAACTTTTTATTTGTGCTTTATTCTCATTTATTTTTAATTTTATCACCCTAACGTTTCGGTCGGGAGTATTCTGTATTCAGATTACATTCAACAACTAAGATAACGTTTTTTACAAAGTCAAATTCGCTTGATTAGCATAGACGCCTTCGCAAGCTTGTAAAGTGCAGCTAACAAATCTTGTTATCCTTACTTCCTAAACAAACTTATATGCAATTTATTGTTTGAGTATCAAACAGTTAAGGGGTCACTTCCACAGTAAGGCGTCCCTCTCCCTTAGAAAAGGGGATTTTTGGCCCTTAACCTCAAAAGTTATTTTTTAAATCGCACTTTTTGATTTTAGGCTTTTTCGATTGAAGCCTTTTAAACCAACTAAAATCATGAGACTGCCAATAATTACAAAAGATATTTCCAATGAGTTTAGAATGGCGCTTTCTTCATAGATCTTCATAAAGCCTATTATGAAGAAGAATAATCCCAAAAAGTCTAGATTTACACCGATAAGTGTGAGGTACAAACGAGTTTTCATGCTTATTTTGCTCATTAATCACTCTTCCGTATTTTCCGGATTTAAGAATTGTCATCAATTATGAGCTAGGTAATTCTTTTAGTCTTTACTTAACATTTTTTCGACTTTGCTTCCAAATGGTTTTAAGCCATCAGCACAAGCTGTCTTTCTAAATGTTAATTTGGTAATCAGAGTGGCTTTCAATAAACGTTAAGAAAATGTGCATTTGCCGCTGGATTACTATTTTCCTGTGACTTTCCTTGTCGCGATTTCAATGTCTTTTGTTTGGATAGTTTTTCTTCCCGCGTAAATTGCATAATCCAATGCTTCTTTTGCAATCTTTGTGCCGATCTCATCGAGAACTTTTGCAAGCTCCTGAGCTGCTGTTTCACTTACTCTGTCTGCTCCAGCTTTCTTGCATAATCGATGCATTGGAGCCATCGCTATTTCTATTTCTTTCATCTTGTCTTTCTCCACAGTCTCTTTACCTTTTTAAGGTAATATTAAGCTTTGTTATCTTTATTCTCTTTGAATTGGGCAAATTATAAATACAAACAACGACATAATTCATATCCCGAGGTTTATTAGAGTGGCCAAGAAACCAGCTAAGAAAGAAGTTAAAAAAGCCCCAGCAAAGAAAAAGTAAAATCTCGGCATAAGCACATTTACTCTCTTTTTTCTTTTTTTAAGAAATCGTTAATGTAATCGCCGATCAAAATGGTAGAAAACAAAGGTTAGTTTTCTTACTGTTTGTCAGTAAGGTCCTTAAGCTGTTTTTTGTTTAATCCAACTCCTGGTTCTGCGTCCAGACGTTTGTGCACTTTTCCTTTTTTGAACATTATCACTGTTGGGTAGTATTCTATGGCGTATTCTTCGCAGACATCGGGCTCCTCGTCTACAATGACGCTTAGGCACTCTTTCGGATTACTCTTTGAATATTCCTCAAAAATTGGCAGGAACCGCTGTGAAAACGGGCACCAAGTTGCATAGAAGAGAACATATGCTTTGTCTTTGTCCTCTATTTTTTCGTGGAAAGTGTTTTTCTTTTGGTTTATATTTTTTTGTTTCTTTGCCGCGCTCATGAGTTATAACACCTCAATATCCTGTTTGAGGATCAAGAGAGCTTCTTGTTTTTATAAAAGTACCGTCTTCCAGCTCTTCAAAGGCGTTGTCTAGTTCTTCTTCAGTATTCATTACGATGGGTCCTCTCCAAGCCACAGGCTCATTCAAAGGTTCACCTGACACATAAAGAAAGCGACTGCCGTTTTTTGAACTTATTTTGACAGAATCTCCTTCGCCAAAGACTACGCATTGCCCCTCCGTTATGGTTTTACTCTGAACCTCAACAGAGCCCTTAACGATATAGGCAAACACTGTATCGTTCTTGGTTGTTTTGTGTTCAAATGTTTTTCCTGTGGCTAACTCTACATCAAAATACTCTATGTCAATTGCTAAGTCACGAACAGGTCCCTGAATTCCATCTACATTTCCCGCTATGACTTTAATCTTTATGCCATCTTTTTTGGACTGTTGGGATTTGTTCTTTTACTATTCCTCGGTATTTGGGATTAACCATCTTTTTCTTTGCGGGCAAGTTTACCCATAGTTGGAAGCCCTGCATCAAGCCGTCATATTTTTGTGGCATTTCCTGATGAATTATGCCTGAACCCGCAGTCATCCATTGTACGTCTCCAGATTTTATTACGCCCTTGTTGCCCATGCTATCGCCATGTTCAACCTCGCCTGTCCACATGTAAGTGACCGTTTCCATTCCTCTGTGGGGATGCCAAGGAAAACCTTTGATGTAGTCTTCAGGGTTGTCTGATCCAAAGTGGTCTAAAAGCAAGAAAGGGTCAAGCGTAGAGTCTTCATCGTTACCCAAAACTCTTTTCAGCTTAACTCCTGCGCCTTCAAGAGTAAGCGTGACGCTTCAAAATCCTTTGAATTTGTCTCTCCAAAAAATCGCCTAAAGATACTAAATTGAATCATCCTATATTTGTTATTCGATGTGGAAAAGAATTGGGAATTGGGGTGATTACTCTGTATTCCCTTCTTCATTTGACTGTTATTAACTATTGATTATGATAGTCCAAGCTGTTTCATGAATCCGACAACATCGTAGAATAGTCTTTCTTCGACGATTTCGCCGTTTTTCCAGGTGGCAACTGTGCAGAATTCAAGCTTTGCTGTTTTTCCAGTGGGCGGGATCATCTTTCCGTCTGCACCTTTCATGGGTCCTTTCATGGTTACCGTCCAATCGGCGACGGTGCATGTGTGGTCTCCATCACCAAACGCTATCTTGTAGGGGTTGTTGACTAATCGATTGTCAAAGGTTTTGAAGAACTCTGTAGCTTCGACGTCATGGTTGTGTCGTCCTACTGTGGGTAAGGGTTGAGCTGGCCAATACACTTTGACGTCTTCTCTGTGACGTTTCTTAAACGTCTCCCAAAGTGGACTTTCTGGGACCTGCATTCCATGCATCATCAAGTGTCTTCATTAACTCAAGGTTTTCTTTAACTCCCATATCGTTCACCTCACTCTTTTAGGAGATATTTTGTGCTAATAAACTTATGATGCACACAAGAAAACCTAAGTCAAGAAAACTAAACTAACAGAGAGGCGCATAGTCCAGAAACCTTGACGAAAAGCTTTTTATCCCCAAAAAAATGACGGACTCTTTAGGCGAAGCATGTTTTGCACTTTCGATTAAACTCCTTGAAGGACGGTAAACTAATGTCTAAGAAAAACCTCTTAGTTTTATTAACAATTAGTTCCCTTTTTTTCACGTTAATCCAACCAAGCATGTCTCAAGTTCAATCATCTACATTCCAAGGCTGGCAAGTTGAAAACAACGGGGGTTTCTATGCTGAATCAAACGACACTCTAAGATTATGGGCAAACGGCGGAAACGATTGTCCCTCCATATCGCTTTACAAACCTATCAAACCCACAACTGATTTCACCTTCTCTTTACAAGTCAACGCCGAGACACCAGAAAGCTGCGGAATATGCTTCAGAAAAAGCCTACCAATTGCTGGAAGTATGCTGGGATTTAACTTTGAATTCGGACACTATAGTCAGGATCTTTTTCTATTGGCTAGGAACTCCAATAGCTCGACAACTAGCCCAGACGTTTACTCGAGAGATTCAAGCAACTGGACAGCTAGCCAAGTTGCTTATGGAGACCCACACGTTTGGTATACACTGCAAGTAAGCGTTTCTGCATCTCCTTTTACAATCTCAACCTCCGTCTTCGATGAAAATGGCACTTCAGAAGGGTCATTTTCAACATCCGAAATAACCGATTTTACATTTGCAGATATCAATTACGTAGGCCTGTGTGTGTGGGGATATTCGCCTTCAGACTATTCATTTAGAAACATCCAAAACCCCTTTGATAACCCCGCAAACATTTCAATCTCAACAGAGTGCGATTCAACAACCGCTGGTTCAGCAGTTAATGTTTTTGGCACCTTAACCGATTCAAACAGTACACCCTTGCAAAATAAAATAGTTGTTTTGTCATACACTTTTTCTGGAGCTGGTTCGTGGATTCCGATTAGTTCAGGACTCACAGACGAACAAGGCAACTATAATATTCAATGGATAAACAGCGCCTCAGGAACATTTACACTTAAAACAGAATGGATCGGAGACTCGACATACACGGACGCAAGTAATACCACCACATTGAGTTTTTTGCCCTACCAAAATAAACAAGTTTTCTTTATTGAAACAAACAGCACAGTTTACGATTTAGCCTTCAACAACGAAACATCTACTTTGAGTTTCAATGTAACGGGGCCGTCAGGAACTGCAGGTTACGTGAAAGCAACAATATCCAAAAGCTTACTTACAAACAGTGAAAACCTGAAAGCTTACATTGACGGAAATCAACTTAATTATTCAGCAACATCAACAGTTGATTCCTGGGTTTTAACATTTAATTATCACCACAGTACCCACCAAATAACCCTCAGATTGGGAACTAATGCGTCCTCAAAAGAACCGTTGGGGAATGAACTAGTTTTAGTTGTTATCGTAGCCTTATTTGGCATAGTGTTGGCTGTTGAAACAAAATATTGCTTGGTCAAAAAGGCAAAATCCTAAAGTATTAAGTTCTATTTTTTATTAAAAAAATAATTTATTAATCATGCTGGAGATGGACTTAACTCTTCCATCTACAGAGAGAGCTATTAAAATTAAAATAAAAAAAAGAGAAAAAATTTACTCTTGTTTCTTGGCTTTTCCAGGACGCAGTGAACGTACGGTTGTGCCTGCACGCCACATTTCGCTATTAGCCATTTCTTTGAGTTCATCAGCGAGTTTCTGGCGGTAGTCTGGTGCTTGGCTCTTTTCGAGTACGATGCGTGTTTCTTCTCCTGCAGCCACGAGTTCGTAGAGTGAATCAAACACTGGTTGAGTGGCTTCGCGGAAGCGGGGTCTCCATCTGAGTGCGCCGATGCGTGCGGTTTCGCTGCAGTTGCAGTACATCCAATCCATGCCGTTTTCGTCTACTAAACGTATGAGGCTTTGGGTAAGTTCTTCGACTGTTTCATTGAAGGCTTCGCTTGGGCTGTGTCCATGTGAACGTAGTGTGTTGTATTGTGCTTCCATGATGCCGGCGAGTGCGCCCATTAGGACCCCTCGTTCGCCTGTTAGATCACTGTAGACTTCTTTTTCAAAGGTTGTTGGGAACAAATATCCTGCGCCGATTGCGATTCCCATGGCTTTGGCACGGTCCATTGCCTTTCCTGTTGCGTCTTGACCAACTGCGAAGCTGCAGTTTATGCCAGTTCCATCAACAAAGTTTCTGCGCACGGAAGTGCCTGAGCCTTTAGGTGCAACAAGAATTACGTCTACGTCTTTTGGTGGGATAACGCCTGTTTGTTCTTTGTAAACGATGCTAAAGCCGTGGCTGAAGTAGATTGCGTCGCCTTTCTTGAGGGTTGCTTTGATTTTTGGCCAAACCATTTTTTGTCCTGCATCGGTTAAGAGGAACATTTTGATTGTGCCTTTTTTGGCTGCTTCTTCCATTGGGAAGAGGTTTTCGCCAGGTTTCCAGCCGTCGGCGATTGCTTTGTCCCATTCTTTTTTGAATACGCCTTCTTTTTCTTGTCCTATTATTACTTTTACTCCGTTGTCTCTCATGTTTAGTGATTGGGCTTGGCCTTGGATGCCGTAGCCAAGTGAGACGACGACTTCGTCTTTGAGGATTTTTTGGGCTTGTGCCACTGTGAATTCTTTTCTTGTGATGACGTCTTCTTTTACGCCACCGAAATCCATCTTTACCATTTTATTTTACCTTCAAGCCAGAGACTTTAGAAGACGAGGTAATTAAGAATTACGCAGATGGGAAACCAAGATAATTGCCAAAGTTGTTTCGGTTAATTTTTGAACAAGTAGTTTAGTAGTTTACTTTTACTAGAATCGAGTTTATTTCTTAGTTTTATTGTTTGGGTCTATTTTCAATCCTTTTGCAATTTTTTCAGAGATAAAATAACTTGTTGGAATAACGTAAAGTGGTACTGTGATATTAAACAGAACAATACTTGGCATAATTGCACGAACTATTGAATATGCCACTGAAATGCTTAAACCTGACACAATTGACACCAAAAACCCGTATACTGTGTAATCTAAGGGTATCATGATAAGTGTTCGCGTCAAAATACATAGAACTGTGGCAAGAAGCGCGGATTGTAATGATCCATCATTTTTTCCTTTAACATTTCGCCAAGCCACTATTTTTTGAGTAATATATAATCCTGAAAGCATTGCAAGAACAGAGACGAAGTAGTATGGTGGACCAACAAAACTTCCCGGACCGAATTCAATAGTCATAGACGCAAACATACTCAAGAATGCTGCTGATACACCATATATCGGACCAAAAAGTAGAAATGCGGTAACTATTGCAATATCACCAAATTGATAGCTGAAAGCAGGGAGGAAAGGCACAGGAATTCTAACTAGGTTTAGAACGGTTGTAAGGGCCGTAAAAGCGATTATTATTCCTATTGCCTTAGTGTTCATTAAAACATAAGGTTCAAAGTAGACTATTTAAAATAATGGAGAAATAGTCCAGAAATTGATTTATAATTAACTATTTGGGTGTTGCCAGTTCCTTAGCTCTCTCACTAAGAATTTTGCCAAAGTTTTGTCCTATCGGAAAATTGACATCGGCACTGCAAGCGATTTGTATATTTTGAACCTCCGGGATTTTTCTTGCTTCCTTGAGTAAAACTTGGATGCTTTCTAGATCAGTAATGGGCGCAATTGCGAGGATATCATAAGGTCCAATAGTTTCTGTTACCACGATGATATTCCTTACTTTCTTGAGGAGTGAAATTATTTCGGATTTATTGCCGTTTGGAGAAGTTTTTATCAATAGAAATGCTTTACCCTGATACCCAATTTTGGAAAGGTCAATTGAAACAATATGGCTAAAGACTACTCCTTCTTTTTTCATTTTCTCATAGCGTCTTCGGACTGTAAACGGTGAAGCCCTTATTTTTTTTGCTATTTTCACAAATGAGAGTGTTGAATCTAGCAGCAATTCGCTTAATATTTGATAATCTGTCTTATCCATACTTCATCGCTTTTTATTTGGATTAAGATCAATATTTTCAAAATTCATTTGGGGCATACCAGCCCAGACGTTGACAACTATCTTTTCTATTCCAAACCTTTTTCTAACAGCATTTATTTTTTGATTCAAATTATTAATGTCTTCCGCATATATAACTGCGCAAAAATCGTATTCGCCTACGCAAGTTGAAGGTTCAATCAAATGAGTATGTTCTTTAAAGAATTCAATAAGCTCTTCTGGATTTGAATCTGTTTCCATACCAATTGTTGCGACTATGTGAAATCCCAGATTGTCTAGTGAAGGAAAAAGTGTTGCTCCTGTAATGACACCAAGGTCTTCTAAATGTTTAATTCGATTTAGCACAGCAACTGAAGATATATTACACGTTTTAGCGATATTTTTTAAGCTGGTGCGTGCGTCTTGGATAAGTGAGAATAGAATTTTTCTGTCCGTTTCATCAATTTCGACAGTCGTTTCTTTTTGCCTCAGTCAATTAATGATTTACAATAACATAAACGCTTCTAAACGAGAAACTGTTTCTGCAAAAAGTTTTCAATTTTGCTATTAAATTAGCTGAAATAATGTTATTAGTTAATTATAATTGCTGAGAAATGGCTAGTTACTAAACATTTATATCAATTCAGGTTTTTGCTGTTGAGATATTGGAAAAAGGTGGAGAGGCTGAGAGGGCTCTGGTGATCATGGGTCAATTTGGTTTTGCTCATGAAAGATTTGCATTTTCTTATCTTCCTTAGGTTTGTCCAGAGCCTCAGCAAACTTTCTAAAAGGATAAAGCCAAGGCCAATAAATTTTTGTTAATAGCGCGTGTGACTGTTACGTGTTTAAGATTTTGAATTAATCTTCAATGATATGCATAATTATCTAATAAATGCATTTTAATTAAGCAATAAGTGTATTAACATTAATAATGATTCTTAGAGAAAGGTTGAATGCAAAGATTTTATAACTTACTGGCTTATACTTCTTGACTAAGGCAAGTGAGCTTAGCACTTGTCAGAGAGAGATGTGAGGGGCTGAGCAGGCTTTGGTTAAAATCATTAAATCGCGGATGTTTCGGGAAATTCGGCTCTCTTATCCCTAAGTTCTTCCTTCAATTGTCCAAAGCCTCAGCAAACCCTGAACAATAAGAGACTTTCAAAAAATTTTATCAGAGACATTTAGAATGTGAAATCTGGTGAAATTCTAGTATAAATCGGAAAATTGTTTATTTTCACTAAAGGAACATAAGACTTTTAAGTGAAAGTAGTGCTTGCAGTTTCCTCTTATTATTTCTTCCTTAGGCTGCACGCTTTACTTCCCCATATTAATTCAATTTCAATTTTGTGATTTTCACTCCGGAAACTTTTATTTTTGTCCCTATAAGACTGATATCCCTAATTCTTGCAAGGTTTTATTACCAAGTTAGTTACAATTAGATTTTTTGTTGGACGAGATCATCAAACTTCTTGCCCGATATAAACCTAAGGAAGAAAAAGAAAAATGAAAATGTTAAGAGAAAAGATATTAGCTTAGCTGTTGCGGCAATTCTGCTCTTCTATCTACGGCTATTTCGATTGGATGAATTCTGAATCAGATTGACCTAAGTTAGTAGATACGAAAATGATTGTCCTTTAAAAGGATTTGAATAAATGATAAGAACTCTTAAAAAAACACAAGAACGTTAGAGTTAATTGAAGAAAATTAATGTTAAGCGGATTTAGCCAAGTGCTAAACAACAGGCAAAGTGTAAAACTCAAGAGGGGCACACTTCACCTCAGATAGCAGCCGAACCCGCTTAAGCAATCACTGGCTCTTAGCTTTTTTCGTTGTTAAAGAGACTACGATTTAAGAGAATATAAAACAATGTTGTCTCAAATTGAACCAACAACTCTATTCCTTGACCTCGCCAAAAGAGGATTGAAAAAGATTTATGCGGGCTGTAGTGAGAGGCGTAATTGAGTTTTAGTCCGGTTATTTTACACATTTTGTTTGCGCAAAATAATTAAACAGTTTTGCACTATTAGAAATTCATGACCAACAACAAATTTACCCCTGAACTTGTTGCGCCTTGCGGAATGAATTGTGCCATTTGCAGAGCTTACGTCTCTTATACACATGGGGTACCGCGGGTAAGAGGGAAAATAACATATTGCGCCGGCTGCGTTCCCAGAGCCAAAAACTGCTACATCAAACGAGGCTGTAAAAAACTTTCCAAACACCAATTCCAATCCTGCAGCGAATGCGACACTATGCCCTGTGAAAAACTTGCTCATCTCGACAAACGTTACCGCGAACGCTATGACATGAGCATGGTAGAAAACCTAAAACTGCTGAAAGCCAAGGGCATGGCTGAATTCCTTAAGAGTCAAACACAAAAGTACACTTGCCCAAACTGCGAGGATGTAATTTGTGTGCATGATGCAAAATGCTTAGCATGTGGCTACAAAAGAAAAGCCTAAGTCACCATACTTTTCAACAATTTCTCTAATTATATTCATGTTTCGAGTTGTAGCTTTTAACTTCAGTTTTGACTCAATAAACGGATTGGGTAACGCTCCTTCTCCACCACCATGGGTTTCACTGAAAACTTCCGTACCTTTGGATGAGATTACTTGAGCGGTTGATTTTGGAATTGTTGTTGGCAATTCGATTGGAAATTTTGTTGAGGTATTTGCAAGAAAAGTGACTAGAAAGCTTGTGTCTTCTTTGTTTTGTTTCTTGAAGGGTTCACTGTTCAATTATTTTTTCAAGCTGAGTGATTGTGCGGATAAATACAGCTACATTGTAGCCCAATGTCTCTTGAAGTTTAATCTCTATTTTCTTTTTTGATTTCTTCAACATTTCCAGGGTCAATTTCAAAAATTACGTTGCCGCTCTGTTTATAGGTGGAAATTTTTTGAAAGCCCAAAGAAGTGAAGGTTTCTTGCAGCTTCTCTTTTTTAACAAAGTGTCCGCCAACATTGATTCCTCTTAAGGAAAGCTACAAAACGAGGCATTATTTCATCAGTTTTAGCATTATTGCTTTAGCCGAGTATAATCGGTTTTCTGCCTGCTCATAAATCACCGACTTCGGACTCTCAATGGCTTCAGCGCTTATTTCGTACCCGCGGTGAATCGGCATGTCATGCATAATGTAGGCGTCGCTTCCTTTGAGTAGTTCAGCGTTGATTTGGTAGGGCATCATAAGTTTAATCCGCTTCTCCTTCTCCGCCGCAAATTTGGGGTCAGTGAAAAACTCCATATCAATCCATGTGTCAGTGTAAACAAAATCTGCCTCTTTAACGGCTTTTTTTGCATCTAAAGTTGATTGCCAAAGCCCAGTTTTGTTGGCTTCAGCCAGCATCTCTTCATCTCGTGCTGCTTCATTAAAAATCGGGGTAACCGTTGTTATTTTGACTCCTGTTTTTGTGCAGCCCTCAATTAGCGAGTTGCAAACATTGTTGTGAACACCAATGTAAACCAGTTTAGCGCCTTTAAGAGTGCCCTTTTTCTCTTTTATGGTGATTAAGTCAGCTAATGGCTTGGCTTGGATGATACTTCTCGTCGCAACCGTTGATTACTGGAACACGCGATGCTTTAGCCATCTTCAACAAATCCGTGTCATAAAGCAATCTAGCCATGATGCAGTCAACATTACGCGATAAATACTGAATCTCATCGGTTATGTCTGCCATCGTGAAGTTGGTTGTTCGCCAATCAATAAATAAGCCATGACCGCCAAGCTGAGTAGCTGCAACCTCAAAAGAAACCCTTGTCCGAGTGGAAGTTTTCTGAAAAATCAAGGCAGATGATTTACCCTCAAACGCTTTACTAGTATTTTTTGGGGTTGTGCTTAACTTCGATGCCTAAATCAACCAATGCATTAAGCTCTTGGCTGGATAATTCTTTGAAATTAATCAGATGCATCTATCTTTGCCTTCCAGATACGCTGACGAGCCAGCAATTATAAGCTTTATGGAAACCCTTTTCACTCAAATCATACACAATAAGACTGAACCAGCATGATTCTCCTCGTAGCCTCAAAAAAAGACATTGCAAGCCTAAACATCAAAAAGCAAATCCTAAAGCACTATCCCTTTAAAAAAACTTCTCAAAACCTTCCAAGAAAACTCCATCTACAACGCGAATTTAAACGGCAAAGACATCATGCTTGTAACTTTGAACCAGGAATCTGTTAATGCACAAAATCTGCCTGAATGTTTTCCCAATTCAGAAATAATCGTCTTTATCTCAAGGCATAGCAGTGCAAGTGGCAGACCAACATTGTCTGTTCACACGCCTGGAAACTTTGATGAAGCAGGGCTAGGCGGCTTGCCAAAAACTCGTCTCAGTTTCTCCTGCAAAAGCCATGAGCGACGCCTTAAAAGCGCTTTTACACTATAAAGAAGAGTTAAGCCTTGACTATGAAGTGTCATATGAGGTCACTCATCATGGTCCAAGCCTAAATGTGCCCGCGATGTTTGTTGAGTTAGGCAGCTCAGAGAAGCAATGGAGAGATTCTAAGGCTGCAGAAGCTGTTGCTCACTCAGCGATGCATGCAATAGCTAATTTTTCAAAACCTGCTAACTCTTGCTCGGCGGTTCTAGGCATCGGTGGAACGCATTATAATCAGAAATTTACGTGCATGGCTTTGGTCGGAGAAGCTATTTTCGGTCACATGATACCTAAACATGCTGTTTGCAAAATTGATTCAGAAATGTTATTGCAATGCAGGACGAAGACTTTTGAGAAGGTTTCGCTGGCCATTCTTGATTGGAAAGGAATCAAAAGCGAAGACAAACCAAAACTTTTGTCTGCTCTGCAGGATGTGGGGTTGCCTTTCAAGAAAGTTTAATGCGTTATAACAAGCTTTAAAAGGTTAATTATGGTTGCTTTTAAACTCTAAGTTACAGTAACGTTTATTATTCATAAATGAAATCTTGAGTGTGCGATAAGTATGGGAATAAAATCTTGGCTACAGCAAGCAGCAAGAACTTTAAAGTTAGCTGTTAAACCTGGAAGAGAGGAGCTGTGGCTATCAATAAAAATTAGCCTTTTAGGCATAGGTGCAGTTGGTTTAATTGGTTTCGTTATTAAACTTTTATCCTATGCTGTAGGCGGCGCGGCTTCACCGGCATCACCGACACCAACACCTTAGAAGGAAACTTATTTATGGACAAGAAAGAAGAGCAAAGACAAGTAAAAATTTTCGTTGTCAAAACAACAACTGGGCAAGAACGCAACGTTGCAAGATTGATTGCGTCAAAAGTTGAAATGAACCATATTCCAATAAAAGCTCTTCTTGTACCCGACACATTGAAAGGCTACGTGTTTGTTGAAGCTGATGGACCACATCTTGTGGAAGAAGCAATCACAGGCTTAAGGCATGTGCGATCCAGAATCCCTGGGCTCGTAAGCTTTGCCGAAATAGAACGGTACATCGTCCGAAAACCAGTCATGGAAGACCTCAACGAAGATGACGTCGTCGAAATTACTGGTGGACCATTCAAAGGTATGCGTGCAAAAATCACAAGACTTGACAAGTCAAAAGGCGAAGTTACCCTCGAACTGCTTGAGGCAACATTCACTTTGCCAATCACAGTACATTCAGATTATGTAAAACTAGTAGAGAAAGCAAAATAATTGGTGAAATGATATGGGAGAGAAAAAAGTTGTAGAATTGCTCGTAAATGGAGGACAAGCCAATGCAGGTCCACCATTAGGTCCTGCTTTAGGTCCATTAGGTCTAAACGTTATGGCTGTCGTCACTAAAATTAACGAGCTTACCAAAGACTATGCTGGAATGAAGGTTCCAGTAAAAATCACCGCTGATACAGAGGATAAAAGCTTCGAGGTTTCCGTTGGCACTCCAACCGCTTCAGCTTTAATCGTTGCTGAATTGAAAATTGAGAAAGGCTCAGGAACACCTAACACTGTTAAAGTAGGCAACTTGTCTATGGAACAGATGGTGAGAATAGCCAAAATTAAGGGTCCTCAGCTTTTATCGCCAACTCTCAAGAAAGCAACAAAAGAAATGCTTGGAACCTGCGTTAGCTTAGGCGTCACTGTTGAAGGAAAAGACCCCCGTGAAGTCCAAAAAGAAATTGATGCTGGCACCTACGAGTCGCTATTTGGTACTGAATAATGATAAGCGAATATTTTTATAATCGATTTCCAATCCCTCATTGGCACGAGGCTTAAAAATGCCCCTAGACAACAAGACAATATTAGAAGCAATTAAACAGGCAAAGGCGAAGTCTGGCGACAAAAAATTCAACCAGACCGTAGATATGATCTTAGATATCATGGAGATCGATATGAAGTCGCCAGAAGGCAAAATCCAAGAGGTTGTTGAGCTTCCTCACGATACTGGAAAGCCAAACAAGGTTTGTGTTATTGCTTCTGGAGAATTTGCAATGAAAGCAAAAAACGCGCAAGCTGAATATGTTATTGAACGTGCTGATTTAGACGCGTTAAATGGCAAAAAGAAAGAATTACGAAAGCTTGCCAGCGCAATATGATGTTTTCATTTCTGAAGCTCCGTTAATGCCGCTTGTCGGTAGGATTCTTGGTCCAGTTTTGGGTCCAAGAGGAAAGATGCCTATTCCTGTTGCACCTAATGCGGACATTGCAGCTCTCATTAAGAAGCATCGTAAAACGGTGGTTGTGAGAATGCGTAACCAACCGATTATTCAGGTTTCCGTTGGTACTCAACAGATGAAGGATGAAGAGCTTGTCGATAACACAATGGCTGTTCTTCGTGTTTTAGATGGAAAACTCAAGCGTGGCTTGAAAAACGTAAAGTACGCTTTCTTCAAGACATCTATGGGTGAACCAGTAAAAATTAAACCTTAACAAGAGAAGAGAAATTATGCCGTCCCAACAAGTATTAGAAGAAAAATCAACTGAAGTAGAAGCAATAAAGGACATACTGAAAGAACATAAATCCATAGGCATCGCTAGCCTGAAAAAGGTTCGTGCTTCCCAACTTCAAGAACTAAAGAAAAGCATGGCTGGCAAAGTTTACCTACGCGTGTTAAAGAACACATTAATGCGGATAGCTATTGAAGAAATGAATCAAGCAGACTTAAAAAAGCTTGAAGTGTACTTGGATGGCTCAAACGTTTACTTGTTCTCAGACATAAACCCTTTCAAACTAGCTTTAATGCTGGAAAGAGGCAAAGTAAAAACAACCGCCAAATCAGGCGACATAGCTGCCATGGACGTAATTGTTCCAGCAGGCAACACTGCTCAACCTCCAGGCCCAATCATTAGCCAACTAAACGGCGTTGGTCTACCAACAAGAATCGAATCAGGCAGCGTCTGGGTCAGCAAAGATACATTGGTCGTTCGCAGAGGAGAAGTAATCAGCGAACAACTCGCAGGTGTTCTCTCAAAACTTGGAATTAAAGCGGTTGAACTCGGTATTTCGATGCGAGCGGTTTTTGATAATGGCTTAATGATTACCGGTGACCAACTCAAAGTTGACGTTGATGCGACACGAAAAAGCGTTGAACAAAGCAACCAAGAAGCTTTCGCCTTAGCAATGGAAATCTCTTATACAACCAAAGAAACAATCAAGCCACTACTTGCAGAGTGCACATCAAAAGGCTCTTGCGTTAGCCGTTAGTGCTGCGATACCTACCAAAGAAACAATTGGCGACTTAATCCGAAAAGCAAACATGGAAATGACAAGTCTAATCGGTGCAGTCGACAAAGCCAAGCCAAAAGCAGCCTAATAATATCTCTCTTTTTAGTTTATTATTTCTCAAAACTAGGACTTCTCAGCTGGGGCTTCAATTTCATGTCTTAGTTTTGATAAGGCTTAATAGTTTCTTACGTCGTGTACATTTAAATTATAATGTGACTAGCCATGGTTGATGTTTGGCTTCCCTACGGAAAAACCGACGTGTGTGTACGAGTTCCAGCCCGAAACCTTCTTGGAACAATCGAACCTGTAGACTGGTCAGGTGTACCAGATCCCAAAGTTGAAGTTGAGAGAGCTCTAAAAAATCCCATCCCAGTTGGTTCCAAACGTTTGAGCGAAATTGCTAAAGCTGAAAGCAAAGTCGCAATAGTTGTTGACGACGCAACACGCAAAGCGCCAAACGAATTGATGCTTTTACCAGTACTCGCCGAGTTAAGCCTAGCTGGCGTAAAAGACGAGAATATCACAATTATTTTTGGTTGCGGAACGCATCGGGCAGTTAAACCTGAAGAAGCGACAGCAATTCTTGGCGTAGAAATAACCAAGCGAATAAAAGCTGTTAGTCACGATTGCAAAGCGCAAGATTTGGTTAACATAGGGACGACGAAAACACATGGCAACAAAGTGTACGTTAACCGCGTTTTTGCTGAGGCAGATGTGCGTGTGCTTTTGGGTGATGTTGGTTTTCACTATTATGCAGGTTACGGCGGTGGCAGAAAAAGCGTTTTACCCGCAGTTAGCGGAGAAGAAACCATCAAACATAACCATTCAATGCTTCTGCATGCTAACGCCCGAAGCGGCAACTTGGCTGAGAACCCTGTGCATCAGGACATGACTGAAGGGGCAAGATTAGCCAAAGTTGACTTCATTGTTAACACCGTTGAAAATAAGAAAGGTGAAATCGTAAAGGCATTCGCCGGAGATTTAGAGCAGGCTTTTTCTGAAGCTGTAAAACTTGTTGACGAAATGTTTCGTGTAACTGTGGAACGCCGGGCTGACATCTTAGTTGTGAGTGCGGGCGGATATCCAGCGGACATAAACCTCTATCAAGCTTACAAAGCCTTAGACAACTCTCTAGACGCGGTCAAACGGGGAGGAGTAATAATTCTTGTCGCTGAATGCACCGAAGGTCATGGAAATCAGGTGTTCTACGATTGGATGACGCGTTTGGGTGATTTGAAGAATGTCGAGCATGAAATAAAACGCAACTTTGTCATGGGCGGACACAAAGCCTATTACCTCCTAAAAGCCCTGCAAAACCACCAAATTATCCTTGTCTCTTCCATGCCCGATTACTATGCCACAAGCATATTCAAACTCAAAACAGCTCGGGCAGTAAACGATGCTTTAACCGAAGCGCTAAAAATTGCTGGTTCAGCCTCAAGGGTCTGGGCAATGCCACATGGCAGCTACACATTGCCAGTGTTTAAGGCTCCAGACGAAACAAATACTTAGACAACTTGCAATAATCCCAAAGCAACTAATTGAACATAAAGCGCAAACTTTAAGTTTAAACAGTGAAATGTGGATAAAGAAGGCGTCAAAATGCAACAAACCTTCAAACTACGCAAATTCGTCCCAAATGACTTACAAAATGTAATGCAAATCAACCGTGTTTGTTTACCAGAAAACTACACTGACTTCTTCTTTATGGACCTGCATCAGCGTTTTCCAGAGACCTTCATTGTAGCAGAAGAAAATGGCGAGATCGCAGGCTACATAATGTGCCGAATTGAAGTCGGTTTATCAAATTATGGGTTCGGCGGCTTAGTTAGAAAAGGACATGTAGTGTCCATAGCAGTTATGCCACAGTATCGACGCAAAGGCATTGCCCAAGCAGTAATCAATAAGGCGTTGGAAGGCATGCAATATTACAAAGCCAAACAATGCTTCCTAGAAGTTCGGGTAACAAACGACGCAGGAATATCGCTTTATAAGAAATTGGGTTTTGAAGTTACAAGAACAATAAATGGGTATTACTCTGACGGCGAAGACGCATACGTTATGACAAAACGGCTTTAAGCAAAAATAGAATATAAAATGACGTAAGCGTTATTTTCTTGATGGTTTTTCTATTCAAAAACAAAAACTAAACGGACAAGCAACACAACTTCTTTAAAATGCTGAATGCATAATTAGTTTTGAGGAATCAAGTTTATGTCGATCCAAAAGATCCCCGAAAAAAACACTGTCTTCTTTGTTTGGCTAAACCAATACTCTGGAATATTGCTGAAAACCCCCAGCAAAACCCTAGCCATAGACCCAGTTGACGTCAAACCCAAAAGCCTCCAAGGCATAGATGCAATTTTAATAACTCATGAACACTACGACCATTTAGATCCACGATTAATCGTTGAAGTTCAAAAAGCAACAGACTGCCTGATAATTGCGGATGCTGCCTCAACCAAGAAACTTCAACACGCCATACCCGTCGAAAAGCTTAAAGAAATCAAGCCAGGCGCTGAAACAAAAATCGGCGAAGTCTCAATAAAAGCAGAAAAATGCAACCACACTGCACAAGCACCAGTAACATACATCATAACCAGCGAAGACGAACTCAAAGTCTACCACACCGCAGACAGCTTGCCTTTCCCAGAACTTGCTGCCATGGGGCAAAAAGAAAAATTTGATGTCGTTTTTTGTACGGTTGGAATCGCACCTGGTGCCAGTCCACAATCAGGGTTTGAAATAGCACGATTAACTAAGCCACAAGTAGCAGTACCATACCATACAGGATCAAAGGCAAGCCAAACAGAGTTTGCTGAAATATTAAAGAAGGAATTGCCAAGAACCGCTTGCTTGATTCCGCAACAAAACAAAATTTATCAATTATCAAAAAGGAAGTGAAAAAATTGAAAACAGAAACAGCCAGCCAAGAAAAGAAAGATGAAATGGCAAATATACTTCTCAAACTTGATGCGATAAAATTTGGTGTTTTCAAATTATCAAGTGGAAAAGCCAGTCCCTACTATATTGACCTAAGAGTAATACCAAGCTTTCCAGATGCTTTCAGAGAAATCTGCGACTTCTATGCTGCATACATAAACAAGTCGGTTGGACTAAAAAACTTTGATAGAATAGCAGGAGTACCTTTGACAGGAATCATTTTTGCATCCCAAATTGCATATAACCTCAAGAAACCGTTCCTTTTCGTGCGGAAAGGTGTTCGATTGCATGGAAGAGCAAGAAGGGTCGAAGGAGTCTTAGCATCAGGAGATAAAGTTCTTCTAATTGACGATTTAATTACCACTGGGCTTTCCCTCAAAAAAGCTGCAGCGGCAGTAAGAGCGGAAGGTGGAGTTGTAACGGATGCAGTTGTTTTTCTAGACCGGGAAGAAGGCGGAAAACATCAACTTGAAAAATGCGGAATAAAACTTCATGGCCTATTGAAAATAAGCGAAATAGCAAATGCGCTTTACGAGATTGGCTCCATAGATCAAGATAGCCTTAAAACGATCTTAAAACAAATAAAAAAGAACTAAAAACAAACTTACTCGTAAAATATTAGGCTAGTCTCTTCAAGTAGCGTATGCAATTTTTCGACGGCTACATAAACGTCTTGTTCTTGTTTGGCTCCGGTACAAACAAGTTTTCCGCTGGCAAAAAGCAAAACCACAACTTTGGGCTCTGCCATTCTGTAAATCAACCCTGGGAACTGTTCAGGCTCATACATCGCGTGTTCAAGGGTGTAAGCGGCTTTTTCCAAATCAATCATGCCTCCGAGCCCCCCTGAAGCAACAATATTTTGAATCTTAAGTTCAGGTTTGCTGATAATTATGATTCCGCCTTTTTTGAGTTCCTTTACGACTTTTGTGACAGCTCGGCGTGCTTCCTTCTCTGATTTGGCGCCGGTGCAAACCATTTTTCCTGAGCTAAAAATTAAAGTTGCTGTTTTAGGACGTTTTAATCTGAAAACTAAGCCGGGAAATTGTTCAGGACGATATTCTACACCTGGATAGCCTTTAACTACAGCGTTTAAATCCACTTTTTGGTTGAGCGTTGCAGAAGCGACCACGTTCTCAATGCTTATTATTGCTTTAATTCTTGGCAAACAATTTCCCCTTCTTAAACCGGCCCTTAAATATTCATTTATCAAAGGCTTTCTTTATAAATACATCTGTGGCATTGTTGGCGCTGGCGGAATGTTGTTCTGTTCTTTACTTTTTTTGTTGTCGCCTCTTATTATAGGAATTACAAATTCAAGAATCACAAGTATCATTATTATTCCAATTATTAGTGGTAAACCCAAAGAGTTGCCTCTCATGAAAAGTGTTATCCACCCAAACCATGGAATGCGCATAATTACTTTGCCAACCACCAAGTTTTGAGGGACTCCCGGTGGATTGTTGTTGTCCCATGGATCTAAGCCTTGGTTTGGCGTTTTAGGCCATGTGTCTGGAGATCCGTTTCCATCACCTTTTGTTTGATAGTATGTAACACCGTTGACTGTTTCTGATGAAATTATTCGGTGAACAATTAATTCGCCATTTATTGGGCTATGAAAAATAATTATGTCACTATTTGGATAGTTGGTGTTAAGGTCTTTGGCTTTTACGCCTTGGACAACTATAATATCACCTACACTAAGGGTGCGATCAAACGGGTGATTTATGCTTAACACGAAGCCCTGCCAATTAGGCGCTTCGTTGCCATCGTAGGGGATACTCATGCTGCCGCTTTCCACAGTCAATAAAGGATAAGACGTCTTAAGCCCAAGTTGCAAACCAAAGAAAAACCCTAGAACTATCCCGATAATCAAAGCAATTGCGATTACAGTTTTGAAATAATCGTTCTTCCACAACTTTTTTAGAGCAATCAAGCTTTTGCCTCTGCAACGAAGTATTCCAGTTCATAACGGCTTTCTATGTTTTAAAACTTGCCTTAAAAAATAAAGAAAAAATAAGAGAGGGCTGATGCTGCGATCAGTTAATTTCTGGTTGCAACTTATTAAATTTTCTTTTTACTTAGTACTTCGCGGAATACATGACCGCATTTTGGGCATTCGTAGAGTCCGATTTCTAACTGCATACGTTTTCCAGCTTTATCTGGACGACCGGCCATTTTCCATGTCTTTTTTGTTTTTGCCACTTCAGTTCCACATTTTGGACATTTAGCCATTCAAATTTCCTCCGTATTGCTGTTTCCATGCTTTATCATTATAGAATAAAAAACTTTCCATACCTTTCAAATCGATATTTTTTGAATCAACATCATATTTATACAAATTTTTGTCAATGCAGCTGAAAGCATTTAAATGAAATGGTTGAAAGAGTTCAAAATAGCGTTTGAATATTATCCAAAACAGCAATAATTAAGCAAGCATGATCATAAAAGTGAAATACAATAAGACCCTTTGATTTTATGTCGTTTCCATAACATATTTTATATCAGACTCCTGCTTTACCTATCGAGGGTTTACCCTATAGTGCAGGCAACTTCTGAAAACGCTTTTGACATGCTTGTGAAGCCAGTTCGACGGCTCATTGAACAGAAGGGATTCTCTAAACCAACTGAACCTCAAGAAAAGACAATCCCAAAAATCCTCGACGGCAAAAACGTCCTTTTAATTTCACCGACTGCAACAGGCAAAACAGAAGCCGCTTTCTTACCCGTGTTAAGCATGCTTTTGAAGGAACCCAAAACGCCAGGCATCAAAGTCCTATATATTACTCCGTTGCGAGCGTTGAACAGGGATTTGCTTGACCGGCTTCAATGGTGGTGCAACAGCCTAGACATAAAACTAGCTGTTAGACATGGTGATACCGAAACCAAAGAAAGAACCCGTCAATCACGCAGCCCGCCCGATATTCTGATAACTACTCCTGAAACCTTGCAAGCCATACTTTCGGGCTGGGTTTTGCGTCAACACCTTCAAAGTTTAAGGTGGATAGTTATCGATGAGGTTCATGAATTGGCTGATAGCAAACGTGGAAGTCAGCTTTCTTTGGCATTAGAACGAATAAGAAGCTTAACAGGCAAAGATTTCCAAATGATCGGTTTATCAGCCACAATCGGTAGCCCGGAAAAAGTTGCCCAGTTCCTAGTCGGCAACCAACGTCCAGTTGAAATTATCCGAGTCCCCGTTGCTAAAATGGTTAAGCTGCAAGTAATCTATCCTAAACCGACGGATGATGATGTTAGGTTTGCAGCGAAAATTTACACGCATCCAGAAGTAGCGGCTAGATTACGGATTATTCGCGATTACATGGATAAACGAAAATCCGTTTTGCTTTTTACGAATACACGTTCAATCTCAGAAGTGTTAGCCTCCAGGTTTAAGGTGTGGGACATTGATTTTCCAATATCAATTCATCATGGTTCGCTGGCCAAGGTTTCAAGGATAGCGGCTGAAACGGGTTTAAAACGTGGTGACCTAAAAGGCTTAATCGCTACCAGCAGTCTCGAATTGGGCATAGATGTTGGACGCATAGATCTTGTGATTCAATACATGAGCCCGAGGCAGGTAACTAGGTTGATCCAACGTGTAGGTCGGGCAGGTCACACTTACGGCGACGTTGCCGAAGGAGTAATAATTGGAATGGATTCTGATGATACTCTTGAAGCATTGGTTATCGCTCGAAGGGCTCTCAATGAAGAATTAGAACCCCTTCAAATTCCAGATAAACCATACGACGTTTTAGTCCATCAAATCGCTGGGTTAATGCTCAAAAACAGACGGCTAGAATTTAGCGCTGTTTTAGAGATCGCCCGCAAAGCCGCACCCTACGAAAACTTAACCATAGAGGACGTTGCTAAGGCTTTCAAATACATGCATGAACGTTTTCCACGTTTAGCCTGGGTGTCCTTTGAAGACCAAGTAGCTCTGAAGCCTCAGCGTTCAAAAGCTCTTTTTGAATACTATTTCGATAATTTATCAATGATTCCAGTTGAAAAACAATTCCTAGTTATAGATGAGTCAACTGACACGTCAATTGGAGTTTTAGATGAAGCGTTTATGGCAGAATACGGCAAACCAGGAACAAAATTCATTATACGTGGTAGTCCCTGGCAAATAATCCATGCTACAGAAGACAAAGTGTATGTCCGTCCAGTTGACGACCCTACGGGTTCAATTCCCAGTTGGATTGGCGAGGAAATTCCAGTGCCATACGAAATAGCGCAGGAACTGGCAGAAATACGTGGATTTGTTGAAGAAAAAATGAAGAGCGGCCTCTCGCCTGAAGAAGTCAGTGCTCTGCTTTCTAAGCGTTACCCAGCTGACGCTGAAACAATTCTACGTGCTATATCCGAAACCGTTGAACAAGTTACTGCGGGCTATGCAGTTCCCACTCCAAGAAGAATTATCGTTGAGGATTGGGGAGAATTTGTTATTATTCATTCCAATTTTGGTTCATTAATTAATCGTGCCTTAGCTCAGTTTCTCGGGGAAGTTTTGTCTGATAAACTTGGCCGTGGCATGGTGGTTCAGCATGATCCCTACCGGATCTTTGTACAGACCATGGGAAGCATGAGTGCTGAACGAGTTGTTGAAGTTTTTAATGAATTAAGAGAAATGAGTACACAAACTGCTAAGGACACACTGACTAGGTCAACTGTGAAAACTGGATTATTCAAACGGCGGGTAATTCAGGTAGCAAGGCGTTTTGGTGCACTAAAGAAGTGGGCTGATTTTAGCAACGTAAGTATTCAGAAGCTTATTTCCAGTTTTGAAGGTACTCCAATTTACGAGGAGGGCTTGAAAGAGGTTTTCTCTAAAGACCTTGACGCAGATGGATTAATCATGGTTCTCAAGCGTATTCGTGATGGCGATGTAGTTTTCCAAGTGGTTGCAACTGGGGGAGACGCAACTCCTGTTGCTCGAGTGGGAATTGAGCGTGTCAGCATGAAAACCGATCTTATTCCTCCTGAAAAAATGCGTGCAGTTCTTATTGCGGCAGCTAAAGCACGATTGCTAAATGAATCAGGCAATTTTGTTTGCACAAACTGTTGGGATTACATGGAGACGATCCGAATAAAAGATTTGCCTGATAAACCAAAATGCCCCAGATGTGGGTCTTTGGCACTTGGCTTACTAAAGGTTGATGAGGAGAAGGCTATGCCATTGATTGAGAAGAAGGGGGAGCGTTTAGCAAAGGATGAGGAAAAGATGCAGATGCAAGCAAAAAGAACCGCAGAATTAATTGAAAAGTATGGGAAAGCGGCTGCAGTGGCGTTAAGTGCTCGCCGAGTTCAAACCGCAGATATTGCATTAGTGTTGGAGAAAGAGCCTAAGCTTTCGGACCGATTTTACGAGTTGGTTATGGAAGCTGAACGTAAATCTTTGAGCAAACGATTTTGAAAACCATGTTATAAGTATATTTAACGAAATTGTCTATTTCGAAGCAATAACAGCAACTTTTTAAACCTAGAACTGCTATGTTTGCATATCCGCTTATAGGTGCCCTTAGGAGACTAAAAAGAGTGGAAATAAGCCGAAAAAATCTACGCGATGAAGTTCTTGAACGAGTCAAATACGTAAAAACCTGCGTTATGGCGCGTGAGCTATGTCTGCTTGTACGCACCAACAGAGCCGTTTTAGAGCCTACAGACGTTCAAGAAATCTGTCAATACATTTCAAATCTATGCAAAGAAGAAGGATGCAGCGAACCAAGTGAAATATGCACCAAAGCAGCCAAAGCAGTTGGATCCGCGAACGAAGAAAAATACCTTGAGTTGTGCGCTCAAAGCTGCGTAAAATGCGGCGAAGCGAGAAGACCGATACCGAAAAAAGACGCTTACGTGGCATAAAACATGATAATCAATTCAAAGGTGAATTATTAGATGTTTATTGCTCCTTTTGTTCCAAGTCCAAACACAGTTGTAGAGTACATGTTAAAGCTATCTGGTTTGAAAGCTGGAGAAGTCCTGTTTGACATGGGCTCTGGTGATGGCAGAACAGTAATTATGGCGGCGAAAACTTTTGGGGCAAGAGGCGTTGGCATCGAGTTGCGTGAGGATTTAGCGAAAAAAGCGTTGGCTAACATTCATGAGAACTGTCTAGATGACAGAGTAACCATTGTGAATGGCGACATGTTTAATGTAAATTTAACTTCAGCCGATGTTGTTTACCTGTATTTGACTACAAGTGCAAACGAGAAAATCAGGCCCAAACTTGACAGCGACCTAAAAAAAGGCGCACGTGTCGTCTCCCATGACTATGAAATTATCGGTTGGCGCCCTGAGAAAGTTGAAAACTTTTGTGAAAACCCGCAGTTAGGCTACCCCTCCCACACTATTTACCTCTATAGGAAACCATAATTTTTCATCCGATACAACAGTTTCATTAATAGAACAACAACAGTTGGTGTTAGCACTGGGTGTTGTTTTTCTCTGATAGAAGAAGAAGGACGGCTGGAATTAGCACATCCTACTTCTTCTCTGCTTTTTAAAGAAGAAGAAAACCTGTGGGGGCACACTTCTTCTTCTTTTCAGATAGGAAAAATTCTTTAGTCCCTTTTTTTCTTGACAAGTTTAGAGTGTCAAGCTAAGATGCAGTTTGTTCCATGGCAAAACATAGCGGATTGGCGTTGCAAAGCATGCGGTTACTGCTGCAAACTCTACAGCGTAGTCCTGGGCTTCCCAGAATGGTTAAGAATCGCCAAAACCTACGGCGTTGAAACTACAGTGGCAGGTTTAGATCGTTTCTTTATTAAACGGGCCAGCGACGGTTCATGCGCTTTTCTCTGCAATGACGCAACAAACTATCATTGTTCGCTGCAAAATGCGAAGCCTGAAGCATGCAAGATTTGGCCTTTCAAAGTGCTTTCAGAACCCAAATATGGAGAGCCAAATCAGGCTGCATACGATTATGGGGGTATACGTCTGTACGTTTACGGAGATACTATGTGTTGTGGTTTGCGTTCGGGCACACCAACGTGGGATTTCCGCTATAAAACCATAAAAGAATTTACAGAACTTGCACTTGGACTAAGACAAGTACAGTACAAAACAACTAGGCCAGAGACATTTCGATCTCAGCAACAATGGGGAAGACAAATATTTCCCAAATAGCAACTAAAGTAATTTAATTAAGACTTTCTAAATTGGATTTTGCAATCTTCCCAACTAGATTATTAAGTGAGTTCTAAAATCATAACCATCAAAACATCAAGTAAACAAGAGAGGTAACTGTAGATGCCCAAAGCCAAAGTTGGCGTTTCAATGCTTTATTGCTTAGGCGAGCCATTCAATCGGATGGTTAAACGTTTAAGCTCAATGGATACTCACTACATAGAAGTCTTAGACGATGGCATTCATGAATTGAACAAAAACCGAGTCGCCATTCTCAAAGAAACTGCCAAATCCTCTAACATACAATATTCATTACATGCTCCTTTTGCAGACATCAACATTGCTTCGCCATCCAAAGTCATGCTAAATGCTTCCATGAAACGTCTCAAACAATCATTGGCTTACGCAAATCAGTTGGATGCTAAGATTTGGGTTTTTCATCCTGGCGCAAAAACAGGAATCGGTCAATTCTATCCTGGCGCTGACTGGAAACAAAACATCGAAAGTATCAAAGAGCTGCACAAGTTAGCGGAAGAATATGGCGTAAACATTGCGCTTGAGAATTTGCCTGCAAAATATTATTTTTTTATGAGTAAACCCGAAGAATTCTCTCGTTTCTACAAAGAAACAAACTTGCCTATCGGAATTGTTATGGATATTGGACACGCTAACTTAGAGGGCCATATTGAAGGCTTTTTTAACCTCTTAGCCGACAAAATTATTCATATTCACGCCAGCGACAATGACGGGTCAGATGACCAACATTTGGGAATAGGTTACGGGAAAATTGATTATACCTGGGTTGCACAAATACTCAAAAAAACTGGCTACGACAGATCAGTAATTATTGAATCAATAACCAACGTTCCCGAAACAATCACAAAACTAAAACAGATTCTCGCCTAATTTTCTTTAAGCGGCAGCTCCAACTCCATAAAATCTTCAGCGACCAAAGTATTGGCAAAGACTTTTTTCGCTTGTTCCAAAAGCAAAGTGGCATCAGGGTATCTTGCGCTAATATGGGTCAAAACCAACTGTTTAGCCCCGGCTGCTTTGGTTTCTTCTGCTGCTTGACTAGGTGTAGAATGCCCATCCAATTCCGCTTTCTCTAAAAGCGAATCGTCAAAGGTGCTTTCATGAATAACCAAATCCGCGTCTGCTGCAAACTTTGCGAATTCCTTGAACGGTCTAGTGTCTCCTGTGTAAACAATTTTTCTTCCAGCCCTGGGCGGTCCCATAACCTCACTTGGCTTAACCACTTTGCCGTTTCCAATTTCAACATCTTTTCCCATTTGAAGCTTGGACCATAATTCGCCTTTGGGAACTCCGAGTGCTTGGGCTTTTTTGGGGTAAAACTTTCCGGGACGAGGCTTTTCCATGAAAGCGTAAGCGTAACTCTTGACGGCATGATTAGACTTAACCGCTGTTACAATGTACTCCTCTTCATTTAGCACAGTACCTTCACCTAAAATTTCGTTTATTTCAACTGGGAACGTTAAGCCAAAATTCAATGTTTCTTTTGTGCAGACAAGAAAATCCTTAATCCCTGGAGGACCATAAACAGCAACTGGTTCTTTGCGGTCCATCAAAGCCATCGTCTGCAAAACACCCGGCAAACCCAACACGTGATCACCATGTAGATGAGTCAGAAAAACTTTTAGTTTTTTGTGAAAGCTTATTTTTCCCTGCATCATCTGCCGTTGCGTGTTTTCGCCGCAGTCAAACATACATAACTCCTTTTGGCATTGGATTACTACAGAGGGCAAACTACGTTTTAAAGTTGGCACACTGCCGCTTGTTCCCAAAAACACTACATGAATGCTCATTTTTTCTGCACCTTTTCAAACACTGCTATTTCCCTTGTTAGACTTCTATGTATGAAAGCGAAATGGGACTCTACATGCTTGTAACCTAAAGCCTTGCCTAATGCTTTAAGGTGTAATGTTTTAGGTGAAGCAATACAAATCCGTTGCCCCCCTTCCAATAAGTCATAAGTTGAAGCCAAAATATCCTGCACCAACTGCTTTGTTGTTGACTTCAAGGTGCTTGATGAGCGACCGTAGGGCGGGTCAGTAACCACGCAATCAACCTTGGAGAATGGTAATTGTCGGGCGTCAGCCAAAATCAACCCTTCAGCGGAAATATTAAAGAAACGCAGGTTTTTTCTGGTGCCCATAATCATTCGTCTCTGAGCATCCACCCCCACAGCTCGGCAACCAATATAGGTGGCTTCAATAAGAGAAGTGCCAGTGCCGCAAAAAGGGTCAAGCACCAACGATTCCGCTTTGGCATGTGCTAAGTTCACCATGCAACGCGCCATTTTCGAAGGCATCGCAGATGGGTGGAAAAACGGTTTTTTTCGAGGTCTGCGCTCTGAAAAAGTTTTAGAGGTTATATCCGTGAGTTTTAAGCCTAAGACAAGTTTATCGTCTGTGATTATGCCAAGAAAGGTTTTGTCGGGGTTTTTTAGGCTTACTTTTGTGCCTTCAGTACCGTTTAGGATTTGTTTGCCCAGTTTGCCTTCAAGCACCATCGTATTCAAAGCTTCGTCGGCGTAGTTTTTTATCCGGTTTATTCTTACCGCAAAACTTTCGCCAGACTTGAGCACAGCTTTGAAGTCTGTTCCAGAAGCAGCCTGAGCTATGTCCGTTAGATTCGCGTTTGACAAAAAAAGTTCCAATGCGCAAACCCGCGTGTAAGCTGAGCGAACCTGAATGGTCTGCACGCTGCCTTCATCTGCTTCCAACCGCAGAACCTGGTCAAACTCCTCCGCTTGGGCGTATTGGTAGCCTTCAGCTTCCAGAATAGCTTTAACTTCAGCGGCAGGAAGCGACTTATTCTCGCCAGATAAAAGAAAAAAGAGTTTTGCCACTATTTTTGCGCCCTAAGTTCTTGGCTCAAAAGCGGTGCTAGCGAAACCTTGCTCACACTGCCAGGTACGCTGTCTGTTCCCACGATTTCCTCTACGCCAGCGTCTAAAATGCGTTTTTGTGCGTCCCCGATCAACAAACCGTGTACGCATGCACAGAAAATATGTTTGGCGCCTTGTTCTCGGAGAATTTTTGCTGCTCCTACAATGGTGCCGCCTGTGCTGATGATGTCGTCAAGGATGATTACGTTTTGGTCTTTCAGGTTTAAGCCCTCAGCAGTCTGGACCGTTTGTCCAGTATAGCGGTCCCGCTGCTTGTTTAGGTGTCCACAATCGCCGCCAAGCACTTGTTGAGCTTGTTGAGCGATGTACATCGCCCCTTTATCTGGCGATAGGGCAAACGCGCCTTTGAAACCTTTATCCACGAAGTACTGTGCCAAAAGCGGTATGGCGCTTAGAGTTTTGGCCGGAAACAGAAATTGCTTTAGCGCAGGTTCAGAGTGAATATTTACTGTGATTAGTTCGTCGATGCCTGCTGCTTTGAGCATTCGTGCGATGGTTTCGACGCTTATGCCTTCGCCCGCTAGAAACATCTTGTCTTGACGTGCGTAAGCCAAATAGGGAACTACAGCCGTCACTTTGACGGCGCCACTGCGTTTTGCCGCGTCAGCCATGAATGCTAACTGGAAAAGTCTCCCATCTTGGGCAGGGGGACACGTAGTTTGCACAATTGCTACGTTTTCGCTTTTCACATTGCTTTCTAAGCGAACGTATGATTCTCCGTCGGGAAAAACTTTTGAAGCAACGGGAATATTGCCAAAGCCAGTTAAAGTCGAAACCCGTTCAGCAAGCTCCTTAGATGCTGGACCAGAGATAACCTTCATTATTTTGCCTTCTTTTCTTTAAGAATGCAAGTTTAGGTTTTAAGGCTTTATCTCTCTCCCTATAAGAACAAGTTTTTCATTGTCCATAAGAGTTTTAAGCAATATTCAGTTTTTCATTGAAAAGGATTGAACACTACATGGATACTTGGCGCCTATTACCGCTTGAAACTAACAATGCCTTCATAAATATGGCAATTGATGAGGCAATCTTAAATGCGCGAATTACTGGGCAAGTTCCAAACACGCTCCGTTTTTATCGTTGGCAACCATCTGCCGTCAGCATTGGCAAAAACCAGGACCCTGAAGCCGTAGTTTACATTGATGCCTGCAAACAGTTAGGCGTTGACGTGGTTAGGCGTATTAGCGGCGGCGGCACAGTTTACCATGACTACGATGGCGAAGTGACCTATAGCATAACTGCCAAAACGGAAACTTTAGGAACAGCCGACATCACTGTTGTTTACGCCAAGGTTTACGAGGCAATAAAAGACGCACTTAGACTTTTGGGAATAACAGCCGACTTTAGCACTGGAGATGCCAAAAATTGTCCAAATATGACTGTCAACGGCAAGAAAATCTCTGGCAGCAGCCAAATCATAACCCGAGGCATCGTGCTCCAACATGGCACACTTTTGAGAAGTGTTGATTTGGCAAAAATGTTTCAGCTTCTAAAACTAAAAAACGCTACCTGCAGCCAAGCCGCAGACATAGGCAAAAGAAAAATCACCAGTATCCAAAACGAGCTTGGGCACACTGTTTCACCCGATACAATTGCAAATGCGTTGGCTCAAGGGTTTAGGGCCATGCTGAAGATTCAGCTTGAGCCGGGCGAGCTAACATCTAACGAGTTGGAGCTTGCAAAGAGGCTTTGTGAAGAAAAATATTCTAAGAAGGAATGGAATTTTGAGGGTAAAACGGGCAGCTAAGCTTTTTCTTTATGCCATCGAATACCCTGTGTTGTGTCCTCAAGCACAATGCCCAGTGCTTTAAGCTGTGCTCTTATCTCGTCGGCTTCTTTCCAATTCTTTGCTTTTCGGGCTTGCTCACGCTTTTGCACTAACATGTCAATGTCTGCAGGCAAGGCTTCTTCAACTTCAACCCTTCCAATAACCCCTAAAACCTCGTCGATAAGCATCATTAAACCACCAACTTGCGACGCTTCAGTTTTGCTGATCATATTTGCATCAAGCAGGTTGTTTATTTCTCGAACAAAATCAAACAGTGATGCCAAAGCAGTGCCAATGTCTAAGTCGTCATCCATTGAACCGCCAAAACACGCCTGAAGTTTCTCAGTTAAAACGGCAACTTTTCCCTTACTATCTTTACCCAATTCAACATCATGCAAGCGCCGAACAAAATTCCGAAGCCTCTCCACCGCGCCCCTAGAAGATTCCAACCCTTCAAAAGTGAAATTGAACTGCTGCCGATAATGCGTAGACATAAGCAAGTACCTTATTGCAATCGGATCGTAGCCTTTTACTAAAAGGTCACGTAACGTGAAGAAGTTTCCGAGGCGCTTAGCCATTTTTTTGCCTTCAACAAGCAAATGCTCATTATGCAACCAATAATCAACAAACTTCTTACCCGTCGCCGCCTCACTTTGCGCAATCTCGTTCTCGTGATGAGGGAACATGTTGTCGACTCCGCCGCAATGAATGTCAAAGGTTTCGCCAAGATACTTCATGCTCATAGCGCTACACTCGATGTGCCAACCAGGTCTACCCTTGCCAAGCTCAGTCTCCCAAAACACATCACCATCTTCTGGCGTCCAAGCCTTCCATAAAGCAAAATCCTGTGCTTCTTCTTTAGCGTATTCGTCTTGGCTAACTCTGGCTCCCGTCTTCAACTCACCACTTTTGATTTTTGAAAGTTTGCCATAATCTGGGAATTTACATATGGCGTAGTAGATTGAGCCGTCTTCACCCCTGTAAGCATAGCCCTTATCCATTAAGGTCTTGATTAAAGCAACCATCTCGGGAATGAGGTCAGTGGCTCGCGGGTAAACATTCGCTGGCACTATATTCAAGGCTTTGATATCTTCAAAGAACGCTTTCACATAAAAATCGGTGAATTGCCTAAGCGGTATCTGCTGCTTCTGACTGCCCTTAATAGTTTTATCATCAATATCAGTTAAGTTCATGACATGGTTAACTTTAAAGCCTCGGTGAACAAGCCAACGTTTAAGCAAATCCTCAAACAAAAAAGCCCTAAAATTGCCGATATGAGCGTAATCGTAAACAGTTGGGCCGCATGTGTACATTTTCACTTTTTCGTCTTCCAACGGCTTAAAAGCTTCTTTTTTTCGCGTTAATGTGTTAAAAAATTTAATATTTGATTGCGTGTTGGTCATTATTTAGCCTGAAGAAAATACAAGAGCGAAATTATTTAAGCATTCCACCATTTCCATTTCGCTTAATTGCAGCAACCTTCAGAACTGCAAGAAATATGAAAAAGCGAGTCTCTAAGTAAAAAACATAAACAATAAAAACAACGAAAGACGTATTATTAGTAGGCAAAGGCAAACAAAATCATTGACGAAAAATTGGGTAACTTTAATTTAAACAAACGGAACCCAACCAAATGCGCTCCTTAAATTTCGTCGAAGATCAGAAGAAATGGATGAGCAACTGTTTCTAAAGTTAGGAGCCGAGGGTTCAAATCAAAACTCGCGCCATAGTCACCCCCACCAATTAAACCAATAAACTCGTAATAATTTGCTTTTGTCAATCTATGGAAATGGTGGAGTAAAAAATGGCGAAAAAACCTCATGTATCTTCAATGTTTAGGAGAGCAGTATCAAATATATTTGTGGAACCAGCAACAACAAAATATCCATTTTCGAAACCCAAAGTGGCCGATGGTTTTCGAGGTCAACCAATATTTGATTCTAAGCTTTGTGTCGGCTGCGGCTTATGCAGAAAAGATTGCCCAGCGAACGCAATAGAAATGGTTATGGTCAACGGAAAAAAATATCCTCAAGTGAATTTGGGTAGATGTATATTTTGCTATACATGCGCAGAAGGCTGCCCCAAAAAAGCTATTACGTGTTCAGACTTCTTTGAGTTAGCGACAACTGATAAATCCTCATTGATTATGAAGCCTCTGCTGGTTGTTTAGAAGAAGCTCAAGTGGCTAACTGCTCAATTTAACTCCTTTTTTTATAATTAATCAGGCGGTCCTATCTGTGAATCTCTTTGATACCCATTATTTTTCCATTATTAAGCCTTTAAGATAAGTCGCAGAAGCCTCTACAACTTTAACTTTCAAGGTTTTTCCCAGAAGATTATCAGACCTTTTTACCACAACCGGTTTGTAAGCAAAGTTGCGTCCAACCCATGAGCCGTCCACCTTGCCCTTCTCGTCAAACAGCACTTCACCAATCCATCCGACCCAAAGCTGATTCCGCTCCGAAGAAATTCGCCTAACCAACTCTGCGGCTACACTGCTTCTCCGCTTAATTTCCTCGCGATCAACTAAACCATTTTTAATCTTCGCCGCAGCGGTTTTGGGTCGAGTAAAAAACTTTGAAACATTGGTAACATCAGGCTTAACTTCTTCCAAGAGTTTGAGCGTGTTTTCAAAGGCTTGGTCTGTTTCGCCTGGAAATCCCACGATTACATCGGTAGCAAGTGTCAAGTTAGGAAACTCCGCCCTGAATGCGTCCACAATGCTCTTGAATTGTTGAGTAGTGTAAAACCTGTACATACGCTTCAAAGTTTCGTCATCGCCGCTTTGCACCGGTAAATGCAAAAATTTGAAAATTTTATCGTTCTTAAAAGCGTTAATCAGCTTATCCTGCATGTCAGTTACCATGTTTGGCGTCATCATACCAACCCGGACTTTGAAATCGCCAGGTAGATCGCCCAGCGCTACAAGCAGCTCTGCGAGGTTAGATTGAATTTCTCTTCCATAACAGGCTGTGTCTTGAGAAGTTATCCAAAACTCTTTGGTGCCCGATACAAAATCACTCTGCACTCGCTTTGATACTTCATTTATGCTGTAGCTTCGTAGATGTCCTCGGGCAAAAACAACACAACAGTATGCACAGGACCCAAGACATCCGTAATTCACTGGAACTACGCTGATAATCGGGTTAGTCTTTACTCTTGGAAGATCTAGATGTGGTTTACAATTTAGGCTAGATAATTCCACAACTCTCTCGCCAGCATAAACGCGGGAAACAATGTCTATGATTCCGCTGCCTACCGATGGACCGACTGCGCCGTCAAAACACACTTCCCGGGTTAGCCGTTCAAAACTAATTATAGGCAGACAACCTGCTACGATGAGTTTCTTGCCTTTTGGAGCATGTTTCATAGCGTTGATTATGCGGTTTTCTGTTGGGCCTTTAACTGCGCATGTGTTATAGATTAACACGTCAGCGTCTGATTCTGAATCTGCAAGTTTGAAGCCAGCTTGGGCTAGGCATCCTGCCAGGACTTCGCTGTCTGCTATATTGGCTGAGCATCCGAAGTTTCTAATGAAAATCTGCAAAGCCCATGAATCACCGGTTTGTAAGAAGCTTCAACAAGAGATAAAAACTTAAAGGTTCCTTAGCGAAAATTGACAAAAACCTGCAACGATGTTCATTAAAGGCTTATATGCTAAGGTATGAACATGTTATAAGCATATTTGTAGCATATTATATAGGTGTATATAATATGAGAACTTGTTTAATTATTCAATCACAAATTAGGAGCGATAACTCTTGAAGATGATTACTCTGTATTTACCTGAAACATATATAAAAGCTTTGGACCAGCTTGTCGACGAAAGGTTCTATCCGAACCGCGCCGAAGCAATCCGAGTCGCTGTTCGAGACTTGATCAGTGCAGAAGTTTGGAGGCGAAAAGGCGTTGACTAAACATTTACATGAAGACACCCTAAAACCGCTAGGCATTGAAGACTTGAAGATTGAGGTTCTTCCAAAAACCATCGACCACTCAATGGTAATAGGCGGTGGGCAAATTGTCCGTAAACCTAAAAACAAAATGAAAGTAAGGATGGTAAAATCTAAAATGCCCGTTAGAAAAACTAGCCGATTAGACAAAGCCACGAATCAACTATACGACCTTGAAGATGCTCACGGACCTGAAAAACCATTAAACATCGACTTCGGGCTCTACCAAATGGAAGACTATTAGCAAACACCTTTCTTATTTTTTGTATCTTTTGGTATTTTTTAGTAAAGCTATTATTCTCAAAAAACTGTTTTTACCAGCATGAGCAGTATCCTTGCACAAATAAGAAAAGAACTAAAAGCCAACACCGACCTTCAAACGCAAAAAAGTTTTCAACGTTTCTTTAAGGAACAAGTAAAGTATTACGGCGTTAAAACCCAAACAGTCGGTAAAATCGCAAAGAAATATTGGAAACAAGTAGAGACGTTGAATAAACAAGAAATTTTTGCTCTTTGCGAAGAACTTTACCGTTCAGACTACACTGAAGAAGCGTTTGTTGTTGCTTTTTGGTTACCAAACTACATCTATCATCTAAAACCAAGCGACTTGACGGTTTTTAAAGGATGGATTGAACGGTACATAAACAACTGGGCTAAATGCGACGGTTTCTGCAACCATACAGTCGGCGACTTAATCCAAAAATACCCGGAAGTTTTAAACGAAACAAAACGCTGGGCGAAATCTGAGAATCGTTGGCTTAAACGGGCTGCGGCTGTTTCACTTATTGTTCCCGCAAAAAAAGGTTGTTTCCTGCAAGACTCCCTCGAAATTTGTGACCAATTACTCACTGACGGCGACGATATGGTACAGAAAGGTTATGGGTGGTTACTCAAAGAAGAAAGCAGACTGCATCAAAAAGAAATCTTCAACTATATTGTGAAAAACAAAAAGGTCATGCCTCGAACCGCATTGAGATACGCCATTGAGTTAATGCCAAAGGACCTTAAGACAGAAGCAATGAAAAAAGACTAAATTTTCCTATTTATATTTTCGATGGTCCAGTTGTCCAGCCTGGAGCAACCTTTTTGCGCAAAATAATCACTTGAATGTGTCCAATAATTATTATTGCCATCCAAATTGTTGAATAGAAAAAGTAGTAAACGAAGAATTCATGAATTTTCATTTCGCGGAATCCCAATTTTCGCGAGAAAGCGTAAAAAACGCCTGCAGTTATGGCGAAGCCTGATAGAGAAATTACTAAGATTTTTATCATGTCTGCAGTTCCTAGTGAAACAAGAAAAATTGGTAACATGATGTTGAATTTAACTGATAGAAACAGTGAAAAAACAAGCAGTGAATTATACATCCAAAGGCTTGGAACTAATGCGGTTATGAAGAAAATTGCGACTGAAGGATAAAGGAAGAACAAGCCTGGCAGGAAAACTTGCGGTTTCTTCACAAATTTCTTTGCTAAAGTGCGATACCAACAAACTAGCCATGAGGCTTGTCCTATTGCCCATCTTCTACGTTGAGTAAGCCATTTTCCCCAGTCAGAGTAAACAACGTTTTTTACTTCAACGTCGGATGAATAAGCGAAACTACTATCTTCCAAGAAAGCTCTTGTTGCTAAATCAATGTCTTCGGCAATAACTCTGTGAAAGCCTCCGACTTTCTCAAAAGTTTCTCGTTTAATCGCAAATGCTGCGCCGTTTACTGCTGGACATTTGTGAAGGTATTTTGACGATAACCAGGCGCTAACGTTATAGGTGAAGTATTCATAATAAGCCATTTTAGATAGGAGCGATTTTCCTTTTATTACTCTCTTTTTTATGTCAACAATATCTGCAGTGTGCGTTTCCATAATTATTTTTCTCAAAAAATCTGGGTCGCCACTAATTTGTACATCAGAATCAAGAAAAAGTAACACTTGACTTGATGATAATTTTACTGTGCTGTTTACTGCGTTTGCTTTGCCGATGCGTTCTTTATTCACTATGAATTTAACGTTCTCGTTCTCGAGACTTTTAATTTTTTGCGAAAATTCTTCAGTTGGCGCGTCAACTGTTACGAAGATTTCTTTTGCAACATTTTGGGAATTTAGCTCATTCAGCATGCTTGCTAGTTGATTTGATTCCCTGTAGACCGGGATAAAGATGCTAACGTCTACTGTCAAACCGCAATCCTCATTAGTAAGTAATTATCAATATTAAATTTTCAAATGGGTTTTTAAATCATTCTAGAAAAAAGGGACAAATTAAGCTGCTTAATGTTGGAAAACTGGAGAAATCAGCTTATTCCTCTAGCTTTATAGGAAAATTATTATTTATCGCAAAAGAATCCTTTTTGCGATATGACACACGCTAAGGCTATAAGTTTGCTTTCTGGCGGCTTAGACAGCATACTTGCAACAGAACTTATTCGTTCACAAGGAATTGAAGTAGTAGCCTTTAACGTTAAAACTCCCTTCTGCATCCCCAAAAAAGACGGAACCAGCGAAGCAATCGAAGCCGCAAACCAACTTAAAATTCCATTAAAAGTTGTCAATGTTGGAAAAGATTATTTGCAAATGCTCAGAAACCCAAAGTATGGTTACGGCAAAAACATGAACCCCTGCATTGACTGCAAAATCTTCATGATAAGAAAAGCCAAAAAATATGCAAAAGAGATTGGGGCTGACTTTCTTTTCACAGGCGAAGTGCTTGGCGAAAGACCAAAATCGCAGCATGGACCTGCCTTGAAGATTATTGAGGAAGAGGCTGGTTTGAAGGGTAAACTTCTAAGACCTCTTTCAGCGAAACTGCTCCGTGAAACAAAAGCCGAAAGAAAAGGCTTAGTTGATAGAGCCAAATTATGCAATATTCAAGGACGCTCAAGAAAACCCCAGTTCCAACTTGCACGTGAATTCGGAATTAAAAGTTTTCCCGCACCGGCTGGCGGATGCTTGCTGACCTGTGAGGAATACGCAAAGAAGCTTAGAGACTTATTCTCCTAATAAGAAACGAATTTCAATGTCTGATGTCGCTTTGCTGAGAATTGGCAGACACTTTAGGTTGGGTAAAAACAAAATTATTGTTGGAAGAAACGAAGTCTGAAAACAAGCTTTTAACTGCTGGGAAAATACGTGGTGATTTCTATTTTGAGTTGCCCGATATTGTTGGTCCTACTAACAATTTTGCAGGGACCTAAAACAAAGAGTGCCATTGAGACCGCGGCGAAGTTAACTGCGTTTTATTCCGATGCGAAAGTCGCTGAGGTTAAGGTTAATTTTGGCAGAGAAGCTTTCAACAAATCCCTTATGGTAGCCGTACCAGAAAAGGCTGAAGTGGATAGATTAAGAGTTGGCAACGTGAAGTAAACTATCTCTTTAGATATTGTTAATTAAGAGAGAGTGGTTGTAAGGCAAAAACTTATCCATTAAACGTTACCTAATAGACAACTAGGGTAAGAAGTTGACTATTGAATCTAACAGAACTTTAGGTGGAGTAGGCTGCCATTTTAATGCTAATAGGCGTTGTCAGCCAAGCATCTACTGGCTTTTGGATACCTTTTTCCTCAATCAACTGGGGCCTTGATATTAGCCGGCATAGGCGGTTTATTTGGGATTTTGTCTTTTGTTGGTTTTCTACTATTCTTAGTAGCAATGTATGGTTTCTCCAAAGACTACCAAGAGCACAGAATTTTCAGTTATTTGTTATACGGGATCATAATTACAATTGTAGCTGCTGTGATTCTTGTCGCAATTTTGGTTATAGTTATTTTGTTTAATGTTGCTACCCTTTTTCCAAACTTAAGCTCCTCAGCTTCCTCGTCAACTCAAATATCTTCCGAAATGTCAAAAATCTTCAGTTTAATTTTTCCTTTGTTTAGCCTTGTTGGAATAATTTGGATAGCGTTTAATGTCAAGGCTTTCAATTTGCTATCAGATAAGTCCAATGTACCTCTGTTTAGAACTGGAGCTAAAGTGCTCATCGCCGGCGCATTAGTGAACATTGCAATTGCAATAATATTTGCTGTCGTTGGCTCTTATGTTGCAGTATCGCTTAACACTCTGCTAGCCCTTCTGATTATTGGAAGTTTGGTGCAGGATGTTGCTTGGGTGCTTTTTGCAATGGCGTATTTCAGAATACAAGCGCCCGCTGTTCCAATACAAGCGGTGCCACCCGTTAGTAGTGCACCCGTTTCTGGACAAGTGAAATTCTGCACTTACTGTGGAGCACCGAACCCAATGGATGCAACCTACTGCACTCGATGTGGACAAAAGCTATAGTCAAATTTAGTAGTGCAGTTGCTTTTCTGGCGGAAACAGAAACTTGCGTCTGGTAAAGAACAATACTGTGAAAACGACAAAGAAAACGGCGCCTAAAACTAAATATATAATTCCGTCAGTGACCTCTTGACCAGCAGTCGTTTCACTAAAGTGAACATACGGATTCGTATGGTCGATAACAACGCCGGTTAACCCATCTGACAATCTCCAAGAACCAATTATTAATAATGCCATTCCCCCAATAACCAGCAAGGCAACTGCTACAAGGCCCAAAGGAGTCGGACCCTTGTGAGAATGAGGGAAAGTTGACATGGACATCAATTGCAGTTTTTAACTTATAAATTTAGCTCAGTCGAACGATTGGCTAAGATATAGCGATAAACGTAAGGCCAAAAGGGTAAAATTATATTTGTTAGTGTTTCATTATGATGCCCGATAAGGGCCCGTGGCGCAGTACGGATAGCGCGTCAGCCTTCTAAGCTGAAAGTCATGGGTTCAAATCCCATCGGGCCCGCCAGAACCCTTTTCTCTTGAAAAGGCTTCACCGAAAACTCGGTGTTTTGGGTGTTGCGGTTGCTTAGTGCTTCTATACAGTCTTTTAACGTGTTTTCTGCGATTTTTGAGACATTTAAGCCGAGAGAATGCGCCTGATCATACACTGTTTTCGAAATATTCAAGGTAACTCTAACTTTGTCAGATTTAGACGTATTTATACACCCTTTTTGATTTTTTGATTCAAATGTGGATTGAGCATTAAGAAAATCTTAGGATTTTTGTGTTCGATCGCCACAGAAAAATAAAGAGGATCATTCGGGTTAGTTTCATCGATCCAGGTGTATGCTTTTCTGATCCACTCTGGTTCTTTTCCGTCAACGGCAATGCCGTTATCAGGATCTTTCATAAAATTCTCAATAAAGCGAAAAGCATTAAATTTCCCAAGCTGCGCGTCAGTAAAATTAATGTTTTCTGGATTAATCTCATAGACTTGTTTTCCGTTTTCGTCAATGATTTTGTTAGTTGAATTATAAGGTTGAAAGAATTGTACTGCTTCAGAGAATCTTAGACCGGTAATTGCTATAAAATCCATGAAAAGACAGTATTCAGGCCTTGCGTCTTTTACCTCTAGGATCCACTGGAAGACGTCCTCTGGATTATCAGTTCTATTCAAACGGTCAATAATAATATCGTCAGCGCTTCTACCGGCCCAGGTTAAACCATAATTCTTAATCAACTTAAGATAGCCTTCATAACAACCTAGAAACTTAGCTAAAGCGCTATAGAGACTGCAAGAACTTTTGACTGCATACTCTTAGGCAGCTGAGTGATTGTGAAAGATCGCTTGATAATAGACAACTTGAATACTTGAAAGCTGAATTGAAAACCTGAGACTCCCATCGAGAACTAAACTCTCTATTCTTAAGATATTTGCCAAAAGAAACCCAATCTATACCCTTTTCGCCTAAAGAACCTTTTAAATCGGCTTCTAAGCTGAAAGTCATGGGTTCAAATCCCATCGGGCCCGCCAACGTTTCAAGATTGATTGAATTCGAATTAATTTTACTCTTCACTCACGATAGGTGAGAGTCACTTAAGTATCGTGTGATAAAAATAATGTTTGATTGAGTGAGAACACTATGGATTCTTGCTCAAATCAGAAGATTGAAGAAAAGCAAAATTAATGTTGCTATAAATACAGCAGCATTTGGGAAGAATAGGGGCTGAGAAGGCTCTAAATTAGATTCACAATATAACTATAGTTGAAGATTTTGCATTTTCTTCTCCTATAAAGTTTGCAGAGCCTCAGCATACCCTTAGATTTCTTATGATTTTGAATAGCTATTTTAGGTGAATTGCCTAATTATTTAAAAACAAGTTAAACGAACATTATTTAGAACCTCGCGAGAAATAGTGACTAATAATTCGCTAGGCATCACAGCCGCATGTCTTAACTGGTGAGTTAAACACTACTGAAGCATAGGAGCCAAATGAAAATATGAACATCGACAATCTTATTTGGGCTTTAGTGGATGCTGTTTCGGCAGTGATTTGCTTCGTTCTTGTCTGGTTTATGACAAAGCCTTACCGCTTTACAGGAGAACGCAAATACATTGGTTTACCTTTTAGTTTCAGTTTTCTTGGTGCCTCATATGTTATAGGGCTAACTGGTTTCTTACAGTCAGGTGGTTTTGTTGATGTTTTGAGATGGGTTCAGCTATTCACACAGTCGTACGCATTTGCATTTCTTGCAGTAACTTATTATTTCTCTAAAAAAGAAAAAGAGACAACTCTGTCTTGGTTTGCTGATTGCTTTTGCAGCTATTCTCTCGCTCTGTGTCTCTTACACAGTAATTCTTGTTGCTCCATTGTATGATTTGCCGCATTTCCATACAGTAGATGATTACATGAGAATCTTCAATATTGTTTGCTTATCGTACATTGCTATTCACACTTTGAGAAGCCACGCATCTAAGCCAGACGCTAAGACAATTTGGATTCCGCTTAGTTATCTTTTGTTTGATTTCGGCCAATATTCTTTGTTGACTTTGGTCGCTTGACGGAAGTTTCACAGCGTTTGTTGGAGCACATTTTTTGAGATTAGTCTGCGTTGTTGGTTTTCCTATTTGTTGCGTATCAAACATTTTACTCTTCAAATGAATCGTACCCGAGAAAGGGAATTGAATGAAAAAGATTCCTCGCAGAGATAAGTTGAAAATTTACGGAGATCATTCTCTCCATTATTTACAACGAAGCGAGTTATGAAAAAATCGTTCTCAGTCGAATTCAGGTCAAAGCAAATGTTCCTTTTGACCGATTAAAAAGTTACATCTTTGAGCTCGAAGGTTTGGGTTTGATTCAACAAGAGCCCAGGCTACGGCTGACGGAAAAGGGCAGGCAATACTTGACGGAATATGAGAAAGTTCTTGAATTCATGAAACGAATGGGTTTGACTTATTTATGAAGATTGACCGTTGCGATTTTTGAGAGATATAAAATTTATTAATTGATTGCTTCAAAACTTGTTTTAGGAAAGATTATGGTAGCTAAGAAAAAGATTTAAAAATGTAGATGAATACATCGCTACTTTTCCCAAGAATGTCCAATTAATTTTAGAAGAAGTCAGACAAGCAATCAAGAGAGGCAGCACCTGAAGCGAAAGAAACTATTAGCTATCAAATGCCATGCATTCGAACAAAATGGTATTTTGGTGTGGTTTGCAGCATTCAAGAGATCATATCGGTTTTTTTCCTAAAGTTTCTGCTATTGAAGTCTTCAAAGAGAAATTGTCTTCCTATCAAACAAGCAAAGGTACAATCCAGTTTCCAATAAATCGAACCAATTCCACTTCGATTTGATAAAGGAAATTGTAAAGTTTAGAGTTAAGGAAAACACTCCTAAGAAGTGATTAGCTCATTAAGATGCGCTTTATCTTCGCAAGAGTAATAACATAACACTTATACCCACAAATAAGAAAACTTGTCAATCAAATCTATTACCTGCTTATTTCACAATTAGGGATTAAAATGATATAAGAAAGACCCATCCCTTAGAGATTATATTCCAAAATATAAATCGAAGTTTATCGGGAGCGCTAAAGAAAAATGCAATATAGAACGGTTCCAAAAAATGGAGACAAATTATCTGTTTTAGGGTTTGGCACTATGCGTCTACCACAGAAGTCTCTAAAGATTGATGAAAATCGGGCAATAAGCCAGATACGCTATGCAATTGATAACGGCGTTAACTACGTAGATACTGCTTTTCCTTATCACGCTGGAGAAAGCGAAAAGTTAGTTGGAAAAGCGCTGCTGGACGGTTACCGGGAAAAAGTGAAAGTTGCAACCAAATTATCGCACTTTATGATAAACAAACCTGAGGACATGGATAAATTTCTCAGTTTACAATTAGCTAAACTTCAAACTGACCACATTGACTATTACTTGCTTCACTCGCTTGACGCAGAAGCATGGAATAAATTACAAAGCTTTAACGTTTTAAGTTTCCTTACGAAAGCAAAGGCAGAGGGAAAAATTGTCAATATGGGCTTCTCTTTTCACGGTTCACGCTCAACATTCAAAGAAATCATAGATTCAAACGACTGGACAATGTGCCAAATACAATACAATTTTCTTGACGAAAACTTGCAGGCAGGAACTGAAGGTTTGCGTTATGCTGCTTCAAAGAGACTCGCAGTTATGGTGATGGAGCCACTTAGGGGTGGCGCATTAGCTGGTAAACTTCCCAAAGAAGTTAAACAAATTTATGATAACTCTCAAACTGGCAGGACGGCTGCAGAATGGGGTCTTCGCTGGGTGTGGAATCATCCCGAAGTAACGGTTGTTCTTTCAGGGATGAACGATGAAAAACAAGTTCAGGAAAACATAGAAACAGCAGAAACAGCCCTTCCTTATTCGCTGAGTCAAAATGATCTTTCAGTCATAAGTAATGTGGCTGGTTGTTACAAACGCCTAATGAAAGTTCCTTGCACAGGCTGCGCTTACTGCATGCCATGTCCAAACGGAGTAAACATTCCCGCCAACTTCAACATGTACAACCAATACCACATGTTCGGAAACAAGATATACACAAGAGGATTTTACGCGGTAATGCTTATGGGAATAATGCATGGCGAACCTGCTGATGCGTCACTTTGCAAGAACTGTGGCGTATGCGCTAAAAAATGTCCTCAACACATAGCAATTCCAGATGAGCTTAAAGCTGTAAAAGGTAGCTTAGGAGGGCTTCAAACAAAAATCATGCTTCCTATCATAAAACAGGCGGCGAAGCGGCAATTCAAGGCAAAACTTGAATAAAAAAATCAGGGCATTCCTTAAGATTTACATTTTGGCTGTTGTTGCGAAATACAGTGAATTGCACCAAACCCGCAAATCAAATCAACAGAATCCACGCCGACAACTTTTCTTTTCGGGAAAAGCTTTTTCAGAATAGACAACGCTACTTGTCATTTTTTGATCTAAAGGTCGGCACCAAAACTGTTTTGTTGCCTATGTAAAAGTTTGTGTAGCTTGCGGGAAGGCGTTTTTTGTCGCATTCAACATTTCCAGGCATCGGCAACTTGACAATTTTTAATTTTTTACCGTCTTGGTCGGTGGATTGGCATAGTATTTCATAATTTTTTCTTAGCGCTTCTGCATTTTCGTCGTCGCCTTCATCATAAGCGCAGACAACAGTCGTTGGATTAACGAATCGTGCAAGGTCGTCAACGTGACCGTCTGTGTCATCTCCTACAATGCCACATCTTAACCAGATAATGTGAGTTACACCCAAATAATCTCGCAAGAATTTCTCGATTTTTTCTTTTCCAAGCTGAGCATTCCTGTTTTTGTTAAGTAGGCACTGCTCGGTTGTAAGCAAGGTTCCTTTTCCATTAACATCAATGGAGCCGCCTTCCAAAACTATGCCTGGTTCAAAACAGTCCAAATGCATTGCTTTGTTTATTACCTGAGGAATCTGTGCATCTTTTAGCAGATTCTCATATTTTTCTCCCCAAGAATTAAAAATCCAGCGTACCATCGCCAATTTTTGCTCTCTGTTCATAACAAATATGGGACCATAATCTCGGAACCAAACATCAGCATAATCAAATTCGAAAAAACGTATTTTATTTAAATCAATGTTTCTTTTCTTAAACAGAACCTGTTATTTTTTGCTTCATGTCTGCATCTTTGACGAAAAGGTTAACGTATTCATCTTTGTGGATTAATTCTATAATTTGAAGAAAAGTTTCTTCGACTTTTTCGACGCCTGTTGTGAAAGTTGTGGGGTCATGTGGCCACGCTAACCAGATGGCTTCATGCTTACTCCATTCAGGTGGCATGCAGTATCCTAGTTCACGGGGGGTTTTGCCTGAAAAACAATCAACATTCGTCATTGGATGCCTCAGGTACAACCTTCAATTAACGAATTATAGGTGTCTGGTCGCCGATTCTTTAGAAAACCCCATCCTTCTTGGATTTGTTTGTTTTTGCTAAGATCTACCTTAACAACCAGTACTTCTTCCTTTGTGTAGCTTGCCTCTCCAAGCACTTTTCCAAATGAGTCACAAACAAATGAGCCGCCCCAAAACTCTCAGTTGCCCCTCCTGCACCCACTCGGTTCACAGCAGCTACATGGACTCCGTTTGTTATGGCGTGGGCACGCTGCACTGTTTTCCAAGCATCATGCCAGTCGCCGTCAGATGAATTTTGACCTTTGATGTAGCCAATTGCAGTTGGGTAAAAAATAATTTCTGCGCCTTTAAGCGCGTTGATTCTGGCGGCTTCAGGAAACCATTGGTCATAACAGATTAGCACTCCTATGTTAGCGTATTTGGTTTTGTGAACTAGGTAGCCTTGGTCGCCTTCTTCGAAATAGTTTTTTTCATAGAAAAACGGGTCTTGAGGAATGTGCATTTTGCGGTAGCTGCCTGAGATTTTTCCGTTTGCATCAATTACGACGGCTGTGTTGTAGTATTTTCTGTTTGGAGCTTTTCTCAAATAATGGTGCAATTATTACTATTTTTTCCTCTTTTGCCAGTTCCGAGAAAGCTTTTGTGGATTCTCCAGGAATGGTCTCAGCTAACTTGCTAACATCCTGTTTTTCTTCTTGAGGAAAATACTTGGTTCTATACAGTTCTTGAAGACAAACAATTTGAGCACCTTTTGTCGCGGCTTCTTTGATTTTTTCTAATGTTTTTTTCATGTTGTCGGCTATGTCGTCTGAAACTTTCGTTTGGACAAGTCCAATGTTCACGATTTTTTTTTCGAAGTGGTTTGAATTGCTGTCGCTTGACGTCATTATCTTTCCTTAATCGGAATTATGTAAGATCTAGTCGTAAGAACTTTTCTGAGTCAAAATATGAAAAAGCTTTTGAAATACCATTCAGGTGCTTGAATTGATGCCTAAATGACTGTTTAGGTTTGAATCAAAATTGTCAATTAACGTTTGGAGGCTGTCAGTGATTTCTTTGGCTTTATGCCTTGCCTGCTCCTTTATCCTTTCTGGATCAACAATGCTGTAAACGTGGTAGTATCCCCCGCCTTTGAGTCCTTTAGATTGTTTGTGAATTAATCCTGCGCTAAGGAGTTTTGCAAGGCATCGATGTGTTGAGCTTCGATCTCTATCAACGGCAGCTGCGATTTGGTCAAGTGTTGCAATTTCTTTTTTTGCTACTTCAGCGAATACTTGAAGGTCTATTGGCTTTAGGTTGTATAGGCAAGTAAGCAGGTCTGAGCATGTGGCTTCTTTTCTTGTCAGGAAGTGAATGCTGTCCATGACCGTGATTAATACTGTTTCTAAAATATAAGTATTGTGAGGTATTGACAATACAGCAACATATTAATAACATTCCAATCATATAAATGAGCTATGCAAACAAAAGAAAATTTTGCGCCAAACCTTGAATGCCCTTACGGCGTCCCTGAAGCAGAATGCTGCGGTAATATGTCATGCAAAACCTTAATCGCAAGAATTAAGGCAAAAGCAGAGACAAACAAACGGTAATTTACCGCGAATTTATCTCTCTGAAAGGGGCAAAACTGATTGACCGCTAACGAAGAAAAAATAGACCTCTACCAAATCGCTGCTCTTAGCGGGTAACCTGCTTGTGGCTATCTGGATCGCTTTAGGCGCGATTTCGTGTTGGTTAGTTAATTCTCTGTTTGGATGGCTGTTTCTCGCGTTTTCATCTTTCTCAATTTTGATCATTTTGCGTAGACAGCTATGTAGCTCATGTTATTACTGTAAATCCTGCACGAAAGGTTTTGCCAAAATGTCAATGTTATTTCAAGGTGTTAATCATATTCCTGGAATAGGCAAGGGCTCACTGTTAGGAATGGCTACGTTTACCTATATTGTCCTGACAGTTGTCCCGGGAGCATTGCTTGCTAATTCATTGTTTACGGACTTCAGTGTCGTTAAGCTTTTAGTGCTATCTTGCCTTCTTGCTGTTTCAACCTATGCAATACTAATGAGAATAAAAAATCTGTCACATTAAATATCTCTAAAAAAACTTGAAGGCCAAATGTACAAAGCCTTTATCGACCCAAATAAGTGCCTACGGTGTATTAAATTCAAAGCGGCAAGAGCTTGTCCAATTAGAGCCATTTTCCGCTTTGACTTTCAGGACCCTAATTCTGTGGAACCGAAAATTTGCCATGGGTGCGGGGATTGCGTAGAAAAATGCATTGGTAACTTTATAATGATTAAAACAAGTTAGCTTTAACGATTCGATTTTTTTGTGTAAAAAGTTTCATAAGCTGACGTTATTATAAAGTATCAGCGTGGTCTGGATGGCGTCCGAAAGCTTTGATGACTTGGATAAGAATATACTCAAATCGTTACAATTTAATTGCAGGCAGTCTTTTGCAGAGCTGGGTCGTGAACTCGATGTGGCAGAAGCCACGGTTAGATTTAGAGTTAGCCGACTTGTGAATGATGGTGTCATTACGAGGTTTGCCGCTTTGGTAAATCCAGCTAAAGTGGGGATGAAAGTGAGCGGTGCAATCTTGCTTAAAATTGATCCAGCTTATTTGGAGGAAGCTTGCAAGCAACTTGTCTCTTTTAATGAAACCCTGTATCTTTTTCAAAGTACAGGTGAATACGATGTTGTTTCGGTAATAGTCGCCAGAGATATGGATCACTTAAATAACTTGGTTAAAAATACCAAGATGATTCCTGGGGTAAAGGATGCGAGGGTTTCAGTGACGACGAGGTTTTTGAAGTTCGACCCAAACATCACGTTGTAGTTGCCTACATTGGTTTTGAAATTATCTGTTCTTTTATGTTGCGGAATTAGCAACAATTATTCTTTTAACATTAGTTTTCCGCAAGATTAATACATAAAGAAACATCAATATGGAGAGTTAAACCGCTAAATCCTCAGAATTAAACAATCATTTAAACTTAAGGTGATATTGATGACGGAGAAATCAAGTCAGAATAAAAATGATGAAAAGAGAACTTTTGAAGTAATTTTAGATCAAACCGACCGAAAAATAATGCAACAGACTCAAGATGATTTCCCGCTTGAACAAGAACCATGGCTCGAAATAAGCAACCGGCTCAAAATTTCAGAGGGCGAAGTGATGACGCGTATAAAACGGCTAATTGAAGTTGGTGCTATTGCAAAAATTGGTCCAATATTTGATTCTTCAAAAATCGGTTTAAAAGCTGCTACTTTAATAGCGATGAGAGTGCCGAGAAGCCAAGTTGAAGATATCGCTCTTGCTATAAACCAATACGATAATGTTTCCCACAATTATGAACGAGATGGTGAATTCAATATTTGGTTTACTCTTGCGGCTTCGAGCAGTGACGAATTGGCGAAAATACTAAGTGAAATCAAACAAAAGACAGGCGTTAAGGAGCATGACATACTTGATTTGCCTACCGTTAATCGCTTCAAGATAAACTTGCGTTTTCAGCTAACATAATACTGTTTTGGTGACCTATCATGGATGAAATTAACCGAAAACTCTTAGCTCGAATAGAAAAAGGAATTGCCATCACCCCAGAACCATTCAAAGAAATTGCCCGTGAGCTAGGGATTTCACAGAGAGAAGTCCTCAAGCGATTGACTTTGCTTAAGGAGGACGGTGTCATTCGGAAGTTTGGCGCTTCAATAAAGCCTAACATTGTGGGTTTTTCGGCAAATGCTCTGGTAGCTTGGAAAGTGCCTGAAAAACGTATTCAAGAAGTTGGAACTCACTTGTCAAAGTTATCAGATATTTCGCATTGTTATGAGCGCAAACCAGTACGGGGAAGGTGGGAATTCAATCTTTACACAGTTATGCATGCGCGAGAACGGATTGGTATTGAGCGAATAGTTAATCAGATTTCTGTTGAGATGGAGTTGAATGAGTACAAAATACTTTATAGCACAAGAGATCTTAAACGAACCAAGTTTTGGAATATCCGCGTAGATGGGATGCAATCAAAAACTTCACTTATGGCACCTGAAAACCGGCAGGAGATAGATCAAATCTGATTAACATTTCCAAGCTTTGGTGCGGAATCCCAGGTTCAATGGATCAGTTACGGTATAGTTGCGAAACTCATCAAAGGCCGGTCGTAGTTTGGAACACGACACAACGTTGTAATCTCCATTGTGTGCACTGCTATTCGAAATCTGAGAACCAGTTATACCCAAACGAGCTAACGACAGAAGAAGCCAAAGCTTTTGTAAAAGACTTATCAGAATTCAAAGTTCCCGTTCTTTTATTTTCTGGTGGAGAACCACTGCTCAGACATGATCTCTTCGAAGTTGCACGTTACGCAACTGAAGCCGGCATACGCGCAGTTTTATCAACCAATGGCACACTCATAACAGAAGCAAAAGCCAACCAACTGAAAACTGCCGGCTTCTCCTACGTAGGTGTAAGTTTAGATGGAATAGGCGAAACCAACAATAATTTCAGAGGCAAACCAGAAGCCTTCGAAATGGCAGTTGCAGGAATTAGAAACTGCATTAAAGCCGGAGTTAAGACAGGCTTGCGCTTCACTGTTACCAAATATAATATAAAAGATGTACCCGAAATCTTTGATTTCATAGAGAACCAAGGAATCCCTCGAGTCTGCTTCTACCACTTAGCGTATGCGGGGCGGGGAACGGCAATCACAAACGACGACCTTACGCATGAAGAAACAAGAGCTTTTATGGACTTCATTTTAGAGAAGACGGAAAGTTTCCATAACAAAAATCTTAAAACTGAAATCTTAACAGTGGACAATCATGCTGATGCCGCTTACCTCTATCTTAAACTGAAAGAAAAAGAACCAAAAAAAGCCGAAGCTGTCCTTAAGCTTCTTAAATTAAACGGGGGGAATAGCTCAGGTTCTGGTATTGCGTGCGTTGACTTTAAAGGCAACGTTCATCCAGACCAATTCTGGCAACATTATTCTCTTGGCAATGTACGGACTCGTAGATTCAGCCAAATATGGAGTGATAATTCCCAACCGATGCTTCAAGTTCTTAGGAACAGAAAAATCCATCTTCAAGGGAAATGTGCAGAATGCCGATTTCTCGACATTTGCAATGGCAATCTCAGGGTACGAGCCGAAGCACTTTATGACAATATGTGGGCAAATGACCCTGCCTGCTACTTAGCATATGAAGAAATTAAAATCAGTTAAAAGGCATCCGTATGATCAAGACTTACAAACCGTATCATTCGCAAATACAAGAAATTGCTCCAAGAGTGATAGCTTGGGAATCTACTCGTGCCTGCGATTTCGCTTGTGTTCATTGCCGAGCTAAAGCTCAAAAAGAGCCTGATCCAAGACAGCTCACAACCCAAGAAGTCTTCAATTTGGTCGATCAAATTGCTGCATTTTGTAAGCCTGTTTTAATCATAAGTGGCGGTGACCCATTACAAAGATTAGACATCTTTGAAATCGCCTCTTACGCTTCAAGCCAAGGTCTAAGAGTGGTTATGTCTCCGAGCGGCAGCAAGCTGACAACGGAAACTTTTGAGAAACTGAAGGGCGCAGGAGTAAAGATGATTTCGCTTAGCCTCGATGGTTCCAACCCAGTGGTGCATGACAATTTTAGGCAGGTGTCTGGAGCTTTCAATTTAGCTATGAAAAACATGACGTTGGCTAATCAAAGTCTATTTCCTTTCCGAATCAATACAACTGTCACCAAACATAACATAGCTGATCTTTTTAACATTCAAAAATTGGCAATAGACATGGGCGCATGTGAATGGGACGTTTTCATGTTGGTCCCGACTGGCCGCGGCAAAGTAACTATGGAAATAACACCAGACCAATATGAGATGGCTCTCAAAGACATCTATAATGCAAGCCTAAAATCCCCGATTCCGATTAAAATGACCTGCGCGCCCCAATACATGAGAATCATCGCTCAGCAACAAAACAAATCCTCTAGCACTGCTCACGTTAAGCAGAATTCGGGCGGTAGAGGATGCATGGCTGGCAACGGTTTCTGTTTTATCTCCCACATTGGCGAGGTCTTTGGCTGTGGCTTTCTTCCACTTCCAGCCGGCGATATTCGGAAACAAAAATTCAAAGAAATCTATCAGCAATCTCACATGTTTGTCGAATTGCGAAATCACGCTTTGTTGAAAGGAAAATGTGGCAGATGTGAGTACAAAATGTTGTGTGTAGGTTGCCGTGCACGAGCGTTTTCAGTCAATAAAGACTATTTGGAAGAAGAACCATACTGCCAACATCAGCCTGAAAAATAAGATTTGCAATTAAATTCTGCAAATGTGTTTAGCTCTTAATTCTTATCAAGGACTAGGGGTTTCTGCAATTATTGCGTTGTCCACTTCGGAAGCGATAAGAGCTGCGCCATCGGTGTTTGGATGGACGCCATCCATGAAATAGTCCGTGTGATTACCAAAAGCATTGTAGACATCAACTGTCGGCAAATTAAGATTATTTGCTACATTGTCAATCTGTGGAATTACATTGTCGGCAAGATATGTGCTGTTATAGTTTGGGTTGTCAGTGAACATTGGTGGTGAATCCACAGCAAAGATTTGTGGGTTGCTGTCTAAGATTTTCGAAAGATGAAACAAGTTGGCTATAATCTGCTTCAAAAGTTTCGTTAGATTCATTTACGTCTGTGCGGGCATCGTTGGTTCCCAGCATAATGACAACATAGTTTGGGTCGAATTGCTCGGCTTTTTGGAATGCAGTCTGATTCATGTATGGACTTGTAGAATTAAGTGACACAGTGGTACCGGGGACTCCAAAATTTCCCACTAAATAGTTTGTTCCAAGGAGCAGTTGTAGTTTAGCTGGGTACCCGCTTCCCTGAGTGATGCTGTCGCCTACACATGCCACACGAATTGGAGCATCTAAGGGTGTCATTTGTCGTATATTCATTATTTGAAAAGTGGCCATGTATGATGCCATTATCATCATTATAGCTCCAATTGCCAGTATTTTCTTATTCATGCGTTTTCAGTTCAACCGAAACAGTTCTCAGCATCAAATAAAACATTGAAATTTCGTTGTTTTATTTTTCCAATGTATCATCTGTGCGTAAGATTAAAAATATAGGTTTAGCAAACAGGTAAATATGTTTGACGGTTCTAAAATCGGTCTTTTATGAATGCTTTCAATATTTTTGAAATTTCAAAATTTATTTTGTTCCTGTTTTTTTGGTTTGTTTTAGAGCGTAGTCAAAAAACTTTTCAGTCCTATCTTCACAAGTCCATTCTGATCGTATTCTAGTTTTCTTTTCAGCCCTGCGCAACTCAGAAACGAACATGCGATTTAAGTCTCTTGCGTTTAGGCCTTTGAATTCAGCGGCAACTTCAAACCCGTCAGCCGTCGCTTTTATGGATGGCAGCATTGCCAATTATTCTTTCTAACACTGGTTTTATGGCTGATGGATTGTCGCTGCTTATCGTTGCTGATAGCTTAAATTTTTTCTCAGCGACCACGAGTCAAATCCTTTTAGCGGTTAGCGTGTTTTTCGGAGTGCAGTTGTCCACCTGTTGCCCAATTGCTCTTTGGCGCTTCATAAATGACTACTGTTACTGCGTCTTTTGGGACTCCTATCTTTTCAAACACACTTGTTATTCCTTCAACTATTTTCTTCTTATTTTCAGGAGCTCATGCCTTCCCAAACGGAAACCTGAACTACTGGCATATTTTTTCCTCAATGAACCTTTTCTTATTCTTTTTATTAAATCTTTTTGACGATTTTTGCAGATCGTTAGTAGACATTTTAGTGCCCTAAACATCGTTAGACTTTTAGCGCCCTCAGAAGTAATTTGAATAGTGTCTTCAATTTTCACTCCGCCAACACCTTTAACAGGCAAAATTGAGTGTCCCAACAGCCAAAGTCCAATTTTCACTTATCTCCAACTGTAGATGGTTAGAATAGTGGCTTGGATGAGGCCACTCCTCAAACTCTAAACCGACGCCATGTACTGGTCCCGGAATCCAAACGTCACCGTAACCCTTAGCGGTGAAGGCTGCTGTAAACGCTTTAGTTATATCGCCGACTTTCCAGCCTGGTTTAATGTTGGCAATGACGTTTTGCTGAGTATCCTAGTACGTTTGAATGAGCTCACTTTGCTTTTGTGTGGCTTGCCCACAGACAATGGTTCTTGCACAGTCTGAAGAGTACATATCAACAACTGGGTGAACATCAATCACGACAAGGTCGCCGTTCTCAATTTTGCGCCTTGAAGTTCCACCATGCAACCAAATGGAATGCGGTCCACTGTCGACAAAAGTGCTTGATCCATAACGCATTGCACCGGCTCGTCTCATCACATATTCAGCTTCTGCAGCAACTTCAATCTCAGTTGCACCTGGCTTAACGGCGGCAATAGCTGTAGTTACACCTTTGCTTGCTACTTCAGCTGCGTTTTTCATGGCCTCAATTTCTTCCGAATCTTTAACATAACGTAGCGGCATCAAAATTTCCTCGTTTTCAATGATTTTCATCTTAGGATTTGCTCTGAGAAATTTGTAAACTAAAAAACCAGAATTCGAGTGAACGCAGAAACCGACTTTCTTTTCTGAGACATCATGCTGTTTGACTAGTTGAAAGAAGTTTTGCATGAGCTGTGCAGGCGTACGCCAGCCTCTGACATCCTTGATTTCCTGAAGCCTTCGACGCAGCTTCAACTTCTTCATCAAAAACAATGATTGTTGGTTCTCCTTCCTGCGGAAGAAATAGCCTAGCTACACTTCGGATGTCTCCTGTTAAGTAAAAGTAATTCTCTCGGCTAGTAACTTGAAGTGCCGCAACTTCATTCTTAACCATTAATTCTTGAGCTTTTTTTCGGCGGTTCTCAAAACGATTCATAAAATCAACTCACATTTTTCTTAAGGCAAGAGTTTCTTATCAACATATTGCAGTTGGCAAACTTTAAATTAGCGCTTGATAAACTAAATTTTAAGGAGAAATTAGTTTTTGCAGCAAACAAATACACAACCTGCTTCTTTGTCTAAAAAAGCCTCCTTAGGGTTTGTTCTTTCATTGGTCGGAGGTATACTGATTTTGTTGCGTGGCATTGTAAGAATTGTAGCTGGGGATGTCATTACTTTTGTTGGTTCAGATGAAGTTAGACACAGATTTCTAGCTGGGCTTGCGCTCAATGTGATCGGCGGAGTAGCCGTTGTATTTGGAATCGCAATTATTATCGGAGCTTACTTAATATACAGCAGAATGGAAGTTGCTGGAGGCATAATCGTTTTACTCTTTTCATTGGCAAGCATTTTTGTTGGCAGCGGCTGGCTAATAGGCTTAGTCTTGGGCGTAATAGGCGGCATCCTTGCATTAATAAAAAAATAATGCACTAAGATTAGGAAAGAATTTCAAAAATATCGTAAGTTTATTTTAAATATAGAAAGCTATTTCCATACTCCAGCAATAACTAATAATTCAGGCGCAACTTTGAATGGAAAGAAAAGATTACCTCCACACACCAGTCAAACACATAAAAATCGACGGCACATTAACCGTTGACCAGTTAATGCAGCAGTTTAAGGGTTCAGGCGCTCTTGGCGCTGGACGCTTATCGGCAGCATGTGATATTTACGAGAAAATGCTCAAAGACAAAGACTGCACAATCTTCCTAGCCCTTTCAGGCGCAGTTGTTCCTGCTGGCATGCGCACGTTAATCACTGATTTGATAAGAAAAAGACTTGTAGACGTGATTGTCAGCACCGGTGCATGCATGGTTCACGACGCCATCGAAGCCATTGGCGGGCACCATTACATTGGCGGCTGGGCAGTAAATGACATTGAACTCTACAAATATCATCTTTTCCGAATATACGATATTTTTGTTCCAGAAGAAGACTATGTCAAATTAGATTTCAAGCTTTCAGAAATGTACGATGACATTGCTGTTGAGCACAAAGGAGAAAGTTTAGCTTCAAACGAGTTCAGCTGGGAAATAGGCAAGCGCTTATCGGACAAAAATTCTATTCTTCGAGCGGCTTATGAAGAGAATGTTCCAATTTTCCTTCCAGCTGTGAGAGATTCAGAATTCGGGTTTATCCATTGGCTTCATTCATCACAGCAAAACTCAAAACCAGTTCTTCTGCTTGACGCTTTCAAGGATGTGCCAACAGTCTGCAATATCTGTGCAAAGTCACCTAAGAACGGGATGATAGTAATAGGCGGGGGAGTTCCACGAAACACTATTCAGTCTTCAGCTTTGGCTTCTAAGAAAGGCTTAGATTACGCTGTAGTCATCACTCTGGATCGTCCTGAAACGGGCGGTTTATCGGGCTCAACCTTGGAAGAGACGGTAAGTTGGGGAAAAATGAAGGGTCAAGCCGACCACGTAATGGTTATTGGTGAAGCACTGATGGTTTTCCCATTTATTGTTGCCTCAGTAACGGAACGGTTAGGCGAAAGTTTTATTCGAACTCCTTTTCTGCAAATTTGATAAACCAAGCAAAGGAAGCTAAATCATGACTGGCAACGATGTGCGAAAAGTACTGCGGCAACTGTGACAGCCACAACTCATACGATTACCCAACAAAAGTTTTCTGCTCAACCCGCCACGCACAAAACAAAAACCCGATAGTTGACACACTTTGGCACTGCGAGGACTGGAATAAAGTTAGCCAAGAATGCTACTGTGCGCGAGAAGCGTTGAAGAAGAAAAACGGCGGCTAATTGAAGGCAAAGTTAAAGTTAATAATTGGAACGATGTTTTATTTGAAACCTGCAGCCCGGTGGTGTAGTGGTCAAGCATAGGGGCCTCTGGAGCCCTTGACGAGAGTTCGAATCTCTCCCGGGCTACCATCTTCTAGAGTTAATTTTATACCAATCGAAATGGCGAACAGGGGGGTCAAGTAACAGGTTGACTATTACTTGTATCTTGACGAGATTTTTAGTCAAATGTCTTTAGTCTCCAGAGAAGTAATACATAGCCCTTTTCTTTTGTGCTTACTCCCTTACCAAGCAAGGGGGAGAAATGGATGTTACGAATTTAGGCAGGTATCCTTCTTAAGAAATCTTCCAACCACCATAATTAGCATACCAACGAACACCATACCCAAAAAACATATTGCCGCAACTTTGGCATTAATATAATTCGCAATGGCTATACCACGCCTAAGCCGCTGAAAGGATAACAGCACCTATCATTACAGTTTATAAAATAACCGGACCACGCCACCCGCCAATTTTTCGGGGACCTAGAGAAACTGAGTTCTCTATCGATGTGCGGAGGGGCTTGGGCTCGGATTAGAAGGAAGCTCCTGCGCACCTAGGGGTAATGTAGTTTGAGTTCCATCGTCATTAAATACTACGTGAAATGCATCGCCTTCCATTACATAGATGGCTTCTGTTCTATTGTCGTTTAGATAGTAAATAGACCGTTCAATTCCACTGCCGCCAACAAAGTCTGGTGCACCTGCAATTTTGTTGAATTCACTTTCCAAGTCGCTCACGTCTTTACTGTCGTATAACTTTGCTGCCTGTTCAGCACTTAATCTGGGCGTATCTTTTGGTAGGTCTCCAATAGTGATAAGAACGGGTCGTCTCCATTCGCCGGGCAAACCAATACTCTTGTCAGCAATAATTTTGTCTAGTTCTTCTTTTTGCTCACTGGTTGCCTTTGCATATGCCGACTCATAGAATGAAGAGTTCGATTCTTTAATGATTGGAGGTGGGGATATGTATGACGCAAGACCTGAGTAAAATATTGAGAATGTAACTGAAAGAACAAGCGTGGCTATAACTGCCGCAGCAATTGGTAGAGAGTGACGTTTCAATCTTGCCGTTAAGGGCATTTGGGGTTGAGGGCAATAATCTATGAGATTTTTAATCCTTTTTCGTATGCTCATCTTCTTCACCTGTTATTTTTGTGAATAATGCTTCGGCTAGCTTGGATGGCAAAATCTTGCTTGTATCATCTAAGAGCAGGAAGTTGCGGTCTTTGGCTTCTGCGAGCAGGGTGTCTCGGCATGTTTGGAGTTTTTTGCATTTTTCGCAGTCGCCTTCATGTTTGTACCAGACTTGGATGCCGTTCTTGGCGGAGAAAGTGACAAAAGCTGGTGTTTTGAAGTGGTTGCTGTATCCTTTGAGGAATCCTCGTTCGGCGTTGACTGTTTCGGTGTCGATTTTGTTGATTTTGGCAACTTCTTGGAGGGCGTCTTCGATTTTTAGGTTGGCTATGTCGAGGGATTTGTGGACAGTTTGGCGGGTGACGTTTAATTTTCGTGCGATGTGGGTTTCTTGAAGTCCGCTGCTTTTAAGGCCCCAGATGATTTTTTGCTTAGGTGTTAGGTATCCGAAGCTTAGCGTCATTTTGCAATCCTGTAAGCTACTAAGAGCTTACATTGTAAGCGTTATACATTTATCAATATAAGGCTTTCTTTCGCATATTCCAATAGCTCTTTTAGATCACCAACTGAAACCATAATGCCAGGTTATTACTTTTTTCTACGGGCCATATTGTCATATTTTTGATATTATCTCCCGGGCTACCAAAGATTAAAACACACCTGAAAATTTTAGCTAACTCTTTTTAGGAACTTAACCACGTTAATTACCGATGGTTATGGATCAAAAAAGCTTCATAACGAATGTTGACACGGCCCTTTCAGACCTAATTTGGAAAAGCATAAAAAATGATTCCACACTCATTACCCTTGTGTCAAGCCAAGAGCAGATTTCGTTTTCTTCTCCAAAAACTGCAACCACTCGAGGAAACAAAAAACTGTCGATTTTTCTATACAACATAACAGAAGAAACGGCAACAAAAAACTTGCCTCCTCCGGAAGCTGGATCTGTAAAATTGTCATCTCACATGTCTTTTGCCCTGCATTATCTCGTTACTCCATTTACCGGAAACGAAAAAGACGACCATGCACTGCTTGAAAAAATAATTCAGATTGTTTTTAGCACAAACCATTAATTGGCATTGCAGATGCAGAGAATAATATCGAGCTAGCAGTGAAAATCGATTCGTTTTCTCTGGATGAGCTAAGCAGACTGTGGATGGCGTTGGATGCCCCACTTAGGCTTTCTGTGAGCTTAACCGTTTCCTCTGCTGAGTCGCTGCATAATCCCCAGATGCAGATAACAGACGCCACTGCAGCGCCTCAAACACCTGCACTTGACACAAATCATGTCACCCAACTTTACCAATGCCGTGCTCAAAACCTTCACTGAGCAATCCACTGGTTGGAGAAACCGCAACATGGTCGTCAAACAATGGGTGCTTCAAGACTTTCAGAAAAACAGTGGTATGACAGTGGACGAGATGCAGAGTATGCTTAACAGTTTAGGGGATAAATTGGAACAATGGTGAGTCAGCAGCCGAGTTCATAAAGCCGCTAAACCAGTTGGCTGTATACTATCAGCATCAACTTGACGAATTGAAAGGATTACATAAAATATCACATAAACAGACAGAGAACATCGAAACAATAACTGCTTGGATCAAAGACATCAAAGCTTTGGTTGAAGCGCTGGCAGATAGAATTGAAGAAATCCAAGACGAGAGTTGGAATCTCTCTCAAGCAGACTCTGTTCTAAATAACTAAATGTGTTCTAAATATTGGGAAAATGGGTTACCGCATTCTCTTGTAGCAATAGGGGCAGACGCTGTAGTCTCCTTTGACAGTCCGTTTGCAGTGAGGACATACTTCTTCCTGAACTCGCTTGTTGAACATTGCTTGAAGGTGCGCTATATCGGTCTGCAGATGTAGGTCGTGCAGAATACCGATTATAGGCAGTGATTCTGGCTGTACCGCGAAGTGGAAGGAGAACTGTACCGGATGTCGGTGTACTGTAGCGAGAAGTTGGCTGACTATACGGTGACGACAAGGGAGGCGGATAGGCTGTTCAACTGGTGCATACGGTTCTGGTCGGTAAGGCAAGGGTTCTCTATCAAGGAGCCGATCACGCTTAGGAGAGCGGTTTCTAAAAAACATAAAAGTTATTGGAACAATAACTGCCAACTGCGACAACGACAACTATTAAGCCGATTATTAATGGATCCAACCCGGAATTTTGAGGTTGAAGAGTTGGATAGACGAACGGAGTGAAAGTGGGAGTCAAACCATTATTTGAGTTTGAAGGTGAGGTGGGAATTGGAGAAGTTGTGGAACTGCTTGGCGCTGGAGTAGTCAAAGAAGCGCCAACAGTAAATGGGACTGTTACTGAATTACCGTCTGAATCCGTAACGACAACGTTATAAGTGCCGTCAGCAGTACCGGCGGGCACAGTAAATAGACCTGCCACCATTCCGCCGTACATCCCAGTAACTTGTGTTTGCTGTACGATTTTCCCGTTAAACGAAATAGTTACAGTCGCATATTGACCAAATCCTTACCCGTTAACAATAACTTGTTTGCCAACTGGACCCTGGGTAGGATATAAAGTAACGGTGGCTTGTGCAGACACTGTTTTTGAAGTTAGTGAAGTTAATATGCTGACAGCAAGCAAAACCAAAATTGCCGTCACTACTGCTTGCTTTAAACCAATTCGGCGCTTTGCCATACAATCTCCCCTCTCCTTTGTGTCAAGTATTCCATTTAACGTTTTTGCAAAAAAGCTCTAAAGCCATCGAATAAGCGCTAAAGCAAGTCTGTTTAATCGATTGGTTTTTTCCATCCACCATTGCTGAATCTTGCGATGCATCCGAAAGGAAGCGCTAATAAAAGATCAATGATTGCTATGAACAGGCAGGAATTGCAAGGCAAAAGTTGTTTGTAATACTAGATTGATAGTGGAGAATGCAAGCAGCAAGAAAACTCCGTTCAGCCAAAAGCCTACTTGCCAACCTTTGGTTTTATGTAATGTGTTAATTAAAGCAATGTTTAGGACACCGATCACAATTGGCTGCGCAAAATATGTGATAGCCATTAAGAAGGCAAAGCCCAGCGGCGGCATATATGACATAAAAGCTTGTTCGGCGCTGTCAAACCAGGCCTTAAAAACAATTAATATGATCGCTAATATTACACCTTGAAAAAACAGTTTTTCAACTAAACGCATGTTTCGAAGATGGTTGAAAATTTTGTTGTCACTTAACGTTTTGTGCAATCCAGTCACCTACTGCTTTTTCTGTTGGTGTCCCTCGAATTCCATAATTGTCAAATTCACTGTTCCAATACACAAGCCAGCAACCCTTAAGTCCCATACTTTTGAAAAGGTTAAGCCCGTTAATGATATAGTTGGTTTGCGCTGTGCTGTCGCTGGTTGACATGCCAAACTCCGTTATTACTACATCTTTGTGAGTTATTGTTTGCAAGTTTTGAATTAAATGCGGGGATAAAACGAGGAATGAATCCATGTAAACGTCTAAACCCACAAAATTCAGTTTCTTGCTGAACTCTACTGGAAGGTTGCTTCTCAAAATATAACCAATGCCGAAGTTAGTGTACAATTGCACTGAAAGATTGTGAGATTCAACAGTTGAGTAAATAGTGTTAAAATGAGAGATAATTTCGTCATCGGTAAACATGGCTCCGACATCCCAGCTGGAAGACGTTTCCGGTTCATTCATAATTTGAACGTACTTTAAGTTGGTTCCCCAACGATCAAGGTAATAGTTAATTTTCTGAGCAGTCTCGTCATTTTGGATTACAAGCGCAACAGCTAAACCATATTGGTTGGCAGCGGAGAAGAACGTGTCTGTTTTCTGATTTTGCAAATCGTTTTCAACAAGCGGGTTGCATTCAAGGGTTATGCGGATAACTTTGAAGCCTAAATCGTGGATTTGGGTAACTTCTCCGTTGATCTGGCTGAGGTTGTCTTGTTCGTATACGTAGTGAATGCCGACTTGGAAATTTGAATTTGAGTTTTTGGTCGCTGATGTGATAAAAATTGTATGGATAGAAAATTTGAATGAAAATGAGCAACACACATAACGTAATAATGAGGAGGTTTTTTACCAAGCTCTTATTTGTAAACCCAACTAACCCTTTAAGTAGGCTTGAAACAAGCTTGCCCATAGCCCACTCTATACGGCAATCAGCCTTTTTATATTTAATCAACAAAAGGTGAATTTGCTTTGCTTTATTTGCAAAAGTGATTTATATTTTGAGAACTCATAGCCATAAAGCAAGTGTTGACATGAAACGCCTCGTTTGTATCATTCTGATCGCAACAATCTTGGTTGGCGGGTTATTTTTTGTTAAAACCACACATGCAACCATTGTAAGCGGGACACTTAATGTTAACACACATTGGACTCAAAATGATAGCCCAATCAATTTCAACGGAACAGTAAATGTTGCCAATAATGTGACTTTAACGATTGATCCCGGTGTAACTGTTAATTTAGGAATGTATGGTTTGTTCGTTTCTGGCACATTAAACGCTACAGGAGACCCAAGTAACGAAATCATGTTTACAGCCAGCTCGATCTACAACTTCACCACAAATATTAATGCGGCAATATTTTTCGATCCATCAAGCACCTCCTTGGAACGATGCCAGCAGTACGGGATCAATTATTCAAAATGCAAACTTAAACCAAATATATCTTCAAATAAACGGTGCTTCACCGAAAATTGACAATTGCCAATTTAATTTTCAAACACCATATCAATCAACTATCAGCATAAGTGGCGGTTCACCAATAATTTCAAACTGCATCATTGTTTACAATGTTCAGGGCGAACATCGGGGGTACTAACTGCTTAAACATCTATGGCGGGTCTCCACAAATAACGAATAATCGGTTTGAAGGAGCATACTCTAATTATTCCAGCAGCGAAATCAAAGTTGAACTCAGGAACGCCTACAATAACAAACAACTTGTTTGAAGGAGACTACCGAGGCTCAAACAACAATGGAATAACTGTGAGTTCAGGAAATCCACGTTATAAGTAATAACCAGTTCGAAGGCAAAGGGTACCTAACAGCTATTGTTGATTGCATCCTCTGCCCAATTTACAATTTCTAACAATGTATTTTCAAACTGCAATTCGGGTATTACCGTTCAAGCTGCGCATCCACATTAACGGTTATCGGCAACTCTTTCTTAGGACGGAAACGACGGATTAGACATCTTAGATAGTGCATCATTAACAGTTACTGGTAACTTAATCGACGGCAATTCTCGCTTCGGAATCAACGGCGGCGGATACATAGATTCCAACACTATCACTAATAATCAAGTGGGAATACACAATCCGCCCTCAGGCACAATAAGCAATAACAATATTGTTGGAAATACCCTCAACAGCATTGATGCAACCACTGCAAACGTGAATGCACAGAACAATTGGTGGGGAACAACTGACACACCAACAATCAACCAAACAATCTACGACTCAAAAGTTGACAGCACACTCGGAACCATCATATTTGTTCCATTCTTAACTCAACCGAGCCCAACAGCACCAGCCATTCCAGCCACAACACCAGTTGTTACTCCTATTCCGACAATTTTAGCAGACACCACAACCAACTGAGCAACAGTTCCAATCGACACGCCAACGCCTACAATCATATCAATATTCGCAGACATTCATTTACCAAGTAGGCAGCATATTTAACCTAAACATGATTGTGACTGCCACTCACTTATCTTGTTCTTGCATGGGTAATAGTAATATTAGGATACGGTGCTAAAAAGAGGCATTTCAAAAATTAAATCACCACCAAAAACCAAAATGAAAAAAGTTAACTCTACGTTGAACTATAGATGGACCAAAGTAATTTGTAAAAATAGCTTGCTCTTATAGGGCTCAACTTTTATATTACAAATTTATATTAGAAGCAACAATAACAAACTTGTGCGGTGATTTGAATGGCAGATTTGAAAGATTGTCCATTTGGACAAGACATAAAAGATGATTGTAAAAACTGTGATTACTCAAAAAGTAACCATTATGACCCAGCTACAGGAAAATGTGTTAAAAGGTAGTTCAGTTCTACAATTCGTTAAATCAAGAATAAAACGCTAATCAAAAGCCTTTTCTTCAGTCAGACGAACGTGATGAAGCAAAATCAAATAATCCTAATAAGTAATTGATGGAAAAAAGCCAAGCGCTATCTTAATAAGCGACAGAATTTTGAGGTATAGATATTAACCATGCTTTACTCTAAGTGTTAAGTCTTGACTAAAATGAATATGGGACTGCAGGTTTTCGAGTTAAATAGCAAGGAAGATAACCCTTTTCAAAGGAACTTCCGTTTCGCTGTAGTTGACTTCAGCAAATCGGAAAGTTACCCTTCAAACTTTGTTTGCATGCTTCCTTTAAAATTAGGTGCTGGAAAAACAGATAGCGTTTTCTTGAAGCTTTTCGGAAATAAAAGTTTAGAGCAAGCAAAAGTCTTGTTGACTGCTGCTTTGAAAGCAGAAAATGATTCTGTAATTAAAGCTGAAATTGAAAGAAGACTAAAACTGCTTGATCCGGTTCAGACATCACAAATCAAATGCAGTTCCTGCGGCAAGGTCTTTCACCCGCAAAGAATAAGGCGTTATAGAAAGAATTTTTGTCAAGCCTGCATGAAGAAAAGATACGGAAATCGTTAAGCTCCTAGAAATTTTCTGCTATCAGCGAATTGTAGTTATTCCTTTGCCTTTTTTGAATACTGATAGGGCAGCCAAAACTAATAGGCAAACTTATTTGGTTGATAGCTGTTTATCCAAAAGCATGATTTTGGAAAGGTCGTTCTACCAACAAGAAGTAATGACGGTTGCAAAAGAGCTTCTTGGAAAAATTCTGATTCATGAATCCGCTGATGGCATCACAGCAGGCAGAATAGTTGAGACGGAAGCTTACATGGGACCTGAAGATCAAGCTGCTCACAGTTCCGGCGGTCGCCGAACAGCCAGAAACGAAGTTATGTATGGATCAAAAGGCCATGCATACGTTTATTTCATCTACGGTTTATATTGGTGCTTTAACTTAACTGCGGGTGCAGTTCCTGGAAAACCTGAAGCTGTTCTTCTCAGGGCGCTTGAACCAGTTACGGGCGAAGATATTATGGCAAAACGTCGAGGAATAACTGGGGGAAAGGCTACTAACTTGACAAATGGTCCCAGCAAACTATGCATGGCAATGGGCATATCCAAGACTTCAGAATAAAGCAGATCTAACAGTTCCACCTCTATACATAAATGACGCTCCACCTGTTCCCAGAGAAGAAATTGTGGAAACCACACGAGTTGGCGTAGACTATGCAGGCGAATGGAAAAATAAACCTTGGAGATTTTACATAAAAGGCAATCGATTTGTTTCAGTAAAGTAAACCTTCAAAATTGCTTTCCAAATCTTATTTTTTGATTTTTAGCTTTTTCACTCTTTTTCCAAGGTCTTTTGACGCCGTCATTATCCCAGTACGCACAGCACATCCGAACTGTGACGTACATTTTTATATTATTATTGTAACAAAACTTTTTGTTTGTTGCATCAACTTTGGAGCCGCCTGGAAGAGTAATTAAATCAGCTTTTTTTGCTCGATCCATTTCTTCTTCGTTTTGTGGGTCAATGCCACCTTCATCGTTAAGTATTTTTGGATTTACAGGTTCTTCGTTGTTCGCTACAAATTTGCAGTTATAACAATTGGTTCCGATAACCTTCTCTTTACCAGAGTTTTTTTTGCTCATAAAAATCGTCACTACTTTATGAATGAATTTTCACGTATAAGTTTTTTGATGGAAATAGGTTGCCTGTTTTAAAGTAGTCTGCTTGTTACTCGGTGGGACATGTTTCTGTAAAAAGCTAACTCCTTGCAGTTAGTAATGGCAAGAGTTTCTCTACTGCAACAAACGCGATTGTAGCGTAGGCGATTCCACCTAGAACATCCACGAAATAGTGTTCGCCGAGGTAGACTGCGCTAAACCATGTTCCAACCGGAATAATTGCTACTGGGAGAGACTTCCACTTCCATACTTTAAAGGCAAAGAGAAAAACCAGCCAAGGCATAGCTGAATGCATGCTGGGAAAGGCTGCGAAGATATTTGGGCTTAGAAAATCAAACAAGGTTTTGTAAACAGGAAGTCCTAAGATTGACATCTACTGATCCAGTCAAGACTCTGATTACTTGTGGTCCTGAATATGCAGGGTTAAAGACGGAGCTATACTTGAACCATGGGGGCGCAACAGGGTAAAAGAGAAAGGTCAGCAATGCAGCGTAGGTTAATACTCCGAAAGCAATGATGTATTTCCAGTAGTTTTTGGGGCTTTTCTTCCAAAGAACAAAAGCAAAGATTGTCGGAACAAAGAAATATATTCCATAGAAGACTGCTCCAATGTAATCTAAAGCTGGAAACCTAAAATTTTGCTGAAGAATCAAGGTTGGAATCTGCCCAAACAATTGTATATCAAAATTGCGTGGTCCAGCATGAAGAATATCCATGTCGATGCTGCCAACGACGCTATACATAATTTCATAGGAAATGAAGACTGTGACGAATGGAAGCCAATCCTTTAGGGCACGCCATGTTCGTTGATTATAAGACGCGTAAAACAGGATGCCTATAACAAGAAATTCGGGTCCTGGAATAATTTTGTATTCTATACAGAAAATAGTTATAGCAACTGCGTAGATTCCTGAAAAGAGAAGAGAGAAGAACCGTGAAGAATGATAGTCAAAGCTCAAATCATGCTTTAGTTTTTCAATTTTGAGCGTTCGGATGCTCTTCTTTTTTCTTCACCATTACTTTTTATCCTAACCGCTTTCAATTAGGTTATATAATCCTTTTTAAATGCCTTTTCCCAATTCACCTCTGAATCATTGAAGCAATAAGGAGAATTATGTGAAAACACTTATTTCAACGCAAATCTAGAAAACTATGTTTTCAAAAAAGAAGTTTAGAAACCACAAGAAACTTTAAAGACCTTACAAAACCTATAACGCCTGTGGAACAATGGAAAAAGTTTGGGATGAACTAAAAAAAATCGAAGCCCAAGCAGAGCAAATCCAGAATGATGCTCAAGATAGGGCAAAAAAAATGATTCTTCTCGCAAAGCAGGATGCTGAAAAACTAATCGAAAACAGCAAAACTTACGCTGAAGCTGAGTCACAGAAACTTTACGCGAAAGCTATTGAGGAAGCAAATCAGGAACGCGATGAACATTTAAAAGCTAATGAAGAAGCCGCTGGGAACCTGAAATCAAAAGCTGAAAAACGCATGGATAAAGCGGTTTTAGTAGTTGTGAATGCCGTACTTGAGGACACTAAACCTTGACTCAGACAACACAGTATGCTTCTGTTCTAGCTAAAATTGGTGCAGAAAGAAGCAAACTCATCAGTGAAGCCAAACTTAAAGCACTCGCAGAAAACAAAAACCTTACTGAATTTGCAGCTCAACTTCGAGATACAAGCTACCAAGAACAAATCTCCAAATTGTCCATTGCCGCTTACAAGCCGAAAGCTTGAAAGAGCATTTAACGAAAACCTCATCGACACTTACATAAAAATAATAAAGTATTCCCCTAAAAAAGCAAGAAAATATCTAAGTCTGTATCTTCTAAGATTCGAAATTGAGAACATAAAAGCGCTTATGAAAGCAACCAGCGCCAAATTGACTCCTGAACAAAAATTGGCGAAAATTTATTTTTCTGTGGAAGATTACTTTAAAAGACGCACGCTTATGGAGGAAGCTGTTAAAGCTTCTACTCCAGCTCAAATAATTCATGCTTTAAAGGGCACAGAGTATTTTTTACCCTTGAGCATGGGGCTGAAAAACTATGAAGAAAACGCTTCAACAGCATCTTTTGATGTATTTATAGATAAGTTTTTTTACGAAAAACTTTACGATGGCTACAAGAGTCTTAGCAAAAAAGAGCAGCCTTACGCAAATTTTTATGCAAGCATAGAAAACGACGGCTTCGCATTGGTAACGTTGCTGAGGGGAAAAGCATTAAACTACGAACCCAACTGGCTACGGCTGGTGATTCCTCAAAACTACTTCAACCTCAATAAATCAACAATGGAGGCTTTAGTAACCGCAATTGATTTTGAAGCAGCACTTAAAATCGTTCTCGACAGTTACTACGCAAAATTCTTTGTTAAAGCACAAACTCCAGAGGAAACAATAGCAACCGCTGAAAAAGCCTTCAAGAAAGCAGTGATTCAACATGCTAAATCAAGCGCAATCAGTGAAACTTTTAACATTGGTTCACCGCTTGCTTTCCTGACACAGAAAGAAGCAGAAGTTTATAACCTAACTGTTTTGAGTTTGGGTGTAGATTCAGCGATGAAGCCTGAAGAAATTCGGAACCAACTTCTAATATAGAAGTTTTATTGTTTTTGTTCTATGAGCTCTTTGGTTTTTCTTTTCTCGTAAGGACAAGATCAGTGTGGATGAATTTCTGTTTGAAAGGGCTGAACTCTGATCCTGTGCCTTGGTAGAACTTGCTAAACCACTCGTAGAAATGCAGTCTTAAGGTGTGGATAAAGACAATTAATCCTTCGAGTGCCAACACGAAAATGTTTCCGAATACTATGACAACGCCGCTAAGGCAAAAGTTAAAACTGAAGTGGATCCAACTGGATTAACTAGGTCTGCAACAGTGTAAGTTACTAGAAGCAATGCCCAATGAGCCATAAGCAATGCAAGGATACGGCTGTAAGATATTGTGTTACTGAGTAAGCGAGTTACTAAGTCTCCTCCTTCAAAGAGTCTCCCTGATAAGGTGTCTTGTTCTGCATGTTCACCGCCACGGTGTATCGCCGGTTTTGCAACCTTCAAATACATTGGTTTTCCCACCACTAGAACAATAAACGATAGTAAAGGCCAAAGGATGGGTCCGCTGAGCCATGCGCCAAAATTCAATTGGTAAGCGGCAATTAGGTAAACTCCGCCAATGTAGAAGGCAATTTTCGGGACAGATGTTAAGAGGGCGTCGGCATACTGGTGTTTTAAAGCAAAGTTACTCATTTCGAGAACTATGCCGCTAATTATCTGTATTATACCCACAAACAGGCTGAACAATAGGAAAGTGAACACATTTACAGTGGGGTTTTCGAGTGGGTTAATCCACAGTGGACCCCAAGGTAATGGTTGTCCAAAAGCTTCTCCGAATACTAAACCCGCAACGCATGCAGCAGCACCGCAGGCTGCCATGATGTAACAGACATTTTTCATGGCTCTGATTTCCCTTGATTAGTAACCCAATGATTAATCCACCAAACAAAAGGATTAATCCGTGTCCAAGGTCGCCGAACATTAACCCGAAAATAATCGGGAAAGTTATTGCCATTAGAGGCGTTGGGTCTACTTCATCGTAATGTGGTAAACCGTAAAGTTTAGTGAGTTCTTCAAAAGGTCTGACAAACCTGTTATTGCTAACCTTTGTAGGCGGATCTGCAGTTTCAGCCACTTCATTTTTCAAAACTAAAACTTTTCCTTCGAGCATTTCAGTAACTTTTTCGTTGAGTTCTTGGAATTTTTTCTGTGGCACAAATCCTTTAACAGTTGCAAGCCGACCTGACTGGAATATTTTTCTTTCAGCCTGCAGAAGAGCAAGAATGTTTTCTGAAGTTTCCTTCAACGAAGCAAGATTATCCTTGTTTTCTTCACCTAGTTTATTTAGTGAATCACAAAGTGCTTTTTCTTTGTCTGTGTTTTCTTTTAGTTGCTTGTTAACTTCTTTTAGTGCTTCAGTTACATCATGTGGCAACTCTTTTGGAATGTGAAAGATTTCGGCATGATATGTTCTTAGGATTTTCTCGATTTCTGCTTGATGTTTAGCTGGGAGGGCTAAACACAACAAAGGTTACTTCTTTTGTTATAGAGCAACGATTAATAAAAATTGGGAATCCTGAGAGGGCTGTTTCTAAACCGGAGAAGTTTTTTGTCGGTACACTTGCTACTGCAACATAAATTAGTTTCAAATCTTCCATAGCAGCAAGGTCTACTTCCATGATACTGAGCCTTTCCAACATGTCTTTTGATGTGGTTGAGTTGTTCAGTTTTTTCTTGCATAGCAAGAAAGAGCTTCATTGAGACTGTCCGTTTCTTTTTTCAGAGTTGAAATTTTTTGGCTAGTGTCTTCCAATAGAGCCTGCCAATTCTCCGCTGTAACCTGAGTTTTTGTCGGTTGAGGCAATTTGAAAATGCTAAGGAGGCTTGATTTTTCTTTAATAAGCTGATTAATCAATACGTTTACGTCTGCAAGAGACCCTTCGACCTTCTGAATGCTCTGGTTGTAATCAGTTAAACCTGCGTTGTCTTGAGCCGTTTGTTCAATATGGAATTCTCCAAAGTTACTTAATGCTTCCAAAATCGGCTCTACGTCTTTTTTAACGCAGATTATTGATGTAGAGGTCATTCTTTCTGGTCGCAACATTTTTAACAGAATGTTTGATTTACCACCAAACATTTAAAGTTATATTTGGCGATGGCATGATTGGCTTCGTAATTGGGGACAGTGACATGATTACTGGCTTTAGACTTGTTGGTGTTGAAGGTATCGAAGCCTCCACTAGCGATGAGGCACAACAAGCCCTACACAAAGCGCTTGCACGAAGCGATATTGGCGTCATAATTATTAGCGAAGCATTCTCAACTGACCCTTCTATGCGGGAAGAAGTTGACAAATTACGTCAGGAACGAGTAACCCCATTAATCGTGGAGATTCCAGGAAGTAAGGGTCCTACAAATAAAACCCAACTATCTGATATTGTCAGTAAAATATTAGGCATCAAAATGTAATGGTGAATTAATATGAGCGTTAAAAATGGTATTTCAGCGATTGCAAAAGATGTTGTAGGCGATGTGCAAAAAGAAGCAGAAGCCATAATTTTAGCTGCGGAAAATGAAGCGAAAGCAACTTTGAAGGCAGCAAAAGAGCAAGCAGACCAAAACTTCAAAGCAATAATCACCCAAGCCAAATCAAAAGCAGAAGCTGAAAAACGGAAAATTGCTTCCGTAACTGAGGTGGAAATGAGAAATCGTTTGCTTCAGACAAAAGAAGATTTAGTTGATGCTGCTTTCGAGAAAGCTTTGGTTGAACTTAGGAATTTTGTAGAAACTGACGATTACCATGATTATCTCCTAAAGATTATACAAAACGCTGCTGAAAGAATCGGCCAAAAAAATCTTGTCATACAGGTAAACGCTAAAGATAAAGAATGGTTAACGCAAGATGTGCTGAAACGTTTATCTAAGAAGTTGCATTGTGAATTGAGACTATCCGAAAAAACTGGTGATTATCTTGGGGGATGCATAATCCAAACCGAAGACGGAAAAATAATCTTTGATGTCACGTTGGATAATCGGTTGCAAGAACTTAAACCAGTTTTACGTGTTGAACTAGCAAAAATCTTGTTTGGAGAGGCGGTATAAAAAATGCTCGTTAAAGGAAGCGTAATCAGAGTTGCAGGACCAGTCGTCGAAGCTACAGGCATGGCGCAAGCAGTCATGCATGAAATGGTCGAAGTTGGTAACGACCGTTTAATCGGCGAAATTATCCGTTTAGAGGGCGAACAAGCAACCATTCAAGTCTACCAAAACACCATCTGGACTCAAACTCAACGAACCCGTCTTGGGCACAGGAAGTCCCCTTTCAGTGGAATTAGCTCCAGGAATCGTTGGCAACGTTTTTGACGGCATCCAAAGACCCCTTGAAGAATTAAAAAACCTCACAGGCGCATTCATCAAGCAAGCAGCCGGAATGACATCCCTTTCAAGAACTAAAAAATGGACTTTTGTTCCAACAGCAAAAGTTGGAGCTAAACTTGTAGGCGGCGATATACTTGGCACAGTTCAAGAAACCGCCCTTTTTGAGCACCGCATACTAGTCCCAGTTAACGTTCAAGGTAAACTGGTTAAGATTGCACCAAAAGGCGACTACACAATTACTGAAACAATCGCCACCCTCGAATCAAACGGAGCCAAAGTTGACTTACCGATGCTTCAGAAATGGCCAGTCAGAGAACCACGCCCCCACAATCGACGTTTGTTTGCTACTTCTCCCTTAATCACTGGACAACGTGTTATCGACACTTTCTTCCCCGTTGCCAAAGGTGGAAGTGCATCTATCCCTGGTCCCTTCGGCTCAGGAAAAACTGTAACTCAGCAGCAACTGGCTAAGTGGTCAGATGCCAACATTATCATTTATGTGGGCTGCGGAGAACGCGGTAACGAAATGGTCGATGTTCTAGATAGCTTCCCCAAATTAATCGATCCAACATCTGGGTACCCACTCATGGAGCGAACAGTTCTTGTCGCTAACACAAGCAATATGCCGGTCTCGGCTCGAGAAGCCAGTATTTACACTGGCATTACCCTTGCAGAATACTTCCGCGATATGGGCTATGCAGTCGCATTGATGGCTGACTCCACAAGCAGATGGGCTGAAGCCCTCCGAGAAGTATCCGGGCGACTCGAAGAAATGCCTGCTGAAGAAGGCTTCCCAAGTTATCTTCCATCACGTCTCGCAGAATTCTACGAACGAACAGGTGTCGTCGAAACTTTAGGTTCAGACAAACGCGTCGGTTCCATTTGTGCCATCGGCGCAGTTTCCCCTCCAGGTGGCGACTTTTCAGAACCAGTTACCCAACACACAAAACGTTTCACGCGAGTTTTCTGGGCACTAGATGCTGAACTTGCAGCTGCAAGACACTATCCATCAATCAACTGGATGGCAAGCTACAGCGGCTACATCCAAGACCTCGCGGAGTGGTGGCATGAACAAGTCGATAAAAACTGGAACAGCTACCGAGAAGAAGCCATGCGCATACTACAGGCTGAAGATGACCTTAAAAACATCGTAAAACTCGTTGGACCCGAAGCTTTACCTGACAAACAACGCTTAATCTTGGAAACCGCCAGAATCATCCGGATCGCTTTCCTGCAGCAGAACGCTTTGGACGCCATTGACACTTACAGTTCTCCGCATGAAACAATTCAAGATGTTGAAAATAATCGTGGACTACCACCGATTAGCAGACAACGTGGTAAGTAAGGGTGCACCCATCTTTAAAGTTACAGAATTGCCAATCACTGAGGAAATTATGCGTATGAAAACTTCGATACCCAATGATAAATGTGAGTTGTTAGACGATTTGGAAAAGCGAATGTACGAAAGTTTCGGAATGTTGGAGTCAACATTGAGGTAATTTATATGGCAACAAAAACAGGATTCAAGATTGGAATACAAAGGTGTTGCTTCAATTTCTGGTCCAATCATCGTCGTAGAAAACGTGCAAGGCGTGGGTTTCGATGAATTGGTCGCAGTTAAAACTCAACGTGGCGAAACGACGGTTGGGTAAAGTTATCCAAATTACTCAGAAAGCCGTTACCGTGCAAGTTTTCGAAGGCACAACAGGCTTGTCTCCCTCAGAAACACGCACACGTTTTCTTGGGCACTCATTAGAAGTCCCGGTATCCACAGAAATGCTTGGACGCGTCATGAACAGTTTCGGCGAACCTATAGATGGTCACCCACGCTTCTTCACCGAAGAAAAACGCGATGTCAATGGTTTCCCACTAAATCCAGTAGCCCGAGAATACCCTAAGGAATTCATTCAAACAGGCATTTCCGCCATCGATGGATTAACTAGTCTTGTCCGTGGACAGAAACTTCCCGTTTTCAGTGGACCAGGTCTTGCACATAATGAACTAGCTGCCCAAATTGTGAGGCAAGCTCAAATTCGAAGTGGAGGGGAAGAGTTCTCCATAGTCTTCATTGCTATGGGCTTAGAACATGATGATGCTGCCTTCTTCCGCAAAAGCTTCGAGGAAACAGGAGCCATAAAAAACGTTGCGATGTTCCTCAACTTGGCTGACGACCCGCCGGTTGAACGCATTATTACTCCAAGAGCTGGCTTGACTTTAGCCGAGTATCTAGCATATGAACAAGATACACATGTGTTGGTCATCTTAACCGACATGACTAATTATTGTGAGGCTCTTCGAGAAGTTAGTGCTTCAATGGAAGAAGTGCCAAGCAGGAAAGGTTACCCCGGTTACATGTACAGTGACTTAGCAAGCATATACGAGCGGGCAGGCAGAATCCATGGCAAAAAAGGCTCTATTACACAAATGCCAATTTTAACCATGCCAAACGACGACATTACCCACCCAATCCCCGACCTTACCGGTTACATTACAGAAGGACAAATCGTTTTGTCTCGCTCTTTAGAGAAACAAGGCATCTATCCGCCAATCTACGTATCTACAAGTCTGTCTCGACTGATGAAAGACGGAATTGGCAAAGACAGCACTCGAGAAGACCACGCTAACGTTTCAAGCCAGCTTTATTCAGCTTACGCCCAATACAACTCGGTGAAATCGTTAGTAACCATCATTGGCGAGGAAGGCTTAGGTCAAAGAGACAAAGAATACTTGCGCTTCGGCGAAGCCTTCGAGAAAACCCTTATCCAACAAGGCAAAAATGAGAATCGCACAATCGAACAGACCCTTTCAATCGCTTGGGATGTGCTTTCATTGCTGCCCGATGAAGAATTAACTAGCATAAAGCCCGAATACATCAAGTAAGTACTATCCAAAATTTGCTAGTGAGGTCAAGTAACAAAATTGTCCTCTGAAAACGTTAGTCCCACAAGAATAAACCTGATTCAAACAAAAAAGACGTTAAGCCTCGCAGAGTCTGGACGTGAGGTCCTTGAACGTAAACGTGACATATTGCTTCGTGAATTAAGAAACAGTATCTATGAAGCCGAAAGAGCCCGCGAGGAATTGTTGGCGGCTCTTAGTAAAGCTTACCAGAGTTTAAGAGACGCAAACATGGCTAAAGGTTCAGAGACAGTTGTTAGCGTTGCTTTGGGCTCAAGCACTAAAGCCAATTACCTCATAGATTTCAAAAGCATCATGGGTGTAACCGTGCCATCTGTAGAATTTCAAGGTGAACTTGACGTGAAACCAGACTATGGCTTCGCCAACACCAGCGTAGAACTAGACAAAGCTTTCAAGCAATTCCGCAGCATTCTAAATTTAATTGCTGATTTAGCTGGAGCTGAAGGAGCAGCATTTCAGATTGCCAATGACGTACGCAGAACCCAGCGTCGAGTCAATGCCTTAAACTACGTCCTTATCCCCAGGTACCGCAACACTGCCAAATGGATTGAATTAGTTCTGGAAGAAAAAGACCGAGAAGAATTTGTTAGAACAAAAATAATCAAACGTGTAATTAAGGAGCGAAAATAAAATGAAGTTCAGTTCGCAAACCATAAAAAAAATCTTAGTTCCAACCGATGGATCAGACTATAGCATTCATGCCGCAGAATACGCCATAAGCATCGCCAAAACCCACGATGCACAAATCATGGTCGTCTATGTGCTAGACGAAGTTGTTATCGACCGATTTGCAAAAGTAACAGAACGCGAAGATATCGAAATGGAACTTAAAACTGATGGTCAACGATACGTCAATTATATTCTGGGTTTAGCCGAGAAAGAAGGTGTTAAAGCGACTTCTTTGATTGCAAAGGGAAGACCTTTTGAACAGATTGTGCATCTGTCTAACGGCTTAGAAATGGATTTGATTGTGCTGGGAACTTATGGACGAAGAGGCGCCGAAAGAATCCTTATCGGTAGTGTAGCCGAACGAGTGATTGAATACGCTCGTTGCCCTGTCCTAGTTGTAAAATAGTGTCGGAGCAACTAATCTTTGACCAATAAGGACAAGTTAGATGAAGACTTCAACAAGTTTAACCTAGATATTGAACGGGCAACAGCGAAAGAAATGAATAGACTCCGCGAAGAAATCAATACACTCAAAGGAAAAAGCCTACAAAATAGGTGAAGAGCTATCGAGCCCTTCCTACAATGAAGAGAAAAGAAGTTAATTAAGAAAAAAGTTAATAGCTAAGCTTGTTGTGTGCAATGTTAATGGAGTAATGTTGCTTGAAAAGAAAACTATTATTGCTCGTAATACTTACGCTTGTGCTTCTGCCTCTCATGAGCGTTGCAGCTGCATTGACAATTGATACAGTTCAAAATGCAACAACAACCACCACACATGGTCAATTCGATCAGAGTTGGCATTGCAATCGCTGCTGCGCTAGCAATTGGGTTACCTGGTTTAGGTGCAGGTATAGCAATTTCCTGCAGCAGGCAGCGCAGCAATTAGTGCATTAGCAGAAAAACCTGATACTTTCTTTAGGAGTTTCTTGATTGTAGCGTTGGCTGAAGCATTAGCAATTTACGGTTTGATTATGGGTATTTTACTCTGGCTACAATTGTAGACGTCATTCTTTGAGACAAGATTGGTTCTTTCGAAAGGACCTTTTACCCTTTTTTAGTTTCTGTTAAAACCCATGGATAAAAGATTGTGCGCTTTGTAAAACTGAAACTATAATAGTTCTCGCTTTCAATATTTTTCAGGTTTTTCTGATTCGATATGTTGAAGCTCTCTTGTAATATTTTTTTCTCAACATTTTCTTTCATATCAATAAGCGTTAAATAATACTTCGAAATAAGACAGCGGAAGGCGACATTATGGATAAATGGGCTGATTGCTTAGTTTCTGCAGTTAAAACTAATCCCGACCAATTACATATTGATTTTGTAGAATGCCATTCGGATTTTGGCTGTGTAGTCTGCGAGAATCTCATTCTTTCCAGAGCTGAACTTATTGCAAATATAAAGAAGGGGTCAACCTGCACTACAGTTTTTAAGACTCCCATGGGTAAATGGCGCAAAGGCCAAGATGTGCATCTGGTAATTGTAGATGATAAAGAGTTCCTCAGAACTGACTTAAAAAACACTGTGGCTTCCGACAACTTTGATGATGTTCCAGAGTTTTAAAGTGATTTAAAGAGCTGTGATTCAAGAATAGATTGAATACTCGCCCGTACAAAAATACTCTATTAATTTTTTCACATTACTGAACCAACGAAGCTAAGAATTATTAGAAGCATGCCAATAATCATAAAAAGTATGCCGATGGTCTGATCACGTTTTGCATGTTGGTAAGACTGTTGATTTGTTCTAATCTTTCCCTTCGACCTATTTTCCAAATAAGTATGAATTTGGCATGACAAACATAACGGTAAACCAATAATCACAAGAATTACACCCATCAAAAAAAGAATAATTTCCATATTTAGTTATGAGAGACCCCCACTAAAAAAGTTGCCGAAACAATGATGGAAAACAACTTTCAAGTATTTGAATAATTTGCAGTTGTTTTCCAATAGGCACTTCAGCAAGCTCTGAATCAAAAAACAATAATATTTAGATAGCAAATGGCTTGTTAGCACTTGTTACACACGCTAGGCAACCACATATGCTTAAAAGGGTACCTACGAGATAAATTATTTGAGGTCTTTTTGTTGCCCATGAATAGACGTGAATTCATTAAGATTGGCGCGGCAGCCGCTATTGGTGTCGGAGTTGCAAGCGCAATTGAAATTCCAATTTTAGAGAATTCAATTAATAATGATAACAATAAGGTTAAACAACTGCAAAGCCAGATAACTCAAGGTCAGGGAGTCTTTTTAACTTTAAACGCTGTTGAACAGAAAAAAGTTGAAGCATTGGCTGAAGCAATAATTCCAACGGATAGCAATGGTCCCGGTGCAAAAGAAGCAGGAGTAATCTATTTTATCGATCATATGTTAGCGGGAAATTATGGTAAGGGCGGTAATATGTTTCTGCAGGGTCCATTCGTAATTCCTCAATCTGGATCGGTTACAGTTATGGGTGCGATTTATCCAACTGAAACAAAAAGTGCCATTACTTATTCAGGCGGCACGCTAAAGCCTGGACTGCAGGCAGGTACGGCGTACCAATATGCATTTAATCCACGAGAATTCTGGCGTCGAGGACTAGTTTTTCTTGAGAATTACTGTAAGGCCGCAAAAGGTGGAACTTTTGAAACTCTTTCTTCTGCTATTCAAATAACGGTGCTTCAAGAGTTATTCGATAATAGCTCAAGTAATACTGCGTTGCAATCGGCTTTTCAGGGTCCAAATGCAGCAGAATTCTTTAATGATGTACATGACCTAGTCACTGCAGGCTTCTGGGCTGATCCAATTTACGGTGGAAACCAAGGTATGGTGGGTTGGAAACTGGTAGGTTTTAATGCTAATTATTGGGGAGATGACATAGGTTTGGGTGCAAGAAAGTTGATGGTTGCAAGCACACCTACCCCATTACCGCCCAAGAGTTTGGGTGAACTTCAAAAAGAAGGCGGAGGACTATAAAATGTCAAATGTAGTTACGCATCCACAAACTGATGTCGTGGTTTGCGGATTAGGTCATATGGGTGGTCCAATAGCTGCAGAGGTTACTGCAGCAGGATACCAAGTTGTTGGAATAGAAAAAGGGCCTTTCTGGGATTTCACCACTGACTGGAGACAAGACAACAAAGACGATGAATGGGCAATAGCAGTAGAACGTAAGTTTGATCATCCACTTTACATTTCCACTTTTTCACTTCGAAATAATATCAACCAGTTCGCATTGCCAATAAGACGATACACTAAAAATGTACAGTACCATGCGTTAGGTCATGCAGTAGGCGGTGTCGGCACACATTATGGCGGTGGTTTAGGAAGATTTTCACCATGGTCATATCAACCAGTTACGATGACGAAGGCGAAATATGGGGATGCTGGGTATGCCACAATTTTAAGTAATGTGAAAGGCGGTACTCCGGACTTAGAAGACTGGCCAGTTACGTATGATGAAATGGTTCCCTATTATAATTCTTGGGAGAAAGCCATCGGTGTGGTAGGCAACCAGCAGACTGGTCAAGATCCATTTATACCGAATGCTAGATTCCCTATGCCACCTCATCCGACTACACCGTATGCCACAATTTTCAAAAATGCCGTACAAAGCTTAGGATATACTCCTTTTGACACCGTTAGCGGTTTGATTAGTGGCGGATACACAAATCAATATGGCATATCAAGGACCGGCTGTGTTTACTGTGGTTGGTGCGCTGCAAAATGCAACTATCCTTGTGAAGTGGGAGCAAAAAGTAGCTCTCATGTTACAACAATTCCGGCTGCGGTCAAAACTGGCAAATTTGATATGCGCCTAGAATCATACATTTATCGCATTGATACTGATAGCACTGGAAAAGCCACTGGAGTTAGATATTATGATGCTTTGGGTCAAGTGCATGTGCAGCCTGCAAAAGTAGTGTTCAACGGATTATGGGGATTTAACATCATAAGATCCATGCTTCTATCCGGGATAGGCGTACCATATGACGCAGTGAAACACACGGGGTCTTTAGGAAGAGGGTTAGCAAACGGCTACACTCCTAGTACGTCAAGTGCGAGCGTCAAACTAAACGTAGGAGCAAACGCCTATGTAAGTGGAAACGGAGCTGGCGGCGGATACAACATAATGGACCTCAACGAAGTTAACCCGAAATTTAGCCACGCAGATGACTTGACTTTTATGGGCGGAGTCAACTTAGGGTTTGGAACTTATTTGGGAAGCGGTCCAAGCACATTTTCCGGTCATTTGCCTAGTAGAACTAGCTTTGGAAGCGCATGGAAAGCAACCCTCAAAGACGAAAAGTTGATTAAAAACGTTACAGCAACTCTTTCTGGTACAGGACCGAATTTACCGCTTCTTGAGAACTACGTGGATTTAGATCCACATTATAATGACATATATGGTGATCCTGCTGCCCGAATCACCTTGGACTGGGATGCAAACACCTATCGAGTATCAAATTACTTGGTAACCAAAACGAAACTTATCACCGATATTCTCGGCAAGATGGGTGATCCATCAACAGTAAAGGTAAATGCAGTTCCAGAACTTTCGCAACACGTAGACTGGTGGGGACACCACCAGAGAGGAGGCGCTAGAACAGGCGCAAACCCAGCAACTTCAGTATTCAATAAGTGGATGCAATGCTGGACCAGCGAAAATTTGTTTGCTGCAGGCGAAATCTGTGACACTTTCGGAGATAACTTAACTGCAGGAACTCATGTTGCAGGAGCTATGGCTTACTTGGCGGCAGACGGCATAAAGAAATACTTAGCAAGTCCGGGACCACTAATTACTCCATAAATTTTCTCTTCTATTTTGAGCGCTATTCTATGAGTATAACAAGCGATGATTTTTGGAAACAATTTAGTAACTTTGTAAGTGTAATTCCAAAACAATATCTAGATACATTATTGATTCTACATCAGAAATTTGAAGGTAAAGACATCAAGTGGGTAGTAAGCGGCGAGTTGGCTGAACTCCTAAGAATAGTTAAAGTTGAACCTGACTGTATAGAAATTGTAACGTCCAAAGCTGATGCTCAAAAGATTTTTGAATTAGTCCAAGAATTTAAGCCTAGACAAATCGCTTTTCAAACATTATGTCTCTCAAGAAATGCTGAAGTTGATAGAAAAGAGTACCCTGTTTCTGTAAGAAGCTTCTATTTCGATTTTAACATAACAACTGTTAAAGTTAAGGTTGAAGGGGACTTGCAGTTTAAAGTTGGCGACTGGGAGTGGGGCGACGTTTTAGAATTTACTCCCGAATATGTTTACGTCGTAGGCAAAAAAATAGCAGTAACACCTCTCCTAATTGCATCTGATTTATACCAGAGTCTTGGATGGTTAGATAGGGTCAAAAAAATAAATGATGTCACCCAAAAATTGCATGCCCTAAAAAGACCGGCTAAATAAAAATGAGCTTGTCAATAATTAGGGCAACCATTAAGCAGCCCAAGTAGGGCATTGAAGCAACAAACACTTTGAACCCATGAGCTTCGGAAGCGCCAAGTATTAATCCTCGGTTTTGAAAAAGAAACGCTAGCTCCTGCCGCAAAAGCCACAACCAGATAAACGGTCCCCGTTAAATGTGACAGCGGTAATAGAAATGAGAAAGCAACAGTAAAAACATTCAACAAGAAAACTACCTTAGAAGCTTTGCTTATGCCTTCTGTAACAGGTAACATTGGAATTCCAGCATTCTTGTATTCCTTTACCTTTTTGATGGCGAGTCCCCAAAGATGCCCAGGTGTCCAAAGAAAATCCAGCATTGCAACAAGCAAAGGCATTAAACTTAGTGTGTTTACGGCAGCTGTCCAACCCGAAAGTCCGGCAAAACAACCCGCAAAACCACCTATGACAACGTTCCAAGGGCTGATGCGTTTTAGCCAAACAGTATAAATGACTAAGTAAAAAACTGTTCCAAGACCAATCATCAAGACAGTCAGCGTGTTAAAGAATAAGTATGAGAAAACCACGCTTGATGCTATCATTAGTATGCCAAAAGCCATTCCCGTTTTGGGCGAAACGTTTCCTGATGGGATTGCTCTTTTTGAGGTGCGTGCCATTAGCTTGTCGATGTCTTGGTCGTAGACGCTATTTAGGACGCCGCAACCGCCTGCTGCCAAGTAACCCACGATGCTGAATATTGCCAACTTGAGCAAGTTAACTGTTGGGAAGGCTGCGAGAACAAAGCAGGTGATGCCTACAAGTAAATTTAAGAGGGTAACTTTTGGCTTTGTAAGTTCAAGATAATTGCTTATTTTTTGTTTCAAGAACCCACAAACCTCTTGCACTTTAAACGAAATACTTATCCTCCCATAGCCATTGAAAATGCCGCTGAAATTCCAAGTAAAGCAATACCTACAATTGCTGCCAAAGGCAAAACAGCAAGTCTCCATGACTCAAAACGCAAATGCTGATAGTATAATGCAATAAAAATTGCTTTGGCAGAAGAAATTAAAAGTATTGTTAAAGCAAGCAACGAGGCTGCCCCCGGCAATGAACGGGTTACAACTTCCATAATAGTTGCTACTACAAGTCCAAGCCAAATTCCAACATACAGTTTTATTCCAGGCATATTTTTCACCTAAATTAAATAGAATAGTGGAAAAAGAAACATCCAGACAACATCTACAAAATGCCAGTATAAGCCGACATTCTCGACTCCGGAGTGCTTCGAACTTGTGAATCCTCCACTGAAAGCTCTAATCATAAGGTATGCAACGGCAATCATACCAGCTGCCAAATGAACAGCATGAACCCCAGTTAGCACATAATATGTTGAGCCAGGTAAGCCGCTGTTTATCGTAAAGCCATTGCGGATAAGTTGAGGCCATTCAATTCCAAGTTTAATTGCTAGGAATGCTGCACCTAAAGCAAATGCGCTCGCTAACCCAATTTTTAAGCCAGTAGTATTACCCGTTTTTATGGAGTAAAGTGCTAACACCATTGATAAACTGCTTGTAAGTAGAATTATTGTGTTAACCATCCCTAGAATCACGTCATGTGTTTGAGCGGCAATGGGCCATGAGTTGCTGCCTAGTCGGACATAAACATAAGCTGCGATTAATGATCCGAAAACCAAAATTTCAGAAGTGAGGAAAACCCAAACGCCAATTTTCTCCCCGCCAGAATGTTCAAGCGGCCAGGTTTCTCCCAATGATCTCTTTTGTCTTGCTGAATTTTTCTTCAGATCCATCTTTGAAAACTTTCAGAAGAGCTACGGCTACTATTATGAGACCTGCTACGAATAATGGAATGTAAATTACCAGTCCTAAGAAGCAGAATCGCGATTCCTACTGAGATTATAATCGGCATAAAACTGGATTTGCCTTTAGACCCCTCATATTCTTCCGTCATTTTTGGATCTCCTTCTGAAATCTTTGTATTGTCTATTGTACCAGGAAGTTTTTCCGGATCTTCAGTTGACGCTTCCTGATCTGTTGCTAAGTAGTTGCCTGTCCACTCCATTTCTTTTGCGTTCCATGGATTTGCATTTGCTTCGGATGGTGCCTTCCTGAGGCTAAAAACAAGGTTTAATATGGCAAGTAAGAATGCAGGTCCAAATATGTACGCGCCAATGGTTGCAGTTAAATTGAGAGATGCCAACCCAGAGGTAATGGTGAAAGTGTCTACTCTTCTGGGCATATCAATCATAAAGAAGTAGGGGAAATAGAGAATGTTGAAGCCTATGAAAGAGGCTGCAAAAGTGATTATGCCGATTGTTTCGTTGTACATTCGTTTAGTTATTTTTGGCCACCAATAATAGAGTCCCGCAATAAGCGCAAACAATGTGGTTCCAGCCATAACATAGTGGAAGTGACCTACAACCCAGTAGGTTCCACGGAAAGCATAATCTAAAACTGGAAAAGCTTGCAAGAACACCTGTGATTCCGCCAAGAGTTACTGTGAATATGGCTGCTAAACAAAATAGAAAAGGGGTTGTAATTTTTATTCGGCTTTTATAAAGCGTTAGAACTAAGCCGATTACTACTCCTTCAAACGGAATTGAAATAGCTAGTGTCGTTATTGAGAATGATTGAAGCAAAGTATAGTTTACGCCAGTCGTAAACATATGGTGCATCCAAACGTCCACACTCAGAAATGTTACTGCTCCAAGCTCAAAAAGAAAAGCTGTTCTTGCGAACAATCCCCTTTTTGCCGCGGTCATAAAAACTTCAGCAATTATGCCAATTGCGGGTAAAACAACTATGTAAACTTCTGGATGACCGAAGAACCAGAAAAGAAGATCCCATAAAATGCTTCCACCTACTGTTGAACTAAAGAAGACAGTACCCAAGATCCTGTCGGAGGTCAAAAGTAATGCTCCGGCTGCTAACGTGGGAAACGCAAAAAGCATCAACGCCATCGTCATCAGTATTGACCAAGTGAAAATCGGAAGCCGTTTCCATGTTACTCCTTTTGCTCTGTTTCTCACGATTGTTGTGATGAAGTTGATCGAGGACATAGTGACTGAAACAGCTAAAAGGGCTAACGCCAATATGGCAAGTGTTGTTCCGGATTGAGGACTGAATTGTATAGTGTTTAAAGGTGCATAAAGTGTCCAGCCTGTGTCCGCTCCTCCTCCAGGAAGAAATACTGAACCAACAAGGAGAATGCCGCTGAAAAGATATGTGAAGTAGCTCATGGCATTCAAACGTGGAAAAGCAAGGTCTTTTGAGCCGATTTGGAGCGGCACGATGTAGTTTGCTAATCCAACGCCGAGAGGAGAAAGAACCCAAAGAATCATTAAAAGACCATGTAACGTGACAGTTTCAGAGTATTGAAAGGGACCAAGGAAATTGTTGTTGGGCACAGCAAGCTGTGTTCTCATCATTTCTCCAAACGAGCCTGCTACCACTAGGAAACCCACTGCCGTTACAATGTAGAGAATGCCTACTTGCTTGTGGTTGGTGGTGCTTAGCCATTCTTTAAGTGAAAATTTTAGTTCCATTTTTTTAGCCTCCTGCTGCGAGTTATTGGCTGTTTGGTTGCTGAGCCATTGGTTAAAAGCAGATGAACTCAGCACTGTCATAGTTGCACCCATGTAGGTGTGTCCAGCGACCGCAGAGTTCTTTGCAAACGATTTGGTAATCAAGTGTGCTGTTTCCGTTCACCGATGGTGTCGTAACCCAAATCACATTGTATCTGCCAGGTATGGCGTCAATGCTTACCCTGTACTGCACCAAGTAAAAGTTATGCATGACATCAGTGCTGGTAACATTAAACATTACGGTCGTGTTTGCATGGAAGATAAAGTTGCTTTGTTGAATTAGCCCCATTAGGATATTCGAACCTGAAATCCCACTGATAAGCTGTGACTCCTATAACTAAGCTTTGAGAAACAGACGGTTCAAATCTAACGTTTGGGCAAATTCTCTCCTGCATTACAGTTAGACTGAACAAGATAATAATTGAGATAGTCGCGAAAATGATTGCATCTCTTGCCCGGCTTTTGGACAACCCTCTTTCGGGAATAAATCTTGGCTGTCCTTTCTTCTCGCGATATTTTATTGTAAAAACAACCATTGTAACAATAACAACCGCCAATGCTACTATCGCTATGGCTGCGGCTAGATTGAAGAAGTTGTTCCAATCTATTGCCGAGGATGGCATTGGTTGTGACATGGGCATAACCTTTTCGATTTATGTTAAAAAATCAGAAGAGAAAAGAAAAAGGGCATTTTCTGATTGATGCACTTATCCTTCTTGCTTCATTCTGAATTTTTTCCTAAAGTGATTAAATAATACTCGGACGCTTGACTGTTTAAAGTTGTGTGGGTTGCCATTATACAGTCACAAGTTAGCGATTGGCAAAAACGCATAAAATTAGTTGTTCTAAAATATTATCGCAGTAAGAGTATTGCCTCAAATCAGTAACGATGGATTGATTAAGCACCTCGAGGTGAAAAGCTTAATCTATCCTCGAACGAAAGGGCGAACAGCTAATGGCCAGTATAGAACTCGTCATATCAGCATTTTTGCTTATGACTTTCATAGCTGCGCTTATCTCAATTCGAGTCAAGATACCTTACACTTTAGTTTTAGTTTTTATCGGTGTCTTGATTAGTATAATTGTAGCTTTTCTTTCTGTTCAGGGAGGCCCGCTTCAGAATCCAATGCAAAGTGTCTCTTTGGAAATTCAATCTATTTACAATCAGTTAATCCAAGGAGGTGGCGGCGGTCTCTTCGTAGGTTTAATTGTTCCTCCCTTAATTTTTGAAGCGATGATTCACATCCGAGGAGGCGACTTGAAGGCGGTAATTAAGCCTTCTTTGGCGCTAGCAACAGTTGGCGTTTTGGTCGCAACTGTAGTTGGAGGCTTGATTTTATGGAAATTTGTTGGGCTTACACCTTATGTTTCATTCCTATTTGCGGCGTTAATTGCCCCAACAGATGTAGTGACTGTTCTAGAGGTTTTTCGACGCGTGAAAGTACCATCCAAACTGTCAACACTTTTGGACACTGAGGCAGCCTTCAACGATGCCACAGCCATTATAATTTTTACCATAATACTCTCGTCTATAGGAATGCAGCAAATAACATTGGTTGGTTCATTCTTGAGTTTTGGGTTTACGTTAGGGGCAGGAGTCTTGATTGGCTTGGGTGTTGCTTTTGCTGGTGAAGTCCTATCAAGCTTAATTGAGGACAGAGTCGCTGAAACCATACTAACAATCGTAGTCGTTTACGGCTCATATGCGCTTGCTGCTGGCATTGGTGCATCTGGACTTATCGCGGTAGCTGTTGCAGGATTATACTTTGGCAACAATACAATTCGAACTGCAATGGAGCCGGCGACGAGAGAGGCAGTTACAATCTTTTGGCAAATAGCTGCTTTTCTGGGTAACTCGGTTGCTTTTCTACTCATAGGATTCCAAGCAAACATTATAACTAATTTTCCACAGTCACTTATAATCATAATCGCTGCCTTCGTTGCCGTAACTGCAGCCAGAGCCGCAACAGTATATCCCACATTTGCTGTCTTCAGAAAAATAGGCGGAAAAATGTCCAGGGTTTGGGCTAATATTGCTATGCTTGGTGGAGTAAGAGGTGCGCTTTCAATAGCGCTTGCAGCCACAATTACTACTTCAGCAGTAATTTCTCAAACCGACTTACACACAATAAACACTATGGTCTTTGGCGTAGCTTTCATCTCAATTATGATTCAAGTGCCTCTTTTACTCCGATACGTAAGACGTAAAATGCCTGATACTGATGCTTTTAAAGAAACGGAACTTGATGAGCAATTTGCCCAAATATCTAAGACTATGGAAGAAGTGCATCGGTTAAAGTCCGAAGGCAAAATCTCTGATAAAGAGTTTAATGAAAGATTAGAAGAAAGTAGAATGGAAATAGACAAGCTGATGACTAAATCTCATGCTACCCTTGAGACGCGGAAGATTATTCAAGCAAGAGCATCTATTCTCTTTCCTTCTATTCAAAAGAGGTTCAAACGCAGACAAGAATTAGAAGAAACAAACAAAGAATCAGATCCTGAGAAAAAGGCAGATTCTTAAGATTTATGGTGAATTTTTTAAAGAAAAGAACCGAATTATAATTTTGGAGTTAAGGAGTTACTATGAAGTTGCCCCACATCCCCAAAGTTACATGTGCATCCAGTTGGCAAATATAGTAGTATGTTCCCGCTTTGTTCGCCAAAAAAGTCGTTGACCCTTTTTCTCCTGCAAGAACTGGGTTGCCTACTGAAGCAACCTGGGCTTTGCTGAAGGCTAGATTGGTATTTCCAGAGGTTTTCTGAGTAACTAAAGCCCAATTATGCGGCATGGTTCCTGAATTAGTAAAATCAACCGTGACAGTTGTTCCCGCTTTAACGGTGAATGTTGGTCCAGGCGAAGTTATGTAACCAGAAGTATTTCCAAATCCATAATTCGATGAACTTAGTTCACCCGCAAAAACGGTTATAGTTACGCTTCCTGCCGAGGGTGACCCTGAAGATGATGGCGATTCGATTGGCGACGGGGCGCCAGAGTTGCCGATTTGGGTAAGTTGGTATGTGAAAGCACTTGAGATGATAATGATAGCTATGATAGCTGCTGCTGCAATGTACCAAGCGGTATTGCTGATTTTTTGAGGTTGACTCAAACTATATGTTTCTCCCTAAAAATAAGTCGCTAAAATACTAAATTCAAAATAAGAGAAAGCGAGTTTTAACTCTTTTGGTTGCCTAAAACAACCGCATGCTTTAAGTCAGAATATTTATTAGAAAATCACTAATTAAGTAATTATTGGTTGAAATCTTGTTTTTGTTTAATTTAATTGCTTTGCATGCTGGAACACCAGTGGTTGTTTCCCAAACAACATTAACCGCAATGTTTGTCGTTTTAGCGATTATTTTGATTGGGATAGGCTTTGGTCGTGTGTCAAAAAATAGAGAAAGTCTTCTTTTGCATAGATGGAGCATGTCAGTTGCTGTTGCGTTGTCCTTTATGGCAATTCTTTTAGTTATGCTACCAACTGCCTTTAACTTTTATATAGACCCTGACCTGCAGTTTTTCTCGTCCCTTTCTCTCTTCACTTTTATTCACTTGGTGATAGGGGTATTCGCTATATCCTTGGGCTTGATTTACGCCTTTGGTGATTTGCCGCAAAAGCTCAGGCGGTGGATGCGTTGGACAGCCATTTTTTGGGTAGTAAGCCTTGCTTTAGGAACAATAGTGTTTTTAGAAATGTTAGGGTTATTGCCGTTTTAACTATTATTTTCATCTTATTTCTTATGAAATTTTGGAATCTCTTTAGAAATTAACAACTCATCGATCCGCAGCATAAGTGAGGAAACCTCATAAGCTCTCCTAATTACTGAACGTTTAACTTTAAGAGGTTCCTGGCAGACCATTTCGCCGCAACTTTGTTCATTTACGCCATAGTTGATATTCCGTCAGCATGAAGATGTTTCAATTCAATTAGAGTGTCAATTGCGTTTAAGCCATAGTTTTCCGCTAAACATCTTGGAATTTCCATTAATGCTTCACCAAATGCTTCAATCACAATTTGTTCCCTGCCTGCAAAAGCTTTGGCGTACTGTTTCAATTCTTCTGCAATATGGGTTTCAGCTGCTCCACCACCCGGCAAAACCCTGCTGTCGTCACCCAAGATTTTCAGGACTGTTAGGCTATTGCGGATTGCAGTTTCCAGTTCATCAATGGTTTGCGATGTACTTCCTCTAAGCATGAAAGTTGCTCCTGTACACCCTTGGAACGTCACTGTTTTTTCAAGCTCTATTTTGCCCGTATATAGTTCATCGGCAATGCCTAAGATCTTCTTCAGTAATGTCATTGAGTTTCGCCACAATTTTAGCACCAGTAGCCTTAGCGACAGCCTGCGTATCTTTTTTGTCAACTTTTTCGAGAGCAAAAATTCCATTAAAAAGCAATTTATCTTTCAAGCTCTCATCAATTGGTTGCTCACAGAGCAAAACATTTGCTTTTAGCTTAATCATCTTTTCTAAAGCTTCTGATCTTAGCCTATCTTCAGTTTCTTTGTACTTTCTCATTTGATCTGCAGTTTGAATGTTCAATTTGATTTGTGGTGGTCCATCATTTTTCATTTTAACATCTAATCGGTTTATGCCTGGTCTTTCGCTGGTAATTGCAATGCGAAGATTTTTCAGTTTATCAGGCATATTCGGATGGGCTTTTTCTTTTTTGATAACTACACCTTTGATGAGGTTTGATTCTTGGATACTGCCGCCTGGCTTCTTCAAAAACCCAATATTATCTTTGTCAAATCTGCCATCGACTGAAGCCAAGGAATATGCTTCCATTATCATTGAGCGCATCTGAGGCGTCAATAGGCCTCGTTTGCAATCTACAGTGTCTAAAACTTCGGCTGTTTATGCCTGTTTTGAACAATTGCTTGTTTTTCCATTATTTCTAATGCCTTATTTGATGCTAAAAAATAACCGTGAATGACTGTGTTAGCGTGAATTTTCATGGAGAAAAGCTCATCTGCTTTCTTTAGCAGAGCTGACAAGAGCACGACAAAAGTTGCTACTCCATCGCCTGCTTCTTGACGCTGCATTTTAGCTGACTCTGCAATTATTACGGCTGGAGGATATTGAATTGCAAGCTCATCCAAAATAGCAATAGCGTCCTTAGTGACTTTCACAACCTGTTCGGGTCCACGGTTGTAGCTGACTAGTTTGTATGCTCCCTTCGGACCCAAAGTGCTTCTGATTTTGTCAGCTGCAAAAATGGCTAAGCGCAAGTTTTCGCGCCAAACATCTTTTCCAGTTGTCCGCTTATAGTTTGGGGAAATTACTTTTTCCATTATGTTCACAAGTCTGCGCATACTTGCTTAGCTCTTGGCACTCTTAAAACTAAGTGGTTGTAGCAACACAGCAACAATTTTTAAAGAACTAGTTAGAAATTCCTCTTCTTGTCAACAACTCAAAAGAAAAAGCCCAATTTCTGCAAAAAGATTCGGAAATAATTTGACTTTTTTGTTTTTTCGGATAAAGGCTTGAATTTTCTATTTGGATGTTTCTTTTTTTGCAGTAGTCTTTGAAGTCGTCGATTCCGAGGAAATGAAGGTTTGGCGTGTCATACCATTCGTAGGGTAGCGCTTTTGTTACTGGGACTCTTCCTTTGAAGAATATTTGGAAGTCTGGCTGAGGCTTGCACGAAATTTGGAAAGCTAACAATTACCTTTTTTCCGACGCGAAGTGCTTCTTTTAGGGCGAAGTCTGGCTTTTTCACTTGCTGAAGTGTCTGGTTTAGTATAACATAGTCAAAAGAGTTGTCAGCGTATTCTGATAAGTCCTGTATCTATGTCTTGTTGGAAAACGCTTAATCCTTGAGCAACACAGTGTTGGATGGCGGTTTCGCTAAGTTCTATTCCTTGTGCATGCACTTGCTTTTCATTTATGAGTAGCGATATGAGTTCGCCGTCGCCGCATCCAAGGTCCAACACTGACGATTCTTTGGTGATCCAGTTGAGGATGATTTTGTGCTCTGCTTTTAATGTGCCTGCTTCATTGTACATCACCGTTATGTCCATTTGAAGCTGAATTTAGGAAGTGTTTGATTAGGCTGGGTTTCTTGCTCTGTTTCCAGAAGGAACGCGTCATGTCCATAAGTTGAGTTTATTTCGCAGTAAGTAGTGTCAACACCTGCTAGTTTGCAGGCTTTTACGATTTCTTGAGATTGATAAGCTGGGTATAGCCAGTCAGATTTGAAGGATAAGACGAGCACTTTTGCTTTTAATCCTTTGAAGATGTTGGCAAGTTTTTGTTTCCGTTGAGGATGTTGAAATAGTCTATGGCTTTTGTTATGTAGAGATATGAGTTGGCGTCGAATCGTTTCACGAAAGTGTCGCCCGATAACGCAAGTAGCCTTCAACCTCAAACTCCACACCAAACTTGAAGGGCTCCTTGTCTTCACGAACGCGTCTGCCAAACTTTTCAGTCATTGAAACGTCACTCATGTATGTTATGTGTCCAATCATTCTTGCCACGGCTAAGCCTTTCGCTGGAACTGCTAAGCCATAGTAGTGCCCATTTTTCCAGTCAGGGTCAGCCATGATTGCTTGTCGACCAACCTCGTTGAAGGCTATCTGCTGAGGTGTATGCTTCATTGTTGTGGCGATTGGTATGGCCGATCGAATTCGTTCTGGGTAAGAGACCATCCACTGAAGAACTTGCATGCCGCCCATTGATCCACCGATAACGGCTAAGCAGCTTTTCTATGCCTAAATGGTCAATTAGGCGAGCTTGAGCCTGTACCATGTCGCCAATCGTTACTATTGGAAAGTCGGTGCCGTAAGGTTTGCCTGTTTTAGGGTTAGTGGAAGATGGACCTGTTGAGCCCTTGCAACCTCCTATTACGTTGGAGCATATCACAAAGTACTTGTTTGTGTCTAAACCTTTGCCAGGACCAATCAAGCTTCCCCACCAGCCATCCGCTCCAGCAGCATGGGCATCTCCACTTAGTGCATGGAGAACAAGAATGACATTTGATTTTTGATCGTTTAGCTTGCCGTAAGTTTCGTATGCGAGCGTTATTGGACCAAGTTTTTCGCCTGATTCAAGTCCCAGTTCCTCTGGTGGGTTAGCGAATGTAAAGTGCTTTGTTTCAGAGACTTGAACGTTTTGATTAGTTATTGCTAATTTTGTTTCCTCCAAAAAATGAAGATTTAAGGTTTGGTTGCCTTTTTTAATGCTTGCTCTATATCTTCAATTATGTCTTCTGGGTCTTCTATGCCAATTGATAGTCTGATGTAGTCTTGGGTTACTCCTGTTGCTTCCTGTTCTTCAGGCGTTAGTTGCTGATGTGTAGTTGATGCGGGATGAATGACAAGACTTTTGGTATCGCCTATGTTAGCTAGATGAGACAGTAGTTGGACTGATTCAATGAATTTTTTGCCCGCTTGTAAACCGCCTTTAATACCAAAACCAACAATCCCCCCGTAGTTGCCTTTAAGATATTTTTCTGCAAGTTTGTGGTTTGGATGTTCTTCAAGTCCAGGATAGTTTACCCAACTAACTCGTGGATTGGTTTTGAGATATTGTGCGATTTTTAGAGCGTTTTCGGAGTGTTTGCGTTGACGGAGTGGTAGAGTTTCTAATCCTTGCAGAAAAAGCCAGCTGTTGAATGGACTTAGAGATGGTCCGAGGTCCCGCAACAGTTGTACTCGCGTTTTGAATATGAAAGCTACATTGCCCAAATCTGGAAAGTTTCCGAAGGCATCCCAATATTTGATTCCATGGTAACTTGGGTCAGGTTCAGTGAATTCTGGGAATTTTCCACTGTTCCAATTGAATTTGCCACTGTCAACAATTACTCCACCGATGCTTGTGCCATGTCCACCGATATATTTTGTCGCAGAAGCCACCGTTATGTCTACTCCATAATCGATGGGTCTAACCAAGCCAACACCGACAGTGTTATCGACTACAAAGGGAATCTTTTCTTCGTGCGCTATTTTGGCTATCTCTTCAAAGTCTGGCACATCAAGTTTGGGATTGCCGATTGTTTCAGCATAAATAGCCCTTGTTTTGGGAGTAATTGCTTTTTTAAATTCCCTTGGTTTTGTAGAGTCTACGAATTTTGCAGTTCTTCCAAGTTTTGGGAAGGTGTAATGTAATAGTTCATATGTTCCACCGTAGAGGTTGTTCGCTGCAACAATTTCGTCGCCAACTTGCGTTATAGCCAATAATGACAGTGATATAGCTGCTTGCCCCGAGGCTACGGCTAATGCGCCTGTTCCGCCTTCTATGGCTGCGATTCTTTTCTCGAAAACATCCGTGGTGGGATTCATTATTCGAGTGTATATGTTTCCTAGTTCTTTGAGAGCAAACAGGTTTGCTGCTTGCTCTGTGTCTTTGAATGTGTATGATGCTGTTTGATATATTGGGACTGCTCTTGCGTTTGTTGCTGGATCTGTTGTTTCTTGTCCAGCATGTATTGCGAGAGTATCCAGTTTTTTGGTCGCCACTTTTTTTTCACCTTTTACAATCCAATACTGCATAACGGCGTTATATTGATTTTTGACAAAAATATTCCAAAAAGAATATTACACAACACATTCAATTACTAAACCATGTTCCCAACATTAGACGACATTGCCAAACGCAGACGCCAACTAGGACTAAAACAATCAGAACTAGCCAAAATGGCAGGCGTCAGCCAATCGCTCATCGCCAAACTAGAAGCAGGAACCATCGACTCCTCATACACAAAAGTAAAAACAATCTTCGATGTCTTAGAACGCCTCGAATTCAAAACAAAAGCTCAAGCCGACAAAGTACTCCACAAAAACGTAGTAACAGTGCAGAAAAACGAGCCAATCTCAAAAGTCGTAAAGATAATGCAGGAATATGGCTATTCACAGATTCCAGTTTTTGACGGAAAACATTCAGTCGGCAGCGTATCAGAAAAAGCAATTCTTCGTCAAATAATGGCTGGCAAAGATTTAGCAGAGATATCTACATTGCCAACTGAAGAAATAATGGAAGAAGCTTTTCCCCAAATAAACGAAGATGCTCCATTGGCGTTGATATCCAGCCTGCTGCAGACTTATTCTGGTGTTTTAGTAGTCAAAAAAGGCGTAGTAATTGGGATCATTACTAAGGCAGATTTGCTGAGAATGATTTAATATTTTCAATTCGAAGCTTCAACATCCAATTTATTAGGTATAATGCTGTTATATTCTGCGAATTAAAATGAGTGCTCGATGTGAAAGTATAGGAAAATTCGTGCTTCCTATCTACCGGTCTTTCGTTGCTAGAGAACTTATCAGCACTTATCATTTAACCCAGGTTGAAGCAGCAAAGAAACTTAAAACCACTCAGGCTGCAGTAAGCCAATATATGAATTCGAAACGTGCCATCAAGGGCATAGAGCAATTCAATGAGGTATTGCCTAGAATCCTGGATGAAGCCAAAAAAACCGCTAAACAGCTTGCAAACCAACAAACAACCTGGGATGAAGTGACACTTGATTTCTGCAAGCTCTGCTCCACATTTTATGTGACCGAAGAGGACAAAACTGGCGACAACTATACAATATAAAATTCTGCTTGATGATTGCTCGGTATTTTATTTTTCGGTTGACCCCCCCGGTACATGGAACTATGTTGACATATGTTGAAAGCTTGTGAGTTGTACATATGAAAAATCAATTATCGATTGATTTTAGTTGATAGGCGTATAGCATATCGGCAGAGCGGCAAAAATGAAGAGTCTAAAGAAATGGCAGCTAAACTCCGGATCATGAAACCATTTGACCTATTTTGAAAAACATTGATACAAAAACTAACAAACGGTATCACTCATTAAAGAGAAAGCAGAGATTAAACGAAAAAAACATAAAATCCTATCGAGCCGACATTGGCTAATCGTCAATTATTTCAACCATCTGCTGGCCACAACACCAAAGCACATTTTCCACGGTACGTTTAACATCGCCCGCACAGCTAATCTCATAGTCCAGTCGCCTTTTGATACCGTAAACTATGCATTCAAACACTGGCTTAAGTGTGATTTTCGCTTTTTCCATCTTATTGTCTCGGAACGTAGGAGGTGAATGTTTTTGTCTAAGAACGCGCGCCCCAATTTGGAGCCAAAAATGACTTCTGACGGCAAATTCATCTGCAATGCTGACAACAAAACCTTTGACGATAGAGCAGATTGCGATAAGCATTGCTCAGAGGCTCACTTAAAAAACACCAGCAAAAACTGGTAACTTAAAAATAAAACAGAAACTAAAGATTTCATCTCTATTTTTTTACCCTTCGATTTGAACGAAAAAACGCAAAAAACAGCTGAGAATAATGAAAAATTGCGTCTTCACAAAAGATATGCATACAACGGTTGATGATAGGATGTTTAATTGAATGAAAAGAAATGTTTATATCAGTTGATCTAGCTTCTGTTAGAATTCAGCTATAATTGCTAGCCCCGCAATTTTCACATGGCGGCGGCTCAACCCGTACCGAAACGGCGTTTGCCTTGCAGGGATGATGGGGTTGGCCTCCAATTGCGGGGACACGAATGTGGACCTGACTAATTGCTCAGTTAGGTCTGAATTGGGCTTTGACGTATTGAGTGGAATGTTTTTCCCTCCAAATCCAGTTAGGCACAAATCATGCGAATAGTGCAGAACGTACCACACAAAAAACAAGATAGAAAGATCCGCAGAAATCAATATGGAGTGTCACAACTCCGGTTGATCCTGCCGGACCCCACTGCTATCGGGATAGGACTAAGACATGCTAGTCGTGCGCTTCCTAGCCAATTTGGGAGCGCGGCACACAGCTCAGTAACACGTGGCTAACCTGCCCTTGGGACCAGAACACCCCCGGGAAACTGGGGCTAATTCTCGATAGGTGAAGAACTCTGGAATGAGTCTTCGCTTAAAAGAGGCTGGGGTTATGCTCTCCAGTTTCGCCCAAGGATGGGGCCGCGACCGATCAGGTTGTTGGTGAGGTAATGGCTCACCAAGCCTTTTACCGGTGCGGGCCGTGGGAGCGGGAGCCCGGAGATGGGCACTGAGACAAGGGCCCAGGCCCTACGGGGCGCAGCAGTCGCGAAAACTTTGCAATAAGCGAAAGCTTGACAGGGCTATCCCGAGTGCCATCCGCTGAGGAAGGCTTTTACCCAGTCTAGAACGCTGGGGGAATAAGGAGAGGGCAAGTCTGGTGTCAGCCGCCGCGGTAATACCAGCTCTCCGAGTGGTGTGGATGTTTATTGGGCCTAAAGCATCCGTAGCTGGCTAGGTTAGTCCCCTGTTAAATCCACCGAATTAATCGTTGGATTGCGGGGGATACTACTTGGCTAGGGGACGAGAGAGGCAGACGGTATTTCCGGGGTAGGGGTGAAATCCTATAATCCCGGGAAGACCACCAGTGGCGAAGGCTGTCTGCTAGAACGCGCCCGACGGTGAGGGATGAAAGCTGGGGGAGCGAACCGGATTAGATACCCGGGTAGTCCCAGCTGTAAACGATGCAGACTAGGTGTTTGGACGGCCACGTGCCGTTCTAGTGCCGCAGGGAAGCTGTTAAGTCTGCCGCCTGGGGAGTACGATCGCAAGATTGAAACTTAAAGGAATTGGCGGGGGAGCACCACAAGGGGTGAAGCTTGCGGTTTAATTGGAGTCAACGCCGGAAATCTCACCGGGAGCGACAGCAGTATGAAGGCCAGATTAAAGGTCTTGCCAGACGAGCTGAGAGGAGGTGCATGGCCGTCGCCAGTTCGTGCCGTGAGGTGTCCTGTTAAGTCAGGCAACGATCGAGACCCGCGTCCACTGTTGCAACTAGCTTTGTGCTGGGCACACTGTGGAGACCGCCACTGATAAAGTGGAGGAAGGAGCGGGCCACGGCAGGTCAGTATGCCCCGAATCTCCCGGGCCACACGCGAGCTGCAATGGCAGGTACAATGGGTTCCGACCTCGAAAGGGGAAGGCAATCTCGAAAGCCTGCCGTAGTTGGGATCGAGGGCTGTAACCCGTCCTCGTGAACATGGAATCCCTAGTAATCGCGTGTCATTAGCGCGCGGTGAATACGTCCCTGCTCCTTGCACACACCGCCCGTCGTTCCATCCGAGCGACTCTTGGGTGAGGCGCCGTCTTTCATGGCGGCGTCGAATCTAAGTTTCGTAAGGAGGGAAAAGTCGTAACAAGGTGGCCGTAGGGGAACCTGCGGCCGGATCACCTCCTAAGTAAAAAGCATGAAGAGTGCTTAACTGGAGGAGCAAGGAGAACATACGAACCCACAGAGGTACGTCAAAGCCCAATTAAGCATTAGCAATATAGCCCAAGGGTTAATCTTTTCTTCTTTCTATTTAAAATAACACAAATTGATTATTCTGTTAGTGTTTTGGTGTAGTCCCAGATTTTGTCGCTTACATAATGCTGTGTTTTGACTATGGGTCCTTTTTTGGTTTGCCTTGCTGTTGCTGAGTCCATGAGGCTTTCGCCCAACGCCAACGCTTTGCCAAACTTCATATCCACTACCAAAACAAGTTCGCCTTTGCCAAATTCTCCTTCAATGCGTACTATGCCTGGAGCCATAACAGTTGCGCCCTTGCAAACATAGGGGACAGCGCCCATGTCAACCACTATTTTTGGCGCTTTAGACGTGAACTCTGTGAAGTGCAGGGTGGGCAGAATTTTGTCGCCGACTTTGTAGAGAAGCGGTTTTCCACCGATGAGGTAAACTTCGCCTACATCTGATTCTACAACTTCCACGGTTGCTTTACCGAAAAGCGTTTCCATGTCAAGTTTTAGCATTTTTGAGGCTTCTTCTAAAATTTGTTTTGCTTCTTTTGTTTTTAAGGGATATCGCTTGTTTTGTTGGCATATTCTATCTCACCTCTATGTTTATAGACGTGAAATTTAACTTTGCTCTCCATTTAGCTGTTTGTTGAATTGCTCTCTTTTGAAGACTTTATCTAAAAGCTTGCCTACATCTACCTTAAACATTATAACCGTGATGACAACTGTCAAGGCTATGGAGATAGCAATCATTTCCAAAGGACTCAGCAATCTTGAAAAATTAGCTTCAACCCAAGCCGCCCAGAAACGCTCCTGCAATTGTAATCGTAATTTTACCTAGAAAATATGATGAGAAAAACTTTGCTGGACTATATTTCATCAGGCCCAAGAGGTATAACGACGGGTTCATCAGGAATAGGCGTGGCAGCAGCTAAATAAAGCAGCAGAAAAGCCCAACGTCTAATCTTTCCTGCTTCAACATCAAGTCGTGCATGGTTTTTTTCGCTGAGGTGTCCACTTACAAAGAAAGTTATCATGTAGTGGATGCCTTTGGCTAAGGCTGCGGCAAGGGCGATAAGAAAAGCTATTGTGAGTAGTGCGGTTGCGTCTGCGTTTACCATGCCGATGGCTGCGGTGGATGCGATTAGGAGGTTTGAGGGACCAAAGAAGGGTATCAGGTTTAATCCAAAAGCAACCAGAAAAGTAATAATGAATTCGATGGTAAATAGCATGTACCCTTACCCGTTTTCTCCAGAAAATAATCGATAACCCCACTTATAAGTACAAACAGCCCAAAACCCACGAGTTTCTGACCTGAGCGCTGTAGCCTATTTAGGTCATGTAGTGAACAATGAGGCAGGCTGTAAGAAATAAAAAAGCGACCGAACCGTTCCTAACATAACTGCCCAAAACTAATTTATGGGCAAACCGCTTGCAGCAAGAGAGTTAACTTAACCTAACCAAGGCTAATAGATTCCCAGATAGGTTTAAATGTGGAGAGTTCGGAGTATAGAAGAGATAAAGATACATGAGGATTCCAATATGAGCGAAATGACAACCGAAATCCTTGAACAAAACCTCAGCAAAGTCGTACTTGTACGGCTTAAAGGAGGAAAAAGCCTTCGGGGAAGACTGAAGGGTTTCGACCAACACTTAAACTTGGTTTTAGAAGAAACAGAAGACACAACAATGGTTGAAAACCAAAAGAAACTGGGACTAATCATCGTTCGAGGAGACAACGTAGTCCTTATATCGCCTCCGCCTAGGTGAGTGCCATGGGAAAAGGTACTCCATCAATGGGCAAGCGCCAAGGCAAAACTGTCCATATTAAATGCAGGCGCTGCGGAAGACGAGCATACCATGTACGCCACAAGCGTTGTGGAGCATGCGGTTATGGCGAAACCACAACCATGCGACATTATACTTGGATGCGTAAGACTCTTCAAAGAGTACGCGTCGTCTAAAAACCATTTTTAACAAACACAATATCTAAACAATAATTTTCATCTTTTAACATAGAAACTAGTAATCTTGAACCTATTTTTTAAGCTATAATAATTAATTATTTAAAAGAAAAAGAAGAATTGATTTTTCTATTGGCTTGGCGTATTGTAATAGCCCTTGTCAATCTTTACAAAGATTAACGGACCTTTACTTTGAGCCATCTCACGAGCCTTCCGCAACGCCTCATTGACCACAATGAAAACTCTTTCTCTGTCGCTAAGGTCTTGAACGCGTTTTTCTCCAAGCTCCATCTTTAAGAGATTTTCAGACAGAATTTCTGTGCCGCAAATTTCGCCGTTCTTAACCAGCGTCGTAATTACGATTTCCTGAAGCTCTTGTTTATGCTCTAATTCGCTTCCATATTGGTTCAGCGTTGCTGATGGTTTTTGAAATTTTATTCCATCTGCTAGCGTTTTGGTCACCTATAAGCAGCTTAACTCGTTCTTTCCATTTCTTAAACCAGATGCCAATCCAAATGGTCAAAAATGCTTCTAATTCCAATGAATCTTCTTTGAAAAGATTTTCAAGTTTTTCAACAAGTTCGCATTGGTTTGCTTCTTTTCCCATTAAATTCCAGTGGAATTTAAGGTAATTAGTGAAATCTTGACAGGCAACCTGCAAAACTTTGCGGTCTGACCCCATAATATCAAGGGCAGGATCCGCTTCTTTCAATTTCTCCCCTATCATTAATTCTACAAAGTTCATACTGATTCCCACTCCGAAGCCTTCTCCAATATTGATTAAAGATCAAGCTTTTAATTAAACTTTGTTTCTAAGGAAACATATAACTCCCTAAGAAGTTTCCAGCAATATTTCGAATCCTGATACATACAAAAAAGCTTATTTGATGTATTCTGGAAGTTCAGTAACATCTTTCAAAATTAAATCTGGGCATTCTTTCACAAGTTCTTTGCATTTATACAAGCCCAGACAAAACCGCAACGGTTGCTGCTCCAGCAGCTTTTCCAGCCCGCACATCATTAACGGAGTCACCTGCAATGATGCAACTGCACATCTCAACATCTAAAGCTTCAACACATTTTATTAACGCTTCAGGAGAAGGCTTTGGCTTAGAAGTATCCATCGCTGTTACAACATGAGTGAAATATTTTGATATGCCAAAGCACTCTAGCTCTTTTATGATGGCTTCTGATGGAGCATGCCGCATGGTTATCAGGGCAAGTTTAGCTTTCTGCGATAGCGTTTCAAGTGTTTTTGAGACGTTAGGTATAAGTTTGGTTTTTTCTTGGCTGATTGAATAAAATGTTTGATAGTATATTTTTAGAAATTTTTTGGAGTCGCCGTTAATGATGTCGTTATTGTTAGTCCTTGCTCAAGTCTTTTGGGAATTTCCAAGGCAACTTTATTTTCTGGGGGTTTTTGCCCGACGGTTTGAAATGCTATTTTGGCGGCTTCTATGTAGGCTGCTTTGGAGTCAACTATTGTGCCGTCTAAATCCAAGAAAATGCCTTTTACTTTTAATCCGTTTACGTTCATGAGATGTCTCTTGCCCTTGAGAGGTTATGTCTTGTTTCTTAAATGTTTCTTAAAGATTTGACGAATTAGCTTTAATGTAAATTTTCTATATAGATTATGAAGAGAATCTCTATAGGCGCCCATGGACAATTTCTATTTTGAATATGTGGAAGAGGTGAAAAAAGAATGCTCTCACGAGATTGTGACGGCTGCTCCAAACTTAAAGAATGCAGTAAACGCTACCAAAAAGCTATGAAAGGCGACAAAGTTTACTGCCCTGACGGAACTGCTCATCTGATTGACAGTTACAGCATAAATCCAAGCCCTGAAGTAATATGTTTCTTTGAAGCGTTTCAATAATTTAAAATGCTTAACTGAACTTCTTAGACATGGAAACTGCCAATAAAATAAATCGCATTTTTTCTATTTTAACCTCATAAAACAGAGTTAATTATTTTATCGAAGATTCAGGTCTCCGAGGATAAAGAAAAAACTAAGTGAGAACTGAATCAACGTTTAAGTTAAGCACAACTTCGGAAATGTCACTTGCGTATTCAGCTGTTCGCCTTACACTTTCAATCACTAGCCTCAAGTTAACAACCTCTTCTATTTTGACATTTTGCAAGCAAATGACTGTTTCTTTCTCCAATTTATGAACTTGGCTAAGCTTTTCAATGACGCTTTCTGCCAAATTAAAATCATGTCTAAATAATGCATCCATTGAGCTCTCAAACATTGAATTAGCCAATCCACTTAACTGTTCTAATTTCTGCAAAACGTCTTCACTTACTTGCTCTTTTAGTAGCAGAGTGTTTTCAGCGATTTTGGTTGCATGGTCTGCAGTTCTTTCAACCGCTTTCCCAATAAGCCTATATCCTAAACAGTCTTTTTGGCTGTTTAATCCGATTTCTTTTACAATTCTTGGATTTGAAACTGCCAACTTCAAGAGCCGTACAATGTACAGACCAAATCGGTTAACTTCACGGTCTGTTTCAATGACTGATTTTGCAGTGGAATAATCCAGTTTCTTTAGCGCAGTTATGGCTTCTTTATGCATGGATGAAGCGATTATAGACATTCGGCTTAGAGCATTTTGAACTGTGAGTTCAGGATAATTAAGTAAAACCTGCAGGGTCAAATCGGTGGGGGTGTCAATTACAATTTCTGTTCCAACTAAATAGTGCCTGGCGAAGTTTTTGAGGTGATTTCGAAGTTTTGAAGAGAGCACTTTTTGTCCTTGTGCTCTAATATGCAAAATGTTGTATCCGTCTAAATAGGCGGAGATTGCAGTTCTCATGACGGCGTCCGGGTTGTCATTTATTGATGCTTTGATGTAGGCTTCGTCTTGTTTTTCTTTTTTTGGAAAACTTGAAGGTGCTATTGAGAGTGAGCCATCGTCTTCTTCGCGGACTAGCATTGAGCTTCCTCTTTTGAGCTCGTTTCGGATTGCCCAATCTTTAGGCAGTGATAGTATGAATGTTGATCCGCCTGTTACCTGAAGTTTGCGTTGTTCCTCGTTTACTTTTTCGGCTTCCTTGGTCACATTTGTCTCCAAGTTAGTTTTTCTATGTGTTCTCATTATATTAGTTATATCTATATAGACTATAAATTTTATTGAGATTTTCTATATAAAAAACATGGGAAAATGATAAAAACTCAAAACTAAGTGAAAATATGAAAACTAAATATTTGAAGAGGCACATTTGTTCTTTTTAAAATTCCTGATGTCCTTATCAACAAATTAACTATGCATTTTTCCCTTATTCCTAAATTTTTTGCTTTAGTATTTGTTCCTTTTGGGCACTTTAATGCTTGAAAATATATTTTTTCGTCGCCTCTAATCTTTTGCGCACCACGCAATGTGAGACTATACATGTATTTTCCATTTTATATATAGTATATAGTGTTTATAGAGAGTACCCTCATATAACAAAACACTAAATAGCCTTTGTTGGAAGGAAAAAAAATGAAAAGTACATATATAATTATTGCAGCAATCGTCGTAATCGTTATCATCATTGGCGGCGTCTTTGCTTATCAGTCGTTATCATCTTCTCCAACTCCATCTCCCACTCCTACTCCAACAACTTCAACTCCAACAGCAACTCCTACATCTTCACCTACTTCGTCCCCAACCTCTTCTCCAACATCACATCCAACTTCAACCCCAACAGCTACTCCAACTGCAACGCCCTCCCCAACTCCAACGCCAACATTATCGCCAGCAACCCTTAACGGCGCAGGAGGCACACTTGTCGCCCCACTAATGTCGGTTTGGCAACCAGCCTATCAACAAGTCATGCACCAAATAACAGTTAACTACAACCCAGTCGGAAGCGGAGCCGGAATTACTCAATTCACCCAACAAGTAGTCGATTTCGGTGAATCCGATGCACCAATGACTGCAGCACAATATACAGGTCTTCCATCAGGGACAACCGCTCTAACTATACCAATATCTGCCAGCGCAGTCGTACCAGCGTATAACTTAAAACTTGTTAACGGTTCAGCTTGTCAGAATGGCCTCAATTTCACAGGAACAGTTTTAGCAAACATTTTCTTAGGAACTATAACTACATGGAACGACCCAGCTATCCAAGCACTACAAAGCCCATCAGTAGCCGCTCAACTGCCAAGTACAGCAATAACCACTGTTCACCGATCTGACGGAAGCGGAACCATGTTTGCCTTCGTTGATTTCTTAGGCAAATCAAGTAGCACATGGCTATCACAGGTTGGAGCACCAAGTACAGCTCCAAGTTGGCCATCAGCTCCAGCCCAAATAGCAGCTCCCAAAAATGCAGGTGTAGCAGCTGCCATATCCCAAAAGGATGGCGCAATTGGTCCACTTGAAATTGCCTACATACTTGAAAACACAGGTCAAACCTCGGTATTTTATGGCACAGTTCAAAATTCGGCAGGCACATTTATCTTAGCTAATGTTACAAACATTGCAGCTGCGCTTCAAGCAGGAGCTTCTTCTGGTCTTCCAGCTGGAAATGCTTCATGGACAAGTGTCTCTATAGTCGACAATATATATGGCAATACAACAGCTTCTACCGTCTATCCAATAGTAACGATGACTTATGCTTTGGTGTATCAAGCACAAACTAGTTTAACTCAAGGTGCAGCTCTCGTCAACTTCATGTCATGGATCGTAAACTCAGGCCAAAACTTAGGAACAGGATTAGGCTACGTCCCATTGCCAGCTAACATAGTCGCTGTTGACAACGCAACACTCAAATTAGTCACATACAACGGAACGCCAATACTACAATAGGACTTAATAGGGTATTATTCCCTTATTTTTTTGTATTAATCAAAATATTGAGGCACTATAAAGTTGCGATTCAGACTGCCAAGAGGAGACACAATACTAAAGATCGTTCTTGTTGCAGCCGCTCTATTCATTATAGGTACTTGTTATAGGTCTTGCAGTTGAACTTTATCTTGGCTCTGCTCAATCGATTGGTAGATTTGGATTTAGTTTTTTGTCTGGATCAAAATGGCAACCCACTCAGAATATTCTTAGCGCTTTGCCTTTTATTTATGGAACATTGTTAACATCGGCAATTGCTATTGTCATAGGATTCCCGATTAGTCTGGGAGTAGCAGTCTTTATCTCTGAGAAACTTAAAAGTCATCAGACTTTTGGTTATACATTAGGCACAGTTGTTGACCTTTTAGCTGCAGTGCCAAGTGTTATTTACGGTTTATGGGGAGTGTTTGTTCTAATCCCTCTTTTGCGTGATTACGTGGAAACGCCTCTGCATAAATCTCTTGGGTTTATTCCCTTATTTTCTGGGAGTCCTTTTGGATACGATTTTTTTACTGCTGGCGTTCTTTTGGCTATAATGATTATTCCAACAATGTCAGCAGTTACAAGAGATGTGTTGAGTGTGGTCCCGAATAGTCAGCGAGAAGCAATGTACTCGCTTGGCGCTACGGATTGGGAAGTTACTCAAAAAAGCGTCTTGCCCTACGCTCGGTCAGGAATATTTGGCGCCTTTGTTTTGGGGCTAGGACGTGCTTTCGGTGAAACAATGGCAGTAACCATGGTAATTGGCAACATTCCCAATATTAGCACCAATTTGTTTTCGGCAGGTGCCACTTTGTCTTCGCTAATAGCAAACTCATTCGGCGAATCTTCAGGACTTTATCAATCAGCCGTAATCGAAATAGGATTAATCCTGTTTTTTGTTGCTTTGTTAGTTAACTTTCTTGCCCGATTTATGCTTTGGAGGATGACTCGTGGAACACGAGTTAAGAATTGAGGGAATGAAGCAATGAAAGAATTTACTATGCCTGCGGGCATTTCAATCTGGCGAAAAATACTTAACAAGTTAATGACAATATTAGTAATAGCGGCTGTAGTTCTAGCCGTAATTCCTCTTTTACTAATACTTGGCGACGTTTTCATACGAGGGGCACCAGCCATAAGCATCGGCTTTCTAACCAAATTACCTACAGCGCCAAATGTTACAGGCGGAGGAATAGCTAATGCAATAGTTGGATCTTTTACCATGGTAGGAATTGCCTCCCTTATCGCTGTTCCAATCGGCATTGGAGCAGGCATTTATTTTTCAGAATGGTCTTCGTCTAAGCTTTCCACAATTTCAGGCTTTATGAATGATGTACTTACAGGTTTTCCATCAATTGTTTTGGGACTATTTGTTTTCGTAGTAATAGTTTTAAGCACGAAGCAGTTTTCTGCTTTTGCCGCTGGTGTAGCCCTTAGTTTTGTGATGCTCCCAATCATCGCAAGAACGACAAGTGAATCTCTAAAGCTTGTTCCTAATACCTTAAGAGAAGCATCGATGGCTCTAGGAATTCCCCGATGGAAAACAGTGATTAGAATAGTTATCGGTACAGGGAAAAATGGTCTATTAACAGGTATTTTGTTGGCTGTGGCAAGAGCAATGGGAGAAACAGCTCCCATACTACTTACGGCATCTACAAGCATTTACTTTGCAAAAAGCATTTTTCAGCCAACAGCTTCATTAACAGTCCTAATCTATAATTACGCTACTTCTGCTTCTAGAATTTGGCAAACTCAGGCATGGGGAGCGGCTTTAGTCCTTATTCTTTTTATGCTTGGGTTGAATCTTCTGGTGAAGTTTACCGTGGGTAGAAATCTAACAGGATCAAGGTTGGAGACGTAGAGGAATGATAAGAAACTCAAAAGAATTAATACAAAAACATGTTAGGGTGAGCAATAATAATGAGTGACAACAAAAACTCGGATTTATCAGGGGTTAAGTTAGCAACAAAAGATTTGAAAGCCAAATTTGGAAAACTACAGGTTCTAAAGGGTATCAACCTAACCTTCCCTGAAAATAAAGTAACAGCCATTATGGGACCTTCGGGATGTGGAAAAACCACTTTGATAAGATGCCTCAACCGAATTCATGAATTAACTCCAGGCGCAAAAGTTGAAGGAGAAGTAATTTTGGACGGAGTAAACATATACTCTTCACAAGTTGATCCTGTCGCAATCCGCAGAAGAATAGGCATGGTCTTCCAGAAAGCGAATCCTTTCCCCACGATGTCAATCTTTGACAACGCGGTAGCGGGCTTGAAACTTGCAGGTGTGAGAAATAAGGAACTTCTAGATCGCATGGCAGAAAAGAGTCTTCGAATGGCTTTCCTGTGGGATGAAGTAAAAGATGATCTGAAAAAATCAGGCACAAACTTGTCCGGGGGACAACAACAGAGACTTTGCATTGCACGTGCTCTTGCTGTTGAACCAGAAATTATCTTAATGGATGAACCTTGCTCAGCTCTTGACCCTATTGCTACAGCCAAAATCGAAGAGTCTATTGCAGCGCTTAAGAAGGATTTCACAATTGTCATTGTCACTCATAATTTGCAGCAGGCTGCGCGTGTTTCTGACTACACAGCTTTCATGTATTTAGGTCAACTCATCGAGTTCGGGCCAACAAAAGAGATTTTTGAGCGTCCTAATAACCCGTTAACAGAGAAATATATAACTGGAGAATTCGGATAATAGATGGATGGCTATGAGCAGAATAATTGACCCTGGGTTAGAAGAACAATCAGTACTAATCACTAGAATGGGCGAATTAACCTATGAAACGTTAGCTCTGTCTATTCAAGGATACCTTAAAGGAAAAAGCGTTCAAGAAGAAGTTCGGGAAATGTCAGATATGCTGATTGCAATGGCTGATAAGATTGAAGACAAAAGCTTTGAATTAATCGCTCGGTTTCAACCAGTCGCTACTGATCTTAGAACAATAAAATCGTACATGAAAATTAGCAATGACTTTGCAAGGTTCGGTAGGTACGCACTTGACATATCATTCATAAATGACAAACTTCGAGGCTTAAACGAATGCGAAAACTGGTGCAAAGATGAAGTTTCAGAAATGAGCGAAAAAGTCCTCCAAACCGTCAGAATAAGCATTGACTCGCTTAGAAAACATGATTTAATACTGGCTAAATCTATCTCCCAAACCGAACGTGAGGTTGACAAGATGTATTTTGATTTTCTTCAACAGCTTATCACGTCAGAAGAAGATAACAATAAATGCGTAATTTCCAGTGTATTGATGACTAGATATTTAGAGCGCATAGCGGATCACGCAACTTACATTTGCGAATCGATCGTGTACATTGTAACTGGTGAAAAAATAAGCCTTGGATAATATGACCCAAGGGTTGAATTGTTACCCGTCTTAGGTTTTTGTGCTAATGGTTTTCAACATGGGTGAACATGGTTTCATGATCGGGGTCTAGTCGCTCTTATTTTTGAAATATGAAGATCTTCCATGTGAATATATAGAGTATATTCAGATTTGGCCCATGAACGAGGGTCTATTTGCCCTTATTTTTGAAAAGTGGAAACCTTTGACCCCCCTTTAAATAGAGCATATAAATGCTAACATAGCTCCATGAACCGGGGAGGGGCTAAGTCCTCTTTGTTCGGGGAAGTCAAATCTTTCTCCTTGTTTTTATACCCTGAATGGAGTAATGTTCAAAAGCAACTCTTCAACCTGAGATTAAGGTAATGATACCTATTCTGAATGTTAATTGGCAAAGCCTTCCAGCCGACTATTCCCTCAGCGAACGCGACGCTGACGTGTTGGCGCTAATCGAAAACGAAGACTTAGCCATATTCACATTCGACGGGTTAAAACGAAGAACCGGACTGCATTCCGAAACGCTCTCCCGCATCCTCAGCCGACTTGAGCAAGAGGGCATAGTGAAAAAAGAAGCTGAAGGATACCGCGTAACCCCAAAAATAACTGAATTAAAACTTCACCAACCACGCAAAGAAGAACAGTCAACACCGCTAATCCAAACTTTCCTACCATCAGACCTAATGACCCAGCAACTTATTCTGTCGCTTAAAGGCAAATGGTTCGGTGTACTTCGCTGGCTGGGCATTTCAGAAAACAACCAAGGCATCACGTTGAAGTGGATTACCGAAGATGGCGGCATCCAAATAGCTGCAAACATTCAAGGAACAGCCCTAAACATAGAAGCTAAATTCTTAACAAACAACAACTTGAATTTGGCGTTGAAAGCTTCATATCAGCTTATGGCAAATATCGGCAAGCTCTGTCAAAGCTCACATGCAGCCAAGCATGCTTTAGCTCAGAACGTGGCTTACTATGGCAACTCACCTTTTATGATGCCTGCCTAACTTTTTGTGACTAACTTTTGATGTTCCTTAGTCAACAAATACCATTTTGCCATAATATCTTATGGTGAAAAACAAAATGACTCAACTAGTTAACCCGTTAGAGGTTCTCAAATCACTCTCAGAAGCAACAAGCATGCTCATCAAGAAAGTCTCAGAGTCTGTAGTTAGCGTAAAAGCGCAAATGTCACGCGGCACAGGCGTTGTCTTAACACAAGACGGCTACATCATCACCTGCAACCATGTCCTCCAAGGATGCAACGCAATCAAAATCGGACAAGGAGAAAAAACATTCAACGCAAAAATCGTTGGAACCGACCCATACAACGACTTAGCCTTGATAAAAGCAGAGAAAGGAGAATTTACACCCATACAATTGGCCGATTCAGAAAAACTAAGCGTAGGCCAATATGTTTTGGCTCTCGCTAACCCGTTTAACAGAAATCAGCCAACCGCAACCAGCGGCATGGTAACCAGCGTAAACAGCACAATCAGAGGCTGGCGAGGAAGCACACAAATGGAAAACGTCATCGCCACCGACGCACAGCTTAACCCAGGCTTCAGCGGCGGACCACTTGTAGATGCAGACGGCAAAATAATCGGCATAAACACAGCTTATGTTTGGCAAAGAGGCATAGCCATTCCAATAAACAAAGTAAAAGCAGTCGCTGACAGATTAATGACTGGAAAAGTAGCTCAAAAAGGCTACCTCGGCATAATCGCAAACACTGTTGCAATTCCAGAAGAAATCGCTGAACAAGCAGGTTTAGAACAAGAAAGCGGAGTAATGATATTCTCTGTTGAACCAGGCTCTCCAGCGCGCAAAGCAGGCTTAGCAATGGGCGATGTGCTCGTAAAATTCAATGATAAACCAGTAACTGACTTCTACGATCTACCAAGATTGCTCGCTGAAGACGTTATCGACAAAGAAACCAAGCTAACCATCATCCGACGAGAAAACCTCATTGAAGTAACAATTGTTCCAACAGTTCACGGAGGCGAAGAAGACTGATAAATCGTATGCCCTTAGAAATTGAACCGCCATCTCCAATGCCAAACCCGCCACTAAGACGCTCATCCTCATCCTATGCCACAACTAACCAATGCAAGCGCTGTTGCTTCAACGGCCCCTTTTCCATCTGTTTTTGATTAAGAAAGGAAAAGAGCTTTTTCTTTTTTTGTTTTTTATGAATTATTTTATAAGCAGATTCTAACTATCCACTAATCAAGGTGTTCGTATGCATGCTGGGTTAGCCTTTGTTGTAGGAATTTTAGTGACCATTGCGGCGTTCCTCTTTTTCGCTGCAATTTCAGGAACAACTTATTATGGCTTAGCAATTTCGGTCGAATTAACCCTTGGAGTGACTCTCATTATTGTCGCTTTGATTGTTGCAGCAATATTTTATGTTGGTGTCAAAGCTCAGTTTAGATAGAGTTAAAACAGGGAAAGAAGCCTTAGTCGGGTCCAAAGGTATCGCAACGAGCGACTTGAAACCTGAAGGCGAAATACGGGTAATGGGTGAATTCTGGAAAGCTACGGCCAAAGATACCCCAATAGCAGTTGGTCAAGTCGTGGAAGTTGTCGGTATGGAAGGAATGTTACTTGTCGTAAAACCAGCCTTTACGTCTTGATAGATTTCTTGTGTTGTCATTGTTTTTTATCTTCTTTGAAGTGTTGTTCTAATGCTTGGTTGATGATGTTTGATATGTCGCCTCTTTTGCGGTTTTTTTCTCTTAATTTGTTTTCGTTTTCGGGGGTTATATTAAAAATTATTTTTACCATTTTGTTTATTCCTTCATTTATTAGAGTTGTAATTGGATAGCTGAATATATAGATATCTTTGTTTTCTTATTATCTAAGATTGGTTTTTCCTTTGTTGTTTAATTTCTTATTTGTTGATGGTTTTTTATTTTTCAAGTTTTGTTAAGTCCCCTTTCTAAGATAGAAGGGGATTTAGGGGCAAGTGTGATAGCATACTATAACCTATCTTTTATCAAGAGGTTGGGAAGGAGAGGGATGCTCTCTCCTTAGTTGTTTTACGTGTGAGTGTCTCTCTCGTTTTTGATGGTTCTGGGTTTGAGTTAGTTAAATTAGAATATTTTTAGTTTGTTTGTTGGTTTTATTGTATTTTTGTTAGTTTGTAAGTGTGTTTGTTTGTATCTTAATAGTTACGATATGTTTAAATTATCATTTGATAAGTTATTAGTCAAGGGGTGATTTAGTTTGAAGTGTGAAAGGTGTGGTGTTGAGTTAATCGGGGAAGGTATTGTTTTCTGTTCTGGTTGTGCAGAAAAAATTTACAGTTCTTTGTCCAGTTAACTTTTTAATTTTCTTTTTTTGTTTCTTTGTTTTTTAGTAGCTCTTCAGTGAATTCTTTTATTAATTCTTTCATTGATCTATCCCAGTTTATGGTTATTTCTTCATTGAGTTTTTCCCAATTTATAGCTGTTTTAGCGTTCAGTTTTGCTTGGTCTATTATACATTGGTTAATATCTACTTCTTTTATGATTTTGGTTGTTGCTTCTATTAGTATTTGAGTAAACCATTCGTAATTTAGCCATAGATGCAATTTTGTAAGGGTTTCTATTTCTTTAAGAGGTATATCTTTATGATTTTGAATTGTTTTTAAAAGTCTTATGAAATTGGTTTGATTCCATTTGTTGATTAGGTCTAAGATAATTAATGGATTGTTTTTTGTTTCCTTTAGTATTGCGTCTATTTTGTTTGAAAATTTTTTCATAATTTCCATTGTTTTTGTGGCTTCTATAATATCAGATTGGGCTTTGTAGAGGACTGGAATTGGATATTTTTCGCTTTCGATGTCTCTTTTTCTGTCAATTAGACCGTCTTTGGTTAGCTGTTTTAGGTGTTTGTGTAGTGTTCTTGGGCTTAGTTTGGTAGTTTTTTTTAGGTTGTTGGTTCGGTGCCATTGTCCGTCGGATAGTGCTTTCCAGATTTTTGTTTGTGTTTCGTAAAATGCTTTTGTGTTTTTGTTTGATTGTATCATTGTTTTTTACCTTTTTGATGGATGGGTTTACACCTTTTATGAGTTTATGTAGTGTATACTTATTAATATTTTCTCGGTTGTTTTTTCGAGGATTAAATATGGTTAAACTTACTATTGATGTTAAAAAGTTGCTTTTTTTAAAAGTGTTGGTTTTAGTTGTTTCGTCGGTTTGTTTGTTGGCGATTTCATTGGTTTTTAGTTATGATTATTTTTTTGGATTTGATATTTTGGGTTTTAATCTTAGTTTAGGTTTTTCTGGTTTGCTTTTCTGTATAGGGATTTTTGAGTTGGCGTGGGCTTTAGCTTTAGTTAGTAGATTTCGGGGGAGAGTTTAAAATGGTTTCAAAATATATTGCCCTTCCTTTTACAATTATTATTTTGCTTAGTATATTTTCGCTTTTAGGGTTAGGTTCTGGTTCATTAACTCAAAGTATGTCTGGTTCTGGTGGATATGGTTCGGGTCAGGATGCAAAAAATCCTGGTAATTATACTGGTTGGGTAGATATTTCAGGGCGGTTAATTTTAAATTCTAACGCTGAAGTGGTTGTAAATGATTCTGGTGGTTATTTAACATCTGTAACAATCGGCTTCAATTATGGCGGTGGTTTCAATTACTATTGGAACAATGGTACTGGCAAATATTTGTTGACTGAAGTCGGAGCAATCACTCAGGGTAATGGTCAAGAGTCAACTGGTGCACTTCAATGGAATTTGAGCACCAGTTTAGGGTTGCTTGTGATTGTGGTTTTGATTATGGGTGTTGGTGTTGTTGTTGGCTTTCATGTTTTTGGATCAGGTGAAAATGACGTTTCTGTTGGTATGGTGCTGAAAAATACGGGTTTTCTTATGCTTTGGGCGGTTTTTAGTTCTTTATCGCTTCATTTACTGACACTAATTCCAGATGGGCTTGGTGATATTTTATATTTTGTTTTAACTGGAATGCTAACCATTGGATTAATCGACAGTATTGGGCATCCGTCTGGGGGTTATGATTGATGGGTGCTTCTGTTGTTGTTGGTTCTGTAATTGTGAATAAGGTTGAAAAAGATCGTTTGGCTGTTTGTCCTTATGCTGAACAGATTGCAGTTCGTTTTGGTGTTCCCCTTTGCCTTTGTTCTTTAGGGTTTGGGGCTTGTCCGTCTCATGGTAGGCGGGCGAAATTTAAGTTTCATTTTACTGGTTTTGAAGTTGTTTGGGTTTGTGATAGGCTGGATGGGTTTCCAGATTTGGAGCGATGATTTTGTTTGGGTAAGCGTGAAGAGGATGAGCTATGGTCTGGTTATGTTTCTTCTTTAGATAAGTCTGAGAGAGTTAAGGCTCGTCAGTGTAAGCATGATTTTGACGTCAAGATGTTTGGTGAGCCTGTTCATAGATTGACGGGTCAGAAACCTAAAGAGGTTAAGTTTGTTGAAGTTGTTGATGATTCTTCTGAGTCTGAGCCTGATGGTTATGCTCCCATTATTATGGGTTACCAACGTGTTGGTCATGGTAAAAAGACTAACGATAAGTGTGGTCAATTTATGGGTAATAAGGTTTGTTTGCGTACTGAGTTGCATCATAATAGTTTGGATGGTTCTATTCATGAGGGTGATGTTTTTGTTCGTAAGAAACATCATCATTGTTTTAATTGGCGTTGTCCAATTTGTTATAAATATTCTTCTGCGGTTCGTGAAGCTGGCCGTATAAAGCAACGTATTAATGAAGCTTCTAAGCGGTTTGGTGCGAAGCCTGAGCATGGGATTGTTAGTTTTTCAGAGGAAGATAGGGTTTTGTCTGTGGAAAAGTTGCTTGCTAAAGCTGTTAAGGGTCTTTATGCTCGGGGAATAACAGGTGGTTCTCTTATCCTACATTTGGAGCGTTATCGTTCTTCTGACTTTGTTCGGGGGGGCATTCGGCATATGAGTGAATGGTATTTTTCGCCTCACGTACATTTTTTGGGTTTTTTTAAAAATGAGTATGGTCGTTGTCGGAATTGTAAGTGCTATGATGAGTGGGGTTCTAAGAGTACGAAGGGGCATACTCGTCATACTAATCATGGGGGTTCTGCTTGTTTAGGCTGTTCTGGTTTTGAAGGTTTGACCAGAAGGTTGTATGAGAAGGATGGTTTAATCGTTAAGGTTATGGGTGAGCGAAAGAGTATTTTTGGGACTGCATACTATGAACTTAATCATGCTTCGGTTAAGGTTGATAAGAAGCGTTTTCAGATTGTTCATTGGTTTGGTAATTGTAGTAAGCGTAAATTGAAGGTTGTTTTTGAAAAGAATAAGCAGGTTTGTCCTTGCTGTTTGCATGAGTTGGTTGATGCTCGTTATTTTGGTTCTATGGAGTTTGTAACTTCTTTGGATTCACCTTTTTATGAGCGTGATATGTGGCTTCCAATGAATGAGTATGGTCGTGATGTTTGGGTTGAGAAGGCTACGTGTGGTTCGGGTTAGTGGTAACTCTGAATGCTAATGGAGTGTTATTTGATTATGAAGTATGAAACTTTGAGGAGAATTGAAAAAAATGGTGTTTATATTGCTGAATTTGACCCCAAGGTTCATTGTAAATATAACCCGAATGTTTTATGCATTAGATTATATCTTGGTAAGTTTGAGTGTTCTGGTTTTGTTGATAATAAGAAACAGTTTAAGGAAAAACATGAAATGGAAATTGTTTTTTGGCATTTGTTTTGTGGTGGTGTTGATGGGTTTTTTGGTTCATTGGTGTTCATATTTATTTGTGTTTAAATTGTTTTTATGTTTTGCTTATTTTCTTATTCTGAAGTATTGGTATCCGTCTGCTTCTGTTATTTTCTGGTAGCCTGCGTCTGATAGTTCTATGATGCGTTTTCCTGTGTTTGGTTCTCCTAATTTTACTGCTTCGGTTTTGTATTCTTCTGGTTCGTCTAAGTTTATGCTTCTTATGTAGCCCAATGTTGTTTCAAGTTGTTTGTGTCTCATAAATCTCATGGTGGCTATTGGGTCGTGTTTGCCTTCGTGTTTGTAGAATTGTTCTCCTGCGTAGTTTCTTAGGTTTTTTAGGTTTATTAGGTCTAATTCGGGTTTGCATAGTTTTTTTGCTATTTTTCGTCTGGCTTGTCGCCATGCTTCGCCTTGTGCTTTTGCTTCTGGAAATGGTTGTTCTTTGTTTGTTGTTTTTGATAGGTAAATTCTGAGCATTTCTGCGGTTTCTGATTTTAGTTTATAGCTTCCGTTGTTGTGTCCTTTTGTGCCTGTTACGGTTAGTTTTCCTTCTTCTTTGTCTATCATTGTTCCTTTTATTCTGTGTAGTTCTTCGGGTTCTATTGCGGTTTGTGATAGGGTTGTGAATATTGCGGTGTATTTGGTTGATGCCGTGTTTATGATTAGATTCACGTTTTCTTTTGATGGGATTAGTGGTATTGGGGCTTCGTATTCCATTTTTGGCTTGTCGAATGGGATTTGGTTTTGTTCGCAAAATACGCTGTAATGTTCTAAGATTCTCTTTTTATAGCCGTTGCTTAGTGTTTTGTTTTTCATGTCGGGTCTTGAGCCTTTTAGCTGTGTTAGAATGTAGAGAAGTGTTTTTGTGCTGTCGAATAGATTGCAGTTGTCTGCTAATACTGCGAAACTGCTTTGATATTTTGAGATGGTTTGTTGGCTTCTGCCTTTTAGTTTGACTGCTTCGATTGTGTTTTCGATTGCTGTTTTGGTTCTTTCGTCTAATGGTTTTCTGGCTACTTGTGCGAAATAATGGCGGGTTGTCGTAAAACCAGCCGAGCAAAAAGCTTAATTCTCCAAACTACCGAATACCAATAGAAGGTGTAAATGTTGTCAGAAGTTTTAGCTCCAGTAGTAGGATTCATAGGAATCGTAATTGCTCTTTTTCTGTTAAGCGGTATACGCGTGCTCAGAGAATGGGAGCGAATGCCCGTTTTAAGACTTGGACGCTATGTCGGTTTAAAAGGTCCTGGAATAATCTATCTTGTTCCATTAATTGACAGAGCACCACTAAAAATCTCAACGAGATTAGACACTATCCAATTCCGCACAGAATCAACCTTAACCAAAGACAACGTTCCGGTAAATGTTGATTCAGTATTATACATGAAACCTGTGGATTTGGAAAAGGCTGTGTTGGCCGTTGAAAATTACTATCAAGCGACTCAATTAGCTTCACAAACGACCTTGCGGGAAGTCATCGGCAAAGTAAGTCTCAACGAGTTGCTAGCTGAACGGGAAAAAGTTGGAGCGCGCCTGCGAGAAATCATCGATGAAAAAACTGAGTCATGGGGAATCAAAGTTACATCCGTTGAAGTCCGAGACGTTATCATCCCTGCCAACCTTCAAGACGCTATGAGCCGCCAAGCACAAGCTGAACGAGAACGAATTGCAAGAGTAACCTTAGCCACAGCTGAGTTCGAAGCATCGGCAAAAATGATTGAGGCAGCAAAAATGTATGAGGCAAGTCCAGAAGGCTTGAGACTTAGATGGATGAACATACTCTATGAGTTGGGTCAGCAATCTCAAACAAATACGATAATGTTGGTGCCTGCATCTATGCCCGAGGCAGGTTGGCCGCCAATCGGCACTTACGGCTTCAAAGACCTAACCACGGCACAACAAGCTCAAGCGGCAAAGAAGAAGCCATTGGTGAATCAAGAGTCGCCCCCACAAACATCTGAACAACCAGAGTAATACTTTTTTTCTTTTCTTTTTTTGTTTGCAAGTTCATAGGCACTGGACTGTTTTTACTGCTTTCACCGTGTGCTCTAGTAACAATGCGGCTGCTTCTTGACTTGGCCAACCGCCTAAACCGCAGTCAGGACCCGTAAACGTCATCCGTTCGCCATACTTTTCCTTTGGCAAATCTGTATCTTTTCCTTATAACTTCCTCAGTTTCAACCAATTGCTCTGCTGAAGGTTTAGCTATGCCTTTCTCGTAGAGCTCGGCTAAAATAGCGTCAATGTCTGTTCTGGAAATACCTACTCTGATTTGCTTATCCGCCTGCTCCAGCATACTTTTGGGAACTGCGTCAATGTTGCCTGGTGAAGCCGCATATTCAAACGATAAGACATCAAGGTTTTTGACGCATAGTAAATCGTGGACTCCAGCAGTTGAATGCAAGTGGATTTGTCGTGTGGCTCCTTGGAAATCAAAGGCTTTCTCAAGCACCCTGCAAATCACGTCGGATGTGGCTTGGATGTTGTTTAAGCCGAAGCTTGGCTCATCAATCGATACAACCTTTGTCTCAACATACTTGTTGTTGAAGATACTATTTTTTGCAAATCGTCTAATTGTCTCTGCCAACGCATCCAATACATCTTCATAAGGAGTTTTTCCGATTTCAAGCAAATATTGCTCAAGCGGACCAAAAATTGACACCCGCAACTGGATTTTTTTGCCAAACTCCTCACTCAATGCTTTGGCCTGTTGATTGATTAAATACACTTCAGGCAGTATGGCGTTTTTTTCTTCCACAAGAAATGAACCCGCTATCCATTGCAACATGAATTACATCGCCGATTTGTTTCATGCCGTCGTAATGCTGGGGAAAATTAACTACATCTAAGCCTGAGGCAATTTTTTTCTTAAAAGAATCAAGCACAACTTTGACGAAGTTATTGTTTAGAAAATCATCTTTTGTTATATCTTTGCCTTGAATGATGTTTTCTCTTGCAAGCTGATACGCTTTGCTAAAGCTTTCTCTATTCACTCCCATGCGGCAACGGGAAACTGCCTATGTCATCAACTAAAGTATCCATAAACAACTATTGGCGACAGAAATTCTATTAAACCTAACCCTACCTTTACACCGCTGAAAGGTATGAGTCATGTCTGAATGCATATTCTGCCAAATAATTCAAAAACAAGTCTCGGCAAGCATAATCTATGAAGATGAGCAAGTGGCTGCTTTTTTAAGTAATCGCCCAGTGAATGTGGGGCACACGCTTGTTGTTCCCAAAAAACATTATGAAAACATTTTTGACATTCCTGAGAAAGAAACTGCTTATCTTTTCACGATTGCAAAACGGATAGCTCAAGCTGTAAAAGATGCAACAGGAGCCGAGGGCATAAGAATTGTGCAGAACAACGGTGAAGCAGCTGGACAAGTAATTTTTCATTTGCACGTTCACATTATTCCGCTGAAACCTGCACAACCAATTCAGCCATGATGGTGCTTATCGTGATCCAACTCAGCCTCGCGATTCGGAAGCATTGGAGAAAGATGCTGAAAAAATAAGACGGAATCTGCCTCTTTCTTAAAGTCATTTTCATTTGTAAAATCCCTTTCTTTTTAGATGGAAAAATTAACCATAATTCTAAATGTAGTTTTCTAACTGCAGCAAACTTACCAGCCAGATTAACTAAACCTTGCTTTTTCAGGAACAGCTATAAAAGAGGGAAAAACAATCATTGCGTACATCACAAGCGGAATAAACATGACGGAACAACCTAACAACGAACCAAACAGCAATAACCAACCTACCTCCCAAATCGAGAAACTTTTAATCGACGACCCCTCAAACTTCCAGTTCCATGCTGCATACCTTGTTTACTCAGAAACTTTTGACGGTGGAAATGAGGATGCGAAAAAAGAACTTAATCAGAATATTGAAGATTTAAAAGAAAACAAAATTGATGCTCAAACATTTTACGTTAACATTTCACGCTTCCGCAAACTGGATCAGCCGATGGGTAGACCAGGAAAATTCACCGTGGCGACTCAGAGAAAGAAAGATTGGCGCATGAAAACCCAGCGATCTGAGCGTATCAAACGACACAAAAAATAAGTTAAATATTTTATTTTTTGTATTCTAATTGAGCCGTTTTTAAAATACATGTTTTTTTATTTTGCCTACATTAATAAGACCGCATTTCAGAAAAAAACAACTTCTCGTTTGTTAGAGTTACGTACAGAATGTTTAAACATGTTTAAACAATTCATAGGGAAGTTTTATCTATAAAACATACATTTCAACAGGGTTATACCCTGAAAACTGGAGCAAAATTCGATGCCGCAATTAAAAGCCTTTAATGTCGCAATTATAGCTTTATGCGCTGCGCTTTACGCAGTTGTAGGTTACCTAACAAGTTTCAATTTAAGTTTCGGCGGAGTCGCTTTTTGGCCCGCAGCCTTTGTTCCAGCCATTTTCGCTGTTTTGTTTGGACCTTGGGAAGGCGGCATTGGAGCTGCCATTGGAATATTTATTCGAGACAATTTTGTTCACGGGACAAGCGTTGCTAAGCTTAACGGCGGGTGTCACTGCAAATTTTGCGGCGTTTTTCATAATAGGGTATTTTGCACACACGACGCTTAATCGAAAGAAAACTTTGATTAGTTTAATCATTGGCGCAGGGGTTATTCTTGCAGGTCTTTTGTTACCAACTATTTTGCTTCCAACTGAATCCGTGGGTTATACTGGTTTGTCAATGGAAACTATGATTATTCTTTTCAGTGTCCTTATGACTATCTCGCTTGTTCTGTTTGCCGCCATTGCAAAATACTGGAATGAATTCAGAAATTTTGGAGTAGGCGCAATAATTGGACAAGCCGTTGGCGCCACAATAGTGGCAGTTGGAGTTTGGGGGTATAGCCAACTTTTCTACGCTCCCAACGGTTATTTCAAATCACCAATATCTGCGTCCTTCGTGCCAATTCTATTTGTTTGGACATTTGTAACTGAAATACCATTTGTACTCCTCGTATCGCCTCCCGTTGTAAAAGCCTGTCGAGAAGCTTTCCCATTTCTTAAACTAAGCAACCGAACTGGAAATAAGGCGAAGCAATGACAAAGACCAAAACTGCAAAAGCTTTTGCTCCCGCGGCGATCTCCAGTTTCTTTGAAATTCACGACACCGAAAAAAATAAGCCGATTACTGATTTAGAAAAAGTAGGTTCCAGAGGGGGCGGCTTTGGGCTACAGAAAGGAGTTTCTACGTGCGTTACGGTTGACGAAGCAAAAACTTCCGACATAACTGTCTTCATTAATGGTAAACGTGCACCTGAAGCGAAAACAACCAAGCTGAGTAATTGAAACATTACTTAAGAACCTACAAAAATCGTATGCTGTTATCGTTAACCACAAAATTGAAGTTCCAATAGGAACAGGTTTTGGAACAAGCGCAGGAGGAGCATTAACAGCAGGATTAGCTCTCAAAGAAGCATTAGATTTACCTTTAACTTACAACCAAATTGGCAAAATAGCGCACGTATGCAGAGATTGAATGTCAAACAGGCTTAGGTACAGTAAGTTCATTAACATCCACTGGTGGCTGCGTTCTTGTCGTTGAACCAGGAGCACCTGGAATCTGTCAAATCGACCGCATACCAATAACTCATGACTTCGTTGTAGTGGCTGGTTTTACTCAATCAAACATCCCAAACAAAACAGTTTTAGCAGATCCTGAAAAAAGACGACTAATTAACTCCTACGGCAAGAAAACATTGGAGGCAATTCTCGCTAAGCCAAGTCTTGAGAATTTTCTAGAATGCTGCAGTGAATTTTCTGAAAAGGCGGGTTTCGCAACACAGAAAACTCGCCAACTAGTCAAATTAGCTAAGAAAGCCGGCGCGGTCGGTGCAGCCCAAAATATGATTGGCGAAGCAGTCCACGCTCTTGTGCTCAAAGAAAACGCTAATCAGGTGGCAGAAGCTTTTAAGCAAGTTTTGCCCTCTGGAAAAGTGTTTGAGAGCAAAATTGATTTCCAAGGCGCTAGGCTGATAGGAAATGAAAAAATACAATAAAGTTGCAGTTGGAGGAACCTTTGATGAGCTCCACAGAGGGCATGAAGCTCTAATAAGTAAGGCTTTTGAAGTTGGCGAAAAAGTTGTTATCGGCTTATCTTCTGACGAATTTGTTTCAAAAATGAGTAAAGCTCACAAAACTGCAAGTTATGCCGAGAGACTGAATGAACTGCAGGCTTATTTAGAAAAGGCCGGGTTAGCAAACAGGGCAGAAATCGTTCCATTAAACGACCCTTATGGTCTCACAATATCAGGCAAGGGCTTAGACGCATTGGTTGTTAGTAAAGAAACAGAAGTTATTGCTGAAAAAATCAATGAGATTCGCAATAAAGCAGGGCTTAGCCCGTTAAAAATTGTTACCGTAAATATGGTTCAAGCAGAAAACTGTATTCCAATCTCTACAACAAGGATTAGAAAAGGAGAAATTGACCGAAATGGTCACATGATGAAAATCAGTCAAAACCAATGATTTTTGCTCTTACAATATTTCTCCAACAACATTGATGGGTTTACTAATTAACGATGTTACTTCTTCAAGTTTCTCTTTATCTATTGTGGCAAGAACGACTGTGGCGGGGCCAGCCGATTTGTTCAAATCTAACCCTTTAACCTCAATCAGCTTTACTTGTCTCCCAACGCCGAATGCCATCATTCTAGCTTCATCCGCAATGCCAAAAGTGCCTACAGCGAGCAATATCATGTACGTATTTTTTTTGTGAAAGCTGAATTACATTTTTTAAGTCAGCAATTTCTCCTTTTTTCTCAGCCAAAATAACTTCATCGCCAACTTTAGGTTTGCCAATAGCAATTATTAGGTCGCCAGGGCATGTTTTTCCAAGTCTTAACTCGTCTTCATTTGCAAAACCAACGACAGTTAACCCAGCACCAGTCTGGACCGTTTCAAAGTTGTCTTCTGTATTTTCCATGATTACTTGATTTGGGTCAAGACCGATGCTTCTGGCTTCACGTTTAATGCCCTCTATTATCTGGTTGCCTGTTGGTTCCTTCTCTACGCCTAAGGTGACTGATAAGAGAAGAGGAAAAGCACCTGTCGCAGTAACATCCATCAAGGCAACTCTTGCCAGAAACTTTCCCAGTACCTGACCATCAACTTTTACTTTATCCATTATTTTTGGACCAACAGCTCCTGATGAAGTTGAACCTGCTACTATGGCGTGACCTGTTGGAACTTTGAGGATTGAGACATCGCCTCTTCTTGTGTACGTTATTTGGGCAGGTTTTACTTGGAAAACAATGGGGCGTAGCATTGTGCCCAACGTTGTCTACAAGGTGTAAATAGATAGTTAATGCTTGGCGCATGACTTCTGATCGAGTAAGGTTGTGTTTTTTTGCTAGTTTATCGATGTCTGAAGCAATTTTGTCGGGCAAGCGGACGTTTATGATCTCCATAGTTAACCAACCGTATTACAATTGTTGTACGTGAAATCTCTTATCCTTTGTCCCCACACCAAACATATTACGCTGGAATATATTGGCATAATTAGCGCTTAAAAAAGGCTATCTGTTGGTATTTTCAAGCGGTTTAGCGCAAGTGTTATATGTACTTATACTGTAAAAAGTGTGAGGAATAGCCATGAATAAAAAAATCCTAGCATTAACCCTCGTATTATTATTAACCACCATTTATATTTCATCGGTGTCAATTTCACCAACTAAAGCCCAGAATACAACCTCTGGGTGGATTACAAGTTATGATATTTACGATTACAATTCCAATCAGCATCTTGCCTAGTTATAGTGCATCAACGGGCAATCAATCATTTGACCCAATAGTCACCTGGGGCAGAAGTTAAAGTAACATTCACTATCAATGTTTTCACTGCTGGATCAGGCGACCTGAAGCTTTCAACCAGTTTACAAAATCCACCTCAAGGACAATATTGGACACTTAGCAGCCAAAGCACCTATTCGTTAGGCAGCGATTTCAATCCAAATTCACAGCAAGCATCATTCAATTGGGTTGTCGGAACCTTTACAATGACTGTTGCTGGTATCGTTCCATCTAAGCTCCTCACAGAGTACCGGAGCTCCTGTAAACTTAGTAACCCTGTACGGTCCAACCAGTGGCATACCTCTTGATCAAATCACCGTATCATCAGTCAGCGCAGCGATGACTCAGTTCAATACACTGTACACGCAAAAAGCAGCGCATCTAAGAACACTTGAATCAGGTGGAGTTGCACAGGGATATGTCGATCTCTACAAAAATGTTCTTAATGAGTCAACAGTCGAAGCAAATGCAGGCCAAGTTACAAGCGCCATAGCCCTTCTTAAACCAACTGAACATTTCAGATGAACCAGCATCTTCAACAACTCAAGCACTCTTCATACCAATAGTCGGTGTCTTAGCTGCTGTAGCAGTCATATTTGCAGTTTTGTTCCTCAGAGTACGCGGAAAAGTTGGATACTTCCAGCTTGTCGTTGAAGACCAAATCAAAGACTTAGAAGGTTTAACGATGAGGATTTCAAAAATCGACAGAGCAAGTTCATCTAACTTAGAATCAATCAAAGACAGACTCAAAAGATTAGTTGGGATGTGATAGCACACGAAAATCTACCAGAACAGCGTTCAACTGATAGGACTTGGTTCAGCAGGAACTAACATAGTCGAAGCTTTCCTAACGAACAAAAAAACAATGGAGTTGCTGGGAAACGATATTACTCGTCTTTCCCTTTTAGCAATCGACATTGCTGACCCAGAAATCAGAAGCCTTCTAGAAGCTGACGAAAAAATCACCAAATCAATGATAAGAGCCGGTATTCCCCGAGAACGCTTGCGCGTAGTTGCTCAATCTGTAAAGTTTCCAACTGCCGAGGCAATGTTTGATTTCATCAACCAAAAATACAATGAGTACTTGGTTGGCGAAGGCGCTAAACTTGAAGATTTCAAACCATGGCTTCAATCAACAATGGCTATTCCACCAATGGCTGGCGGCGCAGGCAGAAGAAGAGCATTAGCCAAAGCTATTTACGCCCTAAACTATTATCAACTAGGAATAATCAAAAACTGCATAAACGTTTTCAAGGAACAAGCTCTCTCATCAATTATTACTCCAACCATTGTTCTGGTCTACGGTTTAGGCGGAGGAACAGGAAGCGGCATCTTCTTTGACTTCGTCAGGCACCTGCGAAAAGTCATGGGATCAGGCATACCAATAATAGCGTTCGTTATCACTCCCTGCGGCGGAGACGACCCTCCAGCAAAAGGCTGCTCATCATTCACTGCAATAAACGAGCTCTCTTTGCTATTGAATAAAGATTACAACCAGTATGTCATCAATGAATTCGGCGAATTGTACCGAAACCCTCTAAACGCTCTTGTCTACTTGCCATTACTTCCAGCGTTCTCAAAAGTAGGCAACATAGTTACAGCCCGCAAAGAAATGGATGACATGGTTGTAGACATGCTTTATGTTCTGATGGATTTTGACTTAGCAGACTTAATGGGTGGAATAGGCACCGAAGTTGGACTCACCAATAACTCGGCACACACTTTAGGCATGATGAAAGTTATTTATCCAGTCGACGATTACATTGCAGCATACAAAGTCAACTTTGAAAGCCTTGAACTATTACAAGAGCACCGAAGAGAAAAACTTGAGTTACTAGATGCAATGGACTGTTTAGTCAAAAACAACTTTGACACAGCAAAAGAATTCTTCAAGAATTACCTGATAAAAACAGGCACATATAATGATGAGCAGTTTGAAGAAAAACTCAAGGCATTAATCACAAGTAATCCACGAATGGAAGATGACTTAGCCTTACATGTAAAAGGCATCGAGATACAAGTCAGAAATTGGATGCGTGAATTAACAAGGTTCCTTTCTACAATCAAATTCATGGGAAAACCTGGACCAATTGAAGAAGCTATAGTCAATCTTACACTCAAAAAAGAAGGCACCAAAAAAATTGACAGCCTTGAAGCTCTACTTGGCAACCTAACAAAGACCTATCTAGAATTCTCAGAGCGGAAAGCAGACATTATCGAACGGTTGACGCAATTAATTCCAAGTTCACAAGTCTTTACAGTACGGCAAAAAAGAATCCTAGATGATTTCGTTAACATTGCAGAGATTGCTGAGAAATCCCTTAACACCCTGAGGTTCTACGACGAAACCAGATACTTAACCGATGCATTGATCAGATTCTATGAGGTAATGCCAGAATGCACCTGTGAACAGAACGACTTAAAAGACATACAATCTGAACTTGCAACAATTTACCTCTTGGTTCAATTGATGCTTAGATCACCTCAAGACGAATCAAAAATGGTTGAGGAACACCTTGCTTACGTAAACGGAATCGTGCTTAGACGCCAGGATAAACGGGGCGATGTCGACAATGAAGTCGTAAGGATACAAGAATCAAGAAAACGAAAAGAATTTGATAAATCTAAAATGGAAAGACAGCTCCGTAAAACTTTCAGTTCAAAGAAATACGCTAGAGAACAACTATTGAGTTTAGATAGAGACTTAAAGAGAATGGAAACTGAAGAAGCCATGGCTCTTGAGAATCTAAGCAAAGCTGATGAATCAATCCAATTATACGTGAATTTGGCTAAGAAGATAGAATTAATATCTGAATACCGTAAGCGTCTAAACAAAATTGTTGATATGCAACATGATTACGAGGGAAGACTTGCTAAAATCGTCGAGCCGAAGAAGTACTTTGAAAAATCAGCAGAACTCACAGAACTTGAGCAAAGAAAGATCTTATTCAAGATATTAACTGAGCAAGAAGAAACGCTGACAAACGACGTAATATTCAAAGATATACTAGACATGGACCACTTCAAAGACTACATGAAAAGCGTCATTAGAGCATTCAAAACACCAAGCGTCATGGGCTTCAAACCAATCTACAAAACCGACTACATCTGGGTCACAATCCAGTCCCCTCCAAACATGTGGACCGAAGACATGTCTCAAGAAGTCTACACTGCACTTGCAGGATACGTCACCAGCGAAGTATCAAGAACAATCACTGTTCGAGTAACCGAATCACGAGATCCATGGACAACACGCGTACTAGTAGTCGGTGGCAGAGCAAAACCCTCAGACATGGAAGCATTCGACGAAATGTCACTGCTCTACAGCAAATCAAGCGATTTCGAAAGACACCTCTCAAGATCATACCTGCTTGAACACGGCGTTGCAGCAACACAAATCATTAAAGAATTAAGCGGAAACGGCAATGGCGCCGAAACTGCAAACAACAGTAAAAACAATAAAAAGTAAGAAGGAGCTTTAACTCCTTTTTTATTCCAATAAACTTTTTGTGATTAATTTCCAGTCTTCTTCAGTTATTGAACCTTTTTTGACGGCTTTATTCTTCATTTTTTCAACTCTTTTCTCTAATGCAGCGAACCTTGTTGCTGTCTCGAAACCGCCAACAAATAATGCGATGTCTATGCGGTCATTGGTTTCTTCTACGTACACTGGATCGGCTATGTATATTGATTCAAGGTCTGCTTTATTCTCGAACCAGTTGGCTATTGCTAGCTCAATTTTTCCTCTCGTAAGAGTATCTTTTAGGTTAAACGGCAGGCGGATCAGAACATAAAGTAAAGTGGACGTTGATAGGTCAAAAGTGAAAAGAGGTCTGAGCAAAGTGGTGTCTAACATATTTTCTAATGAACCGTAAATTTTCAAGCTTAAGCCAGAAGCTAAGAGAACAGTGAACATTTTGGAACCGAAAGATTTTGACATTTCGCACAGTTCAGCCACAAAAGTTTCTTTTGCCAACATTAAATCAAGAAGGTAATTGGTTACGCTGTTTCCATTAATGGCGTAACCGTTTCTGTCGACACCTATGTAACTTTCAAGATTATCCCTATCAACAAGCAAAAGAGCAGTATCCTGTTTCGAAGCCAAAATACCCAGAGAGGCAAAAGTGTTAAATTGGCCATCTAGAGGCTGTGCTTTCGAAGGCAAAAGCGGTAAAGCTATTGAGTTTATATTCCATTCTTTGAATTGAGCATTTAAACTTGGCAATAAAGCGCTGCCAATGCCATTCCAAGTGGATGAAACAATGATGGCGCCTTGAAGCTTCTCTATAGGCTTGCTCTTTATTCTTGCAAAAAAGTTTTCATTATCAACAACATATGGTAGAATGTCATACCAGAAATGAGTATCAATATCCTCATCTAAGCAGACAATGTTGTTCTTGTCTAGTCGACCTTGACTCCATTTGATTACATCTTTGGTTGATTTTTCCACGAAAATAGGTAAAACCCCCTGATCTCTTTTAGCCTCAAATGAGCCTTTTAAGACAATGTTTATTGGGTATTCACCAATGCACACTATGGCTTTTGTGGGTAAAAGACGTTTTAAGCTGTCAGTGTATTTTTCTATGTTCACAACGCTATCGGTTAACGGTACTTTATTTTCAGTTTCAACAGGCGCTACTTCTTTTATACTTTCAACTGCCGATGTCACTTCTTCAGGGTTTGGCCGGGTCAATGGATCCGCGAGTTTATCTTGGTCTTTCACCCATTTCAATTCAACAATTGCTTCTTTCTGTTTTGCATCAATCGGAGCAACAATGTTATCAATTTGAGATGTTTCCTGCTGTTTCTTTTTCCGTTGATTGAGGTTTGCTGTCGCTTTCTATCAAGGTTAGTTGAGTTTCGGTGGGCCTTGGCGCTATCTCATTGTTGGGCTCAATCTGTACATTGTTTTCTTTGCCAGAAGTTTGTTCATGAGTAATAACTTGCTCAGGAGGTATTTCAGCTTGTTGTTGATTGGCTTGGGTGTCTGCCGGTAATATTTCATTTTGGGTTTCCGCGCTCGGTAACTTTGTTTCATCTTCAACTGGTAGTTGCTTCATTGCTTTCAACTGGTAGAATGTTATTATCAATTCCAGTTGATTCTGTCTTTTCATCCTTTAGAACTGGGCTCTTCCACATTGTCGGTTTGATTTTGTTCGGACAGTCTCTTTTCATTTTCTCGTTCTTTTAAGTAGTCATTTTTATTGTACCATAGTCGCAGTTTTCTTTTTGGCAAAGTTATCACTTTCAGGGGTTTTTTCTCGATAAGCTTAAGAAGAGTATGGTAAATTAAGGCTTTAGGTAATTCACCCTTTAAAGCGGGAGAGAGAGGATCAAGAAAACGTGAAATGGTTTAAACTTCGTAAAAAAGTGCAAAAAGAAAACGAGGAAACAGAAGAGCCAAAGAAACCTTCACGTTTGACGGGATGGTATGGTCGCACTAAGCAGAAGAGGCTGGAAAAGAAAAAGAAAGAACAGGAAAAGAAAGAGTCATCAACCCTCAAGATTTTCACTGTTATCTTAACGCTTATTGCTATGGCGCTAGCAATGTCTATTTTGCCCTTATTTCCTTCACCCTTGCCTATTTTACTTGCTGTTCTCGTCGCGTTTGTAACTTTTAGGGATCCAAGGTTAGGAATGCCTATTGGCGGCGCTGTTATTGGATTTGGATTAATCTTTCATTTAGCTGATTTGTATTTTCTTTCGTTCTTGGGAGCGGAAAATGTTCGCATAGCCGTAGTTGTTGTCTTTATGGCTCTGTTTATCTCCCTGCCAATCGTATTTAAAACCTACAAAAGTGCTCTTGCTATTGACTTTGGCATATTAGCGGTCGTAAGTCTCTTCTCTTCGCAAACATATTTTTTGGCTATTCCTTTAATTTTGGCTTCCGCAGTTTTCTTTAAAAAACAGGTAGCTCTAACAATAGTCTATTATGTTTTGATTTCAGTGCCTCTCCAAATACTTCAGTATTTCACGTATACTGTGCAGCCAATTTCCAACTCTTGGCCAGAGTGGTGGCTTCAACCAGGTTCAAGTCCACCTGTTTTTGTTCCTTTAAACTCCATTCTTGCAGACCTTAGTGCATCTATGAGCCAGTTTCGATTATACGATGCGTCAAAAGCTGTGTATACAATTACGGGCCAGCTGACTTGGATTCCAAACTTTAACGGGATAACTCTAACAGACGCATTAAATCAATATCGTGATTCTGTTCCTGGAATGTTGATGTTTGTAGTTATTGTGGCAGGGCTTTCTCTGGCGCTCATTTTCTTTGCAAGATTGTTGATTTCACAAGGAAGCGGATCACTTGCTGACAGGCTTATTCCATGTTTCGTGGCTACGTGTGCAGCTGCCTTTTTCTTTATTTTCCTAAATGCTCTTCAAACTGGTTTAGCTTACACGGCAGATGTCGGTCCAGGAACGATGGTTTTCGGCATTTTGGCTACACTCGCGTTTACTTTTCCAGCCGTCTTTATGAGTAATACTCCTAAAGAGACAACTACAACCTCAGACATGACTGACAGAGCTCAAGCACTTATGGGTAGACTGCAAGTTTTTGAAAATCAATTGAACAATGTTAAAGAGAATATTCCTGTTAATGTGACATCTCCTGAAGGAAAATTGCAGATTATCCGAGATTCACTTGATGATACCCTAAAGAAATTGTCAGCTCACTACTATGACCCAGCTGATTTAAACCAGAAATTCCAAGAGCTCAAAAATTTAGGTTTAGACATTGATGATTTGGAATTAGAACTTAACACAATCCTTTCACAATACCAGATTTTCGTTACTTGCCAATTAGCTAATTGGGTAGGCAAACTCAAAGAAACCGGCTTAAACGTAACACCATTAGCCAATGCTGAATTCCAAAAAGAAATGACGTTAGATGCACGAATCGAAGCCATCAAAAAAATCTTAAATGACGGAAGAACTCTTGCAAAAAATGTTGCAGAAGTTGCTGAACCCATTTATTCAATAATTAGACCATTATACGATCCCAGTCTTCCAGAAAAAAGTGGAACAATAGAATTTGCAATGCAAAAGTTAGATCAAAAGGAACCACCATGGATTGCGATTGAAGCATTAAACAATGGGTTGAATAATTGGAAGAAGCAGTATGGCGCAGAAATCTCAAAATCCATATACTATCTCAAAAACTCTTTAACACCCATAATTAATTTGCCTGCTCAAAGCGAAAGTTTAGCTCCAGTTATCGGTAACAAGATGCCAACAATACTTGGCCACGCAAAGAAAGCCGCCGCAATCAAAGAAGCTGCTGACAAGAAAGCGCTAGACGTTTTGAACCTAATAACCGTGCATGAACTGCTTGATGCCTTCATCGATATCTCCAAAGACGTATTCTCTATCCTCAACGAAGCACTGAAAGATCAGGAGAAATCCATCGAGGAAATGCTGCCTACAAGCGATTATTTGTGGGAGAAAAACGTGACCTTGAAAGACAGGATGGCGGAGGCAGTGGCTTTGCTATCTAATCCAAAAGTCAAAATGAATGAGGTTATGGAGAATCTGCCCAAGTTCGAGAGCTACCTTGACGAATGCATACAAACTTTGACGCTTTATAATGAACGCAAAGAGTTCTTGCTGAACTATCCTATGGCAAAATTAACTATTGAAGACCTACTAAAACAGAAAAATACCTTAGTCATCCAAGACCTTCCATTCCCAACGAAATACTCAGCAGAATACCTTAGACTCTTCTATCTGCAAAATTATAACGAGTTTAACTTTGATAAAATGAACACAGTTCTTTCAAGAAAAACATAAGTCGTCAAATAATTGTGGTTGCAGTAACGTTATCAACCACTTTTTATATTACAATCTGCTCATTGTTTATTCAGGTAAATTTTGAGGAATTAAAAATGGCTTATTTTGCTAACAGAGTTGACGCTGGAAAACGTTTAGCTTCCGAATTAAAAAATCTAATGGGAAAAAACGCAATTGTTTTGGCTATTCCCCGAGGCGGAGTAGTTGTCGGATATGAGATTGCTAAAGCGCTTAATCTGCCTCTGGATGTTATTATTCCACGTAAAATTGGTGCACCTGATAATCCTGAATTAGCAATCGGCGCCATGACTGAGGATGGCACCATAATTCTTGACGAAAACCTTGTTTCGTACTTGGGGGTTTCACAAGATTATATTAAAGAGGAAAGTGAGCGGCAAAAAAATGAAATCGAGCGCAGACTCAAATTGTACAGAGGAAATGAACCTTACCCCAACTTGCGAGGTAAAGACGTAATCATAGTGGATGATGGAATAGCTACTGGTTCAACAATGAAAGCAGCTTTAGCCTCAGTTAAAAACAGGGGAGCAAAAACGGTTACTGTCGCTGTTCCAGTTGGTCCACCTTCAACTATTAAAGAGCTAAAAAAACAAGCAGACAAAGTCGTTTGTCCCTACACTCCTGAATATTTCCAGGCTATAGGTCAGTTTTACGTGGATTTTGAGCAAACAACCGACGAAGAAGTAATCCAACTTCTAAAGCAAAACAAACAAAAAAATCCTGATAAAGCAGCAGGTATGGTGACGGCATGATTCATCAAGAAAATGAGGTAAAAATCCCATTTGGCAGCGTAGTTCTAAACGGGAATTTGAACGTGCCTTCAGGTGCCAAAGGGATTGTATTGTTTGCTCATGGAAGCGGCAGCGGCAGATTCAGCCCAAGAAACCAATATGTTGCAAAAGAATTCAACAAGGCAAAAATTGGCACTTTGCTTTTTGATTTGCTTACCAGTGACGAGGAAGAAGAGGATATGGTAACTGCAGAGTACAGATTTAACATTGGCTTACTTGCTCAACGCCTTATAGGTGCCACTGAATGGCTCAAAAAAGATCCCTTAACGAACAATTGTGCATTCGGATATTTCGGGGCAAGTACAGGCGCCGCAGCAGCTTTGATTGCAGCAGCAAAACTTCCAAACGATATTGCAGCTGTGGTTTCGCGTGGAGGACGCCCTGACTTGGCGGCTGATTATCTTCCACAAGTGGTGGCGCCAACTCTCTTGTTGGTCGGCGGTTGGGACACTGAGGTAATTGAGTTAAATAGGCAGGCGATGGAGCAAATGACAGCTGAAAAGAAACTTGTAATTGTTCCTGGTGCTACGCATCTTTTTGAGGAACCAGGCACACTTGAAGAAGTTGCTAAACTATCAAAAGATTGGTTTTTACGTTACTTAACTAAATGAAAAAAAGATTATTAAATTGACTTTTATTCTGCTTTCGATTGATGATACATCTTATAGAACGCATAGTTTTCAGCCATGTCTGCTGTGTAGAGGAAACTGAATACTAAAACTTCTTCCAAAGGCACAGTTCATGTAAACCTTTTCCTTGGAAATATTGGCTGCTTTAGACTTAGTTGTTAAAATCACTGTTAAAACATCGCCCATTGCTAATTCATCGCCGATTTTATGTCCATCTTCGGACTTTTCATCTAAGTGCTATGGCTGTTTTCCATGCGTCTCCACCGCCGAAATCAACAATCACATAGGGATGTCCCAATTGAAGTAAGGATGAAATGGAGATTGAAGGCATGCATTTTGCGCATTGCCCTGAAACTTCATTCATTTCTGTATCGCTTAGAGGTATGACAAGAATTTTATGTTTATTTTTGTATTCATCTGCTACAGTAAAAAACTGCATAAAATCACAAACTAGTTATTCTCTTTTGAAGCTATATCTTTTTCGTTTTCCAGAAAAGACTATATTATCACGCTCGCTTTCCCTTTTCCCAATAGTACAGGAACAGGTCTTTTACCCAATTGTGAAAAGTGGAATCGGGGCCGAAGAAACCAGCGTAGTCTATTCTTCCTCCAATTTGATAAAAGCATATTCCAGCCGCCTTCTCAGTGAGGACAACTATGGCGGGAAGCTCCGATAAAACTCTTAATTCAACGTTTTTGGGAGTTGGAGGTAGGATTGCACCTGGTGGGAGGCGTTCCTGCGAAATGATCATTTTGATTTGTACTCCCTCTACAACTCGTTGATTCATAACTGAAGCCATTTGCCCTGGAATAGTGCCTTCACCTATCCCCCAAGCGTATTGCTTTGCTTCAGTGAAAGCCTGGGAACCCAAATTCAAGGACTCAATCGTATCCATTCCCAACTCTGCCGCCGAAAGATCCCCCAATCTGTGAACGAATTGGCTCGGTAAACGCATTAAATCATGTGTGGAAAAATACTCTTTGTACTTAGAGACAAAATCCAAAGAAGTGGAAATTTCGAAGGACTAGTTTACCATATTCTGTAAGAGCAAACATGCCGTCGGGCTGCCTTTGAACTAACACAGCTGTGCTCAATCGTTCCAGCTGCCTAAAAGCCTCTGTTGGCGTGACGTCAAGTCTGCGAGCAATTTCCTGCATCTTAAGATTTTCCTTCTTCAGTTCACGCAGTATGCTCAGGCGGCTCTCGCTCGCCAACTCAAAAAACAATTTCTCTAACCCGATATTGTCTTCCATTCCTTATCACCGATGTTGAAGATTTGACTCTGATACTTACTTCTAAGCATTTGTATCAAATAAAACTAATCACAACTGCCGCCCATTCAAAGAACAGTGAAGTAAAAATGGAAATTAAAGCAAATTGTAAAGAAAGGGTCTTCTCAATAGAACTCCAATCGAAAAGAAACCTCAAAAATATAACATTAACCAACGGCTCCAACGACAGCGTCCTAGTTGAAGGCACAATAGGCGAGTTGGTGAAAGCAACCTTCGCAGAAGGCGTAATCCTTGAAGTCGTCGGCAAAAACGGTGTTCTTCGAGTGGATCTCGGTGAAGACGAAATCCAAAAACCAACCTTGGAAAACCAACTGGAGGAGAAAAAGCAATGAACAAAACAAAAGTAGTAGCAATTTTAGGAGTTTTTGCTGGGCTTATGGGGGCGTCTCATGGACCCGGCGAAATCCTTCAAGGCAACGTGGCGCCAAAAGAAGTTTACATTATGGCGTGGCCTCAATTGGCCTCTTCATCTTTAGCTGGAGAACCAGCGGTGACTGTGATTCCCAGCTTTATGGCAGCCGGCATCCTCACTATCATCATGGCGGGTCTAGTGATCGTGTGGGCAGGAACTTGTTTGGAAAGAAAGCAAGGTGGACTGCTGTTGATACTGCTCTCGTTGGCAATGCTAGCCGTTGGCGGAGGCGTTGTTCCACCACTTTTCGGCATCGCCGTTGGAGTCATCGCTGTAATAATGAATTATAACTCAAGCAAGGGAGGTGTTAACACTTGAATAAAGCATTAATTATTTACGGAACTCGGTACGGCGCGGCTGCTACAACGTCAGAGGAAATAGCAAAGATCCTGCGCCAAAAAAGTATTGAAGTTGAAGTAGTCAACGCTAAAGAAGAAAAAGTCAAAGATATAGCCGAATACAACCTTGTTGTCGTTGGCAGTGGCATCCAAATCCACAAATGGACAGGCGAACCAGAAGACTTTCTCAAAAAATTCCAGAAACAACTTGCAACCAAGAAGCTGGCGCTTTTCGTCTGCTGCGGTTCAGCCACTAATAAAGATAAACCTGAGACAGTTGAGCAGGCAAAACGGAGGTACCTTGAAGAAAAAGCAGTCAAGTACAATCTGCAACCCGTTGCTTTCGGCTTGTTCGGCGGAGTCTACAACTACAACAACGTGCCGTGGTACGCGAAGAAAGCCATGGAAATGGACAAACCAAGAGTGCAAGCAGCCTACAAGGAAACAGAACCGGGAGTATATGACACACGAGACTGGACTGCTATCCGAGCATGGGCAGAAGATTTGGCTAAACTTCTAAACTCAAACTCAGCTGCTTTTAGAGGTGGTAAGTAATGAAAATCCAAATGCAACATAGAAACCTCACAAAGATACTACTCTTCCTCTTTGTGCTGGGCAACATTGCCATGGACATAATCAACATTGCCGTCTGGCTTGGAATCTCAAGTTTGCAGTCATCACTGGTCGGGAACTGCTTCAGGAACTAGCACAACAAACTTTAGCGCCAAGTGGCAAGCCACATCATCAACTGTATCTAGACAAATAGACTCCCCTTTGACCCTATCAAAGAAAGCTTGATCTCGAACAAATTGACGAGAATCTTTTTGCTGGATCCTAAATTCTTGGGATTTAGGGTTTCTTCTGCCTCGTTTATGTGTCATACTAACAAGCCGCACTCCCAACTTTTGGGTGAAGGGGGCGAAAACTGAAAACAGACTGGAGCTAGCGCTCGCCCAAATATCGAGCGCAGTAGATATAGCCTTACGCTTAAAAAACTATCTGTCACGCAAGTTGAAAAAGGCAAACTCGAATAGAACGAAGCAATTACTTAGTTTTTGGTCTTGTCATAGAACTCTGGATCCTCTTTCCGCTGAAAACGATTGCTAGTATCGCTAAGCCAACAAGAACAATTGTTCCACCTGGTGCTGCGTCTAAAATGACTGATGCTAGTATGCCAAATATTACAGTAATTAGTCCGATAATGGGGGCAAGTATGACTGTTTGCTTGAAGGATTTTGTAACTTGAGTACTTATTAACGCTGGCAAGACAAGGAGAGCTGAAATTAAGAGAACACCAACGATAGGTATTGCAATAATTACGACGACTCCTGCGAGAATGCTTAGAAGGTAGTCAAAGACCCACGTCTTGATTCCTGCAGCTCGTGCCTGAGTTTCATCAAAAGTTATGTAAACCATTTCCTTGAAGAATAGGAAAATTATGCTTAGGGCTATTGCTGCAACAATGGCAGACGTAATAATTTGGTCATTATTTACTATCAGAATGCTTCCAAAAAGTAGGCTCTCAAGGTTAACGCCAAAGCCATGTGCAAGGCTTAGTAAGGTAATTCCTCCTGCAAGTCCCAACTGAAGGAAAACAGCAACGGCGGCATCACCAGAAATCTTTGTGGAACGTAACGCTTTATTGATGCCTATTGACCCTAACACCACAACTATTCCAGCTATCCATATCGGAAAAATGCTAAGGTAGTATCCAAGGGCTAATCCTCCAAAAGCCGTGTGAGAAAGCCCATCGCCTATTAGCGAGATTTTCTTTAAGACAATAAAAATGCTGAGAATGGAGCTAAGAATTGCAATAATTATACTTATGATAAAGGCACGCTGTATGAAAGGAGCCTGAAGCAAGGAAAGAACATCAAGGATGATCATGATGATCCATAATCTCCACAGGGTGATCGTATAATTTGTGAATCTCAACGTCTGCTGCGAAGTCTTCGTTTTCTCCGCAGAAGAACTGTGACCTGTTTACGCAAAGAACTCTGTTGGCTATCTTTGTTATAACGCCTATATCATGCGAGGATAAAATTACAGTTATTCCCCGCTCCTTGTTTAACCGATCAAGAACGTTATAGAATTCCTTTTTTGAAGTAGTGTCCACTCCGCTTGTTGGCTCGTCGAGCAAGAGCAGTTTGGGTTCGGCAACCATGGCTTTAGCCAAGAAAACACGTTGTGACTGACCTCCAGAGAGTTGCCCTATCTTTCTATCTTTAAGATCGTATATTCCAAACAGTTTGAGTGTTTCCTCAACCTTTTGTTTGTCTTCATCTTTCATTCCGTGAAATAGTCCAGCAACTGGAGTTCTTCCGAGCATGACTGTTTCATATACGCTAAAGGGTAAGTTTGGGTCTCTTGCTTGGGCACTTTGAGGAACATAACCGACGTACTTGAGATTTTTACTTAGGTCCGGGCTCCCAAAAAGTTTGATTGTGCCGCTTGTTGCTTTTGTTAGTCCCAAAATGACTTTAAGGAGAGTCGATTTTCCAGCGCCGTTGGGTCCTATGAGTGCAATTAGGTCTTTTTGGTTTACGTCTATGTTGATGCCTTCGAGAGCCATAACTCCGTTTGGATACTTGACGCTGAGATCACGTATTTCGACGACCGAGTTAGCTTCCGACATTGGTCAACGCCAAATGAATGTTATTTATGTCCTGTTGCATAAGAGTTATGTAACTGTCACCGGCAGATTTTTCTTGCGTAGTCAGCCCTTCGATCGGATTCATTTCTATAAGGGTCGCGCTAGTTTGGCTACTTATTGACTGCGATATTGCTGGGTTTTCAAGCGATTCATAGCCGACATATTTGAGGTGATATTGATTAATTGCACTAATTACGTTCTGGATGTCAGTGGGCGTTGGTTCTTCCTCGAATGGTCCTGAAATGGCAAGTTGGGTAACGTTATACTGTTTTGCGAAGTAGGCAAATGCTTCATGGAACGTTACAAAGTATTTTGTCGCCGTGTTTGTTGTAGCATTGATTGCTTGAGAATTTAGTGCGTCGAGTTTGGCTTCATAATTATTAGCGTTTTGTGTGAAGTATTGGGTGTCTGCAGGGTCTGCTTTGATTAATCCTTGAAGGATATTGTTGACTTGTTGTTTTGCGTTTAGGGGATCTAGCCAGATGTGAGGGTCAAGCGTTCGGTTACCGTTTTGAAATTGTGACGGCACTGGGAGCAGGTTGATTCCTTGGCTTGTGTCAACTTTGACAAGCTTTGTGTTTCCAGCTGCATTAATTACATCTTGAATCCAGGGTTCAAGTCCAGCACCGTTGTAAATTAGTACATCTGCACTTGAAATTTCAGCTATGGAAGACGGTGTTGGTTCGAAAGCATGTACATCAACTGTTTCTGGAACAAGTATTGAGACGTCAGTTTTGTTGCCACCCACGTTTTGTGCGAAATCATATAGTGGATAAAATGTTGCAATAACTTTTAATTTTGAACTTGTACCTGGCGTTATGCTGTTTGAAAAGTATAAAGCTAAGACAGTTCCCACGAGGATAATAGCTATCAAAACTGCGACTATTGCGTAAGTTCTTTTTCTCATGAAAACATTCCTTCTCTAAAAGACATGGGTCTAAAGTTGTTATTAAGTTTTGTCTTTTTTTTAATAACTATGGGTTTTGAAGCTTAGAACAAAGATTTTCTTAATCTGTGTAAAATGCACTTACTAGAAAACAATGCGTATCTTATTAAAGCAAGGCAATTGAATATAATCAAAGTAGGTGAGTAAATTGAGCATAATTAGTCTTTCATTGCCAACAGAATTGCTTGAAGAGTTAGATGCAGTACTTGGAGAACAAAAATCGGCAACTAGGTCAGAGATTCTCAGACAAGCTGTGCGAAGTTACTTAACCGAATATAAAAAACTTGAAGACCTGAAAGGCAACATAATCGCCACCATTTCAGTTCTTTACAACAAAGAAGAAAAAAACGAGGAACTCTTTAAGCTCCAACATGAATTCAGCGACATGATTACAGCCTATCTCCACTCACATCTTACTGAAACTAGTTGTCTTGAGGTAATGGTAATCAAAGGCTCTTCCAAACGACTAAAGGAATTAGTCGATGGACTTAAGGCAAATAAACCAGTCAAACAGATAAAACTCTCTGTTATGACAACGGATGAATCAGAAATAATTTAGCTTAGCTGCTTTCAGTATCTCTCCAAGAGTCCATTGTAAAGCTTGTTAGTGCCCAGTGCCAACCTCTTTTTTCAGCTGCCTTTTCTCCGAATTCTTTTTCCAAACGCTTGTTCATTCTCAGAATTCTTCGACTTATTTGATGACGAGTAACTTTAAAACGCTCAAGTTTGGTAGCCAAATCCTTGGGCAACAAACCAGGAGAACCTGCCTCAAAAAGAGCCTGAAGAATCTCGCGGTCAATCTCATCTAGGCAAGCAACACGCTCAATCAGCGACTTGTCAAAATTGAAAGAATCTTTCAAGTCCTGCAAAGATTGTGCGTAGCATAAGCTTGACCTCTTCAACTCTGCCAAGAGTCTGTTTGAGTAGCTGCTGATTATACTTTAAACGACCTATCTTGTCGCTTTGACTGCGCTTCTTTTTGGGGTTTTGAACAGGTTTTTCAGTTGTTTCCATATCAGAGTGCACACTCCAAGAATTCTGTCAACATCAATACAAGGCAAAATTGACAGTGGGTAATCAGGACCAACTAATTGCAGAAAAGTGACTTCCGAAAAGCATGGACTTTTCCCATGCCTTAGGGTATGCGCTGAAATGGCTTTTGAACAGGTTTTCACTGCCATTAGCGCAGAAATAAGTGAAGTCAAACGGTGTACTCCCCAAGTTTTCTTTGTCCTTCTGCCAGCTTTTTCGGGTCAGCTTCAAAATTGTCTACTTGCCCAAGGGCTTCGATTAGCCGCTCAAATTTAATCTCAAGCCGATCCACTTTCTTGTCGATACGCTTGACTTTCTCTGGCATCTGCATGTAATCAATCGCAGCATCCTTGCCGATGTTCTCAAGTTCGCCCTCGCCCCAACTGTGATCAATCTTGCGACGCCCCGCTCTTACGCTAAAGTATCTGCCAAACAGTTTTGCAACAGGATCCTCAACAGCCATTTCGCCGCCGACAAACGCTCCCTCAGCTAAGACAACCCCGTATTTCTTCGCCAAAGCCACCGCAATACGATTACTCAGGTTCATGGCTAAACCGTAAACTTCCGCAGGATTCTTACCCCGAATCACTGGCACGTGAACAATCCAACTTTTTGAAGTATGCCTAACCTTAACACCCTGTTCCAAACCCAAAAGAGCCGTCCAATTCTGCATCTCCACAGGCTTGAACTGCCCATCAGGATAACGTCCCTCTGCCAGAATCTTAAACGACACCTGACACTTGTCCAACCTATGCAACTCGCCAGGAAACACCCTGCCCTCACATGACTTGAGAAGATTTGAGCCCTCAGTTGTAAGAGCATAAAAAGTTGCACTGCTACGCTTCTCCTGGTAGATTAGGCCAGCTTTTTCTAACTTGCCGATATAGTACCATACGTGGGAACGGCTTAAACCCAAGATTCTGCCAGCTTGCGTAGGGTAATCACCTGCATAAATGCGCTTCATCAAAGGAAGAACCCATGTGCGGACTTTATCGCTATCAAACTGCACGCAACCTGTAGCTTGATGTCTAGTTGTACTTTGAGCATTTTCAGCACCGACTTTTGTACTTTGATCTTCAACCAAAAAATCAAGCCTCCATCCAGCTGGATAAAGCATCATTTATTTTCGCTTTCATTTCTTCCTCAAAAGCGTCAATACAAAGCGTTAGGTCATCTAACACATTGCAAAGTTTTCGGTTTTCTTCCCATAGCAGGCGATTTTCTTTTTCTAGAACAGCGATTCTTTCTTCATATGTTAGTAGGATGCGCTGAACTTCTTGTAAAACATCAGATTTAATTCTGTCTCTTATTGAACTGTCGCCGTTTTGAATCATCGTTAGCTACCTCCAAAACGTCGACGCTCAAGAGCTCCCCGCCCAGGACAAGAGCCGCCGCCATGCGTACAATGCCGATTAGAAAAACTGTACCGCTTACACGAAATATCGGTTCCATCAGCAAACGCCAACTTTGCAAACTTGCAGAAAAACAAGTCCTTAGAGCACGTATCAATTATGGCGCAGTCTTTTGATAATGGATTACTTAAGCAGGGATAGTATCCAAGAAGGCATGGAGGCTTAAACGAATCGGCAACTTAGCTCATTGGTGGCTGCCTCCTCTGGGCTGAAACTTAGAGCACGCACCGCTTGAAGCTAACTGATTAATCGACTTCTTACCCTTCAAGGCCGGCTCGGAACAACGACCACACCAAAATAAGCAATTCATGCAGCGAAGTTCTTTCCTTGAAAAATCGTCTATTCTGGAGCGTACGCTAACGTAGGACTTTTAAATCTAAAAAAAGGGGTGGAAGAGAGCGGAAGATTCAGTATAAATGTAGTTCGTACATATGATGGCGGGTCCGACGGGAATTGAACCCGCGACCCCCGGATTAAAAGTCCGGTGCTCTAGCCTGACTGAGCTACGGACCCGCTTTGATTTGTTGCGGCTATAGGAAAACAAGAAGGGGTTTTTTAGCGTTTCTATTAAAATTAAGATAAAAAGAAATTATTTAATGGATTGTTGGGGCTTTTAGGACTGTTGTCATGAAACCCTTGATTTTGTCTTGCGAGTTGAGGATGGTTTCGATGGTTTGTGCTCCTTTTTCGGTTAGTTTGTAGATTCTTTTTCTTTCAATCCATATTCCTTCGACTAAGCCGTTTCGTTCAAGCGAGTAGAGTAGTGAGTAGACTGTGCCTGAACTGGCTAAGAATCCGAATTTGTTGTGTATGTATGATATTACGTCGTATCCGCTTATGGGTCCGTTTTGTAATTCGCCCATTATTATTGTGTCCATGAAACTTTTGATTACTCTTTCATGCATTTTTTTTATTATTCTTGCTTCTGATTTTTCACCGTTTACTGTTATTGTTAAAGCTACCATATTTTTACACGCTCACTATTGTTTATTCATGTTTAGATATATAAGATTTATTCGGATTTAGAATAACATGTTATAACAAAACCCAAAAAGTATAAACAAACTTCTCCCTGTGAAACTGATAAACCGATCACATTTAACGATTTAGCGCTTTCACATATTATGCCATATCGAGGTAGACAGATCACAGAATTTTACATGAAAGTGTCATAGAGCTCCGATTATATTCAAAAATTTTTCATTTTTCATATACATACATACATAGAACATTCGAGCAATTTTACTGCAAAAATTCGTTTTCCCTTCTCTCAAAGCCAGTTTTTAATAGCTACCGATATATGTGCATGTTACGAAACGTTATCTCTTCTTTTAGGCTAAAAAGGGTACGGTGCCTTTAAATTGATTTCATGGAAATATACATTTAAACGATTAAATGAAGAATACGATATCGCTAAACGAAAAAAGCAAGCGTTAGATAACCTTTTTGAAACCGGCAAAATTTCGCAGTCAACACGCGATTCTTTTAACGGCGAAATCAATGCAGCAATAGCCACAATCGAAAAACAGCAAAAAGAATTAATTGACAGCATGGCAGGAAAAACTCAGGAACTGGAAAACCAAATAAAAATGTTAGAAACACTTCTTGCTAACTATGAGATTCAGCATGTCGTAGGCGAAATTGACGAGGACATCTACCAAAGAGAAATAAGCCTACTTACAACAGGGCTAGAAACAACCAAAAACGAGCTAAACACAATAAAACAAGTCACAAACCAACTTTCTCCAACAGCCCCAGCAATCCAAGCGCCAGCCGCTCCAGAACCAGCAGCCCCAATTGTCGAAGCTGAAATTGCACAACCAGTAATAGCAGAACCAACACCTGTAGAAGCTCCAGTTGAAGCCGCTCCAATTGAAACTGTAGTAGAACCAGCTCCAATTGAAACTGCTCCAGCTGAGATTCCAATTGAAACTGTAAAAGCAGAAGCGACTCCAGCGGAAAGCGCTCCAATAGAAACAGCGCCCGTAGAACCAGCGCCAGTAGAAACTGTTCAAGCGCCAATCGAAGCTGCTCCAGTTGAAACAGCGCCAATAGAAGCCGCTCCAATTGTTGAAGCCCCAGTTGAAGTTACGCCAGTTGAAACCCCAATTATAGAAACAGTTCCCGTCGAAGCCCCGCCAGCAGAGACAATCGCTCCAGTTGAAACAACCCCTGTTGCTGAAGCTGCCCCCATTGAGATGCCAACAGTCGAAGTAGCTCAAATTGAAGCTCCCATAATCGAAGCTGCTCCGGTTGAGACTCCAACGGTCGAAGCGACCCCAATAGAAGCCCCACCGATTGAAGTTCCAGTTGAAGCTGCACCAGTTGAAACCTCAATTATCGAGACAGCGCCAGTCGAAGCTACCTCGGTTGAGACAACTCCCGTTGTTGAAGCTACACCAATTGAAGCTCCAATCCTCGAAGTTGCCCCAATTGAAGCTCCTGTTGAATCTCCAACTGTTGAAGTCGCTCCAACAGAAACCGCTCCAATCGAAGCTGTTCCAGCTGAAGAAGCTCCAATCGCTCCCCCAGAACCAGAAGTCCAAATAATAAATGAACCAACACCTGAAATTGCTCCTCAAGAACCAGCAGTAACTGAGCCAGCGCCACAAGAACCAATCATAAATATGGAAGCAGCTCCAGTTGAACCAGCTCCAATAGTAGAGCAGCCATAGTAATTGAGCAGCCAATCGTTGAAGCAGCAAACATTACGCCAACTGAAGTAATTGCTGAGCCAACAACAAGAGCAGCCAACAGTTGAAGAAGTTCCACTTCAAGATTTTGAAGTTACCGAACCAGTTCAAATTGAAACTACCCTTGAAAAAGTAATGGATCCAACAATAGAAACCATCTACTCCAGTCATAGTCGAGGAGGCTATAATTCCAGCCCACCCTATGGAAGCGCCCCACGTGGCGCAGACGGAAATGGTAGCAAACGCAGAAGCCGCAACAACCGCAACAGAAACAGAAGACTCCAGTGAAGAAAAATCTGAATAATCGTATCTCTTTAATTTCTTTTCTTTTTTATTTTTTGTTTAAAATAACTTTCAATAATTTTAATCAAGATCGGTTTAGAATAATCTTCTGGTTTCTGTGTGAGTGAAAAAATTGTTTTTTGTTGCTTTTTAGATTTAGCAATTGTTTTGGTCTTAGGTTGCGTCCCAATTCGTCCCAAAAAGGCCAGAAACGTCTAAAAATGTCCCAAAAAGACTCGAGCGATTAGGTTTTCAAAAGGGTTTGCAGAAGTTTAATGGCTGCCCACGCTGCTAATGCGCTGGTGTGTGGATTATCAGGGTGTGGATCGTTTGCAAAACGCAGAAACATTTCGCCAAATCGCCATTTAACCTGAATCTCATGCGTGTTACGCTGAACTGTTGGGTCGGAAACGACTTTGACTTTTACTTTGGTTGGTTTAACAGTTAACGCTAAAGTTGCTGCAACATTCATTTCTCGGGGAAACTTTCTTGCTGCTTCTTCAGCGTAGCCTTCGTAAATCACTTTTTCTTCTTTGCTGTCGTTTCCAAAGGCTTTGGGGTTTTTTCGTGAAGTCAAAGTAATCTCGTCGATGCCTGCTAATGCTGCGCTGGAAAGTGCATCTAAGCCGCCGATAGCGCCTGAAGGAACATGAACCCTGCTCAAATCAACATTTAAATCCAGTAGTGCGCCTGTGCTCATAACTATTAGCTCGGTTCCTAGAAGCAACAATTTTGGGCACATAATCTTTTGCCGCTTGCTGAGACGCCGCTTCCACAATAACCTTAGGCTTTAGTGCAAGTAGTTCGTCAACGCTTTCAACAATTTTTACTGGAAACTTGATTGTGCTTTTGAGTTTTTGTGCTTTTGAAGCGTCAAAGTCATAAACAACCAGTTCGTCGCAGATTACAAGTTTTCTTTCTATGGCTTCAGCTAGTACTGTGCCAATTGCACCGCACCCTATCAAACCAACCTTTATTTTTTTTAAGTCACTTTCTATCATAATTTGAGTCTCAAGCGATTGTGACTATAATATCGGCGGGATCAATTTGCTCGCTGTCACTCTTGCCGTCATATTCAACTGTAACATTGTTGAGATCTTCAACCTTCAAAGTTCCTGCAATATCTGCCTTTCCTTCAATTATAACCTTAGCGTTTTCGCTGTTAGCCGTGCGGATTACCACATTTTTAAGCGGCAAATTAAGCGGTAGTTTTTTCTCTGCCTTTGTCTGTCGTCCCTCGCTGATGACAGCAATAATTAAGTCACCTTTCTTTTCTGCCTCTTCATCCACAAGTGCCGCATTAAATTTGGGCCATTGTGAAATCTGCAGGCTTTCAAAGCCTTTGTTTTCGATGAACATGTGCTGGTAAATCTCTTCCGTTAAGTGAGGTGTTACTGGCGCAAGCAATTGCAGTATACGATAGAGCACTTCGTAGAGCGTTTGTTGTGCTGCTACCTTTTTTGCTTGATTTTGAGAGTCAGTATTGTAGAGTCTGTCTTTTACTGCTTCAACATAGTAGTCGCAGAAAACATGCCAAGTGAAATTGCGCACATCTTCAACTGCTACGTTAAATTGACATTTTTCAAAAGCTTCGGTGACTTTTTTTGTGAGGTTTTCGGCTTTGCTAATTATCCATTTGTCAAGAGGCTGAAGATCTATATCCTTGGCTTCAACTGGCTTGTAATCTTCTAAGAGTTTGCTTGTAAAGCTTGACACGTTCCAAAGCTTATTTAGAAAACGTCTGCCATACTCAACATCTTGCGCCCGATACGGAATGTCTGAGCCTGTTGCTCCTCCGCCTGCAGCCCACTGCCTTGTTGCATCTGCCCCATTTTTGTTTAGCACTTCAGGAGCCGCAGCGTAGTTCTTGAGTGATTTGCTCATTTTTCTGCCATCTGCGCCCAGCACCATGCCGTTTATGAGGACACTGTTGAATGGGCGTTCATCGAATAGGGCTAAGTGGCGTACCATGAGGTAGTATGCCCAGGTTCGGATGATGTCTGTGCCTGATGGATGAATGCTTGCGGGGAACAGGTGCTTCCAGTCAGGGCGGTCTGGCCAGCCTGCATGAACAGCGCATGTTATTGAGGAATCCATCCATGTATCCAAAACGTCGGTTTCACCCGTGAATTCGTGTTCCGCCGCATTTGGGGCATTTGTCAATTCGAGGTTTTTCCATTCTCGGATCAATTGGCACCCAGTTTTCTTGAGCAACAATGACTTCGCCACAAGTTTTGCAGTACCAAACTGGAATTGGCGTTGCAAACAATCTTTGACGGCTAACAACCCAATCCCAATCCAGTGATCGTGTCCAATCGATTAAGCGGTTTTTCATGTAGTCTGGGTACCATGGAATCTCGTTAGCGTTTTTCTCCACTGCCTCAGATAATGGCATGGTTTTCATGAACCATTGTTTAACCTCTAAGATTTCGACTTGGGCTTTGCAGCGGTCGCAGACGCCTACTTCCTGTTGAATCTTTTCACTCTTCTCTAGTAACCCTGCCGCAGTTAAGTCTGCAACGATAGCTGCTCGTGCTTGGTTAACGTATAAGCCAGCGTATTTGCAGCCTGCTTCGCTGATTTTGCCACTTTCAGTTAACAGTCGGATAACTGGAAGTTTATGTTTGATAACGGTTTTTACATCTTCTTTGTCGCCGTAAGTGCAAATTTGAACAACGCCTGTGCCAAAGCAGGGGTCTACTGATTCTTCGCTAATGATGGTTACTTCGCGGTTCATTAGGGGCACAGCGATTTTTCTGCCAATGTATTTGCTGTACCGTTCGTCTTTTGGGTTAACTTCAACGGCGACGCATGCGGGTATGAATTCGGGACGTGAAGTTGCTATTAGTAGGTATTCGCTGCTGCCTTCTAGTTGGAAGCGTATGTAATGCAGGGTTCCTTCTTTTTTGATGTGGTCAACTTCGGCGTCGGCGATGGCGGTTTCGTCTCTGGGACACCAATTCACTGGGTGAGTGCCTTGGTACATGTAACCTTTTTTGTGAAGAAGCACAAAACTCAGCTGGGTTCTGCGCCAATAATCTGGATCCATCGTTTTGTATTCTGTGGTCCAATCGATACTGGCACCCATCTTGAGTAACCCTTCTTTCATTATGCCAATGTATTTCTCAACCAGCTCAATGCACCATGCGCGGAATTGGTCGGGAGGTACATCGCGTTTGCGGATGTTTCTTGCTTTTTCAACTTGGATTTCTATGCCTAATCCGTGGCAGTCCCAGCCTTGGGGGAAAAGCACGTTGAAGCCTTGCATTCGTTTGTATCTGGCCACCATGTCAAAGTAGGTCCAGTTCAAAACGTTGCCCATATGCAACTCGCCTGAAGGGTAAGGCGGAGGAGTGTCTATGCTAAATGGAACTCGCTGTTTATCGTTCCAATCATAGTGGTAAATGCCCATTTCTTCCCATTTCTGCTGCCATTTACGCTCAATCTCTGTGAAATTGTATTCTTTAGGCATAGGCTGCATGCTATTAGTCCTCGGTAGTATGATGGCTTAGGGAAAACAAGAAAATCACCTAAAAACATTACCCTATTAAACGCCAGAACATTTGTCCCTTGATGCAAACCTTGGGCTGCTAGTTTAATTGACTAATTCCTATTGATGCTTTCAAAAAACTCTCTGGGGGTAAGTATTCTGGTTTTTCTAAACTTATCAAGTCTGAGAAGGTGTTTGTCTCCTGAGACGATTATGTCCGCTCTTGATGCGAGTGCACATTCTAGAATTTTGTTATCTTGCCGTATCTTCCTCAATAATGCATAGTTTCAATTTAGGATCAACTATTGTTGAGCTTGTCTGGATAGCTCGAAGAATCTCTTTTTCGTTTACATTTGCCTTGTTTAGAATTTTAGCTATTTTGGGGTATAATAGGACTTTAGATATTTCTAAAATGATGTCTTTGCTAATGTAAACTGTTAGTTCTTGTTTTGTTTGAAAAAACTCGTTTGCGAGAATTTTTTTCATGAAGAGTGAAAGCCATACATTGGTGTCGAAAACTACTTTGACCTTCTTGCCCACTCGACTGCCTCAGCCACAATTGCATCAACGTCAACAGATTCTTCACATGTTGCTTTTTGAATTCTTTTTGTTATGTCCTCAACGGATGCTTCCTTGGTTTTCCTGAGTAGTATGTCTCCGTTGTGAGTAAGTACCAGAAGCTTCTCGCCGCCTTTCACTCCCAATTTCTTGCGGACTTCTCGGGGGATTACTACTTGACCTTTGGATGAAACCTTAATTATATCTTCGATTTCCTCTGTCATAAATTAATGAAATATTTTACAAGTAAATAAATTTTTACATTTATTTGCGTAGCAGTCGAAGGCAGATTAAAAAAAGAAAAAATAAAAAGTTGCTAAGGCGGGTCTTTTGTTTTGAAGGACAGGTAAGTTTATCGGTTTCTTTCGCTTCGCACGAAGAGGAACGTTCCAATCACGAAAGATGCTATCGAAATTGCAGCGACTATCACTAAATCGAGGAATGGGGTTGTACATGGCTATTTGGCTATAGAATGGTGTGCCTTGATAGACTAGTCCTCTTAGCAAATCAACTAGGTAAGTCATTGGCATGGCATGTGATAAAGCGCCTAAGACTCCGCTGGAATTGTTTATGGGTATGAATGCGCCTGAGAGGAACATTTGAGCAAATACGAACATGATTACGCCTTTGTCTGCTGTTTTTGGGCTGCTGCTAAATATGCTGGCAACTAATACGCCAAGTGTTCCGCCTGATATGCAGATAAGTGGTGCCAATACAGAGGATCCAGCCGATTGCTGATAACCCAATGGATATTCCCATAACTAGGGCTATGATGACGAATGCGAAAAGCTGCAGTATGGCAGTGATGCTGCCACCAACAATTTTGCCCAGAATGATGGAATACCGTGATATTGGAGCTACAAAGATTTCTTGTGTAAAATCGTTTTCTCGGTCTTCAACAAGCGATGTGACACTCATCATAGTGTTCATGGCAATTGTTGCGGCGACCATTCCTAAAAGCGCAAACTGAAGATAATTGTAACCTAAACCAACACCCAAGTTTTGGGCAATGCTACCACCTAGAATGCCCAGAAACAGGACTGGAAACATAAGGCTAAAAACAAGCGAAGTTTTCCAATCTTTAAAGAATCGCAAGTACCTCTCGGGCAGCAATAACTAATATTGCGTTGAGGTCTTTTTGAAGTGGCTTCATTAAATTGTGACCTCCTCGGTTTTATTTTCGATTAAATTCATGTAAGCTTCTTCAAGGGTTGGCGTATGGAGCTCCATGCAAGTTAGAGGCATCTTGATTTGGGCTAGAATTTGCTGTGGGGTTTGTTGCTCAAAATAGATTTTGAACTTGCCATCTTCCGTTAGTTTCTGATTTAAAGTTCTCAATCTGGGAACTCAACATGCCTCGGTTTTCAGCATCTAGGACGAGGTATTTGCCAAGTAAACGGTTCTTCATCTCGCTTGGTGTTCCCAGAAAAATGATTTGGCCATGATTTACTATGCATACTCTGTCGGCGTTTTCGGCTTCTTCGATGTAGTGAGTGGTTAGGAATATTGTGGTGTTTTGGGTTTTGGCTACATTTCGTAAATAGATCCATAGATCTCTGCGGGAAACGGCATCTAAGCCTTGACTTGGCTCATCTAAGAACAGCACTTTGGGCTTTTGCATTAATCCGCGGATGATTTCTAACTTACGCTTCATTCCACCTGAGAAGGTTTTAAGGGGTTTGAACAGGTCCTCGCGTATGCCCATAAACCCGGCCATCTCTAAAACCTGATTTTGATATTCCTTGGGCATGAGTCGAAAGAATGGCTTGTAAGGATAGACGCCGTAGAGGTTTACGTGTAAACGTATGTTTTCTTCGGCCGATAGGTTGAGGTCTAAGCTTGGATTCTGGAAAATGATTCCGACATTTTCGCGTACATTTTTTGCTTGGGTGCTTACGTCGTAGCCTGCTATGGTTATGTTTCCGCTTGTTTTTGCCAGTGTTGTGGTTAGGATTGATATTGTGGTTGTTTTGCCTGCTCCGTTGGGTCCGAGAAATGCGAAGAATTCGCCGGGTTGCACATCGAAACTGATGTTGTTTACGGCAGGTTTCTCGGTTTTGCGGTAGCGTTTGGTTAGTTTTTCTACGTGTATGATTGGTTGCATTTTTTTACCTTCAATTTATTTAACATTGTTAAATTAACTTAACATTGTTAAATAAATACTTAACGCTGTTAAATTATCATTTAACGTGGTTAAAACATATAAACAGCCAACACGCAATCAATAATAATGAAAACAAGAAAAACCAAAACACCACACATACAACCAGACGCCGTCATAAAAGCAGCACTAGAAATACTAGATGCAGAAGGCTTAGAAAACGTAACCCTAAGACGCATAGCAGCAAAACTCAACGTACAAGCACCCGCCCTATACTGGCACTTCAAAGACAAACAAGACATCACAGAAGACATGGCCCAAACCATCCTCACAAACGCAAAACTCGACAACTTCACCCCACCAACCGACATCAACAACTGGCCTCAATGGCTAGCAGACTTAATGCATTGCCTACGTAACGCACTAATTGCTCACAGAGACGGCGGACGCGTTGTTGCGGGAGCATCGTTTGGTCGCGCCTACGCTTTAGAAAAAATGTTAGCTCAAATTGCCAGGGTTTTAAACAAAGCTGGATTTGACAGCCTTCCTGCAGGTCTAGCTGCCGCCACAATAATCGATTACGTTTGGGGCTTTGTAATTGAAGAGCAAGCGGGCACTGAACCCGAAGCACTCATAGCGCACTTAGCCAACCCGCAACATACCCAATCCATCAGGACTAATTCAGAAGACGACGCATTCCTAAGCGCCTTCATGGAAGAATACCGCAAAACAACGCCAACAGAAACTTTTGACTGGGGCTTACAGGTAATAATAACTGGCCTAAAATGCACAATACCCAAACAGTAAATTTTTCGTAAAGCTAAAATAAAAGTAGTATGTTTTGATTATTCTAATAAGGTAATTCGGGGAGCTGGGAAATTGACCTGGCTGAGAGGGCAACTGTTTGTTGCCGACCCAATGAACCTGAACCAGGTAATACTGGCGGAGGGAAAAGACGTGAACATAAATCTAATAAATAAAACAGACAAAAAACAATTTTCTCAGACAAAAAGAGTAGCGTTAACAGGAGTTATGGCAGCGTTAATTGCTGTTACAACTATTATTGCCATACCTTTGCCGCCCCCGCTCTCAACCATTAATCTCGCGCCTGTAATAATATTCGTAGTTTGCATTCTCCTTGGACCAATTTTTGGCTTAACCTCAACTGTTATCGGATGTGGCATTGGATACTTGGCTGGAACAAGCCTTGGGACAATAATTGTTCCCCCCGGATTTCTATACATATACTTGGTTGGTTTAGTCGTTGCCAGAGGTCCAATGGCTTTAGCTGTAGGTGCTTTAAGAAAGAAAAGTGAAATAACAGGGATGGTTCTCGGCGTCATTATTGAAACGGCTATTTTCTTTAGCATCGATTTTGTCTTATTTGGGCTTGGATTCGCTGTGTTTGACTTGGGGACTCTTGTTGATTTAGTCTTCGTACCGATAACGGTAGCAGTTCTCATTGCTGTAAGAAGAATTTTAGATACCAAGTATCTATCATAGATGACAAAAAATGCTTGACAATATGGATTTTGAGCAGGAGCAAACGGCTAAGCATTATGAAGAGTACTATGAGACTAAATACAAAAGGGCCGACCAGCTCGAAAAGAAACTTTTAACACAACTTTTCTCTAAATTTTCGGACGTAAAAAACGTTTTAGAAGTTGGTTGTGGAACTGGTCACTTCACTAGGTGGATGGACTCTTTAGACTTAGAATCAATAGGTGTTGACAAGTCTAAGAGCATGCTCGAAGAAGCAAAAGGGCGCTGGTCTCAAGGAACCTTGTTACAGACCGAAGGAAGCCGCTTACCATTTAAAGATAAATCATTTGACGTTGTTGCGTTTATCACTAGCTTGGAATTTATGCCAAATGCCACGTTGGCAATTAATGAAGCCGCAAGAGTCGGGAAAAGAGGCATTATCTTAGGTTTGATGAACAAAAACAGCACAAGCACTCTAAAAAAGAGAATTCAAGTGACAACAAAAAATAACTCATTTTATCAACAGGCAAAGTTTTATTCGATATCAGACATAAAGAATTTAATAGAAAAAACTCCTGGAAAGCTCGAGATCACATTTTGGGCATCGACAGTTTTTTCCAAACCTTTCAATAAGATGGAGTCATCACGTTTTCCTTTTGGAGCATTTCTTGGAATAGCAATAAAATTAAGGGATAATTCATGAGTGATATTGGCAAGTTTACGTTCGATTTAATTGAAAAATTGGTTTACCCCAAACTAGGTGCTGAAAGAGTAGAAGTGCTTGTTGGTCCTGGTGCCGGTCGTGATAACGCAGTTATCCAGTTGAAAGGAGGTCAAGTGCTAGTTACGACAGCTGATCCCCTTTCTGTGATTCCTGCTTTGGGGTTTAAGGACTCAGCGTACATATCGGTTCATCTGATTGCTTCGGATTTGGCTACTTGTGGCTTTGCCCCTCAGCTTTTTATGGTTAATCTCAATGTTCCACCTGAAATGAAAAATGAAGAGTTTGAAGAGTATTGGACAAGTGTAGATGAAGAATGCAGAAAGCTCGGGATAGCTATCGTGGGTGGGCACACGGGCAGGTATGCTGGTTCAGGATACACAGTTATAGGCGGAGGAGTTATGATGGCAGTTGTACCTGAAAATCGGTACGTAGCAAGCACTATGGCTAAGCCTGGCGACTTGATAATGATGACCAAAGGTGTCGCTATAGCTACAACGGGAATACTTTCTAGGGGTTTTCCACAAACTATTGAAAAATATTTTGGGTCTGCTTTTCTTAAAAAGACTAAGCGGTACCTTTACAGCTTCAGCGTGGTTGAAGATGCGTTAGTTGCAGCTTCGGTAGGCTTGAGGGATCAAGGGGTTACAGCTATGCATGATGTCACCGAAGGTGGGCTGTTAGGCGCTTTATATGAGTTTTCAGAGGCATCGAATACTGGTTTAGAGGTTGATATTTCAAAGGTTATTATTACTGATGAAGCGAAAGAAATCTGTCAGCTGTTCAAGATTTCCCCTTATAAGACTTTAAGCGAAGGTACTCTGCTTTTAACCGTGAAACCTGAAAAAGCTTCAGCTGTTCAGCAAGCGCTTGATTTGAAAGGTATTAAAAATGCCATAATTGGAAAAATGAATGACGTCGCGCAAGGCAAATGGATCAAGAACGAAGGTAAGCAAGAGCATTTAGAGAGACCAGAACCTGATCCTTATTGGACGGCATATTGGAAAGCAACTAGTGAGGGTTGGAAATGACACATTTCCGTGGTCTTAAGGGATTGTACCTTGTTGTATCACCAATTTTACCTTTTGAGCAATTGTTGCTTGCCACGGAAAGGGCGCTTGATGGCGGCGTTGACATACTTCAGTTATCAACAAGCAAAGAAAACCAAGAGATCAACGCTTTAGCAAATGCGCTTGCAGATTTAGCGAAGAAGCATGATATCCCATTTCTTGTCAACAATAATTTAGAATTGGCTGCCAAAGTCAAAGCTGACGGGGTGCACTTTGACACATATGACGTTTCCCCCAAAGAGGCAAGGCAGGTTATTGGCAATGAAGGCATTGTTGGTTATACTGTAAACGTTGATTTAGAAAAAATTATGTGGGCTGAACAGGAAGATGCAGATTACGTTTCATTCTGTTCGATCTTTAATCAATGCCCAGGTGGACCATGCCCGATTGTGCCCCTTGATGCAGTAAGAAATGCAAAAACCAAGGCCAATATTCCAGTATTTGCAGCAGGTGGAATAAACATTGAAAACCTTTTTGCAGTTCTTGAGGCAGGCGTGGATGGCGTTGTGGTTACATCTGCTATTCTAAAATCTAAAGATCCTAAACAGATTGCACAAAGCTTTAAACAAATCATTAACAGGTTCCTTGAAAAATAGTTAGCTTCTGCTTTGCCAGTGTTTTACTTCTTCAGTTCTGACAAGACGAAGCTTACTATTTCTTCGGCTATGTTGACTTTTGCTACGACCTGCAAGCCTTTCCAACCAGGCTGACTGTTAACGTCAACTATGCGTGGTCCTTGCGGTCCCTCAAGGATGTCTACGCCCGCAACTTTTGCAGCCCACAGCTTTAGCGGATTTTATAGCTAATTCTTCGAATTCTTTGCTAATTGTTGCAGGCGCTGGTTTCGCTCCTCGGCTGTAGTTGGTTTTCCAGCCTTCCGCGACGCGGCGCATCGATGCAACTACTCGGTCGCCGATAACAAATGCGCGTATATCTGAGTGTCCGTGAGGTACAAACTCCTGCATGTAGATGACGCCATGATGGAATGTTATGGCTTTGAAAACTGTGTCAGCAATGTCAGCGTCAACTACTCGAGTTGCGCCTTGTCCTCTGGAACCGAAAATTGGTTTAACGACAACGTCTCCGCCAAGTTCGCTAAAGGCTTTGAGCGCTTCGTTTACGCTTTCCGTGGCTAATGTCCGTGGAACAGGAACGCCCACATCTTCAAGGAGCGCCAAAATATCATATTTGTCAACACAATGCTCAATGGCTGTTGGCGGGTTCACCATGTAGAAGCCTTGACGTTCAAGCTTGTAGAGCATGTCCATTCTGAAAACCAGTTCTTCAAGTGAACCGCGTCCAATCGGGCGGATAATGAGTGCGTCTAAATCGTCAAGGATGCTGGTGCCGTTAACTTTGAAGTAGGGTTTGTACGCGAGTCTTGCGACAAGTTTTGGAAAAGTGAAACATTCGTAAGGTATGCCTCGTTTTGTTAATGCTTCCCGAACTTGTGTGCTGCTCCATGCTTCAGGGATTTCGCGTCATTATTCCAAATTTCAATGCAGATCTGTCCTTGCTAATGATGTAGTGAAGATGCTAAATGATTGTGCTCTTAAAGTTTCTGGGGAAAATGGAAAAATCAAGACTTTATTGCCAAAATAAAGAAAGCTAGTTTCTGAATTTATCCGAAAACAAAACTATTTTTTCTCTGTTTTTGCCTATCAAGTCGCCGATGAATGCTCCCAAAGCCAAACAGATTATCAGGCTTGTTATAGCAAAAAAGTCGATACCTATCGAACTTGCAATTTGCGAGTTAATCCCAATTGCATTAAAGGAAAGCACGATTGCTGCCCAAATGCCGAAGCCGATAACGGATGCTCCAACAAAAATGAATGTTGCTTTTTTGTTGTAGCTTGAAGGTTTAAACCCAAGAGAGAATGCAAAGCCTATCACCGCAAGAATGGTGCCCAATATCAATGCCTCTTTTTCGCAAAGAAATATTCATTAAAAATCCATAGGCAAAAGTAAAAACCACCATAATTAACGTCAAGGCTATCCAGTACGTTTTGCTTTTCAAAAGGCTTACTGGTTTTGGCTGATCTTTAAACTTGGTTTTCTTCGGCTTCGTCTTTTTAGGCTGAGTCTTCGGATAAGTCTTAGGCATGACTCATTTGACTAAATGTTTTGCTTAATTAGTTTTTCATAAATAACCTATGAAGCTCTCGGGTCAAGTCGAGAAACATGCTACTTTATTCTTTCAAGCCGCAAAGAATTCAGCAAGAGCAGCATCGTGACTCCATCGTCACCTGCAATGACGGTTGCCAGCAAACCTGTTACGCCGATTACTCCTAAAGCTCCTAAAATTAGTTTTATTACAAGTGATGCCGCAATGTTTTGTTTTGCAATATTCATTGTTTTATCGCTTAATTTTATGAGGTATGGAATTTGTGCCAGCTCATCTTTCACGAGCACTATGTCTGCTGATTCGAGGGCAACATCAACGCCCTGCTGCACCCATGGCTATACCAACATCTGAAGCGGCAAGTGCAGGAGCATCATTAACGCCGTCGCCCACCATTGCCACAAGCCCACCTTTGCCCTTCATTTCTTCAATGCATTTGAGTTTGTCTTCTGGAAACAGCTCCGCATAAACCTCATCAATCTTCAAAATATCCCCTGTCTCCTTGGCAATCTCTGTTCTGTCGCCAGTTAACATAGCGGTTTTTATGCCAGTTTTTTTCAAGTCACTTACAGCTTTGAGTGCATCTTGCCTAACTTGGTCAACAACGCAAACTGCCGCAAACCCCTCTCTGCCAACAGAAACACAGACCGAAGTGTGAGTATCAGCTTCATCAATTGCGAAGGCTTCCGAACAATTACAATCGAACTGTTTCATTAACTCTAAATTTCCAACCGCGACAAAATCACCATTAACGTTACCTACGATGCCTTTTCCTGGAACCTCGGTGACATCAGTTATTTTGAACTTGCTTAGGTCAATGCCTCTTTCTGTGGCCCGTCGAACAATGGCTTGAGCAACAGGATGATTGGAAAACTGGTCAAGTGCAGCAGCATAAGCCAACGCTTCTTCTTCGGTTCTTTGCGTAAGCCTTACTTCATGAACCGCGGGTCTGCCCATCGTTAAAGTGCCAGTTTTATCAAAAACTACTCGCTTTACCTTAGCTAATTTTTCAACGTAGATTCCGCCTTTAATTATTACACCTCTTCTAGCTGCAATTGTTATTGCTACAAAAACTGTTGCGGGAACCGAAATGATGAAGGCGCTTGGGCAAGAAACCACAAGAAGAATAAGCGAACGGTACAGCCACGTATGGAAAGACATGCCAAAAACCAATGATGGCACGGCAGCGGTTAAAACGGCTAATATGATAATTATTGGCACATAGATTTTTGCGAATCGGTCTACAAGTTTTTCTATCGATGCCTTTCGTTTGCCCGATTGACCCAACAAGCACTATTATTCTTGAGACAAGAGTTTCACTGGCTCTTTTTGTGACAGTTATCTTTAGAGGACCACTCATGTTTAATGTGCCTGCATAAACGCAGTCGTTCAACTTTCTTAGTTACAGGCACTGATTCGCCGGTTACGACGGCTTGGTCAACATGTGAGAAACCATCAGCAACATTGCCGTCTAAAGGTATCCGCTCACCTGGACGGACAAGCAAAGTCATGTTCGGCTCAACTTGATTGACTCTTACAATTTTTTCCGTCTCCATCAGCGACGATTCTTGCTTGGTCGGGCATGAACTTAGACAGTTTCTCAACAGTTCGCCTTGCTCTATCCTCTATGTAGCCTTCAAAATATTCAGCAATCGAGTAAAGAAACAGTACTGTTGCCGCTTCAAATCGTGCATTAAGGTATAGGGCACCTAATGCTGCAGCAGCCATCAGAAATTCAACAGAAAATCTTTTTTCAACAAATAGTTCTCGAAGACCCACTCACGCCAATGTATGCGGAAGCAGAGAGAACTGAAACATAATACAAAATTGTGGTTAACGTGGCTGGGACATTTATTATTGGCAGGTTAAAGCCAAGGGGGACTCCTGCAAAAAGGTAGTCAAGCAAACCACCTATCAGAACGGTTAAGCCAAGCAAAACTGCAAAGGAAATTATGACACGTTTACTTTCATGTTCCTCTGCTTCTTTCTGCTCTGGCTTTTCTACGCAGAATTTATCTTCTTCAGAAGTCATCGTTACCTAATAAAGAAAAATACTCGGCAAATATTAACTGTTCAGGTAACAGCCTCTGTTCACCATTGGTTGCATTAGTAAAAACAAGGGATGTACTCTCTGACCCTGAAATTAACGCCTAACGCTTCGGCAACAGCCTGCGCTTTGGCTATATCCACTTCTGGCATCCGTACAACCGTCACTTCAACTTCAAGCACAGATTTGGCTTTTTTTATGAAATCGATTGCTGCCTCATACGCATCAGCAAAAGTTGGTTTGCAAATCTCATTGTAAGTTTCTTTGTCGCCTGCGTTTAAGCTCACGCTTACTTTGTCAACGCCAGCCGCCTTCAACTCCGCCGCCACATCCCTGCCTCGATTAAGCACGATAACCATGCCCATTTGTGTTCACCCTGATTTTCAGAGGTCTGCCATAATGCTGCCTTATCCACCGTGCAACCTCCAACAAGACATCCAACCTCTCAGTCGGCTCGCCGAAACCGCAAAAAACCACTTCATCCCAATTCGCATATGCAAAACCTCGCTAAGCTCGGTGTAATTTGCGCAACGCTTGGCTCCTCTGATAGTTTAAGGTTGAAACCGCCCACGCCCTGCTTAAAATTTCTAAGACAGAAAAAGCAGCAGTTCGAACATCGATTGGTTATGTTTAGGTAGAGCTTGTTTTCCAGCCAGTAGACCGTTTTTGGCGTTTCATTTTTAGCCAGTTTCATCCGCCCGTCATTAGGGACATAAGAATAACGCTGTCGCCGTCTTTTAGTGGTGTGTTTACGCCTTTTAGTTGGTCCATGTGGATGCCGTTTACCATGCTACGAAATTTGGTTTCATTTCTTTCTTGGTTGGGTCATAGACTTCCAAGGTAAGTGGTTTTCCATATTTAGCTGGCGATTTTATCTAGTAGGTCGACTAGTGATGTATCTTCTTTGAGGTCGAATTCTTCTTGGCTTGTTTTTGTAAAACTTTTGACCAAGCTTATGTAATGTACTTTTATTTTCATTTTTTTGACCTTACTAGCGACTTAGTAATATGAAATTGATTAAAGCATCTCATATCTTTTTTCCAGCGCAAATTCGAGATTTAGCAGGTGATTTATTTGAAAAACCGATGTTATTCTTTATGCATTACGGCAGCAAAAAGCTTTATTTAAGCCATGAATTTCCAAAATACAAACCCATTAAGTTAATATACTTTTCAACTGCCTAATAGTAAAAATAATCGGAGGAACAAGGTTTGTTCGGTTACGCAGGTAGAGTTTTACACGTTGACTTAACTACAGGCAAAATTACTTTTGAAAAATTAGATGAGGAAACTGCCAAAAAATATATTGGCGGCATAGGCTTAGGAATGAAACTTTGGCTAGACAATTCAAAAGCAGGCGTTGACTCATTCAACCCAGAAAACCCATTGGTTTTAACAGTCGGCCCAGTTTCTGCAACAATGTTTCCTACAGGCGGAAACGGCCACGCCTTTATATCAAAATCACCAGCAACTCACGGTGTCGGAGAAGCAGTAAGTCACGGCACTTTTGGAGCAGAAATGAAAAGAGCAGGATACGACGCGGTTATCCTGACTGGAAAAGCTGAGAAACCAGTTTATTTGTGGATTGATGATGATTCAGCTCAACTACTTGATGCCGAAAAAATCTGGGGTAAATCACCCTCTGAAACTGAAGACTCAATTAAAGATGAACTTGGTGATTATTACGTTCGGGTTGCATCCATTGGTTTGGCCGGAGAAAAACTATCAAAAATCGCCAGCATAATAAATGAGAAAACTCGTGCTGCCGGACGAACAGGTTTAGGCGCAGTGATGGGTTCAAAGAACCTTAAAGCCATCGCTGTCCGAGGAACCCATGATATCGTTGTTGCTAAACCAGACGAGTTCATGGAAATGGTCAAAGAATTTCATGAACGCATGAAAGGACCAGCAGCCCAGAAATACCGAACTTTAGGAACAGCAGAAAACATCATGATACAAAACGCTTTGTACTGCTTGCCGACCCGCAATTATAATAATGCTCATTTTGAGAACGCTGAAAAAGTAAGCGGAGAAGCATTAAACGAAAGGTACATAGCAAAAATAATTGCTTGCAACTCATGCGCCATGCGATGCGAGCATGAAGCAGTAGTTAGGGAAGGACCCTACAAGGGAACGATGGCGCGAATGGAATATGACAATATTTGGGCGCTTGGACCAAACTGTGGCGTAGATAAACTTGATGCCATAGTGAAAGCAGCTGAACTCTGCAACTACTACGGCTTAGACGCTACAAGTGCAGGCGTAACCGTAAGTTTCGTAATGGATTGCCACGAAAACGGGATCCTCACACATGAAGAGCTTGGCGGAATTGACGCTCACTTTGGAAACGCAGAAGCCCTCATTCAACTTTTGGAAAAGATAGGTAAACGAGAAGGAATCGGCGACATGCTGGCTGACGGCGTAAAAGTAGCTGCAGAAAAAATCGGCAAAGGCTCAGAAAAGCTTGCCCAAAATATTAAGGGCTTAGAAGTTACAGGCTACGATTTGCGTTGTCTCAAAACAACTGCTTTAAGTTTTGCAGTTTCTTTCCGAGGCGCAGACCACAACCGAAGTGGCGCATACGCATTAGACCTTTCAGGAAAAGTTGACCGTTTGAAAGCTGAAAAAGGACGCGGCAAACTCGTTAAAGATTCCGAAGATGTTTACGCGTTAATTGATTCACTTATCATCTGCAAAAACGCTAAAGGCACACTATACAAAGAATTAGCTGATATGGCAAAACTGTACACGTTGGTAACTGGGATAGAGATGTCGCCTCAAGAATTCGGTGTAGCTGGCGAACGAATAAACAATCTTGCACGTTTAATCAACGTCCGCGAAGGATTAAGCCGCAAAGACGACACGTTGCCATGGAAAGTTATGAATCAACCCATCCCTGATGATGGACCCGCAAAAGGTGCAGTAGTAACTCAAGATGAACTTGACCTGTTACTTGACGATTATTACCAAGCACGCGGTTGGACAGCAGACGGTGTCCCAACAAAAGCCCTACTCAACAAGCTCGGTTTGGAAGATTTATCAAATATCGTCGAAGGAAAAGAGGATTAGAAATGGTAAAAGAACACGAAAGAAAATTCGTTTCTGTTGACCCAGAAAAATGCGTAGGATGCCAAGTCTGCGAGTACGCTTGCTCATTTACTAAAGAAAAAGCCTTCAACCCGCTCAAATCACGCATTCGCGTTGTTCGCGTTAACCAAGTAGCTAACATGGCAGTTACATGCAGACTCTGCGAAGACCCAGCATGCGTAGCCGCTTGTCCACGAGATGCACTTACACAATCAAAAGATACAGGCAACATTGTATTGGACAAAGACAAATGTAACGGCTGCGGCTGGTGCATCGAAGCCTGCGACTACGGAGCCATAATGCTTCATCCAGAAACCAAAGTAGTCTACGTCTGCGACCTTATGCAAAGACAAAGCAGATGGACCACAATGCGTCAAATGGTGTCCTGAAGAAGCATTAACATTGGTCACAAGCGACGTGCTGGCGCAGAAAGCAAGAATTAACGCAATCAAAAAGCTGCTCCAAGAACCAAAAGAAAACACGAAATAAAAAAAGCGCCAAGCCTTTTACATTTTTCTTTATTTTATACTTGCCATTTTGCTATTTGCTCAAGTGCTCTTCTTTCATGCTAACGCAAAAATTAGTAAAATTATACCTAAGACAAGGACTGAGCAAAGACACAATTCGTTTGAACGATCTTTCAGGTATCTTTTTTAAAAGTAAATTGCCTGCAAAAGTGCCTATTATCACGGCTATTGACGAAAAAATTAGGATAAGCAGAAATTGGCTTACCTGATTGTATTGCGTCAAGAAATAAACTGGCATTCTAACTGCATCAACAATTAATGCCGTCGCAGTAGCAGTTGCAATGAAAGCTTCCTTCTCAACATCAAAATTAAGCAGAGCAACCGCTCTTATGCCCCCTTGCTCCCCAACTAATCCACCGAAAAATCCAGAAGCAAGACCAACAACGGCTGCTCCTATCTTTCCAAAACGTAACCGCTCGGAAACTTGAATTACCCCGAGGATTCCAGCTAAGATCAGCATAACATAAAAAATAATTTGCAGAAGATTGCTTACGAAAAAGACGTGAACGAGTGCTCCAGCTATTCCTCCCGCAGCGCTTAACAAGCCAAAGCGTATCAGTATTTTGCGGTTAACTTTGGATTTCAGAAGCCAAAAACGTGAAGCTGAACCAAAGAAATGAGGCAACGAAACAAGTGCAATTGCGACTTTGGTTCCAGTTTGAATGCTTACTAGCGGTGTGAGAAAGCTTCCTATGCCAAATCCTGCCACGGACGCAGTCATGCCTGCAAAGAAACCTACGACAACAACTGCAACCAAAAATTCTAACAATAAAATACCTAATTAAACAATTAATAATGCAGGTTAAAACTCTTTTCAAAGGTGCATTTCTGCAAAACCTATTAATACATTTAGAATTACGTTTAGGAAATATAACTAACTCTTGCAAGGTGCCAGTAATTGCTTGCCCAAATAATCATAACAATAATTCTCGGTTTAATCCAGGGATTAGCTGAATGGCTACCTATTTCCAGCACCGCTCACCTGCGAATAGCTGAGCATTTTCTGGGGTTCTCCGCGACACCGCTTTTCAATGTGTTTTTGCACATAGGCACACTTGGGGTTGTTATTTTCTATTTCAGGCATGACATCAAAGTCATACTTACCGCGTTGGTGCACAGGGACTTCCACAGCGAGTACGGGAGATTCATTCCTCTAATCGTAGTTGCAACAATCCCGACTGGCATAATAGGGGTACTCTACGACTTTTACATCGGCGACACCTATCAAACAATCCTAATAATCGGCATAACTTTCCTGATTGGCGCCGCGCTTTTGTTCTCATCAAAGTTTGGCAAAGAAAACCAAACCCAAATCTCGTACCGCCAAGCACTCGTCATGGGTGCAGCTCAAGGGGCCGCCAGTTTTCCAGGACTTTCAAGAAGCGGCTCAACAATATCAAGCGGGCTTTTGCAAGGTGTAAAGCGGGAAATGGTTTTCAAATTCTCCTTTTTGCTTTCTATTCCAGCCATAATTGGCGATTTAGGTGTCGAGGCTTATCATCAACGAGGTACTTTTTCACAGGGTGTTGGCGTTAGTCCTCTGAATCTTTTAGTGGGCTTGATTTTTGCCGTGATTGCCGGATATTTTGCCATAGTGCTTGTGAAAAAACTGGTACTAACCAAGAGGTTCCATTACTTTGCCGCATACACGTTTGCCCTTGGAATGGCCCTAATAATTTTAACCATATTAGGATTTTAGCGTTTCATGCGTTAATCCTTTAAGCAAATTTTTCAACAAAACTTAGAACCTAGTTTTAGCAAGCAGAAGAAGAAGAAGAAGTGTGCCCCTGCAGGTTTTCTTCTTCTTTTAAAAGCAGAGAAGAAGTAGGATGTGCTATTTCCAGCCGTCCTTCTTATTCTATCAGAGAAAAACAACACCCAGTGCTAACACCAACCGTTGTTGTTCTACTAAATTAGCTTCTTTAAAAATACATGCAGCCGTTTGAGCTCCAAAAGAAATGGTTTCTTTCCGAACAATTGTGTCGCAACTTTGCTTTTCTTATTCTTTCGAAACCGTATTTCATAACAATATTAAATAAGCAAATGAAGCTTTTGTTTAATTGAGCTTTGTTGAAACAAAGCAGGAAATTTTATGAAAGAATCTTTAACAACAAACCAAGGTGCCCATGTTCCAGACGACCAAAATTCTCTTACCGTAAGCAACAATGGGCCTCTTCTGCTTCAAGATGTCCATCTGATTGAAAAACTAGCACACTTTAACCGTGAACGAATACCTGAACGAATTGTACATGCCAAAGGTGCTGGCGCCGGCGGATATTTTGAAGTAACAAAAGAACTATCAAAATATACAAAAGCCAAATTTTTATCTGAAATCGGAAAACGCACAGAAGTTTTCGTCAGATTTTCCACAGTAGGCGGCGAAAAAGGATCAGCGGACGCAGAACGTGATCCAAGAGGATTCGCAGTAAAATTCTACACTGAAGACGGCAACTATGATCTTGTCGGAAACAATACGCCAGTATTCTTTATTCGTGACCCACTAAAGTTTCCAGATTTTATTCACACACAGAAACGCAATCCTGGAACAAATCTCAAAGACCCAAACATGTTTTGGGACTTCTTGTCCTTGATTCCTGAGTCGCTTCATCAAGTGACCATTTTGTTCTCGGATAGAGGAACTCCGGCGTCCTATCGCAACATGAACGGTTATGGAAGCCACACATTCAAATGGTATAATGACGATGGCGAAATCTTCTGGGTTAAATACCACTTCAAAACCGACCAAGGCATCAAAAACTTAAATCGAGAAGAAGCCGAGCACATGAAAGGAACAGATCCTGACCATGCAACGCGCGACCTCCATAACGCCATTAAAAGGGGCGAATACCCTTCATGGACATTGCAAATGCAAATAATGCCCGTCAAAGACGCGGAAACTTACCGTTTCGACGTGTTTGACGTGACAAAAGTTTGGCCTCATGGCGATTACCCACCGATTGATGTAGGCAAGATGGTGCTGAACCGCAATCCCTCAAACTATTTCGCTGAAGTAGAACAGGCAGCATTTAGCCCAGCTAACTTTGTGCCAGGCATCGGCGCTTCGCCTGACAAGATGCTTCAAGGACGTCTCTTTGCTTATCACGATGCACATAGGTATCGTTTGGGAGCAAACTATCTGTTATTGCCCGTTAACCAGCCTAAAGCGGTTAAAGCAAAAAACTATCAGCGGGACGGTTACATGCGTTTTGATGGAAACGAAGCAGACGCACCAAATTATTACCCTAACAGCTTTGGAGGTCCAGAACCAGATATTGAAGCTTCGGAGCCAGCCTTTGATGTTGCAGGAAAAGCCATCCGGCAACGGTACATGCATCCAAACGATGACTTTGTACAGCCGGGAAATCTATATCGTCTCATGAACGAGGTAGACCGCAATCATCTGATTGGAAACATAGTGTCTCACCTTGGAAACGCGAACAAAGAAATTCAACTTCGAGAGCTAGAGATTTTCAGCAAAGCTGAACCAGAATATGGACAACGCGTAGCAGAAGGCTTAGGTATAAAACTGTAAAATCCTACTTAACCTAAAAACTTAACCTAAAAACTAAGTTCTTACTAACTCTTTTTTAAGAGTAATTTTTGGACCTCTTCATCCGTTAAGTCGTACCAGTTTTCATAAGCGTCCGCAACTGCGAATGACCCACTTCGAATGTTAAGACAAACAATTTCGTCTACCTCAGACCTTAACAAGTCAATAGCACCCAAAGAAGCAGTCGGAATGGCTACAACTACTTTCTTAGGTAGACTCTTCCTCAAAGACCTAACTGCAGCCAGCATAGTGAACCCAGATGCTAGCCCGTCATCCAACAGAATAATTACCCGGTCCCTTAGTTCCGGCAATGGTTTGTTTCCTCTGAACTTTCTGAGTCTCTCCATAATATTTCTCTTAGTTTCAGAGATCGATTCTTCAATATCTTCGTTTGTCAGGCCAAGCTGTTCAACAAGAAGTTCATTTAGGACAGTTACTCCATCCCACGTTACAGCTCCAAATCCCGCTTCTGTATTCCATGGAATTTGAGCTTTCCTAACAATCACCACATCCATTGGGAGATCAAGTTCTTTCGCAACCACATTGCCGACTGGGACTCCTCCCGCAGGAATAACCAATACAATAACATTCTCTTGATGAGAGTATTCCTGAAGTTTTTCTGCAAGAAGCTTGCCTGCATCGAACCTGTCTCTAAAAACTTTAACTTGTTCCCTTAAAGCGGGCTCATCAATAATCTTCGCTGTCATGAAACAACACTAATTTGCAAATTCCATGAGGAGACCATTTACAGTGATTGATTCGCTACTACACTTTCACTGATTGATAACTTAGCCCGACAGCGCCTGAGTTATACGTCTTCGTATTCACAAGTTTTAGGTTTCGCCTAACATTTACATCTCTTAACAAGGGCTTCCCATTACCCAAAATTACTGGGTGCACAATAATATTGTATTCATCAATCAAACCCAGCTTTGTAAACGTCTGCGCCAAAGTGGCTCCACCGACTAAATACATGTTTTTGCCCGATTGCTCCTTCAATTTCATAACTTCTTCAACAATGTTATCTTTGATTAATCGGGTATTTTTCCAAGTTACCTTGTCAAGTGAATTTGAAAACACGATTTTCTGTGTGTCTTCAGCGTAACGCGAGAATTTCCTGTCGTTTTCTGTGCTTTTAGGATTACTTGCGGCGGCAGGCCAGTATGTTTCCCATATTTGGTAGGTCACTCGTCCAAGCAGCATTGCGTCTGCGTTGTCTATCTGGTTCCACATTTCTTGGTGAAGATCCTTCCAAGCTTCTTCATTGTCGAAGGGTGGAAGCCAATCCATTTCACCATTGGGTCCAGTTGAGAAACCGTCAAGAGTCATTTGCATGGCTAAAATTATTTTCCTCATAATCTTTCGCCTTACTAAGGCTTGGAAGCTTGGTTTTGGATATAAGAATTTGTGATTGCAGACTAACAGTCATAACAGATAATTGGCGGTCTTTTTCACAAATCAGATTTGGTTATGGTGATGAGGGTAGGATTCGAACCTGCGAACCCCCGAGGGAAAGGATATTTCATTCAGGTGCTAAAGTCAACTATAATCGAAATTCTTTTTCACCAATTTCGAGTTGCTTTTCCAACGTTTCTTTGTAACGGTCTACTTGGTCTTCTTTAAGGTCATCTTGGCTTACATTTAAAGCCCTCAATAGTTCTTTGTCGCTTAGGTTTACCAGGGTTTCAGCAAGTTTATCGACGAGTTTACGAATTTCTAAGAGCTCCAAAGCTATGATTTTGAGGTCTCTCTTATCCTCCTCTGTCAAGACTGTTCTAGCCAACCAAGTCACCGAATAAAGGTTACCCATTTAAGGGTGCTAAGATGTATTAAAAATTTCACTTCACAAGGACTAATGTAGTTGGTGGTGAGGGCAGGATTTGAACCTGCGAAACTTTATTCGTAGATTGATTTCGTAAGCCAACATCCACGAACACTAAATTGCCTTCTTTTTCATCTAAAGAATAGATTACACGGTACTTACCAATGCGCCATCTCCATAAACCTATCAACTCCCCCTGTAATCGTGTTCCAGCATAAGGGTCACCAGCAGCTTTTTCAAGTCCTTTCAGAACTTGTTCTTTCCCAGTTTTCGGAAGCTTTTCAAACTGCTATTGAAATTGTGTAAGAAAATGAGCTTATAGGGCAAATTTTTTAGTCCTTCAAAAGAGCTTCTCTTATTTCCTCAGGAATAGAAACGGTAATGTATTCTTTTTTCTTATATTCTTCAAGCCTTTTCTCTATTCTTTCTAACCCCTCTTTGTCAGAAAGCTCTTCAAGGGAAGCTAGAATTTCTTCTATCCTGTCAAAATGTTCATAGAGTTCTTTAAGCAAAGGCAACGGAACTGGAACAGTTTGTGTCATCCAAAGGCTCTCGCACAATAAATTATGCACTCAAGTAATTAATGTTGTTTCCGAAGCTTGAGAAAGTTTATGGTGCTGAGGGCAGGATTCGAACCTGCGAACCCCTGCGGGAAAGGATTTCCCATCAGGCCTTTGCCGGCCAAATGTTAGATCTTGAGTCCTTAGTGGAACACGCTCGCAGCATATTCTTTCACCTTTGACCTGGCTTGGTTACCTCAGCACACATTTTCTGGGCTACAGACTTTCCGTTTTCTTTCTTATTAATCATTTGCCCTTCGCTATAGCGGGTTTACACGACTTTCTCTAGGTCAGCGATTAAGCGTTCAAACACTTTTAAGCCGCCCGTCCAGACGCTCTGATCTGACACGTCCAAGCCGACGATTTTGCCGATTCCCAGCGGCGATACGCTACTGCCTGATGACAAAGCTTTCACCAACTTAGGCACAAATGCCTTGCCTTCCTTTAGGTACTGCTCATAAAGTGTGTAGACAAACATTTGAGCGTAGACATAAGGGTAGTTGTAGAAGCGGTAGTTTGCCATATAATAGTGTGGTTTCATGGTCCATTCAGCTTCCATTTCGGGGAACCATGTTACAGAGTCGCCGTAGATGCGGTCGCGGGCTTTGGTCCAGTGGCTGCAGATTGTCTTGTAATCTAAGTATTCGCCTTGTTGTATGGATTTGTAAAGTGCCTGTTCGAACCAGACTCGGGCTGTAACTTGGAACGTCGTCATGCCCGCCTCATCGAGAACTTGGCATAGGATTGCTTTTTGTTCCTTGTCTGATTTTGTTTCACTTAGAAGTAAGTCGGCTAGGAGTAGTTCGCCGAAGATTGATGCTGTCTCCGCAACGGTAGATGGAACGCTCGTGTTCATCAGAGTTTGATTTCGAGACATGTAATAATCATGAGTTGCATGTCCCAATTCATGTGCTAATGTGAAAACATCACTTAAGGTTCCATTGAAGTTGTCAAGGACAAAAGCCGATTTGCCCAGATACCAACTTGCACAGAAGGCGCCGTTACGTTTCCCAAATCGAGGGTTCGCGTCAATACGGTGTTTAACAAACATTTCTTTGACGGCAGTTGAGTATTCTGGGTCAAAGCGGCTGTACGCTTTTGTGACCCGGCTTTGCGCTTCCTCAAACGTGAACTTTCGCTCGGGTGAATCAGGCAGGGGTGCAACGATGTCATGGTTACCAAGCAGCGGCAAACCCATCAGTTTGGCTTTTAGTTTGAGATAGCGTCGATATATATCCGCACCATCCTCTACTGCGTGGAGTAAATTCTCAACAATCGCCTCCTCAGTGTCATTATTCATGAGGCTTGGATCCATAGGTGAGGCATATTTTCTGCGTTGGGAAACGGTGACCCAGTCGTTGCAGATACTGCGGAGGGCTGAGGAGAATATTTCGCCATCTTTGCTAAGTAACCCATAAATTGAACGGTTCGCCGATTCCCTCGTTGAACGGTCAGGATGAGACAATAACCCGGTAGCTTCGCCGTAACTAAGCGTCTTTTTTTCTCCTAAAACCATAACGTCGAACATGCGGGTGTTGAGCCATTTGCTTTGTAGCTCCTCCCATGCTTGAATGCCGAATTGGTCTTTTTCGATGATAAGTTGTTCTTCTATCTCCGTCAACTGGTGAGGTACTCGCCGCTGCACCCGCTCTAACATGTGCCGATAACCCGTTAAAACAGGCTCTGCAATCAACTCGGGCTTAGCCTTAACGAGCGCTCCCAACTCCAAAGAAAAGAACGCTAACTGCTTCCCAATCTCCGCCTCAAGCTTGCTTACCCTGTCGTAGAGTGCCTGCACCTCGGGTAGCGTCATATTGGCTGAAAAGGAAAGGCTTGCAAAAAGCGAAAAATCACCGATTTTGATGTAAAAATCTTCAAGTTCTTGAAGACAACTAAGCAAACTGGGCGGGTCAAAAGACGTTATTTTTCCGCGGTATTTCTTCGCGAATATGTCGGCTAACGCTTTTGTTTCATTTATTTTTTTATCAATCGATGAATTGTTGTTTTCAGGAAAAAGCTCTGTTAGGTCCCATGTGATTTCTTGTTCTTTGTCGGTCATGGTTTTTCGCCTTAAGTTTAAACTCGCTGGGCTATTTTGGGTTTGCCTATTAAATATAAAATAAATGATTACTTTTTTTGGTTTATAACGAACTTGCGGCACTCCCACTTTTACAATTTCTTTGCTTGGTTATCGAAGCAAAACGTGGGTTAAAATAAAACAATCAACTTCTGTCATTTAGCATTTTTTACATTAAAAAATTCTGCATTATCGCGTTTGGTAATTTTGGCGAATGGTTTTCAATTTAGTATTTAAGCTTAGAGAAGGCGTGCTTCTGTATTGTTTTTTGAAAAATTAGTTCCGTCTGAGGGATGATAATTTACTTCAACAATAAACGGAAGTAATGGGAAACCTGAAGAAAACAACTTGTATTTCAATTTATACAATCCTTCTGTAAGAATTATAGCCTCTCTTTGGGAATCTAAAGCGCTGTGCAAAAATACTCCTGATGGGCTAGCTCTCACGGAAAAAATATCGATTACTCCAAAATCTTGAGGTAGAATTGTTATCATATAACTTTGTGTATGTTGTGCCCATTTTAGATAGCTTCTATCTTTACTCTTTAATTCAATACCGTTCGGTCCAGTAATTGAGTCTAAAATGCAAACAGCATTAACTGCAGCTATGTCGGGTCTCTTATTAACAACTTTTGCATGCCAAATGAATTCTGTGAATGCCCCTGTTTGATCGGTATAAGTAACAACAGGTGAGTACTTTTTGACTTCTGCGATAACTAAATTCCTTGAGTAGTCCTTATTCCAACCTTTGTCTCTAACTAACTGCTCGATTTTTTGTAAAAGCTCTTCTTCAGTTTCGAAGTGCTCTGGATTACTAAGAACGTATCTCAGGAACCCTTCCAGAGGCATTCCCTCCTCTTGTAATGCTATTATGTCTCTAAAACCTACATGGTGAGCTAACGCCAGTTCTTGATGTGTAAATAATGAACAAGCAAGATCCTGCTTTCCGGCTCTTTTGAAATCTATAAAGAGATAATAATCAGAGGCTTTTAATTCCTCAGTTATTTTCATGATGTCATCCAATCCTTGAACCTTAAAAGCAAGATAAGACTCTAAAGCAAACTTTTCTTTCAGTAAACCTTTTACTTTTTCTGCTATTTCTCTCTCGCCTTCTCGTTGGCCGCAACTTATAAAAACTTTACCAACCAAGCTTTTCTACCGATAACGTATTGTTTGGGTTGGTTTTTAAATTTTAGGATTAGTTGTTACTCCAAAAAGGTAAGTGTTGCTGAACTGCACTTTTATTGCTAACTTTTTACTGTAATCTAGACATCTTCTAAGCAAAATCCATAGTCCAATGCTGTAAATCTAGACATTTTTGCCTAGAACAAGGCTTAAAAGTTAACATTTACATATACAATGTTATGCTTCAAGAACCGACGGTGGAAAACATAAATTCTTCCTTGTTTCAGGATACAATACATCGCATATACTTCAAAAATTCTCAGAAAATGAAAGAAGTCTGCGATGGGGCCGTCCACCTTGTTGTTACGTCCCCGCCCTATTGGAACATTAAAGACTATGGAAATCCCAACCAAATAGGCTTTCACGATACATTGCCCACTTACATTAAGAGACTTCGCAAGGTGTGGTCTGAATGTATAAGAGTTTTGGCACCTGGCTGCCGAATGTGTATTAACATAGGCGATGTATACCTGAGAGCAGATGAGCAAACACCTTACCAAATTGTTCCGCTTCATGCATATGTTGTGAATAGTATAATGAATAAGCATGTTAACGACGTTGTTTATCTTGGAAGCATTATGTGGAAAAAGATTCCGACTACCCATACAAGTGGTGGGGCAAATGTCATGGGGTCATACGGCTATCCAAGAAACGGCTATGTTAGCTATAACTATGAATATATAGCAATTTTCAAGAAGAAAGGCAAAGCGCCGAAACCTGAGAGGTCGATTAAAGAAAAGGCGAAAATCGAAAATGAAGAGTGGCGATTATTATTCAACGGTATTTGGGAATTTGTGGGAGCTAAACAGGACGAGCATATTGCTATGTTTCCAGATGAATTACCAAAGCGATTAATGCGGATGTTCACTTTCCAAGGTGATACTGTGCTTGATCCATTTTTGGGCAGCGGAACAACAACAAAGGTAGCTTGGGAGCTTGGAAGAAATAGTATAGGCTATGAGATTGGTTTCGGCTCAACTCCTGAGACTAAAAGAATTGTTAAGGCAAAGGTTCACTTTGAGGACACGCCCTTTGACATTCGGCATAAAGTTTTTCCAACCTTGACTTAGAATAAAGAATCGCTACTCCACAAACTGAGCAAGCTATAACAAGAAGTCAGGGACTAGCCGATTCCCGTTTGTTGCAGACTAATTTTTAACACGATGTTACTGTGGTCGCAAACTTGTTGGTTGCTCACCAAAAGTCATCGATCTTGGTGAATTTTCCGTTTAATTTGCCGTACTTGTTTTCAAAGTTGTTGATAATCTTTGTTTTTCGGTTTGTGGTCTGGAGAATTTTTTGGTCTAAATAGTCCACATATTCGGCTAACTCTTGAACAGTTTCGATATAGAAATAGCCGTCACCGTAAGCACCGATGGGCATTCCTTCATCAAGAATGAGTTTAGTTATGAGAGCTCTAGCGGTAGATACAGTGTCGTCATGAGGTATGTTAAGCATTTCAGAAATTTTACCTGCTGAGATTGGGTTAGCTTTTCCATGGTGTTCCAATAGGATTTTTTTTATTTCCTCAAGTCTTTGTTGTTGGAGAGACAAGCCATCACTTTCCATTATTAATAGAATGGGTGCCTATTGCTTTATTAGTTTTTTCAAATTTGTTGGCTAGCCCGACTTAATTGAATGCTATATATGGACAAAATCTATAACTTAAAAGCAGACTCTTAAGTCAAAGATATGCAAGCATGTTTTGGAAGTAGTTGTGCATATTATGAAACAAGAATATTTGGACTACATTTAGGAAATAATTAAGACAATGAACGGCGCTCGCAAGGAATAATTTATAATGTATCAGGTTGAGTATGTTCAATCACGTTCATGGGCGGCTATTATCATGAAAGAATTGCTGGATAAAATCACCGTTGATCCTGAGATTCTTGTTGGAAAACCCGTCATAAAGGGGACAAGGATTCCAGTTTACCTTATAATCGAGTTTTTAGCCAACGGCTTAACAGAAGAAGAAGTCCTTTACGAATACCCCGAACTTAAGAAAGCAGATGTCAAAGCTGCCCTCCTTTATGCGTCAAAATGCATGTAGCTTCTTTAGGAACTTTTAATATTCCTTCACCAAATAGCAGGTATAGGGTAACCTAATTGGGTAAGCAAAACTCAAACGATGCCCCTTGAACGCATGGGAAAATTTCCCGAAGGCTCGGTTCAACTAAGCGTGCTAAAGGCAATATTGCTAGAGATCGTTTTGCGTTTGATCAGACTTTGCAGGGGCATGATTGCCAAAAAATTCGTGAGGGCGGAGATTTTGTTGTTCAGAAACGAGATTTTTTCGGAAACAAAGTTGGTGAGCCCACAATTTATGAAGTGAAGACGGGGGATTCTAAGTTGACTGAGGCACAGGAAAAAAGGCAGCGTCAACTGAGAAACCGTTACAAAGTCGCTAGATACTGACACAAATATTGGATTAAATTGTTGTCATGTTATGCTGGTTCAAGTGTGACTTCTACTGCGTATCCTTCTAAGTTTGGCTTATTGCGTTCATTACGCTTAAGCAAGGCGTAGGTCAAGTTTGGAATGCGTATGCGTCCATTTTTTTGCATCCGAGCAAAGAAACTTTCCCTTGCACCCCATAAAACAGTTACAGTATACGGTCACTTTTAAAATCTCAGATGGTTCTAGCTTATACTGCCACCGTACTAGTTTGGGAATCTGTATCAGATTGGTTTTGGTTAGCAACTTTGTTTTGAAAAGACTTTTTGAGTTTAAAGGCATGGTGATTCACTTTTGTTTACATAGTTCCAGACAGAATCACACGTTTCCACACATTTTGCCACAATTAGACACATTTCAGCACAAATCCACACAAATGCACACGCAACCTGCATAGAATTTAAGCTTTGCCACAGAAAAGCAACCTGAAGCAAACTGCTCAAAAATGGCAACGCAAGTGTTCTTCTTCTCTTAATGAAAACTTATACTGGCTATTTTTGGCAAAAAAACTTTTTCTCAAGCCGTTTTAGCCTCGCTTAACTTGGTGACTGTGTTCTTTGCTGACTTCAGTCGATTTTATCGATTGTTTTAAGTTTTGCTCTTTGCAACGGCAACAACACAAAGTTTTTTTGGTGCTTTAGCTATAGGAAAGTTTAGGCAACCTTTAATTTAGTCTGGATATGCAAGAAAAAGTTTATTAGTGGGCTATGTAGCTGTTTGTTGTGCTCTTAGAAAAGTTAACTCAAACCCTTTTTCAAATTGGATGATCCCATTATTGAAGGAGATGGAAGTTTGAAAACACTCACAAAATCACAAAAAAACATAAAATTTATGGAGAATTGAAAAATTGACCACCCTTATCCAAAAAGAAGACATCCATGATTTATTGAAGACATTTTTTCAACGAAAAAGGCCTAGTAAGGCAGCACCTTGACAGCTACAACGAATTCATCGACCACGGACTACAAGAAGTCGTTGATGAAGTCGCTGAAATCCCCATTGAAGTTCCAGAAAGCCCATACAAGGTAAAACTTGGACAAATATGGGTAATTGACCCCCAATCAAGAATAACCGGTCCATATGTAACTGAGGTTGATGGGACAAAACATGAAATTTATCCAATGGAAGCCCGACTGAGAAACTTGGCATATTCTGCTCCCATTGCTTTGGAAATGACCCCCGTCATTGACGGAAGAGAGCAAGACACCGAACTTGTTTACATCGGCAACATTCCAGTCATGCTCAAATCAAAACTTTGTTTCTTATCTCAACTTTCTAAAGAAGAATTAATCGCTGCTGGAGAAGACCCAGACGATCAAGGAGGATACTTTGTTGTTAACGGTTCCGAACGCGTCATCGTTGCCATGGAAGACTTGGCACCTAACCGCGTAATCGTCGACATAGACGAGAAAGGAACCTCACCTGTTTTCCAAGCAAAAATCTTCTCAACAACTGTCGGCTTCAGAGCAAGAATTGAACTTAAACTAAAATCAGATGACGCAATCTACGTCACAATGCCAGGTGTTCCAACAGAAATTCCATTCGTAGTTATCATGCGTGCCTTAAGCCTGGAAAAAGACAAGGACATTGCAGAAGCCGTTTCACTTGACAGCGAAATGCAAAGCCAACTTGCAGCCTCATTTGAAAAAGCCATCGGCGTAGACACACCTTCAGACGCAATTCTCTTCATTGGAAACCGTGTTGCTCACGGACAAGTTGAAGAATATCGTTTACAGAAAGCTGAAACCGCCCTTGACAAAAACTTCCTACCACACCTTGGAAGAAGTGAAGCAAACCGCAAAGAAAAAGCAATTTTCCTAGGCGAAATGGCTTACCGCGTTATTCAATTAAAAACTGGAAGAAGGCAACCAGACGACAAAGACCACTTCAAGAATAAACGTCTGCGCCTCGGTGGTCCACTTCTGGCAGACCTTTTCCGTGTTTCATTTAGAAACTTAACACGAGACATAAAATATCAGCTTGAACGCATAGGCGTTAAAGGCCCAATCATAACAGTTTCAGCGGCAGTTCGCCCAGGCATAATAACTGAACGTTTCCAACATGCATTAGCAACAGGCAACTGGGGAAGAGGCAGAGTCGGAATCACTCAACTCTTAGACAGAACCAATTACATCTCAACCCTAAGCCACCTCCGAAGACTACAATCGCCATTAAGCAGAAGCCAACCTAACTTCGAAGCCAGAGACTTACACCCAACTCACTGGGGACGCCTCTGTCCAAACGAAACACCTGAAGGCTCCAACTGCGGTCTTGTCAAAAACCTCGCATTATCCGCATCCATAGCCGTCGGCGTAAATCCTGACAAAGTAAAGCAATTGCTTTTTGAAATGGGATCTGTTCCAGCAGGAGAAGCCAGCCGCGAGCTACGTATTTCAGGAGCTAAAGTTTTCGTTGACGGAAACATAATTGGTTACTGCAACAACCCTCAAGACATAGTGAAGTCTTTCAGGGAGAAAAGACGAGCTGGAGAAATATCTACAGAAGCAAACATTACTTATTTCTCAAAAATGCAAACAGAAACTGAAGAAGTACATGCTAACTGTGACGAAGGCAGAGTTAGACGCCCACTCATAATCGTTGAGAATGGCGAGCCAAAACTTCAATCTAAACACTTCGAAAAGATCGGTTTAGGCGAGTGGACTTGGGAAGACGTAGTCAAGAACGGATTAATCGAGTATTTGGACGCTGAAGAAGAAGAAAACGCTTACATCGCCTTAACATTCGACGACAATCAACAAAGAAAACACCCATGTTGAAATAGCAACTTACACAATTCTCGGCATATGCGCCTCAACAATCCCATATCCAGAACACAACCAGTCACCAAGAAATTCATACCAAGCAGCTATGGCTAAACAGGCTCTAGGTGTTTACGGCACAAACTTCCACCACAGAGTCGATTCACGCTCACACATCCTGCATTATCCACAAGTTCCAATGGTTGAAACAGAATTAATGGAAGTCATGGGCTACAAACAACGCCCCACAGGACAAAACTGCATCGTTGCAGTGCTCAGCTTCGAAGGCTACAACATGGAAGACGCACTTAATCTTCAACAAAGCATCAATAGACCGAGGCCTAGCCAGATCGACATTCTACCGAATTTACGAAGCTGAATGCCGCCAATACTTAGGAGGATTAAAAGACAAATTCACCGTTCCAGAACCAGGAACCCGCGGCTACAGAGGCGAACAATACTACAGGCTCTTGGAACCAGACGGAATAATCAGTTTAGAATCAGCAAGTTGTCGGTGGAGACGTCTTAATTGGCAGAATTAGCCCACCCAGATTCCTTGAAGAATACAAAGAATTTGAAGTAAAAGGACCCTCAATGCGAGACACATCAGTTGACATGCGTCCCTCAGAAACAGGAACCGTAGACGGCATATTCATAACGATGTCTGGCGAAGGAAGCCAACTTGTAAAAGTGCGCGTTCGCGACCAAAGAATTCCAGAACTCGGCGACAAATTCGCTTCACGCCACGGACAAAAAGGAGTCATCGGCTTAATCGTGCCACAAGAAGACTTACCTTTCACAGACGAAGGCATTGTACCTGACCTAATAATCAACCCACATGCTATTCCGTCAAGAATGACCATTGGCCAATTCATCGAATCACTCGCAGGAAAAGCAGCGTCGGCAAGAGGTCGACCAGCAGACGGAACCCCATTCTCAAACGAAGGACCAGACGAAATACGCAAAGCCTCGTAAAACTTGGCTATCAGCCACACTGGAAGCGAAGTTTTCTACAACGGCACTACAGGCGAAAAATTCGTTGCAGACGTTTTCGTCGGCGTAGTTTACTACCAGAAACTTCACCACATGGTCGCAGACAAAATACATGCCAGAGCACGCGGACAAGTTCAAATGTTAACACGCCAGCCAACTGAAGGTAGAGCCCGAGGTGGTGGTCTCAGATTCGGAGAAATGGAGCGAGACTGCTTAATTGGACACGGCGCAGCCATGCTGCTAAGAGACAGACTTCTGGAAGAATCAGACAAGTACACTCTTTACATATGCGAAAACTGTGGTCAAATCGCTTACTTTGACATGAAACAAAGACGTTATGTCTGCAGAATATGTGACGAGAAAGCAAAGATTTCACCAGTAATCGTCTCATACGCTTTCAAGCTTCTACTGCAAGAGCTTCAAAGCTTGTGCATCACTCCAAAATTAAGATTAAAAGAGAAGGCATAATCATGGCACAGGAAGAGTATATTCATAAAATAGTGGATGAAATTTCATTCGGTTTAATCTCACCTAAAGATCTCCGTAAACAATCAGTCGTTGAAATCCAAACCCCAGACACATACGACGAAGACGGTGCACCCATCACAGCCGGCTTAATGGACGGCAGACTAGGCACCCTTGAGCCAAGGCAACGCTGCAAAACCTGCGGCAACACCGCCATCCGATGCCCAGGACACTTTGGACACATCGAATTAGCCGTACCCATCGTACATATTGAATTCACAAAAATCATCTTTGACCTTCTTAAAAGCAACATGCCGCAGCTGCGGTCGCATACTCTTATCCGAAGACGCTTCTAAGAAGGCACGCCAACGAATTGAACGGTACTAACGAGCTTTTAGGAACAATTCCAGATGAAATTTACAAGGAAATAATGACTGAAATCAAAGCCAAACAATGTCCCTACTGTGCATCAGCCCAGTTCAAAATCACTTTTGAGAAACCAACAAAGTTTATTGAGCAAACTGAACTAGGCTCAGAGCCATTGACGCCAAGCATGATTCGTGAAAGGCTTGAACGCATCTCAGATGAAGACCTTGAAATCTTAGGCTTCAACCCCAAAGTTGCGCGTCCAGAATGGATGGTACTGCAAGTTTTGCCTGTACCCCCAGTTTACGTTCGCCCATCCATCACTTTAGAATCAGGCATCCGCTCTGAAGACGATTTAACCCACAAACTCGTAGACATCATCCGAATTAACCAACGCTTGAAAGAAAACATGGAAGCAGGCGCACCAACACTCATCATCCAAGACCTCTCAGAACTATTACAGTACCACGTTACAACATACTTTAACAATGAAGCATCAGGCATTCCGCCGGCAAGACATCGAAGCGGCAGAGCACTCAAGACTCTTTCGCAACGGCTCAAAGGAAAAGAAGGACGATTCAGAAGCAACCTTTCAGGCAAACGAGTTGACTTTTCAGCACGTACAGTCATTTCTCCAGATCCAAACCTTGACATAAACGAGGTTGGAGTTCCAGTTGATGTTGCCATGCGCTTATCTGTTCCAGAAAAAATCACTGCATGGAACATTGAAGAAATGAAGAAACTTGTAATTAACGGTCCAGAAACTTATCCAGGCGCACTCTACATTATTCGCCCAGATGGCAAACGTATCAGATTAGAATTCGTTGTTGACCGAACCAAAATTGCAGAAGCTGTAGAATTAGGCTTCATCGTTGAACGCCACCTAAAGAACGGTGACATTGCAATCTTTAATCGACAGCCTTCACTTCACCGCATGTCAATCATGGCACATTACGTTCGTGTATTGCCCTACAAAACTTTCCGATTACACCTATGCGTCTGCCCACCATACAACGCAGACTTTGACGGCGACGAAATGAACCTACACGTTCCACAAAGCGAAGAAGCACGAACTGAAGCACTTCTGTTAATGCAGGTTCAAGACCAAATCCTCTCACCAAGATTCGGCGGACCAATCATCGGCGCCATCAGAGACTTCGTCACAAGCGCATATTACTTTACTAAAACTGGAAACTACTTGACCAGAAGCCAAGTTAACAGATTACTTACCACAACAGGATACGTTGGCGAAATGCCGATACCTGAAATAAAAGAACCACAACCTATGTGGTCAGGCAAACAAATCTTCAGTCTATTCCTACCGAAAACATTGAATTATGTTCTTAAAGCAAACATTTGCCAAGGCTGCACTAAATGTCTAGAAGAAGAATGCAAACATGATGCTTACGTAGTTGTCAGAAATGGCCAATTAGTCTCAGGCATCATCGATAGAAAATCCATTGGAGCAGAACAATCTGAAAGTCTTCTTCACAGAATAATCAAAGATTACGGCACACAAGCAGGACGAGAATTCCTAAACAAAATCACTCATCTGCTAAAACTTTACATCTCAATGCGAGGTTTCAGCTACACTTACGATCAACTAGTTCTCTCGCCACGAGCACGAAGTCGCATGGCAAAAACCATGGAACGCATCCAAAAGAAAATTGATGAACACATCGAAAACTTCCGCAACGGAACCCTCCCACGCTTACCAGGACAAACATTGGAGGAATCATTCGAAATCTATGTTATGCATGAACTTGCAGTTGCAAGAGATGAATCAGGCAAAATAGCAGACGACGACTTCACGTTGGACAACGCTGGCATCGTCATGACTCGAGCAGGTGCAAGAGGTTCAAGTTTGAACATTGGTCAGATGGCTGCTTGCGTTGGTCAACAATCAGTCCGAGGCAAACGTATCTTGCGAGGCTATGCTGGACGAGCACTGCCACACTTTGTTGATGGCGACCCAAGCCCAAGAGCAAGAGGCTTTGTCTATAACTCTTACCAGTCAGGATTAGATGCAATTGAATTCTTCTTCCACGCTATGGGTGGCAGAGAAGGTCTAGTCGACACAGCCGTCCGTACACAACAAAGCGGTTACATGCAGAGAAGACTCATTAATGCGCTTAGAGCACATCCGACTTGAATACGACAGCACAGTACGCGATTCCGCAGGCGACATCATCCAATTCCGATATGGCGAAGACGGTGTTGACCCAGCAAAAAGCGACCACGGCAAAGCAGTCAACGTAAGCCGACTTATCGATCAAATAAAAATCGGCGAAGAAAAAGGCGAAGCTAGCATCTTCAGAGGAAATCAAGAAGCAACTCAAAATCGTTGAAAACCAGCTTACCCCAATTTTGCTGAATCAACTCAAAATAGGCTTCGCCAAAAACAAACTAACCAAAAAAGCGGTAATAAAAGCAACAACTTCAACAGCCGAGCAGTATAAACGTGCCCTGATGGAGCCAGGAGAAGCAGTAGGAATTGTCGCTGCCCAATCCATCGGTGAACCAGGCACACAGATGACTCTTAGAACCTTCCACTACGCTGGTGTCAAAGAACAAAACGTCACCTTAGGCTTACCAAGACTCATCGAAATAGTCGACGCACGCAGAATTCCATCTACGCCAATCATGACCATCTACTTAATGGGCGAACATGCAAAGAGCAAAGAAAGCGCAGTTGAAGTCGCAAGAAACATAATTTACACTTCAGTTGAAAACTTGGCTTCAGCAATCTACGAAGATCCAGTACGCGAAGAAATTGTTGTTGAACTAAGCAAATCCATGATGGATGACAGAGCAATAACAATGGATGAGCTTAAAGAACGGTTAGAACTGCAAAACGCAACAGTTACAATAACAGATTACACGGTGCAAATTAAACCCAAGAAAGCTGAACAGCTAAAACGAATGCTAGGTAAGATTCCAGGCTTCCAAGTTAAAGGTGTACCAGACATTAAACGTGTGCTGGTTACTGAAGAAAGCGGCGAATGGGTAATACGCACTGACGGCTCAAACCTCTCAAAAGTCTTAGAAGTTATCGGTGTAGACACATCAAGGACATCAACAAATAACATTCACGAAATCGCTAAAACTCTCGGTGTAGAAGCTTCAAGAAACGCATTAGTTAACGAAGCTAAAGGTGTCTTGGAAGATCAAGGCTTAGACGTAGATGTACGCCACGTAATGCTGGTAGCAGACATGATGACAACAACAGGAGATGTACAGCAGATTGGTCGACATGGCATCAGCGGCAAGAAAGCAAGTGTCTTAGCGCGCGCCGCATTCGAAATTACCGTACCTAACATTGTTGAAGCAGCCGTGAAAGGTGAAAGTGACCCTCTAGCTGGCGTAACAGAAAACGTTATAGTCGGGCAGTCAATACCAATCGGCACAGGCTTAGTTGAATTGTACATGTCAACATTTGATAAACAAGCAAAACAAGGAGGAAAAACAGAAGCATGATAGATATAGATAAGGCGTTAGCGACCGCAGTGAAAACAGGCAAAGTATCCTTCGGATCCAATGTCGCATTGCAAAACGCTAAAACCGGAAAGGCTAAGATGATTGTTTTAGCCTCTAACTGTCCCAAAGACATAAAAGAACAAATAGAATACTATGGAGAAATCTCAAATGTCCCCGTAGTAACCTACAAAGGTGGCTCAATGGATTTAGCCGAAGTCTGCAAGAAACTCTTCATTATATCAGCTTTAAGCATCAGGGAAACTGGGGATTCAGATATTCTCAAAATAACCGAAGAACCTAAAGAAGAATAAAAAATGGAGGAAAAAAACTGACAACCGGCATAAAAATCACCTGCGACGAAATGCGTTACATTGCTTTGTTTGAAAGCATAAGCGGCGCCAGCGTGAAAGACTGCATTGTTGACGAAATAGAGCAACGAGCAATATTCATCGTAAACCAAGGCCAAGTTGGCGTTGCAATAGGAAAAGGCGGCAGAAACATCCACACACTTGAACGAATGACAGGCAAAAAACACGAAATCATCGAATACAGCGAAGACCCAGTAACATTCATGAAAAACGCCCTGAAACCAGCAACAGTCAGAGAAATACGCGTCACAGAAAGAACTGATGGCAAAAAAATGGCAGTCATAACAGTCAATCCCAAAGACAAGGGCGTCGCAATAGGTAAGAACGGCAAAAACGCTGAACGTCTGCGATTTTTAGCAAAACGGTATTTCGATATTCAGAACGTAAGCATCACCTAAGCAGTCCAGCAGGCTATTAGGCGATGAAACGTCACTGCTTCATCGTTTATTGTTAAACTTAAATGGCATTTAGCTTTAGCCATACTTTTGTTTAATTATAGTTTTATCTTTGTAAACGACATGTTTGACTATTAGTCAAGAAATCTTTACTAAAAATAGTAAACAATCCTTGACGAGAACCCTTTTATCACAACCAAGATTTAGCAGCTATTGGTGAAAACGGGTGAAACTTAAGAGCGATATAATCGTTTTTGCTGTTTTGGCGCTGCTACTTTCTTGTTCTTTATCTTCAGGAATTTCTCTAGGAACAGTGAAAGGCGCTACTCAAAACAACAATTTGCAGTCCAATAACGGTGCAATATCGCTGACTAATGGATCCGCTCCGGATGATTGGCCAATGTTTCGTCATGACCTGCAGAATACAGGGGCTTCTACGTCAACACCCCCAATCAACAAATTGCTATGGCAATTTTCCACTGGTGATTTAATTTATTCATCTCCTGTAGTCGCAAACGGTGTTGTTTACATCGGGTCAAACAATAGCTACTTTTATGCTCTAAATGCTTCGAGTGGTTCTTTAATTTGGCAAAGTTACGTGGGCAGTAATGTTGAATCATCTGCTGCTGTTGTTGATAATATTGTTTACGTTGGAATCTTATGGAACGGACACAATGGTTACGTGGATGCTTTGAATGCCACAACTGGCTCGATAATTTGGCGATTTGCAACAAATAGCGGTATCGAGTCATCTCCCGCTGTAGTCGACGGTGTTGTTTACGTTGGTTCATACAACGGCTATATTTACGCGCTAAATGCGACCACTGGTTTGTTAAGATGGTCGTTCCTTACTGGCGGCTCAACATATTCTTCTCCTGCAATCGTAAATGGCATTGTATACGTAGGTTCAATCGACGGCAGAGTTTACGCCTTGAACGCAAATAACGGAGCGCAAATTTGGTACTTTCAAACAGGAAATCCTGTCTATTCATCTCCAACGATTGTAAACAACGTCGTGTACGTTAACTCAGATAACGGAACAGTATATGCTTTGAATGCAAATGATGGCTCGAAAATTTGGCAAGCAACTATAGGCGTAGGTGACCATGCGGACGATTCGCCCGCTGTTGCTGGCGGCATTGTATACTTTGGCGCACGCAACGGCTATTATGCCTTCAACGTTACTGATGGATCGCAGATTTGGTTCTTTACCTCGCCTTATTCGTCGCGTCAATTCACTGGCTACGTATATTCGTCCCCTGCAGTTGCGGGCAATGTTGTATATTATGGGTCATTTGATGGCTACGTTTTCGCTTTAGATGCTTTCAATGGTTCCATGATCTGGTCATATCGTACTGGAGGATATCTTGTTTTCGTCACCTGCAGTTGTCAACGGCATTGTTTACATAGGCTCATTTGACGGAAAAGTTTATGCTTTGGGGAATTGGGCTTCGCTATTTCAAACGTCGATTCCGACCCCAACTCCTACTCCTCAAGCAACCGCAACTCCCACAACAACTCCGACCCCAACGCTCACACCAACAGCAATACTTGTTCTCGCTAACACTTCTAAACCAATCGCAACTCCAATAATCACACAAATGCCTCAGCTCTCCCCGACGCCCATTCAAGATCCAATTCCAATAGCCACATCTGAACCGAAAGGAGAACTCATGCTCGGTGTTACTCAAAACGAAAGCGACTTCACGAGTTGGATAATATTGGGAGGAATTATCGGAACTGCTGTGGTAGCGCTGATATTCTTTATGCTAGTTTTCAGAAGAAGACCGTAAGTCGTCAATGGATCAAGCGTTTTCACCAAAAAACTTTAACAAAAGCGAGGTGACTAAAACAGAAAGAAACACACTAAGTTTGAATATATTCTCATCTGCAACTCTTTTTTTCTTTTTTCATAAGGCTATTTTTATGTAAATTTTATAGGTAATGGCTGTATTTAGTTAGCAGGGGTTTGAATGGCTGACTCGCACGAAGATGAAATTTACTCAACTATGTTTAGTTCGCTAAAACATCCTGTTAGGCGCAAGATTCTCCGAATGCTAGCCATGAAACCCATGACTTTCATGGAGATGGTTGAGCAACTTGATGTTTCAACTCCTCATTTGACTTACCATCTTGAAAGTCTTGGTGAACTAATTTCTAAAATGGATAATGGACAGTATAAGTTGTCGGCTTTTGGAATAGCTACTGTAAGTGCTATGAAGGGTGTTGAAGAAGTTCACGAACTTGAGCCGAAACGTCGTGTTGTGACTTTTAGGTGGAAAGCGGTTGTCGGAATATTGTTGGTTGCAGTATTGAGTTTTGTCTGGCATGGCTGGTCTTCAATTTATATCAATAAACCAGCTCTCGAACTCCAAACAGTCGCTTTCAATGGAAAACCAGCAGTTGTTGTCTTATGGAATGGGCGAAGATAAAGTAGCGAATTTTCTTCAAAACGTAACACAAATTGACACTACTAATTACACAATTTCTTTGCTTAGTAACACGATGCAGTGGCGAACAGATTTCGGTGGTGTTGCTGAAGAAGTCATACAGTACTCTCTTACAAGCACCAAAAGCAACTTGAACATAGATTTTCGTTTTAGGGACAATCATTTCTCACGGTATCAGCTTGACATGATTGAAAGCTCACCAATTTTTGCTCAGATCCAACCTAACGATGTCCTACAAAACGCTAAAGGCATACTTGCTCGCTACAAAGCTTATTCTGGTGACACATACTTAACAAACATGAGCAACCTTCTAGACACTGTTAACGCAACACAAAACATAGCTGTAGTTCAGGGTAATATGAAGCTGCAGATTACTGTTTCAGGCGGCAGTGTCACGCTTCTTTGGATGTATACGCAAGACGGTATTGACTACCAAGCCAAAGGTTTACAAATGACTTTCCAAAACAATGTCTTAACAACCATGACAGATGGCTATTTCTTATTCACCATAGGAAGCACTGACTTAGCTACTTCCAGGCAACAGGCGATAGATATTGCTCAAAACTACGTGAAAACTTTAACTTGGACCATTGAGGGTCAACAGGTTTCTCATTTCAGCGTAGAGGGTCAGCCTTTTTCCGTTCAACTTGTGCCTCATACTCGAGGTAATTCAGTAGCGTTGATTCCTTATTGGTATGTGGAAATGAGACTCACCGCCACTTATGCAGGAGGCATAAATGAAGTTACGGTTGGAATTTACGCTGACACAGGCAAAGTTTCAGATGTGCAGATGTTAAGCGGCAGTGCAGAAACATAGTGAGAAAAGGGGTCAAAATTTTCTTTTTTTCTCAATGACCCCTTAATTATAACTTAAAAGAAAAAAATGAAATGACAGTTTACTCGTTTTCTTCTTCTTGTTCTATTGGCTCTTCTTCCTCGGCTTCTTCTTTTGGTTCAGCAGTTTCTGCTTTTTGTGCATCACTCGACAAAATCATCGTTATCAAGTGCTTTCTGGTCTACTTCTGCCCTTGTTCTCCAATCCAGAAACAACAGCCCATTATCATCTTGCCCAAGGTAGCCGTAGCGAATGTAGCGTTCAATGTTTAAGCCGATTTTCCAGTTAGGCATTTTTTCGCTGAGCAGTTTCTCAACGTCTTTTCTTGGTGCTTGCCCTTTCTTGCTAATTATATATGAGATTGTTATGGCTAAGCCTGCTAAATCGTCAATGCGCCAACCCATCAACTTATCCTTTGTCTGCAAGTCGCCGCGCAAGAGCAACATAGAATCTTGCTTTATCAAGCTCTTCTATCGTGGGTTTTTCTGGGGTTTTTTCTTCTTCAAAAATTGTTTTAACCTGCAAATCCAGCGGTTTCAGGTAGTCATCAAGTAGATCGAGCACTTTAGGGTAGTCTGAACCTAATGCTTTGTGCAGTTCCCAGCCCTTAACTCCTGGTTTCTGATGTCGCTTGTAGAAAAGCATCTGAGTTGCCTTTTTGATTTTGCTGCCGTAAACACCTTTTTTCTTGCTCAATCTAATTCGCCTCTTTTCCATTTCTGCCAGTCTTCATATGAGATGGCGATTGGAACTGATGTTGACTGCTGAGTTAGTAGCTCTGTTCTGGGTTGGCTGAAAGGTTTTATGAATACCTCTTCCTCTAACCTGTCAATCTCCAGTGTTGCGTAGCCATAGGTTACAAGAAAACTTGTTAGGAATGCTCTTTGAACTGTTTGTTCATAGGTGTCAGCACCAATAAAGTCCCAGTAATGAATTTTGCCATCTGTTCCTTTATTTGCAACACAGGCTTTCAGTTCCTGCCAGTAAATATTTAATTCGTCAGAAAATTCTTTATCACTTAGAACACGCTGCTTTATCAATTCCTCTCTGCTTGCAAAAGCATTTGAAACCTCGATTGCTTCAAAATCTTTCCATCTTTCATTAAGAGGAGATAACGCTTCCCAGTAAAGCAGTCCCTGTGCTAAAGTGTTAAGGCTTATTTGTTCAAACTCGATCAGTGGGTTCCAGGCTTTAAGAAATGCATTAACCATTTCTTGTTTGCCGATTTGGAGGATTTTTTCTTCCAAGAAGAAAAGGGTCAGTGTAGAGCAGAGATGATCGTTGTTTAACCCATTCGCTTTGAATTTTGATAACAGTGGCTAAATGGTGGAGCGCTTCTGCGTCAAGTCTTAACTCGTCAGGGTTTTGCCAATGAGGAAAATATTCTCTTACAACTTTGATGATTTCATCAATGTTTAATGTGAAAGGGTCAACCGTGTGGTTTTCGATGGCGATGCACATTTCAATTATGCGTTCAAGCCTTTCCTTGCCCAATGTCTTAGCATGTTTTGCTACCTGCATTACGCCACAACCTCACTTACAACTGATTTTCCTTCAATATTTTGAACTGTAATCACGTTAGCGTCTTGCTGGGCAAAGGTGATTTGGCTTGGAGTGATGACGACGTATTGGACGTTTGCATCTTTAATTGTGGAAAGAAGAACTTTCGCAATCATTTCTCGGTTTTTAGGGTCCATATGAATGTCATATTCATCTACTGCTCGGAATGGGGAGCGAACGTGCTGTTGCAGTGCTAAGAGAAAACTCATGGTTGCTGTAGTTCGTTCGCCGCCACTTTGGGTGTAAGCGTCAAGAGCCACTGGTTTTCCGCCTTTGAATCCGACAAATATTTCTAAACCAGCTGTTTCAATGTCTTGAGCGTTTGAAAGTTTCACTTCGCCAGTTGCTAAAGTTTGGCTCATAATCCGCTGGTACTCCACATTTACGCGGTCAAGCAGGTTCTCCATGACTGTTCGCCATGATTGCATTCGGTTTTGACTTCTTCAAGGGTTTTCTCGCGGTTTTCAGCCACAACCTGTGCTTTCTCTTTCAGCTCCAGATAAAGTTTCGAGTAAGATTCGTATTGGCGTTCGATGTCTTCTGAAACATTTACAAGTGCTGCTAAATGGCCGTCTGTTAAGCGGATTTCGTCTTGGATGTCAGGAGCGCTTTTTAAAACTGCGATTCTTTCACCGGACAGCCATTGCTTTTTGAGTTGTTGCCGTCAGATTTTCTTGTGCTTCTTTCAGCGATTTCTCAATATCTTTTATGGTCAACGATGGCGTTTGCCCGCTTATACTCAAGCATGGCAAGAATTACACTGTTTATCCAACACTTCGTCTGTAACCTTGTCAGATGAATCTTCCAAGTTGAGCATTTTTGCTTGATTTTCTTTAATTTGCTCGTTTGTTTTGGAAACTTGTTGCTCTGAATTTTTGAGCATTTCTTTGAGGTTTTCAGTTCTGAAGAGTTTAAGTTGGTTTTTGCTGCCTTGAATTGCCTGCTGTAAAACCTCTGCTTCTTCAAGCAATTGTCCAATGAGTGATTGTATTGATTGGTTTTGTGCGATTTCATTTTCAAGATTTAGGCGTTCATCAAAAGCTGTTCGGGTTTCTTTTTTGAGTGTTTCCCGCTCATTTTGTTGACTGTTCAGCTTGTTGGTTACGGCTATTTTTTCCTCTTCAATTTTGCGTCAGTGCATCTTGGTTTTTGTTTAGGTTGGCTTGTAAGCCTTTAACTATGGTTTCGCGTTTTTCAACTTCTGCCCAAGATAGTTCACGTTCTAAAAATCGACGTTTAATCTGAAGTTGCTTTTTCTCTTGGTATTTTTCGTATTGTTCACGCCAATAGTTGAGGGTTTGCTGGGCTTGCTCTAAAAGTTTGCCGACGGATTCTTCTTGCGTTAGAATGCGCATTAATTTTGTTTTTGCTTGCAGGACGTTTTCGCGGAAAGGTTCTAAGCCGACAGCTGCTTCAACAATGCGCAGTTTTTCTATGTTGCTAAGAACAGTGAATTGTTCAACCATGTTTTGATGCATGATAATTAGCATGTTGTCTGGGTCAACGCCGAACCTGCCAAGTAACCGTTCAACATCCTGTTTGCCGACGGCTCGGTTTTCCAGTTCAAACCCATATTTGCCGTCTCGGCGCAATACCCGAGTTAGGAAAAGTTGGTCTTTTGAGTATTTTGGTACTGGACGTTTGTTTCCCTGTTTGCTGTTGTCTAAAATTAGTGTTACTCTTGCTTGGTCATGTCCCCATCGGATTAAATCGCTGAGTTTCCTTGAGCGTTCCGTGTATGATTGACCTAAACCGACGGAAATGGCTAAAAGCAAAGAGGATTTTCCTGCGCCGTTAGGTCCACCAATTACGTTTACGCCTTGCTTAAACGGCACTCTAGCGTATTCATAACTCATGAAATTTTCAAGTATAACCTCTTGAATTAACATTAAAGCTTTCTTAGCCTCTAAATTTAGCGTTCGTAACTAATGGAAAAACGTCTTATTAAAACAATTTGACATGTTTGTGCAGATTAATCCTGTAAATTTGAGTGATTGAATCATTTTCTTTAATGCATTTTTTAATTTAAACAACGCTTGCTTATTGAGTTAGCCTTTAGATTTGGATGAAAAAAATGCAGGAGATTGAGAGAATAGAGCTGATAGCTATTAATATTATTTTTTTAGGAAAACAAATTTTGGCGCGCCGCCTACTTCCATGCCTTTAACCTCGCCTTCTGCTGGGAATACTGCTGAAAATATTTGGTAGTTGTCTATTTTTGCAGGTCCTTTAAGTGAGTCTTTTACTTTTTCTTTGGCGTGGGAAAACACTGCTTTTTCAGAAGCTTTTAGAGATTCTTCGTCTTGCCATAATGTTAAGATTGTTACTAAATTTGGGTCGTCATGGGAAAGTAATGAAATGTAACCGCGAAATCCACTTGAATTCCGTGTCTCAGTGTTTAGAATATGATCGAGTTCTAAAAAAGCATCTTCTCTTTTACCTTTTTTAAAGTGCCATAAAGACATTCTCACTAAAACCAAATTATTCACCAAGAAATATTTTGTATTTCGCCTAATTTATAGTTTAAACTAAGGTTGCGGGATAGCTAGTTATCAGCTGAAGTGACTAGTGTTGCAACATAACACTTCAAATCTTCATTATCAACAAAAGAAATTATCTTCAATACCTGAGCTTTCAAGTGTATCCATAAATGTGTTAAGTGGAAAAGCCTTCTTCAACCCAGTCACCACAACCCTGCCGCCTAGCTTTGGCAACTCGCGTCTAACTCTTTTAGCGTTTCAACAGGTTTGGGCATGTTTTGAAGCACTGTAAAGGCGAAAACAAAATCAAAAAAAGCATTTTTAAACGGCAAGTGGTCAGCGTCAGCCTGCAAAACCAAAACATTCCCTAAATCATTTCGCTTGCTCTTTGGCTTTTAGCAGTAGTTTGTCGTGAAATGTCAACGCCAACAACCATATCGGATTGAGCTGCTACTTCTTTGAAAAACAAGCCTGAACCACAACCAACATCCAAAACCACGCCACCTGCAACCTCTACATTTTTCAATGCCGCTTTGTATTTTGCCTTCTGTTCCTCAGCGTACCGATCTTCGTACATTTCAGCTGTCAAATCGTAACGTTGCATGACTCTGCGCTTGTCTTTCCAACCTGCCAAACGGTGTTCCTTCAAGAAATCTTATGTACCCAAGCTCTGACTAAAATAGTTGGCTGAAAACAATTGCAACAATCAAACAAACTCTCGGTGCTGACCTCTACCAACATTAGCGGAAGCTGCAACGCTTGATTGAGAAATCTTTTGTCCAAAGAAGAACTCTCATCGTTGCAGGCACATGCCACGTGCATTACGTTGGCAGAGCAAGCTCAACTCTTGAACTTGGCGAACGCATCCTAATCATCAAGTCTGACGGGTCGCTTCTTGTTCACCGCCCAGTCGGCTATGAACCAGTCAATTGGCAACCTGCAGGCAGCGTTTTCCATGTCCAAGTCAAAGACGAAGAGCTGGAGGTTCATGGAATTCGGCAAAAGCCACATGAAAGCGTTCGCGTCACATTCGAAAACATCTATATGGTCTCTGCCCTCAACTTGTCAGATTCAGGAGATTTTCTTTTACACGCAAGCGAAGACGACATGCATCGAGCCATTCTTCTTAAACCTGAACTTCTCGAAGAAGGCTTCAAACCGATTAGCTGGGAGAAAAAAGTTGAGCCCGGCTTCGTAGACATTTATGGCGAAGACAAAAACGGCAAACTCGTCATTGTTGAAGTTAAACGAAAAACTGCTTCAAAAGAGGCTGCGTCTGCAATTGGCAAAGTATATTGAACCTATCAAAGCCAAAGTTAACCGAGAAGTCCGTGCTGTGCTGGTTGCCCCTAGCCTTGCTAAAGATGTTCAGAGACTGCTGGTTACACTTGGGCTTGGAGTTTAAGGCGCTTGACCCGAAAACCTGTGCTGAAGTTCTTAAGAAAACTGAAAACTCAAAGCTGGAGTCATTCTTCAAAGAAAAAGACTCGATTTAGATAAATTTTCATTTAGGATTTTTGAGGTTTGCGGTTTGTTCGCCAAGTCAAAGCGCTAAAAATTGAAAGTATCACAAGAAGAACAGCAACCCCAATTTTGAGGATTGTAAACGCTTGAATTGTGGAAACAAGTAAGAATTGCAGCTGGAAAGGGACCGATTAGAATATAGAAGAAGATGGCTGTAGGTAATTTGTAGTTATATTTGTAGTCTTTGAGGCTGCGTTTCCCAAAGTACAATGCTGCTAATCTGCCTAAGCCAAAGGTGCATTTTTTGCAGTTGTAGCATGGTCGCAAGCAGCCCAAAAACTTCAGCACACCATAAATGGCAATGAGCGCAACCAAAAGAAACACCACTCCAGCTGCCAGATTGATGAGCAGGAAAGCTACAGTGTCTAATGCAATCCAAAAGGCAAGAGCAAGGTTGCCGATTATTGTGAATTTTTTTGGAAATTCTATGGTTTCGCTGATTTTCTCTCTTCCTGTCAGGTCTTATTGTTTGAAGAAGGATAAGAAGTTTCAAAGTAAATCCACAAGAACAGTACCAAGTCAACAATTCGTTAGAAGAACAACACAGTTGGTGTTAGCACTGGGTGTTGTTCTTCTTTGATAGAAGAAGAAGGACGGCTGGAAATAGCACCGTCCTACTTCTTCTCTGCTTCAGAAAGAAGAAGAAACCTGATAGGGGCACACTTCTTCTTCTTTTGGTGGCTTAATCAGAGATGTTACAAATCGACTGCTAAGGAATAGCAATTGTTTCCTAAGAAAATAAGTTCATGAACACTTTGAAAACAAACTAAACTGACTTAAATATAGTATCTTAACATGTAAACTTTCGATTTAATTTCTGGCGAAAAAAGAAAAAAAATTCGCGAATTACAAAAATTAAAGAGAAACAAAAAATTATTCTTTTGGTTTTTCGTTATGATTTTCTGGCACAAAAACGGCTGCGGCAACAGTTGTTGTCCATAAACCATTTTTGTCGCCTGCTGCTGATTGAGTGATGTTAGCTGTTTTTATGATTAGCCCCGTAGTTTTGAAGAGTTGTTTGCGTTCATCCCAAGCTGTTTCTGGGTCAAATTGAATACCCATCGTTGTTGCTAGCATTGTTGCTGCTAAATCTTCTGCGTAGTCACCTGCAATTTCGTCTGTTTGCCCAAATGAGTGATGTTCTGAGAGGTAGCCGTACTGGTTTTTGCCTGAAGGGATAGCAACGCCTATTGATGATGCAACAAGCCTATGTGGTTCATTAGTGGCGTTTCGTGCGATGACAACAAAGGTGATTTCGCCAGGCTGCACCATTTTCAAGCCTTTCTCTCGTGGAAGCTGCTCGCATCCGGGAGGAACAATGCTTGAAACGCTAACCAGGTTGCACATTTGTATGCCTGCGTCTCTGAGGGCTAATTCAAATGATTGGAGTTGCTCTTTATGTTTGCCAACTCCTTTAGTGAAAAAGAAAGTATTTTGGTATCATTTAGGTTCGGAAACAATGATTACAGAATGCATTTATTAGGCTTTTGTTTTAAGACGTAGTAATACATTGAACAGACAAAATTAATTCACTGAGGAACAAAATTTGCCATCACATCAAAGCGTGTTCAAAGACGAAGGCAAGCTTGACATAAACTACATTCCGCAGCAGCTGCCTCACAGAGAAAAAGAACATCGCCTGCTAATGGAGTTCTTCAGCTTCATTACTCGCTACCCAGAGCGGATGTCTCAACGCGTTATCATAACTGGCGATGTAGGCACAGGAAAAACAGTTCTTGACCCAACATTTCGGAGCCAACATCACATCAGAAGCTAACAAACGAGCCATAAAATTTCGTTATGTGCATGTTAACTGCCGAGAGTATCGAGGTAGTCTCCAGCCGATTTTGCATCATGCTGTAACCGTTTTCCGTCCAAAGTATCCAGCACGTGGCTATTCTGCAGACGAAGTTCTATCAACATTAATGCAGGTTCTAGATGAAGAAAACGCTTTCATGGTGTTGACCCTTGACGAGTTTGATAGTCTGATAGAAAATGAAGGTTCGGATGCTGTTTACAAACTGACGCGCCTGCAGGAAATGCGCCAAGGCAAACCTCAAAGGTTGTCATTTATTTTTATTATGCGTGATTTGAAATCGCTTGAAAAGTTGGATGATAGCGCACGAAGCACTCTTCAACGTAGCATTATACGTTTAGAGCGTTATGGCAAACCTCAGCTTGTTGACATCTTGAACCAGCGTGTTTCTATGGCTTTTGAATTGGGAGCAGTTGAGGAAGATGTTGTTGATTTGATTGCTGAGTTGGCTTTCAGTGAGACGGGAAATGCCCGTTTTGGAATTGAGTTGTTGTGGCGCTCTGGGAAATATGCTGATGCCGAACAAGTTGGAATGGTTGGAGCTGAATGTGTTCGCTTGGCAGTATCCAACATTGTTCCGGGCGTTCGACGTAGTGAGTTAGCGGGGCTTGCTTTGCATGAAAAAATGTTTTTGCTTGCAGTAGCCCGTTATTTCAAAGAAAATGAAGAAGCATACGCTTTATTGTCTGAAATTGAAAAAACCTACGCAGTCATCTGCGAAGAAATGGATGAGCAGCCCAACAGCCACACGCAAATATATAATTATGCTCAGTTTCTTTCTTCAATGAAAATTTTGAAGCTAGAGGTTGCAAGTGAAGCTACAAGAGGTAGGTCTACAAGGGTTTCTCTGCTTTCGATTCCGGCGAATGAGTTGGAAAAAGAATTAAGCGCTTCGTTGGAACAGGAAAAAAGAATCAGGTGAAGCGGATGGAGTTAGAAGATGTTTTTTCATCGAAGCTTCGAATAAGAATTTTAGAAGTAATCTATAAATCTGGTCAGCCTAACGTTTCAGATATTGCTCGTCAAACCAAAGCTAACTTCTCATCCACAGCTAAGCACTTGAAACTTTTAGAGGCTGAAGGGATTTTGCAAGTCCATCTTTATGGCAGAGTTCGCATGTACAGGTTTAAGGAAGGTTCAGCAAAGGCGAAAGCAGTGCAAAACCTAATAGAAGTGTGGGAACAAAATAAATAAGGTGACAAAAATGGCGATGGTTGATGTATCAGGAAAAGCTGAGATTTTCCGAGAAGCATCGGCAACAGGAACAATAAAGTTGAAACCTGAAACAATAGATTTAATCAAGAACGCGAAAATCGCTAAAGGCGACCCGCTTTACACAGCTAAGATTGCTGGTGTGCTTGGTGCTAAGAGAACAAGCGATTTGATTCCTCTCTGCCACCCATTGCCATTAACCAACGTGGAAGTAGATGTAAACGTAGCTGATAAGGGCACGGTTTCGGTTACGGCTACAGTTAAGACGAAAGCGCAAACTGGCGTTGAGATGGAAGCGTTAACAGCAGTTTCTTTGGCGTTGTTGACTGTTTGGGATATGACTAAGCAATACGAAAAAGACACGGGTGGGCAGTATCCTTCTACGGCTATTGAGAATATTCATGTTATCCGCAAGTTTAAGCAGGCATAAGGTATGAGTGAAAGTTCAGAAGCACATAAGGCTAAAGCGCCTAAAATTTTGAATTTCGCTGTTTACATTTGCAGCACATCGCGTTACAAGCTAATTGATCAAGGAGAAAAAGTTGTAAGTGATATCGGCGGCGACACAATCGTAGATTTGCTGAAAAAATCTGGTCAAAACGTGCTTTTCAAAAAGATTATTGCCGACGATAAAGTGTTGATTTCCGAAGCTGTCGAGGAAGTTTTGAACATGCCTGATTTAGATGTTGTCATCTTCTCAGGTGGCACGGGAATCGCACCTACAGATATCACCATTGAAACCGTAACACCTTTCTTTGAAAAAACTTTACCCGGTTTCGGAGAATTTTTTAGACGCATAAGCTTTGATCGGGTTGGTTCAGCAGCGGTTTTGTCTCGTGCGATAGCTGGAGTGGCTAATGGCAAGGCTTTATTTTGCATCCCTGGTTCCCCTGATGCTGTCCATGTTGCTGTAGAAATGCTTATTTTGCCCGAGGCTTCTCACATCGTCAAGCACGCACGGGAATAACGATGAATTTAACAGACAATTGCGGCAGACCTCTTCTTAATCTGCGGATTTCGATAACTCAGCGGTGCAACAATCGCTGCTTATTCTGCCACAGGGAAGGCGAAGTAAAACAGGCCAACGCTTCTGCAGAGAAAATGACGGTTGAAGAAATCGTGCGGATATCAAAAATAGCTATCAGCCTTGGTATTGCGCGAATTAAACTAACAGGGGGAGAACCATTAATGCGCAAAGACCTTCCCGAAATCATTTCAGGCATAGCTGCGATTCCTGGTTTGAAGGATTTATCATTAACAACCAATGGTCTGCTGCTTGAGGGCTTGGCTAAAGAATTGTTTAAATGTGGATTGAAGCGGGTCAACATTAGCTTACCTTCGATAAACCCCGAAACTTATCGAAAGTTAACGAGCGGAAACTTGCAGCAAGCATTGGTGGGAGTCAAAGCTGCTGTTGAAGCCGGTTTTTGTCCCGTTAAACTTAACATGGTAATTCTGCAAGACGTGAACGAGAAAGATGTTCCCTCAATGATTGATTATGCACGTCAAACGGGCACTGTTCTGCAGCTAATTGAGCTTGACCCCATTAACGTCACTAGCAACTATTATCACACCCATCATCGAAGCCTTGATGCGCAAGAAGAATTGCTGCGCGAAAAAGCAGAAACAATTGAGAAAAGACCTTTCATGCACAACCGGCTGATCTATCATCTGCCGAGTGTAACTGTTGAGGTGGTGCATCCGATTGAGAACAGCGACTTCTGCATGCACTGCACTCGAATGCGTGTCACAAGCGACGGTAAACTCAAACCCTGTCTTATGAGAAACGACAACTTAACTGACATATTGACAGCTGTACGGCAAGGCGCAAGTGACAGGCAACTAAAACAACTATTCATAACAGCTAATTCGCTGAGAGAGCCATACAACAAAAGTAGTTAATTTTTAAAAATAAATGGCGTCAGAACTCAATTATTTTTGCTTCATTTTTCACGGTATCTAAGAGGGCTAATGTGGGTTTTCCTGTTAGGTACCCGCAGAGTTCTCCCGGATTGACGGCAAGGGTTTTTCCTCTCTTTTCGATGCTTTTGTTGTGAGAGTGGCCATGGATTACGGCGTCAAAGTATCCGCTATCTATTATAGCGCTGAGCAATTCCGTTTCTGTTCCATGAAGCAGGGCGATTCTATATCCATCCAAAGTTGCTGTGGCGAATTGGTCATGGATTGTGCAGTTAGTGGTTTCGCTGAAACGTTTCTTTAGGAGTTCATGGTCACCGTCATTATTGCCAAACACGCCGATGAGATTGCAATTTAGCATCATTAATTTTGGGACAACAAAGCCCGCAACATAATCCCCTGCGTGAAGAACCAAGTCTACCTTTTGCGAGTTTAGATATTTCACTGCTTTTTCTATTTGAGGCAGATTATCATGGGTGTCGGAGATTGCGCCTACAAGCATGTGTTTTCACATGCTCTTTTTCTCGCTGCTCAAGTAAAGGCTTTCGATATTTTTTGTTGTTCAGCAAAAATTAAGAAATTAATAAATAATGTGGGGTTGTAAAAAAATACATATTTTATATTTCTTTAAGCGCCGATTGGAGTTCCTCAAGGCTTTTAATCGTAATATCTGGTTTAGCATGCCCGTCTGCATTTTCTATTCGTCTTTGAATGTATATTGCTTTTATTCCAGCGCTTTTGGCACCGTCAATATCTGCATCAAGAGTATCGCCCACAAAAACTGTTTCATCTGGGGACACACCCAGCTTTTTTAAGGCGTTTAAGAAAATTTCTGGGCTAGGTTTACGTTTGTTAACAGCTGCGGAAACCACAACTGCATCCAACAATTCATCCAAGCCGTGAATTTTAAGTAGTTTATCAATGCATTCGGGGATTGCAAAATTTGAGATTATGCCAATCTTATATTTTCCATGTAGCGTGCGCAAGATATTTTCTGTTGCTGGTTCCAAGTAAACAAAAGTCATGAATTCATCACAGAATTCGACTGTCGCATCCGTCACAAGGGGACTGGAAACATCGTAGTTATAGCCTAAGCTTTTGAGTGTTTCAGAAATGCGAACGTTGAAGTGAGGTTCTTCAAGATTAGCATCAACTCTAGCGTAAAGCGCATCACGTGCTTTTATGTAGTTTTTTTGGAAAGTGTCAAAGGAGACTTCCATTCCTTTTTTGTTTAGGAACCGATAGGTGCGCATTAATGATGGGCTGTAGAAATCGTGGTTTTTCCTAATAATCATAAGCGTGTCGAACATATCAAATAAAACAGCTTTGATCGGCATGGTTTTGTTCCAAACAGCTAAACTTGGTTAAACTTAAAATTGTTATCGCAGCCTAAACTTCTTTTTCCTTAACTTGCCTAAGCTTTTTTCGAAACGCATAGTATGCTGTGCCTGCTATAAGGAAGGCAACCCCGATTACCCAAGCCTGCGTTGAAGCTAAGAGGATGAAAACTAGAAGCATTATGCAGGTTGCTAAACCAAGCATTGGCAAAACCTTATGGCGAGTACAGTTTTCTTTGAGCTTGAATGCGGAAATGTTGGTAATTGAATAATTGAAAAGAAGTGCAAAAGTGCTTATTGCAACGACCTGATTTAAATTAACAAACAATACGAGAACAGCCATCAAAGTGCCTGACCCCAAAATAGCATAGTAGGGGGTCAGAAATTTGCCGTGCAAACGTGCCAAAGCAGAGGGCAAATCATTTCGGCGAGCCATAGAATACGCCATCCTTGAAACGCCCAAAATTGAAGTTAACAAAACGCTTGCTGTTGCCACTAAACCACCAATCGCCACAATCTGGACTGCAAGAGAGTTACCTGTCACACTCATGGCTGAACTTAAGGGCGAAGGCGAAATCGACAACGCATGCGCATTAAGCAAACCAATAGCTATCAGACCAACTAGAACATATACGATCATTGAAATCCCCAGCGACAAAAGCAGAGCTCGGGGGACGTTCCGCTTGGCATCTTTTACCTCTTCAGCAACCACTGTTACTCTTGCAAAGCCGCCGTAAGCAAAGAAGATGAAAAAAGACCCGTATAGAACACCGCTGGTTAGAGGGTTAAAAGGAACAAAGTTGCCTGAGTTGAAATGCAGCGAGCCGAAAATTACGAAAAACGCCAGCACTGCAAGCTTAATGCTAACTAGAACATTGTTGACTCCTGCCGATTCTTTGGCGCCAACCAAATTCAACGCTGTAAAGCCCAAACACACTGCAGCCGCCACTAAATTGGTGGGTAAACCAGGAAAAGCTGTCGCCAAGTAATAGGCAAACCCAAGAGAGACTGCTGCTCCTGTAAAAGTGTTGGCTACCAGCCACATCCAACCTGCCAAAAAACCTGAAAAAGGCGAAACAAGCTGGCGTCCATATTCATAAACGCCTCCTTCAATTGGCTGCCAAGCTGCTAGCCTTGCGAAGCTTGTTGCTGTAATTGTGGCAATTATGCCTGCGATTATCATTGATATGATGAGTGCTGAGCCGGCGTAGCCGGCGACGATGCCCGTGACAACGAAGATTCCGCCGCCTATGATTGCGCCAACGTTGATGGCTACTGCGCTCCACAAACCTATTGAACGCTTAAGCTTTCTATGCTCCTGCTTTTCCAATCCAATCACAATTAATCGAAAGATTCAAACAATTCATTATTAAAGTCTTACAAGCCTTAAGCTCTTATTTGTCCCAGAATTCTCTTGTACGCAAATACTGAATCTTCGCTTTAAGCAAATCCATATAGAATTGTTCTTCGTCAGGATGCATTCTCCCAAGAATCCTCGAAGCTGTTTCGGGACCAACCCCTTTCACCTGCAACGCTTTAACCGCCTGTTTCCCATAGCTAAGAATCAAATCGGCTTTCCGTCTGGCAGTACTCAGATCTTTGAGTTCTTCGGGAGTAAGTTCTTTGCCTTCACGGCGCTTCTTCAAATCTCCCTTCAACTTCTCTATGTCTTGGCTGAAATAAAGCAGGGTAAGCAAGCGTGAGTTGCAGATTTCGCATTGTGGCTCTTCAGGTAAATCTTTTACTCGCATTTGAGTTGTCCATGTTCCGCAGTTCATGCAGAGCAATTTGGCGCTTCTGGCTTCAATTGAGTGTTTCATTCTGTCAATGTTGCTTAAAATTACACTTTGAGGAGCCATCAACTCGGCGGTGTCCGCATACTGCATTAGAATGTGGTATGCCAGTGGCGATGGCGTTTCATGGGAAAGCGCAGTTACGGTGATTTTGCCTTTTCTTATTTCGTGCATTATTTGTTTGGTTTTTTGCAGGTCTACTTTATCCATCATGGCTTCCCGAAGCGTCTCATCGTAAATTGGTGTGTCCTTAAAGGCGCCTTGGAGCTTTTCTGCCCGATCAGAATGAGCTAATGTTTTGCCTCTTGGCAGAGCGCCAAATCTCTCGGCAATAGCTTTCATTCGGCTTACAAATGGAAATTTGGAGTTCACATATTTCAAAAATGTTTCATCTACACGCTCGTCAGTTAAGTCGAAGAGTTCTTTGGGTAAACCTTCAATTTCCATTCTGGAGAGTTTATGACTTGTTTCTATCAGAATGCGGTAGCCGTCTGTCCACCATCCCGTTATGGCTTCTCTTTCAGAGAGAACTGAATCAAAAATCCCGCCGAGTGTACGGTTAACAATTTCGCCAAAACACGCGTGAACAACAATGTATCGGTCTAATACTTCTATGACTATTCGGTTTTGAGTGGGCAAGGGAGCTCCCGTTTTCAGGTAATCGCTAATTTCTAATGCTGCATCCAGAAGTGTCGCCTTGTCAGTTTTCAATTCAGCGCCTAATTCTTGGGCTGCAACCTCAGGTTTTTTGCCCTCTTTGAGCAATGTGCCCAATTTCTCACGCATTTCCCCTGTCTGCTGAGCCAAATCAAATGGTACTGGCAGGATTTCTCCATCCCAACCAGGAATCGCAGCAGATGGGTCTTCAGCTGGCACAACATGGACGGTTCCTGTTTCATCGTTGATTTGGACCATGCGCCAAACTTTGCCCCGCATAATAAAATGCAAACCAACTCGTGCATGCAGGGTCATGAATTCATCGCCAAGCGTGCCTATTTTTCTGTCAGTAAGTATGTTAACTACTGGGTAGCGTTTTTCGTCGGGAATCATTGATAGGTTGCTGTAGTAGTATTCGCGGGTTCTTCCTGTTTTCTTCAAAACTTTTCCTTCTTCCTCAAGTCTAAGTTTACGCAGACTCTCTAAAAACTGTACCACATCTTGAAGCTTCTCTTCAGTGAGTGTGCTATACGGGTAGGCGCGATTAACAATTTTTAAGAGTTCAGTTTGGCTTATAGTCTCTTTGTCCATGAGAATGCCTGCAATTTGGTGAGCCAAAACATCCAATGCATTTTTGTGGAATAATACGGGTTCAAGCCTGTTATGTTTCGCATTTTGCACAGCCGCCATTGACTCTAAAGTGTCATCAGGAAAAGCAGTTATGATTACTCCGTCCGAGAGTCGTTCAAGGCTATGCCCGCTTCTGCCAACCCGCTGGATTAAGCTGCTGACTTGTCGCGGCGACATGTATTGAATAACCAAATCCACGTTGCCGATATCTATGCCGAGCTCAAGAGTGCTTGTGCAGATGATTGCTTTTATTGTTCCAGCTTTAAATGCATCTTCTACCCTGGTCCGTTCTTCTTTTGAAAGCGAGCCATGATGTACAGCTATGTCTGTGCGGTTGAGTTGGTCAAATCGGTGTCCAAGCAATTCGGCTATAGTTCGACTATTAACAAAAACCAAAGACGACCTATGAGTGTCGATTAGTTCGGTTAACCTTCGAATCCTAGCTGATGCTTCCGGGGAAGTTTCCAATTTTGCCGCCAATTCGTAGTCCTTTTCTGTCGGCGTCAGATATTCGACACGATAACGATAGTTTTTAGCCAAAACCGCCTGCACAATGCTGATTTCCCTTCCCGTTCCTGCAATAAATTTCGCAACTTCATCTGGATTGCCAACTGTAGCGGATAAACCGATTCTTTGGAACTCTTTGCCAGTGACTTCTAAAACTCGTTCAAGCGCTATTGAAAGTTGAGCACCACGTTTACTCTCCGCCAAATCATGCACCTCATCAATAATTACACATTGCACGTTGCTGAGGTGTCGACGCATTTGTGAACCAGGTAAAATCGCTTGCAACGTTTCGGGCGTTGTAACAAGCATTTGAGGTGGCTTTAGCGCCTGTTTCCTACGGATTTTCATTTCCGTGTCACCATGCCTCACTTCCACAGTAATATCTAACTGGTTGGCCCAAAACGTTAACCGTTTAAACATGTCACGGTTCAACGCACGCAGAGGCGTGATGTAAATCACTTGAATGCCCGCTTGCTCCTCATTTTTCGATTCAACCAACTTAGAGAAAACCGGTAACAGGACAGCTTCGGTTTTTCCTGTCCCCGTTGGGGCAATCAACAATACGTTCTTGCCTTCCAGAACTAGCGGAAAAGCTAAAGTCTGCGGTAAGGTGGGCTCAGAGAACCCAAGCTCAGCTAAAGCTTTGCGGACAGTTTTAGCGAGTAACTCGAAAACAGAGCTTTTAACTTGCATTTTCTTGATTTAACTTACCGCAGAAACAATGTTTTAACTCTTTAGCTAATACAACTCCTATTTTGCCCTGATTAAACATATTTTTGAAAAAACCAAATGAATATCTTCTAAACTAGATCTTTGATTAGAGAAAATTGCCCTCAAAAGAATTTGAAAAAAGCCCGGGAATGCCACTAATGCACTAAATACCATGCTGCCAGGGGTCAACCATCATATTTTACGAAGCGTAAGTGTTCGCATTCTTTTGGGTTAAATCTATAATTGTCGATGCTATAATGTTTCATACCGCCAATTAGGGTGTAGAATGTGACGTCCTCTGATGCAGCGTCTGTAGTGTTTGTTGACAGGGAAACCGAATTTGACACCATTAACAAGCTACTGGCGACTGGAGATGTTCTCGTTTTAGGTGAAGCAGGAATAGGAAAAACATCTCTAATCAATAAAGTCGTTGGTAAAATAAAGGAAAAAGATTCCAAAGATACTATTCTATTTCGTATAAATGTAACATCCGCCCCTTATGGCGGTTGGTTATCTCAAAGAATCGCTTTGATGGCATATGACCAAATAAAATCTGATGAGAAGAAATTTTCTAAAATTAAGAATTGGCTGGTAAAATATTATCCAGATTTGCTTAACTTTATTCAGGTTATCTTAAGCATGGAAGGAAAACTAACTGGTCAGCAAATTATTACTACAAATGCGCTATGTTTAAACTCACAAGTAGATAGAACAAATTTGCCAAATAATTTGAACAAAGCAATTTCCTCTTTGCTTGAACAATACACGAAAGAATTTGGTAAAAATGTCTATGTTATCGTTGAGGATACGCATGAATTGTCGATGGAAGATAAGAAATTTTTAGCTGAGTTACTCTCAAACCATTCATCAGAAATTCATATCATATTGTCCAGACGAAGTCAGGACGAGAGTCAATCGCTTTACTCGTCACCTGAAATAAATTATTTTATGAGAGCTGAAAGGATTGTTTACATCAATGGATTGGATAGAACTGCCGTAAGTACATTATTTACACAATTGGGCTTAAATTTTGATTTCAAAACTGTTGACAAAATTATGGCTTTCTCAAAGGGAAATCCTTACATACTTAAACTTTTAGCAAGATTAACTGAAGAAGACGAAAGTAAAATTAATAGTAAAATCCTTTCAAATCCCGATCACAGAGTTTTTAATATTTGGAATTACGTTCATTCTCAATTTTTCGAAAAATTTATCGAGTTTGGACCTATTTTAAAGGCTTCTTCGATTCTACCCTCAGACATTCATGCTGAGTTAATAGGGAAATTACTAAATAGAAAAGACTTTCAGTTCATTCAAAATCAATTGCAGGAATTGGAGAGAAGAGGAATTTTATATAAAGACGAAGAAATGGGTTTTCACTTCTTCCATCCTTTATTTGCAATGTATCTCTACGGACAATTGGCTATCAACTATAGGAAAAACATGCATAGGATTGTTGGTTTATATTACAAAGCTTTAGCTAAAGAATCGCCTAAGCCGTTATATTTGGTGGCTACTCAATATCATGCCGAAAAAGCTGGAGACAAAGAATTAGAATTTTGGGTATTGCAGTATTTTGCAGAAATTTTTTACTATGTAGGAAAAATAATAGAAAGCAAAGAGCACTCTAACAAAGCATTAAACGTAGCTTTGGATTTAAAGGACAGCAGGAAAGAGTTTCATTGCCTAATTTTACAATTTGGTTTATCAACAAAAACAAAAATAGAAAATCTTGATCAAAAACTATTGCGTTTAAGGTATCTGGCTACAAAAGTAAAATTGAATGAAAGGGACAAAATTAACGCTCTTTGGGCTGAAGCGAATTATTTTGCAGGTTTGGGCGATCCTGCAAAAGCGATTAATCCAATTAAGAAATGTCGTAAAATGGTAAAAAGACTCGGTGATGATCAAAATTATTTTCTATTGGTTCAATATGAAGCTTCGTTGTTATTGGATCTTAGAGAAAAAGAAAAAGCGAGGAAGCTTCTCATCAAATGCCTTGCTGAATTTAAGAAATTAGGTGATGAGAAAGGCATAATGTATGTTCTGGGGGAAATGGGTAATTTGGAAGGAATGTCAAATGGCGAAAAAGCTCTAGAATACTTTGGAAAATGCCTAGAGATTGCTCGTAAAAGGCAAGACCTCTCTTCGATTGCTAATTCATTGCATGGAGTTGGCGTCGCAAACTTGGAACTTGGAAAACATAATCAAGCGCTGAAAGACTTCAACGAATGCATAGAAATCACTGAAAAACTTGGCGATATCAAAGGGTTAATGCAAACTTACTTAGAGCTCGCTCGTCTTTTGATCCTAAAGCAAGAATTCAAGAAAGCCAAATCTCTTATTGAAAAAGCCCGTGCTATCGCAAAAGACTCTGAACATCTGGAAGGCAATGCTTGGACAGAACTCGTAACAGGAGAATTTTTTAACGCAAAAGGCCAGCTATACGAAGCTAGACAATGGTTTTTGGATGCAGGCAATCGCTTCAATCAGCTTGGTATTGGTGACAGCGCAAAATATGCACTCAATCGTGCAAATGAAATACTGCCTTTACACGTAGAGGAACAAATTCGAAAATTTACACAAATTGGAACAGATGGATTGACCGAATGTGAAAGAAGAATCAATCCCTTTGTTGGAAAAACGGTTAGAGTGGTAACCAATGAAGGTATTTGGGTAAACAAGTCATTAACCCAAATGCATAGAACTTATCTTGGCGTTGTAAGGAAAAAAAAGTATTTGGGAAAAATAACACAAATAGATCGACTACTTGGGATTGGAGAAAATGAATGGTGGATAGAAGGTTGTGTTATTGACGAATGTGAGTTACCGATTTCCAATTATTTGATTCTGCCATATACTTAGTTGAATCTATTTCTGAACTTTAAAACAAATATGCTTCTCTACTTTTTACTAGTGATAATGGTTTTTATTTAGGTTTAGCAAATCTATAGGTCACGCATAAGAGGTACTTTTGGTTGAATGGAAAACCGCTCGTTAGCATAATCAGCGCTGGTATGTCCAAATTCGGCAAACATGATGGTTTACTTGCAAGAGAAATCTTTTCCGAAGCGGCACTTGAAGCCTTCGGCCGTTGCCCCAAACTTGACCCGAAAGGTGATATCAAAGCTCTATTCATCGGTCATATGGGTGAAGCCTACGAGCATCAAGGGCACATGGGTGCAGCCGCAGCTGACTGGGCAGGACTAACAGGTATCCCAGCTACTCGAACAGAATCTGCTTGTGCTTCTTCAGGTACAGCTTTGAGAGCGGGAATTTACGCCACAATGTCAGGACTGGCCGACGTGGTTATGGTTGGCGGTGTTGAAAAGATGACGCATCGCACAACTGTTGAGGTCACAGAGTATTTGGCTATGGCTTCAGATTACCCTTTCGAACAATTTCACGGAATAACGTTTCCAGCATTATTTGCGATGATGGCAACTGCCCACATGCACGACTTTGGCACAACGGAGAAGCAAATGGCTTCAGTTGCAGTTAAAAACCATTATCATGGAAGCCTTAACCCCAAAGCTCACATGCAAAAAGAAATTACCCTCGAAGCTGCTTTAGCTTCACGCTATGTGGCTTGGCCATTAAAACTGTTTGACTGTTCCTTGATAACTGACGGCGCAAGTTGCATAATTCTTACAAAACCTGAATTGGCAAGCAAATACACGGACATGCCAGTTAATATTATTGGCAGTGGGCAAGCCAGCGATAGTATAGGATTATACGAACGCAAAAGCCTCACCTCATTAAATGCCACCAAGCTCGCTGCCAAGACAGCTTATGAAATGGCAAATGCTAAGCCAAGCGATATTGACCTAGCTGAGGTTCATGATTGTTTCACGTTCGCTGAACTCATGGCCTACGAAGATTTAGAATTCTGTCCCGTTGGCGAGGGCGGTAAACTGATTGAAAGCCGCGAAACTTACCTTGGCGGGCGCATTCCAGTTAATACAAGCGGTGGATTAAAGGCAAAAGGACACCCAGTCGGTGCTACAGGAACCGCTCAAGCTTACGAAATATATCTACAGCTTACTGATCAAGCTGGGAAACGCCAAGTAAAAGATGCAAAAATAGGCTTAACTCATAATGTTGGTGGGTCAGGAGCTACCTCCGCAGTTCATATCTATAGGAGGGAACGATAATGAGCCAGCACCCGTTCACAATCGAGCAATTCTACAAGTTTCTAAAAGAGCAAAAGCTGATGGCAGCCCAATGCCTTCAATGCGGAAAAATCCATATGCCCCCAAGACCCATGTGCGATAACTGCTTCTCAAAAGACTTTGAATGGGTCCACGTTTCTGGAAACGGCAAACTGCTTACCTTCACTGTCATTAGTGTGGCGCCTCAACAATTCCAAGCTTTGATACCGTATGCTGTTGGCATTGTCCAACTGGAGAACGGCTTGAAAATTCCAGGTATGATTCAGTGTTTAACGCAGGAACAACTGAAAATAGGCATGGAGTTAACGTTGGATTTTGGCACTTGCAGCACAACGCAAGCGTGGCCGCAGTGGCAGAGGTACTGCTTTAAACCTTAACTAACCTAAAAAGTATCAACTCCGTTTTGCTTGAAGTGTTTAAAAAATAGGTGAGTCTCCCACTAACGATTGAAAAATAACCTCTTTTAGGAAGAGAGGGGGAATACATTCCAACCGCTTCGCAGGTACTCCTCACCTACCAATTCAGTGCTCACTCGCTTCGTATATAAGGTTTATTCAATTTTTTTACTTATAGAATAAAGAAAAGCTTTATTGCAAATGGAAAACAATGCTTCAATTTGAAGCTGAATAAACAATGGATAAGAATGCCAAAGTTTGCCTTGTTTCCTGTAGCGTTCTAAGAGAAGAACTCGAACAGTTAGTCAAACAGGGTAGCCTCGATGTGGACCTTATTTTTGTCAGTAAATACTTTCACGTCGACTATGAAACAGTGGAAAAAAACCTGCGCCGTGTTTTAGAACATGCGCTGAAAAGTTCTAATCGCAAAGTTGTATTGGTTTACGGTGACCTCTGTCTTGGACCAAACGGCGAAATGAAAAAGATAGCCGAAGAATACGGAATAGTCAAGGTTGATGCGGTTAACTGTGTAGACTGCCAACTTGGAGGCAAAGGAAAATCCTTAGATGCCGACCCTGAACACAACTTAATGTTTATGGGTCCAGGCATGGTAGAATTCTTCAAACATATGAAAGGCGAACTTCTTAAGCAAGGCATGGATGAGGCGGCTTTTGTTGGCATGTTTAGCGGTATCAAAGGTTTCGTGTTATTGGACACTTGCGGTACCGCTGAAGAAATGAAAAAAGAACTAGAAGAAGCGGGACTTGGAGTGCCCATAATTGAAACGAGGCAAGTTGGGCTTGAGAATGTTAGGCGAGTGGTTTTTGATGCAATTTCAACGTGCAAGTAGAGCCAAGTGACTCTTTTACGGCTTAAAAGTTAAGAAATTGATTGCTTGCAGCATCATGGAGTTACCGCAAATATTAAAGAAGCATCAGCCTATAATGCAGACTATTACATTTGGGTGTGCTTTGGATGACGCAAACAATTACTTCTCAGCCTATGAAGCGTGTTGAAGATTGGAAATCGCGGTTAATTGATTTGTCAAGAAGAAACAATCTTCTTTATTTCAAAAAGAATAAACGGGGAAGCATACCTATCTCGCAACCTGATCCTCAGGCAATCTTCAACGCACTTGTTTTGAAAAAGCGTCATTTGGAATTTTGGTTACCTCCTGAAGAAACAAAGCAACCTGAACAACCAGAAAAAATCCTAGAGAAAACCAAAGGAAAAGCAAAAGCAAAAACCGCTAAAGCTAAAGTAAAAGCTTCTATTAAAGAAACAACCCCGGAAGAACCAAAACCTCCGACAGCAAATCAACTTGTAAGCGGAAACCTGACTCGTTTGGAACTTGAAAGAAACCTGAAAGGCTTGCAGTGGCGCTCACTTCTGGATTATCGAGAACGTGGTGTCCGGATTTTATACGCTGCCTTCGGTACTATTAACTGGGTTGACCTGGAAACCAAAGAAAATGTTACGTCACCCCTTATTCTGGTACCCTTAGAGTTGACACGAGATTCAATACGCCAACCCTATACAATAGCTGTACCCCCAGTTGAAGAGGAAGCGGTTCTAAACCCTGCTTTGCAGGTTAAACTGAAAAATGATTACAAAATTGATTTGCCCGACCTGCCTGAAGAATGGGAAACACAAAACTTAGCCGATTACTACAATTTGGTTAATCAAACTGTTTCGCAAATGGGTTGGAAAGCTGAGCAGTCAGTTGACCTAGGACTTTTCTCATTCCAAAAATTAGTTATCTATAAGGATCTTGAAACTAACGCTGCCTTAGTTACCCAGCATCCTATTGTTAAAGCGATCGCGGGCGTCAAAGAAGACAACCTGGTTTTAAGTGGATTGCCTGAAGAGAAAGATGTTGACAGAATTGAGTTGCCTCCTACAACGTATCAGGTTCTTGACGCGGATAGCAGCCAAAGAATCTCAATTCAATATGCTCTCCATGGACAAAGCTTCGTAATGAAAGGTCCGCCTGGAACGGGAAAAAGCCAAACAATCGCAAATATAATCGCAGAATGCATAGCCAACGGAAAATCCGTTCTGTTTGTCAGTGACAAAATGGCTGCCCTTGAAGTAGTTTACAAACGTTTAAGCGAAGTTGGGTTAGCACACTTCTGCCTTGAACTCCACAGCAGCAAAGCCAACAAACAGCAAGTTGTAGCCGAACTCAAACGCAGTCTCGACGAAAACCTTGTACCCCGCAAATTGCCTTCCGCACACGATTTTGAAAAGATGACAGAATATCGTGAGGCGCTCAATGGTTATGTTACGGCTTTGCATGAACCGCGTTCATATTTCCAGAGAAGTGCTTATGACGTTTTAAGTTTAATTTCAAGCCTTGAGCGGGTTCCATTTGTTCCGGTAGGCTTGACAGAGCTAGGAACGCTGACGCCTCAGAAAATGCATGAACTTGAAGCCCTTGTTTCTCAACTCAGCAAGGTATGGCAAGTAATCGAAGAACAAGATTTCCCATGGCTCGGATACCGCGCCAACGCCTATAATCTTGAAATCCGCTCAGAAGTATTAACTGCTCTTGAAAACATTAACGAAAAATTACGAGAATTGCAACTTGAAGCCGAAGATTTCTCAGCAAAGCTCGGATTGTTTCCACCAGAAACATTTGCCAAGATAAAGTGGCTGCTTGAAGTAAGCAAGTTCCTCTCTGAAAGCCCCAAGCCAGACGCTTATTGGCTAACAAACCCAGACGTTGAAAAACTCTTAAACGAAGCCAAAAACTACTATGAAACCGCCGTGTGGATTAAGAACACCCGTCTCAGCTTAAACGAACGTTACGACGAATCGTTATTCAATTTGCCTTTGAACAGGTCAACAGAAATCAAACTGGGTCTTGAAGCTCTCAATAAAATGCTACCAGCCGTTGAGTTGCAAGAAAGCGAATTTTTACAGAAACAAGAAAGGCTTCTAGCATTTATAAGAAACACACAAATAATTTCCAGAAAGTGGCGCGAAATCTCTCAAGCTTTAGCCCCAATGCTAGGATTAGATAGTGAGGGTTTGACCATCCAACAACTTAAAGAACTCTCGCGAATGGCCCTTTTAATTTTTGCTGAGGATAAGCCTGAGCCACAATGGTTTGACGCTAAATATTTCGAGCAAGTTCAAGAAACAGTAACTAAAACAAAACGGCTCTACCAAGACCACAACTTGTTAAAAAGCAGGTTAGACGAAACCTACACAGATGGCCTGTTCGAACTGGACTTTGACGGACTTATCGCAAGATACAGCAACGATTACCAAGGCTCTCTAAAAATATTTAACTCAAGTTACCGCAACGACCAAAAACAAATCTCCAGAGTAACAAACAACGGCAAAGTTCCAAAAACCATACTAAACGACCTAATTGACGCCCGGAAAGTCAAAAAAATGCAGGCTCAGATTGAAGAATCAACTGAAACAGTCCGTACCCTGCTTGGTCATTTCTACCACAAGTCCAAAACAGACTTCCAAGGCGCAGAAAAAGCCATAGATTTAACAAACGAAATCCGCAAACTCTCATGGGTAACAACAATCCCAGAAAATCTCATTAGACTAATCACAAATAACTCGAACCCTTCGCCAATGATTAAAAATTTAGGCTTAGAATTGCAGGAGTCGGTTGAGAAGTGGGAGCAACAAACCAAAGACTTTGACCTCTTGATACCTCTGAACTTGCCCAAATCAACCTTACCCATAACACAAACCTCTCTGCCAATTCTTGAGGACTGGGCAAACGAAACTGAAAAACAACTAAACCCACTTTACACATTAACCAAGGAAACGCTTACAACTTGCAAGCAAGAACCGCAAAGCTACAAGCAACTATTAGAAGACCTCAGAAACGCAGAAGAAATACGTAAGAAAGAAGCTGCAATAGTTGGAGAAAAAGCTCAGCTTCAGGAAAAATTCGGCTACAGATTCCATGAATTGGAAACAAATTGGGAAGACATCGTAGCCGTTCTTGAGTGGTCAAAGAAAGTTCAAGCAGCCTTCATTGACATTCCAGTTCCAGAATCCTTTGCAAATATTGCGGCTCAAGGCCCAACTGTTGCACCATCAAGCATGGAGCTGAACCAAAAAAGCGACGCTTCAATGAAAGTTCTATCTGATTTTGGAGCACGTTTTGAAGCGGAAATGAAATACCAAAATCAAAAACTAAAAGATTTAGAAATAAAAGCAATTAACGAGCGAATCCAAGCGCTTCGAGATCGCGTTGATGACTTGCAAGTTTGGATTGACTTTAAAGACATCAAAAACCGCTTTGCCCTTCGAGGCATAGACACGTTCTTCAACCGTTTGGCTGAGGAGCGAATTGCAGCGGCAGATTTAGGTGACGTTTTCCGCAGAGGAGTCTATCAAGAGTGGATAAACAACCTCTACAATGAAGATCCTAAGCTGGGCAAGTTCAGAAGGGAGAATCATGAACAATTAATAGCTGACTTCACAAAACTTGACCAAGACCTCATACGGCTCAGTTCCAGCATGGTTATTGAACAGGCGAACAGTCGAAAACCACAGGACATCTTGGTTCAAGCAGCCGACTCAGAAGCGGCCATTCTTCAAAAGGAAGCGGCTAAAAAGAGGCAGCTGATGCCGATTCGTACTCTTTTGCAAAAGATTCCTAACCTGCTTGTGAAACTGAAACCTTGTCTGTTGATGAGTCCTATAACTGTGAGCCAGTTCCTTCCTGCAGAAAGCAACAAATTTGACGTGGTCTTGTTTGATGAGGCATCACAAATTGTTCCCGAAGACGCTATCGGCTCAATTTACCGTGGAAAAACCCTGGTTGTCGCAGGAGATAACAAGCAGCTACCTCCAACATCATTCTTCCAGAAAAACCTAATTGATGATGTTGACTGGGATGAACTAAGCGATGAAGACGTGGAAGTCTTCGATAGCATACTTGACGAGTGCTTAGGCATCGGTTTGCCCGTCAAAACTTTGAAGTGGCACTACCGCAGCAGACACGAAGAACTAATAGCGTTCTCAAACCACCGTTTCTACGATGATAGCCTGATAACTTTCCCAGCGGCAAAAGCCCAAACGGACAGTTTAGGAGTAAAACTAGTTTATGTTCCAGGCGGTATTTACGACCGCGGCGGCAAAAGAAACAACCCGCTTGAGGCAGAAAAAGTGGTTGACTTAGTTTTCGAGCACTTCCGTAATTACCCAAAGAAAACATTGGGTGTTGTGACTTTCAGTATAGCCCAAATGGAAACCGTCGAGGACGCCATAGACCGCCGCTTGAAAGAGCATCCTGATTTCGAGCAGTTTTTTAAAGAAGATCGATTGGAAGGCTTTTTCGTTAAGAACTTGGAAAACGTTCAAGGTGATGAGCGAGATGTCATTTTCTTCAGCGTTGGCTACGGTTATGACCAAGGAAAACAAATGGCAATGAACTTTGGACCCCTAAACAAGCCTGGCGGCGAAAGACGGCTAAATGTCGCAGTCACACGCGCACGTGAAAAAGTAATACTGATTACTTCAATTAAAGCTACAGATATTGATCCTGAAACCAAAGCTATTGGCGTACAAACGCTTCGTAGTTATCTTGATTACGCTGAACATGGACCTGAAACATTAGACTCAGACAAGACAAAAGAGGGCGAGTTCGACTCAGCATTAGATGAAGATGTTGCAGCGGAAATCGAAAAGATGGGCTACGCAGTCGTTCCGCAAGTCGGTTGCAGCGGTTACAGAATAGATATCGGCGTTTCTGATCCAGTTAATCCCGGATGCTTCCTACTTGGAGTAGAATGTGATGGTGCTACTTACATGTCCAGCAGTAGTGCACGAGACCGAGATCGCCTGAGAGATCAAGTGCTAAGGCAACTGGGCTGGCGAATTCATCGCATTTGGTCACCCGCTTGGGTTGCAAGACGCGACTCCGAAATCAGGCGGCTAAAAGATGACCTTGAACAAGCACAACACTTACAGCTTGAAAAAGATGCTCAGAAACCAGTAATCGATGTTAAAGCAGACAACGTTCCCCAAACAGATATACAGAAAAACCAATTTGGAGGAGTCGAAAAAATTGGAGTACCCTACAAGCTTCAGCCGCTAAAAGCCACTTTTAATCCTTACATAAAAGTTGCAACCGCCAACAAAACATATGATTCAAGGCAGAAAAACGAGTTTCATTTCCCAGAAAATAGAGAAATTCAAACAAAACTCCTTGCTGATCTTATACAAAATGAGGGTCCAGTTCACTTTGACTACGCAGTTGAACGTTTAGCAGCTGCATGGGGCATCAAACAGGTTACACCACAGATTAGTCATGCTGTAAAAGAAGCGCTCAACAACCTGCTAAGAGAACAAAAAGTTGTAATCAAAGGAAGTTTCCTCTGGCCGCCAGAACTTAAGCAAACCCCAATTCGGGTACCGGTCCAAGGCATTCCTGAATCCAAACGCAAAGCGGAATACATTGCTCCAGAAGAAGTGGAATCGGCCATGCAATTAGTGGCTAAATACGCCTTAGGCATAAGTCAAGACTCATTGATTTCTGAGACTGCAAAAGTTTTCGGATTAAACCAGTTAGGACAAGATGCCAAGGCAGTATTCTCTGAAATACTTAAGCGGCTGGTGAGAGATAGAAAACTCGTTCTAAAAGACGACGTCGTTACCGCGGCTTAATCTTTATTTATCTCTTTTATTAGAACTGGCAAATCACTTAATGATGTTATTATGTAGTTTGCGCCGTTGTTCTTAAGTTGTTCCAACGTTGACATGCCTGTTGGTAAACCAACTGCTATTGCTTTTACTTCTTTGGCACTTTGCATATCAACAATACTGTCTCCAACTATTACAGCGGCTTGCGGGCCAACACCCAACGTATTAAGCGCCACTTCAAATTGTTCAGTGCTGGGTTTAACATATGTTACCTTATCTCTGGGAACAACAACTTGGAAGAACTCCCGAATCTTGAAGCGGTTAATGATGTAATTTACAGCTTTTTCACTACTGGTAGTGCATAAACCTATTTTCAGATTCATCTGCTTCAACTCCTTTAGAGTTTCGTTGGCTCCCACCTGCAAACTTGTGGTTGAAGCAGCCTCCATCTCATATTTTTCCGCGATGGTCAAAACTTGACTGCGAACATCAGCAAAGGTTGACGGGGGTTTACCGTTGTTTTTTAGGTAAATTTCTGCTTTTTTCAGCATTTCAAAAATATTTTCATTAACATCTACGAGGGAAGTTGGAACACCCATTCTTATGAGGTAACTTCTAACTTCTGAGCGAAGTGTTTTGTAGTCTAAGTTGAAGTTGGCGAGTGTTCCATCTAAATCAAAGATTACTGCTTCTACTGGCACAATCATAGCTCCATTTTCAGATGTAGATTTGGGTAAACACTAACTCTTACAGAAATATACCTTGTGGTTGCATAGAAGGACTAAAAACTCTTTAGCCAGAATACTAATTAAGTGTAATAAGGAAGTAAATGTGTTAACTGCCCTGAACCTCGCCACCTCAATTGCTCCTTGGATTATTTTCTTAGCTTTTCCATTAGCAATTTTAGTTGGCGGGATCTTGTCCTTTCTTGTTAAGGTAAATAAGGTGCTGATTGGGGATCTCCTATTGTTATTCGGCATTGTTGAGACTCTTTTTTTCTCGTTGTTAATCGAGGCCGACTTTCAAATGAGCCATTACATTCCAATCGGTATAGTAAGTGTTACATCAATTGGAATTACAACAGTCATAGTTGGAATCATAAGGCTCTATAAATCTAAATGACATTGGTAGAATTGCGATTAACTTGTTACTATTACTTTTAAGGGCTTTTCCGTTGGATTATCAACTATTTGTAATGCTTTTTCAAACTCCTCAAGCTTGAACCTGTGTGTAATTAGCCCTTTCACATCTACCAGTTTTCTAGCAATCAATTCAATGGCTGCTGGGTACTCAACGGGCGATATGTAAATCGTGAAAAACAATGCTTCATCAGCATCTTCCAAGTTCATGCGACCTTTTGACTCACCCACCAACGCAACTTTACCTGCTTTCCTCACCAAGAAAGGTGTCTGTTCAACTGTGCGGATTGTTCCTGCTGCCTCGATCACCAAGTCAGAACCTCTCTTTGTTAGCTTTCTAACAGTTTTGATTACATCCTCTTTTTTCGCATTTATGATTGCGTCCGAACCATACTTTTCGCTTAGTTCAAGCTTGTAATCTTCAAGGTCTACTGCGATAACTCGGCATCCTTTCAGTTGCGCTATTTGAGTCATAAGTAAGCCGATGGGTCCTTGCCCAAGTATGGTTACCCAATCGCCAAGGTTAGGTTTCAGGTAATCTAAGACACGAAGAGCCAAAGCAACTGGCTCCACTACCGCTGCTTCCTCATCACTGATGCTTTCAGGAATCGGAATTAAGGTTCTTGGTAGCATGGCTTTTGATTCTGCAAAGAAGCCGTCACGTGTTAGTCCATAAAATTTACCTCGAACACAATATGTTGGTAATCCTCGGAGACAATAGTAGCAGTGGCCGCAATTCACAATAGGCACCATAACGACGCGTTCGCCCGTGTCCTCTCTGATTCCCCAAGCGTCATGACCGATAACCATTCCTTTTTTCATCCATTTCCAATCTCCTCGGTAGAGATGCATGTCGGTTCCGCAAATGCTTCCAGCCTTAAACTTCACAAGTACTTTTCTACCTGTAACTTTAGGTTCTGAGATTTCTTCAATTTTGATGTTGTGTGGTCCTCTGTAAACAGCTGCTTTCAAAAAAGAGTCACTCCAGATAATTCAAAGCTGGAACCGTGAGGTATTAAGTTTATTGTGTGTGGTTGTTTGCGTTAGGTTAATAACTGTAATAGCGCATGGATGGGTTTGAGTGCATATGAATTTAGATGAGTACACTAAGGAGAGGCTTTGGCAGTTACTTGTAGAATCAGTTCATGCTTCTGTTATGTACCCAACACATAAAGCTTACACCCGTGACACCATTTTGCCGCAGAAAGCTGATGTTTCGGCAATTGAGCTTGCGGAAAGACTGGGAATGCCCCTTGGTGAAGCGCTGGTAATTCTCAACGAACTCGTTCAAGAAAGCAAACATCTGCTTGAATGCTTGTTTTTCATTTAACCTCGAATTTTCTTATTTCAGGCGGTATGATATTTGAAGCGGTTGGCCGCCGTTATATTTATATGTGCATATCGTTCTCTAAAAAACAGGTAAAAGAAATGAATTTCAAGAAAAATATTGACCATTGCATTAATCGTTATTATTATTGTAGCAATAGGTGTAGCTGCTTACATCTACGAGACAAAACTTAAAGAGCAAGCAATCAACCGACTCCAACACCGTCACCAACACCTACGTCATCTTCTTCTCCAAGTCTCTTCGCCATCTCCATCTCCAACCGCACTCACGCAACTTCGTCACCCACAGCAAGCCCTACCCCTTCCCTTCCCCAACGCCCTCACCATCACCAACTCCAACCCCTACCCCCACAACCTTGAGAGTAGCAACAACCACAAGCCTTTATCAGGCAGGATTAGAAGACACACCAGAAGTTCTTGCAAATGGAACGGTATTGAAAGATGACATCAAAGATTCATTCCAAGCCGCAATACCCGTGGATAACAATTAATTTTGATCCACAAGGAACGGGTTTAGCAATAACAAAAGCTGAATCAGGTACAGACGACATGCTATTGGTTCATTCGCCATCCCAGGAATTACCCGTCTTAAGCGGCGGTTATGGAGTAGACCGCAAAATCATTGCATACAACTTCTTCATTATCGTTGGACCAGCAAGTGATCCTGCACACGTGGCGCAGATGGTAGACAACGTAACCAAGCAATGTAGACATCTACAATGCTGCGCAAAACAATCGCTGGACAACCGGCGAATAAGCAGGTTCAATGGTTCTCAAGAAACTGACGCATCAGGAACAAACACTGCAAAGAAATCTCACTTGGACAGCAGCAGGCTTAATTACACTCAGCTTGTTGCTAATGCTACTTCGCTAATTATTGGTTCAAAGTTACCAATACTGGAATGGGACCAACATTGCTGGCAGGCTAACTATTACGGAGTTGGATAGCGCGGATATACCCTGTCGGACACAGGAACTTACTACGCTTACTATGATGAGGAGACATAAATCTGCAAATCGCAGATTCAAGCCGCAGCAATCTTTGTTAAACGTCTACAGTGCAATAATTGACAACCCTCAAAACTCCACCCTTACAGGTACAAACTTTAATGCTTCATTAGCTTTTGTTAACTGGCTAGTATCTGAGCGCAAGGTCAACAGACGTAATTTCAAATTACGGTGAATCAATCTATGACCAAGCACTCTTCAATCCATTTGTACCATTAGCAAGCCAGATCAGCACCAAACGCCACATTGTTGAGTTGGATTCAGAGCTATGCTTACATGTATTTCAACTCAACTAGCCAAATCACGCTAGTGCAATTGGAACGGAATGCCCAGCGCATTTAGTATAACGCAGGCAACCTTTACGCGCCCTCATACGATACATTAGTAGCAAACATCAATGCTAACTCTTTCGATTAAACCAGCCCCAACTACTACGTTACGGATGGAAATCAAATCACACCAACCAAGCCGCACCCACACAAATCAATTAGTAAAATAAACCGGGAATAATGTTAGGAAAAGCTCAAATTAAAATTTCCCTCACTTTTCTTTGTGATACGCATGGCTGACCTTATTGTCACAGCCTTTCAGCAAGCAGTCAACCTAATTAGCTAAGCGGCAATCCTGATGTTTACGACATCGTTTATCGATCTATATACGTAGCAGGCTTGGGAACTTTGTTATCTTGCGTTTGGAGTATTCCAATAGCCGTTGTTTTAGGATTGTATAATTTTAGGGGAAAATGGGTTATAAAAGGCTTTTTCAGCGCGTTAATAGGCATACCAACCGTTGCATTAGGGCTTCTATTGTACTTGCTGTTTGTATAGGCAGGGTGAACTTGGCTCTCTTCACCTGCTCTTCACACTGAATGGAATAGCGATTGGTCAAGCCATATTGGTTACGCCCAATAATAGTTAGTTTTACTGCAAACGCTTTGAGCAATTCCGATAGTCAGCTTCGAGACTTGGCCAAAACACTTGGCGCTTCAGGATTCAGAACAAATTTAACGTTGATTCGGGAAACGATTTGGTCAATGGTTCTTTCAATCACTGCTGCTTTTAACAGGGGTTTTGGGGAGCTTGGGCATAGCAATTATCGTGGGTGGAAGTTTAGTAGGAGAAACGCAGGTTTTGACCACTGCAATCTCTGTTAAATAAACTTCGGCAGATTTGACATCGCTATGGCCTACGCCATAATCTTAATGGCAATAGTCATCGCATTGGCACTAATAATCAGTCTAATAGAGAGAATAAGAAGCGAAGACAGACCATTAACTAAACTTATGATGTGGAGAGGTTTAGGTGGGGGTTAAACAGTGGGTGTAAATCTGCAACTTGTAGACATCAAAAAAAGCTACCGTTCGATTAACGCCTTAAATTCAGCGTCGCTGGAATTTCAGGGCGGCAAAATAATTGTTCTTTTAGGCGTCAACGGTGCAGGCAAAACAACGCTCATGCGCATAATGGCGGGATTAGAAAGCGCTGACAGCGGAGAATTGCTTTTTAACAATCAAAGTATCGATTGTAAAACTTTACGTCAGGTTTCAACATTGGTTTTTCAGAAATCTGTAATGTTTAGCACTAACGTCTATGACAACCTTGCTTATGGCCTCAGAATTCGAAAAGTTCCAAAAGCTGAAATCAAAAAGAATGTTGCTGAAGCATTACAAGCGGTAAGGCTCTCAGGTTTTGAAAAACGACGAGCAAAAAAGACTTCAGGAGGTGAACAGCAGCGATTAGCTCTTGCTAGAGCCTTCTTGCTCGACTCACATGTGTTACTTTTGGATGAACCGACAGCAAATTTGGATCCAAATAGTGCTGCAATTATTGAAAAGGCAATAGTAAGTAGAAAAAGTTCTGAGCGCATTATCGTCATGTCGACCCATAATCTTACCCAGGCACGAAGAATCGCAGATGAGATAGTCCATATTTACAATGGGAACATTGTAGAAGTCGCAGACCCAGCAAATTTCTTTGAAAATCCGAAAAGTGAAATATCCAGAAAATTTGTTAATGGAGAATTAGATTTTTAGTTATGCTATAGTTTTGTGAAACCTTTCTTGGAATTAAAACGGACTTATTTGCTCCTGATTAGCTTTATATGGTCTTTAACACATAACCTTCTATAATGCTTGCTAACAAGAAACATAAGCTCTCCTGCAAAGTCTGGATAGAATACAAAGACAAACCCGTGTTAGGCAAAGGCGGAGCAGAAATTCTGGAAGCTATTGAAAAGGAAAAGTCAATTTCTAAAGCTGCAGAAAGCTTAGGAATGTCTTACCGTTACGTTTGGAACTACATTGATGACATTCACAAAACTTTAGAACAATCAATAGTTGAAACACATAAAGGCGGAAAATTCGGCGGCGGTGGAGCAAAACTTACTGATTTAGGCAGAAGTTTACTTGCTGAGTACAAACAAGTTGAGAATTATATGGACAAGGTTTTGTCAAGCTCAGGAAAATTGGAGGTGAAAGGTGTGAAATTAAGTGCAAGGAATCGTTTTAAAGGTAAAGTTGTTTCTGTTGAAAAAGGTGTAATTACAGCCAAAGTTAAGGTTGAAGTAAAAATGCCTATAACCATCACAGCAGTTATAACGAAGGATGCAGTTGAAGATTTGGACATTAATGTCGGCGATGAAGTCGAAGCTATCGTGAAGTCAACAGAAGTAATCATCGGCAAATAATTTTTTTTTACAGTCAATCTTCAAAATAATAATTGATTTAGCAGTCGATACCCGTTAGGGGCATCTTTTTTTTTATCAAAAATCATTAAACAAATAGTAGACCCATATCCAATACAGAAGGGGTAACGGCTGAGAAATAAGAGCGTTCAGCGCTTACTCTACAACGTATCTATAAGTAACATGTTCGCCGGCAGTTGCGCTTTTCCTCGTGATTTTCAATATGTCGCCTGGTTTTGCGCCGATGACTTTGACTGCTGGGTCGCCTGATTTTATCTGTGGCATTTGGTAAGGTTTAACTTTGAATTGGGCAAGAAGCTGATTTTTTTCTTTTTCAGGTAGAATTTCGTGGAATGGAACAAGTGCGTGTTCAAAAATGTCGAAAACAGGGAACGATTTCGGAAGTAATTCAACTTGTTTCTTCTTTGCGCCTAGTTTAACCGCATGTGTGTAGCGTCCTTCGGTTACTACGATTGCGCGGTCGATTTCTTTTTCTTTCATCACTTTGTAAAGAGTGTTCATAGCCGCGATGCCGACGGTTGCTTCACCGAGAATGCACCAGATGAGCGCTTTCTCTTTGTCCTGTGGAATGTCAATTATGTAGCCGACTGCGCCTTCAGATTTTTCTTTCGAAATTAACTTGTATTTTCTCAGTTTTATTAGGACTTCAGCTTTGCGTTCTTCGATTGTTTCAATATTAGCGCTCAAACTATAAACCTCAAAGTTGGAATACGCGAAATCATAAGAAACTATTGCCCTTAAACTTTTCCCCTTAAAAAGGCTACCTTGATAACGTTACTGCCCCAGAGGATAATTGATAGTACTTAACTTATATTAGATCAACAACAAACCCATTTCTGTTAACAAACGGAAGCACCATTATGGCTGAAGGGAAATAACGGTCAACACCTACATCTCGCATAGAATCTCTATCTGACCTCATTTTCGGTTTAGCTCTCCATAGGCGCCCTCACTTTAATTGGGCAGCCTCCGAGCGATTTTGGGCAACTGCTTCAATCCTTATTATTTTATGCGTTTAGCTTTCTGATATTAATCAGCGTTTGGTATGCGTACACACGTACAATGTCTGAGTTGCGTATTGAGACAGGCCGATTGGTCAAGCTAAATATTTTGCTACTTTTCTTAGTTTTCGTAGAACCTTTCCTTTTCAATCAGTTAAACAGTAGTTCTCCATTAGTCGAGAACGTGTCAATATTGTACGCTCTTGATCTAGGCGGACTATTCGTCATACAAGCACTCCTTGCCAACCGTATTTTATCGGATAAAACCCGACCAGACTCGATAATTCAAGCATACAAGCTTCGAAGAAAACACAATGATAATCAGTTCTGCTTTCTTCTTTATTTCCGTCTTGCCATTCTTCTGGTCTTTGAGCTTACAGGTAAGCGCGGCAGGTATACCTTTAAGAATACTCTTGTGGATAATTCCAATGTTTTTGCCAAGCATTCGACGGTTATGGGAGCGAAAATTAAACAGTAGGCAGTAACCATTGAGATTAGGTAATCAGGCGTATTAAATATGGATTTGATTGTTTTCAGTGACAAAACAAAATCGCCAACCGATGAGGAACTGATGGCAGCTCTTGGAGAGACATTTGTTTTTTGGAACGAATTAATGAACATTATATGCCATAGATTTAATCCGGTAGTCGAGTGGATTTTCTCAAGCCCAAAAACAGGATGGGGGTTACGCCTAAGAAAAGACAAGCGGGCTATTCTCTATATGATTCCTTCCCAAGGCTACTTCATTGCATCGTTCGCTTTAGGCGAGAAAGCCGTGAAAGCAGCTCATGACAGCAGTGTGCCAAAGGTCATTCTCAATATGATAGATGACGCAAAAAAGTTTGCAGAGGGCAGAGCCGCAAAGATTGAAATTAGAAGAGCTGAAGACGTTCTTGTCGTAGAAACGCTGGCTATAATCAAAATGCGAAATTAAGAATATTTTATCAAAATACCACTGATCAATTTATTAGCGCAAATTGGTAGTATTGGCATGGTTGAAAATGGCTTTAAGTAATTTAATGTTGGAGAAAGCAAGTGCGTACGATAAGAATGGGTTAACAAAGCGCGAGGTAGATAATGCGCTTATGTTGCTCAAAGAGTTTAGGGCAAAATTTCCTTTCGCCGAAAATCCCCGGTCAATAGATTGGCTGGAACCTGATAAAATCTTTAAATCAAATCCGGATGAAGTTGGCGAGTTTTTCCGATATTTGGTTTATCATCTTGATCCACTCGGTCATCTTACAATTACCAGCTCTAATGTTTACCGCAATATTAGATTGCAAATTGAAGATTTCAAATATTTACTCCGTGTTGTGGTTGATAAGAAGAAGTCTTTGGCAGAAAAAGTAAATGCTCCTTGGGAGAGAATAAGTGGTTTGGGACAGGATAAGCAAATTGCTAAGAAAATTATATTTTGTTTCAATTACGAAAGCGGAAAAATATTGCCGGTATTTAGCACTTCTCACCTGAAACATTTTGTTAACAAACTTGTCGACAAACCAGGCAATCCAAGAAAGTACTACTCGCTTGGAGAAGAGTACGAGGAATTAACCTCTGAACTGCTGGCAACCAAAGAAAAGCTGCCCATAACCAAATTTTGGGAAATCGCGTATTTCGCCAGATTTCTCTACAATACTTTTTCCCCGCCTGACAGAGAAGCCGCCTCAACCAATTCTTCGGAAGCAAAAGCAAACACAAAAACTGAAACTAACGAACAGTTGGAACTCAGAGCTTTCATAAAAATTCTCGCCGAATTGCAATCAAAGGGAAAAATTACGGGTCAACAATTTAGGGAAAACCGCGAACTATGGTTGCACCAACAACCTAATGATCGAGCTGTCCTGATGTGGCGTCTGAAGCAACTTTTAAACACAGAAACTAAAACAAACCCTACCTTGCTGGGAAAGCAACCATATCAAAAACCACGCAAGATGTAAGGACTGCAAACCTAATTTTTGAGAAGTATTGTGGCGGGCCCGACGGGAATTGAACCCGCGACCTACGGATTAAGAGTCCGCCGCTCTAGCCTGACTGAGCCACGGGCCCGCATCGCTGCGCTTTTGAAAAAGGCTCCACTGAATAATATAGAGCTTACGGTTTGTTGTTGCATCTGGATGCAGTGAAAAACTAATAACAAAGGAGACCATTAACTTTTAATGGAGACTTTTCATGGCAAGTTCTTTTGGCGAGGTTTTCATTCTCAAAACATCGGATAGAAAAACGGGGATTCCCGCGATTCTAAAAAAGTTAGGATTAGAAGATTTCTCAGAAAAGAATGTGGCTTTAAAAGCTAATTATAATAGTGCAGACCCATTTCCAGCCTCAACCCACATAGACACCTTACGAGTTCTCATTGAAACCCTAAAGAGCGTAGGAGCAGGCAAAGTTACTTTGGCTGAACGCAGCGGCATGGGCAACACTCGAGAAGTTCTGGAAAAAATGGGTGTCTTAGCATTGTCTAAAGAACTTGGGTTCAACGCAGTAGTGTTAGATGAAGTAGGCAAAGAAGATTGGCTTAAAGTTGAAAGACCTGAAACCCATTGGCTTAAAGGATTCTACATGGCAAAAGTTTTTCACGATGCCGACAAAGTCGTTCAAACTTGTTGCCTGAAAACGCATAGGTTCGGTGGTCACTTTACGCTTTCATTAAAGAATTCTGTTGGCTTAATAGCGAAAAGAGTTCCAGGCGGAATTTATGATTACATGTGGGAACTACATAGCTCACCCTTCCAAAGGCAGATGATTGCGGAAATAAACAGCAATTACAATTCGGATTTTGTTTTGATGGACGGCATTAAAGCTTTCATTACAGGTGGTCCCGAAAAAGGCAAATTAGTAGAGCCTAATCTATTGCTTGCAAGCCGGGACCGAGTCGCAATAGATGCAGTTGGAGTGGCTGTTCTCAAGTTGTATGGGGCAAAAGGTAAAGTTGGGGAAGCAGATGTTTTCGAGCAAGACCAGTTAAAACGTGCCGCGGAGTTGGGTTTCGGGGCGAAATCAGTCGATGACGTAAAATTGACTCCTTTAAATGATGAAAGTCAAGTTGAAGCAGAACGAATTGAGCAGGTTCTCAAAGCGAAAGTTGTTAACCCTAAAGACGCATAAGTATGTCTGGTTTGTCGCTAGCTATTCCGTCAACGCCTTTTTTAGCGTATTCCTCAGCTTCTTGAGGGCTATTTATGGTCCAAACTATCATTTTTAGACCGCATTCATGGGCTTTCTCAACATTAGCTGTATGGGTGAACCTGTATAATGCCAAGAGATAATTTGCTTTCAGTTCCAAAGCAGCTTTCAATGGGTTCTTGTGTTTTGCATAAATCAACCCTGTCTCAATGTCTTTGTTTAGTTCTCTGACTTTTTTGAGGGCATCTTCAAGGAAAGAAACGATAACAACATTTTCTTCCAACTCTTTCTGGTGAACTATGGAAAGCACTTGCTTTTCAATGCCCGCTTCTTTTAGCTCAATAAAAACTTTGACTTTCTTGTCTAAAAAATCCAGTGTTTCCTCCAAAGTCGGAATCTTCTCGCCGCCACCAGCATCAAATCCTTTGATTTCTTTAAGCATAAGTTCACTCACTAAGCCTTCGCTATCAGTTGTTCGCTTGACATCTTTATCGTGAACAACTACAAGTTGGTCGTCTTTGGTTTTTCTAACGTCTAACTCGACTGCATCTACACCGATTTCTAACGCTTTCCTAAAACTCGACAACGTATTCTCAGGCGCGTACGCTCTGGCGCCCCTATGACCAATACGCAACATACCAACTTGTTACTCAAAGAGGAAATAATATCTTTTGTAAATAATAATTCGAGTAATTTTTGGAAGATTGAACACTTAAATAGTTTCACCACGCACTCAAAAATGAGCGAATAACGATATGACTTCTCAAGAAAAAATTGCTGTAAATCCAATTGGTTATGTTAAAACCGAAGCGGTCGGCGATGAGGTTAAAGATAAATTAAGAGTATCACAAATCGTCCTTAATGATAAGTTAGTTAATGCTTTAGATGGCATAATTGGTTTTTCGCATGTGTTTGTAATTTTTTGGATGAGCCAAATCCCAGATGATAAACGTATGATTCTCAAGGTTCATCCGAGGGGTAGAATGGATATGCCTTTGCTCGGAGTTTTCGCCACTCGAACCAACCTTCGACCCAACCCAATAGGGCTTACACTTGTGGAGTTGTTGAAAGTTGAAGATCGGACACTGACTGTTCGTGGTCTGGACGCTTTCGATGGTACACCAATTTTGGACATTAAGCCCTTTGACTCTTGGGACATTGCAGAAAAAGCCAGAGTTCCTGAATGGTGGAATAAACTAAACGAGGAAAAACCAAAGACTCTATAAAAGCTCTTGGATACCGTATTTTGCATCAAGAACTTTTAGCAGTTCAGCTCTAAGTTCTTCACCCTTTAAATCAGCATCTTTTACTACATCAATTTCCTGTGCAAATTCTGACTCATTGCAAGCATCTTTCAACCAATTTTCAAAATCGCCTCTGTAAATGTGAAATTCAAGAGAATCCACGCTGACCTTTTTTATATTCTCGTAAAATTCCCCTAACGTTTTTGCTGTCATGTCGGTCGGTTGGTCAATTCCGTTGTAAAAGTGAAAACCCATCCCTTCCGGGACAGCAATGAAAGCTTTAAGGGCTGCTTTTCCCTTTGCTGTTATTCCAAATCCGCTTCCCACTTTTTGTAGAAAACCTTCTTTTGCTAGTTCCTGGACTTGTTGGATTGTTTGGTTTGGATCCAAATTTACTTTTTTAGCAAACATGTTTATGTCCATGCGGCTTGTGGCTTCACTTAAGGTCTTTAAAACTTTGAATTGTTCTTCTTTCATCAGGCATCCCCTTAATCTATGATTACTTCAACATTTAATATACTCTGGGGAAACTTAAATCTCTTAACAATATCAAAAATTAAGAGCCGATGTTCAAATAAATGGCAACTTTATTTATCTTCAAAACTAACATTTCAATTAGTGACTGCCTTTGAAAAATAATTATATCATTATTTTGGTTACCTGTAAAGATAGGATGGAAGCCGAAAAAATAACCCAATCACTTTTAGAGCAACGTTTGATTGCTTGCGGAAACATAATTAGTCCAGTTAAGTCTTTTTTCAATTGGCTTGGCAAAATCGATAACGCAGAAGAATGTCTGATTGTCATGAAATCGCGTTTGGACTTGTTTGGGCAAGTTGCTGAGCAAGTGAAAGGCTTGCATAGTTATGAGGTTCCGGAGGTTTTGGCTCTTCCAATTGTTGAAGGATCCAATGCTTATTTGGATTGGATGAAAAATGTGCTTAAACCCAAATTTGAAGCAAAATATCAAACTAGGAGTCGTAATAACCAGAAAAAAACTGATCCTATAAAATAACCTGGTGCCAAAATCTTTAAGCAGTTAGCGCATAAATATCGGCAATTGATTGGGTGAAAAAGTGGACAAGACAGATGTAATATTGTGCCAGCTTTTGCTCGCAAACTCTAGGCTTTCTTATCGTGAACTCGCAGAAAAATTGAATATGTCAGTAACTGCTGTTCATAGCCGCATTCAATCCTTAATCGAGCTGGGCATAATCCGTAAGTTCACCACAAGAATAAGCATTTTCGCAAAAAAAGCCATACACGTCTTAATTATCGGAAGCTCCAAGACCAACTCAATAAAAAGCGTAAAACAGAAAATAGAGACGCATAATCGTATTTACTGGCTTGCTGTAGGCGGAGGAAATGTCTTGTACATAGGTGCCTATTTAGAGAATATAGTTGAAATGGAAGGCATTGTTCGGTTTGTTAAAGAGAACGCTGAAATGCCTGAACCCACTGTTGGAATAACCGTTTCCCCCATTCCTATAATTAAACCAAATGTTAATTCACAGATTGGATTTTGCGAGCTTGACTATAAGATCGTGAGATCCCTGAAAGATGATTCGCGCAAAGCCGTTTCCGTCGTCGCTGAAGAATTGGGGGTTTCTGCTAAAACCGTTAGGCGTCGACTCAGCAGAATGGTCAAGAATTATTTGATAGAATTTTCGATTGATTGGTATCCTGACGCTTCAAATGATATAATAAGCATATTTCATGCGCAATTCAAAAGTGAGGCTAGTCCTAACGCTGCTAACTTACTTTTGCAAAAGTACTATCCCAACACGCTCTTTTACTGGGGACTAAGCAACATTCCAAACAATTATATCTTCATGATTTGGACACCGACAAGCAAGGAACTTAAAACAATTCGTGAAAAATTAGAGCAGGAACCAGCATTAAATACTGTAGTTGCAAACATCATCTACACAGGTTACATATTCAAAAGCTGGCGCGACGAAATCCCATAAAGTCTCGTTTATTAACCTTCCATAGTTAAAAAGTGACTTTTCAACACTTCTAATTGCTCTTTCTTAAACCAAGTGATAAACATGAAACTAAATTCTCAAAAACCTACTGACAACCATGCAAAAGGAGAATTACAAAATGACAGAACGAGCAATAACAATAGAAAACTTAACTAAAAGATTCGAAGACAAAACAGCAATCGATGACCTAAGTCTGCAAGTAGTTAAAGGTGAACTCTTTGGACTTTTAGGACCAAACGGCTCGGGAAAAACAACCACCATAAACATTCTTTGTGGCCTAATTAAGCCAACAAGCGGAATCGCCAAAATCTACAACTATGATATTCAAAAAGAAATGCAGAAAATAAAAGAACCCATCGGTGTATGCGTTCAAGAGACGGCAATTTACCCCTACTTAACTGGCAAAGAAAACATTGAGCTTATCGGAAACCTACATTGCATGAACAAGAAATTGCTCAAAGAAAGAAGCAAAATGTTACTAACAAAAATGGGCTTAGAAGATGACGCAAAACGATTGGCAACAAAATACAGCGGTGGCATGAAACGTCGGCTGAGCCTAACTTTAGCGTTAATTCATAACCCGCAAATTGTTTTTTTGGATGAGCCAACGGTAGCTATGGATCCACAGTCTCGCCATGCCGTCTGGGATTTCATAAAAGAGCAAAAAGCACAAGGCAAAACCATCATTTTAACAACCCATTATATGGAAGAAGCAGAGGAACTATGCGACAGAGTCGGAATAATTGACCATGGCAAACTCATAGCCCTTGGAACTCCCAAAGAACTAATTGTAGAGAGCCAAGTCAAGAACCTTGAAGAACTCTTCATAAAATTGACTGGAAGAAACATTCGGGAGGAAGCATAAATGAAGTTTCAACGAGTATTTGCTTTAGCTAAAAAAGAACTAAAGAAAACAATTCGTGAACCTGCAGTACTTTTTATGATATTCCTATTTCCAATAGTGTTTGTTTTTGCCTTCGGAGCTTCTTTTGGTGGAGTCGGCGGTAGCCAAACAACAATGTATCAACTTGGGGTCGTAAACACAGATCACGGTGGCTTAGTTAACGCTTCACAAATCTTCTTGACAGCCCTGGCTAATACAAAAATAATAAACATTCACATCTATCCCGATAACCTAACTTCACAAAATGACCTCTCACAAGGCAATGTTCAAGCCGTTATGGTGATTCCAGCTGATTTCAGCCAGAGCTATTCCTCATACCAAGCAGCTCCAAATGCCCATTCAAAATGGACTAACGCAACAGTTTTGCTGTACCTTGACAAGGGCTCATTAATTGCCACCCAAGCTATCCCACCTGTCATCCAGCAAACCCTTACAAGTATCACAAACCAAAGCCAACAAGCACTTCAAAATCCCTTTCAAGTCCAAACCGCTTCACTGGTAGATGTAAAATCCACCTCCCCTTTTGATTTCCTTGCACCAGGCATGTTTACTTTCGCAAGCATCTTCCTCATAATGATGGTTGCACAATCCTTTACGCAAGACCGAGAAAACGGAATGATGAAACGCATCAGAATTACACCAACAACCCCGACTGAGTTTATGGCCAGCCAAGTAATGTCGTATACGGTCATTGCCTTAATTCAAGCAACCCTCGTCTTCGCTATGACTTATGTTCTAGGCTTCAAACCAAACGTCGGCATAGCCACTTACGCCTTCGCATTCATAATAGTGCTAATATTCTCACTGTCAAACGTGGGCTTTGGGTTAATCACCGCTACAATCTCAAAATCCGCAAGTGCAGCAACCGGCTTAAGCTTTCTCTTCGTGTTGCCACAACTGTTTCTGGGTACATTCGTGGGAGCAACCCTCTCTGGCGGTGCTCAAGTTGCAGGCAAATTTGTACCCAGCTACTACGTTACTAACGCATTAACTTCGCTGTTTCTCAGAGACGCAGCTGTATCAAGCACTACTGTGCTCTTAGACCTATTAGTTGTATCAGTATCCTGCGTCGCCATTTTAGCAGTTGGTATAGTGCTGTACGCAAAATACTATAAAATCTGAGCGAAAATCCCCTCTTCTTTTTTTAACACTAACTATTTCCTTGAAAATATCTTCAGATCAATTGTTTTTGATTTCACAAGACTAACATAAGTAGTTGAATGTACGTTTTTGTACTGATAAGCCTTAAATAATGCATTTCAGTATGCTTCTGAACCATAGGAAGCATGACAAATGGGGAATCGCCTTTGGCACACAAACAACAATCACCAAACCAGCTAACCCCCTAAACATAAAGAAAGTCACATTCACCCAACAACCGCTTGAAATTTTTTCAAAACTCCAAAAACAATATCAAACAACCTACCTTTTAGAATCAATCGAAGGACCAAAAAAACTCGCACAATACTCATTCATCGGATTCGACCCAAAAATTACAATTCAAACAAAAAAACAAGAAGCCAAAGTAAAAAATGAAAGAACAAACGAAACGGTCATAGAAAAAACGAGTGACCCGCTAAAACTCATAGAAGATCTCTTAAAATACGAGGCGGCTAAAGACAGCAAGTTCCGTTTTACAGGCGGAGCAGTCGGCTACATTTCTTATGATGCAGTTCGTTATTGGGAAAAACTGCCTGAAAAATCACCGTCTGATTTGGATTTCCCTGACTTGGAAATGGGAATATTCGACGACGGATTCATCTTCAACCATGCTCAAAAAGAAGCATTCTATTATTATCGAGACAGAAAACCGCCTCCCGAAATAGAAGCGTCTTCTCAAACAAGCAACATACGATGAAGAATTAATTTCATCTCAACCAAAAGTAAACACCAAAAAAGAAACCTTTGAAAAAGCCGTTGAAAAAGCAAAAGATTACATCACAGCAGGCGATATCTTCCAAGTTGTCCTTTCCAAGCGCTATCAACTTGAAATAAATGGCAGCCTAATCCCGTTTTACCAGTCTCTTCGAACCATTAACCCTTCACCCTACATGTACTTCTACAAATCAGGCGAACATCAAATCGTTGGTTCCAGCCCAGAAATGCTTGTCCGCGTTGAAAATCGAACAGTGGAAACTTTTCCAATTGCAGGCACTAAGCCAGTCTCTGACAACCCTGTTGAAAACAGTAGATTAGCTTGTGAATTACTTGCAGACCCAAAAGAATGTGCCGAGCACGTAATGCTCGTTGATTTGGCACGCAATGATGTTGGCAAAATTTCCAAGTTCGGAAGCGTTCACGTAGCTGAATTCATGAAGGTCCACCAATACAGCCATGTGCAACATATCGTCTCGCAAGTGGTGGGTGAGCTAAAAGAAAATCTTCAATGTTATGACGCGTTACACGCTGTCTTTCCTGCTGGAACCGTTTCTGGAGCGCCAAAAGTACGGGCGATGGAAATAATTGATGAACTTGAACCGACACGGCGTGGACCTTATGCTGGTGCAGTTGGATACTTTTCATACAATGGCAATGCCGATTTTGCAATAACTATACGCACCCTCTTCGCGGACAAGAACCAAGCATACATTCAGGCTGGTGCAGGCATCGTAGCTGACTCTGTTCCCGAAAGAGAGTGGTTTGAGACTGACCACAAGGCAAAGGCGTTAATGCAGGCGCTTGAGCGGGCTGGAGGAGCTAAAGCATGAAGGTAGTTGTGATTGATAATTATGATTCGTTTGTTTACAACCTTGTTCAATACATAGGTGAGCTTGGAGCAGAAGTCTTAGTTTACCGCAACAACGAAATAACGCTAAAACAGTTAACAGAGTTAAATCCTGATCGAATTGTGATTTCTCCAGGACCAGGCACACCTGAAGACGAACGGTACTTTGGCGTCTGCACAAAGATTCTGCTAACCGCGAGCCAGACAATTCCTACTTTGGGCGTTTGCTTAGGGCACCAAGGTATAATCAACGCTTATGGCGGGAAAATCATCCATGCAAAACGACTCATGCACGGCAAGACCTGCACAATAAGACACGACCAAAAAGGCATCTTCGTAGGAGTAAGAAACCCCTTCACGGCAACAAGATATCATTCTCTTGCTGGCGAACACTCTTCAATTCCTTCCTGCCTCGAAATCAGTGCGGAATGCATAGACGATGGGGAAATCATGGCTGTTAGGCACGTTAAATACCCGATTGTAGGGGTGCAGTTCCATCCTGAATCGATTCTTTGCGAAGACGGCAAGCTGATAATTAAGAATTTCTTGGAGAATAGGCGGCCATGATTAGAGAAGGTATACAGAAACTCATTGAAGGTTACAGCTTAACGAGCGGAGAATCAGGTGAAATTATGCGGGAAGTAATATCCGGTAAAGCAACAAACTCGCAAACAGCCGCTTTCCTAACAGCACTGCGCATGAAGGGTGAAGCCGTTGAAGAACTCATTGCCTTTGCCCGTGTTATGCGTGAACACAGCAGCCAAATACATCCTCACGTGGAAAGCCGGCTTGTTGACACTTGCGGGACAGGCGGAGACAAAATAAAAACATTCAATGTAAGCACGGTAGCCGCATTCGTAATTGCTGGCGCTGGTATAGCAGTTGCTAAACATGGGAATAGAGCAGTAACCAGCAAATGCGGAAGCGCCGATGTCTTAGAAAATCTCGGTCTAAAACTGCAGTTGGAACCCAAAGCAGTTGAACGAATTATTGAGAACGTTGGCATAGGATTCATGTTTGCCCCAGCTTTTCATCCAGCGATGAAATACGCAGCGGAGCCAAGACAGGAAATCGGAATTCGAACTGTATTCAATCTTCTGGGTCCATTAACTAATCCTGCATGCGCTAATGCACAATTGCTTGGCGTTTACGATGCCAAACTGACAAGTCCAATGGCTTATGCCCTTCAGCGGTTGGGCTGTGAAGAAGCCATGGTAGTTCACGGTTTAGATGGCTTGGATGAAGTGTCAACAGTTGGCAAAACAGTTATTGCGCACTTAAGAGGTGGCGAAGTCTGTGAACTTGAGGTTTCTCCTGACGATTTTGGAGTAAAAACAGCACGCATCAATGACTTAATGGTGACAACACCCGAAGAAAGCGCTGAAATCCTCTTCAAAATTCTAAGCGGTAACCTTTCGCATGGTGATCCTAAAATGGAATTTGTGCTTGTTAACAGCGTTGCTGGAATAATGGTTGGTGGAAAAGCAAAAGACTTTGAAGACGGCATGGAGATCGCTCGTGAATCAATCGAGAGTGGAATGGCTTACGCGAAACTTAAGGATTTGATTAAAGCATCGGGCGGAAGTCTCTCAAAACTTGAGGAGTTGGAAATAAAATATGAGTGATTTTCTGGATGTACTTGCACGTGTTGCTCAGATAAATATTGAAAGCGAATACTACGACAACGTTATGCCTCTGGAAAATGTTCGTGTTAGCTTAAAGAAGGCAATTTTAGATTGCAAATTTAATCCTATAATAACTGAAATTAAAGCTGCTTCACCGTCGGCTGGAGTAATCCGAACAAACATTGATCCAGCCGCGATTGCAAAAGCAATGGAAAGAGGCGGAGCAACAGCATTATCGGTGTTAACGGAGCCAAAACAATTCAGCGGATCCTTAGAAGCATTGGGGAAAGCGCGAAAAGCCGTAAAGATTCCCATTCTAATGAAAGACATAATCTTAAGCCCAATCCAAATCCAAGCAGCAGCGAAACTTGGAGCAAACGCCGTCTTGCTAATTAAAGCCCTTTTTGATCGTGGCTATAGCGACAAAACCCTTGAAGAAATGATTACTGGTGCCCACATGCTTGGACTTGAAGTTTTGCTTGAAACTCACACGGTATCTGAATTTGTCACTGCTTTGCGAACAGATGCAGATCTAATTGGAATAAATAACCGAAACTTGGCGACATTAAAGGTTGATTTGAATGCTACAAGAGAAATTCTACGATCAATAGATCCAAAAAACAAAGTGGTTGTAAGTGAAAGTGGAATAAAAACAGCAGCGGACATACATTTTCTGAGTGAAAGCGGTGCATCAGCTTTCCTAATTGGTTCAGCCATAATGTTAAGCGATAATATCGAAGAAAAAGTAAAGGAGTTTGTGAATGCAAAATGAAAATAACCAATTATCCCGTTGATGGCAAATACGGGAAATATGGTGGGCGTTTTGTTCCTGAAGTCTTGATGGAAGCAATTAAGGAACTGGAAGAAGCTTACGACACAGCATGCAAAGATCCTAGTTTCCAGAAAGAGATAGATTATTATCTAGCGGAATTCGTAGGACGCCCAACCCCGCTTTACTTCGCAGAAAACTTAACCCGCAAACTTGGAGGCGCCAAAATTTACCTCAAACGCGAAGACTTAGCCCACGGTGGAGCACACAAAATAAACAACACCATAGGACAGGCGTTATTGGCTAAACGGATGGGTAAAACCCGTATTATCGCCGAGACGGGCGCAGGACAACATGGTGTTGCCACAGCCATTGCCTGCGCAGCTTTAGGCTTGAAAGCCGAGATTTACATGGGTACAGAAGACTGCGAAAGGCAACGCCTGAACGTTTTCAGAATGAAACTTCTAAATGCGCAGGTACATCCAGTTGAAACTGGCTCAAAAACCCTAAAAGACTCCATAAACGAAGCCTTTCGCGATTGGGTTACAAACCTTGAAAACACCTATTACTTAATCGGCTCAGTTGTTGGGCCTCACCCTTACCCAATGATTGTCAGGGATTTCCAAAGCGTGATCGGCAAAGAACTCAAAACACAATTCTGTAAAAAAGAAGGCAAACTCCCTGACGCATTGATAGCATGTGTAGGCGGTGGAAGCAACGCTATGGGCACTTTCTATCCCTTCGAAGACGATGAATCGGTCAAACTTTATGGAGTGGAAGCTGCTGGCGAAGGCTTAGAAACAGGCAAACACGCTGCATCGCTTGGTGCAGGAGCAGAAGGCGTCTTCCACGGCATGCTAACTTACGTTCTTCAAGATAGCAATGGGCAAATACAGAACACAAGCAGCGTTTCTGCAGGCTTAGACTATCCAGGCGTTGGACCCGAACATAGCTTCCTAAAAACACTCAAACGGGCCCAATACGTGTCAGCCACAGACAAGGAAGCCGTTGAAGCATTTCTGGTCTTATGTAAAGAAGAAGGGATTCTTCCTGCATTGGAATCGTCACATGCTGTGGCCTACGCAATGAAACTCGCGCCAAAAATGAAGAAAGCGCAATCAATTGTCGTAACTTTGTCTGGACGGGGAGACAAAGATGTGGAAACCATAGCGGATTACATAGGGGCGAAAATATGAACGCAATAAATGAAGCGTTTCAAAAAGCCAAAGCTAAAGGCAATGGAGCACTCATCGGCTACATTATGGCTGGAGACCCAAAACCAGAGCTGACGCCCAAAATTGCTGACGCCCTAATCGACGGCGGTGTTGATATTTTGGAATTGGGGTTGCCTTTTTCTGACCCGATTGCCGATGGGCCAACAATTCAAGCTGCAAGCGTACGTTCCCTAGCCGCAGGAACAACACCTGTCAAAGTGCTAGAGATTGCTAAAGAGATTCGTCAAAGACGCAATGTGCCTATAGTAATAATGACCTATTTCAACCCAGTATTCAGGATGGGGCTGGAGAACTTTTTCGCCTTAGCTAAAAAAAGCCTGGTTGACGGCGTCATCGTTCCAGATTTACCAGTTGAAGAAGCCTCTGAATACGTGAAAATCGCACGCAAATCTGACATAGACACAATTTTTCTGGCTGCACCATCTACCTCTAATGAACGGCTAACAAAGATTGTTGAGTGTTCTTCGGGTTTTCTGTATCTTGTTTCTCACTTCGGCGTTACGGGCGCACAATCAACCGTTGAGGATTCAACGATTCAGCTCGTGAAGCGAGTTTTGCCCTTCACATCTGGCAAGATCCCATTAGCAGTTGGGTTCGGCATCTCAAAACCTGAGCATGTAAAACGAATTATCGCATCTGGGGCGGACGGAGTAATTGTTGGGAGCGCCTTCATCAACATAATTAGTCAGCATCAGGAAAACATGTGTATTCTCTTAAAGAAAATAGAAACAACTGCAACTTCACTTGAAAAAGCAACCAAAACCGCTTGAATCTTCAAATTTTATTCCAGATTTCTTGACAAAGAATTTTAATAATTATTTAGCCGATTGATAGTCATGAAAAATTCTGAATGCACAATCTACATAATGTTCAAAGATAGTTGGTTACAGAAGTTTAGAAAGGAAGAAGATGGCTGGAAAGAATACAGTCGAAACGGCACCGTTCGTTCATGTACTGCGGAACAATTTATCTCCCATATCCTTCCGCCTTTAGCTGGAATAAAAGGACCAAACGTTACTGTCAAGATTGAACTCGACGCCAAGATTGAAATTTAGCATGCTAAAGTTCTGCTGTTTTCAAAATTTTGGTGAACGTAATGTAGTGATTGTTGCCTTATACTTATTTTTTTTAATGTTTCAACATATGTCAACATAGTTTCATGTACCGGGGGGTCACTTGGCGTTTATTTATGAAAAGTTGGAAATCCTTACCCTTTATAAGTAGAGGTACCATGGGTGAACTTGATTTCATGATCCGCGGGGGTCTATCGTTTGTTGTTTTTGAAATATGAAGCCCTCTTTTCTCATTATATAAACTATTTACGTTTGCTTAATATGAACTCTGGATGTTCTTCGAAGGTTCTTGTTGTTGAGTTGATGGCGTTAGAGCGGTTGGGCGGTTGTGGGTGTGGTTATGCAGTCACAGAGTCTTAAAGGCACGACTTTACAGAAGTAAAACGGTGTTTATATTGGAAAAAACCATGATGAAATATCAAGTTTTAATCAAAACGATATCAGGAAAAGGCGGCGAATTCTGGGAAGCCTTCAAAAAAATGCCTACCGAACCAATGAAAGGAGTAATGATTGAATCTTCGTGGAGTTTGTTTGGATACTGGGATTTCGTCATTTTCTTCAAAGCCGACACAAACGACAATAGCCTGCACTTCGTAGGCGAAATCTTACGAGCAATGCCTGGCATCGCCGAAACCAGCACATCACCAATGACAATGCTTAAAGAGCACATGATGTAAATAGGCAACTTTCTTCGCCTGTTTTCTTTTTTCTTTTTCTTTCAAAATCAACTCCGCTGCCAGTTACTTAAAACCAGCACTTTTCTAAGCATCATTTCAGAAACCCAGTCAAAAAGTGTCTAATAACTAGTCGACAATATACGTCTTAACAGAGTCATTTAAACTGGTCTAACAATGGTCACATACAGTCGCAACCTGCAAACACTGCAAACCCTAAATCAGAAAAGCAACCTAAAACACAAACAACAAAATTCGCTCAAAAATCAGAACAACAGCCCTCACACCTGCGAAAGACTTAAAGTGTGTTCCGTGCCTTTAGTTTTCGGCGGTGGATCTTAGGCGGTGGGGTAGGGGTCCATTGTACCGTAAACCCTCTATACGACGGGCTGACATCTGCGGATGAGGCGCCGAAGGCCGTTTGGATCTTCATTTCCGAAACATTGACTATCCGTCCTTTGGGGCTGGCGGTCAATGAGCAGCTTCCGTAGGGGAGTTGTTTCGTTGTTCTACCAGGCGAACCCGGCTAGGCTCGGGAGAGAGCAACCTAAGTTTGGACGTTATGCGCTCAAGGGGGTGCGGGTAAGAGCGTAGGGCTTGAGGCTTTCAGGCGGAGTCTGGGCGTCAAACCGCAGTGGTCCACCGCTACTAATTTTCCAATTTAACGTTGAACTCAAAAACGATTATTGAAACATCAAATAGAATTAACTAACTTATACCAACTATTAAATTATTTTTGAGAAGTCATCATAAACATTTTTTCGATGCCCGATAAAAATAATGACCACTTCTTTTTTCTCTCTGTCAATCTCATAAATAGTCCTGTGATCATCTCTCCTTAAACTCCAAAAGTTTGAAGAATGCAGATGTTTCCCAACTTTAATGGGTCAACAGCAAGTTCTCCAAGCGCCGCCTTAATTCGCACTTTATCTGGGGTATCAAGTTTTTGCAGTGCCTTAGCAACCTTAGGATGCAAAAGTACTTTAAAGGTCATTTAAGCTTCCTCTAAAAGAATACGCTTATCGGATGTTCTTTGTTTTCTTGGCTTCTCTTGAGGAGCATTTGGTAGAACTTGCGCGTTTCTTCTCGTTCTTCATACAAACTTATTATAGTTTTTATAGCGTCGCTTCTGCTCTTGAATTTGCCTTCTGCTACCCACCGGTCAATCTCTTCCACCGTTTTTTCGGGTAATCTAAGCTGAACTTGAGCCATAATATTCACTGTAAACAATACTGTTTACTTTAACACTCAAATCCCTTCAAAAAACTTGAAATTACTTGGACTCGTCGAGGCTTTTCTTGTAGAGGGCCTTGTCGATTACTCTTACATCTAGATTTTGTTTGGCCGCTGTTTTCCTGATTGCCTCCAGAAGTTTTAGGTAGTTTTGAGATGTTAGCATGTTTGGTGGAGGATTGCCCAGCAGGGCTTTCCATGTTGCAGCGTCAAGAATGGCATATTGTTTGGGGTCAAAAAACGCTAGGATAACGCTGGCTAAAACAGGGTTTATGCCTTCTAAGCAGCGTAAGGCAATTCATTCGGTAGCCATCTTCGCAAGAAGGAATGCTCAAGGCTTGGCTTGAAAGTCGATTAACCGTTGCCTCCTCATTTCGGGAAACTAAGTCTAAAACCCGAGTTTTCTTCTCTGGTTCATCTTTAAACTTCCATTCAACAACCTGCGCCAAATCGGCCTTTGTTAACACTTTAGCTCTTCGGAATTTAGCGCCCAACTCTCGTTCCTTCTGCGCCTGCCAACCAAGCTTTTTTCGTATTTGCGGCTCCACATCAAAAAAGCAGCTTTATCCACACAATTCAACCTTACAATGCATAATTGAGAACTGGATACATTTTTGCCTTTGCCTAAAAATCATGGAAACAAATAGAAAATAATGGGTTAGTTTTGGTCTACCAGATGCGCTGTTCCGTCAGGACAATATACTTTCTCATCTTTGTTTACTCGCCTGTAGCGTTCACTGCACATGTGCAGCAGGCTGCAGCCGTCGCAATCTCTACTCAGCATATTTTTTTCGCCTCCTTGTTAGGTCTTTTTGCATGGGTGAATTTTGCTTATAAGACTATGTAACATGCATGTGTATACGTAGGTAAACACGTTAGCGACCCTTTTTATGTGCCAAACATGTTTTGTAGGCTATGCAGTCTTCCGAGCAGGGAGCGGCTGTTTTGGTTTGGCAATCCAAGACAATGGTTCTGTACATGCTTAAGTCGCCTTGCCCCATTTTGCTCTTAGAGGATGCGTAACGCGGGAATGGCTATACCAAATAAACTTGAAGGGTAAAGCAACTAAACCTGCACAAACCATTCTTGGTAATGCTAAATCCAACATGCCGATTTCGCCTTTGTTGTTTTGCTCTGAACTAAATATGTTTACTTTTAGGATATAAAGCGATTTGAGAAATGTTCATAATTATTATTAAAAAGTGTGCAAACATCAAAAAATCACATAAGAATTACAATAACTGAATGATATAGTAACAAAAACATGACAAAAGATTTACACTCATTCAGAAAGATGAATAATTATGTAGTTCAATAATAATACATTACAAGATGATCCTTTGAGTTGCAACCAAGAAAATAAACAAAAAACAAATAGCTTCTACTTTCAAGAAATCGACCAAATAATTGTTTTTCAAAGCTGTGGAAAACAAGGTAAATATGTAACATACAAAATACAACTAAAAAGCAAGGAAAAAGCAAAGCATATTGGAGACTTAGTAGTTCTTGGCGAGTTTTTAGAAAGTGAAAAAGTAGATCGTAATTATCCGCTTACTGTGGGTTACTATAAGGATTTTTCAGGAGAGGGAGCAAACTTTAAGCCTGAGTACTTGGAGTTGCGAAAAATTCGTTTTATTGAAGAATTTTGGCTTTTCCTTAATGCTTGTGATGTCTAATTGTTGTTGCTTTGAAATTACATTTTTATTTTCTATTAAAAATCTAAAAAACGTTATGAAGGAAGTTGCCGAAAAAGGCATTCTAAACTTTACCCTCGACCCGAACTATAGGTTTGCCCATAATATCTCGCATTGTAGCCGCTACTTCAAATGGTTTACGAACGAACAACAGCTTAGTCTCGCGTTCACCTTGAGAGTTAACCGTTATATCTCCATAGCCGAAGATTCTGCCGCCAATCGACTGGTCTACCAATAAATCGCCAAATCCCGATGGCGTAACAACGAAAGAATGCAACCTAATGATACCTTGGCGAATTTCTAATCCATCCTGCCGCAGCACATACGAGTGAGAAAGTCGAAAAATCAATAATTCTAACAGGCTAACTAGCCAAATAATGATAAAGGCCACCACGGTCCAGGCAAAAATCGGTAAACCAATCAAATGCGAATAGGCTATGCCTGAGTAAATTTCAAGCCAGACAAATATTATTAGAAAAACAAAAACAGTGATTGTTCGTAAAATGGCTGCTGGTACAATCCACGGCTTTCCAGACCAAACCACACTGCCCTGACCAACGTGTTTATCAGAAGACAACTAAAACACAACCATTAGGCAATAAGCAAAAAAACCTATTTAAGCATTCAGCCCTAAGACGCCGAACACGCGAGTCCTACAGTTTAAGAAAATAGATGGGCGAAGTTGTTTAAAAGAAAACTTTACACCATAGGCCGATGCAATAATGCTCCTTCAATAGAGCGTAACAGTTGATAGCCGAAAAGTATTGCTGTGAAATAAGTCGGCCACAAAATCACTGGCCAATTTCCAGGAGTATAAGACCAAAGACCGTTAGATACAGCAAAAAATTCCATAAGTGCTAAAGCAATCATTCCGCTGGTAGCAAGAAACAATTGCTCTTTCACTTCTCGTTTGGCTGATCCTTTGCGGCGGACAAAAGTAAGTACTGCCCACGCTGCAAGGAAGCCAAAAAAAAGCACGTACCAACTTGAATTGTAATCAAATAATATGTTCATGCTGAGGACAGCGTGTCTTCACTATAAAAATGATTTGATTAATGAGTCGCTTTTTTCTGTTGATTCTTCTGAGGTTTATGGGCTGACCAGCATTTTCGGCAATACACAGGTCGGTCGGCATGAGGTTGAAAAGGCACTTCACATTCACAACCGCAATCACTGCAAACGACTTTGTAAACGGTTTCTTCATGGAACTGCTCAAATAAATTATAATTTTTCAGACGTGGCCATCCAGTTTTTGCGTACCGGAGCATTTCAGGTTTATCTTTTAGCCAACGCATCATATGGAAAAAGCTTTTACCCCTTTTTTCTTCACGTTCAGCTAATGGTTCGTAGCCTAAATTGCGGATTTCGTCTAAGTAAGCGATTTCCACTAATCTCTGTGCTTCGCCGACCACTCTTACACGTTTAACCCGGTCTTCACCGTAGACTTTGCGGAGTTCCTCAGCGGCAACATCAAAGATGCAGCCTTGGCAAATGTGAATTGCTTCGTCTGGTTTGAGATTGAAGTACGAGACTAGTTTAGAGACGACGCGTGAGGATTCTTTGCAGGTATTCTTTTTCTCGGAAAATTTCTTGATAGAATCTTACGTCTATGAGGTCATATTTGAATTCGCCTGTTTCTTCTCGGTAAGCGCCAACTACAACGCCATAAAGTAAGTCGCCGCTGCCTGCGTCATCAACAATAACTGTCAACTAATAATGTTCCTTCTGTTGTTTCCTCAATTGAATGCTTATTTCGGCTATAAAAATAGTCCTCTCAAAAATGAAAATAACTGAAGGCTCTTGCATTATTTTATGAGGCTGTTGCTATTGCTGTTTTATAGTTTCGGCAGGGGTTTGTTTAGGAGTTAGAACTCCTTTTTTGCCAAGACGCAGTTGCCTCTCGCCCCTGAAAACACAAACATGAGCATTCTTAATTTCGATATTTTCTCCAACTGTAATCGAGTTGATTTGTCCTTCCCAGAGACAAAGCTTGATTTTTCCTGTGTCATCTTGAACCAAAGCGTTGACTACCATGACAGTGTTGCCAAATTGTGTGTGAACCTGAACTGGCTTAGGAATCTCAAGAACCTCTGCCTTAACATTTACTCGTTTCATACCTGCTCTCAAAGCATTAACTGCTGTGAAAACTGATTCAGTATTTTGTTTGGCGATTTTCTTGGTTATTTTATCAGTGCTCATCCAGCTTTCAAAAGGATTGTCTTTTCTCAACAGAAATTGTTCATCAACTCTGAATTGAGCAACAGCATGATTCTCTTTCTTTATCAGAAAAATAATTTCATCCTTAACTTTGCCGCGGTATTCAACCTCAAGAGTGCCGCAGACGGCTGTTTCATTGTTTCTTGCTTTTATTAGCGCTTGAAAAACTTCAGAGGGGTAAATGTTATGTTTTACTGAAAGAAGCGCAATGTGTTCCCCTAAAGTTGATTTTTTCTGTCTCAAATTCCCTCTCTCTTGTCATGTATAATTCGAGAAAAAGCAAGATTCAAAGTGATTTGTACTTTCTCTCAATATCGAATGCCTACATTATATCAAGGTACCTATATTAGTGTGACTATACAAAAAGCCTTTTAAGCCCTTTTTTGGAGAAATTAGCGAAAATCAACGTAAAGAGATATTCAGAAATTCGGATTTCCAAATTTTTTTACTTTTCATGGAATTTCGCAGTTAACAATTTGATGTTAATCTGGAAAATGGAAGCATCCAATTTATAAGGATGGAGAACAAGATAGAAGGTACTGTGTAAAAGCAAACTTTTTGCACATCCAATATAGTAGGAGTTGAAATAGCGAATGTATAACAACAGAGAAATGCACAAGGCAACCTGCGCTGACTGCGGAAAAGAATGTGATGTTCCTTTCAAGCCAGACGGAACCAGGCCAGTTTATTGCCGAGAATGCTACTCAAAACGTAGACCACCAAGAAGATATTAAGCTAATTAGCTGAACATCTTTCCAAATCTCATTTATTTTCTTTTTATTTTTATTATTTTCATCTTTTAAGGTTAGTTTTGTTTTTTATTTTTCAAACGCGAGTTATTCTGTGTGCTCCTTTACCGGAATACTTCGTTCCAAAACAAACCTAATCAACTCCAGAAACAAACGTGACGCTTTGAAGCCTCATAGACCTTTCCAACTACAACTGTATCGGCTGCCCTACTGTTTCAGTAACAATGGTGGTGGTTGCTGGCTTGTTGGTTTGCTTCAAGAAAAAGGGGCCAGTATAGTTTAATTCATTGCTTCCGTTTTTGTTTTTTCTTCAATATCTTCTTTGTTTAGATGTATCACTATCGTATAGTAAACAGTATTAAGCATTCGAAGCTTATGAGCCCGAAAACTTATGAATTTGAATTTCCTAAGCAAAATTATTAACAAAAGACAAAACAAAACAACAAAACCAATTATCTCAATGATTAGGATTGGATGAGGATTAACAGTAAAACTATATCCAATCCCATTATTTGGCTCAACAGAAAAGACGATATATGAAAATTTTGATAATTTGAATATGTATAACATATTTACATAGACAGAACCTATGACAAGCAAAAGTCCAAGAATGCTGATAATTTTTCCTTTGATTGAATTAAATATTAAAGTTGCTTTTGAAATGAATGAGGCAGCTAGTATGCTAAAAAACGGCAATGATTGAAATGAATATTTTATTGAACTTTCATATGAACACTTAAGGCTCGCTATGTAACCTAAGTAAAAGTTTGTCCCAAGTACACACACTATTGTTACAAACCAAATCAGATCAAGGGTCAAAAATTTACGCATTGTTTTTTTATATACTAAAGACAGAATTAATGAAAAAACTATTAAATCGATAAATAGCCATCCAAGTCCGTAATCTATAAGAAAATTACTTATGAAGAATGGTGACGGAACCAAATTGACCGATGCGCAGGTGTCATGAAAATCGTTATGGGCCAATAAGAAAGCTATCCCTGTTCCAAAAATAACTTGAAACCAAATGATTGAACTTGCTATCGCTGGAATCAGAAATACGGGCATCCATTTTTTTGGTCTCTTATAAAAAATTAAGAATAGAAATATTGGAATCAGAACGAAGACGGCGTAAAACTTTGTTAGAATAGCCACTGCAAAGACAAAACTTGCAGCCATGAAAAGTCCAAATGAGCTTCTTCTAATAGCAAGTATGCTTACCCAGAAACATAGCAAACTGAAGAATAAACAGATTATGTCAATCAAAAATGTCCTGCTAAGAACAACTGCCCAAGGGCTCAAACCGAAAATAATTGCTGCAACGTAGCCTGCTGTTTGTTTGTAGAAGATTTTTGTTATCTCGTAGACAAGAACTGAGCATAAGAGTCCAAACGCCAACATTAGGTACACTGACGTGCCAGTCAGCGCTTCTAAGTAGAAACCTATCGGTGGTTGATTTACCGGCGTTCCATAAATATTGACGTAGGGGAAACCGGATCTAAGTATGCCGTTTGCTGCGTCTAATTCGTATTTGTTGTCAAGATTCTGAAAAGGTCCAATGGTGACAGAGATTAAGAATAAGCAGACAAGAATAAGGAGAAGAGTATAGTTTATTTTCATCTCTTATCCTCACGCTTATGATATAACCAGTTTTGAAGCGGGATTCTAAACCGGCTGATCATAATCAAGAGAGGTCTAGATTTTAATAAAAGCTTATTCGTAAAAGTATCTTGACTTGTGTAGTGAGTTTCTTGGCTTGGCCTCTTAAAATAAATTAATCATAAGTTTTGGCATTCGGCTTATTAGCTACTCCTTTTGTTGGAACTAAGAAGAGCAAGTTTAAAAAACAAATTAAGTTCTTATGAAATAAAATACTTACTATCTGAGGTAAAAGATTGATTGTTCTAAAAAAGTGGCGAAAGAACGATTATTTCAAAACTGTGATCGCTATTGCGTTGATCGTTGGGATAGTTCTCGGCTTATTCTTTGGTCTACAACTAGGTCTTCACACTTCTAATCCCATGTTGACTGTGGAGAGCGGCAGCATGAGTATTCCCTATGATGGTTTGGAAAGTGAAAGCTGGCAAGGCTTCTGGCTTAGCATTATGCACCCTTTTGATAGAACCCTTAGTGTAGGTGACATCATAATCGTCCAAGGGATAAATCCCAAAGATCTAAAAACCGACTATCCTAACAGTGACATAATCATTTACCATCGACCTGACGACCCAAGTGAATTAATAGTTCATAGGATAGTAAGCAAAGAAATTATCAACGGAACAATCTATTTCCAAACAAAAGGTGACGGAAACCCACCAGAGTTTTGGCCCAATCCCGCCACAGAAGTTGACTCATGGGGTTCAATTCCTCAACAAGATGTCGTTGGCAAAGTGGTTATGCGCATTCCATGGTTCGGATGGATAACACTTTTCATGAAAGGTAATTCGTGGGGACTGCCCGTAATTATTGGGCTTATCCTTCTGCTTGTTGTCATCGAATTTGTTGCCCCATTTATAAGAGGCAAGAAAAAAATAAACGGCGGGTCACAACTAGTGCCAAGGTGACTTGATAGGCAAAAGAAGAAATTATAAAATTTGATTAACTTGTAACTTGGTTGCCGAGGTTCGTTAACACACTTCAATAAACACAATCGCAAAAAAACTTGGTTTAAGGATTCAAATCACACGTTTTAGTTTTGCAGTCATTTCCATTTTGCAACTGTTTTAGAAGGTTTACTTCTTTTTGATAATTTGCCAATTCAGCATTCAAATATTTGATAAGTTCAATTTTTAACTTTATTTCCTGAATATTATCCATTACGGGTTTTTTGTTTGATTGGAACTGCGTTTTTTGCCACGCCAAATCGTCAAGATTTTTTTTAACCTCTTTAGAATAAATCTTTGCAGGCTCTTTCTTTGACCTATTATTTTTGCTCATACAGCCTTTTCCGTTAATTCAACTATGTTTATGCTATTTCGACGTTATCAGAATTTAAGCATTTATGTTTATTGCCACATAGATCCTTTACTCAGTTATTGACGATTTTTGGCAGGGGCTGTTCTTTGTGTTTTAGGTTGCTTTTTTGAAGCAAAGCTTAAATTCTATGCAGGTTGCGTGTGCATTTGTGTGGATTTGTGCTGAAATGTGTCGAATTGTGGCAAAATGTGTTGAAACGTGTGATTCTGTGTGGAACTATGTAAACAAAAGTGAGTCACCATGCCTTTAACTCAAAGAGTTTCCTTCAAAAACATTCTAACCAAGACCAATCTGATACAGGTTCCAAAATTGGTACGGTGGCAGTTTAAGCTGGAGCCCTCTGAAATTCTAAAAATCACTGTCGCCATAAAGGATCGATTGGGTGTAAAGGAAAGCTTTCTTGGAAAAATGCACAAAGACGGAAGAATAACTATTCCACAACTAACCCTTGCCCTACTAAAACAATATGAACCCAATCTTGAAGGCTTAGTCTTAGAAATTACCCTAGAACCCACATAAAACAGATTCCAACCAACTAACCCAACAATACAACGCACGCCTGCTAATTGACAGCAAAAGCGTTAGAGACCCAATCTGCGCTGAACTCCAAAGCGAAAACGTCCGAGTTGAAGGCTACAAATTCGCAAATGCCACAAAAAAGGAACTTATTGAAAACTTGAGCATAATGATTGAGAACCAGCAGATTACTATACCGTCAATTCCCGAGTTAGTCAATAAGCTTAAGCTTTACGGTTACAAGACTACGGCAAGTGGAAGAGTGCAGTATGGAGCTCCAGAAGGCTACCACGACCACTACGTTATAGCTTTAACATTAGCTGCATGGTAACTAAAGCGAAGTCCGCCACAAGGAATATTCGTAGGATTCATTCAACACGAGGAACTAAAGAAAAAAGGCAACATATTTGACCACCATTTTTTCACTAAAGTAAGCCATTTCTAAATCATCTCACTATGACTTCCCACCGCTGGAAAATATCGCTATAGGCAAAAAAAGAATGAATGAAGATACGGCAATTCGTAAACTGCAAGCAATATTTTTCGAAAGCATTTCAGTAAAAATACTTAAATATGCATTTTTACTTAAAACCTTATTTATGACAAACATGACTATCTCAATCCCTTCAGAACTCTGCGAGAAGATGAAGAGACATGCAGAAGTAAAATGGAGCGAAGTAGTGAGAAAATCAATAGCAGAGTACATCAACAAAATGGAAATCGTCGAAGGAGGAGTTGTGCCGTCAAGCAAACTGGCAAATATGCTCAAAGAATCCAACATAGATCTTGCCAATATAACTCTCGATAAAGCAACTAAACAGTACGAAAAAGGCAGGAAACTGGAATGGAAGAGATTGTCTACGACACAAATCAGCTCATAAATCATCCTCAAAACTGACAAAACCAACTTCAAAGGCTTAACAACAATATTCAACATCATCGAATTCCCAAAAGCTCTTAGAGCTCAAAGAACTAGACGTGATATACCCAACAATCGATGATTACAACGAAAGCTTAAAAATTTCTGCCGCTTTGCTCAAAAAGGGTAAACTCCTTCCAACAATTGACATACTAATCGCCACAATATGCATCAGAAGAGAGCTAACACTATCCACACTAGACCAACACTTCGCAAACATAAAATCGGTTAGAAACAATTTCAAGCTGAAATTGATCTGACAACGAATTGAACTTCGATAATGACTACTGCATAAGTGTCTTGCTGGATAAGGTTTTTATTCCCAAGTTTTCTGCAGCTTTGGCAAGTTTACTGTCGTCGCTGACTAAGATCTTGCCAGATTTCTTTGCCTCTACAAGATAAGCTGCGTCATAAAATGTCAAGTTAAATTTGTACGCTGTGTTCAATACTTCGTATCCTGTCTCATTATCAAGTGAAGCTACCTGCATACGTTCAAGAATAGAGTACATCAGATCTAATGATTTTTGTGCCTCTTCAATATTTATTCTTTTAAGCAAAAGACATTCTCTCCACAACGCATTGCCCAGCTCATAGTATGCTAAATAAATCGTTGTTCCGCTAACTAGTTTTTCCACAGCGTCTTGTGGCTGTTCCCTAATGAGCTTGTATATGATGTTGGAGTCAAACAGTAACTGCGGCTGTATCATCTGCTGTCCCTTGTAGTGCGAATGGATTGGGTAAATTCTTCAGGTGGAATCTTTTTTAGAATTTCTGATACCTCTTTAGCAAGTTTGTTTAGTTGTTCTTTTTCCAATCGGTCTACTTCGGATTGCAAGGTTTCTCTTATTAGCTCGCTTACATTTACGCCTAAACTGGATAACTTTTTCTTGAGTTCAGCTGGAACTTTTGCGCAAACAGTTTCTTCCATCGCCATAGGTATTACCAATGTAGTATAACAAATCTGTATGATAAGAAGATTACTACTATCCCCAAATCTAACTAGAAATCGTAGAGATGGGGATGGAAATTAAAACATGAACAAGTATACGCTGATTCCTGAGTTAATCAATGAACTCAAGCTCTACGTTTATGGCTACCTCAACCAGGTAAGATCCAGCAGGAAGCTCTAGAAAGAATGCCACCGTAACGTTGAGGCCATGTGGCTAATGAAAAAGTTGGCGCCAGACCACAAGACCATCGCTGACTTCAGAAAAGACAACGTAGACTGCATCAAACCAGTTTTCAAAGAATTCGTTTACCTCTGCAAAAGCCTCGATCTATACGGCGCTCAACTCGTCGCCATAGACGGGACCAAATTCAAAGCTGTAAACTCAAGAAGCAACAACCTCAATGAGAAAATCGTCGCTTTGAGGCTCAAACAAACAGAGGAAAAGATAGCAGAGTATCTTAAAGAAATGGACAAGAACGATGCAAACGATTCAGAACAAGGAGAAGACTCGGCCGCTGAAGCGCTTAAGGAAAAGATAAGCCGACTAGAAGAAAAAAAGCAACAATATGGGCAAATTCAGTCTCAGATGAAGGCTACGGGCCAAAGCGAGGTTTCTCTTGTGGACCCTGATAGCCGTCTGATGAGAGTGAATAGTCAACTTCTTGAAGTCAGCTATAACATTCAAACATCTGTTGATGCCAAGCAGCATCTCATTGTTGATTATGATGTGATAAATAACTCAACTGACCATCATCAACTTACTAAGGATGCGTTGGCAGCAAAGCAGACTTTAGGTGTTGAGACACTTGAGGTTTTGAGTGACAAGGGATTCTATGTTGAAAAAGACGTCTCAGATTGCGAGAATAATGGTATTACAGTCTTCATGCCTATACCTGCCGTTTTGAGCCCTTACAAGAGTTTGGGTGTTCCAGCGCCTGAGTTCTACAGCGACAGATTTGCTTATGATGCTGCTAAGAACGTGTATGTTTGTCCTGCAGGCGAAGAGTTGAAGTTTTGTAAGCGCGTGTACAGAGATGAGCCTTTGCGAGGCAGGGTTTACAGGACTGCTAGTTGCGCTGTCTGTGTTTTTAGGAGCAATTGTACGAGGAACAAACGTGGACGGACTATGGTTAGGTCTGAGTATGATGGTGCAGTTGAGCGTCTAAGGGTTAGGTTGAAGGGTCTTGATGGGCGAGATAAGCTTCGTTTGAGGCGGATGCTAGTGGAGCATCCGTTTGGGACCATGAAGCGGGCTTTCAATCAGGGATATTTGCTCATGAAGGGTCTTAGGAAGGTTAAGGGCGAGGTTGGATTTACTATGCTTGCTTACAACATGCGACGGGCTATCAATATTCTTGGAGTTGGTTTGCTGATGGGCTTGATTAAGGCGTAGAAAAGAGAAAACAAGTAATAATAATCGTTGGCAAGAGCTTGAGTTCCAGATATTCTTAGGCTTTAACTCTGAGTTTTGACACAGTCTGAAATAGGGGCGGAACCAATAGCGGGCTCGGTGGGATTTGAACCCACTAACTATATCTTATTCTTTTAAACTTGAGATGGAGTTTAGCAAGCCTTAAATTAAGAAAATGAGATTTCTAGCCATGCACTTTGGCAATGGCAAAATTGCGGGTTTGCTGTTTTCCATTGGCGTGGTTCAGGTTATTCTTTTTCAGGTCGTTTGCGAAACGGTTTATTCAGGTTACAATGTAGGAAAGCAGGCTATAAGTGACTTGGGCAATTGGGGTTTAGCTGGAAGTTTTGCGGCAGTTTTCAATATTTCAGCTGTTTTGTTTGGTCTGTTCATAGTGACAGGAGCTTATTTCGTTTGGCAAGGATTAAGAAACAGACTTTTCGTCTCTCTGTTGGCTTTGGCAGGTGTGTGTAACATAGGAGTAGGCACAATTGCGGAAGACATTTCTCCGTCCACGCATGGCCTCATTTACTTGATTATGTCTGTTTCTTGGGCAGTTGCTGCAATATTGTCATATAAGTTGGAAAAATCCCCTTTCTCAATTGTGTCCATTGGCTTAGGTTCTGTTTCGCTTGTAATGTTCATTTTCTCCTTGTTAGGAAAATATGTAAGTTCAAGTCTCATTTTTGGCTTTGGCTTAGGCGGTATCGAGCGCTTGACCATTTACCCATTGTGGCTTTGGACACTTGGTTTTGGAGCCTACATAATGGGAGCATCTAGCACTGTAGCTCCAACCAGCAAAACATAGAATCAACGCAAACTAGGATTACATATCGTGGTGCAGGGGGTTAGGTTTACATTTCACGTTTAAATCTTGCAGAGCTGAAGAAGTGACTTATGTGTCAGATCGACCCGTTGAATAGTTGTTTATTCTAATATTTGCTCGGCATCTTGCTTAACTTTAGCCAAATTGGAAGCTTCGCAAAAAAGGCATTCCTAACGCCACCATTCTTACACATTAGTTTATGGGTAGTGTGGAATGTAATAGTTTGTTTTTTTGCCTATCCAGTCGCCAAGGAAGTAGCCAACGATGTAACAGGGAATCATAGTTAATAATGCAAGAGCGCCATCGCCAATGATTCCTTTCAGCCACGCACTTACGCCTGTCATGTTCAAGGCAACCGTTAAGCCACCCCATATGATGAATCCTCCTGTTAAGAGTCCGACAAGCAGATACAGCGCTTTGTTGAGTTTTAGTAACCCTTCAGCTGAGAGTATTTCTTTTTTTATGTGCGTAATCATGTAGCCGATTCCAATGAATGCAAAAATTCCGAGAGCAAGATTGTAAAACGTAGTCGCGCCGATATAGCCTATGAAGTACAAAGCTATATTGATGGCTAAGTAAATGGGTGTAACGATGGCTTCCGCTACCCAGAATTTTCGCCACCATGCAGGTTTCTTCTTAAGGTTGTTGTCCTCTGGGAACTCCGAAAGCAATCTGGAAGCAAGTTTACCCTTTTCTGTCAGTACGTATTTTTCCTCTTCGTTTTTCGATAAGAGGTCACCTAGAACCTTGAGGTGATAATTCAGAAGTCCTGTGCTGACAACTTCCAAGCTATCCAAGAGTTCGGTGTAGGTTAGGCTGCTTTTCTCGTTTAGCAGTAGTATGATTTGTCTTCTCGTTTCATCTTTTAGAATTTTATGCAGGGAAGTTAAACCTGTGTTCATAAGTGGTGATTAGGGTGGTTGGCGGATTTAGGGTTTTTTGATAATAATAATTGTCAAACTCAATTTAGGTTTGGTGTGCACGTGTTGATGAGTGCAAGAGCCAATGGCTTTCTCTATTTGATGTAACTAGACTGTTCTGTTGATGGAACAAGCCGTTCTATGACCAGAGCTAATAAACATAATCCTTACAATAATTCGCGGTGATGGCGATGAAGTTCAAATACAAACTCATCGCAGTTGCAGTTCTTTTTATGAGATTGTGTAAAACTCGATTCAATTTCAGAAAAATGCTTGTTTTATATTAATAATTTTGGTAACAAGAATACTGTTTATACACATAAAAGGCAACCTTTTGGACACGATTTTAGTTTTCACACAGTCTGAAATGGGTTCGGAACCTCTTAAATGAGCAAATAATCTTTGCAGCTTATGAACAAGCTGTGGGAAAAAGAGCTTGTGGAAACGCATCGCTAAAAACGTGTTGGCATTGGGCACTAACAAGTTTTACTATGGACGCTTGGGGTCAAACCGAAAAAATGTAAAGGTAAGTTACAAAGCCACTCTATGCGATTGCTAGGGAAAAGGTCTACTTAATGAATTGTTTGATTCCAGTAAATTATACGCTGATATTTGCCAGCAGTCAAAAAGCTAGGGTTATTGTAAACTATGTCAAGTTTTGATCCATATTTAGCAAGTGATGTCTGGACTGCATTCCAAACCTGCTGGGAATTATCTGGTTGCCATATACCCCATACATAATCAGTTGGGCTTCGCAAGCTTGAGCCATAGTCACTTGGCAGAACTAGCGCATCCTGTCCTTTAACATTATTGGTTACATTGGGATTCTGAACCACATTCGTCCAAAACCTTTGGATCGCGGCGAATTGTTCATCTTGTAAAAGTCCAGTAGTGTTACTTTTTGGTGCATAGTTGAAGACTATGCCATATTCAGCTCCATCCTCGTATGTTTGTTTCAGCTCATTGTATATTTTGTCGCCAGTTTGAAGGTTAAGCGGTGATTGGCTTGCTGGCTCAATCATCACTCCCCAAGTCTTGTCTTGCATATCTGCAGCACCTCTGATTAAAGCTAAAGTTTGGGCATCGGTTTGCTGACCAAATTGTTCGGCAAAGACGGTATTGTAGCCTGCAAGGTAGTCAAACCAGTATAGACCATAATCTGAGGTGAAAAGTTTAACATCGGATTGATTACCAATTGACGATAGGGTATTTTGAAGGTTGCTTACATAGAGATTAGCTATATTAGTATCATTCAGAAGCGGATTTAGGTTCCAAACTTGTTGATATGATTGAAATTGGGAAATATTCCCTTGATTTGTTATAATCTGACCGTTTTCATCTAAAACTCTTCCGTTTGGCTCATAATTATAAAACAATGTTGCACTTGCTACGTAACAAATTGTTCCATTAGGGTAATAAATGGTTTGAGAGGGTGTTACCAGTGTTTCGCTTGTTGTTTGATTAGTCCCCGTGGAATTTCCGGTCCAAATAATTCTTCCCAAATTCATTAAAGGATATGATGTTACCGTTACTATTCCAGACGGTATATAGAAGTTGTATTGATTTGAAGTTGAATTCACTCCTGACCCTGATAATTCAGTAAATGAGATGCTATTCGTATTTCTTGCAATGATAAGGTTTGGATCAACAAATGATGAGACGCTATCAATATTTCTCTCGATGGTAATATTTTTTGTGTTATTACCGTTTAAACCGAATGAAATAGAGTCAAACAAGTGCCCTGCTGGTTCATCGTTGAAATATACTCCAAGATAATGGCTGCCCCAACGTGACTGGGCTTCATTAAGAAATGAATTTAAATTGTCTCCCAAGCAGTGGTCAGTATAACACAAAATTATGTTCAATCCTGAGTTAACGGCATAATTGCATATTTGCTCTGTCGCAGTAAAATTAAGCATTAATGGCCCTGACTGTAAAACAAACAGGTTAGTGTAATTCTTAACCCTGTCAATTTGTTGTTGGGCTTCAATAACTGAACTTCCACAGTAAGTAACGCCTACATAGAACGGCTTTTTGCTTGCCATAGAAGTAGATGGTGATTTGCTGGCTTCCATAGCGCCAAATGATGACACAACAATAATGGCTATTATAGCAATGGACGCGATTAATACTAAGCGTCTCTTGTTAGCCATTAAGGCATTTCTAACTTGCAATAGCAAACCTCTTCTCTTCCATTGAAGTTAGCCATTACAACACTGTATTTATTTCTATACATTAGAACATGCCAGAAAATCTTTCGCATCTTTTAGCACAAGATACAGCATATACGCATGGTTACGAAACGATTCATAGACTGACCTTTAGGCAAAATTTCTCGACTGATAGACAGGGTATACATCTGTTCGGAAAAAGGATATTTACCCATGTTAACGGTTCTTTCGATGATAACAGCTTTAAGGTCATTCTATTAGAGCAAGCAGTAGTTTTTTGAGGGTGATGCTATATCTAATGCGCTCGATATTTAGGCGAGCAATCGCTCAAGATACTTCTCTTGTAGCCCATTTGCGGATTAGCGTGGCTGTCACTGGACACCAACAAGTTTTGTTTTAGAACCTTGGGGAGCAACAGAAAAAGAAAAGCAAATCTGATCTTTTTGAGAAGAAATAGACCTCTTAGACAGTTTGCACTCTGCCCCAGTTGACTTTCTCATCGAGAGAATGATAAGGGAAGAGAAATATGAAAAGCTCTTCAAAAAATGTGCGAAGGTAATAACGATTCATCAAGTGAACCAAAAGCTAAAGTCAACATTTGTTTCCACAATCTTGGCGGGTTGAGGATAACCCCATTGAACCATATTAACGTAAACAAGATAATAGGTTGCACCTGGAGCAAGCGTCACATTAATATAGCCAGCACTTTGCTGTCCGCTGTCATAATTGGTAGGCAAGCCAAATCCGCTCACAAAGTTAGTTGAATTTGCAACAATAACTCTTATTGTGCCTTCACCGATGACAGAGAAATTGCCTGATACGTTTATGTCAAAAGCGCCCGAGGGAATCGTAAATGGGATAAAATATTCATTGCTAACGGTGATATTCCCATTTATCAACGTGTACCCACCTGGAGCCGGAGTAGACATAGGCTTAGGAAGAGAATTCTTACTCCAAATGCAGATGCCCGTTGCAATCGATAACGCCAGAACGACTAAAAGAGCCACAATAATAATTCTTTTCATCGAAATCACTCACTTCTGACCTCTAATCTAATATACCATTTCCATCTTTAGGGTACCACCAAGCTGAATATACCACGGAAAATGTTTACTTAACACTAAATTACTGAGCATTGTTTTACCAACCCATCAACCTATCTTGCTTTTATTGGTTTTTTCAGTTTAAAAAATGAAGGTAAACTTGATGTTTTAGTATTCAATCTCCTTTGAAGCCGTAATACAATCACTGCGGAAATAACAATGACTGCAACTAGCACTCCGATTACAACTAACTGAGTGTTGTAAGACGAGGATAAGCTTGAAAGCGAGTTCGTAGCTCGTGAGCTTGAACTTGTTGATTGACTTGCCGGCACTGGTGCCCATGCGTATTGAATGCTGACATTCGAATTCGCTTCGTTAATAATCACTCCTGTTCCGTAGGGGATTATTGAGTTATCTCCAGCGCTATAGGGGAGTAGTCCGTTGCCGTTACCCCACACTGTTTCTTTGCCATCAATGTAAACGTGAACAGTTATTGGCCAAGATGAGATTGATCCATATGCAAAATCACTTTGAAAAGGCGTTGTCCAATTTGCAAGATTAAATTTCATATTGACTATCTGTTTTCCTATTCCGGTAACGCTGTAGTTAAGCCAACCTGAAGTTAGCCATGAACCGGTATTGTTTATGTCGCCTGCGTTAGGAGTTAAGAGGCGCTCAAAACTAGTTATTGTTAAATTGGTATTACTGGTTATGTTTAGATTTGCAGTGTTAGGGCTGTCTGCAAGCAATCCTTCGTTTGGCTGGTTTAAGTGTAGATTTTCGAAAACCCATGTGTCATTAAACAAAATCGCATTCAAGTAGTAGCCGTTTTGTGCAAAGTTGATTGTACTATTGGTTAAAGGTATTTGGAATTGGGTTGAAGTTGTAAATGCTAATGGAGTTGAAATTGCGTTAAATGAGTTGGAATTATCTCCCTTTGCAGAAAATGAATATGCTGAGACGAACGCAATTGCACATAATATTATTAACGCTAATGAGGTTTTACAGTTCATTTACTTGTAACTCCTTAGTTTTTGAGGAATAAATCAAGGGATTGGCTGTACTTAATGTGATGCATTAGCACATTATGTTCTTAAATTAGAACACGCATTTTAAGCAAGAAAGTAATTTGTTGGCGAGCAAAAAAGTTTGCCTCAATCTTCTTGATTGTTTAGTTCCTTCTTGAGTTCTTTTTCGGAAAACAATACTCTCACTGCAATTACGCCAACTAATAGAGCCAGTACGAAAAACAAAATTGCAGGAAGAATAAAATTAGTTGGTACTGTCGTTGGTACGGCTGTAGGCGATGCAGCTGTTGAAGGCACTGGTGCCGTAGGTCCCGGAATATTTGTTGGCATCGAAGTAGGCTGAGGTGAAGATTGACCTTGAGACGCGACTTGAGATGAAAGAGGCAAATAACTAACTGCTTCTGCCATCAAAAAGGCTAATGCGACTGCAAGAATCAGACCCATCAACATTTTCTTGTTTGGCAATCTCATTAATCACAAACCTTATTGTGCACTTCAACATGAAAACATGCGGTGTGTTATTTAATTCTATATTTTCATCAAGCCGTTCTAATTTTCGAACAGTAGCTGCGTAAAACTTTTGAGGATATGTCTTAAATCAGTGATGTACCTTGTTTGGGAATGTGAAGAGCTTGGTTGACGATGAATCAAAAGAAGTGCTGAGAGGAACCACCCTTGAAGTTTACCGATTCCTGCTAAAAAGCAACAAGCCAGTTGGAACACGAGAACTCCAAAGAGCACTCAATTTAAGCAGCTCTTCAGTAGCCACTTATCACCTTTCCAAACTGGAAGATGCAGGTCTTCTAAAAAGAGAGGCGGGAGGCTTTACAGTTAATAAATTCCTTTTGGAAAACAGTGTTAAAATCAATCGCTTCCTAGTTCCAAGATACTTCTTTTACGCAGTTTTTGCAATTGCAGTTCTCATAATAGAATTGACAATTCTCAGGCCTACCTTATTATATCGTGAATATGTATTTTCGACAATTGCTACTGCGATTCTCGCTTTATTCTTTTGTTATGAAACTGTTAAGACGTGGCTTAGAGGTAATTTGTAAACTCTATTTTTCTGATTAACCGTAAGCAATCATCTCAAATGCATTCAGATAGTTTTTTAAGATAGTTGGTATATCTTCTGCGCAGAAATTTAGGCTGGGAGCACTAGCTCCAAGCTATTCTGAGTTCACCCTTCATCAAAAGTTGGATTGATCCACTTTCCAGCATGAAACATAAACAAGCGCTTTTTTGTAGTTTAAACTCTCAGCATTGGAATAACATAGTTTCTTTTTTTGCCTATCAAGTCCCCTACCCATCCGCCCAAAATCCAGCAAATAATCAAAGTTGCAGCCGCAACAAAGTCGTCACCCAAATTGCCGGTTGCACCTTGGATTTGCCAGCGAAGCCCGCTATGAAGTATCAGCAGGGTTATTATCCCCCAGAAGACAAAACCAAGGCAGAAAGCTCCAACTGCAATAAAGAAAACCCTATTCCCAGACCGTGAAGGTCTAACTCTAATGTAGAAGGCAAAGCCAAAAGTCAGTATTGATACAATAACGACAAGAACTGTCCTCTCTAGTGGTATATTCAATGCAAAGCCAGTTACTAGAGTTAATATGACTGAAGCTACCCCAAAGAATAGCATCATTTTGAGAACTCTTCTATCTGTTACTTGAGTCTGTGTGGTTGGGAACTCTGTTAATATCCTATAAGCGAGTTGGCCTTTTTCATTGAGTACGTACTTTTCTGTCTCGTCCTTTTCCAAAAGGTCGCCTAAAACCTTCAAATGATAATTCATTGTTCCAGTGCTTACAATACCCAAGCTTTGCATCAGTTCAGTATATGACAAATTACCTTTGTCATTCAGCTTTAGGATAATTTTTCGTCTGGTTTCATCCTTGAGAATTTTGTGCAGTGAGTCTATAGCTGACATGTGTATCGATAAAGAGTCAATCGCTTTTTAGGTTTTTTGACGATAAATCTGGTCAAACCTTAAAAAGGGAAGAAATTAGTTTTTTGAGTAGTCAACCAATGTCTTTTCCGTGTAAAGTGTTGATGCGCTGCCTATTCCAGGCGAGTTTGTTGTTGTCAATTGTGTTAGGTCGGCTTTGATTAAGCGGCAGGTTCCTTGCTCGATATACGATGTTCCGTTTAGTTGCAGGGTCATGCCGCCTGGGATTTTTATGATTGAGCTGCCATCTGAGTGAAGACTTAGAGTATTGCTTGCTACTTCGATGCGCATGGTTTTGAATGTACCTGCGGGAACAGTCAAATCTTGTAACGCTGCAAATGTTAACGTGACTTCGCCTGTTAATCCAAAGCTTGCGTTACCTGTGTTGACTGGTATTTTCCATACATCGCCAACCTTAACTGATGGTTGAGCTAAATATGCTGAAATGGTTGGGTTGCTACTTGCATTATAGAAAATAAGCGGTCCACCAGGCGCCACGAAATTATCGTAATAGCTTGCCTTGCTAAAGTTTAATGTGAGCGTTGGTAAATTCCTGAATTGTGATGAAGTTATCGTTTCATTTATCGTATAGTTCGCGCTGTTTGAGCCAATGACATCTATGGTTCCTGTTGAATTGAAGCTTTGACTATTTGTCTCTCCACTCAAGGCAAGGGATGTGTTGACTATTTGGTTTGTCACAATATTTGTGGTGTCATAGACCATGTGTTCGCCTATCTTGTAGCTTAGGCTAAGTTCCAGCGGAAAGCCTGCACCTTGAGGAATAAACAGCGCTGCCAGAACAATCAAAACTACTGCCAACCCTGCGATTGATGCATACAATTTCCGGTCATGCTTTTTGCCATTAACTTGTGGTTCACTTGATTTATAGTTGGGTGAATTGGAATTTTCTTGTCTAATCATCAAGACATCTCTATGAGGTTAGTTGAATGCTTGAAGATTTAAGGTCTTTTGACTAAAAATTTCGTCATTAATAAAAGCGTAATTCTATCTTCTGGCTCTCCCCCGTAACTCTTCCTAAAAAAACCAAATTACCTATTGTTTTACGTTGAGATAAAGGAAAAAACGTTGACCTGACAATTAGATAGTTAAGACACTTTTTCGGAGTTTTTTAAACAGTGCTTAATCGCTTGATCAATTCTATTTTTTGGAAGCCTCTTCTTTTGCCAAGCAAATATCCAGAAATTCCGCCAGTTAAGGGTGCTACCACGAAAGCTATAACTAAAAACCAGGAGCCCCAAATGCCAGTCAAAAGAGAGGACTTATTTAAGAACTTAGCCAGACCCACAATTAGTAAACCGCCACCGAAGAATGTGATCATACCGCCTGCCCAGGCTCCAATCATAGTGTACGTAGTTCTCATAAGCAATCGCTCTTTATCTGAACCGTGTGGAAGTCGTATTCCTTGTGCTCTATTAGCAAAATAAGTTAAAGTCATTCCTACAGCTACTGTAATTAACCCTTGAAATAACGCTAAAAAATTCATGAATCTCAAAAAATAAAGACATAAGATGCTGATGAGAATAACTACTTGACCGAAACCAGCAGTTATCCAGAATTGGCGATATTTTGAATGTGAATTATCTACGTCTGGGAACTCTGATAATAGTCGCCACGCCAATTTTCCTTTTTCTGTTAAAACGTATTCCCCATTCTCTTTTTTTGCAATCAGGTCGTGCATAATTTTTAAGTGATAATTCAATCTTCCTGTACTGTCAATTTTTAGTATATTCATCAAATCAGTATAGCTTAAACTGTCGTTTTCACTTAGCGCTATTATAATTTTTTTCCGCATTTGATCTTTCAAAGCTTTGTACAACGAGGTGAATCCGAGTTCAGATGCCATGCTAAATGAGCTAGCTTACTTTAATTTGAGGCTTTTTGACAAAATATTTAGTCAAAACGGCTTAAAAGCTTAAACAGCCACGTTGGCTTGGAGGACAAAACATGGTTAGCAAGGTTAACAACGCTGAGTTTGAGCACCTATCAGACCAGCCAGCATTAAAATCAAAAAAATCTAAAAGAATCGGAAAAAAATTCTACGCGTCAATAACCGCCGTAATTGCAGTTGCAGTTATTGTCGGCGCTCTTATTATTCCTCAAGGCGCCGCCTCAATATCCTTAAACGTTAATTACAATGTCGGCGAAAAGATGGTTTATACTACTTCAACATCATTGGCGTTAGCTGTCAACAATTCAACATTTCCTACCAACGGAGCCTCAGCATCTAACAACGTGACCTTCTCTGGAAGGGAAACCTTGGAAGTGCTAAGCTTCGATGGCCAATTCTACACGTTGAATAACACCGTAACTATGACAGAAGGAAATATACCCTTTACTTATTCAAGCACTGAAAAAATGAACAAAACAGGCTACTCAACGATTCTTCTCAACTTGGGGAATACCTCAGAAGAGATTCCGGATAATAGCTTCACAAGCAATCAATACCTTGCTCAACTGCTAAGCAAACCTGAAGTGAAAGTTGGTGACACAGTTACCATTCCATACGCCTCAATAGCAGCAAACCTAACGTCAAACATCCAAGTAAGCGGAGATGTAACATTGACCTTCAAGGGATTCCAAGACCTCACTGTTCCAGCAGGCACCTACAAGGTGTTCGAAGTGGATTTAACCAGTAACAATCTAATGATGACCATGCAAACATCATTGCCCTCTTCTGAAAACTCGAACGTCTTAACACCAACCACCGTGGCCATAAACATGGGCATGAACTATCAAACGTACATAGAATACAATACGATGCGTCAAATCCAATCTGCAATGCAAGAAACCTCTACTCTTCAGTCAACGGTATTGAACTATACAATGAGCACAACAACAAATATGACACTCAACCAAGACATCACACCATAAAAAGCCCCTTGCTTTTTTATTTTTTTTTATTCTCTATCTGCCTAAATGTGATGGCCGATGCTAACCTCCGTTAAGGCAAGTTTCCTTTCGCCTATTCCAATGGCGACATATATAGTCAATCATCGCAGCGCCAACCAAAGGTCATGTTCAATTTGGTTTGAACAGTGTTCAAAAGTGTAGGCTTATACATCGCATCGCTGATTAAAATTGCAGGTGCCCAATCTTGAGTTTACCTAAGAGAAGTTTGATTAAGCCAATTGTTGCAGCGGTAATACTTGTGCTTCTAATAAGTGGAATAGCCATCTTTGTTCTTCCAAAGTACATTTACATTAGCCCTTTTTCCTCGTTCTACGGTTCAGGCGTTGTTTACTACAAGACTGTAGAATATAGCACTGAAATTAATGGCAGTCAATTATCAACATACTTGGTTTCAGTTACATTGTTAAACGATGACCCAGTGAATCATTTCTCGGGTGGAAATACTAACGCTTACAGTGTTTCCAAGGCTGATTGGGATGTGATTGCCCCAGGAGATGGTGTGAATATTAAGTTTTTACCTAACGCACACGCACAGTTGGTTAGCCAATTTCCAAACCCAGGCGGTACTCCTGCATGGCAATCGGTACCTGCAGACTTGCCGCTTACTCTTAATGTAACTTCCAACAAACCTCAGTATACAATTGGAGAAATCGCCAACTTTACTGTTCGCTTAACAAACGACCCCGCTTTATCAAGCGGCATACCTTCCAATGTTTCACTTTCACTTTTCAAAGATTGCATATTTTATACCTTCTTAAACGGAAAAATAATTACTTCAAATGACAATCTGCTCCAATATGACAATCCTCTTGAAATCAAAACTGTAAGTCTTCAGCCAAACCAAGAGATTGACTATTCATTCAATTGGGACCTCACAAATATTCAACCAAGCACTTGTTTTGTGCGAGCATATATCGGATACTATCCTCCATTACAGGGTCAGTCGATAACGCTGTTTAGGTCGATAACACTTACGGCAACAACGACGATTGATGTGACTAAATAAATGACAGATTCAAGCACTGCGAAGAAGAGTGAGGAGGTTTTGCATGGTAAAACTCTTCTTGTCTACCGATTCATCATAGCCCAAAACGAATCTGTCGGCGTAAGAGAAATCCAGCGGAAGCTAAAGTTTAGCAGTCCCTCTCTTGCTCAGTACCACATAGACAAACTGAAGAATGAAGGTTTAATAAAAGAGGAAACAGGCGGATACATAGCGGATAAAGTCATTTTAAAGAATCTTGTACGATTTAGAAGTATGCTGATTCCCCGTTTTTTCTTCTATTTCTTGATATTCACTTTTGGTTCCATTGTGGAGTTGACTGTACTGCTTCCACCCATCATTACGAGGGAGTATTTAGTTGCTGTTATGTTCACGTTAGCTGCTTCTGTTGCCTTTGGCATCGAGACGTATAAAAATTGGCACGGACTTTAACCACTTTGGTCATCTGCTTGAATTTCAAAATTTTGATTTTCAAACAAATTTTTGGGAAAAGGGCTAACTAAGAGCTAAAATCTGTTTTGGCTATTGTGTCGGTTGCTGTTTTACCCCAGTTTTCTATTGCAAAGCTGGTTAGTGCCCAATGCCAGCCTCTTTTCTCTGCAATATGTTCTCCAAACTCTTTTTCAAAACGCGATTCATTCTCGGTATTCTTCAACACAATCTGAAAACGACTATCTTTAGAGTGTTTTATTTTGACAGTATTCAAACCCGAAGCAAGTCAGGCCTCTATGAACCCATACTATTTCTGGAGCGAAACCAATTCGTTTCGGCGAGGTCTCTACTGCTTGTCTTTATTTGTACTTGAGGTCTTGAAAAAATGGCAACAAGAAAAGATTCGAACAGTAACTCCTTGGTGTAAATAATATAGTAGTATAACTTTCATTAATTGAATCCCAATAGATGTAATTCTAAACAATTCTTGGGCATTTCCCTGACCAATCACTTATTCATTTGAAGCGATTCCGTCGCTAACACGCTGTATTTAGCTTCCCGTTCAACAAGCATGCTTTTTGTTTTCTTTCGTTCAACGATTTTCCGTATTGCATTTGCCAATTCAGGGTAAACAGTTTCGGGGGAACCGCCCTTGTTTATGGAGTGGTCGGCACCCATTTTCATCGCTTTAAACGCAACTTCTTCTCTGTCTGTGAAGCTGAAAAAGATAAACGCGATATTATTTTTTTCTTCTCTAAGTTCTTTCAGAAAATTCAGGCCGTCTTTTAGGGGCATTTCATAGTCGGAAATAATCGCATCGTATTTTTTTGCGCGCATTTTATTAAAGGCTTCATAAACTGAGGTTGCTGTATCAATCTCAAAATTATTTTCTATTTCCAGAATCTTTTTAGAGACGTTTAGGAACAAGGCATTGTCGTCAACGTGTAGTATTCTTAAAGCATGTTTTTGAACAGTGGCATCTAGTAAGATTCGGTCAAGATTGCGTTTCTTTTTGTGTTTTAGGTGATTAAGCATTAAGGCACCAACATTTTTGTGTATTGAATCGTAATAAACAATAAAAATATTTGTGGTTGTATAACTACAGTCACAAAAAGACAAAACCTGTTCAAAACAAACATTTTAGCAAATCCAGCCTCACATCCAGCGCAGAATTGTTTCTGCTTTGTGCTGCAGCGCTTCACGGACTTTTTTCAGTTTTTCTTAATTTCTACGATTCCAAGGGTGATGTTTCCGCCCCCTTTTGGGGTCTAATCCCACCGTCTCCAAACTATTGTGTATACTTAGGAAATGACTAACTCTTCAAATTTGAATAAAGGACTCGGAGTAGGGTAAGAACTGTTATTTCTTTTTCATTTGGTTAGAACTTTTAATACTAAATGGTTTGATGCAAGGCTTAAATTTGGGCTAATATTTTCAAGTATTCTTGCTTTGTGACAATTTTTTGTTTTGAATATCTATTTTCGATACGAAATCGGTGTCTTAAACTTGAATAGTTCTTTAATAATCATGTCTCATACTTTTGAGTATCAAAGAAGACCCTTTAGTTGATAATATGAACGTCAAACAGGAAACAAGATCTCAGATGGTTTTGGAGGATTCTCGCCCCCTGATTGACTTGAAGTTAACTGCTGATAAGGATTTATTGCATGTTTTGCACGTTGATGATGACGATTGTTTCTTGGAGGTCTCAAAGCGGATTTTGGAGATGGCGGGCAAATTCGAAGTTGACAATGTTACATCGGTGGAGGCAGCTTTCCAAAAGTTAGGGAAGCAACATTATGACGCTGTTGTTTCTGATTATGAGATGCCTTTGAAAGATGGTCTACAATTTCTTAAAGAACTACGAGAACGAGACGGTACGATTCCGTTTTTCATTTTCACTGGAAAAGGAAGAGAAGAAGTAGCCATCAAAGCCATAAATCTCGGAGCAGACGGATATTTTAACAAAAATGGCGATACCGAAACAGTTTATTGCGAACTTTCGCATGGCATAAGCAAATCTGTAGAAGCGAAAAAAGTCAAAGCTAAGGCTTGCCTAGAAGAGGCAAGGTTGAAAGCTATATTGACTTCTTCTCCTGATGCTATTGTAATTACTGATTTGAATGCAATAGTTGTTAATTGCAACGATGCAGCTTTGAATTTGGCGGGGTATTCTTCCAGGGAAGAGTTCGTCGGCAAGAGCTGCCGTGAGATTATTCAAAAAAGAGGCTACCGAGAAGCCATAGAAATATCAAACAGATCAAGGGAAAACCCATTTCCAACCGACCGCCCAGCGATTAAGGATGAGGAGTTTTCTATCGTGAAGAGCAGTGGGGAGGTATGTTTTGTGGAACTTTCGGTGGGTACGCTCAAGGATGTTGCCGGCGAGCCGTTGGGGTATGTGAGCCTTTTGCGGGATGTCTCTGAACGCAAAAGAGCCGAGGAACAAAACAATAAGCTGGCTGATGAACTGAGCAGGATTTTTGACGCCATTACGGATCTGATGCTAGTTATTGATATGGACAACAGAATTGTGATGGTAAACAAGAAGACTTGCGAGCTTTTGAAAAAGAAACCAGAGGAATTGTGGGGTAAGTATTGCTTTGAGGTCATGCATGGTACTGATAAGCCTTTGCCAGGTTGCCCTCACTTGAAAGTATTGGAAACGAAACATGCCGCGTCTGCAATAGTTTATTGTTCGAGTGTTGAAAAGCAACTGTTAGTTACGGTTTCTCCGGTTTTTAATGAACAAGGCCAATTTGTTCACTGTGTCCACAGTGCAAAAGACATTGCTGACCTCAAGATAACAAATGAAATAAGTTCGTAATATGGCTTGTAACGTTCCTTAGTGTTTATATGCTGAAAGTGAACTGAAATTCTTTAAGGAAAAACTGACCGAAATAATAAAATTTGTAGAAAATGGAATACCTCTAAAGGGGAAATGTGGAATCTGCGAAGAATCTTCTAAAGAGACTTCTTTACAAGTTGCATGGACACGCCCCAGACAAAGGTGATTTAGGCACCGTTAATTCTCCGTTGGATTTTTCTTCTGTATTTTTTAGACACCCAAAACATTCCCGCATAGTTTCAGCAACCGAATTTTTACAGAAGAAAAACCCTAACAACTTTACAGGACCTTAAAAAGGACTCACCCCAAACGGTCTGATACCCAATCAACTAATAGGTATTTTTTGTTTCCAATTTGACTCAAACTATCCGCCCAGGCTGCCCATCTCCTTGCTCCTGAAGGGTTCAGATCGCTAAACTCTAGATTGGACAGATTTGCTTTTCTCTCAGGCTTTTATTTGTGGGCGATTAGGTGTGAGGCGGATCGAACTTATGAATCTGGAATATAGCCACTTCTTTGTTAACAAATAGTAGAGTGAACATCGGGTCTTTCGCGAACCTTGAAATCTGAGAAAAATCGCGTGTGGCAATGTAGGAATCGTTTAGGTTTGCTATTGCTTGGCGATAATCAAAAACATCTAAAGGAAATTCTGCAACTTTGTCTGCATAACTCTTTGTGTTATTCATAAAGAGCTCTTGAAGACTTGTTTTGGTTGCCGAGTTTTCGCTAGGGGTTGGATATTCAAAAACGGTGACATAAAAGTTAATTTCAGTTTCAGATTGAGTGCTTAGGTTGTAGAGTATTTTAGGACCTTCAGAATCTTGTGTGACCGTAGGCGGGGCTCCGTTGAAAATCAGTTGACCAGCCATATCCACGTAAGGGTCAACCAACCCGATGGATGCGCCATTTTCAGCAACAACATTGCCTCTTGTTTGCACAATAAAGCTAATGTTAACAAGGCTGACTGTTGGGTTGTTGCTCGATATGTTTTCAGTCATGTTGACAAATCGTACTCCTTGGTAAACTGTAGCTTTTTGAGTGAAATTGAGAAATTCGTTTCCCCATGTAACGGATATAGTTGCAAAGGTTGAGGAGTTTTCAAGATGCATTTCCTTGACCGGAAGCTCTGAAAGCTCAACCAGAATTTGCAATCTCCGCTTTTCCTAAATGTAATTGTTGTTTGGCTGTTGTTGAAGTTAAGAAATGGAAACGGATAATATGAGTTGCTCAACTTGGCTAAAAACTCTGGATTATGGTTCGCCGTGTAGCCTCCATCTTCTCTAATCTGAACCAAGCCATTGTCAACCAAGTAATCGGTGTCAAGAAGTCGGGTTGCTAGCAATGCTGGTTCAAACTCTCGAGAGTTAGTTATAAAGATCGGGTCAACAGCGCTTATGGTTGGTCTTTGGGCGAAGCCTCCTAGCCACCAGCCATACAATGCGTCAGCAACGAAAACGGAATTTGGGGGTGTGTTCTGTTTAATCCACTGTATTGCGTCATAACCCGGTTGGTTCATGACCTGTTGTTGACCTTGAATGCTAAAGCCATTAGACGGAGTCATAAAAAAATTTGGTAACTCAAAAAAGGCAATCAGAATCAGGATGATCGCAAACAGGGCCAACATTGTTTGATTGGATGGATGAGAATTAATCCGTTTTAAGATCTTGTTTTCGCCAAATCTTTTTTGGATAAAGCTTCTTCTAGCTGATAAAAGCCAATTTGTGCTTTTTGCTAGCAAGCGGGCGCCAAGAAAGATACCTATCCCAATCGAAATGATAAATGGCAGGTTTGCAAAATAGAGAAAGCGCTCATAATCTGTGTATAACCCAACAACATAAGATTGCGTCAGAACTGTTGGGATAATCAACCACGTAAGAAAAAGAACATTTGAAAACTGAATTAACTTTCTCTGCATATACTTGGAAAACACAATGTATAAGAAAAAACAAGCAAAAAATGGTATGACAATTTCAAGTGGAAGGAGCCTCATGGGAAGTAGCAGTTTTTGAATATCTGGTAAGCCACCCGTATACACTGCTGAGTTCAAGTTGAGGTAGATAGGAGCAGCTTGAATCAGGAAGGGAGACACTATCAATCCACCTATAAAAAGGGGAACAAGCCATTCCAAAACGTCTTTTCTGTCAACACCCAATCTAGCGTGGAAAACAGAAAGCAATCAAAACTGAGGCGAAAATTATGGCTATGAACAGGAAGGTGCTGAGTGAATGAGTGAGAAATATTGTGGCCGAAAGCAATGAAGTCACAGTTAGAAGTGGTAACCTTGAAAATCTGGATTTTTCCAATAGTAAATAGAAAGTCAAAGGAATAAGCATCAAAGTTACGATGTTGGGGTAACCTGACCATAAAAGAATATAGATGTCATAATATGAAAACCCAACTAGGAAAGCAACTATCAAAGCTATAGATTCATTCAAAACTTTTCGAGTTATAAGGAAAGCCACCAACACTAGCAAGGAAGAAAAAAGAATAGCCACAATTGCCTGAGCCAAGTAATCAGGCAAGCCTGTAAAAAGGATAACGTAAGAAACAAATATGTGGTAACCTGGGAACGTGTTGGAGTTGCCACCACCCATATGATAGTAATTCCATAGAAAGTTCGTATTACCTCCCTGAGTTATTGAATGAATGAGGCTATTATGGAGTCCAATGTCAGCTCCAGGAGGAAAGCCCTGATGCATAACCAAGACGGCTCGGTAGATAGCTGAAAAGAAAGCTATGACGAACAGCAAAAGAAAGCTTCTTTTTGCTTTTAGCATCTTGCTTTTTTTCCTCGTTTGCATCTTATCCAGCTTGCTTGTTAAATATCCTTCCCATTTAGCGCAATCCAGAGCCGAATGGATTCAGAAACAGGTTCTGCGACTGGAATGCTATGGATATTTGAACCTTGTTTAATCTCTGGGTTCGCAAAAAGATACTTTTATTTCCTCCTTTTGGAGCCGAGTTTGACTGCAGCCATTGCTACGCGATATTCTTAAATATGGTTTGCAAGCACACCAGCTTAACGGCGAAGCTGCTTGTGTCCCATGCCTGAGCTAATTTCAAATGTTCACTGGTTACTTTCAAATCCGATAGACTTGAAAGGTTTGCGGGGGGATATTTGGGCTTGGGGCTCTGTTCCCCGTATAAAGGGCGTCTTACGTGAACTTTTGGCTCTTCTTAAAAGGCACAACGTTGCCGCGACATTCTTTGTATCCGGGGTTTGTGCAGAGCAAAATAAAGATGAAATTCTGAGGATAAAAAATGCTGGCCATGAGATAGGGTTACATGGCTACAGACATGTGCCCTATGATATGCCAAGCGCCGATATGATAAGAGATATGTATCAAGCTATTTCTGTATTCAGAGAAATGGGCGTCGTCGTTAAAGGTTTCAGAGCACCATGGCTAATTTCAAATGAAGATACGTATCGGGCAGCTCAGATGTTTGGATTGACATATGTGTCTAATATTAGTGCCAAAAAGGCTTTGCAACGGGTTGATAAATACGATTTGGCGGAGTTACCGATATACCTAGACGATCAGTCACTTTTACAAGAAAATGCGGTTGAGAACTTGCTGAAATCATCCGAAACTGGAAGGGTTTTTGAATTTCATTTGTTGTATGTAAGGCAAAGGATGCGGGTTCTAGATGATTTCCTAAGCAAATTAAGAATTGGCACTGCAACTTTTTCCCAAATTGCTGAAGGAAGCAACGGAATAGGGTTGTCATTTGATATTGCTTATTTGAATAGGTTAGAATTAGTGAAAAAATTGTTTTCCTGAGCGTTGAAATGCTTGAGTGATCCTTTTTTAAATGTAAAAGACACAGGTTTCTTGTACAAATCAAAGGTTTTTTCAGGAATACTGTCAAAAAGAGCATTTGTAGGCCCATATTTCGCTGTTATAGCTGGCAAACACAGCTGCAATTATAAGTGTATTTTTTGTGAATGGTTTACTCCTATAGCAAAGGAGTTGAAGAATGAGAAACTCAGTTCTCACTCTTATATGAACATGGATGTTTACAACGGATTGGTAAGAGAGCTAAGCGAACTAGGGACCAAAATCATTCTATTTGGCGACACTGAGGAGCCCTTTATGGATCCAAACCTGATTGAGAAGATCGAGTGCGCCAAGCAGCACAATTTAGGATGTTTCATAATAACTAATGGTTCTTTGATAAATGAAGAAAACGCGGAAAAGATCGTAGATCTGAAGCTTGATTACTTAAATGTGAGTTTAAACGCGGGGAGCCCTGAAACATATCCGCGAATACACACAACTGAAACTCAAAAAACATTTGAAAGAATAGTTTCGATGGTAGAACTTATCGAAAAATTAAAAGAAAAGAAACAAACAGATTTTCCCCGCACTAGATTATCAATGGTAGTTTGTAATAGAAACTATCACGACGTAGTCAAATTTGTAGAATTGTGTCAAGGTATTGGTGTGAAGAATGCCCATATAAAAAGGCTGATTTCCACCTCAAGAGAAATGGCTGAGGAACTAGAATTAACACTTAATCAAGAAGAGCAAACGAAAAAATACCTTGTTGAAGCCTTGAACTCTTCAAAAAAATACGGTATCAATTTGGACATGGAATGGACGGAATGGACAGGTTCACAAAGAACTCTGATTAAAAATGATGTGCCTTGCTATTTTGGATGGCTTTTTACTGTGATAGATGCAGATGGTAGTGTACGTCCCTGCTGTTTCCAAAATCGTAGTCCAACTTGTACTATCGGAAACATCAAAGAAAATGAATTCACCATATTATGGCGTTCCAAAAAATATCAAGACTTTAGACGAAAGTCCAAAAACATTGAGGAGAGAAGAAAAATGGGGTATCTGTGCAATCAACCCTCCTGCTATTTTAATAACAGACAGGTTTACGAGATTCTACATAAGCCCTATCTTTTGCCTATCACACATGGAACATAAACGAATTCAATAATTTTGTTCAAATTGCTCAAGCTCGCGAACTATCAGAAATAGTTTTTACCTATCCTTTACCTAAAGTGGTGTTAGTTTGAACCTTAAAAATGGCAACTTCACTGTTAATGAATGCAAGGCTAAATTCTGGATCATCAGTATATTTGGGGTTTAACCCAAAATCCCGGTTTGCAACATATGAAACGTTGTATTCTTGCAAGGCTACTTTGTAGTCAAACGTTGTTATGGACAAATCTGGAGCGGCCGGGGGATTTTGCAGATTAGCGCTTAATGTTCCTCTGAGTCCAGATGGGGACATTGGGTTTTGAATGTCGTTTTCAGATACTGGGTATATGCCGACTAGAATTTGGATTTCAGCCGTTGATTTGCCTTCGATGCCGTATGATAGTTGAGTTATGCAGGGGCTTTGAGCATTAAAGTTGCTTATTGTCGGTTGGGTTTGAGCAAAAATCAGCTGTCCGCATTCTTTATTGCCTGGATCCAAAATTGCAAGGGTGTTGTTGAATGGCTGTTGGAATATGCCTCGGGAGTCGATGACTAAGTTTAGCCAGTCAATCGAAACGTTGGGTTTGTTGCTTTGAACCAGTATTGTCATGTTTGCGAAGAGTTTTCCTTTTGTGACAGTTGTGATTTCTGAGTAGCTAAAGTCGCTGTTTGTTTTGTTGACAATTATGGATGGGTTTTCACTGTTGGTGCCGATAAGCTGCATAGCTGTAACGGGCATGTCAGAGAGGTTGGTGGCTTTGGCGTTTTTTCCATCGTAAGAAAATAATGTGATTTCGCTGCTGTTAAATTGGAAAAAGCTGTATGGGGAATTGGTCCAGTTCAGGTCTGCTAGAAACATGGGGTTATGTCTGCCTACGTGTCCGCCGTCTTCGCGAACTTGAATGTAACCGTTGTCAATGACATAGTCCGTGTCCAGCAGATAAGAAACGTTTTTTGATATACTCACTTCACGCGCAAGCGTTATCGCCTGTAAATCTACATCAGTTAATGTCGGACGCTGGCCAAACCCTGCGAGCCACCACCCGTATCCCATTTCAGAAACAAACACTGAGCCCCCAGGCGTGTTTTGCTTAGCCCACTCTATCGCTTGGTAGCCGGGATTATCCATAATTTGGTAGAAACCCTGAACTCTAACGCCTTCCCAAGGAAAAATAAAGATTGGAGTACTCAAAGTCAAGATAAGCAGGAAGCCCAATACAAAGCCTCCATAAACTGTTTTATATTTTATTCTAGCTTTGATTCTCAACCTTAATTTGCTAAAAAACTGATTTGTTTTCTGGTTTAGCCCGTTTAAAACATAGTCGGCACTTAATACTTTTGCAAAACGCCTTGATGAACAATCAATCATTACGGCAATGAGAATTAGCACCGGATACATGAGGAAGTACAGAAACCGAACAGAATCCACATAAAACCCAACTAAGTAATCCTGAGTTAACAATAATGGCACTAAAAGCCACATGACAAGAAGAAAGACCGGCAGCGAAAAAAACCGTCCCTTATATTTTTTCGATAGCAAGAAAAACGGGGCGATGCAGGCAAAAAGAGCCAGCACCACCTCAAGAGAAATCGTTCTATTAGCAAGCAACGCCTGTACAATCGCAGGAGAGCCAGTAAATGTAGCGCTTAAGTTTAAGTAAGGCTGCACTGCAGTTGCCAAAAAAGGCGAAACGAGAATGGCTCCTATAACTATCGGCAAGATCCAGTAAACAATGTTTTTTCTGGGCTCATTAAACGTTTTAGGAAAAACCAATACAACAATCGCTGTAACTGCGATTATGCCTATGAAGACGGCGGCACTTAAAGAATGTGTAAGAAGTATTGATGCCGCTAAAAGAGAGGCTGATACAAGAAAAGGAGTCAGCGAAATTTTGTCTCTTTTAAGAAACAAATAGAAAATTATGGGAATCAACGACAAAACAATTATGTTTGGGTAGCCTCCCCAACAAACTATTTCAATGTCACTTCGCGAGACGGCTACAAAAAACGCGGCTACAAAAGCGACCGATTCATTCCAAACTATTCGAGTTACTAAAAACGTGGCTAACACGATAAGTGATGAGAATAAGGCTATGATAGTTCCCTGAGCTACATAACTGGGCATGCCAGTCAAAATTATTATTTGCGAAGCAAAAATATGAAATCCAGGAAATTCAAGTTCCACGCCCCCACCCATCTGATAAAAATTATACAGAAAATTAGTGTTGCCTGAATGTGTAATTGAGTTTATGACGCCGGCGTGAAAGCCAATGTCAGCTCCCGGCGGATAGGTATTCCATAGCAACAAAATTATGCGGTAGGCAAAAGCGAAGGCGAAGATTGCAAGTAGCAAAAGCTGTTTATTGGTTGGCTTGAACATATGCAATCTGTCTCTCCTGCGTTTTTATGATCTCAGGTTCAGTGCTGTTCAAGTTATATGCGTTCAGTGCTATTCGCAGGAATTCGCTTGCGGTGTAATCCCAAGAAAAGTTGTGCGAGTACTCTATTGCGTTTTTAGAGAAACAGATTCTTAACTTCTCATTGTTGAGTAAAGTTAGTAGCCTAGCTGCCAATGCGTGGATATCACCGTTTTTCACTAGAAAGCCCGTACTTTGGTCTTGAACTGAATCTTTCAATCCAGGCACCAAATATGCTACAGAGGGGACACCTAAAGCGTTCGCCTCAATAATGTTCAAACCAAAACCTTCCCTGATTCCTGGACTAACCAAAACCCAACTCTGCTCAATCAGCCGGCGACGTTCGTAATTAGTCAGTTGCCCATAAAATCTTACCCCTTCGCAAGACAAACTCTCCAATTTACCCCTAATCGGGCCATCACCAACAATCCACAACTCAGCATCAGGCAACTTCTCCTTAACCTTCTCAAACGCCGCAATCGCGTGGATTGGTCTCTTAGCTTTTTTCAGTCGCCCCGCATACACAATTATAGGATGGCTATTCTTGTTCGACGGCTTGGCTAAAGGCTTAAAATTCAACCCTCCAGGAACAATGAAAACATGCTTAAAACCTAAGGCATCCAAATTTTCGCGGGTGCTGTTTGAAACAGTAACCGTAGGTATATCTGCGTATTTCTGCAGCCACTTGTCCTCAAAGTAATGGCCAAGGACATTTAGAGGGAAACCTGTTTCGTAAAACCAAATTTCTCTAGCCAGCTGATGAATCAACGCTACCACATGCTCACCATTCTCCACAAAACTCTGTGCAAAAAAAGGCCGTGTGTTTATTTCATCAACCACAAGATCAAAACGCTCAGACTTGAAACGTTTCGAATAGAACTTTTTTGCTTCCCCGTAAACTGAAAAGCGTCCACCCGACCGGACCACTTTCACTCCGTCCAATGTTTCTTCTTTCTTGCCTCCGGGAAATATCGACGTAAACAAAGTTACCTCGTGACCCGCTTTAACCCATCGCTTCGCAACCTCATGAGTATAAACCTCCGCCCCACCCATTGCAGGATTAAGCCAACAACGCCAATTAAAAACCAAAATCTTCATTTTTTCAAAAAACCTGGCTTACTTTGTAATAGACAGGTTTAGCAACCATCAAATTGGCTTTTGGGCAGGCTATCGATAGAACCAGAATTAATAAGAGTCTTCTAATCCCGCTATCCATAGCCAGTATAAGAAATGATTTTTAATAAAAGCGTATTCGTAAAGCTTTATTGACTGCGCTTAGTCAATGTTTCTTGACTTAAGCCAATGCAGAAATTTATGATTTTATTTGCAAATCTCGTTTAGTGTTGCTGCTTTAACGGCGGGTCCAAAATAGCATTCGACGCCTTTTTGACGGCGAACTTAAATTCAGAAGTGTTGTTCCCCCGAACCCCGACTGACCCCGCTTTCAATCTTTTTTGAGAAGACACAGAACTGTGGAGTTTTTGAGGTCTTCGTATGTGAAGCAACCTGAGATATTAATACGTTCCATAGTGTTGATAGATTCGGGCTTTGATTCCTTGATGTAGACTTGAACTGCAATTTTGAGATAGATTTTGAATCTAAACAACGTAGGCCTGTTTTCCGCAACCGAATCATGGGGCATTACTGGAGACCAATCATTGCGCCGTACTTTGAATAGACTTCCCTGACAAGCTCGCCTGCTTTGGGATTGTTCCAGTCGTGCATCCATTCCGAAACAAGCGACTCAAGAGTAATCGGTATGACCCCTGCCTGCAGCATTCTCTTGACCCCGTACTTGTGCGCATCCACAGTAGAGTCTCCCGCAGCATCGATCAATCCGTAAACTTCGTAACCCTCTCTCAGAGCATGCAGAGCAGTATACGCAAAGCACATGCTGGTCCAAAGCCCCGAAAGCACCAGCTTTTTCCTTTCCGTTTTCTTGAAAGCGTTCCAAGTTCCTTCATCCTCAAAAGCGTCAAAGCTCGGCACATTTCGTGCAAATACCTCCTTATTCGGGAAAAGCGCAGCAATTTCTGGAATGAACTCCCCCAAAGATTTAGGATTAATTGCTGAAAGAACAACTGGAACCCCCAAAATGCGGGCAGCTTTCGCCGCACAAATGGCCGCACTCTTAATTATGATCTTATCACCAGAACTAACACTCTTAAACATTGAAGGCTGATAGTCCACCAAAACCAAAACGCTATTCTTACCAGTCAGAAGCTCAAGTTTTCCATCTTTTGAGCGATCCATTTTTGCCATTCTCCTCTAGTGCAATGGAAACCTGCGGTAAAAATACTTTGCTCGAAATAGTGCGCTCCATTAGACTTAGGTCCTCGGTAACAACGAATGGTAACATCACTTTTTTTGTTCTCTGTATTTTTTAGTCGCTTTTTTGTTTTAGAGCTTGAATCGTTTGCAGGTTGCGGTTTTAAAAGGTTTGGAAAGGTCTAAGGTTACCGCTAAATCAAATATTATAAACAAAACCGCATCACAGAAAACGAGATCGCCTCCAAATAGCCAAGCTAATTCAGTATTAAATACACGATAGAGCCGACAGAGGTTTTGAAAGTTCGTGCGCTAGCAAGTATGCAGAAATTTAATAAGAGCACGTCTGCACTTAGCACTAACTAAATGGTTTATTTCCGCTAGCGATAGCTTAGCCTGTAAAGATGTGAGGACCAAAAACATGCAGAAAACATCAATCTTAGTAATCCAATTCCTAATTGCCTTATCATTTTACGCATTTGTAATTATGCAAGCGTCAGCGAAAGGTTTGATCGGTGAGGCGAAAGAATGAAGCGAAGGGCAACCAAGACTTTTGGAATCGGCTGCATCCTTATGCTACTCTTTTTATTTTTTGCTTTCGGACCATTACCTCAGTCAGTTAGAGGTACAGTGACGACGACTATTCCCGTCGGAACCCAACCTGAAAGTGTTGCTATGACCCCTGATGGTGCTTTCGCTTATGTTACAAATTATGGCAACAATTCGGTCTCAATGATTAGCACAGCTACAAACACAGTGACGTCGACGGTAACTGATTTTAGCAAGCCTTTCGGAATAGCCATATCGCCTAATGGCGCTTATGCCTATATTACAAATTTTGGCAGCAATTTGATCTCAGTGATGAACTTGCCGCCGAGTGTAAGCATAGCTCCTGTTGGTCAGCTTACATTGGATGTTGATCAGATTCAAGTGTTCACTGCAACAGCCAGCGGCGGTTCTGGTTCTCTAACATATCAATGGTATTTGGATAATACTGCGGTTGGAGGAAACAGCACAAATTTCTCTTACACTGCATCGGGAACTACGCATTCGGTTACTTGCGCCGTAACTGATAGCGCCTCTAGCCCAATTACTTCTACATCTAACGCGGTTTCTGTTAACGTAAACCCAGTCTCGACTCCAACTCAGACAACTCCATCAACCCATCCAACATCTAACCCTACCCAAAACCCTACATCACAACCTGTTCAAACCGTATCGCCTACACAGCAAACCTCTAACCCAACATTATCTCCGTTGCCATCCTCCATTCCAGAATATCCTTATGCGATAATATTTGCAATTTTAGTTCTTGCAAGTATTTCTATGACCTTAGCTCTAAGGAGAAGATTTGAAGTAAAACCCGCTTGAATCTCGATCTCGGTCATTATTTTAGAAATTAAGGCAATAGTTGCTTTGCTATTTTTCTGCCGAAGTCTTGACATTTTGGCAGTTCTCCATCCGCTACAGGACCAGTTACTCCTTTCACTCTTACAGATAGACTTGGCGAGAGAAGTGTTAGGTTGGGCAACGTTTTTTGGACAATTTTTTCCAGTTTTTTTACAGCTCTATCAGCAATTCTAACTCTTCCAGAATAAGTGCCGAAAACAGCTACACTTTTGGCATTAAGGTTTAGGTCAGCTAACTTGTCAACAAACTTTTTCATAGTTCTAGATGGACTGGCCATGTGATTTGGCGCACCTAGTATTAAGGCATCGTAGCTGGCTATTATTTGAGGGTCAACTTCTTTAGCATAGCAGATAGCAGCGTCAATTTCTTCAATCTGTTTTATGCCCTTCAAAATATTTTCTGCAACGATCTTGGTGTTTCCATATTTTGAGTCATAGATAATTAAAACTTTCATGATTAACCCTCAATCCAAGCCTTCTTCCGTCTCATTCTTTTATGTTCAGAGTTGGACGATTGAGCTTTCATATTATCCTGTATCAACAAAAGAGGTCCCTATTCAAATAAGCATTTACCCTAACATATCAGGGATTTTCTTAAAATCAGTAGCTTCATCAACAATCTTATTTGTTGGCATACCATCTCAACAGCGACAAGTATTATCTAGTTTTGCTATACTTGCCGCTATCGACAAATCCTACTTTTCCGATATGGATAGCGTATGCGAATAAGAGTCCGGTTTTACTTAAGACGTTAAATGCTTCTGCAGAATAAGAAAATGTAGGCCCGCCTGAGTAATTGACTTCAAATCCTGTTCCAAACCAAATAGCAAAAGAAATAGCAAAAATTACGTAAAGAATGATGGAAATTCTCGGTGGCCGTTTACGATACACCGCGCTAACTCCAAGGAGAACCCAACCAAATAATGCTGCAAACTGCATGATTCTCAAATCCCATCCATTGAGCGCTGCAGCAGAATAATAATACATTATTTCGAATAACGCCATGGGAACAATGACAGCTAACAGAGCATAATACACTGATTTCAAAGTGTTTCTTCGCTGCAGGAACAAAACAAGGGCAAAGCAAGCAATTGCAGTTGTCAGCGTCGAAATCCTGATTTCAATAAGGGGAAAAATGAACCAGAGACTTTCAATTTTTGCAACCCTTGTTGCGAGCATTAAAGCAAAGACAATCAATACCGCAATTAAAATCAGAATTGGTTTCTGTATTTCCCTTTGTTTTAATTCTGCTTGTAGATGGAAAGAAAACACCTTAAAATTAATTTATAATTAACTTAAAAGAATGTCTGGTTTAAAACTATTAACATTTGCGTGAAGTCTCCTAGCTCCCTGAAATTTTCCCTCAAATTCTTCTGCTGCCTGATGAAACTCCTCCCCTCTTTTCACGTCTCTCCAAATCAGTTATTACCGGTTATTGTGCGGGTTTTGTACGGTTTTTTTGAAACGCAATGAGACAAGCCTAGACGAATGCGCAATAGAAGTAACCTTTGAACCCACATAAATTAGCCGAAGAAATGTTGATCATAACTATGGGTTTGTTGGTTTTCTAAGAGCTAATGATACTGCAGCCAACACGATTGCTAATAATGCAGCTATTTGGAAAGCAGGGACAAAACTTCCTGTTGTTGTCGCTATACTTCCCGCTATTAAAGGCCCCAGTATAAAGCCTACCCCGCTTATGGCATTTACTAATCCTGACGCGGTTCCAGTAACTTTTGAAGGAAAATAATCGGGGATCATAGCAAATGTCACCGCAGAGGTTCCTATCGCAAAGCCCATTGCACCAACAATGACGTAAATGACTGCAATTTCTTTTCCTAAGCCTGTGAACACTAACAAACTCACCGCATACAAGATACTAGTCGTCGTTAAGACATATTTTCTTGGTACATAATCTGACATAAAACCCCATACATAACTCCCAAACATCATTGCTACCGCAAAAATGCTGAATGCACCGCCGGCTGCCAAAGGCGTCAATTTAACTTCCGTTATTAGGTAAGCTACAATAAAAAATGAGACTGTTTTGAATATAAAAACATTCAAAATATAAACGGTACCTAAGTGCCAAGTTATACCCATCTTAATTACATCTCTGCTACTTGCTTGTTCTTTTGGAGCTTTTTGCGACCTTGCTTTTGTTGTGTCCGCGGAATCTTTCACTGGTTCTCCGCAGGGCAATAGGCCCTTTTCTTTGGGGCTATTTCTTACAAGGGCGTATACCGTTACAGTCAGGAAGAGACTTAATACGCCCAATATGTACCAAACATTTCTCCAACCAAAAGCGATCATGATTAGTGGAACCGCTATTCCCAGCATCGCGTTCCAAAGAGTACGGGGACTATTGATGTAACTTTGTGCTATGCCTCTTCTGCGACTACTAAACCACGCCCCCGCAAGTATTACACCTAGAGTTGTAGGTGCTCCAGCAGCGAATCCGATTATGGAATAAAAAACCATGCCAATAATAATTGAATTCATGGTTCCCATTCCTAAAGTGCCGATTGCTAGCATTAGGCATGCCAGAGTTAACGTTTTTCGCAATCCTATTTTGTCAGCCAATATTCCCCATGAGAAAGCGCCAATGATGAAAAGAAACCCGTAGGTGGCTGAAATTGCTCCTGCTTGAGCATTCGATATTCCCACCTCTCTCTCAATATTTACCAAGACCAGAGGCAAAGTTGACGTAGCTGTTGCCAAAACGAAGAGTGAATTTAGTCCACCAGTCGCGCAAATCCAGCCGTAATGGACTCTTGAACCGTTTTTATCTGATTGTTTTTGCGTAATCATATTAATTTGCAATCTGCCGTATTTCTTTTCTATCATATTTATTATTTTGCAAACAAAGTCGTGCACACATTTCTTTTTGAAAAAGTTTCTTCAGGAATAATCATGAACTCCTATTTTCTTTCTGAAGTGTTATCTTGAAATCGTTCTCTTGCTAAGAGCTAAAGTCTAATTGACATTTTATATTAAAGCTGATTTATATGGTTGCTTCAGTTGCTTCGCTCCAAAGTCGTTCAAAATAGTCTTGAAGTACAGCAACTAGACATGGGCTGTCGGAAAATAGTTTTGGATTCTCATACTTTTTGAGAGTTTATCCATTTGCGCGTTAGCAACTTCTAAACCCAGTCGGAAAATAGTTTTGGATTCTCATACTTTTTGAGGGCGGCATTTGTGACACTTACGAATACTTGCTTTTTATCCTCAATTCTAATAGTGGCTAATGGTTTTGTGGGAGTGAATCTTATTTCGACACAAGTGTTTTTCTTCAAAGCAAAAACTTTTGGTAAACGCTGTCCGTCTTTTGGCTGGCTGATGAGATATCGGAGCCTCACATTTTTCTCAATCAATTTCTCTATTAATTCAGTATCGTTCATAACTCGATATTTAAATTCATCGAATGAATTGATAATATCAATGGTCTTTTGAGTGGCAGTCACTGCATCTTCCAATCTTCGGTTGTATGCGTCTTTTGTGGAAATTATTATGAATTCAGGTTCTTTGGTTGCAGGGTTTTCTTTTTGGTTAACTTTGAGTCTTTCAAGCAATTCGTTGGTTTTTTTCCTGAGATCATTGTATTGATGTGCCTTTTCTTTTAGTAAGACTTCTAATCCGTCTTTTAGTGGAATAGCCCTAAACTTGGTAGGTGCACCTACTATTTTTTCTACTAAACTCTTTTCTTCCAACTCGGTCAGTATTCGGTAGATGTCCTGACGAGCAACTGCAGAGTCTTTCCAAATTATTGAGGCTTTGGCCGTTCCCATGCGTGATATTGCCAGGTATACTCTTGCCTGAGTGCTGGTAAGTCCAATGGCTACTAAGTTTTCAACGTCTAGTTTATTGGTGGCCATTTTATTGACCCGGAAATCTGAGTCTTCTTTTTGATTCTTTATATTATATATATTTTGGGGGTTTGTCAGCGGAGCCACTTACGCTAAGACCTTAAAAGTTTTGACCGAAGATTGGGCTTCACAGAAAAAAGGAAAGAACAAACATGATAAACAAAATAAATACAAAATACAAAATTTTAGCCATTGTTATCATTGCATTCTTTGTTTGCAGCGCTTGCGCAATCTCACCTATCAAAGCAACTGAATTCAAGAATGTTCCTACATACTCATATTTGCTTGCGGTTCCAAACTCTGTAGCTTTAGGTCAATCGATGTTCCTCACTGCTTGGGTTGACAAAGTTCCACCGAATGCTGCAGTAACAAGTGGTGATCGATGGGTAAACATGACAATATACGTTACATACCCTGACGGAAGTGTTCATACAATTGGGCCTCTTGTTTCTGATAGCGCTGGAGGTGCCTCTACAACGTTTACTCCTGCTGTGCAGGGAAATTACTCTGCGTACTTTGTTTTCCCCGGCGAGACACTCACAGGTAACCAAGGGCATCCAGATTGGCCTGTAAACCCGGCCGACACAGCAATCGGAGATTACTACGGGTCGTCCACAAGTCCAACAATCTACTTCAGCGTGGGAACAACCCCGGCATCCACGATCCCCGAAAACCCTCTTCCAACAAGTTATTGGGCGAATCCAGTAGAAGCATTTAATCACGATTGGTACACAATTGACGGAAACTGGCTAGGCTTGGCAGACGTAAATTTCGCAAATTCCGGATGTTACTCTGTGACAGGCAACTTTAATCCATACTCACAAGCGCCAACAACTGCACACATTGCATGGACTCGTCCAGAAATGCCCGGCGCTGCCGGTGGTCAAATGGGTGGAGAATTTGGTCCAAGCGAATCAGGCAACTACTTCGCAGGATACGAATACCAACCAAAGTTTGCGCCAATTATTTTGAACGGAGTGCTTTACTACCAATATATGCCAGGCGGAGTGCGCAATACAATTGGAAGTGCAGGACAAGGCTGGGTTGCGGTAGATCTACATACGGGAGAAACATTGTGGACTAAGAATTACCTCAACTATTTTGGGGATGGCCAAAATGACCTTCTTCGGTGTGGTGAAATATTGGATTATAACCATAACGTGAACTACTACGGAGGAAATACTTATCTATGGGCAACAAGAACGAACGCTAGCGCTAACTATTACGATTTGTTTGATGCAGCAACAGGAAACTACATGACGAGCGTTTCTGGGGCACCTGCCAAGGGGAATGGTCTTACTGTTGTTGAAGGTACATACGGTGAATTGCTGTGTTATTACATCAACGTAACCACGATCAGCGGAACTCAGTATCAGTCACTAACACTTTGGAACTCAACCAAATGCCTGAATCCTAGCGCGATGGTTCCGGATCCGATGCAAAACCAAGTGGTTCCGTGGTCTCAAGGAATAATGTGGTCAGTGCCGTTAAACAATAGTTTTAACGGAGTACCTTTTGGAAATGACATGTCAAATGGTGTTGCAACACCTGCAGGCTTTGGACTTGGAACGGAAGGACCATATACCTACACATTTGATCTTGAAAACAACATCGTGGTAATGTCAGCTGCACAAGGAGAATATACAAGGTGGGAGTGGCAAACCGGATGGACGATTGACGCTGCCTATAGCTTAACTGATGGGCATCAATTATGGATAACAAATCGTACACAAACGCCATTCACGATATTGATGTGGTGTTCTGGTGCAACTGATGGAGTCTATGCGGTGTTTAACAAAGAGACGCTTAATTGGTGTGGTTACAGTACGCTGACAGGGAAACAGGTATGGGGACCGACTACGCCCTACAACAATACACTTGCGTATTATGATGATGAGAGTGCTTTTTGTGCATATGGCAACCTATATGGATGGACGTTTGGTGGAGAAATCTACTGCTATAACATGACGACGGGGGCTCTCCAGTGGAGCTGGAACGATGGAAACGCAGGGTTAAATACGCCTTATGGTGTCAACACTCTCTGGATGCAAGGCACATATGATGCCACTATCGCTGACCATATTCTATATGTGCAATCAGGTCACAACTACGGTCCGCCAATGTATAGTGGCGCTCAACTTTATGCTATAAATACAACAGACGGTAGCCTTGTTTGGAGCATGTTGAACTATGCTACTGGCGGTAGCATGCCAATCTCGGATGGTTATTTGACAACCATCAATGCTTACGACAACCAAATATATGCTTATGCGCAGGGACCAACTAAAACAACAGTTAGCGCGCCTCAAACCGGAGTGACAACATCTACACCAGTAACTATAGCAGGTACAATTACTGACATCTCTCCAGGAGCATCTCAAACAGCAGTTGCAGCGAACTTCCCCAATGGCTTACCATGCGTATCTGATGCTAGCATGTCTCATTTCATGGAAGCAGTTTACGAGCAAAGTCCAATGCCGACTAACGTCACTGGAGTTCCTATCACCATAAGCGTTGTTGACTCAAACAATAACTTTAGGCAAATCGGCACAACTACTAGCACTCCAAGCGGAACATTTGACTATACTTGGACACCCGACATCTCAGGTCACTTCACAATCTACGCAAGCTTTGCAGGTTCGAATGCTTACTATGGATCATCGGCTCAAACAGCGTTTTACGCAAGTGAAGCAGCAGCACCTTCGGCAACCCAGCAGGTTCAAAGTGGTTTAGCGACAACCAACGATCTAATGACGTACATGGCTATCGGTGTAATAGCAATAATCATTGCCATAGCTCTAATCGGTGCTCTATTGCTGATAAACCTCAGAAAACGACCATAAACTAAAACCCAAAACAAACTTTCCCCTTCCTTTTTTATGGAATAACTTGTACTGGCAAAAAAATGGGCTGAGAAGGCTTTGGATAACAATTACATAGTCGCGGTTAAGAATGGTTTAGTTTGAGTTTTCATTTTCCATTCTTTTCTCCTTCAATTTCCAAAGCCTCAGCAAACCTAAATTGACAAAGAAAAATGAATGACATTTTGTCGAAGACAAGTTTTATTTTCTAAATGCTACACGTAGCAATCATTGTCTTTTTTTGTGTTGTCTTAGGTATATGCAGTTGCCTTAGCCGAAAAAGTATTGCGGTTTTAATGTTATGCCACGTTTTGAAAATTCATCTGCTAATTATGAACCAGCCAAAAGAATATTGTGAAAAATTTTTAGTGGAATTTCCGCGATTTACTTTCGGAACAGTGAGGATTAAAGCAGTTAAGACATCCTTTAGGGAAGGTTTGGCAGAGTTGTTTTTTCTTGAACCCCCATTTCTTTCTTAGTTCGTCGGCTTCTGCTTCTTGATCGTCTAATTTGTTTTTTGTTTTAGTATAGTTAAGGTAGGCATGGGCTATTTCGTGAGCTATTAGAGATTCTGAGTCGGTTCTTTTTAGAATTATCATGTAGGGCTTGTTTATTTCTTCTACTTGTATGGTTTGACTTTGGCCTGCATGGAAAGAGATGTTTTGTAATGTGAATTGATAAACTTCTTCAGGCAGCCTCGCCAAAGTATTTAGTAATCTTTTGTGGAGCGTGTTCCATCTTTGAGCAAGATGAATAAATTCGTCAATATCACTTTTGAAATCTACTTCTGATTTGTCTCTTCTCATCTTTTTTTCTCCTCGGTATTGTTCTGCGTTAAATGTAACTTGCTTAGACGTTCTAAAGTAGCTGCCATCCCTATATACTCCACAAGTCTATAGTATAGATTTGTCGGGATTTTTCACAAGAAGAATACAAACCTATTCCAAGCTACTTTGCTTTCTCAAGACAGTTCAGGCAAAAAATATGGAAGAAAATAACTTTGAGACATAAAAAACCAATCATAATCGAGCATCTCGCCTATCTTTCGGTGAAGCACCACGTTTACCTTTCAGAGCTCTACCGAGGCTTTAGTTTCGGCAAGAGAAAGTGGAAAATCTACCTGTGAGACCTTAACAATCAAGTACCGCGGCATCAAAAACGATCAAGCTATCTTTCTAATCACAAAAGGCAGTATCGTCGTAGCGCAGTTCCGAGTTGCGGAAGAATTTCTGTTTAGAAAGAACATAAGTTTTGAGAGCTGGCTGGATACTGACAAAATACGCAGACAAATAACTAAACAAAACCTCAGACTTGATTCAACGTTAATTCAAAACTTGCGATACGGAATGAAGAAGGTTGATCTAAGGGCAGAAGTTTTGGAGATCGAAAAACCCCAACTAATCCACACGCAGTATGGAAACAGCGTCATGCTAACCAACGTCTGGATAGGTGATGAAACTGGAAAAGCCAAGCTTTGCCTCTGGGGTGAACAGGCAGACTTACCCGTCGTAGGTGACATAGTGCAAATCAAGCATGCGTCAGTACGAACTTTCAAGGGAGAAAAACTACTAAGTTTGGGAAAATTCGGATCACTTAGCATTCTACGCTCGTTAATTGTTGATAATGGTAACGTGACCGCATAAAAGCGTTCCAATCTCTTTTAAAATTAGCCTTTTTTCGGATTAGCCTTTATTTATTAATTAACTATGATCAATCCTAAAAGGCAAGCATCCTTCCCTAAAAAAATTGAGTAAAGCCTATTCATCACTACCAAGATTTTCCCCTAATAAGTCTTTTTTAGCGATCAGACGCCCATAAAAATCAGCAAAAACATAAAAACTTCTGCAGCCTAACCATCTAGTTATGGTAAAGCTTAATAAAAAAACTGTGGATGAAATCTTAAGCAACCTTGAACCAGGAAGGAAAGAAATAACTGAGAAGCTTCGTTCCATCGTCAAGAACACAATTCCAGAAGCAACTGAGATAGTTAGACGTGGAAGAATCACATATGTTTTGAATGGAAAAGACTTCTTGTCAATAAGAACTACCCAGTCTCACGTCGACATGCTCTTTGTATGTGGAACAACATGTAACTCGCGCCTTTTGACGGGAAGAGGTTCAGAAAGCGAACAGAGTCATGTTAAAATTAAAAACATGAGCGATTTTGATGAATCAGAACTCATTAGACTACTCAAAGAAGCGGAAAGAATAGCAAAGCGATAGTCAGGTTTCATGGTTGTTTGGAAAGATATAACTCGTCATGTGACAGCTCTCTTTTTTCTTTTTTGGAGGTTTTATCAGTGGGTAAACTGCCTAAATTTCAGAAAAAACTGCCTTTAGAGCGCCCAATGTGCCGCTGAAAACTGGTTTTTACGGAGTAATGAAAGAAATTATTGTGCGCTGAAGCTCTGGAAGGAAATTATAGGCGAAGGAAGAAAAAATGAAAACTAAACCGCGATTACAAATATGTCCAGAGCCTTTTCAGCCATTTTTTTCAAATTTTACCTTAAAACTTTTTTCTAATTTCATAATACTTAAGCTGTGTTATTTTTAAATATTTATTAACTATCAGCAAAATTTTTAAAAATTAATAGAAATAGAATGCAACTGGATTTGTTTTCTTGGCTCATCGTGTTTCGACTCAAGCAGAATGGGGTTCTACGAATTTTTTTCTTTATGAGACGTTCGGTTCATTCTCGACACAAAAATCATTAGCGATATGAAAACAGCGGCCATTATAAAACCTGCAATGCTCCTTTCTAAGGGACTTTGGGCTTTGTAAAACCAAATCGCAAAAAGAAATTCCGCTACCAATAACATAACAGCAAGAAGTGAGTAAGGTCCTGATATTTTGGCAGGATTAATTCTATTTCTTGCATACCTGATTTCTTTCAATCCATCTCACCTTATGAAAAACAGGCAACAAATGTTCTTATTATGTTAACTGAGAGCAAAACTGCCTTTTTGATTCGAGGCAAAATTTTTCGGTATGCAAAAACTCCTTGGGTAAAATTTTCACGAAGACCCTATTTATGCAAAATTATGGTCTTCATGGAACGGAGGGTGCATTGAAGGGGAATTTTGATATGTTTTAGCGGGGCAATTTTGTGGTGCCGAAACTAATCATCGAGAGCATCTTTCTTATTTTTTCTCGAAAAAATAGTGGGGTGATTCTATTGCGGCGGGCGGGAGAATCTGCTGAAATCAGGGTTGTTTGTTTTCTGATAATAATATGCTTAGATTTTGATCTTTTCTGACAATTTGAATTGATAGTTGCTTGTCTCGGAGAGGTTTTAGAATGTCGTGGTATTCTCTGGGGAAAACAAGCGTTATGCGATCGTACACGTAGATTCTTCTGCCGTTTTTATACCGTCTTTTTGATTTGTCAAACCGGAGTTTCATGTAAATTTTCACCGAGCATTAACAGTTAGTTCTTGATCTGTCCGCGGTCATAACCCAAAGGACTTGCGTTTATTCTCAAAACCCCTTAAAAGAAAATCGTCAAAACGGCGACTATACACAGTAGAGAGGGTAGAGTGAAAATGAAACGCTACCCGAAAGCTCATAAACTGTTTCTAAAAGAAGTTTTTTTTGCTATATAAAATTAACAATTCCTTTGTAAATCTAAAATAATAGCTAACTTTTGAAGAGTCTGTGTAATGATTATAACATAAGTTTAGCAGTACATAATACTTAAAATCCTTGAACTAGAAAATCTAAGCCATGCATAAAGGACGTAATTGCCAGGAAGACAAACCTCAAATAATTGAAGCAACTTCAAATTTTTTAGTTGATTCTGCAGGTCTTGGCAAAAAGGATCGTCTGCACATTTTACATGTCGATGATGATCTTTGCTTTCTGGAAGTTTCAAAACAAATACTTACGACAGAGAATAATTTGGAAATTTATAACGCCACATCTGTCAATGAAGCCTTGAAGAAAATGGAAAAGCAGACTTACGATGCGATTGTTTCGGACTATGAAATGCCTCTGAGGACTGGATTAGACTTTTTGAAAGAACTAAGAGACCAGCAGCGTGATATTCCATTTATCTTGTTTACTGGAAAAGGCAGGGAAGATGTTGCAGTTAAAGCCTTGAATTTGGGTGCTGACCGGTACGTGAACAAAAACGGTTCTCCAGAAACAATCTACTGCGAATTAGCCGATGCAATAATCAAAACCGTAGAGCGCAAGAAATCAAAACAGTTGCTTGTTTCTTCAGAGTCAAAGTATCGTACGCTGGTGGAGAATTCGCTTCAAGGTATACTAGTTACGACAGCATCTCCTCTCAGGTGTGTTTTTGCTAATGGTGCCATGGGAAAAATCTTGGGCTATTCTCCTAAAGAGTTAATGTCACTTTCGCCCCAAGGAATATCGAGCTTGGTTTACGAGGCGGATAAGGCTGTTTTCTTTGATCGCTTGGAAAAACGTTTTCGGGGTGAACCGGCAGAGTCTTCTTTGGAGTTTCGTGCAGTGCGCAAGGACGGCTCGATAACTTGGGTAAGTGGCTTCTCGAACCAAGTGGATTATGACGGACAGCCGGCTGTGCAAGGAATGTTCTTGGATGTTAATGAAAACAAGAAAACTGGAGAGATTATTCTTGAAAGCGAGAAGAGGTACAGGGAATTGGCAGATTCTTTGCCTAACATTGTTTTTGAGACTGACATAAATGGGCAAATTGTATTTGCAAATAGAATTGCAGTTGAAATTGGCGGATATTCCCAGAATGAGCTTAAAAAAGGTATACATTTTGTTCAATTTCTTTCCCACGAAGACAGAGAAATGGCAATAAATAAATTCAAACAATTACTATCGGGAGAGCCCCGCATTAATGTTGAGTTCACGTTTGTTCAAAGAAATGCCGTTACTTTTCCTGCCCTCATCATTGCAGCGCCTATTACTTGTCAAAGCAAAGTGACTGGGATAAGAGGACTGATTATAGATATTTCTGAGCGAAAGAAAGCCGAAGAGGCAATTAAACTTTCAGAAGAAAAGTATCGCGGTCTTTTTGAAAATGCATCTGATGTTATCCTAACGGGAGATTTATCTGGAAAAGTAACCTCGATAAACACCGCTATTAAAAAATATGGTTTTATAAAAGAACAAGTTGTTGGGAGAAATGTGCGTGAGTTTCTCTCAATTAAAGATGTCGCACGTCAGGACCAAATCTTTCAAAAGGTAAGCTCGGGAAATTCGGTTTCTGGAGAAGTTGAAGCATCATTTGTTCTTGGAAAAAGGATTTTTGAAGTTAAGACTGACCCGTTAAAGATCGGCGATGAGGTTGTGGGTTTCCAAACGATTCTAAGAGATGCAACTGAACGAAAGGAGGCGGAAGAAAAAATAAGAGAATCGGAAGAAAAATACAGAGATATTTTCGAGAACGCACGGGACGCTATTTACGTTCATGACCTGAAAGGAAGAATAGTCTCTATAAACAAAGTTGTTGAAGAATACGGCTTTACACGAGACCAACTTATCGGAAAGAACATGCTAAACTTTGTCCCCAAGAAATACTGGCCAAAACTAATTGCGAATCTTTCTGAGTTAGCTCAAGGAAAGCAGGTCGAAGGTGAAATCTACGTAAATACCCCTATCGGAAAAAGAATTGCAGAGTACCGAAGCAACCCAGTAATACGAGGCGATAAAGTCATTGGCGTTCACAGTGTTCTGCGAGATACCACAGAAAGGAAGAAAATTGAAGGTGCTTTGATTGAAAGTCAACAGAAATTCAAAGCATTGTTTTCTGCGAATCCTGAGGCTGCGGCGTTTCTAGATACCAATTTTCGCGTGGTTGAGGCCAATTCTCGGTTCAGTGTGCTTTTTGGGTATTCCTTTTATGAAATTAAAGGTAAAACTATCGATCTCATTGTGCCTGATGAAGCAACAGAAGAGTCCCAAAGCATTCGTCATAAAATCATTCTTGGACCAGTTGAAGTTGTTGCTCTTCGAAAGAAAAAAGATGGTTCTCAATTCCCGTTATTCCTGTCAGGGGGGCCAGTTGTAGTTGATGGAAAAACAATCGGCTGCATAGTGGTTTATAAAGACATCTCTAGCATTGTCACAGCTCAGGAAGAACTGAGTAGCGCGTTAGCGAAGGCTGAGGCGCTCAATGAAAAGTTAAACGTTGTAGGCGGCTTTACTAGGCATGACGTGCGAAATAAATTGCAAGCGATTAATGGGAACTTATACCTAGCAGAGAAATACGTCGGGGAAAACCCACAGGTGAAAAAGTGTTTAGATCAAATTAAAACAGCCGTGAGTAACACCGCTCGCTTACTTGACTTTGCAAAGGACTACGAAATGTTAGGAAGCCAAGAGCGGGTAACCCTTGATGTGGGAAAAGCAGTCAATGACGCTGCATCCTTATTTGCGGATTTGAAAGGCATAGAAATTGTAAATGAATGCGGCGGATACAAGGTATTGGCTGATTCCATGCTTACTACAATTTTCCACAACCTGATTGACAACTCGTTGAAGTATGGTCAAAAACTTACGCAAATAAAAATAAGCATTCACCAGAACCAAAAGAAATCAGAAAGCATTGTCTATGAAGATGATGGAGTAGGAATTGACGCAGAGAGAAAGAAGCAGCTTTTCACAAGAGGTTTTGGAATGGGAACAGGTTTAGGTTTGTACCTTATCAAGCGAACCTGCGACATTTACGGGTGGACCATACAAGAAGAAGGCAAACCAGGGAAAGGAGCACAATTTGTATTTACATTGCCAACAAAACAAGACGAAGAATGAGGAGTAATTGCTCGAAAGATGGTTTCAGTCTAGTGTTTCGCGTAGTAGTCTGCTACAGCCCAGAAAGATTCCTTTGGCTCCCATGTCATGTCGGAATATGTTTCTCCGTGCTCACCGAGCTTACCCGTAAATTTGGCTAACGTTTCGGGAGCTAGATTTACACCCACGAATTCCTTTCCCTGTCTTGCGCTCTGAGATATTATCTTTTCAAACGTGTCCTTCTCCGGGTAGCTTTTTACCAAGCCATAGCTGCCCATGTCCATGTCGAATCTGGGGTCTTCGTTATAGGTTGAAGTTGGAGAGACAAATGTGAAAACGAAAGCACCCTCAACGCCTGCAGTATCCAGTATAGTGAGTTGTTCAATAATTTCCCGTGCCTGCAAACTCTCGTCTCGAACATAATGACCATTAACCTTCGGGATAATCTTAACCATGTCACTAAGTGCCTTGGGCAGATCTACGCTTGAGCCGAGATAATCAGCCATCATACCAAACACAATAATGAAACCGTTCCCACCAAGCTTCTCTGCTCCTTGATAGGTGCAACAACCGAATTCCCCAATCATGACAGGTTTGTTGTACACATGGTATTTGCTGACCAATTTATCGTACAAATCTTTGATTCGAGCATCTCGATAGAGGTCAACGCCAACAAAGTCAAAAGGTGTCCAGTTGACCGTTTCAAGCGGAACTGAAAAGTATGTAAGTGGACCATGAAATACCTCTCTGACTGCTTTGTTTGCTTTTGTTAGGAATGCGTTAAGTGGCTCGTTGTGCTTGCCAGATTTGATGGTTTCCCAGAACGCGGGATTGTTCATCCGCTCAAAGAAATTAGCGCCTTCAACTATATCCTGCATAAATAGCGTTAACTCTGAACCAAGGCTGAACACAAGCTTTCCAGGCCATCGCTGTCTCAAGCTTTCTGCAGCTATAGCGGCTTTTGTGATATATTGAAGCGTTTCTTCTTGGCTTCTGTCCCACATCTCTGGTGAGAACCACACTTCCAATCCCTGAGTAAGTGCGTCTTGGCTAGCAATTATTAGCCTTTCAATGTCGAGACCGCAAATTCTCACGGCATTACAATGTAAGTCATTTCTGATTATTTCAAGTTCTCGATGCACAACTTTGGGATCGAATTTAGGTCGCCATTCACTTCCCATCATCACGCGCCCAACATCGTAACAAACGCCTTTTAGATTCATTTAACTCACTCCCTGGGTGTCTGGTTTGAGCATCCGCAGGATAATTTTTGTATCAGGAAAATGCTTTTTGTAATCTGCTGGGTCAAGCATAGATGCTCTTTTCATCAAGCCATCAAAACAGGCTAAGAGAGCAACCATCAACTGGTCAGGGTCATCCTTTGCAATCTCACCAGTAGCCTGCCCTTCAACGATTAGCTTCCGAATAATATCTTGAATAACCTTACCATTTCTCAGAACAAACTGCTTAAGATCATGCGGCGTTGAGTCGTCGGTCAAAACCTGATGCATTAACTGTGAATATCCAGGGTTTTCGCGTCTGTCTTCTAAAATGTATGAAATTAAAAGCGTTAGACGCATTCCGGGTGTACCTTGGATTTGCTCTATGCGAGCTGCTGGTCCGCTCCCTGACTCTGTTACCTGTTTTATCAGGATAGAAAAGATTTCCTCTTTACTGGCGAAATAGTGGTATGCTAATCCTTGGCTAATTCCTGCCTCGGCTGCTATTTCAGCCATTGTCGCAGCTCGACCTTTTGTTGCAAAGACCGTTCTGGCCGCCTCTAAGATTTTCTTGGTTGTTTCTTTTCTAATTTGTTCGTTCTTTTGTTCGCTTTTTGGCATTTCAAAGTGCCCCTTTTGTATATTGAATAAACTATTCAATCAACTAATAAATATTCTCCAATAGGCACTCTTCTTGCGTCCCTAAACGATCAAGTTATTGACGGTTTTTGTACAGCTTTTTTCTTTGTGTTTTAAGTTGCTTTCTTGGTTTAGGCTTTGTTTTGTTTGCAGGTTGCGTCTTTAAATGTAGGAAAATGTAGGGATCTGTAAGAATCTGTAAAAAAATGTAAGAAAAAGGCAGAAATAAGTTGGCGTAAACTTTCAAGAAGTGACGCTTAGCGTTTCTACTGCATTTTCTTACGCAAATTTGTTCTTTGTGTTTCAGTTTGTATTCTTGGTTTAGGGTTTGGGTTAGTTGCAGGACGCGTCACTATAAGTCACTATAAGTCATAGGAAGTCACCAAAAGTCACTACGCGTCATAAAAAGTCACAGAAAGTCACAAAAAGACCCTCCCCAGCTCTTAAGTCTTGAAAATCTTCACTGTGCCTTACAAGAATTATTTTGAATCTCGGTCAGATTCGCCCCAATACAAATCCTGCAGCTCAACAGTGCTAAGCTGCTTATCTGCGTCCACTTTAAGTTCCGTTCCGCAGTTAGGGCACTGAATGGTTTCGCCAGGCTGAGCATACAGCAAAAAATCTGGTTTATTAGAAAAATCAAACCCACACTCAGGACACTTCTCACCCATGCACTACCCCTCGAAATCCAATTAAGACCACATATGCAACAAACACAAATCACTTTAATTCAATAAATAATTTTGCCCATCATCGGTGAGACACGAGTTTTGTTTTTTATGCAATTTGTCCTTTGCGTTTTGGACTGCTTTTTTGGTTCAGGGTTTGTTGCGTTTGCAGGTTGCGTCTTTATCTGCAAGAAAACGCAAATAAACGCAAGAATCTGCAAAAAAACGCAAGAAAAAGCGTTCACTCTCAAGAAGTGAAAGGTGGGGCTGGCAGGATTTGAACCAAGAACCGCGCCAAGCCGACTCAAGCGTTTTCTTGAGGCATGCTTGTCTGTTTTTTCTTCTTTTGATCAAGTACTCAGCCAAGAGTTGTTTAAAAGAAAGGTGAAGGTTTAAGGAATGAATCCTCTCATGCAAGGTACATATCCGTAGTTTGCTGGCGTACCTTGATATGCTGATGTTCCAGTTCCAGAGTATCTTGTTCCTCCGAATCCAAAGCATCTACCCATCCATCCGAAGACACCATTGTTTGAGGCTGCATTTGTTGTTCCATTTGGGTTTGAAGTAACGATTTGTGCTGAAACTAATCCAACCACGGTTATTGCTAATACTCCGACTATGACCAATGCGACTATTAGTTTGGTGTTCATGTTCTTTTTCACCTCAATACATATTATGGTATTCGAATCATTTGATAGTTGGCTGAAACAATTATGAAACAGTTTTTTGAAACGTTTTTTCCATTGAAAAAAGGGAATGACTCTGAAAGTTAGCCAAGGATTTTTTTGTAGCATGAGTGGAACAGAAATATTAGTTTAACTAAACCTCATACCATACCCATAAACGTCAAGGAATCACTCAGTTAAGAAATCTTGACTAAGAATAGGTGTTTAGTCAAGAACCTTTTACGAGAACCCTTTTATCGAGACAACACGCTTGTTTCAATAGAGTTGTAGCTATGAAAAAGGCTTTCCTCAGCGTATTCGTGATAGCCCTCATGATTAGCGGATTAGCTTCTATCGGAAGTGTGAATCTTAGCACGCAAGCTCAACCACCTGAGTCAAACGCAAATCCTCAATGGGTTCCAGATTCGGCTCTGGTCAATGGATTACCAGAATTAGGCCTTATCGGAGAGAATTGTCAATGCTCTATCTTCAACTTGACAGGTAATAATCAATGGAGCCTAATAATAGGTCAAACTAACAGTTGGACATTAAATGAGCATCCCTTTTTAGGATACTATTGGGACGGCTCCCAGTGGACCAGCAACTCTACGATAGTCCAAGGTTTAACCGCGTACCCCAACGAAAACGACCCTACTGTTGGTTTCAATGTTACTGGCGACAACAAGTTTGACATGATAGTCGCCCAATGGGCAGGATATAATCCAACCTCTGGCGTACAAAATAATTACGGACCTTGCTGGACAGGATATTCTTGGACCGGTTCTCAATGGGTGGTCAATTCAACCATAATTAACGGCTTACCGACGAATGCTTCTTTTGGTGGCGGAAACAACTATGCAACTTTGGGTTACAACGTGCTAGGTGACGGCAAATGGGATCTAGTCGTTGACAACTACGGAAACAATGGCTATGTCGGGTTTGAATGGAATGGAACAGCGTGGGCACAAGAAAGCAATCTAGTGAATGGCTTGCCCAATGCAGGTTCGCCTGGCAATAGCAACCAATTCCCAATTCCATGTTTAACTAATAACTTGTCAAACGACAACACACCGACGCTTATAGTCGGTTATTCGAGCGGCGGCGGCCCTAATGGATCAATACAGAGTTTTCAATGGGAAGGTACAATATGGGTGTCAAACCCAGCATTCAACGTGGGTGTTACTAACCTGCAACCTTGGCCTAATTCTCCAACCGTAGCTTACAATATCACTGGAAATGGCCGATGGGAACTATTGATAGGTTCCAGCACGGCGAATCCTGACCAACCAACTTATTATACTGGTTATTACTGGTCCGCTAATAGCGTTCCACTATCAGTCTCGATAACTCCACTTTCCGTTTCAATGAACATCGGGGAATCCTTAAATTTCACCTCAATTGCATCTGGCGGCACATGGCCCTACAACTATCAATGGTATGTGAACAGTAGTGCTGTTTCGGGAGCTACAACAACTTCTTGGGTCTTCACGCCAGCAACAAGCGGAACCTTCAATGTATCTCTCAATGTTACAGACTCAACTGGAAACACCGTACAATCTGATAATGCACGCATACAAGCAGACTATTTCACCAAATACAATATCACATTCGACAAGACAGGAATAGGCACAGACTATAATGGTACAGTTGTCACCATAGACGGATCAAACTATACTGCGAATGATCTTCCCTTGGTTTTTTCTTGGAGTAGTTTCTCAACCCACACATTTGCCTTCCAATCATCGCTCCTACTTGATGGAAATACAACTGGACAATATGACTGGGCTTCAACAAGTGGCCTGTCGACAAGTCAATCGGACACATTCAATGTAACTCGTTATGGAAGCGTGATTGGCAATTACAATAGCCAGAAAGCTGTTCCCATAAATCGTGTTCAAGGATGCTTTCACGCATCGACTTTGGGAAATAGTTTGATAGTCAACCTTGCACACACACCTACAAGCGGCGATGTGCTAGTCGCAATTATAAGTACAGTTACAAACACGGGGTCCCCTGCAATTCCTATTAGCATCACAGAGGCAGGTGTCGATAATTCTACAGGTGGCACTTATTGGAGCGGAGTAGCGGGAGGAGGCGGTGGAGGTACCGCCCCTGGAGAGCATGGGCTAGACATGGAGATTTGGGTTGGAAAAGTGGGTCAGAATCAAGCAAGCCGTACCATAAATGTCACATTGAATGCTGTTGCCAATCTTGGAGCTACGGTCGACGTTTGCGAATATAGTGGTATATCCAAGATTGATTCGACATGGACAAATGGCACTCAGTCAAACACAGCAAATCTCTCAACTGGCTCGGTTATAAGCTCAATGAACGGTGAACTTGCAGTTGGCGGAATTTTTGATGAAGGATATAATTTAACAAATGCAAGCAATGGATTCACACTCTCAGATGGTATCTATTCCAATAATCAAGCGTTAGCTTATCTTGAAAAAACAAATTGCCCAATAGGGGAGGAAAGTTCTACAATAGCCGTTTCAGGGAGTACTGACGGATATGGTTGTATAGCGGTCTTTCAACCCACTCTAGTAAAGAGCAATGTAACTGTAACCGACCAGGAGGCAGCGAACGGAGTTCTGACTTTTACCGCTTCTGGGCCAAACGGACAGTTAGGATACGTTAACGTCACAATCCCATTTGGATTCAACGCAACAGACATCACAGCATTCATCGATAACCAACCGGTCCAGCAACCAACTATAATCACGGATGGCTCTAACTACTTTGTCTACTTCGAATTTCATCTAAGCACTCACAACATCATAATTCAATATGCTGCTTCTCCAACGCTTTCGGTTTCTTCCCCATCTCCATCGCCAGATTCAACAGCAACTCCGACTTCAACAGCAATTCCAACGCAAACACCCGATTCATCGCAAAGTTCATCAAGTCCAACTCCAACTGATTCATCGAACCCAACAATTCCAGAGTTTTCTGCTAAATTAGTGATAATTACTTTACTTGTCTTTATGATCGCAATTTTGTCCACAGTTGTTGCAAAGAAAATAATGGCCACTAAAATCCAAGTCATCGAGCCCCGATCACGTAGAAACCTATCGAATTAGAAAATAACCCATTTTGGGCACACCGATCATTGGCAGTCACCATTGAATCAGATCAATTCCTTTGATGGATTTAAAGTGCTGATCCCGAGTCAGGATGGCATTCGCCTTTTGTTTTAGCTATTGCAGCAATTAGAATGTCAAACTCGCTGATCATTTTGCCCGATTTTTTCAGTTCGCAAAATATGGTTGATGCCTCCTCGCATGCTTCTACAGATAAATCAAGAACTTGCATGTTGGAAATTGCTTCTGTAACATGTTTTAGGTTGTCTTCTGGTTTCGACGAGAGGCGCGCTCCTTTCAGCAATTCGTAGGCAGTGATTATCGTAATTACAACTTGGCCATTTATGTTTGACACTTCGTGTACCTTATTTACTTCTTCAGGCGATCCATTCAGAAAAGGGATCATCACGTTTGTGTCGATAATGGTCAAGCTAAATCTCAAACTCTCTTGGCTTTACGTGTTCTCTATCTTTCATTATTTGTGCAAGAACTTCGTCTGCATCGTCACCCTTCCAAGTTCCCGCAAATTCAAATATTGATTTTTTCTTTTCGTTGCTTGCTACACGAATGACAACATCTGAAAATGATTCTCCAGACTTTTTCATGCCTTTTAGAGTTTCATACGCTTTTTCAGAGAGAGAGATAACTTTAGTCATATCAAATACTATGTGCATATGCATATATATGCATTCTTGTCTTAGCGTTTGCTACCTATATTTTTCTAAAACTTGTTTTCCAAACTCTTTTATTTGAACAGAGTAAAAATCATACAGCGGCGACTTTCGCGCAATATCCGGATTATCTACAAGCAGCGATTTTTCCAATTCTCTGACCGCATCGTTTAAGCCCGCAGGAGTTAAGACTGTTTTCTTAGTATTTGCTCTCCCCCTCGCAAACTCGCCATCCTTGAATTCAGAAAAGCACTTCAAAAACCTTCTTGGCATTCATATCCAAAATATTAAAATCATCAAGGTCAAAATCTTGCATTCCTGAAAACCTCAATTAGGGAAATCTTTAAGATAAAAACTATTTGAATAAATCCTTTATAGAACATTTAGTTGCTTGTTAGAAAATCCGTGTGCAGTATGAGCTTTCAAAACCTTAGGCTTCAATTCTGTTGAAGCATTAAAAAGTATAAATCAATGTTCTACTTTTGTATAACTTAAGGTGAGACATTGATAGAGGAGGAGATGAAAGTCGGTCCAAAAGGACAAGTTGTCATACCAAGAACAATGCGAAAAGCGCTTAAGATTACTCCAGGCTCCAAAGTGTTATTCAAACTAGAAGACGGAAAGCTAATTTTGGAAAAACCAAGTTTCGATGCAGTAGCAGTTTTCAGAAAAATAGCTAAACAAATCAACTACAACAAAGAAATAGATCCCCATCAATACGAAGAAGAACTCAAAGCGAGAAATCCATAATGATTTATCTTGACTCCAACGTCTTTATTTACGCGACTGTAAACACAGAAGAGCTTGGAGAAAAAGCAAGATCTTTGCTTCAAAGAATACAACAGGGCGAAGAAAAGGCAGAAACCTCAGCGTTGACTTTCGATGAAGTATTTTGGGCCATAAAAAAACTGGACTTTGAAGCGGCGCTCGAAGCCTCCCAAGCACTATTAAATTTTCCCAACTTGGAAATCATTTCTGCAGACAGAGACATAGCCTTATTTGCTCTTCAAATAATCAAGGAGTATCATCTGGCTCCGAGGGACGCAATTCATGCTGCGACGGCGATTGCAGCAAAGGCAGAAGCTGTAGTTTCGACAGATACACATTTTGATAAGATAAAAGAACTCAAACGAAGGCCACTATAGCCTTTAAACCCTCAAATAAAACTTTTTTCCGATAATATTTAGTACTGACGCATTAATGGAGATTGCTTTTTTGATTAAACATAGGTCCTCGACTCAGTATTGGCGGTTTTTGTGGAAGTTTTGTTCTTTGTGTTTTGGGTTGCTTTTTTGTTTTGGAGCTTAAGTCTTTTGCAGGTTGCGTCTTTATTCGTCACTACGCGTCCCAGACGTCACATCACTACGCGTCATAAAACGTCACAGAACGTCACAATCCGTCTAAAGTGATAATTCCACGCGATTAACTCAAAAAATCCCTTTTAAAACAGCAGTTCAGCGAGGAAACCGCCTGCAAACTCCAAAAAATATCAAATGGCAGTTTAAGATAGAACCTGATCAGCTTCTAAAGTTGGAATAAAAGTCTTAAACCAGGGAGAAGCCTGGCAGTTTTTTTAGGCAAAAATGGCGAAAGGTGGACGAATAAATATTAAAAGGTGACAATGGGGCTTTTGCATGCGAAGGAGAAAATCTTGAAGTGCACGTCTTTGAAGTAAAACTTGAACCCTCTAAGATAGATTCCAATAGAATAGTCCAAGAACACACCGCCCGTTAACTAATCAAAAAGACGTCTGAACCAACATCCTAACTCACCAAACTCAGAAAAATTGGAAAAACCAACAGCAAACATTTTCTAACCCGGAAGTGGGTCAAGAGAGATTTGACTAAAATAGACTCAGTCCCTTATCATGCGGTACACAACCCTTAAACAATTTTTGTGCAGCTAAGGTTAAGGCAAAAAGTGGAAAATATACGCAAAATACACTTCAACTTGAAAAATGAGTTGATAGAGACTTTACCATTTACGGCAAAGACATGCATAAGCCAATCGAAACATAGTCAAGAAAGCTTAAGTGTTAAACCATCCATACAAATGCCGAACGCCCATGAAGTTGAAAGGCTCGCCCATCAATCTGAATACATATGAAGTTTCTGAAATGCTGACAAACAGGCATTTTCAAGAATTCAAAATGGATGAATTCGAAAAAATTCACCTTCCTCAGAGTATGAAGCCTTTCACAGATCTCAACCCCTTGGCTACCAAAGAGTTTGTTGTGGATGATAATAGAGGAGCAGTTTCCCCTTTGCCCTCTTTGAAGATGGACGGCACTGACTTTTACCTTTCAGTTAAAGGAATCGGTTCAACAACCAATCCTTTTTCTCATCAGCTTCTCGGGAAAGATGAAATATGTAGCCTACTGAAAGATTCCACACTAAAAGAAAGGATTGTTAATTCGGCGGAAACAGCTCCACGATACTTAACAGGGGAATTATGGCTAAGAGGTTCCCCATATGGGGGACAGGGACTTGAGCACGCAACCACTTCGATGAGAGTGTCAGAAATGGCCGACCTTACCTCCATTCATGGATTTCGAATTGCACCCCTTGTGAAAATTGTTTTCCTTCCTGATGATCTAGAGAATGAAATCAAAAAAATATACTGGTACCGCAAATTCAGGGGACGGATGGTTCAGGAAACAAGATTGGTTCCGTCTAATGTGAGGATTTATTTTCATTCAGGAAGCACAATCGGCAGTAACATACGATCAATCTTTAACATGTTTGAATTAGACAAGAACGATAAAGCATTAGAGTTTCTGAGAAATTTCGTTAAGAGTGGAATTGCATACCTTACTCTTTTCGTGAGGACATTAAAAAGTAACGAGGATGGAACTTTCAGTGGATTGGATTTCTATGATGTCTGGCTAGACAAGGATGCAGTTCTCGCTCCTGACGGCACCATTTACTTTGTTGACCTTGAAGGCTTGGAATGGATAACTGTTGAGGAAAAGAAAATCTCGGAAAAGATAGACGACCAGATATACAGATCTCTGTACGAATTCATGTATGCTTATGAGCAGATAGAACGAGAACGATCCGCAAGGTTCGGAGACTTGACGGACAGGCAAGTGCAGTTTGAATATCTTCTCAAAGAGGCTCTCAAGGATGATGAGGTTGTTGACCTTGCAAGTGAGGGACAAAGCCTTAAACTGGTAATAGGTAACATATTAGGAGAACAAGCGTTTAACAAAAGAATTTCCAATCTTGGATCGGTGATTGAAATGAAATGCAACGACGTAAGAACATTCTTCACCCAAATAGCTGAAAAATCCGTTTCGATGCAAATTCAACCGTCCGATATGGATTTTCTCAGCAGCAACGGCTACCTTTCAGTGATGCAAAAAGAAGATTATGATCAGGCAGTAGCCGAAGTTTCAAACTTGACACAGATGAATACAGACTTGGTGAATGCAGAGAATGCTGACAGGAGCGCAAAGATCAGCTCTGGAAGAAGAGGAGAAGAAAACTCATTCAATCACATTTCTTTTTGAAGACAAAGAGAATAAAGAAGCTGAACGCGAAAAAGTAGAAAGCGAAAAAGACCATTGTCTCAAAAATGGAAGCTGACGTAACTGAAAGGGAAGCCACGATTAACGAGCTAATTCACAAGAAATCCAAAATCGACAGGATGGTGCCATATGACGGAAAATATTTGTCACTTACTGGTGTTGGAGTAATGATGCTAAACGATCTTATCGTAAGAAATTACAGGGTCTCTGATGAGGAATTTCCCGATTTTATAGAAGAAATCCAAACTACGTTCAGCGAATTGCGATCCATAGCAGAGAGAGGTAGCTATCACGTATCTAATCTGAAAATTAGTTTCCCAGAAATGGACCTCTCTCAACTCTGGAGCATATCGATAGGTTTGGCCAAGCTTCAAGGCGACCCTAACCAAATTGGTCAAAGATTTCTTTTTGCACTTGATCTCCTCAAGCATTTCGATTGCACTCTTGAAAATAAGATGATGGCAGGGGAAATTATGGCTGCCTCTAGGGCAGATCCCTCTCAAACAACAACAAATTCTGATCTTCAGAACTTGTCGGAAACTTTAGCTAAACTCGATCACCAACTCAGGCATGACGCGCACGTTCCTAATCCGCTTTCAGCGGGCGTTGCTGCCACTATCCTGTTTGGGCGGAGATATGACGGCACTTTTCCAACTGACCGATTTGTGGAATTTTCCAAAATGACTTCTTCGTATGAGTCAGCTGCAATACTCTCAATATTTAATGTGCCTTCAGACCAACTGGCTAGGCAAGTTCCAATCGTTCAGATTGCTTTTTAATTCCTGGGGATTTGAGGTATCAGAGGATACCGAGCTTGCTTCGGCTTATTTAGCGATTTCCGATTTGGGACCAGAAGACGTGAGATCGAAGTTAACAATAATTGAGAATGGGCTTAGAAATTATCTGGAGTATCCACTTGTGGCTTCTGCAATACTTGCTTCAATATCAACCCTTGAAGCTAATGAGACTCTTGACCTGATGGAAAAGGCATCTTTTTTGCTTGGATCTTACGTTAAAGATCTTGAACGATCTGAAGTGATAAGTCTTGCAGTTAGGATGATTCATGGAATCAAAAATGAACTTGTCAAGGAACTTGATCCAACCGCAACTATTGTGAAGACTCCAGTGCAGTTCACTTATGTACCAACAAACGTTTTCTTCATCTACTATGCGCCTCTGATTATTGCACACTCATCTTACCATTCAACATTCAGCGGCATTGGCGGCTATCATCCTGCCCATGTGCATGGTGTAGGAGGTTTCATGGGATGAACTCAAAGTCCTTTGTTATCATACTTTCACTTTTCATAGCTCTCTTCGTGGCTCCTGTCGCCGCAGCTTACGTTCCCCATGTTGGAGACCACTTCAGCTATTACGAGGTTACAGATCTTGGAAGCGGCACCGGCGATTACACTGGATACACCGAACATGCAACATATAACGGAGCAGAAACAATGAATGGCGTCAATACTGACGGAACTGTATCCGCTCACTATAGTTACTCCTATACCTGGAGCAACAGCACAGGCACAACAGAAACTGGGAATCCGTCTGGAGATTTCACGTTCTCACCAGTCACTTTTCTCTATGTTAATGGAACTGACGATCAGACAGGATATGTTAACCCGACTGTCTGGTTCGTTATGGATAACTCAATCCCAGTGGGCGGTACCTTTTCTCTTCTGAACACAGAGATGACAGTCATATCCAAAAACTACAGCTACTATCTTCCGTCCCAGAACGAGAAATGTGAACGTGATCTTTGCTCAAGGACAGTCGAGTTACGAGCGAAACGACGTATACGGACAATTCAGTGCCACCTATACATGGAAAGCCTACTTTGACCCATCCACAGGATACATCGTAGGATATAGCTATAATGAACACGATACCAATACTTCAGGAACAGGGTTCACCTACACCGAAAATCTGTATGTGACTTCAACTAGCTATCCACTAACTGCTGCAGCCCCAAACAATACAAATGGAGGAACACCAACCCCGGTCCGCCAGCATCCCCGGCGGAACAACTCCAATCCAATCCCCATATTTTGGTTTCATTGCAGGAATAACCTTATTCATCGTAGTCATTGTTATCATTATAATTCTGATTTATGCATTTTCAAGAAGAAGCAGAAAAACTCTTCCCCAACATTCATACCAACAGCCATATCAGCAACAGCCTCCGCCAGGTCCCCCTCCAGAGAATATCGATTTGACTCCAAAGCAACCGCCAGTACAGCAGATTGTGATTAAGGAGGTTGTGAAGGTTAAGTGCCGCTACTGCGGAGCACTAATAGACTCCACAGCTGAGACCTGTCCTATATGCGGAGCACCCAGAACATAGATATCTACTGATTTTTCAATTCCTTCTTTTTGTTTCTAAGTCCTTCTTAAAATACTGAAAAACCTGTCCAGACACCTTCATTTGCGCTTTCATGACATTATTTGAAGATGGGATGTTATAGCGTGAAATTTCAGTGAATACTGAACGGGCATGGTTTGACTTGAGCCAGAGAAGTCGTGCATTGAGGATATCTTCACCTATGCCTATTCTTCTGTATTGAGGTTTCACGTAAAGAGAGTGCAGTCTTCCAATACCGTTGACAAGTGAGACCCAACCCAACCCAGCAATTTCGTTGTTTAACCTGACAATATAGCATCTTTCTCCGTTTTTGAGTGCAACTTTTACCCACTTCTTGTTTATGCCTGGATGGGTTGAAGACATGAATTGTTCTATCTCACCTACGTTTTCCTTGTCTACTGTTGAAATTTCATAGCTGAATCTATGAGCAAGGGCAAGATGTTCAATGTCTATGGTGTAAATGTCATAGATTTCATTTTCAAGCTCAGTTTTCATCTCTGAGAAGAGAAAATTAAACTGTTTTAATCCATAAAAGTAGTCAAAAACTTCTCTTGATCTTGTGTAAATTGTTCCTCCTTTCTCAAAGTCGTCGTATATGAAAATACCTGAAATAGTGCCTTCAGAGGTTCTGGATACATAGGCTTCGCCGCCTATTTCAAGAATCTCTTTGATATGATAATTAAGATAAGGTTCAAAGAACGAAAAGCCAACAGGGAACACGAAATCGATATCTGAGGTATTCCTGTATTTGGGAAACATGCATTTTTCTTTATCAACCCAATTTTTTACTGGTTAAATTATGGTTAGTATGAATTTCAATCTGATAAGCGTAGAGTTCTCATCTGGTTAAAGTGTACGCCCCTTGGTAGAATGCACTTTTAACCAAAAAAATTCTTATCTCTCAATTACAAAGTGTTATTGATAATTTTGAACTTAATCGAGTTTGAAGCTAAGCAAGTGTTGCTGAAGTACGGTATTCCGATTCCAAAGGGAATTTTAATCTCTGACTCAAAACAGACCGTTTCTGCCTTGAGGTAACTTAAAGCCTCCTTACATGGTTAAGGCTCAGGTTCCCGTCAGCGGAAGAGGGAAAGCGGGCGGGATAATACCTGCCAACTCGATACTTGAGGCGCAAGATGCCGTAACCCGACTTCTAGGAGCAGAAATAAAGAGTTTTCCCGTTAAGCAAGTGCTAATAGAAGAAAAACTTGCAACCAAAAAAGAATTGTACTTAGGTTTTACGGTTGATAGATTCAACCGTTGCTATGTTATGTTAGCCTCCAAAATGGGAGGCATGGACATTGAGGAAGTGGCAGAAAAAACTCCGCAAGCCATCGTCCGAACACCAGTTGATGCTCAGTCAGGATTCCGTTCTGTTGATGCATTATCGATTGCGAAAAAACTTGGTTATAGCGGTGATCAACTTGTGGAATTATCAAGTGTCATTTAGAAATTATATCGAGCTTCCGTTGAAAACGACGCTGAAATGACTGAAATTAATCCCTTAATAGAAACAGACGTCCGGGGGTTTTGTGGCTGCCGATGCTCGAATGGTAATTGATGATAATGCTCTCTTTAGGCATCCTGAATATGAGGCAAAACAAACTCAAACGCTCTCGTCGATGGAGACTTTGGCTTTAAAGAACAACTTGGCTTATGTGAAGCTTGACGGTGACATAGGCGTAGTTGGCAATGGCGCTGGATTGGTAATGGCTACTGTTGATTTGCTAAATTATTATGGAGGCAAACCAGCAGACTTTTTAGATATCGGCGGCGGCGCAAGCGTGGAAGCTATTAGAGTTGCCCTACAAATTGTCCTTGAAGATCCAGATGTCAAGTCTGTACTTGTTAATGTGCTAGGTGGAATAACTCGCTGTGATGAGGTTGCAAGAGGCATAATTGAAGCCGTCAAAGACGTCAAGGTCAAAAAGCCATTGGCTGTAAGGCTTGTTGGCACAAACGAAAAGGAAGGTCAAAAAATTCTCGCCGACGCAGGAATAAGCGTCTTGGATAGCATGGAAGAAGCCGCTAAACAGGCAGTAAAGTTTGCAGCAGGAGAGAAACAGTAATGGGAATCTTAATTGATGCTGGCACAAGAGCGATTGTTCAAGGAGTAACTGGAAAACAAGGCAGTTACCAAACTAAACTAATGCTTGATTATGGCACGAAAATATTAGCAGGCGTCTCTCCCGGAAAGGGAGGAAATACAATTGATGGACTGCCAGTTTTCGATACTGTAGAAGAGGCTGTTGATTCATATTCGCCTGATGCTTCGATAGTTTTTGTTCCTGCAAAGTATGCTCAAGATGCAGTCCTAGAAGCTATTGCAAGCAAAATCAAAACAATAGTTGTGATCACTGAGCATATTCCAATAAAAGACTCAATAAACATGATTGCCAACGCGGCTCAATCGCAAATTTCTATTATTGGTCCAAACACGCCTGGAATAATCACGCCCGGAGAGTGTAAACTTGGAATAATGCCTGCCAACATTTTTAGTCCAGGCACTGTTGGTTTGGTCTCCAGAAGCGGTACCTTAGCCTATGAAGTAGCTGCTGGCCTAAGAGCCAAAGGTTTGGGAGAGTCAACCTGCTTTGGTGTAGGCGGCGACCCAGTTGTTGGCTTGAATTTTATTGATGCGTTGAAACTTTTCAAAGAAGATGCAAAAACAAAAGCTGTGGTTTTAATTGGCGAAATCGGCGGCAATATGGAAGAGCAAACAGCAGAATACTTAACTAGACATCGGTATCCTAAGCCTGTTATAGCTTATGTGGCTGGCCGCTTTGCGCCAACTGGCAAGCGAATGGGCCATGCAGGAGCAATAATTACGGGTAAGCAAGGTACTGCACAAAGCAAAATTGAGGCATTTTCAAGCGCTGGAGTTAAGATTGCTGAGAAGCCAAATGATATTGCCAGATTAGTCAGTGAATCGCTATTTAAAAACTAATTTGCCAACCTGCAAAGAATCATGGTTTTCATCATTCAAAACCGTTTGTCGCGGGTCTCAAAGGTCTCCATTGAAAAAATTCGCTTTAAAATTCAGGCACATCCTCCGAAACTGAAGCTTGCTTGGCATAAATCTCTATTGGATTTGAACCCTGACTTTCAGGGAGGTTAAACTACAAATTCAACGTTTTCCAATTCCTTAAACCACTTATCGCCAGTAAGAAATTTTACGTTAGACTTTAGTGCAAGATAATACCCAAGAGCATCTGCGTAAGATATATCGCAGCCTTTTTTCTTTAGATTCAACCGCAGCTTCATTGAATCTTCAATATCAGCTAATCCAAAATCGATTACATATTTGGCAAATACTTTCACAACCTGCGAAGCTGCTTGTGCCCCATGAAGTTCAAGAGTGCGGTAAGATATTTCCATTAAATTCAGCTTGGTTAAGAAGCCATCATTTTCTTCAAAATAAGTCCTGTAGTTTGGGTTGTCAGAAAGATAAGCCATAACGGCATAGCTGTCATAGAAGAATCTTGCTTTCTGCAATTTATTCCCAGCCGCGTTTCATTTTGTTCTTTTCATCTTGCAAATCTTTGAAGGGGTACTTGCCGCGAAGAGAACTCACATCAGATACTTTTCTGACAGTGACTTCTACCTCTTCGCCTTCCTTGAGTTCCTCTTCATCTACTAGCGCTTTGGGAAGTATTATGCCTAACGAATTTCCCCAACACTTAATTTTCGTCTTAGTATTCATAATTATACACGTATAACTTATAGCTTAAAGCTTTTGTGTTTCAGATTAAAAATCAAATTGATGGCACCACGGGCGGATACCGAATTGCTGCTTATCCTAGGGAAATTGTCAGGAAATTTATGATTTTAATTTCCAACATCATTTAGTACCGATGCTTTAACGGCAGGTATTGATTTTTTGATAAGACGTAGGTACTCGACTCAGTATTGACGTTTTTTCTAAACGTGAGTTATCTTCTTATTCCTGCGATAACTGATATGTCACATAATTTGGCTAATTCCGTAAAAATTGTGCGTGATTATAGCAAAAGCGTCGTTAGAATTTTGGAGTCTATTTCATCAATCTTTCTCGTGTCTATTCAGACTTTGGATTTTGTTTTTTAATCACCCAACACGATATTTTTCCTAATATGGCTGATGGTTATGTGTAAAAACCTGTGTTGGATTTTATGAAATCTTGAATTTTTTAAACACTTATCTTACTATAATGTTTATTTTTTTTCAAATTAAGACCAATTTATGCTAAGTGTTAAATATAGAATATATAGACTAAGGAATTAGCGAAATAAAAGGAGTAAGAAAAAAACATGAAAATTACAAAAAACAAAATTGCAACTTTTGCTATTGCTATATTCTTAATGCTTTCAATGACCGCTTCAATGATGCTATTGCCAACAACTGACGCACACACGCCCGCATGGCAAATACCAACATATGCCTACATACAGGCTATGCCTAACCCAGTGGGCGTGGGTCAGCAGGTAAACATTTTCTTGTGGCTTACCAACTATTTTTACGGTAATTCGGTAACTAACGGTCTCAATTTCCACAACTTTAAGCTAACTATCACAGCGCCTAATGGTGCCGTAACAACACAGACTTTTGCCAATATTAACCCAACGTCAGCCCAGGATTTCTTATATAATCCTGATCAAGTCGGCACGTACAATTTGACCTTCACTTATCCAGGAGAAACATACCCCCCAGCAGGGCTAACCAACGTTGTGCCAGCTAACTGTGTGAATTACATAAATGATACTTTTATGCCATCTTCTGCATCAGGAACCCTTACTGTGCAGCAAGAACCGCTTCCTGGGGCTACAACTTCGGAACCCATGCCGACCTGTTACTGGACACGACCGATATATGGTTTGAACACTAATTGGTACTCGATTTCGTCAAATTGGTTAGGCGAAGGTGCACCTAACTACGGCGGCTGGACCAATGTAGTCCAAGCACAAAGCTTCGAACTCAATGGCATGGCAGTGTTTCCAGGGGACGCTATAGGCTCTCTAACCAGCCACGTTATGTGGACTTCACCTATGCAAAGTGGAGGAGTTGTTGGAGGAAGCGTTTACAATCCACAAGGACAAACATTCTTCGACGGCTCTGCTTACTTAGTAAGATACGTCAATCCGATAATACTTGGTGGCTTGCTATTCTACACTGAACCCATATCATTTACAAACACGGGTTACGGACCTACCAATCCTAGTGGCCCTACTGTCTGCGTTAATCTGCAATCAGGAAAAGTTGTTTGGTCTCGAAGTGATGTGCTACCGCTATTAATGGGCTATATGCCAGACGTTCAGACTGTAAATGAGCATGGAGTTTGTGAGCCAATTCTAATTTCAGAACAGACTGTCGGTTCGACTACCCCTGGCTTTCCCACTGTTTTAGGAAATACAACTTGGATAGGTTATGATGGAGACACAGGAGACCCAATCTTCAACGTAACTAATGTACCAGCATACGGAACAATGGGATCTCTTGGCCCTGGCAAAGCTATGGGTCCAGACGGTGAATACTTGAACTATGTCTTTGCTAATGCAGGCAATGCTACGAATCCTGACTGGCGTCTAGGAGAGTGGAACTCATCCTTGGTGTTTCTTGCGTATGGCCAAGGTAGACCAACCTTCCAAAACCTAACTTATGTTGGCGCCAACCCGACCCCCTACATTGTCGATGGAAGCATTTCAACAGGTGCGAACAACCGTTATGATTTTAATGTTTCAGTACCATGGCTCAACACAATGCCTGCATCAACCCCGCCGCAAACTCCCTTGCAAACAAATCCAGCAGCAAACAACACATATCCTTATGCCACGTTTTATGCAGCGAAGAACACTCCAGTAACGATTGTGTCGGCTAAGTACGGCGATGGAATACTTTGCTACAATGGTACAATGCCTTGCAACGGCGAAAACAATGGTTTCCCATATGTAAGCTCTGCACCCTACACGTACTTCTTTGTCAACCTCAATGCCTAGTAGAGGCGCAGTCGGTTCGGTTCAGTGGTGGAGTACATTTAATGCGCCAGCAAACAATTACACAGTCGTTCCTCAGGGAGTGGATTGGGGCACTCGTATCTTCCTTCAAACAAATAAGGAAAGCGTCCAATGGGTTGGATACAACTTAGATACTGGTGCGTACCTATGGACAAGTGCGTCCGAAGTACCTCTCAACTACTACGGAAGTCCAAGCCAAGGTGTTATCGCTGGCCAAGTTGCTTATGGCCACATCTACAGCGGATCTCTCGGCGGAATAATATATTGCTACGATGATACAACGGGAAAAATATTGTGGACTTATGGCAACGGCGGCGAAGGCAACAGCACCAACTCTGACTTCAATTGGCGCTACGGTAATATTCCAACATGCGTAGCCGCTGTTGGAAATGATGTGGTATACCTTTGGACAACTGAGCACACTTGGACAACACCGATTTACAAAGGCGGATTAGCACGCGCTATTAACGCTACTACAGGACAAGAACTCTGGACCATTTCATCAGTCACCATGAATTTCGGTATGACAAGCTACGCTATGGCAGATGGCTTCAACACATGGTTTAACGGTTACGACAATCAAATCTACACTGTAGGCAGAGGACCAAGCGCAACCACAGTTACGGCTGGACCGAAGTTTTCAACAATCGGAAATAGCGTGGTTATAGAAGGAACAGTTACAGACATATCTACTGGCACAAAGCAAGATCAGCAAGTGGCAGACTTTCCTAACGGCGTTCCTGTCGCATCAGACGCAAGCATGGGTCAATGGATGAGCTATGTTTATCAGCAACAATCGATGCCAACTAACTTTACTGGTGTTCCGGTGCAGTTTTACGTCCTAGACTCTAACGGGAACTATCGGCAAATAGGAAGTGCAACAACCGATGAAAGTGGTTCTTACAGTTTAACATGGACTCCTGACATTATAGGCAACTTCACTGTCTACGCCAATTTCGCGGGCACAAATGGATATTGGCCATCATCTGCTGAAACACACTTCAACGTCGGTAGTCCAGCAGCAACTGCTCCAGTCGCGACAGCTCAAACAAACATAGCAACCACCGGCGACTTAATGACATATATCGTTGCGTCAGCAATCGCCATAATTATTGTAATAGTAATAATTGGCGTTCTGATAATAGTGATGCAAAGAAAACGTGCATAAACAAATGACAAAAAAATTTCCCTTCCCTTTTTTTGGGTTTAAGAAATAATGGCGATAAATATGGGCTGAGTAGGCCTTTGATAATACTTATCTGTTCGCGGCTGAGAATGGTTTTTGCATTTCTATTCTTTTCTTCCTTTAAAGTGGTCCAGAGCCTCAGCAAACCCAATTTGCCAAAAATATTTTTCCCTCTTCAAATAGTTATGGAGGCGATTCGAACCCCCATTAGTTAGTGTCTTAGTGGATTTTGAACTTCCGGTTTCATTGTTCTCCAACGATGTGATCGCCTTCCTTCTTTAAAACCATCATTTGTACTGGTAAGTTATGATTTCTATTTTCCGATATCATTTAGTGTTGATGCTTTAATGGCAGGTAATGCTTTTTTGTTAAGACATAGGTCCTCGGTTATTAGTTGCAGTTCTTAAACCTGGATAGATGGACACGCAACAGCTACAGGTTCCTCATCGGTTTCTTTCACTCAGCCTTTTGCTCTATATCGTTTTCTGGTTGTTTGCGGCTGGATAGTTTATAGGGCCACCAGTTGAATTTCTGTGCCATACCCATCAGTGCAGGGCACAAAGAAGAGAATGACGACTGTGACGTCTATTAGTACAGCTGCGGCGATGGCGAGGCTGATTTCTTGAATGAGCACAATCCCGGTTAAAAGCAGAGAAGCGAACACTGCTGACAGCACAAGTCCAAGGCCAAGGATGGTTACCCAAACTTTGTCAACAGCAGCCTTTATTGCTTCGTCGTCTGTTTTGCCGTTTAGCACTTCCTCGCGTATTCTAGTGACGAAAAATATGTCATAGTCTATTCCAACACCTAACATAGTTACTACAACGAATAATGGTGCATAGTTAAGAATTGGCAAGTTAAGACCACTGTGGAATATGAGTGAGACTATCGCTAAGGACATAATTACGCTGCAAAGTATTGTAATTATTAGGCGAAGAGGCGTAAATGCGGATCTTAAGCTGGAAAAAGAGAATCACATAAACCGCCACCGCGAGGATTATAATAACCTCTGGAAGCAAATTATCCATGAATGTTTGGCTGTCATATGTTGATTGCGTTTGACCTCCAAAATGAATTACAATGCCATTCATAAGCGATAGATTGTTGATGTTTTTCTCCATATCCGCGTAAAGAGTTGATGGCAGCCTGACTCAAAGCTGAATCTGAAAGCCCAACGGTGATTAAAACCGTCTTATTGTCTTCCCCAATCATTGTAAACATTTCATTTTCATACTGCAAACGCAGAGATTCTGACATGCCCTCGATAGTTGAGTAATTGAATGAATCGCCATAGGGTCTTGTTGGACTAACAACGCTTATGACGCCATTTGAACTTGCAGCGGCAGTTGTAATTTGGTCGATTTGGTTTAGCAGGGTCTGGTTAAATTGGTTATCTCCGTATGTAATCTGTGTAGGCGTTGTGACAGTGATATAGGTTGGATATATTGTTCCGCTTCCAAAGTTGTCTGCTATAACGGTTACTCCTTGGTTGCTGGAGAAGTTTGGAATGAGTTTTTGGAAGTCACTGCTAAAGGGTGTGGTAAACGTTACAAAGATGGCACCTATGGACAACACGCTGAGTATAACCACTATGGGCACTTTCTTTTTAAGCGTGCCCTCTGCCACTCTTTTCAGAATGTTCTTACGATTAGAACTTGTTTTCGAGCGCCTGTTTAGTCCTGGCCAGAAAATCTTGTCACCAAGGGCAATCTCAAGCGCAGGCAACAACGTGAGTGACGCAGCAAGCAAAATTACAACTCCTAATGCTATGGCGGTTCCGACCTGGCTAAAGATGGGTACGTTAACAACTGCCATAATTATGTAAGCTACTATGACAGTTATTCCTGCTGTTAGCACTGCTTGTCCAGCCCATTTAATTGAGATACCTACACTTTCCTCGATGGATTTACCTTGAAGTCGTTCCTCTTTTGTGCGTTTAAGCTGCAAAACCGCATAGTCTACAGCAAGACCCAGCATCAAAAGTATTGTTAAAGTTGGAGTGAGAAAAGTCAGGCTTCCATGACCTAAATCTACAATTCCAAGGTAGATGGATGCAAGAGCAACCACAATAGAGCAGCCGCCTACCAGAATCGGAATCAAAGCAGCCAGCGGCGCCAAAAATAATAATCCAACGATTAAAATGGAAATAACAATTCCAGGTACCACTGTAATCTCAAGGGCCGGCATAAATGCAATCTCAAAATCGTTAGACAAAACAGAGCCACCAGTTACGTATACCTCTCCAAAGTTTTGCAATCCAGAGTCTTGCACATCTGATTTTACTTGGGCAATCGAGTTGGCATCTGGAATAGATGAGAAATTAAGAATAATTAGCATTGTATCATTATTTGAATTTACAAAATTCTTAGTCAACGAGCTTAGAGGCATATACGGGTAATCCATGTATGATTGAGTTATTACCTCGTTTTCAATGGCATTGTTTATGTCGGCAATAGCTTGCATTTTGCGGAAGACCGGAAAGGAGATTGCTCAAAGATGTGCTGTTTACCGAAAAGAGTGGTGAGTCTGAAAAAGTGTTCTGAGTGGCATTTGAAATAAACTTGCAAGCAAGAGTCCATGCCTGAGCATCGCTTGGCGATGAACCAAGCAGATAAGCAGACTTGTATCAGGTCGGAAACTGAGAAGCCTGTATTTGACGTTGTGATGTTAGAGTAGCTTGTTTCTAAGAGGCTGATTGCGTAGTTTCCAAGGGTCGTGTTTGAAGGTGACGGCCCAAAACTGTATAGTTCATTAACAAGGTTCTATCGCTGAGGTTCCGAGGGACGATGATAGTTCTGAGGGGATGTTTGATGCCATGGTTGAAATCGTCAAGTTTTCTAATGCGTTAAATTGATTCCAAGTTGTAACAGTCAAACCTGACGCCACAAGACCCAGCATTTGACTTGTCTGTGTATCAAGCTGGGGATTGTTCAGGAAAGCCGCAACTGCTTGACCTACGGCGAAAGCTTCACGGTCAGACACGGATGTGCTGTTTGGAAGCACTTGGTAACTGGCATTCCAAGCGTTAAAGAAAGCAGTGTAGTACCCGATTGATTGGGCGTTGCCTCCGAAATTAGAGGTTACGCTGAACATAGTAGCGTTAGCTTGAATATTAGCATCAATCGGATTTGTATCGCCAAAAGCACTGAGCTGTTGCGATACTCCTTGCCAAACGTTGACGTACGCTGCAGGTATACCATAAACTAGCTGAGCTGTTTGGTTAATGCCATCTTGCATTTGAAACAGGTTTGTGCTTAATACAGACAGGTTATCTTGCAGTGAATATAATCCTGAGTTGATCGTGGTTATGTTTGATTGGAGATTTGCTGTCTGATTAATTATGGCGGGCAATGACTCGTTAAGCAGGCTTGCTTCCAGCGAGTAAAGGCTTGACTCGCCAGTGTAATTAATGATCTGCTTGTCTTTAGAAAGAGTGCCATTCAACTTAAGAACAGCATCTTTTAATGAATCAGAATAAACTGGGGCACCTTGAACGGCAATAATGATGGTGTTTTTACTACTATTGCTGACTTCTGGGAATTGAGTTTGTAGTATGTTTGATACCGTTTGTGATTCACTATTTGGGGGTGATCCAACACTTCCCATGATATCATAAGAAACTGATGAAAAGAAGCTTGGAATAAGAACAAGCGAAAGCAGTACTACGACAATCCATGCTATAATGATCGACCGATGCCGCCTCCGAATGAAAACATTAATGAATCGAAAATTGACTTACGCAATTAAATCTAACTCCACGTAGCAATGTATCGATAAGCATTTGCTTGCTATCAGATTAACATTTTACCGCATAGATGCGGCTCATCGAAAAGAATAAATCAAAAGGCAACAAGTATCTTTTATGCGTCGATTAATTTTAGAAATCTCGGAAAAAGAACTTTCCAAATTTGGATTAGAAATGCAATCATTTCAAAAAATAAAATCATTAGACTTTCTGCATTTCCTAAGACAAGACCGTGAAGAATTTGCAGTAATATCGAGAATAGAATTCAAGGACGACTCATCCAAAATCGAAGACCTGCTTGTTGGAGGCTTAATGGTTGAAGCGCAGCTTCTTGAACAAGAAAATAGCAGAACCTACACCGTCTTCTTGAAAGGCGGACCAAGTTTATCCTCAATTCTAGATTATTTAGGCATAGGCGGATATTTGTTCCCTCCGCTTGAAATTAGCGGAAAAAAACTAACGTCTTTCCTTTCTTGGAAGTGAACAACAAGTGGGCGAATTTATCAAGAAAATAACCGCCTTAGGGATTCGACATAGAGTAGTTTTGTTGACTGAAGCAAACTTCTCACCCGACTCCCCCCTCAGCAAGCTAACTGAAAAACAAAGAGAGGTCTTAATTGCAGCTTACAAGCTTGGATACTATGACATCCCACGAAGAATAAATTCAGAGAAACTTGCTAAGAAACTTAACATTGGAGGCTCAACGTTAGGGGAGCATCTTGAGGAAAGCAGAACAACGCATTCTCATCGATGTACTAACAGAAACATGACCTTTAGCTTTGTCAAGTTTCTTTCCAAAAGCGTCATAGGCAGTCAAACATTGCCATGCCAACTGAAGGAAGATTGTCTAGAAATTTATGCTTTTTATTTTCCAATATCATTGAGCGCTAATGCTTTAACGGCTAGCATTGCCTTTTTGATTAGGTGTTGGTCTTCGGTTATTAGTTGCAGTTCTTTAATTCTGGCTATGCGAACGTATGAGGCATCGTAAAACGTAGTTTTCAACTCCATTGCCCCACTCTAGTATTTCTTCCTCATTGCTCTCTATCGGTATTACTTCCATTAGGGTCAGCGCGTGCTTTATCGCCTTTAAGATCTTCTTTGCCTCGTTTTTTGAGATTTTGGCATGCAAGAAATGATCTTTCCAAACAATATTTCCCAACTCATACCTTGCTAACTCTAACTTATAGCTTCCAAATAAAAGGTCGATTTTATTCTTTTCAATAGTTCTGAAGATGGCTGAAGATTCAAATAGGCATATTATCTGCTGTCTCTATCTTCTCTTGTGCTTTTGACTATGTCTTCTATGCTTACTTTCTCGGGTATGGGTTTTATTTTGTCTACTTCTTCTCTAAGTAGTTCAGTTTCTTTTCTTTTTATTTCGTCTTCGATCATACTCAGGATGTTTAGCATTTCCTGAACTGTTAGGATTTTAATCCCTTTGAATTCTTTCAATGAAAGCAGGTGCTTGTCTCCTGAAACAACGTAGTCAGCTTTGCCATCATAAGCTGCTCGTAGAATAATGTCGTCATCAGGGTCTGCTTTAACAACCTTGAATCTGGATTTCACTTGCACTATTCTTGCAGCGATTCCCAACGTCTTGAGAAAGACAGCCACATCTTGTTCGCTTGTATACTTTGCCACGTTTGGGTCTTCTATTACATCAAGGAACTCTTCCAAAATGGCTTTGGACAAAAATATCTGTTTATCTCTTGCTAATTTATTGATGAGCTCGCGCGGCTTACCAGCCTTAATTAAAGCTGAAATCAAAACGTTTGTGTCAAGGAGCGCTCTCATTGTTCATTTGTCACTTTGAACTCTTTTTTCTTTGCCTATGCTCATGGATTATTTCGTTTATCTCATCGTTTGAGAGTTCGCCGTATTTTGCTATTCTTTCATCGACTCTCTTGTACATGGCTTCAATCTCTTTTGATAAGTCCGGCTCCTCAAATTTCTTTAGTATTACTGAGTCGTTGCATTCGTATACTAAGAATTTAGTTTTAGGTTTGAGGCCCATTCGTGATCTTATTTTTGCGGGTATAACAACTTGACCTTTTTCACTGAGAATCGTAAGTTCAGCCTTTTCACTTTGAGCCATTTACATTACCTGAGTATAATCTTACATTCTTACCTAAAATAGATATCTCTTACAAAGATAACGTCCTAGAGGCGCGATCAAGAATGCCCACAGCTAGTTATTGGAGCCAAGTGCTTTAATGTCTTTAATTCACGTGTAAGATTCTGTTTTGGTGCGGATGTATTGACTCTGTTATCGCTTTAGCATTGGCTATATGGCAATTAAAGCACAGTGCGCGTCCGGGAGTAGATGTATACTTCTTTGAACACGAGGATAATCTCGTCGTTGCTACCCATATTTTTCTAAAACTTGTCTACCAAAATCTGTTATTTGAACAGCATAAAAATCATAAGGCGGCGACTTTCTCGAAATATCCGAGTTATCCACAAGCAATGATTTTTCCAGTTCTCTGACCGCATCGTTTAGGTCCTCTGGAGTTAGACCTGTTTTCTTATGTATTTGTTCACCTTTTACAAGTTCGCCATCTTTGAATTCGGAAAGCACTTCAAGAACCTTCTTAGCATTCATATCCAAAATATTAAAATCATCAAGGTCAAAATCTTGCATCCCAAAAACCTCAATTAAACTATAGTGATCTTTACATAAAAACTATTTGCAAAAAGCCGATTATACAGATAAGCTCGGAATAATCATATTTGTCTCTCCTGGCGCGGAAACTAACCAACGATTTTGAGCGGTTTGGAAAACAGAATTTTTTAAATAAGGGAAACTAATTGCAGAAAGGTGAGCGAGATGTCATGTCATATCTTGAGGCATGGAGTAGCTTTTTCATAATTGTAGGGCCCTCTGCAGGCGCTCTGATTGGATTGCAATTCGTCATGATGACGTTAATTGCTGAGAGGTCTCCGCCACAAGCAACAGAGGCTAATCCTGCTTTTGCCACACCGACCATCGTACATTTTGGTGCCGTGCTGCTTTTGTCAGCAGTACTAAGTGCTCCATGGCCAGGAATGACGTTCGCCGCAGTTATTCTGGGTCTAATCGGTCTAATTGGAGTAGTCTACGTAATCCACGTGGCTGGACACATGAAAATGCAAACCTCATATAAACCAGAGTTCGCGGACTGGTTGTACTATGCTCTGCTGCCCCTATTCGCATACATAATACTCGCATTATCAGCATTCATAACTCTATTTTATACAAGTGAGGCTTTGTTTGGCGTTGGAGCTGTGGCACTGTTGCTGCTTTTCATCGGCATTCATAACGCCTGGGATAGCGTCGTCTACCTTGCACTCTATAGTAAGCAGAATACGGATGGAAGGAAGGCAACCTGATTGAATGTAAACTCAATTTGGGTTGATTTTTTGTTTTAAAGTTATTGCGTCTTGAAGGTTATTGACGGTTTTTTTGGAAGGGTTTGTTCTTAGTGTTTTAAGTTGCTTTTTGTGTTTGCGGTTTGCTTCATTTGCAGGTTGCGTCAAAATTTGTCAAGAATCGTCAAAAAAATAAAATTAAGTCAAAGAAAGTGAACCATTAATGTCCTATCAAGAGCTGTCGTGATCTAGTTTGGTCTAGCACTCGCTGTCGATATCGAAATTAACTTTATTTCGCGTTTTTGCTTCTCCTTTTTTTCTAGTTTTCCGAAATTTTATTCACTTAGCAAGTCTTTAATCGCTTCAATAAGATTGAAGTGGCGAAATCTCCTGCACACCCCTTTCTTAATTTTTGTATCTAGCCAATCAACTTGCTTAAATGCATAGACCACAAGCTCAAAAAATTTGTTACTCTACCCTTTTCCCGTTTTTCCATTTGGTTTCAAAGAAGTCCCTTGCCAAATTTATAATAACTGGGCTGTTTGACCAAATAGCTGGGACTTCAGCAAATTCGGCATCACCGAAAATCGCCATGATTGTATCTTTCCCGTCAAATATGCCTAATTTAACACTAGTTTTGGAGCAGAATTTGACTTCCATTTGTGGATTTTTAACCAATTCAGCACGAATTGACTCCAGTATTTTTTTGTTCATCGATTTTTGTACTATCCATCTTATTTTTGCACCATTGTTACTCGCTCGTTCATAAGAATCAGAGCAAGAAGTTACCCATTTCATAAGTTCATCTGGTACGATGCTATCAACGCTAATTTGACATTTCCCGATAAGTTCTTGAGCTTTATGCAAAAGCGCTTGTTTCTTATTAATTATTAGAATTTGGTCCTTTTTGCCAGAATGATGAGGTTTTCCATAGTTTCCCATAATTTTTTTGGCAAAAAACTGCGCTTTGTTGTTTAACTCACTAAAATAGACAATTTTTTCTCCAACCAATATAGAGAAGGCATCCATAGGCGGAACTGCTCGGAATCGATTTGGTTTTGCAATTACTTTTTCAACAATGCCTAATTTTTCGAGTTCTATCAATACCCGATAAACGTCCTGCCGTGAGACACCTGAAATTTGAAACAGACTCGCAGCATTTGATTCCATTCCTAATTTGAGAAGTGCAAGATAGATCTTGGTTTGGTTTTGGGTTAAGCCTAAATTCGAAAAAAAATTAAGATCATCTTCTTTGATAGAGAGGATCATGATGTTTATTCTGAGCATGAATTTATTTAATTTTCGTAAAGTTCTCCTTGTCGTATGTTTGACTTACGGCTTTTTCTTAAATAGAAAATAAAAGATAGGTAGCTCGGACCTAAAAAAATTAGGTTACACAACTTTATGGAAAGAAAAACAAAAATGAAAACGTTAATTGTAAAAACGTCAAAAAGAGGAAAATGAAAAATGACTAAAAAAACAACCATATTATCACTACTGCTCATTATCGCAATGCTGACACCCATGGCAATGTTACCATCAGCTTTTGGTCATAGCCCACCATTACAATGTAAATCGTACGCCTACATCAACGTAGCACCTAACCCTGCAGGCTCAGGGCAAACCGTCACCATCGGTTTCTGGCTAGGCATGCCCACGCCAACAGCATCCAACGTTTTCGGCGACCACTGGTCTAACATGACTATAACAGTCACAAAACCCAACGGACAAACCGAAACCCTCGGTCCATTCACCGCAGACGATACCGGTGGTACATTCACCGTCTACACCCCTAACCAGCTTGGCAACTACACGTTCCAAATGCACTTCCCAGGACAAACCATCATAGACGCTAACCCAGTTCCAAACGAAGCCCCCGCAATCACAGCGTGGAAAGGTGACTACTTCCTACCAGCGGACAGCCCAGTAGCTTCCTTAACAGTTCAACAAGACCCCATACCCATGTTCCCAGAAACCCCCTTGCCCAACCAATATTGGACTCGCCCAATCGAGTCAGTCAACAATTATTGGTACCAACTCGGTGGTAACTGGCTAGGTCTTGGCGGCTCAACATTCTCCAACACAGGCATGTATAACGACACTGGAAACTACAATCCGTACACCCTCGCACCCCACACATCACACATAATGTGGACTAAACCGGTTGCGTTCGGTGGACAAATCGGCGGCGAATTCGGCGGAGACCAAACAACCAACTTCTACTCAACATCACAGTACGAGCCAAAATATGATCCAGTCATAATCAACGGCATACTTTACTACGAAATGTACCCAGGTTCAACACAGGACCCAGCAGGCATCACTGCAGTTGATCTGAGAACTGGCGAAAACGTTTGGACAATAACAGACCTAAACTCTACAATACCAAACCCAATTCAGCAGCCTAAAGGCAGGGGGTCAGTTCAAGGTAACGGTGTAATCAGCTACACAACCACCTTGCGGTGTGGTCAAACGCTAGATTATGAGTCACCAAATCAATACGGTGCGCTCTCATATCTGTGGCTTCAACTAGCTGCTAACGCCCCTACAACAGCAAACTCAGGCATCTCATACGCAATGCTTGATGCAATGACAGGTAAGTATATCCTCACAATCGCAAACGGAACTTCAATGCGACTAACTGAGGATGCAGGCGGTAACCTAATCGGCTATTACGTCAACAACACTATAGGTACGATGCTCGTTAACGGTCAAACTGTAACAAGCACAGGTCCAATGCTTTACTGCTGGAACTCAACATTTAACGTCCAATTCCCCAACGGCAAAGACCCCTCATACACCGACTGGAGATGGGAACCGATACAAGGTTCAGTTCTTGACTTCAAGCGTGGCTTAATGTGGGCCGTACCCCTACCATCAAACTATACGGGAACGCCACTTGTAGCAGGCTTAGGAATTAGCGCAATCCAGAGCAACACTATACTCATGACCTCAACAAGCAGCCCCGGACTCAGCTTCGGTTACGGCTGGCAAATTGAAGCAGGCTACGACCAGACCACTGGACAGCAACTCTGGATAACCAACAGAACACAGACACCCTACACCAGAATCGATATTGAAGGCGCAGGAAACGGCGTTTACACCGAAGTCTGCTATGAAACCTCTGTTTTAGAAGGCTACAGCCTACGTGACGGCAGCAAACTATGGACGACATCCCTGCCTAACCCCAACCCGTACGATAGCATCGGCGGATACATGCATGTGGTCGCAAACAATATAGACTACATATGGTCTTTCGGCGGTAACATCTACGCTGTAAACTTTGCAGATGGCAAAATCCTCTGGACAACCGACACAAACAAAATCAGCGGTGACCCCGGCGATAACACGCCATACGGTATATGGCCACTGTGGACATTCACAGTCGGTAGCGTCGCTGACGGTATGCTGTTTGTTCCAGAAGGACACATGTACAACCCACCGCTATTCCACGGCGCACACCAATTAGCACTCAACATAACTGATGGTTCGTTGGTGTGGCAGATACTAGCCCATGACGTTACAAGCGGACCGGCAATCTCAGACGGCATCATGACAACCCTGAGCGCATACGACAACCTAATCTACGCCTATGGGAGAGGCCCAAGCAAGACAACCGTGGCAGCACCCCAAATGGGCGTCACCACAGCAACCCCGATAACCATCACTGGCACAGTCACCGACATTTGCGCAGGTGCAAGCCAAAACGCGCAAGCGATGAACTTCCCCAACGGTCTTCCATGTGTTTCAGATGAAAGCATGGAGCATTTCATGGAATTCGCCTACATGCAACAGCCACAAATGTACAATACAACGGGTGTAACGGTTAAATTCAGTGTTCTTGACTCAAACAACAACTTCCGAGAAATTGGACAAACAACAAGCGATGCAACAGGTGCCTATGGCTTCACCTGGACACCGGACATTCTAGGTAACTACACCATAATCGCCAGCTTCCCAGGCACGCAATCATACTACCCATCATCCGCCCAAACTTATATCTACGCAAGCGAAGCATCAACGCCAGTACCAACAGCAACAGTAGCGCAATCAGTCGATAACACCATGACCATAATAGGTATAGGTGTTGCCATAATCGTCGTCATAGTCATTGTTGGCGCTGTTCAAGCAATAATGATCAGAAAACGACCATAAAGCAGAACCAAAACATTTTCCCCTTCCTTTTTTTGTAAAGAAACGCTTTGAAAATATGGGGGCTGAGTGGGCTTTGGATAAATTAACATTTGTCGTGGTTGAGAATGGTTTTTGCATTTCCCCATTCTTTTCTTCCCTTAAAGTGGTTCAGCGCCTCAGCAAACCCTTCGACACCGTAGCTGTCGAAAAGATGCTTTACTTGATGCCACAGGCCGATACCGGATTGTTACTCATCTTAGGGGAATTTGCCCAAAAATTATTTCATCAATCTTTCTCGTGTCATTCAGACTTTGGATTTTGTTTTTTAATCACCCAACACGATATTTTGCCTAATTTAGCTGTCGGTGATGTGTAAAAACTTTTGTTGGATTTTATGAAATCTTGAATTTTTTAAACACTAATCTTGCAATCATGTTTATTTTTTTTCTAATTAATGACTGATCATGATAGAGTGTTAAATATAAAATACAATAGACTAAGGGATTACCGAAACAAAAAGGAGTGAGAAAAAAAATGAAATTTACGAAGAACAAAATTGCAACTTTTGTTATTGCTATATTCTTAATGCGTTCAAGACAGCTTCAATGATGCTATTGCCAACAACTGACGCACAACGCCCGCATGGCAAATACCAACATATGCCTACATACAGGCTATGCCTAACACAGTGGGCGTCGGGCAGCAAGTAGACATTTTCTTGTGGCTTACCAACATTATTACGGTGTTACTGGATATAACGGCTCAACTTCCACAACTTTGAGCTTACCATAACAGCGGCTAATGGTGAAGTAACAACAGAAGCTTTTGCTAATATCAACCCAACGTCAGCCCAAGACTTCTGATATGTTCCTGATGAAGTCGGCACGTACAATCTGACCTTCACCTATCCAGGAGAAGCATGCCCGACAGCAGGACTAGCCAGCCTTGTGCCAGTTGACCGATGTGCCTTATATAAATGACACTTTTACGTCATCTTCTGCATCAGGAACCTTACTGTGCAGCAGCAACCGCTCCCTGGTGCCACAACTTCTGAACCTTTGCCGACCAATTACTGGACACGACCAATATATGGTCTGAACACTAACTGGTATTCGATTTCGTCAAACTGGTTAGGCTTAGGTGCACCAAACTACGGTGGCTGGACCAATATGGTTCAAGCTCAAAGCTTTGAACTCAATGGCATGGCAGTGTTCCCAGGCGACGCTATAGGCTCTCAAACCTGCCATGTTATGTGGACTTCGCCGATGCAAAGTGGAGGAATTGTCGGAGGAGGCGCTTATGCGGTTCAAGGACAGAATATTCTTCGATGGCTCTGCATACCAGTAAGATACGTCAATCCGATAGTACTTGGTGGCCTGCTATTCGACACTGAACCCATATCATTCACAAACACGGGTTACGGACCTACCAATCCTAGTGGTCCTACAGTTCTGCGTTAATCTGCAATCGGGAAAAGTTCTTTGGTCTCGAAGCGATGTGCGACCGCTATTAATGGGCTATATGCCAGACGTCAGATGTAAACGAGCATGGAGTTTGTGAACCCATAATAATTTCAGAGCAGACTATCGGTTCAACTACATCAGGCTTCCCCACTGTTATAGGAAATACAACTTGGATCGCTTATGATGGAGACACAGGAGACCCAATCTTCAATGTAACTAATGTTCCAGCATATGGCTTAGAGGGATCACTTGGGCCTGGCAAAGCTATGGGTCCGGACGGTGAAGACTTGAACTATGTCTTTGCAAATGCAGGAACCGCTACGAATCCAGACTGGCGCTTAGGCGAGTGGAACTCATCCTTGGTGAATCTTGCGTATTACCAGGGTAGACCAACATTCCAAAACCTAACCTATGTTGGCGACAACCCAACCCCTACATAGTTATGGAGGCGATTTCAACAGGGCGAACCCCCGTTATGAGTTTAACGTTTCAGTACCATGGCTCAGCACAATGCCCGCATCAACCCCGCCGAACTCCGTTGGCAACAACAGCAGCAGCAAACAATACATATCCTTATGCCACGTTTTACGCAGCGAAGAATACTCCAGTAACGATTGTGTCGGCTAAGTACGGCGATGGAATACTTTGCTACAATGGTACAATGCCTTGCAACGGTGAAAACTTAGGTTTTCCATAGAAGCTCTGCACCGTACACGTACTTCTTTGTCAACCTCAATTCAAGTAGAGGCGCAATCGGATCGGTTGTTTGGTGGAGTACTTTTAACTCGCCAACAAACAACTACACTGTCGTACCTCAAGGAGTGGATTGGAACACTCGTATGTTCCTTCAAACATACAAGGAAAGTGTCCAATGGGTAGGATTCAACTTGGACACTGGTGAGCAAATTTGGACAGGTGCGTCGGAAGTACCCCTCAACTACTACGGCAGTCCAAGCCAAGGCGTTATCGCTGGCCAGGTTGCTTATGGTCACATCTACAGCGGTTCATCGGTGGAATAATCTATTGCTACGATGATACAACAGGGAAAGTATTGTGGACTTACGGCAACGGCGGCGCAGGCAACAGTACCAACTCTGACTTCAATTGGCCCTATGGAAATATACCAACCTGCGTAGCCGCTATTGGCAATGGTGTAGTATACCTTTGGACAACTGAGCACACTTGGACAACACCGATTTACAAAGGTGGATTGGCACGCGCTATTAACGCTACTACAGGGCAGGAAATCTGGACATCTCATCAGTTACCATGAATTTCGGTGAGACAAGCTACGCTATGGCAGATGGCTTCAATACATGGTTTAACGGCTATGACAATCAAATCTGCACTGTAGGCAGAGGACCAAGCGCAACCACAGTTACGGCTGGACCGAAGTTTTCAACAATCGGAAATAGCGTGGTTATAGAAGGAACAGTTACAGACATATCTGCTGGCACAAAGCGAGATCAGCAAGTGGCAGACTTTCCCAACGGCGTTCCTGTCGCGTCAGACGCAAGCATGGGTCAATGGATGAGCTATGTTTATCAGCAACAATCGATGCCAACTAACTTTACTGGTGTTCCGGTGCAGTTTTACGTGCTAGACTCTAACGGGAACTATCGGCAAATAGGAAGTGCAACAACCGATGAAAGTGGTTCTTACAGTTTAACATGGACTCCTGACATTATTGGCAACTTCACTGTCTACGCCAATTTCGCGGGCACAAATGGATATTGGCCATCATCTGCTGAAACGCACTTCAACGTAGGCAGTCCGGCAGCAACTGCTCCAGTCGCGACAGCTCAAACAAACTTGGCAACCGCCGGTGATTTAATGACATATATAGTTGCATCAGCAATCGCCATAATTATTGTAATAGTAATAATTGGCGTTCTGATAATAGTGATGCAAAGAAAACGTGCATAAACAACTGACAAAAAAATTTCCCTTCCTTTTTTTTGGGTTTAAGAAATAATGGCGATAAATATGGGCTGAGTAGGCCTTTGATAATACTTATCTGTTCGCGTCTCAGAATGGATTTTGCGTTTCTATTCTTTTCTTCCTTTAAAGTGGTCCAGAGCATCAGCAAACCCTTCGTAAAAGAAAGAAAAAACTTTGGAGTTTGGGTTTCAAGTTATTTGCTTAAGATGGCTTTTCTCTTAAACCGAACATTACAGCAAACCCAAGCAAGAAGAATGCGGAACTGCAAATTATTAGTGGAAAAGTGTATCCCTGATATGGTGTTGTCGTTATATTGTACGAATATGGTTGGCTAACTTGATATCCTCCCACGCTTATTCCTGGAATAGTCTGAGCACTTGTCTGTTGATATGCATAAGCGAAGGCTGCAAACAAAAGCAGAAGTGTTCCGAAGATGACTATGAATAGCCCTATTTTTCGATAATTAACGCTTGACTTTTTTACTGGATTAGTTTCTGTGGAAGTATTGGAATATTGAACATCGCCTTTTGCTTCAACTGGGTTGGGGATAACTACTTTCTCTTCAATTGGCGGTTGTTTTGGATGGAAATCTTCTTTAAAAATTGGGCTATCATTTCTTTTTGTTCTTTCAAACCTCAAATAGCTTATCCATATTCCAGCTATCCCCACGATAAGAAAAACTAAACCTACAAAGAAGTATGGGGGCGATAAAAACAGTAGGGGTAGATTATTGTTGAACAGAAGAATCTGCTGTTTTGTAAGCCTTTGATATTACTGCAAGAATAATAAATAAAACTCCAACACTTGACGCAATATAGCTTAAGAGTTTGGCCAGCTTAATCATTTGTTTTCCTTCTTTCAGCTCATGTATTGTATATGATGATATAATACTTATTCAAGTTTTCTCTTATATGTGAAAAAGGTCGTCTTTAACGAAGAGCATTGGCTGTGCATAATACTAGATACGTCACTTATGACAGTTTGATCACAGATACCCTTGAAGGATACGATAGTTATTTGCAAAAGGAAAAGGAAGCCGAACAAATAAGATCAATCATACAGGATCTATAATTGTTTACGCAAGAACCAAGGGTATAATTTAGTGATTGATGTTTCCGACGGTTTGTAAAAAACGCTGTTAACTCTCGAAAAATAAGGTGCTTTTGCTCGACGCAATTCTGGGTCATACCCTAAGCGTTCGGGCAAACGCGTGAGACCCCAAACTACCCTCTCTCTTCTGCAATATTTTTCCCGACTATTGTTTTACTCGTTTATTTATTTTATTAATCGGCGAGTAACTTGTTAGCGCGAGCCATTAAAAACGTGAAGAAGACGAAAGGTAACGTGGAGAAGAAGCAGTCAAAGATGTAATAAAACCTTTTTTTGTGAAAGCGTATAAAAATTTTCCCTAATGGGAGTGCCAAGTCGACCTACCACCAATCAGAAATACAAAGAATTAAAAGTTGAACAAAGTAATCTAAACTTAGTTGGTTCAATGAGTAAAAAACAAGAGACAGATGAGAATTTAGACCTAATCAGGCGCGTTGACAAAGAATACAAAGATAGCGGGGTCAATTCATTTTTTAATTATAAATTTGGGTTCTTGAATGCCTTTATGATCATCGTAATAGTGAATTTTGAGTCTTACTTCTTCTATTTCTTCCGTTCAGAACCAGCTCAAACGGTTATGGCGGACTTCCGACTATTTTGGCAATTTTCATTTCTTTTTCAGCGCTCACGATTACTCTTCAAGCATTCGCAGATAGGTCTGAAGAAAGTCTTCAAGTAGAAAGAAATTATTACTCGATATTAAGAAACTATGCACAAAAAACACGTTTTGAAAAGTTGAAAATATGGCGAGATTTATTTTATGGAGCAAAGGTTGAGAAAGCGATGAAAATCCATTGTTAAGAGCTATTATTAGAATAAAGGCGAAAAACCCTAAGTTGGGGCTTGAAGAATTGTTTCAAAGTAATAAATTATTATTGAGCGAAAAATTTGTTAGGCTTCCCTTTTCGACCATTGATAACATATTACCTCTTTTGTTCGCAATTGCAACAGCAAAGAGAAATTCTGTTAACAAAATTATTATAATCCACCCTTCAAATAACAGTCACTAAGGCGTCAACTATGAAACAATTCTTAATCACTCCAGCGGCAGGAAAACGATTAATTGCCAAAACCATAGCAAACCACCCAGCAATTAAAAGAGCCCTGAAAAACGGAACGCTTGTGATTGTTGCTGGAACAACTAATGGCTATGTGGCTGAAGAAATTTTCAGAACTAACAATATCTCAAACGATTTCTCTAGGCGCAGATTCTTTAGGGGTATAACTTTGCCGCCGACTCATTCAGTTACCGTTGAGGGGAGGCTTGCTGACGAAAGCAAGTTTCCGGGTGATGTTGTGATAACTGAGGGTGTTTGGCAGAAAGGCAAAACGATTGCTGACGTTGTTGACACGCTCAAAGAGGGTGATGTTATCTTGAAGGGTGCAAACGCTTTAGATCTAACCCGTAAGCAGGCGGCAATTCTGATTGGTCACCCGAAAGCCGGAACCATAGGTTTAGCCTTACCCGCCATAGTAGGGCGCCGAGTAAAACTCATAATACCCGTAGGCATTGAGAAACGAATAAACGGCGATTTAACTTCTTTAGCGGAAAAGCTCAACGAACCTGGCTTAAGCGGGTACCGTTTGCTGCCTGTTGTTGGAGAAGTATTTACCGAATTAGACGCGTTAACCGCTTTAACCGGCGCTGAAGTAGATTTGATTGCTGCTGGCGGTGTTTGTGGCGCCGAAGGCTCCTGCTGGATAGCTGTAACTGGGACTGAAGAACAGGAAGAGTTTGCCGCCGAAATTATTGCATCAATAAACTGCGAACCACCATTTAGTCTTGATAACGAATAATAAAAAAATGATTTGGCTTTTAGCTATTGGCGGTAGAAGAAGCCTTTCCTCCATAAAGTTAAAGAGGTCAAACAGTTAAGAGAATTGTTAAAGCGCTCGTATTACAGAGCTTTTCAAAATTTGCAAAAGCCACTAGAAGAAGTGAAAGAACAGCTTCAATCGCTAAAACCTACTTTAAATAAACGGTTCAAAGTGGAAACTGTAGCGATATTTGGATCATATGCTCGTGGCGAACAAAATGAAACTCATGACTAGATATTTTGGTTGCGTATTCAGAAATGGTTGATTTGCTTTTAATCGACTCGTTTACGTAGAAACCTCAAACGCAAATTGCATATGAAAGTCGATGTTATTTCTAAAGAGTTCCTTAACAAATACATCAAAAATATCGATATCGCTCTTTTGGTTTTGTTCTGCTCTAGCGTAGGAGCCAAAAAAACCTATAGTTTTCACTTGGTATCGCTCTTTTAGTATTGGTTTAAGCTTTTCTAATTTACTTTTTATATCTTGGTCTATTTTCATTTGTGTTCTCTATTAATTGCAGTTCGCAAGTTTTAGGGGAACAATGCTATCGCAAAAGTTAGCAGATTTTCATTTGAAAAAGAAGTTGCCATTATTAATTTGCTTTTAAAAAACTTTAACCTCTCATTCCATAGCCTGTTACGGTAAGGTTTTTCTGTAGAGCGGTTGATTAGATTTGAGCAGATTGTCGCTTCCCCTATATCACATCTACGTAGAGTACGCCGAGCCAGAAAAGTCAGGGGTCCGCTTCAACGTTTCCCAAGAGGAACTTACCCGCACCTTCGCCACACCTTTCGCTGCCGGGCAGCCTTTCTGGTTTATGGGCAGACTCCTCAACCCTATCAAAGTCACCAAAGTCGTACTCTTCTGGTCGCACGTAACAGCAGACAAACTAGTGCTGCCTAACCATGAAAACCTTGTATCTGCCAAAGACAAAAAATATCTCATCGAAAGCATCGTCAAAGGCAAAGTCAAAGGCGTTTACCTCTGCACAGAAAAATTTTTACCCTCAACAGAAAACAAGCCTTCCCCCAACCAATCGACAACCTCAGCTTCAGGGAATTTGAGTCGCAGAATTATCGTTGTTTCCGGCACAGATGAAGAAATGAATCAGGCTCTTAATGAGGCTTTAACTAAACTTTCGCTTATACCCCTGGTTTTGTGTGAAGAGCCAAGCCAAGGCAAGAAAATAGTAGAGAACTTTAGCAGAGACTACGCCGATGTTGCTTTTGCGGTGGTTTTGTTGTCACCGGACGATTTTGGGTATGCTAAAAATGATGCCGCTACAAAACGCAAGTTAAGACCTCGGCAAGATGTGGTTTTTGAACTTGGTTTCCTTTTGGGAAAGTCTTGGCAAGGGCAACGTACTTGTCTTTTTTAGAGAATGCGCAAACTTTGAAATCCCCACAGATTTTGAAGGCATAAAATTCACCGCGTTCGATGATCGTGATAGCTGGAAACTTGCTCTCATACGTGAACTTTCCAACTGCGGGTTGGCTGTTGACGGTGACAGAATCCTAAAATAACCACTTAGGTTTGACAGTGAAGTTTCCATATCAAAATGAACTATCCCTATGCATAGTTAATATGCGCTAATATTACGCTTACTTAAGATGTGAACTGCAACTATTAATAGAGAAAGAGGAAGAAGCATTAATGGGAAAATTGGAGTGCTGTTTGTATAATGACCGTAAAATGCATACCATAATACGTTATGGAAAGTAAGAAAAATAGCGATAATACCTGAAGCGAATGCAAAAATCATGCCAACAATCGAAAAAGTCATGTATTTGACCTTAATAAGAAAAACTCCACTTGCAAGCGTAAAAAAAGATGCGCTCAGAAGCCAAACAGCATACCAGAATCCGAAGCCTACTGCTATAGTTGTACCAACGTAGTTAGAGTTTGACGAGAAGTAAATAATCAAACCAGAGCAGAGCATTACTAGAGACTCAAGTATCACTAGGGTTGTCATTATTTGCTTCAATTCTGAGACTTTAGATGAATTATTTATTGCTCCCCAGAGAACTAAACTTATGCCACAAAACGCAGAAAGACTACTAACAGTTGCTGTTGCCTCAGCAAGAGAATATAGTTTGTTATATTGACTTAATTCTGGGTTTGAAGCGAGTAGGCTAATAGACAAATAGCAAAATGCTGAAGCCACCGCAAGAAGGCTTAACCCACAAATCAATGTTTTCTTGCTTATACCAACCCAACCATCTTTGGTTTTATTATTTCTAAACTAAAAAGAGTTTGCAAACAAAAATAAAATTTGAAAAAATAGGGCTTTCAATAAAATGTGACATAGCATATCCAATAGGCGGCAAAATTCCTCAAGAAGTATGAACTCACGATTTATCTCTGTTTTTATTTTTTCCTTCTATAGTTATTCCACATGCTAGCGTAAACGCCATTTTTCGGAAAACCAATCATTATCAAACTCTTTCCATCCGTGGGGCAGTGTTTTGTGTCTTTTGTTTTCAAAATTTAAGTTTTGGATAAATAAGAACAAGCTATGGCAAAAAAGTGCATAAGAGCAAAAACTAAGGTATCGTGAATGTTGGAGACGCAAAACAGCCGTCCTCAGTTGTGTCCAGAGTTACAAAATAGTTACCAGTTGGCAAAGTGCAGTTAACTCTTAAAGTTGCGGATTTACCTTGTAATATTAAAATTGATAGATTCGAGGTTGCTGCAACTGTACCATTATTTTCTTCAATGTATGCTTGAGTAAAATTGATGTCATTCCTATTGATGTCACACTTAATTACCTTTACATCAACAAAGACGGCATTAGAAGTACCATTAGTAAAAACATTTGTTATAGCAACTTCTTCTTGAAATGTCCCACCAGGTTCATGGGTTATTACTCCTTTTGTTGACTCATCAATGCCATATACAATTACAGCAGCAATTACCGCAATCAAAACTACGCTGACAACCACCAAGATATCTTTTTTCATTTCATTAACCTAAGTTCAAGCAACCTGTAAACACTATCTCAAAGGATTTAGGATATAACACTTATTTACGCTTGATTCATAAAATCGATCTCAACAATCAACCAAAAAAGCGCAAAGAGCAAAAAAATAAATCGAATAACAAATTAATTAAGATAAACAAGAGAAATATGCCAGAAAACCAGCCAAAAAAACACAATGGATGGCTAACTTTATGGATTTTATTGATTGCGGGTGCAAACGTTTTAGGTAAAGCTAAACAGCATTTACATTAAGAAGGTGGATTGCTTTTTGCCTTGTGACTGCTTCTTAGGACCAATAACACTACAACTATTATAACTACCGCGACGGCAATTAGGAAGGATAGTCCTGTAAGTATTGCAGAATACAGGGGATAGAACGGAAAAGCATCAATGAATGGATTAATATTCTGCTTAACATAAGGATAAACATATGAGACTGCGCCATTGTTTGCCCAAATTTGAACTCCCAAGCCCTGTAACCCTGAAGCAGGCATATTGCTAATGTTTAACATTATGTTCCAATAAGGGTAAAGTGTTGATTTTTCCTTAACGATAGTTTGTAACGTAACTGCATAAACTCCAGTAACGTTAAGGTTAGAGACTTTGACTTGAGTCCCATTTCCAAGTGTTGTGTAATAAGAATAAGTCTTGATGTAGTTCTCAGCTATGTTTATTGCTTGTTCTTTAGAGACACTTATGCTTGTATCACCGATTTTTTGGTAAACCCTGCTGTCAGCAAAGTCCAAGTCAATTGAACTTAGAAAGATAGTTAAACCAGTGTATTCTGCTCCATTAATTGTAATATAAAAGGAAAATTGACTGTGATTAGGGTATGATGAAATTCTGAGCGTTAAGTTGCCAGATACTTCAGTGGTATTTCTTTCGGAACCAACAATCTCTAACATGTTTGCCATCTGCTGTACTTGAGGATCCTTCGTTAATGCCTGATATCGCTCAACAATGCCCAATGTCCTATTGAAATTATCCTGCTTTGATGGCAAATATTGCAAGCCACCATCGCCTGAATTCAAGCTGCAGTGACCTAAGGTGCCATTATAGAAATTAAAGATCGCATTTCCATCAAGTGTTGGAAAAAGATATGAGTCAGCTAAATCCATCGTGTAGAAAAGATGTTCGTTTTCAGTATATTTGGGGTTTAGCGTTAATGTATACTTTGAAAGGTCAAGTTGGATAACATCACGAAGAAAGGACAGTGACTTATCCTGCAGATCCTGGCTAGTTGTTGTCGCTTGAACCTTTGGCATTTGTGGCAAGAGTAGAACAACGATTAACGGAATAAGTACAAAAACAGCTAGTTTCTTACGATCGAATGAGCGACTGACATGATTAGATGTCAAGTAGTCAGATCCCAGTTCTGTTATGCTCGTTTAATGATTTAAGTTTTTGAAAGAGTAAAGCGGGCGAATCTTGATCAATTTTTTTGCATTACTAATGCATAAATTTATATTTTATAAATGCACAGTTTATGGTTGATGATACTCAAAGAAACCCTAAAAAGCATAGTCGAAATTCAACAAAAAGACCTCAAGTTCCTAAACTATGGTATACCTCGAACATTAACCAGTGACATTGACCTTACATTGCCATTTGCAATTATCTTGTCTGGCATTAGGCGCTGCGGAAAAAGCACACTGTTACGCCAAGTAATGAAAGAAACAAACGGCAAATATTACTTCAATTTTGAAGACCCCAAAGCAATCAATTTTGACCTTAACGATTTCCAGAAGCTGGATGAGCTGTTCCAAGAAGAATTCGGACATGGAGAATGTTATTATTTTGATGAAATTCAAAATGTGGAAAAATGGGAAATCTTTGTAAGAACTATGCTGGATAAAGGCAAACATTTCCTAATAACTGGTTCAAACGCTTCACTTTTAAGCAAGGAGCTTGGAACAAAGCTTACAGGCAGGCACTTAAGACAAGAGCTATTTCCATTCTCTTACCGCGAATTTCTAGCTTTCACCTCGGGCGAAGAAGGCTCAGAAACTTTCGGAGAATATTTAAAGAAAGGTGGTTTCCCTGAATACCTTCAATTCGGCAGAAGCGAAATTCTTCAAGAATTGCTAAATGACATAGTTATGCGAGATATTGTCGTTCGGCATAAACTTAGAAGCCCGAAGGCGATAAAAGAAATGGCGCTATTTCTAATTTCAAACGTAGGCGTTGAATTTTCCTATAATAGTCTTGCAAAGACCTTTAGCCTCGGTTCAACTAATACCGCTATTTCGTTTATTTCATATTTAGAAGACAGTTACCTTTTGTTTACCGTTCCTAAATTCAGTTATTCTCTAAAAAAACAGTTGGTGAACCCCAAGAAAATATATGTAATAGATAATGGATTAGCTGACGTAAATTCAGTGTCTTTTTCATCAAACAAAGGCAGAATACTTGAAAACGCAGTATTTTTGGATCTGCGTAGAAGGGGAAAGGAAATATTTTATTTTAAGGACAAAAAGGAATGTGACTTTGTGGTAAAGGAAGAAAGCAGGATCACGCAAGCCATCCAAGTCTGTTACACCTTGAACGAAGACAACAAAACTAGGGAGATTGATGGCGTCATGGAAGCTTTAGAGGCATTTGATTTATCTGAAGGATTGATTTTAACCTTTGATCAACAAGATATGCTTAAAATCGACGGAAAAACTATAAGGGTAGTTCCTGCTTGGCGCTGGTTTGAAGGATTGTTTTCCTAAGGAATTCTCATCTTGTTGTGCTTGTTATGGCTCGGTAGAACATCAATTTTCCAAGCTGAACATTTGGGCTAAAATCCCGATAGCCGTTTGTTTTAATCTAAATTTAAGTTTTCGTCAACAGTTAAAGAAACAAGATCCAGAAACCCACCAAAAATTTAGGCGATGATCCAAAAAAAGCAAAGATGGGAAAGATTAATTTGGTAAACGTAAAATGTATTGTTATGAGCGACAAAGATAGAGTTGCTCGGTTGCATGAACTCTTAAAAGACCCTACTCGACAAAAGATACTGCTAAAGCTGGGTGAGCATAATAAACTGAGTTTTGATGAATTAATGAAAGACGTAAAAATTGATGACCAAATGCAACTCTACAATGAATTAAAGATTTTGCGTGACTTAGTTACAAAAGCGAAAGGTGAGAATTATCAATTTCAACAAGACGTTGGTTCGAAAGACATTAGCGAGAGGTACGTACTTACTGAAGAAGGACATGATGTTGTTGATTGGATGATAGCTTTTCCAGTGCTCGCTGATGGTAAACTCAAACATCGGGGCGGTTTGTTCGACGTTTTGTTAATCATGTTTGTTATGATTGTCATGACAATAGTAATTTACTTTATTTTGGTAGCGTTAGGCTTTCATTTGGACACTAGTTGGGGTGGATAGTTACTACTCATAACTACTATTTTTTAGAATTGACTGGTTTAATTTCGTAAATCCTATTCGTAAAAGTCTCTTGACTGAGGCTCGTTAAAGTTTGTTTACTGAACTTGTTTTTTGTTTCTTGAAGAAAACCAACAACCCAGCAACCACAACCGCTGTAACTACTGAAACAGCGGCAACAGTTACAATCGGAAAAAACTCTGACTTGGCTATGATAAAATGGATTGTTTCTGAGGCGCCCATGTTTCCATAAGTGTCATTCGCATAAACTGTGATACTGTGAGACCCGCTTGGAAGCCCAGTCAAAAATGTGTTGCCAGTTAAGGTCACGTTTTGTTGCCCATCCAGACTATAACCAGTCCAGTTAACAGCTTTGTCAGCAATGAAAAACAGCTGCACACTAGAATTATCATATGTTTGGTTTGCAGGCGATTGAATTGATATTATTGGCGGAGTATGTTCTAGAACATATGAAGGATCAGGAGTGCCATATCCAATAGGGAAATATTGATCATTTCTTGCGCTTGGATAATATGTATCAAAAAAGCGTTGAGGATCTATTCCTCCACCGATAGCGTAGAAAGTGTCGTTGACAACAGCCACGCCATAGCCAGCTCGATTTGAAAGCTGGGTAGTAGCAGCATACGTCCAACTGTCATTTGCTGGATTATAAACGCCAGTTTGGTTTTCACTAAATACATAGATTCGTCTTGGTGTGGAAATACCTGTTGTGGCGTCTCCTGACACTTCAAAAGTTGCATAACCTTGAAGACCCGTGGCATGATAAGGTATGGTTGAATTAAGAATACTCCATGAATCTTTCAGGGGATCGTAAACTTGGTTCAGTAGGCTCAAGCCTTCGACGTAAATTTTGCCATCAAGCACTGCCGTGACAAGGGTATCATAGTTTTTATTTACAGAAGGTGCCTTGCTTTTTGTTACCCATGAATCATTTGCTGGGTTGTATGCATATGTTTCGCCAGAATGACTGATTACATAGATTAATCCATTAACAACGCTTGCTTTAATGGGCCACTCTTTCGAAGGCAGAGATGCTTTAGTTTGCCATGTGTTATTTGCAGTGTTGTAAACTTCATTAATAACACTGACCACTTGAGTATTGAGTCCATAAAATGGTACGCTTGTAAGTCCTCCTATGCAGTAAATTTTGCTTTGATAAACTGCTACTGCAAAACTCTCTCTTGCCGTTGACATCGGAGCTTTGTAAATCCAACTGTCTGTAATAGGGTTGTATTCTTCGTTGGTATTTACTGTTCCACCATTAAGACCCGCGTAAAAACCTTGATCTTGATTATACAAGCCAAAAACGTCGTCTCCTCCAATTGCGTAAATCTCACCATTTACTGCAACAACCCCAAGATTGGCTCTTGCAGTATTCATTGAGGCTTTGGAAACCCATGTGTTCTCAACAGATACAATTGATGAAGCTCCAGAAACAGGCTTATCCGCAATTACCAAAGATGAAGTCAGGCATACGAGAATAAGCATTACGGCTAATCCTTTACCCATTTCTAATCAAGTTCTATTTTGGATTCGTTTGGCATAAAAGGGTTCTTGTCAAGGTTTCTGGACTAAGCAGTGATTTTTTAGTCAAGGTTTGTTGACTTAATGGAGCTTTTTTTGAGTACCACAATTTTACTCAAGTTTGCGACGTTTTGTTTTTCTTGTGTTTGTCGTTTTATGTGTTTACCCGATTTCGATACTACATTAAACTGTATTCTATAGTATACCTTCCTTATCCATTACCAACATGATATGTATCCTAAACCGAGTAAACACCAATTGCCTTTTTCTAGAAAATCAATATCCATCTTAGCTTTTCTCCAACATACCGTAAGGTCGTTGGTTGGTTGGATTAAAATTTAATCCCACCAATCAAAACAAATCAATGAAAGTGAGTAAGTCTTAAATTTGAATAGCTGAGAATTGAAGGGTTGATGGACTTTTATGTGTAAAAATACAGGCACGGAGATTGTAAAACAAAATGGGAAGTAACTCAAAGAGAAATATGGTGCCGAAGTCTATCGTTTTCGGAATAATATCGAGGTTTCACAGGCGCTTAGCGAGTATTAGTGACTTAGAAACAAAAACATAAAATCGTCAATGTCTATAGTGTAAGGATGTTGTGAGAAAACATGAAACTCCATTGTGTGAAATGTGGTCGTTTGCTTCCAAAAGATGAGGGCGCAAAATCTTTGCTACCGTTTGAAGTTTACCGCTGTCAGAATTGCGGGGATGGTTTGCTTTTTAATGTGGCTACAAAAGAAGCTTATTTGATTCCTAAAAATCTGGGACTGTTTGAGATGACGCTTGAAAAAGTTAAAGAAGCAATCAACCAAATTCCTTATGATGAAGATTACTAACTTATATTGCAAAGTAGAAACGGGTAAGTATCAGCTCAGAGAGTATTTGGTGGGGGAAGTTTTATTTCTCGAAGTTATGAGCGGGATGAAGATTGGTTAATAACGTGTCCTGAATGTCATGGTCAAGGTACAATAGGTACAGGGGACAATAGAGTGCGATGTTCAAAATGCGGTGGCTCTGGAAGAATAAAACGATAATACGTTTAAACAACTGAAGACACCCACACAGATGTTCTAACTAACTATTTCTTCTTCTTTCAAAACTTACTTTAATTCTCTCTTTATCACACTATCGCCACGTATATCGCCCAAAAAAGTACAATTGCAATTCAAAACCTTTAAAGAAATAGCTATTGTTGAAACCGTATTCTTTGCTGTTTTTTCTTCGCTTATGGATAATGTGGAAGCTCGGTTTTTAAGGCGTCCCTTTTGAATAAAAATAGCAGCAGGAAAATTACCGCACACGCTATAGCGATTGATACAAATATGGTTCCATAAGTTATTTCAGCGCTTGTTGTTGCACCAAAATGAATAACTGCATTGTTGATTACGGTTCCGTTTGTTCCAAGCCAAATACCTATCACTCCTGGAATCATAAGGATCACCGCCGTTATTATCAGAAGAATACCTAATGGACCACCTCTGGACATAATTCAACTTTAGGTTGCTTTCCAGATTTAAGTTTTAAGCAAAAAAGCAAAGGCAAAACAAACTCTTAAATCTGTAAAGCTTAGAAACAATTTAATAATGGAAGTCTCTGAGAACTCTCCACCCGGGTTGATAACATGGTAATGTACACGATTACGAAGAAAATAGAATCTGCCCTCGGGATTCATGACTTAGACGAACATTATATAATCGATGGTTTTGAAAACTCTCCAGTAGTCGTAGATTTAGGTGCTGGAAAGGGTGAATTCCCTGAGAGGATATTAGAAAAATATCCTTCTTCGAGAATTATTTTAGTTGAGCCCGATCCTGCTCTGATTCGTGAACTCACGAAGAAATTTGAAAAGCAAGAAAATGTGGAAATACTTGAGGGAGCCGCCGTAGGAAATGAAGAAAATAATTATCGCAAGTTTTATTTGAACAAAAATTATGGGACGAACTCATTACACAAATCATTGTTTCCAGAAAAAGATATTCAAAGCGAAATTTCAGTAAGGATGGTCACTTTGGAAGATATTTTTTCATTGTTCCACCTTGAAAAGATTGATTTGTTAAAGATAGACATTGAAGGAGAGGAGTGGAACATTTTGGAAAATTTTTCGAAGCACGATTTTGAAAGAATACAGCAAATATCTGTAGAATTTCATGATTTTATGGACCCTTCATTGAGACAAAGAAGCGAAAGATGCATAAAATTACTGAAAGATCTTGGGTACAGCTTTATTCACAGGGGAATAAGATACATGCGTGGATCACCCTACTATAACTGCCTTTTTTATGACAGAAAAAGATTGAACTCAAAAGCGATCGTTAAGTGGTTAAGCGTACCAACACAGGTATTCATAAGCTTACAGAAACCTTACTGAGATACTGGATTTGTAAGGAGGTTTCGATGACTCCACTAAGAATTACTCTGGAAATCAATTCAAAATATGAAATATCCTAAAAAATGATTTTATCTCGCTTATCAATAGTTAGAACAGCTTATTGTTTTTTAAATAAAAAAAGGATGGTTTGGTTTTGGTTTATTCTTGGCCGTGGTGCATCATACCCATGCCCATTCCCATGCCTTTTCCTCTTGAAGCCATGCCTTCTCTCCAATTCTGAATAATTCCTGGTAATATTTGATTCATCATTTCCATGTCTGTTTTGATTAGGTCCATGGCTGCTTGGTTTATTTCAACTTCAAAAGTTAATTTTACTTTTCCGCTTTTTTCTGCTTCCATAAATTCACCTCCTAAATTATGAGCTGTGATTAGTTTTAGCTACCTAGTTGGTTAATGAACTTGTTTTTTAAAGGTGCGTGACTGTGCCGAAGCAACAACAAAGGGTTTTATGGCAACTACTATGTGTTCCAATGATTGGCTAGTGCTGCTAATGCTTTTTCAAACAGGTAGTCTTCTGGCATGACATCAACTTTTACACCCATTTCTTTTAGGGCTTCAGCTGTTGTGGGACCAATAGCCACAGTCGTAACCTTCCCGTTTATTATGCTTCGAAGTTTATCCATCGGCGCCTTCTCGGTAAGCATTTGGAAAATGTTTTTTGCGCTCAAGCCGCTTCCAAAAACAATTGCATCGATTTTTCCCGAGGTTAAATCTTGAAAGAACCTGTCTTTCAATTCTGCATCAACTGGCAGTCCTGATTCGTAAACATAAATTTCCTCAACATCCGCACCCATTTCCTTGAGCTTATCACTCAAAATGGGCGTTGCATTGCTGGTACGCGGAATCCGAATTTTTTTGCCTGAAAGCTCTCTGTCTTTTAAGCACTCGATTAATCCTTCAGAACTGTATTTCGTTGGGACTAAACTTACCTTAACATGGTATTCTTCTTCCAACGCTTGAGCTGTCCGTGGACCAACAGCTATAACAAACGTTTTAGACAATCCTTTCTTGAGTGAAGCTGGTTTGTTTTAGGGTTTCAGCGGCGCCAAAAAGATGTTTGACGCCGTTGGTGCTCATCAAAATAACATAGTCAACTTGCTCTTTTTGCAGTTCTGTGATGAATTTTTTGATTGGCTCGAGATTGCTTAGTCCTTTGATTTCGATGGCGGGAATGTAATATGGGATCCCGCCTTTTTCCTTGATAAGTTTGCCTGCTTCTTCTGCTTGACCGGCAGGACGCGTTATGGCGACTGTTTTGCCTTTTAGGCTAGGGGTTTTTTGAACCATGCGAGTTTCCTGCCTAAATTTGCTACTTCACCGATAACGATGACCGCTGGCGGTTTGATTTGTTTTTCTTCTGCCATTTTAGCTATTGTGCCGATCTTGCCAATGATGGTTCTTTGCTGTTGCATTGTGCCCGATTCAATAATAGCTGCAGGCGTTTGGGGGCTTAATCCACCGTTTATCAGCTTTTCTGTTATGGCGTGAAGAGATTCTACACCCATCAAAATAACCATCGTGTCTACTGCATCGGCTATTTTTGCCCAGTTAATCGGTTTTTCTGCGTCGCCGGCTCTGTGCCCAGTTATGATAGCCACCGAAGCCGCATAATCCCTGTGAGTCAAAGGTATGCCAGCATACATTGGCGCTGCAACTGAGGAACTAATTCCGGGCACAACTTCAAACTCGATGCCTTTTTCTACCAGGGCTTCGGCTTCTTCGCCGCCTCTGCCGAAAACAAATGGGTCGCCGCCCTTAAGCCTAACCACATTGCCGCCTGTCTGGGCTTTCTCAATTATCAACTCAGTAATCTTGTCCTGTGGAACCTCATGTATGCCCGTTCGCTTCCCCACATAAATCTTCTCAGCTTTTTCTGGGACTAAGTCTATAATTGATTCACCGACTAATCTGTCGTAAATTACAATGTCCGCTTGTTTCAGCAGTTCGACCGCTCTTACTGTGAGCAGTTTGGGGTCGCCGGGTCCAGCGCCTACCAGGTAGACTTTACCATGTGCCATATTTTTGTCTCCATTCTTTTTCAAGGTCTTTGGCTCCATGTTTGATGAGGTCTTGACCCACTATTTCGCCAAGTTTGTAAGCGTCGGCTAATGTTCCTTGGGCTGAAGCACTGATTTTTTTTCGTTCATTAAGTGAGAAAATGCATCCGAACAACGAGAGATTGTTGTCAACCACATGTCCGACGGCTCCAATTGGTACTCGGCAGCCGCCTTCCAATTCAAGCACCAAACTCCGTTCAGCGTTTATCTCAGCCCGAGTTGCGTTGTCTTCAACTGACCTCAAAAGCGAAATTACGTCTTTCGTTTCCTTCTTTGGCAACAATTGCTATAGCTCCCTGTCCCGCTGCTGAAGGAAACTCGTCGAGAGATAAGCGCTCAGTGATTTCTTTTTCTAAATTCATTCTCTCAAGCCCCGCTTCCGCGATGACGACTCCTGCAAACTCGCCTCTTCTAACTTTGTTCAATCGCGTGTCCACGTTGCCGCGGATAGGTTGAACGTCCAAGTCTGGGCGTATAAATTTGATTTCTGCCATTCTTCTGAGGCTGCCTGTACCAACAACTGAGCCTCCGGGTAAAGCGTTAAGGGTCACTTTGCTTTTTGAGATAAAAACGTCATGTTGCGAATCCCGTTTTGGAATTGCAGCTAAAACCGTGCCACCTGTCTGTTCAACAATGGGCACATCTTTTAAACTGTGAACGGCAAAGTCGATTTCGCCATTAACGACTTGCTGATCAATTTCTTTTTCAAAAATGCCTTTGCAATCAATAGAAAACAGTGGTTTGCCATGTTCTTTGTCGCCTACGGTTTTGATGATGTTTAGTTTAAAATCAAGTTCGGGATGTGCCTGCTTGATTTGTTTGAGGACTCGGTTTGTTTGTGCAAGTGCGAGTACGCTTCCTCTGGTGCCAACGGCTAGTTTCATTTGGTTTGTTTCTCCCTTGCTTTGTTTAGTGCTTTGTCAAAAGCGTTTATTGTATGCTTTATATCTTCGTCAGTGTGAGCGGTTGAAACAAAGCAGGTTTCGAATTGTGACGGAGGAATAAACACGCCTTGCTTGAGCAATTCATTGAAGTAAGCGGCAAACATTTTGGTGTCAGAATGCTTGGCGCATGCGTAGTCTCTGACTTCTTCGTTTGTAAAGAATATCTGGTACATGGAAGCGATGTTGTAGACTTGTGCTTGCAAATCGTAGGTTTGGACAATATCCACTAAGGCTTTTGTTAATTCAGCACAGTTTTTCTCAAGCTTCGGGTAAATCTCTGCTTTCTTTTGGTTAAGCAGCTTAAGGATTGTGTAGCCTGCGGTCGCTGAAATTGGGTTGCCGCTAAAAGTGCCTGCTTGATAGACTTTACCGACTGGCGAAATGTTCTCCATAATCTCGCGTTTGCCGCCAAACGCCGCCAAAGGAAAGCCGCCACCCAAGACTTTGCCAAGCGTCGCCATGTCAGGCTTCACACCATAGTATTCCTGTGCGCCGCCCAATGCCAAACGGAAACCCGTGATTATCTCATCAAAAATTAGTACGGTGCCATATTGGCTTGTTACTTTTCTGAGGTAGCTAAGGTAATCTTCTGTTGGCAAAATTAGCCCAACATTTGCTAAAACTGGCTCAACAATAACCGCGGCTACTTCGTTGCCTTGCTGCTTCATAACTGCCTCTAAGGCTTCAACGCTGTTGTAGGGCACCACAATGGTGTTCTGGGTTGTTTCCTCAGGGATTCCAAGCGAGTTTGGTGTGCCAAAAGTTGCAGCTCCCGAGCCTGCCTTTACCAAAACGCTGTCGTGTGATCCGTGGAAGCAGCCTTCGAACTTGATGATTTTTTTTCTTCCCGTGTAGCCTCGTGCCGCTCGAATAGCATGCATCGTGGCTTCAGTGCCTGAGTTTACGAGGCGAAGCATTTCCATGCAGGGTGACGCTTTGGATATTAGTTCGGCAAATTCAACTTCCCGCTCTGTTGGGGCGCCGTAAAGTGAGCCTTTAGGTAACTGATTTTTCACTGCTTCCATTATGTCGGGTTGGACATGTCCCAAAAGTAATGCACCGTAAGCCATGCAGTAGTCAACATATTCGGTGCCGTCTGCGCTGGTCATTTTGCTGCCTTTGGCATGGTCTACGAAGAATGGGTATGGTTCAAAGGCTCGGACTGGACTGTTTACGCCTCCAGGCAGAACTTTTTTGGCTCTTTCAAAAAGCGTCTTTGACTTGTTTCCGCTCAAGGCTGATTCAACCACGATTTGGCATCTTTAGCAAAGTAGGTTATGATTAGGTCGGCGCCTGCACGTTTTATGCCTGTTAATATTTCGCGGATAACGGTTTTTTCGTCTATCCATCCGTTTTGGGCAGCTGCTTTAACCATGCTGTATTCGCCGCTGACGTTGTAGGCGACTATGGGTACGTTAAAGTTGGCTTTTGCAATGCCGATAATGTCTAGGTAAGCTAAAGCTGGTTTAACCATGATCATGTCGGCGCCTTCGTTGAGGTCTAATTCCATTTCTCGTATGGCTTCCTCTTGGCTGCCTTGGCTCATTTGGTAGCTTCTGCGGTTTCCAAATTTCGGCGTGGACTCCGCTGCTTCCCTGAATGGACCGTAAAAGCCCGACGCGTATTTTGCTGAGTAAGCCATAATTGGTATCTGCTCAAAACCAGCGTCGTCCAGTGCTTCTCGGATGGCGCCAACTTGCCCGTCCATCATTGCTGAAGGAGCAACAATATCCGCGCCTGCTTCTGCTTGGCTAACTGCTACTTTGCCAAGTACATCCAGTGTTTGGTCGTTTAGGACTTCGCCGTCTTTGACGAAGCCACAGTGCCCATGACTCATATACTCGCATAGGCAGACATCGCCGATAACGACAAGTTCTTCTCCATAAGTTTTTTTCAACTCATCAATTGCCTTTTGAACAACCCCATTTTTGGCAAAAGCGCTTGTACCCAACTCATCTTTTTTTGCTGGAATACCAAAGAGCAGAACACTTTTTACGCCTTGAGCCAATGCCTGTTTTCCTTCATCTGCAACTTGACTAATTGGCAGTCGACTGTAACCCGGCATTGATTCTATGGCAACGGGTTTTTTGATGGTTTCGTCAACGAAAATTGGGTAAATTAGGTTGCTTGGCTGCAGATTAATTTGGTTTAGTATGTCCCGCATCGCTGCAGTTCTGCGTAGTCTTCTCATTCTAACGGTTGGAAAACTCAATTTATTTTGTCTCCTTTTCTTTATGAGTTTCATGGCTAATTCTTGAGCCTCAAGAAGCTTTCCTTCTTTTAAAACTTGTTTAATGTTATCGTTATTAAGTATCTCGTTTAACATTTTGCTTCTAAGCTTTTGAGTCAGACAATTTGTTCTTTGAGAATACTGCGTAAGTGGCTTTGTAACTCAATCTCAAGCAGATCTTCAGGCTGAATCAGCTTCTCAATTCTTTCTCTAAGCGCCTTAGCCATGGCAGGGCTTTTTCCCGAAGTGGAAACCGCAATCTTGACATCGCCGATATGTGCAACTGCTGGCAAAATAAAATCGCTCAACGCAGGATTATCAACGGAGTAAACCATGCATCCAACAGACTTTAGCCGCTTTAACCAGTTCAAAGTTAAGTTTTGAATTATCTGTAACAGCCAAAAACATGTCAGGCTTAGGATTTAGACTTTCAACAAAAGCTTTGGCATCTTTAATTTCAGTTTTTACCAAAGCAACTTTTTTTTCTTCAGCCAACTTTTGGATGCCGCTTGAAAAATCTTTGCTTATAACCCAGATTTTTGCGCCAGAATCTACAAAGTTCAGGGTTTTTCGGTAGCCCTCAGAGCCTCCGCCAACTACAATTATTGTTTTTCCGTCGAGTTTAAGGTCAATTAGCACTTTTCTTGTTTGCCACCTTCAGAAGCGTTGAGCCTATAATTGGTGACTAAAGTTTTGAATTTTTCCATAAACGCCTCATAATCAACTTTTGTTAGTTTTGGGGCGTCGGCAATTTTTGTTAATGCTTCGATGTTTAGGTATTGTTCTGCTACTTGGATGGCTTGGGCTCCGAATTCTTCGTATTTTATTTCGATTTCAGGTATCATGCCTCTTCCTTCCACTTCCATTCGCGGCACAATGCCTAGCAATTCGACGCCTGCATTTTCAAAAGCACTTTTAATTGTTTGTTTGATTTCGTCACTAAGATAGCTTATGCGCGCTTTGTTTAGGATTACTCCTGTTGTGTTTACTCCAAGATTTCGAGCAGATTAACGTAGTTTAGAGTGTTCACGACTGCGCCCTCTACGCCTTCTTTGTCACAGCCAACAACAAGAACTGTTGATGCGCCAAGTGCTGCTGCAACTTCAGCCGTCGAAGTTGGCCGCACAACTTTATCATTTAAAAGTCCAGTGAAAGCGCTCATCGCTCCTTCAACAAGAATAAAATCGTAGTTTTTGCTAGCTTCACTTATTGCTTCGGCAAGTGGTTTCCAGCCGCTTTCGCCAATTTTAATTGACGAGTAAGGTTTAATCGGCTCTTTAATGAGGTAAAGTGCTGGTACAGCGTCTCGTATGTCTCCGCCAACTTTTATGATTCCAACTTTGAAGCCTCTTTTCTTTAATGCTGCCAGCAATGCCTGCAACAAGAAAGGTTTTTCCTGAACCGCTTCCTGTCGCCGTGACCAATAGTAGGCGTGGCGTTTTTTGTTTGGCGGTGCCTTGCTGTTGGATGTTGGTTGCGATTCCGATTTCGCATTTTATTCGCTTCAAAAGTTTGGCGTTTGCGCTTCGAATGTCTTCGAGCTCAATTGCATTTATGTTAAGTGATTTTGTGATGCTGTTGATTATGGTTGGGTTCTGGTCAAGCAGTCCGTGAACGAAAATTCCGACGACGTTGCCTTCTTTGTTGGCTACTCCTGAAACCAAATCTTGCGGGTCCTTATGGTAATTGACGCGTTGCACGTGTGAAACAAGAATTGTTTTTGCATCTTTATGCAGCAGGATTTGGCCGTAGGTGTGGCAGTGGAATCCTGAAACTTCTTTGCCAACTTCTTGCGTGATGAAACTCTTGTCAGTTACAGTGGCCATTACACGGTCAGTGCAGATTAAGGGCTTGAACTCTGCATCCAGCAAGCCTAAGCCTTCGCGGGTTATGGGCACTGTTGAGAGGCGTCCAACATCGGTTTCTTTTGCAAGAATTTGGAAACCTGAGCAGATTCCCAGCACAAATTTGCCGCTATCAGCCATTTTCAATATTTCATGACTTACTTTTTTGTTAACGCTTTGTGATTCAACTAGGCTTCCGCCTGGAATGATTATCATGTCTAAAACTTCAGATGCTGGCTTGCCATCTACAAGGGCATCGGAGCAAACTAGGTCGGTTGGGAGGTTTCCGAAGTCTTCAAAGCATGGAAGAGCGCCTGGAAGGTACACCAAACCTATTCTGTGATGTAATTCTGTCACAAATTTTGCCCTTCGCGTATTTACGGTAAAACTTATATTTAAGACGGTCGGTTTATCCAACCATGCATTCCTCGGCGAAGACAGACCATACTATCAATGTTAGGATAACGCATAAAACAGCTCATGTGCCATTAATGGAGGCTGTAGCGTTTAAAGAAAAAGAAAAAGCTCTTGCCGAGATCTGTTCTCTTGAAAACGTTGAAGAATGCTTAATTCTTCAGACATGCAACCGCATAGAAATCTTTGTTGTATCCGAAGAAGTCGCTAACACAATTAGTTTACTTAAGGATTATTTTTCTAAAAGAGCCAATGAGCATGCTGAGGAAGCATACAAAGCTATTGAAACTTCAGTAGATAATGATGCTTTTAATCACCTTTTAAGGGTAACTTCAGGTTTAGAATCCATGGTTATAGGCGAAGACCAAGTTCTAAATCAAGTCTGGGACGCTTATTTGCTGGCGGATAACGCTAAAACAATCGGTCCAATCCTAAAGCACCTGTTTAACCGTTCAATGACTGTTGGCAGACGTGTAAGAAACGAAACAGGCATCAACAAAGGCGCTGTTTCGGTGGGTTCAGCAGCCGTTGAATTAGCCGTTAAAGTTGCTGGGCAACTTGGAAGATAAGAAAATTCTGGTTATGGGCGCTGGAGAAATAGGAACTCTCGTTGCCAAAGCCTTATCACACCGCTGCCTTAGCCCTATTTTTATTGCAAACAGAACTTATGAGAGGGCAGTAAAGTTAGCTGAAGATCTGAAAGGAAAAGCGGTAAAGTTTAATCAGTTTGAAGAAGTCCTCGTTGACGCTGACGTGGTAATTTGCTCAACTGCAGCACCTCACTACTTGTTAACCAAAGAAATACTTTCAAGATTAATGACGCAGCGAACAAACAAAAATGACCTTGTAATCATTGACATTTCAAACCCACGAAATGTCGAAAAGGCAGTTCAAGAAGTCAAAGCAACAAAACTCTACAACATCGACGATTTACAATTAATTGCCGACAAGAACAAACAACAACGCGAAAAAAGCATTGAAAAAGCAGTCAAAATCCTCGACGAAGAACTTGTTGTTCTCAATCAGGACATGAAAAGCCTCTCAGTTCGCCTAATCATTTCATCATTGCTTTCTCAGGCTGAGCAAGTTCGGCAAAAAGAACTTGCAACCGCTCTAAACATGATTGGCAATGTTGATGATAAAGAGCGGAAGATTCTTGAAGATTTAACCTCTATTTTGCTGAAACAAACTTTTGTGCCGATTGTTGAAAACTTGCGTGTAGCCGCGAAAAACGGTGACCAACAAATAATTGATTTTGCAGCGAAGTTGTTTGAGAAAACGGGGAAAAATTAACGTGGCAAATTCAGAGTTGGATAAAGTTGGTTTAATTCTTATTGGGCATGGAAGCAAACTGCCTCATAACAGAGAAAACCTCGAAAAATTAGCCGACATTACTTCGCAGCCGCAATAAATTCAAGATTGTAGAAATCGCTTTTATGATTAGAGATACACCAACCATTGCCCAAGCGATAGATGCGATGTCACAGAAGGGCGTTTCAAAAATTGTTTTGGTTCCTGCTTTTCTAGCGCCTGGTGTTCATACGACGCAAGAGATTCCTGAGTTAATCGGGGTTAAAGAAAAAGAGCCCCAGCTAAAGGCACATGGAATCGAATTAGTCTATGGGGAACCTTTAGGTAGCGATGAGCGCATAGCCGACATCCTTGAAGAAAAAGCCTTCAAAGCCCTGGGAAGAGAGCGCAAGAAGGATACTGAAGTTGTTGACGCTTACTCTGTTGCTGAAGCCGGAAAAATAGTGGATAAAAGCATGAAGCTTATCCGAGAAGCAATTGGCCCTGAATTAGCCAAAGCGCCAAAAGATCAAGTTCCAGTAATCGAACGTGTAGTGCACACGACAGCTGACCCAGAATTCGCCAAACTCCTCGTAATTAGTAAAGATGCAGTGCAAGCTGGCGTAGCCGCGATTAAGGCTGGCGCAAAAGTAGTCACTGACGTTAAGATGGTGAAAGCAGGCATTAATGATGCAAGACTCAAAAAATTCGGCAGCAAAGTAACCACATACATGAATGATGAGCGAACTATGGACTTGGCGAAGGCGGAGTCGTTAACGCGTTCCGCAGCTGCCATGAGACTCGCAATAAAAGACGGCTTAGACGGCGCTATCGTACTGATTGGTAACGCTCCAACTGCAGCCTTTGAGTTGGCGGACCAGATAAAGAAGGGAAAAGTTAAGCCAGCCTTGATTGTTGCGGTACCTGTGGGTTTTGTGGGTGCTGCTGAATCAAAAGAAGTAATCGCAAAACTGCCTATACCATTCGTTATTACACGGGGACGCAAAGGCGGCAGCACGATTGCAGTAGCAGTTTTCAATTCATTGCTTTCCATGGCTGAAGGCAAAGCCTACGGTTAACCGAGGCAACTTGTATGGCACGGTTTTTAAAGTATGGCATAACAACTGGCGCAACCGCAGCTGCAGCATCCAAAGCCGCAGTAATAGCCATGCTTGACAAGCCCGTTGACCGAGTAGTCATCCCAACGCCAATTGGCTTGCGTTTTGAAGTTCCTGTGAAATCCAGCAGAAAACTTTCCGCTGACACCGGCAGAAGCCATTGCTGTTAAAGATGCTGGACAAGACATTGACGTCACAGATAAAATGGAAATAATCGCAACCGTGAAACTAACGGATGATGGCAAAGTCACCATCAAAAGCGGAGTAGGAGTTGGCAAAGTGACAAAGCTTGGTTTGCAAGTGCCCATTGGAGAAGGAGCAATTAATCCTGTTCCAAGAAGCATGATAACTGAAGCTGTGAAAGAGGTTTTGCCCGCTGGTAAGGGTGTTGAAGTAACAATTACTGCTCCTGAAGGAGCAAACATCGCCAAAAAAACCATGAATGCAAAACTAGGTATTCAAGGCGGCGTATCGATTTTGGGCACAACAGGCGTGGTAAAGCCTTTGTCATTGGAAGCATGCCGCCGTTCATTGGTTCCCCAAATTGACGTTGCCTTAGCCCGAGGCTACAAACGAATATTATTTGTACCAGGAAACATCGGCGAACGAATTGCCAAGCAACAGTTCAATGTACCTGAAGATGCGATCGTTCAAACTGGCGACTTCGTCGGTTACATGCTTGATAAAGCAGTTGAAAAAGGCGTAAAAGAAATCATTCTTCTTGGGCACTCTGGAAAACTGGTTAAGTTGGCAGCTAAAATCTTCAACACTCACCACAAAGTCGGAGATGCACGCAACGAAGTTATCGCCTCTTACGCTGGCGCCGTGGGAGCCGACACAAAAACCATAAACGAGCTGTTAGCAGCAAACACTACTGATGAAGCCACTGAAATTCTTCGCCAAGCCAACTTGTTAGAGGCAACTTATGAGCGGATTGCCCAACGTGTTAACCAGCAGGTAAGCGATAGAGTGGAAAACAAAATTAAGATAAGTGTTGTTATTGTTGCGATGGATGGCAAAGTTCTTGGCATGGATGAGAATGCGAGGTGCAATAAACCTTGGCTAAAATTAACATAGTCGGCGTTGGACCAGGTTCACCAGATTACGTTACGCCAGCCGCCAGAAAGACAGTTCAAAAAGCCAAAGTGGTCATAGGAGCACAAAGAAGCCTAAATCTTTTCACCCAAGACATCAAAGGCGAAAAAATTGTTTTAACCGCAAAAAACCTTAACGACTCCCTCAAATATGCGGTTGAATCAGCAGAGAGAGGCCAAGAAGTAGCCTTGCTGTCTACGGGTGATCCAGGCTTTTCAGGGCTTCTCCACACATTTTTGGAAAGCGGCTTGGCCAAAGACCTCGAAGTCAACGTTATTCCAGGGGTTAGCTCAATTCAAGCTTGCGCCGCCAAACTAAACCTAAGCTGGGATAACGCATTATTACTAACTTATCATGAAGGCGAAGTTACTGAAGAAGAAAAACAGGTGTTAGATTTAGCCGTTAATGGCGGTGAGGACATTATTATTCTTCCAGACCCGAAAGCTTTCTCGCCCAAAGACATCGCCAGCTACCTCCTTAACAATGGCGCAGAAAAAGATTTACCTGTTTTTGTATGCGAAAACATAACGTTGCCCGACGAAAAGATTACTTCAACCACTTTAGAAAAGGTTTCAAAGCTAACTTTTGGGTCTTTATGCGTAATGGTTATCAAAGCAAATAGCGAAGTAAAAGGTTAAGTTGACTATTATGACAAGAATTTGGTCTTATAAAACACCAGGTGTACCCGACGAACTTTTTAATCAAAGTGATGCGGTGCCTGGACCGACAAAAGAGGAAATTAGAGTTATCACTATTTCTAAAGCACGTTTAAACGAAGGCTCAATAGTAATTGATGTTGGATGTGGCACAGGCGGCTTGACTGTTGAAGCAGCGCTTCAAGTTGGAGTAAAAGGCAAGGTTTACGCCATTGACGAGGATGAAGCAGCAATCAAGTTGACAAAGAGTAACGTTGAGAAATTCGGCAACCAAGTGAACGTTTCTGTTACACGCGGTAAAGCGCCAGAAGCGTTACTGAGCGTTCCAATGGCTGATGCCTTCTTGATTGGTGGTGGCGGCGTGTCATTGAGAGCGATATTGCAAACTGCTTTTTTTAAGTTAAAGCCGAATGGAAGAGTAGTCATAAACGCTATACTTTTGGAAACCGCAACTGTAGCTATAGCTGAACTAAAAGCGCTGGGCTTCAAAGATATCGATGTAGCACTTATTTCTGTTGCGAAGGGAAAACAAATAAACAGCGGAACAATGATGATGGCAAGAAACCCAATAACAATAGTCTCAGCGACAAAACCTTAGGTGAAAATTATTTGGCTGGAACATTCATAGGCATCGGCGTGGGCCCTGGCGACCCTGAACTTATCACGGTAAAAGCAGTGAAAGCCCTCAAATCAGTAGACGTTCTCTGCGTTCCTAAATCTCATGCACGTAAACCAAGCATGGCTTTAAGAATGGTTAAGCAAATCTTGGCTGAACGTGAAAAGCCAGCGGAGATTCTTGAACTAGTTTTTCCCATGACTAAGAATGAGCTAAATAACAGGAAACTTTGGGTCGAAAACGCAGCGATAGTGGCTGCAAAAGCCAAAAAAGGCAACGTTGCATTCATCACACTTGGCGACCCAATGTTGTATAGCACTTTTCTGTATCTTTACGAATGCGTCAAAGAAACTTACCCAGAAATTGAGCTTGAAATCATACCGGGCGTAACCTCTGTTACAGCAGCTGCGGCAAGCTCTAAATTGCCTTTGGCAGAAAAAGAGGAAGTAGTTTCAATTATTCCATCCGACCTTACGCCAGAACGCATTGAAGATACAGCTAAACACTGTGACAACTTGGTGTTCATGAAGTGTGCCCATCACATTAAGGAATTCGTTCCGATTCTGTTGAAGGCGGGCTTTACCGAAAACTCCACCGTCGCTTTGGTTAAGCGTTGTACTTTAGACGAAGAAAAAGTTCTCGTAGGCAAACTCAGCGATGTAGAAAGCTGGGATATACATGAAGATTATTTCTCTGTAGCTATCGTCAAAAAAAGCCAGGTTCCTATTCACTGGAAACAAAATGGAAATGGTGTTAAACCATGAAAAAACTTGTTTTCATAGGCGCTGGACCCGGAGACCCAGAACTAATTACACTTAAAGGCAAAAGGTATCTCGAGCAAGCTGACGTTGTAATTTACGCCGGATCACTGCTAAATCCAGAGTATCTCAAATATGCAAAGTCAAGCGCACAGCTTTATGACAGTGCCAAAATGAGTTTGCCCGAAGTTTTAAAAGTCATGGTTGAAGCCGTCAAGGCAGATAAGCTCGTGGCAAGAGTGCATGATGGCGACCCAAGTTTTTATGGCGCTATTCAAGAACAAATGGATGCTCTGGACAAAGAAAAAATTGAGTATTTTCGAGTTCCAGGTGTAAGCTGTTTGCAGGGCGGCGCAGGAGCACTCAACCGAGAATTAACATTGCCTAACATTTCCCAAACCGTTATTATAACTCGACCCGAAGGAAGAACTCCAGTGCCAGATGCAGAAAGCATCAGTAAGCTTGCTGCTCACCAGGCCACCATGGTAATTTTCCTGGGCACACCACATATTGCCCGTGTTGTTGAGGATCTTGTGAAGGGAGGTTACCCCAAAGAAACTCCTGCCGCAGTTGTGTATAAGGCAACGTGGCCACAGCAAAAAATCGTCAAAGGCACATTAACCGACATAGTTGCCAAAGTTAAAGCTGAAGGCATAACCGAAACAGCCCTGATTTTTGTAGGAAAAGTCCTCAACCCCGAAGCCTACGATTTATCCAAGCTGTATGATCCAAAATTCACCACTGGATTCCGCAAAGGCGAATAGCAAAATGTATGAACGTGGAATAGCTGTCGTCGCAATCACAAGACGCGGCGTAGAAACTGGCCTAAAAATTAAAGAAACATTAGAATGTGCAGGCATAACTTCCACTGTTTATTCACCTAAGAAATACACTCAGCATGGCGTTGTTGCTTTAGACAAAAAATTAGCCGACTTCATCAAAGACACTTACAGCTTGGTGGACGGCTTAGTTGCAGTTATGGCGACAGGCATAATTATTCGTGCTGTTGCGCCTCATCTTGAAAACAAATTAACCGACCCTGCAGTCATTGGCGTTGATGCCACGGGAAAATTTGTTATCAGCTTATTGTCTGGACATTATGGTGGCGCAAATGAATTAGCCAAAATAATTGCGAAAGGCATAGGTGGAACTGCTGTTATCACTACAGCCTCGGATTCTGTTGGCAAACAGAGCGTTGATGAACTTGCGAGAATTCTGCATTTGACTATTCAAAACCCTGAAAGCCTTGTGTCTGTGAACGCAGCCATTGTCAACGGGGACCGATTAGTAGTTGTTCTAATTAGTGACGTTAAAATCCCAATTAACCAAATTGGCGGTTACGAGATGAAAGAGGCTGCGGATGGTGGACAAGCTTTAGAAATAATCAATAATTACGATGCTGGGGTAATAATTACAAAGGAGCCTTTGTCGATTGCAAAATTTGTTAAGCCTTTCACCATCTTGAGAGCTAAATCTGTAGTTGTGGGGTTAGGGGCAAGGAAAGATTCAAGCGAAGAGAGCATAATTGAAGCAGTCGACATTGCCCTAGAACGAGTTCACATTCCATTGGCAAGCGTTAATTGCTTCGCAACAGTTGATATTAAACGAAGTTCTGTAGCAATGGTCAAAGCAGCCGAGAATATGGGAAAGCCGCTTGAGTTTTTAAGCGTCGATGCACTTCGTTCTTTAAACCATAAGGATCTTTCACCTGATTCAAAGATGGTTCAGCAAAAAATTGGTGTTGGAGGAGTATGCGAACGAGCAGCATTACTGGTAGCGGGAGAAAACTCGAAGTTAATACTGAAAAAAACCAAGTTAAACGGGGTAACAGTAGCCATAGCCGAGGGCGAATAAGCGTAGTCGGCATTGGACCCGGCAGCCTTGAACATTTGACGCCTAAGGCACGAAGCGAAATCGAAAACGCTGACGTCCTAGTCGGCTATGGCACGTACGTTAAACTAATTCAATCCATCATCAAACCTGGTGCTGAAGTTGTTTCTGGAACCATGGGCAAAGAAGTTGAACGAGCAAAAATCGCCGTTTCAAAAGCCAAAGAAGGACACAACGTTGTTATGGTTAGCAGCGGAGATCCAGGGGTTTATGGTATGGCTGGAATTGTTTTGGAAGTTGCTGCTCAAGAAAACGCGAATTTGCCGGTTGAAATTGTTCCAGGAGTGACAGCCGCAACGGCTGCCGCATCAAAGCTCGGTGCACCCTTAGTCAGCGATTTTGCTGTAATCAGCCTAAGTGACTTGTTGACTCCTTGGGAAAAGATAGAGCGCCGACTAGAAGCCGCCTCAGCCGCTGATTTCTCGATTGTGCTATATAATCCTAAGAGTGAAGGGCGCATTGAGCCTTTAATTAAGGCCTATGAGATAATGATAAAACATATGCGACCCGAAACGCCAGTGGGCATAGTTAGGCAAGCTGGACGCGCAGGCGAAGAAGTCATCGTTATTACACTCAAGGAATTGCTAAACGCTGAAATCGACATGATTACGACCATCATCGTAGGAAACTCAGCAACTAAAGTTGTTAAGGGCAAAATGATTACAGCGCGAGGCTACGATCTATTAAGATAAGTTAAACCTTGTTTGAGCTTATCTTAAGAGAACAGCTTCTTTCATATTCCTGAAGTGTTCGTCACCAGTCAGGATTTTTGATTGCAGTTTCCTTAGCTGTAGCTAGTACATAAGCGTCGGCTAGACCAAAATCTTTCAAGATTTTTCGCATTTCAAAATGTATCCGTCCAGCCTCAAAAGAAAGTTCTTCGTCCGCATGGATTATTCTTGAATTGTTGGTTAAAACTTCATAGGCGACTTTCACATATTTGCCTTTGCGTGCAGCTTTGCTTACTACTTCAGCGATTGTCAAAGCACAGGTGAATATTTCTTCGTTTCTTTCAATGAAGTCGTTGACTTTTCTTCCGAGTTCTGTTCCATCTAAATATTCGATCCACGCATAAGAATCAATGACAAGCCTACTCATGAGCTTTCAGCTCATCTTCAACCGTGAATGGGCCAATGCCTTTTAGGGCGCCGAAGCCGTCTATTCGGCATTTTTTAACTGTTATTTCGACATATTGGTTTTCTTTTATGTTTTGTGTTTCAACAATTTCTTTTGGCAAAGTTACAACCAATGAGCCGCCTACTTTTCTTGTTTTAGTCAAGCATTTTACCAAGTGTAATCGCCACTAAATTAAATTATACACAAGTTATACTTAACAATTACTTTACACATCCCCAAAAAACTTAAATGAAAAAAATAGGATCGGGCTGTTAAATAAAATATTTACTTATTGTTTGCTGTTTACCCCTAAATAGGGTATTCTATTAACCCACGATATTTAGAATTTTCAAGTTTTTTAACTAGCTTAAAGTCAAGAGTTAGTAATCGCATATCCAACTTATCTGCAAGGGAAAGAAAAGCGGCATCATAAACAGCGATGTTAAACTCCAAAGCTAAACTCAAAGCATCAAAAATAACTTCTCCAAAACTATGAACACCAAAAAGATTCATTATTCCTGTTGCTTGCGTGAAAATCTTTTCAGCCTCTTTTTTGGTTAATGTGTTTGGTGTCTTGCATTTGATGGCGTTGGCTACTTCATAGTAGCTAAACTCTAAAATGTGACAATATTCATGTTCAGATATTCTTTTTAGAGCCCAATTGGAATTGTCTTCGGGCATTACTAAAGCAACGATGACGGATGAATCTACAACTACTTCAGTGGCCATAATCGCGGTCTTCCCGGATAATATCAGCTGAAGAAGGGGTGTTGCCACTCTTTTTGTAGAGTTCATTTCTAAAACGAGTAGCCTCTGCAAGGGCTTGCTTAAGTTTTTTCTTTTTTACCATTTGTTCAAGATAAACCCTGACGTCTTCTGCATATTCTGGATTAAGCCGTTGAAGCTCCTTTTTTAGCTCTTTTGGAACTCGGATTGCTATTACATCACTCATACAAAACAATAAGTAAACAAATTATAAATATTTTTTGTAAACAAATTGTAAACTTTACATTTCTAAACCGTTCAAATCACTGTTTGTTGTTTGCTTCCAGTAGTTCCAGAATATCTTTTCTTGCTTCACCAATTGTCAAAGGAAATTGTTTGTCAGTCATAAGCTGGTTGCGTTTGCTTAAAATCTCAAACAGATGCGTAATTCTCGGCAGCCGCAAATCCACACTTCTAATCAATTCAGTATTTGCAAATACCTCTTGTGGCGGTGCCTGCATCACAATCTGCCCCTTGTTCAGTATGCATATTTCATCGGCAAACAGTGGAACCAAATCGACGTCGTGAGTCGCTATTATCAGAGTTATGCCTAATTCTTGATTTAGCTGCATGAGTAGTTTGAGGACTTTACTTGACGTTTTAGGGTCAAGGTTGGACATCGGTTCATCCAATATTATTATTTCCGGCTTCATAGCCAATACACCCGCGATTGAAGCGCGTCTCTTTTGCCCACCGCTCAAATTCGAAGGAGACTTATTCTCTAAACCCTTAAGCTCCGTTACTTCCAAAGCCCATTTTACCCGCTGTTCAATTTCAGCTTTAGGCAGTTTAAGATTCGTAGGTCCAAAAGCGACATCTAAGGCGACCGTTCGGGCGAAAAGCTGATCATCTGGATCTTGGAAAACCAACCCGACTTTTTGTCTTATCTCATCTAAGTTTTTCTTTGTTACTTCTTTGCCTAGAACATTGACTTTCCCGTTTGTCGGCAAGAGTAACCCGTTGAAGTGATGCAGCAGGGTTGATTTGCCTGCGCCGTTGGGTCCAAGGATAGCTATGTTTTTGCCTTTTTCCAAACTGAAGTTCATGTTTTCGATAGCTTTAGTGCCGTCTGGGTACGTGTGAGACAGATTGATTGTTTCTATTGCTTTCATTCTTTTTTCTCCATTAAATGATATTAAAGTTTAGCAGGACTAGCGCTATCATGGCTCCAATTACCAAGATGCATATGGCGATGTCTTTTTTCTTTAGTGGTTTTGTACTATAGCTGAACAAGCTGGATGAGCCAGTGTAGCCTCTGGAAACCATAGCACTACCTACTTTTAAGGCTCTGTCAAACGATTTTACAAGGAGCATTCCGCCCACTGTGCCGTAGTTTCCTAGTTTTCTAAAAATGCTAACGGATTTCGTGTAGCCACAGCGTGACTCCTGAGCCTTGTATATTCTTGTTCTCTCTTCTGAAACAACAGAGATGTAGCGCCACATAAGCATGGTAGTGTCCAAGAGAACGGAAGGCACACGGAACCAAGCTAATCCATCAAGCAATGTCTCCATCGGCGTCGCGGTTATGACTACGTTAAGAATAGATGTTGCAGCTAACACTCGGAAGAAGATGAGTGTGCCTAGAGAAATTCCTTCTTGATAAATGTGCCATGATAGGTAAGGGACTGTTGTGATCGTATGGGTGCCCGTGAAAATCTGGACTACAAAGAACATTGCTGCGATGGATAGAGCGGCCAATAATCTTTCTAAGTAGCCTTTCAATGGTGATCTAGAGGTTAAAGCTAGAATTGCACAAAATACTATTATTATGCTTAGAAATTCCAAATTCGTAAGCACTATAACAATGAATACAGAAAAGATGGCGCAAATCAACTTGACCCGTGCATCAAACCTTTGAAGAGGTGACTTACCAAAAGCTTGTTCAGCATATTGGTCTTGAAAGTGAGGCTGTTCTTGGTTGTCTTGAAGTTGTTCTTTTTGCAGTTTTCTACCGATTTGCCAAAGTTTTAGTTGGCGACCTACTATAAGAAATGTAAAGAATCCAACGGTCATGAGCATGCCGTTGACTGGGTCACCCTGTAGCCACTCAAACATCCGGTTTTGCCTCCTCCTTTCGACCATTGCGACCAAAAACCGTTGGTAACAGGTAGCCTACAAAGAATCCGCCAACACAGCCCCCGATCCCAAAAACGACATATTCGTCAACCATTGTGTAATGGGTAAGGTAACTGAACCCTCCTTTCGCGACGGCAGAGTCGGTGCCCCCCATTTTGCCGCCAAAAACGTTAACGCCAACATAAGTGCTGACCAACATTATTGCTAACATAATAATCATCGTTAGGAGCGCGTACTTGGTGAATTTGTCGATTTTATGTCTTCCATGATTTGAGGGTTTAACGTCAACAGTTTTCGGTAAGTCGCTAACCATCGGAGAGTTCGTTGGGAAGCCTCTCCACCATTTGAGGATTTCAGGACGATGAACTTGGATATACTGAACGGCGGCTGCTGTGAATGCAAACTCTAAAATTGCAAGAGGTATTTGCGTGGGCAAGTACCCCAGCATATATATTTCCCAATGTTGAGGCACAGAGGTTGGATTCAGAGATAAGGCAAGTTGAAAAGCAGTTGTGGCATAGGTTGACAGATCGCCGATGAATCCTGCCAGACCAGCTGCAAGCCATATTGAAGCTCCTAACTTTCTTAAAAGAGAATAAATTCCAATGCCTACAAAACCTCCAACGACTCCGAGAGAGATGAGGTTGGCGCCAAGCGAGGTAATTCCGCCGTGGCCTAAGAATGCTTGGAAGAAGAGGACAATGCCGCTTATTGCCGCCGTTGCAAGGGGACCAATTACGATTGCTGCTAAAGCTGTTCCATTTGGGTGTGAACTCGACCCGGTTACTGGGACAGGGATGTGCCAAACTGATATCACAAAGACTGCAGCGCCCATTAATGCAAGTATTGACATGTAGGCCGGGTTTTCTTTTCGGGTTTTTGAGATTTTCCAAGAGCCTATGCCTACGAAGATTATTGCTAAGGCATACCAAACAATGGTCCACTGAAGTGACAATATGCCGTCGCTGATGTGCATTTATTTCCCTCTGCCCGTTGGATAATTCATCCATCCATACTCTTATTAATCTATGTTTAACTAAAGTTAAAGTCAGGTTGAATAACTTTGCCGAAGAAAACCACCCCCACTATACTTTTGCGTGAAAAAGGCGAATTCACAAAGTTCCAAATCCTCCTCGAAATCATGCGAAACCAACCACACATAAAACAAAAAGACATCAGCGACAAACTAGGCATAACAATCCAAGCGATATCAAAATATTTCAAAAAACTCACAAAAGAAGGTCTATTAGAAGCAGGTTCAGAACGTGCAGACTACCGCTTAACACCCAAAGCCGTCATTAAACTGCGTGAAGATATCCGCGGCCTTGAAAGTTACGTCAACGAAATAAAACATGATCTAAAAATTGAGCATGCGTGGCCAGCCATCGCAACTGAACCTGTTAGGGCAGGACAAGAAGTTGGCTTGATCATGAGAGAAGGCGTCATGTACACAACTGAATCCCATAATGCTTCTGCAGAAGCAAAAGGGATAGCGCTCTCTGACGCCGAAGCGGGTGAAGATTTAGGATTAAAAGAACTTCGTGGAAAAGTCAAAATGAAACAAGGAAAAATCCTAATCATAAAGCTACCTAGCATCCGAAAAGGTGGCTCCAAAGCAGTAGACCTAACAAAACTCAAAGTATTTTATGACGAGTTTAACCCCGATCGGGTGGGTGTTATGGGTGCAGTTGGAAGAGCGGTCTTAAACAAGATGGGTCTTAAAGCGGATATTGAGTTTGGAATCAGCCGTTCAGCCGCCATCGCTGCTTCAAGAGGCTTAAACGTTTTCGTTCTTGTTGTCGGCCGGATGGTTAATCGGATGATTCAAGAAATTGACCAAATTAACATGAAAACAAGTGCGGAAATAATTTATGAAGTTAAGGACGCTCAGAAAACAAATATAATTTAACAAAGAAAAGAAAGGAAAGAATTTATTTTTTGTTTTTTCTTACGATTGCGAATGTTCCAAATGCTACAGAAACTAGTATTGCGGCTACTATGACGATGCTTACAGTTGAGTATTCTGGAATTGTGGGTACTGTAATGGTGCTGCTTGTTGGAACGAAGAATGCCTGAACGGCAGTTACCCCAGTCATGTTTAGTGATAGCGTACTGGTGGTGTAGGTGTTGCCTCCGTCGGCTGTGGCAGTTACCCAGCATAAGAATTTGAAGTCGCTGCTTGGATTTGCTTGGAAGTCAGAAACTGTGCCGATTGTGTAATTGTTATAGGTTGTTGGAGCCGTTATCGATCCGGTTGGAGAAGTTGTTCCGCCTGCCGATCCGAACATGCTGACGCTAGTTGCTCCTGTTGTTGTTGCGGTTGCTGTGTTGTTTGTGCTTGAGGTGAAAATTGCTTGAATAGCGCATGTGCCTGAGGTAATGTTGAGTGCTATAGGGTTATCAGTTGTGGTATTGGCGCCTGATGCAGTGACGGTTTCCCAAGCTATGAACGTAAAGCCTGTGCCGGCAACTGCGTTGAAGTTTACAGTTGTGCCGACATTGTAACTTTGGGTTGTTCCGCCATTTACAGTTGTGCTGTCTGCTGTGATGGTTCCTCCATCGGAGCTGTAGACGAACACAGATCCCTGTGTTTGGGCGTTGACGCCTGCACCTAAAGTAGCTATTAGAAGTGCCGATGCCAGCAAAATTAAAGCTGAGATTTTAATTTTCTTATTTGTGTTACTCATTAAATCACCGATTCGTTAGCCCTTGCTTGCTAAGGATCGAGATATAAACTTTTGCCAGAATCCCAAAATAGAAAAATTTGTGAAAATCAAAATAACTGGTCAGCTGCTTTAAAAGTCTGATATTTTATAGCAAAATGTAAAAGTTTCAATTATTAACAAGAAATGTTTGAGAAACCAAGTTCTTGCGATTACCTTACCGTTCGATCGAAGTTTTGCTTACTCCAGCCTCTTTTTCGAGTGTAATTACATGGTCAGCTTTTCCTGCGAAGGCTTCACTATGGGTTACTGCAATTATTTGTTCAATGGCTTTGAATCTGCTTATGGCTTCAGCTAACCTCTCAATGCTGCCATCTTCGCTTCCTAAGTTTTCTGTGGGTTCATCAAGCATAAGTATGCTTAAGCCATGGCCTGTTCGTGACTGCATTATTAGCTGTCCTAAGCCTAAACGGTATGCAAAAGCTAGAAGTGTACGTTCTCCGCCTGAAAGGTTTGAAACTTCGCGGTCTAAGCCTGAATCGCTTTTAACATAAGGTGTGTAGGTTTCGTCGATGACGATGTTTAGCATGGGTGCTTCTCCACCGACTAAGCTATCGAGAACTTGCTGGACAAAATTGCGCAGAACTTTCACGAACTCGCTGCGAAGTTTAGGTTGAATGCTGCGATAAGCATCGCGAATGGCACCTAAAACTTCAACTGTTCTTTTAATTTTCTCCATGCGCTCAAGCTTTTCTTGAGCAAGATTTATTCGCTCTTTGGTTTCGTCTAAACGTTTGAAGAGGTCTTTTTTACGGTTTTCTTTTGTGCGTAAATCAGAATCTAACCTATAATATTGCTGAAAAGCCTGCTCCCGCTGTGTACGCGCTTGGTCCAGTGCTGATAAATCGAATTTCCCAATTTCAAATTGTGTTACCTCAAGCTGTATTCGGAAGTCGGCTTCAAGTTTCTGTCTGTCCTCAAACTCGTTTGTTAGAGTCTTGCAGTTGTTTTCTTCTTCATTTAGTCGATTTATTAGCTCTTCAGCCCTAGTTATGCAAGTCTGTAGGGTCGAATAAGCTTCAGAAGCCGTGGTTTTAGTCTTCTGTAAATTTTCAATTTCTGCTATCAAATGAATGAGTATTTTTTCTCTATCACTATTTTCTTGTTCAATCTTAGAAAGAAGGTTGGTTTTGTACTCTCCATCTAAAGGTTGAACACAAAGCGGGCACTTGCTCTCTTGTGACAGCGAAACCGCTCTTTTCTTATCCATTTGCAGGTTCCTCGAGGTTGCCTCTTGATCAGCCCTTAAACCGCTGATTTTATCATCAAAAGCAGTTAAAGATGAACGCAAAGATTCAACAGGCTGGTTTACTGGCAAGCCTGCTTGCTCAAGCTTACTTAGGCACGTTTTCATTTGAGTATTAATTGAGTTTTGCCGTTGACGCAGATTTTCAACAATGGTTTTTTTGCCTTCAATACGTTGGGTCAGTGCAGACAAGGTGTTAGCCATGTTAGCGGCGTCAGCGTGAAGCCTTGCTTCCTTTCGTTTAAGCTCTTCTATAGTTTGCTTTTTGTCCTCAAGAGTTTTCAGTTTTGAATCTGCATTATCTAACGCTTTTTTTGCAATCATCAACTTTTGAGTTGCGTTTTCAAGATCCATCTCTACAATAACATATTCTTCGCTTACCCGATTGTACTCGTTACTGAGTTTTTCTAAGCCATGCACGTCGGGGTCTTTTTCGTAAATCCGTTTTTCTGTTTCATAATCTCGCTGATATTGAGCTATGTTGCTCCATGCAACCTCATAATCCGATAAACCGAACAATTCATCCAATCGTCTTTGCCTGTCACGAGGTGCAGCATCCAGAAGCTCTTTGAGGTGTTCTTGTCTAAACCAAACTATTTCTCTAAAAAGATCCCTGTCTAAGCCTGTGATTGCTTTAAGTTGTTCCGCTATAGCGTCGGTTTTCATGCTTGCGACAAGTTTATCGTCTTCGTAGAGTTTGAGTTCTTCAAAATTCTGTAGGATGCTTTTGCCTTTTCTTTTTAATCCCCTCGTAAGCTTGTAGGTACTTCCGTTGTGCTTGAATTGAATCATAACTTTTCCGGAGTCTGCACTTTCACGAAGCAAATACTCAAAACTTCTGCCAATCGAATCGCCGAAGAGGGCAAAATCAACCGCGTACAACACACTGGATTTTCCGCAGCCTAAGCCGCCGACAAGACAGTTAAAGCCATGGGTGAAGGGCACGGTGGATTTTGTGTGGCTGCGTATGTTTTCGAGCTGGACAATTTCAATTTTCATTTTGCCAGCTCCTCAATAGCTTGCTTTATTTTTTCATCTTGTTTTCGCGTTAATGGCTCAATTAAGCTGAATGCTGATTGGGCAATTTTTTCGGCTTCTTCTCGGCTGTATCGCTCCAAAAAGATTTGTAGAAAATACTCAAATGCTTTGGTTTTCAAATCCTTAAATTCGCTTTCAAAAATTGAACGAACTATTTCATCTGAAACAGCACTCTCTTTAAGCAACACGATTGGGTGAACAAGCAAAGCCTTCTCGCCAGCACTTCGAATTTTAGCAATATCAATTTCTCCTCGACTGGCTTCAGCAGGTAGTGTACCCTTTAAAATAGGTATTATTACTGCGCCTTCAGAATCGTTATCTTTTACCATTTGAGCTGCTGACTCAGTAATTTTTGCAGATGAAATGCATGGGAAATCTTGTTCTACAACTACGAATCTTCGTGCTGAAGTTAATTCTACAGTCTGAGGATTTACTTCGCCTTTCTCGTTTACCTTGACATACAAAAAGCCTTTTTGGTTCTTTGCTTCCCTGTAATCGGCTGTTTCAGTGCAGCCGCTATAAGCCAAAGTCCCTGTTTTGAATTTGCACAAGAACCTTTCATGAACGTGGCCAGCAGCGTAATAGTTAAAGCCGTCTGGCAACTGCTCAGGTAAAAGTTCAGTTTCAATATAGGGTGGCGTAACGTTTGGCAAATCTAAAGCACCATGAAAAACAAAAATATTGCAAACTTTATTTTGCGGTGCTGGAGGTTTTTCCGCCATGAACCTCGGCAGTGCCTCCTGAGTCCTGTGTTTATTATGGTAGTTTGGTATGCCATAAACGTAGCAGCTGTCGGGTTTATTCCAGCACGCGCCATCGTGTCTGGGTAGATGATGAATTAATCCAGCACTATCAAGCGGATAAAGGATCGTTCCAGTTATCGTGTTTGGGGCAGAATCGTGTGAGCCATCAACCGTTAAAACTGGGATACCTGCGTCTTTAAGCCGTTTGAAACTCCAAATAGCATTTTCTAGAGTTACGTTTGAGGGTCTTGGCTGATGGAAAAGGTCGCCCGCAATAATCATAAAGTCCGGCTTTAACTCAATTGTTTTATCAACAAGCTCTTTGAATGCATCATCAAAGTCTTGCCTTCTAGCTTCTAGTCCATACTGCGAATAGCCTAAATGCAAATCGGCGGCATGGACAAAGCTAAACGGCTTCAAGCGGTTGACTCCCTTTTTTTCCACTTATGCTTCAGATTAGCGGTTTGAGTATTTTAAGAGTTCTTGTACTTTTCAAAAACAAGCTCTGAATAAAAGAGTGCAAAGGATCTAACTACTAGCCCGTCTGGTGCCTTACCGCTCTGACGTCATTAACCCATTCTTTAGGTTTAATCTCCATCAATTCCCCAAGTTCTTTTGCTATTTGCTATGCTCTGGCTCTTTTTGCAGTAATATCTTTCATTTTTACTGTCACTTGTTAATTGCATTATATTATAGGTTATTTAAGACAATTTGGCAATCTTTAGGGGAAAAATATAAAGCATCATTCATACGTTACCTTTGAAAAGGCGCTTAAAGTTAGATGAAATGCCAGGTTTGCAGTCAGGAAAGTCTTCTTCCATTCCGTTGTCCATTTTGTGGTGGTCAATTCTGCAGTGTACACCGTTTGCCTGAGAACCATGCATGCCCAAATATTGTTTCTGCTCGTGCACAAAGACAAGAACAAGTTATGACTCCTCAATCATACAACTCTTATCAATATACCTATAATTTGGGTCAACCCAAACGCGAGAGACATATTTACTTTAGCCAAAAAGAAGTCAAACACATATCGGTTGCAGCAGCGCTGGTAATCGGCATCGGTTTCTCCATAGGATTATATGGAAACTATCTCGGAGGTTTCCTCCTCAAAGGTTCTTATTATCAATGGACATTGACGGTGATGTCTATTTTTGCAGTCATAATGACAGCATCTTTTTTGGCACATGAAATTGGTCACAAAATTATGGGGCAAAAAAACGGTCTATGGGCAGAATTCCGTCTAACCACCTGGGGCTCAGTTTTGACTTTGGTTAGCGTTTTTTTGCCTTTTAAAATGATTTCGCCAGGTGCAATGATGCTTGCAGGTCAACCAAACGGCGATGAGCTAGTCAAAATTTCCATTGCGGGTCCAGCCATCAATCTTATCTTTTCTACAACAATTCTTGGAGTTGCCCTTGCTCTACCAACAAGCCTGTTTGTCAGCATGCTATTCTTCGCAGCTTACATCAACGCATTCATGGCAGTGTTTAACCTCATTCCATTCGGGATCTTAGACGGATACAAAATTTTTAGCTTCAACAAGAAACTTTGGGCTATGGCTTTTGTTCCCAGCGCTCTTCTTGCTTTATTTACTTACTTGCTTACTTTTACAACCTTCCTTTGAAAATCTCAGATTTCGGGAACAAATTTTTGTATTTGTTTTGACAATTAATTGTCTGGAAAATTGAGAAAAGGTGCATATTTAATGTTAACTGGCTTCGCGAATAAATGAAAACAATTATTTAGACTTGGATCTTAAATAATGTCAAAAAAGAAAAATCTAAAAACTTGGTTTTAGATGAGTTCAATTGTTACGTGGACTTCTTCTGGTACACGGATGCGCATGATTCGTCTCATAACTCGTTCTTCCGAGTCAATGTCAATTAAACGTTTGTGAATGCGCATTTCCCACCTGTCCCATGTAGCTGTTCCTTCACCTGACGGCGCTTTAAGAACTGGAACCCGCAGCCGTTTTGTCGGTAGTGGTACTGGACCGTTGATTTTGACACCTGTTTTTTGAGCGATGCTTCTAAGTTCTCCGCAAACCTCTTCTAATTTCGCGTAATCTGTGCTTGTGAGGCGTATTCTTGCTTTTCTTACCATGTTAGTCTATCAATCCATTATTTTTCTATCTAATATATGTTGGTGAGACACCTTAGAGACTTCAGGGGCACATAAAAACCTTACGACTCACAGAACAGAGCTTAATGCGTAAAATTCAAACTGCTAAATCAAGAACCATAGTATATTTAACTATCAAAGCATTTCCTGCTCACTTACCTACCCACTCCTTCTCAGTCCGTATTTGGCAAAATGAAAGCAACATTGTTTTTGGTCAAGAAACCTTGACTAAAAAATCACTGCTTAGTCCAGAAACCTTGACAAGAACCCTTTTATGCCAAACAAATTTCAAAGTAGAACTTGATAAAAATGGGTAAGAAAGCAACAGCAGTAACGCTCATGATGACGCTCTTATTCTCAGCTTTAGCTGGAACATTGATTACAAACAGTGTTTCTGCACAAATGGGTCCAATTATGAATAGCGGTCCAAGATTTGACCCTCTTCTAGTCAAGGTGACTTCTCCTATCGAAAATCAAGTCTACAACAATTCAGCTATTATTCAGCTAAACATTACAATAACCAAACCGGAAGTATGGTTTACTTATGGCGGTGAGGGGATTTCATTTTTTGATTGTCAAGGTCAGGTAAATTATATCAAATATAGCATTGATGGAAAACCAAATGAAACAATTTCTGCAAATGATAAATACACTGGTTTGTCTCGGAACTCAATTCCGCATACCTTAAACTGCATATTAACTTTGCAAGGGCTTTCTCAAGGATTGCACACAATTTCCGTTACCGCGGAAGGCATATACAATTATTGGATTATTAGCTACAGCGGTACCTACACCAACAATTCTGTTGCGGGTAATTCAAACCTGATAGATTTTTACATTAATAATTATATTCGTCCAGAAATCTCGAACCTATCATTGAGTAACGGAAAATATAATGTTTCAAATGTTCCATTAAACTTTACAGTGAACGAGCCAACCTCATGGATAGGCTACAGTTTAGACGGAAAATTAAACATCACTACTGCTGGAAACACAACCTTAACAGCATTAACTAATGGTGTACATAACCTGACAATCTATGTTAATGATACGTTGGGAAACACAGGCATTTCAGAAACCGTTAGCTTCAGCGTAGCCAAGCTACAGCTTTTCCCAATTATGACTTTTGTCGTTGCCTTAGTGATAGTGGTCGTTGCGATGGCCGCTGGTTTGCTAATTTACTTCAGAAAGGGCAGACAAGTAAAATCAGGGGTCTCATTAAATCTTGAAAAAATCTTTAAGCAAAGAAGGATATGAGTGAATGAGGGACTTAATCGTGAAAAAGAAGCTATTTGCTATAGCTTTCGTATCCGCTCTTCTGCTCTCGGCGGTAGCCGGGTCAATACATGTTACTAGCTTTGGTGTTGCGGGTTCAGTTGCTAATGATTGGCCAATGTTTCAATATGATGCGGCACACTCTGGTTCACCTGATAATACAGCTCCAACCAGCTATGATTTGCTCTGGAGCTTCAATACACTCACCAATACTGGAAGCGTCCCGCCGAGCATACTTAGTTCATCTCCTGCTGTAGTCGGCGGCGTAATTTACGTCGGCTCAGACGACGGAAACCTATACGCTGTGAACACCTCAACTGGAAGTCGCCTTTGGAACCGTACACTTGGAGATTTTGCGGTAACATCTCCAGCCGTTGTAGGCGGCGTCGTTTATGCTAGTGTTTGGGAGGGGCGTGATTACGCTTTGAATGCTTCCACTGGCGCCGTAATCTGGAATACCTCAAGGATGTACAGTTATTCGTCACCCGCAGTCTCCAACGGACTGTACTATGTATGTTCAAGCAGTAACGTTACGGCTGTAAATATTTCAAATGGAAACTTAGTTTGGAATTATACATTGAATAGCAATGGAGATGGATCTCCAGTTGTAGTGGGGAATACCGTTTATGTCACTGATTATGGCTACGCCTACGCTTTTGATGCGTCAACTGGCACACTTAAGTGGAGTTATTTCATGAGAGCAGGCAATACATTCAATTCTCCTTCAGTTGCTAACGGAATTATTTACTCGGGATGCGAGGGAGATTCCTTCTATGCGATAGATGCATCGACTGGACTTCAAATATGGAATTACACGACTGGCGGAACACAAACTTGCACTCCATCTGTTGTTAACGGTATTGTGTACTACGGCTCAATTACTGGAGGTGTTTATGCTCTCAATGCAGCCACGGGGGCTAAAATTTGGAACTACAAATTACCGCAAAATGTCTGGGTTGGTTCCTCTTTTGCTATAGCGGGTGGTGCCGTTTATGTAGGCGGTAATGATGGGAACATTTATGCTTTGAACGCGAATACAGGCGATAAATTATGGAGTTATGGCACTGGTAATGGCGGTATAACCGCTTCTCCAGCTGTTGTTAACGGCGTTCTTTATGTAAAAAGCAATAATGGATTTCTCTACGCGTTTGGCAAAGCTGTTAATTCTTCAATTTCTTTATCGCCTATGTTTGGCCCCGCTGACCAAACCGTTACTGTTTCGGGAACTGGCTTTGCTCCAAGCTCATCAATAACAACCACTTTCGGAGGGGCATCAATCACTTTGACAGGTGGTTCGACCGTTGATTCCTTGGGGCATTTCTCTGCAAGCTTTGCCATCTCTTCTTTTGGCCCAGGCACTTATCCTGTTTTAGTTAAAGACACATTCGGCAATTCAGCATCTTCCTCGTTCATGGTTATCCCCGCTCCGTCAATGTTTTGGCCAATGCTTCAGCACGATGTTACCCGTTCTGGTTCACGCGATAATATTGCAGCAGTTGACAATCATTTGCTTTGGGCTTTCCCCGTGGACAAAGGGCCTCTCATGAATTCAATAGCTTCTTCTCCCGCAATAGTCGATGGCATAGTTTACGATGCTTCACAGAATGGCCTTGTTTATGCCTTAGACGCATATACAGGTGTATGTTACTGGAGCTTTAATGCTGGTGCCCCTGGCATGGGTGGAATCCTTTCTTCGCCAGTTGTTAGTGACGGCGTTGTATACATCGGAGGTGGCGACAATAACCTTTATTCATTAAATGCATACTCTGGAGCTAAAATATGGAGTGCCCCTCTCAAGGACCCCACATTTTCAAGTCCTGCTGTTTCAGGAGGAATGGTTTATGTTGGCACATGGGATGGCAATGTTAGTGCCTTCAAAGCTTCCAATGGTCAATGCTTGTGGAATTTTAAGACAGGCGGTTATGTGCTTTCTTCTCCTGCCGTTGTTGGCAATGTTGTTTATGCGGGTTCAGTAGATGGTGACGTTTACGCCTTGAATGTAGCGAATGGTGCCTTAATCTGGAAATATAATACTACTTCGGTGTATCCTTATGGAGGCGTTTCGTCTTCGCCAGCTATTTCAGGCGGAGTAGTTTACATTGGTTCCAATGATGGTAATGTCTTTGCTTTAGATGCCTCAAATGGCAATAAAATCTGGAATCATACAATAGGGCGCTTAGGTTCTTTCCAATCACCTACATTTGCCGACGGTGTTGTTTACATGGGTTCAGATGACGGAAATGTTTATGCGCTCAATGCTGCAACGGGTGAAAAAATGTGGAACTATAGCACTTCCACTTTTCCAATACAGTCAACCCCAGCTATTGCAGGAGGAGTAGTTTACGTGGGCTCAAACGATGGTAACGTCTATGCACTAGATGCTGCAAGCGGCGCTAAGTTATGGAATTTCTCTACTGGCAGCTACATTCGTTCGTCTCCAGCAATTGCTTACGGTGTTATCTACGTTGGCGTAGGCAACGGAGCAATATACGCTATTGGCACGCCTCAATCTTCGATAGAACCCGCCCCAACTCCAACACCCACCCCAACTCCGACTCCAACTCCAGCAGTAACCCCTGCACCAGCCTCCACGCAAGCCCCAACGTCTTCTCCCGCATCAACATCAAAAACTGAACCTTCAACTACGCCTACTCACTCAACAACAACTGGTCCATCCACAATCAATAATGGTAACTCGGCAGGCTCCTCAATTCCCGAGTTTCCAATGTTAACAATTCTTTCGCTAATCATAATGTTCGCTACTGGTTTGGTCGTCTACTTAAAGAAACGCAAAGCAGATAAAGTCAAATGAATAAAGGTTCTGCCTTAGTGCTTGTCATCCTTAACCAAAGTGTGATGGCTTTATGTACGATGCAGGTTCTTTCAGTTCGGTTTCAGTACCAAGGCAGCATTACCCTTAATGCTGAAGGCACAGTAAATCCATCTACAGAGCCAATCAGACGAGCATGCCTTACAAATTTTCGCAAGTTATAAAAGTTCTACGTACCAACTTTACCTTGACTGCTATGAATAAAACCGTTGTTATCATTTTTGTGTTTGCTATCGTTCTTGTTTCAATAGATTCCGTGCAACCTGTGCATTCTGCTTCTTTGGGAAAAATTTTTATTAAGCCAAACGGAGGCGTTGACCCTTCAACTGCTCCTATTAGCAAAAGTGGAGAAACCTACATGTTAACTGGAAATATAGGAATTCAAGTCGTGTTGGAAACCGACGATATTATCCTTGAGGGTAACGGCTACTCGCTTCGGGGTAGCGGAAGTGGAGTTGGAATAAACATGACTTGCAGTAACGTTACCGTGCAGAATCTCAACGTAATCGACTGGGAAGATGGGGTATTGGGTGTTTTCAATAACAACACCATTAAAAACTGTCTGATAACCCAATGCTACAACACGGCAATCGGAATATATGCTCAATCTTATGCCATAATAGATAACAATATTGAATCAAATAATAATGGCATCGTGATCGGGCAAGGCGGACTAAACTTTATTGAAGGCAATAACATTGCCAACAATAACAATGGTATTTATTTTTATGATTCAAATAATGAAATAGTCCAGAACAATTTTGAAAACTGTAGTCAAAGCGCAATAACTATTGACGCTTCAGGAGGGCGCCAAATTGTTTACAATAATAACTTCGTTAATAACCTGAAAGATCTGAGTGACTACACCTATAACAGTTTAGAAGGTCCTTCACAGTTTTCTTTTTGGGATAACGGTTCAACCGGCAACTACTGGAGCGACTACACCGGCTTCGATACAAATGGAGGTGGCATTGGTGACACACCGTTCATGATACCGACTTACCTTGAGTACAATGAAACAGCTCCAAACGGTTTTGTTGACCGTTACCCACTCATTTCACCCTTTAATTTCATCACCCCAATTCCTCAATTTTCCATCAATTTTTCGCAAACAACTTTGCCTCAACCAGTTTCAAACTCAACAGGTCAAGCAATTGCATTGTCCTTTTTGAAAAACGTTATCCAGCTTGATCTTAGCAAATACACTGCGACTCTAACTTCCGACGTTTCCCGAACACTTAATCCTGAGACTTCGGCAGAGTATCTAAGTTATTCACTAGTTTACTTCCGAGATGGCTCTGAAAGAACAGCCGATGCGTACCTGACAATCAGTAATAACTTGGTAACTTCTGTGTCTTTGGAACCAACAGGCGGCTCACTGCTTTTCACTTATACGTTCTCTAACAATTTTGATACAGCAAGAAAAATTATGCAAAACTATCAAACTTCCAGAAACGATCCAGACTTGAACAAAATGGTGAAAATGCTAAACACAGTAGGCTCAGCAAAAAACATGACCGAACTTTTGGACAACTTGGGCCTCAAAGTATTGACATCACCTGCACAAACAACGTTTAATTGGAGCTACATTTACAACGGAGTCGATTATTCGAGTGTGAGATTAGCACTGCAAAATAATTACGTTTTTTCCATCCTGACTTTCTCTGATAATCGAGGGATTTACAACATAGGCAATACAAACATTAACATCCCCCAGCAACAAGCCATCCAAATTGCCAAGGACTATGTTAGAGAACTTTCTTACCCTATAAATTATGGGAACGGGACAATCACAACGGTTAATGGCTTAAACATTAACGAAACAAACACCATTGCAAACCTATCGGCAACAAGCCTAGACTCAGCGACTCTGTACCCTTTTTGGAGTGTGCAAATGCCCCTTGACCACATTTACCCTGGAAAAACCTTTGCCGTTACAGTGGGCGTTTGGGCCGGCAACGGAACAGTTTTCAATGCTCAAAGAGACATTAATCCATTGTCTTCCACAGTGCCATCTTTAGTTCCATTTTCATTATTGGCATTTATTCCAATACTAGCAATAAGCTTTGTTGCTTTCATTATTGTTGTTGTTTCGCTCCTTTTTCTGATTAACGGGAGCATTCGTAAGAACAGGTCAGTTGAAGACTTATTTGTTTCAGGAAGATCCACTCAGGAGGTTAAAGATGAAGTATTGAGATGGTTTAAGAAGAATAAAGTTGATGTTGTGGAGACTCATGAAGACCTTGTAAAAGGTCGCTGGGGAACTGGAATAGTGACAGCCTCAAAGTACTTTGAGATTTCTTTTAAGCCGATAAGAAGCGGAGTTGCAGTGCACGCAGAAGGTTGGATAAGCATCTTTGGTATTACTGAACATAGTTTTTCACCCGCAGCTTTAATGGGATGGATTCCTCGAAGAGAAGGTTGGTGCGCAAATGAAAAACTTTTAACAGCAATAAAAGCAATGTCGACGATAACTAAAATCTGTCCCCAATGCGGCAGGGCTGTAAATGAAGACGTACCATTTTGTCAATACTGCGGCAAACAACTTAGCTAGAAAATGAATCCTGAACTAAAAAAAATTAAGTGCTTATTCTTTTCCTAATTTCTTCGACTTGTTGGGGTGTAAACACTTCTTCTTCACAAACGGGGCATCGAAGCGCCTTTACGTTTGAAGTAATAGTGCCGTCAACTTCAAAGTCAAATTCCACTTCTACGTATTCCACGCAACAGGTCGGGCAAAGCAACGCACCTGCTTTTGTGATTCTTGCTTTATTCGGTGAATTTTTTTCCAAGCTCTTCTGCCCAAGCCTCAACCTTACTCAAATCCGTATTATCCACCATGGTTTTTCTGAAATATCTTTATGCGTCCGCCGAAGGCTTCTGCGCTTACAGCGTTGATTTGTGGGAACTTCGATAACGTGTTTTCTACAAATTTGGCTTTTGCAGCATCATAGCTTTCCTGCTTAGGAGTGCCTGCCCAAGTAGGAAGAAACAAAAAAAGCAACCTTTTTCCCAGTGAAGTCGTTTTCAAGAAACTTTATCGCTTTACTGTAAACTCTGCCCATCCTAACGCCTCCACCAACAACAACGTTTTTGTATTGAGTTAGGTCAAGCACTTTTTGCTCTTTCAGGTCAACCAAATCAACTTCTATCTGGAATTTTGAACGCAAAACTTCAGCGATTTTTCTTGCTGACTCTTCAGTTGCGCCACCTTTAGTTTCATACGCTATAAGCGTCTTATTTGCATCCATTTCTAAGAGCTACCGTGTGACTCTTCGTTTGGCGCCAAGTTTTGTGCCGCAGCTATGACAGAAAACTGAGCCGTTTGGATTCTTTGTAGCGCATTTGGAGCAGGTTACAGTTTGTGGTTGTGAGGAGGTTTTTGTTGCCAATTTTCTCTTGCTTTCTGGATTGCTGAATGGGTTTCGCGTGCCGCTATGTTGAATGCTTTTTCAAGTTCTATTCCGACTTGGTAGAACAGCATCTCGTAACTCATCAGCTGGATAAACTGGCTTTTGCAGCTTTGCCCTTCTCAGTTTTTGTGCCGCATTTCGGGCAGAAATAAGCGTCATCAGCTATTTGTGATCCACAGTTTGAACAGTAAACCAATTTTTTCACCGTAAATATGCATGTTTCACTGGTGAATTTAAGCCTTTACTGAACCAAAAAAGAAGAAAATTAAGAAAGAAAATATGGGTTGACTGCTTATTCTACGAGTTTGTGTCTGGCTTCTTCTATGAGTTTTACGGTTTGCAGTCGCCATGGCTCGAAGTTTTGCGGTGATGCTTGGGTATGTGTTGTAGTGTGCGCTGAGTCCCCGCATCATTGTAACAGTTAAGCGGAGTTTTTTGAGGAATCCTACGCGTCGTATGCCGCGGAACACTCGTTTTGCGGTTTCTGTGATGTTTAGGTGGAAGTCGTCGCCCATGCCTGCTTTGAGAACGTCATCTTCAGTCATGAGTTTTTCGTACATGCCATAGTTAAGGTCTGCGTCGCTGCAGGATAAGAGGAACATCTTGAAAATGTCTAGGGTTCCTTGTTTCTTGCCATAGGTGTCGATGTATTTCTTGTTGTAGCCCCAAAGCGCCTCTTTTGTCGGTTCACCTTTGCTTAGGGCTTCAACGATTTGTTGTCCTGCAAGATAGCCGCTAAGCATTGAAGGTCCGATGCCGCCGCCGTGAATTGGATTAACTAATGAAGCAGCATCACCAGTCAATACGACACCATTTGAAACCATGTTGTCTAATGGTCTGCGTACTGGATCAAACCATGAGCCACCAGTTAAGACCGTGGAACCTTCAAAGATTGGTCTCTTAAATGCTGTTTCGTAGAGTTGCTGTTTGGGGTTAGGATAGTTTTCGCGCATGCAGGTGCCTATGCCCACGTTGACACGGGCGCCGCCTTTGGGGAAAATCCAGATGTAGCCGCCTGGTGAGGCTTTTTGGTTAAGGTAGATTTCGCAGAAGCGGGTGTTTTCGGTTTCTTGTTTGAGTTGGCGAATTTCTCGGTAGCATGCTTCGACATCTTCGTTTGCTATGTCGCGATCTATGCCCATTTCGGCAGGTAGTTGTTTGCGTACCATGCCAAAGTAGCCAGTAGCGTCAACCACAACCTTACTTCGCATCTCTGCAACTTTGCCAGTTTTCATGTTTTTCGCAGTTATGCCTGCTACTGCGCCTTTCTCAATTATGGGTGAACGGAAATTCATGTTATCTTGCAGGAGTGCACCTTTGTCGGTTGCTTTCTTGAGCAGCCACTGCCCGAATAGTCGTCTGTTTAACAGGAAACCGACGAAGTCTTTGTCTGCTATGGTGAAGACTGGTGTTTTCGTCTGGGGAGTAGATTTTTATGCCGTCAATTTTTGCTTCCAATTCGCCGCCTGTGGGTTTTTCCAACCCCAAAAATTTGAGGTGATGCTCGCCTAAGGCGTCGCCGCAGATTTTTTCTCCAATTTCTTCACGGTTTTTCTTTTCTATCATGCAGACTTTTAAGCCTGATTCAGACATGGTTTTTGCTGCTAAGCAGCCTGCTGTTCCTGCGCCAACAACTATGGCGTCGTATTTTTCCAATGATTTTATCCTCCAAGTTGATGTAATTTGTATACCTTGTTGTATTAGTAAACCCTTATAAATTATGAAGTGAGCCAAACTACACCGAGTGTAAGCCAAATGAGTGCCCCATTAACGTTAAGCGCTGAATTCCGCAAAATCGTTGAAGCCCGCATGAACCAAGTTTTAAAGGGCGTTGAAGAAACCTTCAACCAAATAATAGAAACCCAAAAAATAACGCCGACCGAACTCAAAAAAGAACTTGACAGCCTACAAGAAAGCTTCAATCTACTTTTTCAAAAATGGAGCCTTGAAATCCTCTACACACTGCTGCTTAAAGATGCCATCGGCTTTGGCGAAATAAAAAAAATCTTAACCGTCAATTCCCGTACACTCTCAGACAAGCTTGAAGATGCTTCAGAAACATGGTTACATAACAAGAAATGTAACTGCTGGTCCACCATTGCGCGTGGAGTATGCTTTAACTGCTAAAGGAAAAAACACTGTGCTCTTGGCTTTGCCTCTTCTGTACTATTCAAGCTCAGCTGAAGTTAAGATCTTAATTGGCTTCTTCTCATTTCGTCTAAAAGATTGTCCCAGACTTGTCGTTTCTTTAACGGTTTCGAAAACCATGCATGTCAGCGTCTTCTCTAAGCCCTTAATTAACCGCAACTTATCGACCACGAACTTGCCTACGGCATCAACATTTTCAGCGCGAAGCTTAACCAGCAAATCCCAGTCGCCAGTAATTATGTAGACTTCTTGAACTTCTGGAAAACGTGCAATTTCTTCTGCGACAACTCTTTGGGAAACTGGAGTATCGTCGGATTTTGACCTGTAGGAGACGGATGCTAAGATGAATGCTGCTGTGCCTAAATTCAATTTTTCCGGGGCGAGAATGGCTCGGTACTGTTTTATTATGCCGAGTTCTTCCATGCGTTTTGTTTTTGCGAAAACGGTGGTTATTGGTGAACCAATTTTTTTGGCGATTTGGTTGGCTGTGAGTTTGCTGTTTTCCTGTACCAGTTTGAGTATGGCTATGTCTTTTTCATCGAGTTTAATGCTCATATGTAAATATTACATGTTTTAGCTATAAAACCTTGTGTTTTTCGTAATTTATTCATGTTTTATTATAAAAAATTTATTATCTGCTTTGCACAGTGTATTTTCAACATATCAAGTAAAGTGATCAAAATTGAAACAAGAATTAATTGAAACACCAAAACCGTTAGATCAACTTACTCCAACCGAATTAGAAAGAAAAGCCTGCATAGGCAAAATTATGACTTACACACTAAAAAGTCTCACAAACACTTTTGTAAATGATGGTTTCCAATGGCTGCTTCCAGTAGCCCTGAGCCAAAGCACCGACCCGCTCTGGCCAGATCCAGGAGCATCCATCGAGAAAAGAATCGAAGTAGACATCTACGGCAAACCAGTACGAACCACAGCAAGCATGATCATCCACAAACTGGTCGCCTCATCCACAGCCTACCCGAAACTGTTCATACTTTCACCCAACATACGCATCGAAAAAGCAGAACGCGCCAAAACAGGCAAGCACATCTACGAGTTTACGCAGCTTGATTTTGAAGCAAGAGATGCAACTTCAAAAGACATCATGACTTTGGTCGAAGATGCCCTCTGTACACTTGTGAAAGATTTGAAGCGTGAAATGAAAAGCGAATTAACTACACTTTGCCGATGTGACCGACACTGAAAGCTCCAAAGGCTCCTTTCAAAGTCTATGACCGCGTTGAACTTGAAGCAAAGTACGGTGCAGACGGTTGGGAAGCAGGCATAGCCAAAGACATTACAGAACCGGTTTGGGTAATGAACATTCCCCGAGAATTCTACGATTATGAAGACTTCAAATCTGGAAAATGGGATAACTATGACTTGTTCCTGCCACAGTTCGGTGAAGTACTATCAGGCGCCAAACGTGAATGGGAATATAGCAAAATCTCAAAGAAAATTGAACGCGACCAAGTCAAAAAAGAAAACTATGCATTAGTGCTGAAGATGGCTAAGGAAGGACGATTGAAACCTACTGCTGGCGGAGGAATTGGCATGGAACGTTTAGTGGGATGGATTGCAGGTGTTAAACATATTGGTGAATGTCAACCGTTCCCAAGAATTCCGGGCACTGTAAACGAACTTTAGGGAATGTGTAAAGAAAGCGACTTGGAGAACCATACAATCTCACTTCTTTTCTTTGTCATGCACAAAGTTTTTAATTGACTTATGCACCACTGTGAAAGGAAAGCAATTATATTGCATAAAACCTCTGGGTTAATCCTGAAAATTGGGTTTCAATCTCAGAGCCAGCAATATTTAAGGTGAAAAAAATGGTTACAGTGAATCCAATAATAATGAATCCGTATCTTGAGGCGCTTCAACCAAAACTTAGCGCAGCGGACTTCAAAAAACTTAGTGCAATAAACAATCCTAACGTCCACGAGTTCATTGCTAAAGAAAATGATCTCTGCCACCCAAAAGATATTTTCATTTGCAGTGACTCAGCTGAAGATATTACACATATTCGAAAGCAAGCAATTGCTTCAGGTGAAGAACAAGCAATCTTAACTCTTCAGGGGCAGACTGTCCATTTCGACGGTGAACATGACCAAGGGACGAGACCGCCAAGCCACCAAGTACCTTGTACCAAAAGGAGTTACCTTAAGCAAAGCCCTCAACCAAATGGACCGACAAGAAGGTTTAGCTGAAGTTACAGGTATCCTTAGGGATTCCATGGCAGGGAAAAACAATGATTGTCCGCTTCGTCTCACTAGGTCCTCAAGATTCTGTCTTTACTATTTTGGGTTTACAATGCACAGATTCATGGTACGTTGCGCATTCTGAAAACCTACTTGTATCGACCTGGATATGAACAGTTTGTTAAGGCAGGACCAAAAAGCGACTTCTTGCGCGTTCTGCATTCATCTGGAAAAGTAAATGGTGACATGGTAAGTGTAGATTGGAACAAAAAATGCATTTACATCGACCAAATGGACAATACAATTTACAGTGTTAACACTCAGTATGCTGGAAACTCTGTTGGCTTCAAAAAACTTGCCTTCCGCTTAGCTATTCGAAAAGCAAGCAGCGAAGGATGGCTAGCCGAACACATGCTCCTAATGGGCGTCTTTGGTCCAGGCGGACGCAAAACCTACTTTGCAGGAGCATTTCCAAGCGCATGTGGAAAAACCTCAACTGCAATGCTTCCAGGCGAGACTATTCTTGGCGATGACATTGCATATCTAAGAGATGTCGATTCTGCTGCGCGTGCAGTTAACGTAGAATCAGGCATATTCGGAATCATACAAGACGTCAACCCCAAAGATGACGCTTTGATTTACAAGCTGCTTGACCAGCTCCAGGAGAAATTATATTCTCAAATATTCTGGTTAAAGATGGCAAACCATACTGGCTTGGCATGGGCAAAGAGCTTCCAAAAGACGGCTGCAACTATACTGGCGCATGGTTTGAAGGCAAAAAAGACGAAGCTGGCAACGATGTTCCACCCGCCAATAAGAATGCCCGCTACACATTGGCGCTTAAAGAATTGGAAAACTGTGATCCTGAACTTCATAATCCGTTAGGCGTTGAATTAGGCGGCATAATGTATGGCGGACGAGATGCTAAGGCTTACGTGCCTGTTCAGCAAAGCTTCAGCTGGGAACACGGAATAATCGCTTACGGCGCATCACTTGAAACTGAAACCACTTTCGCTACTGTCGGCAAAGAAGGTATTCCAGAAATTAACATGATGAGCATCCAAGACTTCATTTCAATTCCGATGGGCAAAAACGTTCACAACAACTTGAACTTTGGTCGGAAACTCAAAAAGCAACCAATCATTTTCGGAGTAAACTATTTCCTAAAAGAAGTTGGCAACGGAAAATACCTAAACGGTGTACAGGATAAACATGTTTGGATAAAATGGATGGAGCAAAGAGTGCATAACGAAGTTGGAGCAATAGCTACTCCAACAGGATACATTCCAAAATATGAGGATTTACGCAGACTATTCAAGCAGGTTCTTGGCAAAAACTACGCTAAAGAAGACTACATTAAACAATTCACTATTCGTGTTCCCGAAAATCTTGCCAAGATTGAACGGGTGCAAAGATTTTACCAAGAAAACGTTACTGACACGCCATTGGAACTTTTCGGCATTTTGTATCTGCAACGTCAACGCTTGATTGAAGCTAAAGAAAAATACGGCGATTACATTTCACCAGAAAGCTTTGAAAAAGGAGACTAAACAATTCAATGAATAGCAAACATTCAGTTTTACCCTTTTTTTGGGTCAGATTTATAAATGGATTAAATATATTGACTAAAAATTCATAACCGTTAATTAACAAAATCGATGAATTGAGAAAACACAAAGAAAAAGATGTGAAGGAAAATGATGATGAAAAAACTGGAAAAACAAGACTCTGCATACACAATAAATCTTGCCACTATCGAAGATGATGGTTCCTTCCAATGCCCTAAATGCAAAATTTCAATCTCACCGGAAGACGAGAATGAAGAAAACTATAAAATCGAAGATACCAAAGTTGTCAACGGCGAGCTATCTGAACTAATTATTACTTGCGGTAAATGCAGAAGTGTCATAAAACTCACTGGATTCCAAGGTTTCTAATTCAGCGCTTACGAAACTTTTGCAAACCAAGTTTGAGTTAGCATTAGTTTGGTTTAGCCAAATAGTTTATTTTGTTATGATACATTACTCGGCTGTTGATATTTGATGATAATTGAAACCTTCACGGTTGGCATGTTGTCAACAAACTGCTACGTCGTTAATTCAGAAAAAAGCAAAGAAGCAATTGTTATTGACCCAGGCTTAGACATGCCTTTTGAAGCCCAGCAAATTTTCGACTACATTGCGAAAGAAAAATTGAAAGTAAAATTAATTCTCAACACTCATGGGCATCAAGACCACATAAGCGGCGACACCATATTCCAAGAAAAATACAACGTTCCCATCTACATTCACAAATATGATGCGCCTTCACTTGAGGAATTGGAACAAAATAAGTTTCCTGCGCCTATATTGCTTAGAAGATGGGAGCTTAATCAAGTTTGGTGATGTGTCTTTTACTGTTATGCTTACGCCTGGACATACCCCTGGTAGCATATGTCTCGTAGGCGAAAAGCTTGTTTTTACAGGTGACACATTGTTTAATGAAGGGATTGGTAGAACAGATTTTCCAGGAGGCTCAATGAGAGATATGCGATTATCTCTTGCAAAAGCTTGTGCGTTTGCCTGATTATTTCTTAGTTTATCCTGGGCATGGACCAACATCTATTATCGGTGAAGAAAAAAGGAATAATCCTTTCCTGAGTGGCAATGATTTTTGATTTAACTGTTGATTGCTTGGTTAGTGCTTAATTCTTGCAGTGCCTTTAGTCGTTTGATAATGTTTGGATGAGTTGACAAGATTTCAACGAACATTGTCTACTTTTGTCGGTTGCTTTGCAAGTGTGTCTCGAAGCAAATCCTGTTTGCTTCTAATCTGTGCCGCATGAAGGTCTGCAGAGTCGGCGCTTGCTCTATTGGTGTCAGTAATGAATAATGCTCTGAAGGAACTTTGGTTTTTCTGATCTTCTTTCTTTTGTTGACCACCACGTTTGCTTTCTTCAACAATTGTTACTAAGCCAGTTGAGAGTTTTTCTGCGCCGTTTTCAACTACTGAAACGCTATGTCTATCAGCATAGTATTCGCGCAGTCGACTTAGGTACAATGTGAATAAGGTTAGTACCCAAGAGAACGCCATGAAAGCTATACCTATGAGTGCATTACTGCCTCCGCTGTTTTTCTTTTGTCCTCCACCGAACATGCCTGAAAGCATCATTGAGTAACCGATATAGTAGAATAAGGCTGGTAAGAACGAAGCTACCATCATGACTTGGACGTCATGGTGTTTTATATGGCCAAGTTCATGCCCCAAGACAGCTTCAACTTCGCCGCTGTCAAGAGAATCTAGAAGCCCCTGAGTAACGGCTACGCGGGTTCCTGATAACGGTGAACCGTAAGCGAATGCATTTGGAAGAGGAATGTTCGCCAACATTAGCTTGGGAACAGCTATTCCGCTTTTTCTGCTTATGTCATTGACCATTTGGTGTAGTTCTGGCTTTTCGTCTTGCTTAAGTTCTTTAACTTTGTATATCCAGCCGATGAGGTATGGTGCCAGCAGCCACTGGGCCACGTTAAGGACTACTACCAAAATTCCGATAGTCTACTAAATCTAAAGCCTATTCCAGCAACAGTCAAAATGACTGCAAATACGAGTGTGGACAAACCAAAGATTATGGCTAATGTTCCAGCCATAGAAATACGAAGTTTCCAAGCGTTCATGCATCGGTCACTGTTAATCCTCAATGTCTTTCAAGGGCGCTTATAACTTTTGTGCGCTATCAATGGAAAAAAAGCCTTGAAATCACGTTATCAAAACAGATTCGCTTCCCGACCACTGAGCGCTTCCTGTTCTGTTCCTTTGCCCATTTCCAAGCTATCGATATGTACCGCACGGCGAAAAGAAAAAATAAGAATTTTTGAGACTGAGTTTTCTCCTTTCCATAACAAAAGAGGTATGGCGAATTGCGGTAATTACAGCCTAAAATAGCTTCTTAAAAGAAATGTCTAAGAAGAGCTATTATTGCTGTTACAACAATGATGACAACTATTAGAATTGTTATTCGTTTTTTTGTGTAGAACCTCATTTACCTACTCTCCCTATTCAATTCTTCTTCCGAATCTAAACATTAAACTGCTTCTACATGTTTTGCCAATGCTTAACCTATTCAGTCACCTTAGGAGTGCTATCTGCTTTCTTTCGAGGTTTATACAAAACTCCGGCAATGAACAAAACAACCCCAACGATGGGTAATACGAGCACTGCTTCTTGGTGTCTTGCAAAATAGAGGACAAGGCCCACAAGAATTAATATTCCCCCAATTCCAAGGAGTCGCCCTTTGTTTGTTTGATAATAATCTTTCATGTCCACCACTTTTTCCACCTCCGCCCTCGTGCTTCCATCTTTGCTACTTCCACTTTGTTAGTATTTCCTCCCTACGGAAAGTCTTGGTGCTGACAAAGAAAAGCGTCACATCAACCGCTAAGAGGACCCCTGAGATTATGAGCAGGCTGCTTACGTTAAGGGTTATTATGCTTGTCTCGCTGAGGAAGAATATGCCAAGGAGTGGAAAGAGAATAAAAACCCCAAAACTGTTAGCGCTGCGCACGTCATTAACTCTCGCTGAAACAATTACACTGTACAAAACACTCATAACAATGGCAACGGGCATCAGAACCAAGAGCAAAGTGGCGATGTTCCAGTTTGGAAAATAGTAGTAGCCAAGCGTACTGAAAGTAACCGCATCAATGCCTACCATGAAGACTGCTGCAGCCGAATACATTGCTACTAAAGTTGGGATAATTGCGGAGATGGCTTTTCCAAGCAGTATTTCTCCATCAGTAAGGGGCGTGGCTAGAAGCGGTTCCAGACTCTTCTCCACTTTCTCGCCCACTATACTGTAGGAGGCAATTCCTAAGGGAGCATACGCTGCTCCTATAACTAAAAAGAAAGAAAAGGAGGTAAGCAAATTTGGAAGCACACCCGGCGCTGCAAGTCCGTGGTTCCCCCTTATTGTTAAATACTCCAGTATCAACGGGAACCCGACCGAGAGAATAACTGGGAAGATGATGATTGAAGGCCAGACGTTTTTTACTCGCCTAAATATTTTGAAGTCCCTAGCTGCTACAATCCACGCTTTGGAGAGTCTCATATTTGTTTCCTCACAAGTTTTAGATAGGTATCTTCCAGTGTTGAGCCCACCACATTGATTGATCTGACATGGCCGCCCGCCAGCACTATAGCCTCAACTACAGGTGAATTCTCCTTGTCTGGATTTTCCACCTCAAATGTTATCGTGTCGCCGCTGGTGGACAGATTTTTGAGCGCCAGTTTTTTCAATGCCCCCAAAACGGCATCATTCACTTGCTGTTCCAATCCGACAACTGTCTTCTTACCGCTAACGGACCTTTCAAGTTCCTGCGGAGTACCAATTGCCCTAAGACTCGCATTCATTATTGCTACCTTATCGCAGATTCTCTGCGCCTCGTCGAGGTTGTGAGTGTTTAAAAAGATTGTTTTCTTCTCTTTTTTTAGTTGAAGAATAAAATCTCGGACTGTTTTCGAAGCCTCGGGATCTAGATTCGCGGTAGGTTCGTCCATAAAAATGACTTGTGGTTCATGAATTAGGGCTCGGGCTATGGCAAGTTTTTGTTTCATGCCCTTGGAAAAAGTTCCTGCCAAAACATTCCTCTTCTCCCAAAGCCCCAACATCTCAAGAAAACGGTGAATGTTCTCTTTTCTTTGGGTTTCCGGGCAATCGTATATCTTTGCAAAAAAGTCTAGGTTGTCGTAGGCTGTCAGATTTTCAGATAATCCAACGTTATCAGAGACAAACCCGATGATTTTGCGAATTTTGAGTGAGTCTTCTTTGTTGCCTATTTCATAATTGCCAATTTTGCCGCTTCCACTGGTCTTTGATATGAGGCAGCAAAGCATTCTAACGGTTGTGGTTTTTCCTGCGCCGTTGGGTCCGAGAAAACCGAAAACTTCGCCGTCGTCAACATGAAGTGTGAGGTTGTCTACGGCTGTTAGATCTCCAAATTTTTTGGTAAGGTTGTTGATATCTATCAATGTGATTACCCTTTGGTACCGATTGTCTGCTAGAATAAGCGAATGTTTCATAAATAATGTTGCATGGGTACAAAATCTGTACCAGTGTGGTAAAAGTCAAAAGAGCCATAGCACTTAAATATAGAAATTAAGGAACTAAAGTATGGTCGAGGATATTTCCCCAGAGCAAATCAAGCAGGTCGCCGAAAGAGCCTTAGTCATAGAACGGTATATACTAGAGCGAGCTTGGGGGCTCTGTTATGCTGCTGTCGCCGCTGAAATTGTCCTCATACCTTTTCTGCCCTTGATTGTCCTATTCCTTGGGCTTTCAGATGGCTATTTTCTTGTTGTTGCGATCGTGGTTAACACAGCGGTGAGCATTGTGGGCGCTACAATGGTTGCTTGGATTTTCAAGAAGTCTTATAACTCCATGCTTGTACGCAGAGAAATTGTGGATTCAATATGGACTAAATTGCTGAGGCCTTCGTGGATAGCATTAGTTTGGACGGCCTACTATTTGCCGATTCTTGCCGCAATTTTCTTGCTGCGCCACGAGTTTTTGGTTTTTAGATTCGGACTTTTGGCCACAACAGTGTTTCCTTTATTCTTTGCGTTTAAAGGTTCGTTCCCTGAGCGGCTGCCACGAGAAAGTATAGCAGTTGTGTCGGCATTAACTATTTACACGTTAGGGGGTTTTGTTGTTTCTCTCCTAAAAGCCAATGCAGGCTTTTACCTGATTCTTTGGGTAATCTTTCTTGTAGTTCTTATCTTAGCTTCTGCACATGCACGCAGACGGAAACCTCCCAGCTCTCTGGAGGATCCCCCAAATTGGTAACTGACAAACAACCCAACTTCAAAATCCCCAACACAGACACAATTAAATCATTAAACGAGCAGCTAAGCGACCCCAGCCTAAAATCGTCCACCCGCATCTTGATCTTGATTTTGCTTGCCATGAACAAGAAGTTGAGTGCTTCGGAACTGCGTTCTTTTGTAGGGTTGGGAAAGGGCAGTTTGGAGAATCACTTGGCAAAAATGGAGGGTTCTGGGTTAATCAGGATACGCTCTGTTAGGTCATGGGGCGGCACATACAAAGTTGTGGAGATAACTGAGAAGGGGCTGGAAGATTGCAGGTCACTTCTTAAAAAAATTCATAGCCTGGACGTATGATGGACCTTCGGGAGCTACTTTTGCGATTGCTTCTTTAGCCAATCAAAAATTGCGTTTGTAGCTTCTCCGTCAAGTTCTGCCTCTGCCGCGTTGTAATGTAAGGTGACGTATTGCGCGTCAAGCCCTTCGCGTGGCTTTTCTTCATGTTTTAGTATATGATTGGCGTTTTCTGGATAAACAAATGACACATCAGGCTTCTGAGCTGGTGCTTTCTCCAATATTTCTCCGTCAATTTTCCAATCAACTTGAATGTCTTTTTTGCCAATCACCACCAGCAAAGGTTCGTTAACTTTGGCGATGTACTCTGAGAGCTTATACATCCACAACTCTCTGGAAAACGGCAAGTTAGCGGGGGTTTCCAAGCTTTGAAGCAGCATTTTTATCCCTACTGGAAGAGACGTATCTAATCTCATGGGTTTATTAGTCAAGAAATCTGAGATGGCGTCGTCGTACGGTTTCATTAGAATTTGCACATTTGGCAAATGCTTGATTTGATTGAAGATTTGGCTACGAGCTAATTCGCCAATTGCTCTGCCAGGTGCTCCAGTTAGAACTAATCCTTTGAACTGATTATTTTTCGCTTGCAATTGGTAGTTTACAGCGTGGATAGCGCCTTCACTGTTGGTTAGCACAAAAATATTGTCATTATTGACATTCTTTTCAGCGATTACTGTTTCTACGGCGCCTTTTAGTTCTTCTACGTGGCTTTGCATGCTTATTTTGCCTACAAGTTTGGGTATGTTTTCTTTAACGAGGGGTCCGGATGCAACTTTGTCATATCTCAACGTAACAAAGCCTTGAGTGGCGAGAGCTTCGGCCAGCAATTTGCCGCTACCATTTGTTCCAGGTAATAGGGGTGAGCACCAGTCTCGGTCAGTTGGACCACTACCTGCTACAAAGATAATTGCTGAATGAGCCTCTTTATCAGTTGGCGCTGTGATGGTGCCATAGATGTCGACACCAAAAACCTTCCATGATACTTGCTTGTTTTCTGTAAGCTCATTTCCCATGATTGTATCCTCCAACATTCGCTGGTTAATTGCTAATTCTTCAATATATGCGCCTCAAATATAAGGTAGTAGCAAACGCTTTCAAATCGTGAAATAGGCAAGTTCTTACGTTTAGTTTGGAAAATTGTGGAGACAGCAAATCGACGGGTAAGTTAATGCTGTTCCTGCTTTGGAACAAAGTGTTCCATCGGGAGAGTAATATTCTATTAATGTATGGATTATACTGCAGTGACTTGGAGGAAAAGAATTGAATGGGAAAAAAGCTTTGCTACCTTTTCTAGTTTTGGTGTTTCTGGTCCCTGTCCCCGCAAGTTTTCTAGTAGTCAAAGCAGATTCGAACAATTCTATGGTTTTACCTGGTGAAGTAACTCTTTACTCGCCCGTTAACATAACATACCCAAGCAATTTTCTCTGTTTGAATCTTACTTTTGCTTGGGGTGCTGGTATGCAATGCAAATTGAATTATAACATTGATAACCAGTTTAGCAGTCCAATCCCCCTAACTTATAATGACAGTGCTGATCCAGGATTCCAACTTTTCGCATTGGAAACAGGCTATGTTCAACTGCCAAAATTATCAAACGGTTCACATCAGTTAATCATTAACATTGAAGCCGATCTTAATGACTATCATGGCGCAAACCCTCCAGGTGCTCCCTTCAAGCAAACCACCCCCGGCAGCGCTAATTGGATAGCTTCATGGATCGACACAATCGATTTTACCATAAACTCAAATGGAAGTGATCAACCAGTCAGCACCTCAAATTTAACCAAAGCGTCAGTTCCATCTATTTCGAATCTGTCAATAGAAAACACCATTTACAACACAAACGACATTCCATTGAATTTTACCGTTGATACAAACATCTCTAAAGCCGCTTACAGCTTAGACGGGCAATCAAACATCACCATAGCTGGAAATACAACTCTAACCGGTTTGGCAGTCGGAGCCCACAATGTTACAGTGTACGCTTGGAACAACGAAGGAAACGCAAGTAGTCAAACCATCAACTTTGAAGTAGCTGACGTCAGATCTGCAGTGGTTCCGCAGTCACAACCTTTCCCAACTACAACAATTATAGCAGCTGTCTCAGCGTTTACAGTCGGGTGTGTCCTTACATTTCTGCTTTTCTTCCGGAAAGAAAAACGATAAAGATGAGCCTGCTAGAGTTTGAGCCATAGCTTTGCTCGTCATAATCGCCATAAACCTGGTTAACTGAAAAGCCAGCCTTTTCCAACAACCCTTTTAACTGATTAAACTCATACAAACGGACACTGTGCTCAAAAATTATTAATTGTCCACTTGTTTTCTCATGAACTGTCCACAAATCTTTTAGTTTCTCGCCTTTAACATCGACGGTTCGATTTTGTAGCAGGAAAAAGCTTGGATACTCCTTCCATTTGAGTTGTTCACCGGACTCGTATCGGTTAATTAAATGTTTACGGCTAAACACGTCAATAACCAAAACCCCATTCTTGGTAAGCGCTTCATGCACTTCCATGAGACTGAGCAGGTCATCTTCCTCAGAGGGTAGGTAGCCGAAACTTGTATCCATGCTTATAGCAGCTGAAAACGCTTCAGCTTTAAAGGGCAAAAACCGCATATCCGCCTGCACCACCTGTGCCTCTTGCCATCGCCTTTTGGCAATTCGAAGAAGCTTATTCGAAATATCCAAACCGACAACATCGAAACCTTCCTTACTCAGCCGGATCAGGTGGCGACCAGTTCCACAGGCAACATCCAGAATCAAACCCTTGACTTTCAATGTCTTTTTTATAAACTGCAATTGCTTCTCAGTTTGGTTTTGATCCGCCATTTCTGCCCAATAAACGCCCATTTCATTAAAAACATTCATTTCGCTTTTTTCACCCTCATTTCTCTCATAATCATTTCAAATTACATTGTAGATAGCTAAAGATTTAGCTGTTGGTTATTAGCTTGCTGAAAATTTTTTCGAGCCGCTTAAATATCCAACAGCTTATTTTCTAATCTGTTGGAGTAATCAAGCTTTGAGTGAAAAACACGATTGGCAACACCTCTACATGCTACTTAAACTTGCGGAGATGGGTGCTTATAGACGAACCGCGAAAATCTCAACAGAATACTTAGCAGGGAAACTTGGAATTTCGCAGCAGACGGCTTCTCGTTACCTCATAGAGCTTGAGCGAAAAGGCTGGATACAGAGAAATATTACTCCAGAAGGCAGCTTAATCAAAATTGAAGAAGCTGGAACCAAAGAAACTTCAGAAACTTTACTCTAACCTAAAATTACTGATTGAGAAATCTTATCCTCCATCGGTAACGCTTGAAGGAACCGTTTTCACCGGCTTAGGTGAAGGCGCTTACTACATTGCAAAAGAATCTTATCGGAAACAGTTCACTGAAAAGCTTGGGTTTGAACCTTATCCCGGCACATTAAATTTGAAATTATCAAGCGACTACGACATTAAAACAAGAATGGAAATAGAAGCTTACCCAGCAATCGAGATTCCAGGCTTCAAAAATGAAGACCGAACCTTCGGCCTAGTAAAATGTTATCCAGCTACAATTGACAACAAAGTAAAAGGAGCCCTAATAACTGCACTCCGTAGCCACTATGACGTTTCAGTGCTGGAAATTATTGCGCCTGTCTGCCTCAGAAAACAATTAAATCTTAAAGACGGCAACAAAGTGAAAGTGGAAATTTACATTCAGCCCTAATTTTAGAAACGGCATAGCATTAGGTGAGTACTTAACAGAATATTCTTCATGTGGCTTACGTCTTGTAGCTAGCCAATAACCAACAAGCAAACCAAAACCTAAACCGCCCAGATGAGCCAAAATGTTAACGCCTTCACCTGTATTGATAAAGAACAGAAAGAACGCATAAACTAACGCTCCAAGAATAGATTGCCGAACAGAACGCCTAGCATAAATCACGACATGCACCAAATAGCGAGAAGATTGCTCCGGAAGCCCCAACTGAAACAAAGAGTGGTCCGAACGAAAGTGATAGAAGATTGCCGACTAAGCCACCGATAAGATAGATTCCTAAAAATTCTGGTAGCGAAAACATTTCTTCTCCTCTTAAACCGAATATTAAAAGGAATAGCATGTTGCCGACGAGGTGAACTATTGAGGCATGAATAAACATTGAAGTGAAAAGCTGATAGTATGCGCCTTGGAAAACGAAAAGGTTTACTTGCCCCCATTGATAGACGACGTTATTGCTCGTGGCTAAGTGCATTTCCGCCGACAATTGCTCCATAAATGTAGATGGCAACGTTTAATGCAATTAAGATGTAAGGTGGGCTTATACTTGGTACAGTTCATGCGATTATGACCGGTTTATTTGGAGAGTTTATCGATTATTTTCTGTTTTATCTTCGAGGAACTATCTAAAGTATTCTCTCCAAACTTACCTATTCTAACAACCTTAGACATTTGATTGTGCTTGTCCAAGTAACTTCGTACCTGCTTATACATGTCTTCTTGATCATACCCCAGCGCAATTACGTCTGGCTTAATGTTTTCAATAACTTCACCAATGTCAAGACTCTCATAACCAAGAACTGTTCTGTCAACAACCTTCAAAGATTCAACCAGTGCACAACGTTGATCCTCAGACATTATAGGTTTTCTGCCTTTAGTTTTCTCAACAGTGCTATCTCTCGCAATAATAACCACGAGCTCCGCGTTTTCTCCGCCTGCCTTCTTTGCTTCCTCCAAAAACCTGACGTGCCCTAGATGAAGCAGGTCAAAAACGCCTGAAGCTAAGACAACGGTTTTCTTTCCTGATTTGTCGGCCATTCGAATTTCACAGCGCCCAATAATCTTAATGCATCCAAGAGCCCTTCACAGTAGGCTACAGAGGTTAAGCTTGTTTCAAGCTTGCCTTGAGCCTTATAATACTTTGCATCCTCCAAATAATCTGTTGCCCAACGCAAAATGTTGCCTACCGCTTCTTCTGTTAGGTTAATTGGGGTTTTTGTTCGCTCAAGGTCTTTTAGAACCTTTTCTGCTGAAGAAATGTACTTTGAAGCGAGTGTTTCTAAACTCATTTAGTGAGCCTCCTAAACTCCACGGGTGCACCAGCAAAAGCAATTAAGGAATCAACTTCCATAAAATGCATCTCACCAGGAAAAATCAAGCTAAAAGGTGGCTCTCCAAAATCAAAGATGGCTAAATCTTTAAGAAAACCCGCTTTTAGAGTTGGTTTGTCGCTTCCTGCCCGGGCTATACCAACTGCAGGCGTGTCCGGGGTGATTATTCCTTGCTTCTTCTTCTTTTCCACCTCAAGTAGCATTGCAATGGCTTGGTTGATGCCCAAGAACTGTTTTTCGTTAGCTTTCAAATCTAGAAGACAAAGTGTATGCAAACCAAAATTTTTGTTTTGAGCAATAACGTTGTAGGGTGTTTCAGAAAAATTTTCTGGGAAAGGTATGGTGACTGTTTTTCCAAATTTGTAATTGTGCAGTCCCGACAAGCTAACTATAGCTGAAATTATTGATGTACCATGAACAATTCGGGTTTTTATTCCCTGCTTCTCCGCTTCAACCCGCAAAGTAACATGGGTTGTGGCGATAAAAGGGTCGCCTGGAACAAGAAACACGGCTTTACCTTTTTTGGCTGCTTCAAGAATTGCTGATCCGTTTTCTTCTTCTAATTCACGTCTAGAAACCAACTTAACTTTTTTGCCGCATAAAGCCTCAAATCGTTGCATGCTGAAGTCTGGCATGAGACTGGTGTAGAGCTCCATGAAAACGCTGTCTGCGCTTTTTGTTTCTTCTAATCCTTTGATGCTGATGCCTTTTTCATCGTTTAATCCTAAGCCTACAAAGATAAGTTCATTCAATTCTGAAGCCCTACAAGTAATTAGAAAGTTAAAACTTAAACGTTATTTCTCTTTAATTTCGCCTGCTTTAACCAGTTTGTCGTAGTAAACGCGGCAGTCATCTACTGAGATTCCTTGTCGGTGGCAGTATTTTACAAGAACTTCCTCCACTGATTCACTTGGCTTTTTATCTTTTATCATGTCCTTCAGCTCTTGGGTTTTATGTTGCTTATCAATTTTTTCACTCATAAAAATAATCCTTCAATTCTCAATTTTTCAATGAAATGTTCATTTGAATATTCTCAGGCTCTTTTATAAAAGTTGAACCCAAATCCAACTAAATTCACGAGCCTGTCGGTTCAAGAAACAAGGTGTTGCTTTCTCTTTTAAAAGCAAATTTCATTTCGCTCAAATTGGTAAAACACATTTTGGCAAATTTAGAGATTTGGAATTCACAAATCATAATAGTATCCCGTACTCGATCATGATTAAGTGGTTGTCTAATGGGTCAAGTTGCGTTATCCTTTGTGGTCCCAGCTTATAATGAAGAAGACTTCATCGAGGATACTCTTGGTACAATCGATGCAGTCATAAAAGGCAAGAACTTGACTTATGAAATTGTGGTTGTTGATGATGGTAGCCTTGACGGAACTTTGGCTAAAGTAGTTAAATACGCAAAAAATAACGCGCATATAAAAGTGGTAAGTTACACCAAAAACATCGGAAAAGGGTACGCTGTAAAGACAGGGTTCATGCAAACTAGCGGAGACCTAGTTGTTTTTACAGATAGTGACATGGAAATTGATTTAGGCATGGTCTCAAAATACCTCAAGGCTTTGGAAGACGGGGATATTGTTATCGCTTCTAAACGACATTCAAGTTCACAAATCAAAGCACCCTTATCTCGTAAAATTCTAAGTCTAAGCTTCAACACCTTAGTTCGACTTCTAACTGGCGTTCCTCTTAATGATACTCAGTCAGGACTTAAAGCGATGAAGAAGAGTGCTTTCGTTGATATTTTCCCTAGATTAACTGTCAAACGGTACGCTTTTGACGCTGAATTATTGACTGTAGCGCATCTTTATGGTTTGAAAGTTGTGGAGATGCCCGTGAAGATCAAGTTGGATGCTTCATTTAAGCCAAAAGAAATGTGGAACATGTTTATTGATTTGCTTGGAATAGCGTATAGACTTAGAGTGATTCACTGGTATCAGCGCTTGCTCCCCAAGAAAAACGGTTTTCAAAACGCGGTTTCATTCTTTCTTCGTGAAAAGGAATTAATAGCCATTTAAGAACCGAAATCTAAAAAAATGCGCTTGCATAGATTAAGAAATAAAAAGTCAGATGTCTTAACTGTTCACTTTATTTATTTTGTATACTATTCTCAAGAGCAAGTAAACGGTTGCTACTCCATTTATGAGCACACTTAATCCGTTGAGAAGGGCGATAGATGCTCCAAAAAAGATTAGGTTGAAGGCATTGAATGAGAAAGCGTAAATCAACGTAAAAGTGGCTATTGGCCAGCTCAGACATGATTGACTATATTCAAATGGGCTAACATTTAACTTTTTACCAAGCTCAAGCCCGTCGAATTTCATACAATCATTGTCAATTCTTTCACTCATAAAATCTTCACTCTTTTTGCAATTTTTTGATAAATTATCCATTTGAATATTCTCAAACGTTTTCATAAAAATTACGCACTTAATTTGCATCATTATTCAAGTTCATGCGATGATTGATAGTTAGGTGTTCCAACTTTGGAACATTTTGTTCCTTGAGTAGAACTAAATGTCATGTGAATATTCTGTGTTTGCATGGTGCGATGATGAGAAGAGCAATCGTTCAATTGGCAACAATTGTTTTGTTGCTCTTAAGTTTAAGTCTAGTTTTGTTTCAGTTTTCAGATGCTCGATGGACTTTGTTCAGCTCGGTTTCGGGATCAGAAGTTCCAGTCGCTTGGTATTCTCCAATTGAGTTGCAAACTAACATAACAGGTGAAGCAGGGTACTCGGTTTTCCAGCTTAAAGACGGAAGTTTAGCCCTGAACACGGCTAATCATTCGTGTACCTTTCTTGTGAAAATTGACTCTTCAAATCACTTATTGTGGACGAAGCCGATTCAAATTGATCAAAAAAGAACAATTCTTTCCCGTTTTTTACCTACGCTTGACGGCGGTTTTGCTTTGGCTGGAATTGTAGATAATATGTACACAATAGTAAAAACCGATTCGCAAGGCAACATTCAATGGGTCAAAACGTACAGTTCGGGAGCTCCCATAAACTATTTTATGTCTATTATTCAAACCCGAGACGGCGGTTTCGCGATTGCTGGGTTTGGCGAGAAAGTTGAAGAAGGCTTGGGCTGGATCTGGTCTGCCAAAACTGATTTGTCAGGAGAGATGGAGTGGAATGAGACGCTATCTGGACCCTTAGCCGATTGCCCGTCAACCATTTTTCAAACTTCTGATGGCGGTTATGTTATATCCTGTGTGAGCTATTCATTTGATCCAAATCAGGCATTCTTTACGATTATCAAAATGAATGCTGAAGGAAACGTACTTGGGAAAACGAGTTACGCTGGTGAGGGCTACTATTTCCAACCCGAATGCAACCTCGCAATAACCACTAGAGACGGCGGATATTTGATGGCGGGTTACCTTTGGCAAAAAAACGCTTGGATACTTAAAATTGATGCGGAAGGATATATGCAGTGGAACCAAACGTATGGTGCAAGTCGTAGTTCGATAACCGATGTTATAGAAACGCAAAACGGCGGATACCTTCTGTTGGAGATTTCAAACCTAACCAATGTGGGGATAATCAGAACCGATAATGCAGGCAATCCAATTTGGAATTTGACCCTGCCGGGAGTCACTTTGCCTGTTGGGTTAGAAGCAAACTTCAACTCATTTATCAGTGCTAAAGACGGTAGTTACATTATGGTGGGTTCGAAAAATCATTCTGTGTGGCTTGCAAAACTTGGTAATCAACATAACGGATTTGATTTGTTGCAGTTTATGTCAGTTGCGGATGTAGCCCTGGTTGCTGTGGTAATTGTGACAGCTGTAAAATCTTCTTCTTTGAAAGAAAGAAAAATTTAGGGATGTAAAAACTCCGGAATTTTTTGCAACTACCTCAATTCGTCAATAAGAAGTTGCTTTGGGTTTTGGATGGAGCATCCAACCAAACCTTTATATGATTTACGTTAAAAAGAAACCTACGCATTTCAGCCCCATAGCTGAGGGATTGAAACCTAAATGAAGCCTGCAGAAAACTTAGCCAAAGAAAGCATAAGAAACCTTAAGCCATGTGTACATGGCGGAGAGGTCTTAGATGCTGCAGGCAAAAGCGGGTTTAAACGAGAAGAAATTTTGGATTTTAGCTCAAGCGTCAATCCTCTGGGTCCATCAAAAAAAGCTCTTGAAGCAGCAAAAAAAGCATTCAGCCAAATTCCCGCTTACCCAGATTCAAATTCTAACGAGTTACGGCAAGCTATCGCCAGCCACTTCAACGGATTAGCCAAAGACAACGTTATTGTCGGAAACGGCTCAACAGAACTTATGTATTTATTCGCTGAAACATTTCTAAATAAAGGCGACAAAGTCATTATTCCTGCACCAACATTTGGCGAATACGAAGGTGCAGTTAAAAAAGCAGGCGAAACACCCAAATTTGTCAAACTAAACAGGGATTTCAATATTGAAGCATCATTTTTTTACAAGTGAAATGGCAGGGGCTAAAATTGTTTTTTTGTGCAACCCAAACAATCCAACGAGCATGCTTATTCAACAAGACACAATCATCGGAAATAATTGAGGGCGCCATGAAGCAGAATACCCTTGTCTTTTTAGACGAGGATTTCTTGGAGTTCGTAGAAAACGAAAAAGCCCTATCAATGATTAACAAAATTCAAGAAGTATCCAAACTTGTTCATTTTGCGGTCTTTCACCAAAATTTTTGGTTTAACAGGTTTACGTATCGGCTATGGAATTGCCTCTCCCGAAATCATCAGTCTCTTGTCATGCGCCAAGATTCCTTGGAATGTTAATTGTTTAGCACAGGCTGCCGCAGTTGCTGCGTTGAAAGATGAAGAACATATGCAGATAACAAGGGATCTTATAAAAAAAGAGAAAGCACACTTACTAAGCGAATTAAACAAAATTCAGTTCGTTCAAGATTTTTCCCGCAGACGCAAACTTTTTCTTTATTGACATCCGAAAATCTGGCTTAACAGCAGCTGAGTTAACAAGTAAACTTTTGAGTCAGGGCATTTTAATTCGGGATTGCACCTCTTTTAGAGGAGTTGACGAATATTTTGTTCGCGTAGCGGTTAAAACTCGGGTGGAGAATGAGCGTTTGATTGAAGTTTTGAAGCGGATAGTGAAGAATTAACGCGGTTTGATATTGACTTATGTTTGCTTTTGATTTCTCCTGGTTTATTGATTCTGCCCTGATTTTTCTCATTGCCTTCCTAATAGACGCAATCTTCGGCGAATACCCTGACAGAATTCATCCAACAATTGGAATAGGCAAAATAATTTCTTACCTAAAACCCAAACTAAAAAGCCCAAACCCCAGAATTGAAAAAGCAAACGGCGTACTCTTAGCCATAGTCGTAATGCTAATTGCGGCGCTTCCCGTGTTTGTGCTGCTTTTCTGGCTTAGGCAATCCTTTGGACTTTATGGACAAATAGCTTACATTATTGTTGGTGCAGTTTTGTTCAAAGCCACTTTCGCAGTAACAGGCATGGGGCACTACACTAAACCGATTGCTTCAGCTCTGAAAAATAACGATTTAGCAGAAGCCCGCAAATGGCTACCCTTCATCGTTAGACGAGATCCAAACACACTAAATGAAAGACAAATTATTTCAGCAGCCGTCGAATCGATTGCTGAAAGCACAACAGACGGCGTAACCGCACCTTTCTTCTTCTTTGCAATATTCGGTGTTCCAGGCGCATTTGCTTACCGCGTAATTAACACGTTGGATTCTATGGTTGGCTACAAAAACGTTGAAAACAAAAACATCGGTTGGTTCAGCGCAAAACTTGACACCATAACCAACTATATCCCTGCCCGACTAACAGCTTACCTGATGGTTGCCGCATCATTTCTTTTGAGGGAAAACTGGCGTGAATCATGGCGCATTCTGCAAAGAGACAAGAACAAAACTGTCAGCATTAATGCCGGCTGGACAATTTCCGCTATGGCTGGTGCATTGGATACTCAATTGGAAAAACAAGGTTGCTACACTTTAGGCGACGACCACGGAATTTCGCCTGACCACATTAATAGGGCTTTGCGAGTGATGACCTTGACCGCTGTACTGTTTGGTGTAGTGGTTGTTTTGCCTGTTTTGGCCTTAAGAGTTTACGTTGTTGGAATTTAGCGGTCGAAAACAAGTCGCTTTTTGTTTCTGTTTTTGTAAATTTGACTTGACAAATTGGCTTATTTTGGTTCTCAACAACGTTAATATTATTTTATCCTGTAATAGCAACATGAGGAGTTCAACTTGTTGATCGCATAAATTATGACAAGTTGATTGGGGCGGGGTTGGGTAAAGTGCACCTAAAATTGTATGCAATAAAAAAAGGAAAACAAAACCTCGACAGCAGCATCCAACTAGTCGTAGTAGACCTGGACAAGGGCAAATGTTACCCCTTAAACTTCGTCTGCGTTCTCCCCAGATACCTTCGCTTAGTTGAAAAACGCACCAGCAAATTTGCAAAAATCTTCGGCGCCAAAAGCCTTCGTGTCGCAAAAAATCTCTTGGTTGAAGCTAAAGATATAGAAGAAAATCCTGAAATCCAAAAAGCAATCAATAAACGCATAAGAGCCATCGAGTCACAACTTGAAAATAAAAAACAAGCAGCTTAATATTATTGCTAAAATGTTTACCTTCCTTGTCTATTCTAAGCTTAAATTCAAGTCATTGAACTCATATTTTAATTAGGTTTAGGCTGCATGGCTTTAGAAATTGGAATACTCTTTGCGATAACTGCGATGTTGAGTTGGGGCACAGCTGATTTCTTCGCTAAAAAAGCCATAGATAAAGTTGGATACAAAACTTCATTGCTTCTTAATCAATTAGTGGCTTTCATCCCTCTCATTATTTTGTCGGTTATATTCTTTAAATTGCCTCCTCTGTCAGTCGAACTAGTTTTAATAACTATTTCAGCTGGAATTTTGGGAATAATCGCCTATATTTTCCTCTATAGAGGCTTTCAGAAAGGCAATGTTTCGGTGGTTTCTCCGATTTCAGCAAGTTGGTCGGTTATAACAACGATTTTAGCAGTTTTTCTTTTTCAAGAAACACTAACGCTTCTACAAATAGTGGGCATAATCACCGTGTTCATAGGAATTTTCTTCGCTTCAACAAACTTTGCTGAACTGAAAAAAAGCATCCGGCAAGGAAGGTCAAGCGGCATTTCAGACGGCTTAATATCAATGGCTGCTTGGGGAATCACATACACTCTCTTAAGACCAATTACCTTCGCTTTTGGACCACTCATAGCCCTTTTATTTCTCAGAATAACTGCGATTACAATTCTATTCTCCTACACCCAAATCAGTAAAACAAAATTTTCATTTCCGACTCAGCTTATCTTTGTTTTTATTGCGCTAGCAGGACTGCTTGATCTTTTGGGGTTTGTAGCGTTCAACTTTAGCATATCGACCGCGTTTTTGTCCATAGTAGGTCCAGTTGCAGCGACGTATCCTGCGGTAACTGTGGTTCTTGCCTACCTTTTTTTAAAGGAAAAGATTGTTGGAAATCAAAAGATTGGTGTAATAGCGATTTTGGCGGGGTTAGCTCTTATTTCTTTAACATAGAATAATCCAATAAAAACTGGGAATTTTTTTTGTTATATCCCTATAACAGTCACACATTCTTAATTGCATCCTATCCAATTAATAAGCTGTGAGCCAAATGGCCGTCAGCGTAAGGCTAGGAATTTTATCGCATATAATGCGTTTCTGCGAAACTTCAAAAGACAAGAACAGAATTATGCAAAAAGTAGGTTTGAACGATGTATTAGCAGAATCCTACCTGATAATTCTAACACGTCAAAGTATGCTAACCCAAAACAATGGAAAATACGTTCTAACTAACAAAGGACAAGGTTACCTTTCATCCTACGATAGACTGCGAAAAATCGAATCTAATTTTTAGATGAATCGTTTACTTTTTTGAGGAAGATAGGAGAAGCGAAATTAGGTAATCATTTGTTACCAGACCAAAACAGCCTTTTTTTGCAGATTCCTCATCAAACTTCTTAACTCCGTCAGCTTTCAAAGATGGCGATTTAATTGCGAAGGGCACTGGGTCTCTTGTATGTGTTCCTACACTGATGGGTGTAGGGTGATCAGGCGAAATTGCTATTGTGTATGGTTCTTTTATTCCGTCAAGAATTCTGCCAATCAGCCTCTTATCTAAATCCTCAATTGCCTTCACTTTTAAGCGTAGTCTCTGCAATGTCCAGCTTCATCTGGTGCTTCCACGTGAACAAAAACTAAGTCATTATTCTTAAGGGCGTTTAACGCGGCATCTGCTTTGCCCTCATAATTGGTGTTGCTCAACCCAGTTGCTCCTGGAACATTAATGATTTCCATACCTGCATAAATGCCGATTCCTTTTACTAAATCAACAGCAGAAATAACTGCTCCTTTAAGACCAAACTTTTCCTTCAACGTAGGCATTGCAGGTTTTTTTCCTCCACCCCACGGCCAAATTAGATTGCCCGGATTCTTGCCTGCTTTGACCCGTGCAACATTAACTGGGTGAGTTCGAAGAATTCCGCTTGAACGCGAAATTAGCTCTCTTAGCAACCGTGCTGTTTTTTCTGCTTCTGCGGATTTGGCTATTGGCATCACTTCTTCAACAACGTACTCCGATTGCATCATGCGGCGGAGTGCATACAATAAGTTCCGGTTTGGGGACGTTGCGCAGAATCAAAAAATGTCTGTAATCAAGCCCTGAGTAGAATTCAATTTTGCCCAGTTTACCAAAAGCTTTGTTTATTGAAGCTATTAGTTTGCTTGATTCTTCAGTTGTGATGTGGCCGGCAGAATAATCAACGATAAATCCGTCTTTCTCAGTTATCAGATTGCATCTGTAAGCAGCATCGTTCGGTCCAAGTCTTATGCCTCTGGAAGGTGCTTCAAGTGGGCCTCTGCCAGTGCAGTATATTCTTGGGTCGTAACCTAAAAGTGAACAAATAGCCGTTTCTGAACCTGGAGTTGATTCGTCAGGAACAGTTTTGATAAGTCCGCTTCTGCCCTGGGCTGCTATTGAATCCATGTTTGGTTTGTTTGCTGCTTGAAGCGGCGTTTTATTTCCCAATTCAGGAATAGGATAATCAGACATTCCATCTCCAACAACGAATATGTACTTCATTAAGTTCAACTCAAAGTTAATTTTTCGTTAGGTATGGCTTAAACCGACGCTTGGTTTACTATTAATTCACAAACATATCGTAATGGTGTATTTATTTACTTACTCATTAAAATTCAAACGCATAATGTTTATTTGCTATTGAAGTATGATTATGTTTACTGATAATAAGTGAACTGACATTTTTAAAATAGCTTTTACAGAAAAGGACCGATTTTTTTGGAAGAAAGCGAATATATTCTTCATATAAACTTTAAAGAAATTAAAGCAGAAATCGATAGCTTCATGAAAGCAGATAAAAAATTGGCAGAAGAGATTACGGCTTTTATCGTTTGCCTAAAAGAGACGAGCGAAAGAATTGAGCGCACTCTAACTAAGGAAACTAACAATGAACGGGAACTTTGGGAAGAATATAAGAAGCTTCAAAGAGAAAAACTTGCCGTTTTAGATTTGTCTCATGAATGGGATTATATTGACCAAAATTTAAAAGATATTAATCCAAAACTGGATTTTTTGGTTAGAGATGCAATTGAAGAGATAAGTGAGCATGTAAGTGTATTTGCGGAATCTCGGCGTGCTCACATCGATATCTTAGAAATCTATAACACCCGCAAAATCGCAATTTTAGCTCTAATCATAACAACAATAATCTCATATTTGGCAGTTTGGGAATTCTTCGTAAGAGATCTAATAGCGAACATAGTTTTTCCTAATAGGTTTAGCCCCAGCTTGAACTACTTGCTAGTGATAATTACGTTATTGCCTGTTTTTGCAACAGTAGGATGGGCTTGGTTTAAACGAGAAATTTACTTTTAAAAATTGTTAGCTTAGTTGTTGGCTTTGTCGCAATTTGGGCAAAAGGTTCCTTTTTCAATTCTTGTTCCGCAGAATTTGCAATTTATCGGTTGAAGATTCTGAGGCGCGCTATTTAGCTCCTTTTGAACTGCAATAAGGTGATCTAGTTTAGACATGGTTTGTGTGTGGCTTGCTATTAATGATTGCCGTTCATTTTGCATTCTAATTTGAAGCTCTTCTAAGTTTTTTGCAAAAGCGGCATTTGTTAATTGCCGTTCAATCTGAAAATTCGAGATTAGTTTGTTAGAGTTTAATTTTACAAATCCAAAAACCACAACTGCTTGTCCAATAGATTGTATTACGGCCCCGAATATCAATGTGCTTTGGGCGTTTGGAGAGATTTGTGAGACTAGGCCAATCAAAGTATTCTCTTGCAAGATTATAAGTAGTCCAATAACAAAGCAGGCTAGCCCTAATATTATATAGGCTCTTGGCGGAAAAACAAAAGATTTCATTTATCGTTTCTCCTAAATAATGTATAAACAACCGCTTGTATGCTTAAAAGAAATTGTGACTACACGTTAACAACCACAAACTCTTTTATCAGTTTAGCCCTCAGACGCCAGATCTGAGTTTAACCAAGTACACCAATTTTTGCAGTACAAGTTGCCAAGCGGTTGTGACTACCCTCATACAACAACAAAGTTATTTATTAAAAAATCGGATAGGTAATACCTCATAATAAAACAATGTAGGAGAATTTTGTAAGATGCTTGAAGGTTGGGAATGGATTATCATTGGTGTCGTTGCAATCGTTATCATCATGTGGGGTCCAGCAAAGATTCCAGAGTTTGCAAAGGCATTGGGCAGAGCTAAAGGCGAATTCAGTAAGGCGCAGAAGGAATTTACTGATGCTGCAACAACTACAGTTGCTACAACAAACAACGCTTCTGTTGTTGAATATAGACCTGCACCTGCAATTAAGTCTAAGGATGAGTTGTTGCTTGAGACCGCTCAGAAACTTGGGATACCTACTGACGGTAAAACTAGGGAGCAAATATCTGAAGAAATATCCGTTAAGGTAAAATTGCTAGGTGCCAGCTAAGCCCTTAATAGCCTTTTTTTCTCTCTCGAAAGTGGGTCAAAAAAGTTAATCGATTGTTTAGAGTGAACTGTGGAATTGACGCTTGGATTGAACGGGAGTTACTTAATTTCAAAAGTAATTGATGTAACCGTTTGTTGCAAAGGCTTTCAATTAACTGCTAATAATTTAGCAAAACTTCGAATTGACAGTGAACATTCTGATTGCCGTCTTTGTTTGAAGAAGTAGGACCGGAATAGTTATGAGCGATGAATCTTCGTCACCATTCAAGGGCTGGGCTACTAGCTTCTGGGAGCATATGGATGAGCTAGTACGCCGCTTCAAAATAGTGCTGGTTGCTCTTATTGTTGCAACCATAGTTGGATGGTTGCCTACTAATATTGCTGGTTTAACCAACCCTTTAGGCGGTTACCAGCCCCTTCTTTCACTAGTAATGCTTCATATAAAAGCTGTTTTTCTTCCAACTCAAGCAACCTTAATTGCTGGCGGATTAGGAGATACCGTCTTCGTCATGGCTTACCTATCCATAGTAATAGGTCTGCTCTTGGCTTCTCCAGTAATATTTTACGAAGTTGTTGCCTTTATCAAACCTGCTCTGTATGAAAATGAAAAGAAAGTTCTCGGATACTACTTGGGATCCTTTATCGGTCTTTTAATTTTAGGAGCCGCTATGGCATATTTCCTCATAATTCCCATATCTTTTAGAATATTAGTTTATTTTACAATGCAAGGTGGCGCGGTTCCCTTCATTTTTATTAAGGATTTCTACAGCTGGATTTTTACTCTTTTTGTAATTTGCGGAGTTTTCTATACAATTCCAGTATTCCTTACAATGCTAGTTCACATAGGAGTTTTACCTATAAGATATTTGAAAGGCAAAAACAAGATTATCGCTTATGTTATAATTCTTATGGTGTTTTGGATTTTTGGACCTGACCCTACTCCTATTACAGGATTAATTATGTTGGCGCCTTTTGTGTTTGTATTTGAAACAGCAACGTACTTTGCGCGACGAATTGACAGAACACGCAAAAGAAGAAAAGCGGAAGCTGGCGGTACATCGCTTGTATTTCAGCCGAGTTTTTCTAAATCTGCTTGTAAATTCTGTAACTACCCGGTTGATCATGGAGTAGTATTTTGTCCCGGATGTAACCGATCAATGAAGTAATTTTGATCTTACCTGTAACTATAGAACTGCAAACTAGGGCAAAGAAGGCTATTCATACATGCGTTGAGCGCGTTAAATGCCATTGAAGAAAAATAGCAAAAGTAGCGACTGTTCCATGCGTTAGGTAGTAAATGTTTACTTTTTGCAAAACTTTTTTAAAATGATTAAGAAGGTGAAACGTGTTAGATAGGTTTTGGAGGTTCAGGTTCTATTGTGGTCTCAGGTTTTTTACGAGAAAAGATTAGGCTTGTGGACTTAACAATCTGAGGTACTCCTGCAAGATCTTCGAAAATAAGTAGACCGCGGGCAAGCAAAGCAAATACGCCTGCTAACGGAGCAGCCACTCCTAAAAGCCCAAAGATTCCAACAATACCAAATTCTTGCACACCTATACCCGCTGGAGTTATCGGCACGAAGGCTAAGGCAGTTACCAGAGGGTGAATTAAGAAGTATGCTATCCACGGTATCTGCGTGATTCCTAAGGCGTAACCTAAAAAGTACCATTCAAAACCTTTTAGTATCCAGCATATTACGGTCAAAGTAACTATTTCCGGGATTGCTCTGCTTGTGCTGTTGGCGCTTACTTTGTATTCTTCAAGCCTTCCCATTAAGCCGCCTGTGAATCTTTTGAGGTAGCGCGAGTTTGCAATTCGGTCAAATATTGAGATGGCTCGTTTAGACCATGTGAAGGCTGCAAGAACAATAGCTCCAACCATCATTAAGCTGACGCCAAGTACCGCAATTAGTAGTCCTATGTTTACACCTGCAATTTGTGTAGGAAAAATATTATTCCAAGTTTGAGCGGGCACAAACTCTACCAAATAAATTATAGCGCCTACTCCGCCAATTACTTTAATCAGAAATTCAAATGTTTGAATGCCAAGAACGCTCGAGAGACTTTTTGAAGTAGGGACATCTTGATCCCTCAAGTAAACTGGCGTGAGAATGTAACCTGAACGTCCTGGAGTAACGTCGCTAGTTAGCATGCCTGCATACTGGGCAAGCAAAGTTTTTCCAAACGATGTTTTTACTCCGTTTTTGCTAAGCACCCGTCTGAGTCGCACTGCGAAAAGAACGTTTATTCCAAAGTACATTAGAAAAGCGAGGAGCAGATACTCAATTTTTATTGTGAGAATTGTGGTGTAGATATAGTCAACACCTTTTAGGATTGTCATTTCTCCCGGTTTAAAGGTTGAGGGAACAGTTGTCCCGATGTAATAAAGTAGTCCGGCTAAAATCGCCACCATGAACACTACTTCAAGAGTATACTTGAGAATTTGCCGTAAACGAGATGATTTCTGCTTCTGTTGGATCGGAATGTCTGCTGATGCCATGTTCCTCAAACATAAGCTTTGACGGTTAAATCTCTTATGGAAAACTTTGACATGTTTGTAATGAAAATTTAGTTGAAGTTTTTTGCTTGCAAAATTATTTCAGGTTCTGTTGCATAGGAATGGTTAATTTTGGTGCTCATTTTTCTTTAAGGTCTTACACATTCAGCTTTAGGCTTGAATGGACGTTTAGTTGTTCTCTTGCGTTTGTGATATTCGCATTCGTTGACTCGGGTTAGTATCCAGCCTTTGTCTTGGTAGATGCATCCGCATGGCAACTTTACTGATTTTTGTAACTCAGGTTCTTCAACGTTTTTCTTAGCTTCCGCCATTTCAACGCCATCAAAATTTAGAGCACAATTATCGTATTAACTTAACTTTAGCTTTTTGGTTATTGAGTTTCGGAATTTATTTTTGTTGTCTTTTTCAAGAACTTTTTGATTTAGCGGCGATCTTAAGAGACCTTTTTGGTCCTTTTTAGACTTTTTTGGACTTTATTCGACTCAACCTGCAAAGAAACAAGCTTCAATTCAAAAAAGCAGCCTAAAACACAAAGAACAAAAACAAGCACAAAACTATCAGTAACTAATTCGGTTATATCAAAAATCTTAAAACTAAACAAATTAAGTTTAATCGTTTATGGTATTCTAAAACAAATAAGAAGAAAAAATAGGGTATGTTGGATTTATTTTACATGTTAGATGCGACTGTTGATAGGTCTGCTATGTCGATTTTGAAGTGGCCGCAGAAGTCCATTTTGGCGTCGTAGTTGCCCCAGCCTGGCATGGCACCGTATGATCTTATGACTGCTGCTACGTCTGCTCTGGTTACTGCATTGGTTGTTGTGTCATCAGTTACTTTGAATGGGATTAAACTGAACTTGTTTTTGCACTGATGTGGAAAACTGAGCCAGTCAATGGGTCTATTCTATTTATTGATAGGGTGAATTTGTTCCCGTTGTCTGTAACTTTGAGTTCTCCATATGCTTTTTGAACCGAAGTGTCTATGTCTCGGTGAACATTTGTTATTTGTCCTTCATCGTTTGTGATAATTGTTACGTTGCTTACTACAGTGAAGATATTCCATGTGCCGTTAAGGAAGTAGGTTGTGCCTGGTATGCTGGTGCTAAAAGTTGATACTGAACCATTCGCTAATCTCGCTTCATAGAAGACATAAGTAAAGTTTTCTTTTGTTATCATTGCGCTGATTGGACGAGAAGTATTAGTTGTCCATATCGCAGTGGCTCATAGCTATCTGGTTTGTACTTAAATCTACGCGTGCTGATGCTCCAGCTTGGGTTTGAAGAGCGCCATTTACGTGTTGTTGTTCCCCATTGGGTTATGACGCCGTTAATCCGTATGTAACTTCGCGTGGCGAGGGCGCTTGGCATGTTTGTTGCCGTGGCCGATGGGTTAGCCGTTGATGTTTGAGCAACTGCTAAACTGATGCTGCTTACAGCGAATAATGCTATGATAGCAATTACAATTGGTAATTTTTTTATTCATTCTTCTATTCCTCTTTATTTTTCTTGAAAACCCCTTGTTAGTTTACGGATAAAAGCGTTTCTGGGCTTATTTTTGTCAAATATGCTCTCTAACAGTTCATTTTTGTTCATTAGCGTTCATTCAAGTTTATTTACTGTTTTTCAACATAAATCACTTGTTTTACAGTCAAATCAGAGCTTTCCATGGCTTACTTTCAATTCGCCCAACAAAAATAGACACAGACAACACAGAAAAGCGCGGGCAAATGAATTCATAATAAGTACAATAAATTTATAATTCTTAAATAAGCTATAACTTATTTTTAATGAGAACTAAAATGAAAGCATCGCCGCCTAGCCATTTGCTACGCCATCTGCATAATTCTATTTTTGCTTCTGCCACTTTATTCGGCAAATTGTCAAAACTATGCCGCATACTCAGTTCAAATAAACAGCGACGGGTCGGCATTATGGAAAATAACTATTTTCTCCGACATCAATGCAAGTGTAGACTCATTTAGTGATTTTCAAAATAAAGTTTTAAACCTCGTTGATTCCGCCTCAAACATAACCCACCGGACTATGACCGTTGATGAAAATTCTATTCAGATAAATACAAACATATCGTCTCAATCCAAAACCACAGAATTCTCTTTTTTGTGGCAAAACTTTAGTGTAATTCAGGGAAGAGACATACTTTTCGGAGATGTTTTCCAAGTTAATGGTTTTTTTACCCAACTTTATGGCGATGCTCAATTGCAGATAAATTATCCGTCAACTTTTAGCGTTAAATCGGTTACTCCTACACCTTATCAACGTGATGATTCAGATAAAACATTGGATTGGGCTGGAACGCAGGACTTAGTTAGTCGCTAAAACAGAGATCATTTTAACAAACATTTCATTGAATAATAACTTTAACCAACCCTACATAATTATTGCTGTTGTTGCGGTCGTTGTAGCAGCCTTAAGTTTTTCAGGTTTCTACATGTTCAAACGGCGTAAAAGCTTCGCTGGAAACCGCAATGGTTGCTCCCTCAGACTCCAAGGAGTTGGAAACTGAAGAAGGAAAAATCTTGAAACTTCTAAAGTCATCAAGTGGTAGCATGCATCAGTCAGCTATTGTGGAGCAATGCAGGTTTTCCAAGGCTAAGACGAGTCAATTGCTGACTGTTTTAGAGAAAAAGGGTAACATAACAAGATATAAGAAGGGGAGAGATAAAATAGTGAACCTTACCGAACGGGCGAAAAGTGAATAAAATGGCAAACCCGATTAAGTTGAAGTCCAAAAAGATTTTAGCTGTTTTAGTTTGTACTTTGATTTCATTTTGCTTTATCTGTTCTGTTTCAGCACAAAGCACAACAGTTAACGCAACGCATCCACCACCCAACCCGCTGTAGGCAGCACTTTAACAGTTACTCTTGCAATCTCAAATGTCCAAAACCTCTTCGGCATAGATGCTATTTTTCAATGGAACCCCTCAGTTCTTAGCCTCTCAAACGTAGCTCTAAATGTAGGAGACTCACAGTCCAATGGAGTTCTTCACGGAACAATAAATCATGATTACAATACTATCAGTGCAGGAGACATTTACGTTAACGAAACAAAGGTATCTGGAAGTTACGAGTCTGGTAGCTCAATCATTTGGTCATGGCACCCCTAGCTTTACAGGAAGCGGAACAATAGTGACCCTGACATTTAACGTTGTAAGCACGGGCTCAGCAGGATTAAGCTTAACGACAGAGCTTGCCGATCAAGCCATACCTGGGCAAAACTCTAATAACATTGATCATCAAGATACAGCTAGCTCAGTAACCGCAGTTGCATCAGGATCTTCAAGTACTCCAACTTCATCGAGCACACCAACATCTTCAACGTCCACTCCAACCGTTCCAGAATTTCCAACCACAATCACAATAGCCCTGATCATTGCATTAGCAATAGCAATAGCTGCCACAATATTCACATGCAAAAAAAGTAAACAAAAAAACAAAATTGACTCCAGCTTCGTTTCATTACTATAATAATTGACTAAAACAATCAATCACATTTTGCCAAACCCTTTATCTAAAAACTGCTTCAACTCAGTTCTCATTTAGAAACAAAACTGTAAAACCTGAAATTTATAAAGCGAAACACTTAAGTGCAAAGAATCTGTAGTTTTGTCTTGGAAATCAAAAACTAGGATGTAGAATCAATTGGCTGTTGAAGGTTTTTTCGAAAACAAAAAGACACCAGTAGAAGCAAAAGTCGGCGACTTAACCCCACAATCTAAAGCGGTTAATGTTACGGCCAAAGTAGTATCCAAAACAGAAGTTCGTGAAATCCCAATGGGTCGAGACGGATCTGCACACAAAGTAAGTGATGCGCTCGTCGGAGACGAAACAGGTGTAGTTTACCTGACACTTTGGGATGACAACATTGAAAAAGTCAACGAAGGCGACACAATCCGCGTAGAAAACGGCTACGTTACACTGTTCAAAGGCAACATACGCTTAAACATCGGCAAATACGGCAAACTTGAACCCGCAAAAGAACCACTTGCAGTAGAAGTTAACACAGAAAACAACGTTTCAAGCAAAACATACGAGCAAGAACGAAGACCATTTAGAGGCGGCGGCAGAGGATTCGGTGGCGGCGGATACGGCGGCGGAAGAGACAGACGCGGTGGCGGCGGATATGGTGGTGGCGGCGCGGCGGTTACGGTGGCGGTCGAGATGGAGATCGTCGCGGTGGCGGCAGCGGCGGCGGTTACAGACCAAGATACTAAGCTTCCAATCTGTAAAGTTTAGAACTCTTTTTTTTGCTTTTTTATCATTTTTAAGTTTTTTCGAAATTGAGCATTTTTCTAAAAACGGTTTCAATTTTGGATTTTGCGGCCTGCTCTCTCTTTGAAAGACCTGTCTAAAGAATAACTTTTTTGGGGAAAGTAGCGGGCATGATTACTCACTTTTGATGCATTATAACGCTCTATGAAGTTAATGACACTCAGTGACAAACAAAGTCTCAATCTGCAAATACTTTAAACTTCACTTCTTGAAAGTTTACGGTAACCTTCGTCTTCCTTTTTCTTCCGTTTTTTTCCTTTTTCTTACATTTTCTTACAGATTCTCACAGATTTCTACATTTTGCTACATTTAAAGACGCAACCTGCAAACAAATTAAACTTTGAACCAAGAAAGCAACCCAAAACACAAGCAACAAAACTGCACAAAAACCCATCAATAACAAAGTTCCTAAGTCCAGATTTTTCGTAATGGAAACTTTAAAATCTTCTGCGACGTCTGTTTTGGCTGAAACAGGAGATTGGCTGGAATGGTTGCGGATAAATCTGAAGCTAAACCAACTGTAGAAGAGTTATTAGCGAAGGCAAAGAAACCGGCGCAGTTATCGCCTCCAATGCATAAGTTTTATGAAGGAAAAATGCAGGTAATTCCAAAATGTGCCATCCGAAGTGTAGATGATTTTGCAATTTGGTATACTCCAGGCGTTGCCGCGCCATGCAGGATGATTCAAGCTGACCCAGACAAATCTTTCGAGCTTACTAACCGCTGGAATTATGTGGCGGTTGTTACTGACGGTACCCGTGTTTTAGGTTTAGGAGATATTGGTCCCGAAGCGGCCCTGCCTGTTATGGAGGGCAAAGCACTGATTTTCAAGTATTTAGGCGGTGTTGACGCATTTCCTATTTGTTTAAGAACCAAGGATCCTGATGAGATTGTTAAGATTTGTAAGGCTCTTGAGCCGTCTTTCGGAGGCATTAACCTTGAGGATATTGAGAAACCAAAATGTTTTCATGTTCTTGAGAGCGCTCGTGAACAACTAAATATTCCTGTTTGGCATGACGACCAGCAAGGAACCGCCACTGTAATCTTAGCTGGGTTAATTAACGCTTTTAAAATTGTAGGAAAAAAACCACGCGAAAGTCTCATAACTTTGGTGGGTTCAGGAGCAGCTAATATTCGAACTGCATATGTGCTTATGAAATGGGGTGTTAAACCAGGCAACATAATACTTGCCGACAGCAAAGGAGTGGTTTACAAAGACAGAAAAGACATAACCAAAGAAGAAGACCCATGGAAATATGATGTCACCCAGAAAACTAACGCTGAAGGCAGAACAGGCGACGTTTCCGAAGCATTCAAAGGCGTAGATGCAGTGGTTGCAGCTTCAAAACCTGGTCCAAACACCATAAAAAAAGAATGGATAAAAACAATGGCGCAAAACTCAATAATATTTGCTTGTGCTAACCCAATTCCTGAAATTTGGCCTTGGGATGCAGAAGAAGCAGGAGCACGAATCGTGGCAACGGGCAGAAGTGATTTTCCTAATCAGGTAAACAACAGTTTAGGCTTTCCAGGTATTTTCCGCGGAGTTCTCGATGTTAAAGCAAAAACTGTTACGGATGACATGTGTATAGCTGCTGCACAGGAACTTGCTGACTTATGCTGAAGAACGAGGAATCACCGAGAAAGATATTTTGCCGCGGATGGATGAATGGGAGGTTTTTCCCAGGGAAGCTGTTGCTTGCGCATTAAAATCGATTGAACAAGGAGTAGCACGGGTGAAGCCCAGTCGAGACGAATTGTATGAACGTGCATCTGCAATCATTAAGAATGCGCGGCAGTCAACTGAATTGTTAATGAAGCATGGTTTAATTAAGCCGCCGCCAAGTGAAGACAAACTTTTGAAATAGTATTCACAAAATCGAATTTACTTAACCGAAAAATTGGCGTCTAAATCGATTGGACACAAAATAAAAAGAATTAAAGAGGAGTTATTTTCACTATATTTCTTTTTTCAAGTCTTCGCAGCGCGTCTAAGCACTCATCTTTTTTCTCGCCAGTAATGTTTAAGTTCTGCATTATGTCTTTGACTGAAACCTCGGCTTTTCCAAAGTTTTCATGCCTTTTATAGAGGTGTCGGACAATGGATTTTTCCAGCTTACCGCATCGCCAAGTAGTGTTACGGATCAAAACAACGATGGTTCGAACAAGTGTTTGCTCGTTAGATTTTCTTCCTCGTGAATCTCCCATCTCTCCCCACCAACAAAGGTAACCCGCGGCATAGGTTTTTAAACTGTTTGTTCCTCAGCGAAATAAGGGCTTTAATTTGGGCTTGGCTGGTTGCTGCTAGAGAGTTTTTTTAAGGTACAAACCGTGTGCTTTGCCATAGTACTTTTCTAGTCTGCTTATTTTTTGGTATCCACTATTTTGATAGAGTTTTAGTGCGGCTGAGTTGTCTTCACGGACTTCCAGGTGACATTCGCGTATGCCTTTTTGTTTAAGAATAATTTCCATTTCTTGAAGCATTTTACTTGCTATGCCTTTTCGCCGATATGCTGATGCAACATTTATTGTTATAATGTGTCCAAACAACGTGTTATTTTCTATTTCAACCTGTGTAATTATGAATCCAGCGATGTCATTGTTTGCTTTTGCAACTAATGCGATTGTATTGTAGTCAGTTAACAGGTAGGCTATTTGCCGTTTCGTGAATGCTTCTTGGTCAAAGCATTGCTCTTCAATTTCATACAATTTATCAAGCAGCTTTATGGATGCTGTTTCAATTTTTAGTTCCATTTTTTGCCTTAATAGCAATTAGAGTGCAGGATTGATTTTAGTTTTTTCTATATTTGCTGTTGAAGAAATTGCTGGTTTTAGTTCAAGATATTGCTGTGCTGCAAATCCTATGAAGAAACGGAACCATAAAGTTATGATTCTTGTCAGTATTGTGGCTGTGGCGGCTAAGGGTCCATATATGCCCATTGAAATGTAAAGAGTAGTCATTACTGCTTCTGGAAGTCCAACTTCAAATGGTATGCCAATAGGTATTGCTTTGACTGCTAAGAATATCGCTGAAGTAATGATGATTATGCTCAATGAAACCGGATGCCCAAGAGACATAAAAACAAGGTATGGGACGCTTAAGCTGAAAAACCATGAAACAAGCAAGTAAAATAGTGATCCAGATATGGCTTTTGGATTATGCCTGAACTCTGCCATTGCATCATGAAAGTGCTCCGTAATTTCTATTGCTTCTTCTTTTAATTTTTCAACTTTTATTCTGCCCATAGATATTTTGTGGGCTAAATTGGCAGCAACATTGATAACTTTTAAAGTCCATTTCGGCTTGAAACCTAAAATAATCATGAAGCTGATTATTGCTATTATTGCAGCGGCGACGAATATGATTGCGTTGAAGACTAATTGGTTAACGTTTCCGCCGAAGTTAAGCAAGATTATCCCTGCAATTAAAGCAACAACGTTTAGTGCCATACCCATTAGCCTATGAGTATAAAGTGATGCTACCACTTTTCCGAATGGTCCGCATTTGTCTCTTGTACAAAGATACGTTCGAGTTACTTCTCCGCTTATGGATTGTGCGGGAACAATGGTGTCAACGTAGATTCCGTACCAAACGTAAAGGTAAGCTCGAAAAATAGATATTTTGATTGAAAGATGGTTGGTTAATACACGCCAAGAAAACGTGAAGAACAAGACTTCTAGCATGCCGAATATTATGGCAACTGCGTAGATGGTCGGGTCAGCACTTTTTGCCGTTGATAATATGCCTAAAATGTCTACATGAAATAGGTAAATGTACAAGAAGAAACCCAGTAAACCTAACAGTGGGAAAACGGCTGTCTTCCAACTTAGTTTTGGTCTTGGAGGCTGCATTTTGTCTTCTTGCACCAGATATTGAACGGTGAGATGCATTTATTCGATTATATACTTTACCCAAATCCAAGCATACAACGGCAGAATAAACCTGAAATCCTTCGACTGAGGGTCTTACCAGAAGCTCGTTTATCTATTGTTTGAATAAGCATGTTAATTTGTTAGTAACCTTTTAATTTGCTTACAGCACTAAGCATAAAAAAGGTAACAAGAATTGAACGACGAAGTTAAATGCTCAAAACCTGAATGCGACAAATTCACTGCAATTAACGAATTAGCGAAGCGTCGAGGATTTTTCTGGCCATCATTTGAGATTTATGGTGGCAGCGGCGGCTTTGTAACTTATGGTCCGCTTGGCACAAGACTGAAACAAAATATTGAGGCAAAACTAAGAGAGCTTTTTGTTAAAAAAATTGGTATTTACGAAATGGAATCATCCATAATAGCTCCTGGCAAAGTCTTCGAGGCGTCAGGTCACGTTGACCATTTTAAGGAGCCGATGGTTGAATGCCAAAACTGTCACACTCGTTTCCGAGCAGACCATTTGCTTGAAGAAAAAGGCATAAGCTCGGCTGAAGCAGAAAAAATGACTTTGCCAGAAATTAAAGAAGAGATTGAGCGTCACGGTGTTATTTGTCCTGACTGCGGCGGCAAATTCGGAGAACCCCAACGTTACTTAACCATGTTTGAAACAACAATTGGTCCTTACTCCGGCTCGGTTGGTTACGGCAGACCTGAAGCTGCGCAAAACATTTTCGTTGAATTCAATCGCCTCTACACTGCTGCTCGAGAGCGGCTTCCTTTTGGAGTTATCGCAAATTGGTCATGCTTTGCGCAACGAGATTTCGCCAAGGCAAGGATTAATTCGTCTTAGAGAATTCACTATTTCAGATTTAGAGTTCTTCTTTGATCCTGAAGAGCCTTGCTGCCGTTTTCTTTGTGAAGTGGAAAACGAAGTTTTACCGATTCTGCTATGTGAAACAAGACTCAAAGAATGCGAAGATACAACAGATCTGACGGTTCGAGAAGCGCTTGATCGTAAAGTGATCCGTTCAGAGTGGCAAGCGTTTTTCATGGCAATGGCTAAAAAACTTTTAGTTGAACTTGGCGTGCCAGCGGAGAAGCAGCGGTTTCATTGAAAAGCTAACATGGGAAAAAGCTCATTACTCAAGCCAAAGCTTCGACCAAGAAGTCCTAGTTGACCGCTGGGGCTGGGTAGAAGTCTCTGGACATGCATACCGCACAGACTACGATTTATCCTGCCATATGAAAGCCAGCGGCGTTGACATGACTGTTTACAAAGAATACGCTAATCCAGTGGAAAAAGAAGAATTGGTTGTTAAGCCAATTATGGCTAAGCTTGGTCCAGTGTACAAGGGTGAAGCCGCAAAAGTAGCTGCGCTGCTAGCGAAGGTTCCTGCGCAGGAAGTTGCCGACGCCATGCAAAAACAAGGTTCATTTATGGTTGACAAATATGAAATTAAATCTGACCAAGTGGATATTAGCCGCCAAAAAACTATTGTTCGAGGCACCCGTTTCGTTCCTCACGTTGTGGAGCCCAGTTTCGGTTCTGACAGGCTCTTTTACGTGGCATTAGAGTACGCTTACGGCATCAAAGATGATCGTGTTGTCATGAGTTTTCCACGAAGCATCGCGCCGATTCAGGTTGGAGTTTACCCGTTGATGAGTAAAGACGGCTTAGACACCAAAGCAGTGGAAGTGCATAAGATGTTGGCATGCGAGGGCTTCATGGTTGAACTTGACGAAACAGGCTCAATCGGCAGACGATATGCAAGAGCTGACGAGGCAGGCGTACAATTAGGATTAACCATAGATTATGAAACATTAGAAAAGGACACAGTAACCATACGAGACCGTGATAGTTGGCTCCAAGTTCGAACAGCAATCAAAGACCTACCGCAACTATTACACAGCTACTTTGAAGAAAAAATTAATTTCAAAGATTTAGGAACATTAATTGAAAGTTAAGAGTTACCTTTTTTAATAAACACTTGTTAAGTAACAATGTTAAATTAGGGATAATTGTCGGCGGGGAAACAGAATGGTACTTCCATCAGAAACAGAAGAACGCGTTAAGAGACGAGCTTTAAACGCTTGCAACGATAACCTGCGCAAAGTCGTAGATGTATCCAGAAAAATCCCTCAACTTGTTGAGTATTTTGCAAGCGGAGATAAAGAAAACGCAAGAAAACTCTTAAGCGAAATCAGAACAGGTGAAGAAGAAGTTGTCAAGGCAAGACGCATGGTTTCTCAAGAACTAGCTGAAATAGGCGCTATTCTGATTGCCCGAGAAGACTTTTTACGATTCACGAATTTGTCAAGTGAAATAGCTGATTTCTCAGAAGGAATAGCTTACTACATAGTTGAAATAATGGAGCATAACTGGGTTATTTCATCTGATGTCAAAAAAGACTTGCTTAAACTTTCCGTGGCTGTCTTAGACACCGTTCTGAAACTCAGAGAAACCATGATGGTTCTAAACTATGGCTCACAAAAAACCTTAGAAAAAGCAAAAGACGTTGAAATCGCTGAGCGCATAGTAGACGACCAGTACCGAGCATTAACTATAAAAGTTCTCAACGGCAAACTTGACGTTTCAGTTCTGCTGCTTCTTAAGAGATATCCTTCAATTGCTTGAAAACTCCGCTGACAAAGCAGAAGACGCAGCTGACGCCGCACGAATGCTGTCGTTCATCATGTAAGAGCGACTTCCATGCCAAAAATACAGGTAGAACTCATAGAAAACTTTCTTGTTGTGTGGGATTCCGCTGAAGGTTCACAACTCTACAAAGCAGGGTATTATGGTAAACCCCTTGGCATTTCAAAACCAAAAATCCCAGAGTTCGATGCCCCATTAATTTTGGATTTGATGGAAGGCTTATACCTTGTCGAAAACAAAAAAATAGAAATCTACGAAAATCCCGACATGAACAAGGTTAGCCTCAAAAAGCTAAAGCAGAAAGCTAAGCAGTTGTACGATGAGTTTGAAGAAAAATACGCTGTTTACCATGACCTAAGAGACAGCGCCTTAATTGTTACTCCTGGAATAAAGTTTGGCTGCGACTTCGCCGTTTACAAGTACGGTCCAGGCGTTGAACATGCTCCCTACATGGTTTCGGTTAAAAAATCAGGCTCAGACATTTCAGCCACTGAGATTGTGAAGGCTGGACGTTTAGCTACAACGGTTCGTAAACGTTTTATTATTGCTGTGCCTGATTTGGGTTCAAATAAAGTGAAGTATTTGATTTTCAAGTGGTTTAAGGCTTAGTTTGCTATTATTGTTTGGTTTTGGAATTCTCCTCGAATGGTTTGATGCGGATAAATTTTTGATGCTGAAAGCATGCAGCCTTCTTCAAGTTTAACGTCGTCTGCAACTACTGAGACAGCGGTTATTTTTGTTGGTTTACGCTGGCTTGAATTAACAACAACGTGTCTTCCGATTATGCTGTCGTGCACTTCAGCGCATTCTCCAATAATTACCCTGTCCATTACTGCAGAGTTAGTTACCACTGCGTTTTTGCCAATTCTTGTAAAGTTGTCAATGCATGAATCAACTATTCTTGCGCCATCTTCAATTTGACAGTGTCTACCAATCAAAACAGCGCCTTCAAGGGTAATTTTCTTTTGTTTTATTTTTTGGATAATTTCTTGGCGGCGTTTTTCTGAGTCGTTGCTTTCTCCTTGCACCCAAATTGGGCTTCCTTCTTTTAGTCTATCGCCGAAATCATTGAGTGCGCAGAAGTTGCCATTTAGACAGGTTTTTCATGGCGGCTAAGTAGTTTTTGGGTGTGCCTACATCAAACCAGTTGCCTTTTAATGTGTAACCGTAAACTGGGCGTCCGACTTTGAATTACATATGGAATGAAGTCGTAGCCGAAATCTAACCTGTTTTTTTCTTTAATTATTTGTTGGATGCCTTTTTCCTTGAAAATCTTTCTTATTTCAGGTGACAACACATACAAGCCTGTGTTTGCAAGGTTGCTGGGAGCATCTTTCGGCAAAGGCTTCTCAACAAATCGTTTAATGCAACCATTCTTATCAATGTCGGCTATACCTAAGCCTTCTACGTTTTCAACTTCTCGCAGCACGATTGTTAAGGCAGCGCATTTTTCTTTATGATAATCAATTAGGCTTTTGACTTTGATGTCAAATATGTTGTCGCCTTGCACTGCAAAAACTGGGTTGTTAAGTTCATAATACTCCATGTTTATTCTTGCTGAATCAGCGCTTCCTAAATCTTCCACGTTAGGTTGATATTTTATGTGGATGCGTGGTTTTATGTTGTATCGTGCTGAGAATCCATAGCCTGATTCAAAGTAATCATAGAGGTCTCGGTAGTTAGTGTAGCCTTTTACTCCGAAGATAAAGTTGCGTATGCCTTGGCTTGCCAGCGACAAAAGCGAAAACTCCACAAGCGGCCTGTTTAGTCAAACGTAGGCAGGCTTTGCTTGTTTCAGCCGTCAGGGGCAGGAGGCGTGTTGCTTTTCCGCCTACAGGAATGATTACTCTTATTTTTTCAGGCGCATAGTTATCTCCGACCAGAGGCGCGTAATTGTCGCTCAACATCTCACCAGCAATTAATTGTTATGAAAGATACTTTATGTTAAAACCTTTTAAACCTGTTTCTTAGTAGAACTAAATTTGCTAAGTAATCTGCTAGCACATTTTAGACATAAGAAACCTATGGCAGCGATGCTTAGTCTCTTATCAGAAACGTACAAATCAAAGGTTGGAAGAGCCGGCAATTCTAAATCAATAAATCAATAAGTGTTATTAAAATGGCTCATAAGAAATTTCGCGGATTTAGACTTTAACAACACCTGATAGTTTTGCTAACTTTCATAAGGAACGCAAATTAGTAGAAGCTTTTATAGGATATGCCGATGAAACTTAATCAAAACGGTTAGATAATATGAACAAGCTTGGCGGCTTTATCCGGTTAATGCGACCAGTCAACTGTGCAATGATGGGCTTAGCCGTTTTCGTCGGCGCACTTTTGGCAGTTTCCCAACCCTTCCAAGGCGCCTGGCTAAACATTGTCTTTGGCTTTTTCACAGGTTTTCTTCTGTGCGCCGCCGCCATGACAATAAACGATTATTACGACAGAAGAATTGATGCAGTAAATGAGCCAACACGCCCAATTCCAAGCGGTTTAGTCAGCGCCAGAGAAGCTTTAGCGTTTGTCGCTGTGCTCACTGTGGTTGGCTTAGTTTTGGCTTACTTCTCAAGTGTTCTGTGTCTTCTTGTGGCGGCAGCAGCGTGGGTTATAACAGTAAGTTATGTTACTGTGGGAAAACGAAGTGGGTTGCCGGGCAATTTTTTAGTCAGCATATGCGTCGCTATTCCTTTTATTTACGGAAGCATCGCAATCACAGGCGGTTTGCAGCTTAACGTTTTGCTTTTTGCCTTGATGGCTTTCTTGGCGAATACGGGCAGAGAAATCACTAAAGGAATCGTTGATGTTAAAGGCGACAGTGCCGAAGGCATCAAGACTCTGGCAGTGCGGTTTGGCGAAAAAAACGCTGCAATTGTTGCTGCAGTTTTTTATGTTTCTGCCGTTGCTTTGACGCCTGTTACATGGTTATTGCATCTTGTAGGCATTTGGTTTATCCCATTTGTTTTGGTAACTAATATTGGACTTGTCGGGTCCTCTGTGCTTTTACTTAGGGATTATTCGCGTGAGAATTCTCGGCGGATTAAAAAATATGTTCTTTTATGGTTTATCTTCGGTTTGTTAGCCTACATTTTTGGCAGTTTCAAATAAAAACAAGACATTTACTTTTCACGTATATATCAGCATGTTAGCAACCATTAAAAGCCCATATCGCTGAATCACCATGTAGAGGATGTTAACATGTCTGAACGATTTGCTAAAAAATGGGAAGCAAAAAGAGAAGAAGAATCAATCGGTAAAACAATACATGACACAATTCAGCCACCGCCACCACTAAAAACAGCCTTAGACTTAGCTGTACGAAAACTTGACTTGCAAATCAACAAGCTCGACCAAGCCAATGAACGCTTTACACAGAAAGACAAAACATTGTTTTCTAAACTGGTACAGGCATACACAAATCATGATTCAGCACACGCCAACATTTACGCTACTGAACTAGCTGAAATCCGCAAAATGACAAAGCTAATTATGAATGCAAGACTTGCACTCGATCAAGTGTCGCTCAGAATAAGGACAGTTTCAGAGCTCGGCGACGTAGTTGCCGCATTGGGACCATGCGTTGGAGTACTGCGCAGTGTCAGCTGTGGACTTGGCGGAGTGTTACCTGAAGCAGAAGGCGAATTAAGCGACATCGGAAACATGCTAAGCGGTTTAATGTTTGAAGCAGGAACAAGCAGCGGAATGTCACTAAACTTCAATACGTGCAACGAAGATGCTGAAAAAATCTTAGCTGAAGCAGCAACAGTAGCAGAACAAAGAGTCAACTCGAACTTTCCCGATTTGCCACCTGGAATGTCAACTGGCACAGCAAGCAAAACACAAACTTAAGGCAAACTAAACGTTTCTTCTCTTTGCCACTCTTTTTTCTTTTTTTTTGTCAGCTTAATTTGGATTTTCTGAATTAGATTTCAACAACCTTGATTGGATATAGATCACGATTTTTCAAAGCAAGAGTTATATCGACAACAAGCAGCTAAAGCTGTGATGAGAAGTCATGCCTAAGGCGCCTCTTTGTCCTTCATGCTACGTTGAAATGAAACCCAAATGCAACAGTCAAAAAATAATAATTTATCATGAATGCCCCAAATGTGGGACCCGGATTTTATTTACTCATTCAGGACACTAAGACGAAGTCGTCAAATCCAGAGCAATTCGTATTCCTTCCAACATCACTGATGCAAGCGTTGGGGTTAGCCAATCAGCGTTTTTCTTTAGCCACTCCCAATCCTTCTGTATCGATCTTAAATCTGCTTTTCTGGTTTTCAGAATTTCTTTTTCCAGCGAGTTCAATTGTTTCTCTATTTTTCCCTTTTCCCCTGCAGAGATGTTGGCGGCGAGAACTTGGTCGCTGGCTTGCTTGAACGCATCTGTTACCTGCTCACTAAAACTAAGCTTGTGTTGTAACTTATTGAAAGTTTTGTCATCTTCTTCCGATGTAATTCGGCTGGTCGGGGTTTGAGTAAAAGAGAACTTATCTGCATGGCGTTCTTTATTTTCAATGACGTCAATTCCATCGGCTGTAATCTTGGCAAATGTCCATTTATCGCTATCAGTTCCAGCAAGTTCAACAAGATTTCTCTCTACCAAATAAGAAATATTGTCATCCATTTGTTTTGATGATATTTGAAGAGTAGCCTGTATTATGGCTCTGTCAACGCCAAGACTTGCTTGGTCATCGTTAACGCGTTCATATAGCATTTCTAAAATGTCAATAAGCACTTGGTTATCCGATGCAGACATCGATATTCATCCCTCTTAGCGCTTTGTTAGTTGTTCGCTTAAGATTTAATATTTGTGGAAAAGATAAGCAACCAATAGCTCATGGGAGTTCAAGCTGTTTAAAAGGAAAAGTTATGTGAACGTACTGTTCTAATGATTGGACTTATATGTTCCTTGCAATGTTTTATGTGCTTTGAGGGTTCAACCGGTTGAATGGTCGCGACGAAACAGAACTCGAATATGCATTGCGAGGGAAAGCATGGAGAGTTTACTGGTTCCTCCTAAAAAAAGGCGAGCCAGTTGGAGTCCGAGAGGTTCAACGTGCCCTCCATTTCAGCAGCCCCAGCATCGCTTTTCATCACCTTGAGCAATTACGCGAGTTAGGCTTGGTTCAGAAACAGGAAATTGGCGGCCATTACTCATTGGTCGGTGAAGTGAAAATTGGGGTCCTACGTCATTACGTTAAATTGGGTAAATTGCTTTTTCCACGATATTTCTTCTACGCATTGTTCTCCACAATATTTTACGCACTGTACTTGGTTGTTTTATTTAGCAGTTTCACGCGTGATAATTTATTCATTTTATCATTTGGAGCAATCGTTTGCGCAATATTCTGGTATGAGGCTTATCGTGTATGGACGATGAGGCCATTCTAAATGTTAGAACAGCTTGTTCGAAGGCTTAGGATAAAATAAAAACTTGAGTCAACATATCCATGGAGAAAGAGTGTATAGTTCAGAAAGAAATAAAGAAGAAAATGAAAATTTACGGAACTGTAGCAGTTGTTTAAGCATTAGTTCTTGTTTCCATGATTTACGTTATTGGTACAACGTCATTAGTTTATCCGCCGAATCAATCGCCTTTTGTCTCTGGCATGAAAACTTTCTCTTCACTAGATGAGCTGAAAAACTACGTGAATAATACCTCTCAAGAACGTGGCACGTTTGCTGGAGGACCTTTAGACTCTCAATATTTCGGTTCAAACTCTCCAACCCCCTAGGCTGTACCGTCTGCAATGTCGCCTTCCGCTGTCAACGCTCAAAATTCACTCAATTATTATTGGACATTGCCAAGTGACAGCCATTCAACTAATAATGTTCAAGTCTCAGGGGTTGATGAAGCGGACACAGCAAAAATAGATGGTCAATACATCTACACAATTTCATCTACTCAAAACGCGGGTGTGCTTTATTGGAAAGCATATGGGTACGGATCTGGAAGCGACAATTCAGTATACATTGTAAATGCTGACCCTCAAAATCCACAGGTCGTATTAAAAATATCTTTGGGGAATGACACTGAACCAGCTGGACTATTTCTAAGCTCAAACGGAAGTAAACTTGTAGTTTTAGCAAGTAAATATCAAACTTATAATTATGGGAGGTGTCATGGTGCCGCGTTCTGTAGGTGTTGCAATGCCCATGATACTTGCTTACCAGGCTGATGTTTTCACATCCATTAACGTTTACGATGAATCGAACAAGGCTAGCCCTGTGTTGACCAGAAACTTCACTGTCAGCGAAAGTTATCATAACAGCCAAAACAACTCGATAACCGTTCACTCTATATTGGCAACATACTATACACAATCTCAAACGCTGAAATCAAACTTAACAGCCTAACAGACCTTCGCAAATAACAGAAATCTACCTAAGCTAAAATTTCTACATTATTTCTTTCTTTTTGTTGCGTAAGTTTAATTCTCTTTATTATCTTTAGCGTAAACTTCAACTCTAACTTCTTGAGATGATTTTCCCAGAAGATCTGTTAGAGAGCCTTTCCATTTGGGGTTAGAGTTTGCCGTAAAGCCTACAGTTTGTGCTATGCCTCTCCACAGCAAGGCTTTATCATAGTCTTTGGCGTCTTGTGGCATAAACTCAAAAATCGATCGGCTTGCAATGATTACAAGTTTCTTTTTCATTCGGGAAATGGCGACGTTTATTCTGTTTAGATTAAGCAGGAAGTCACTTTCTGAACGAACATAATCAGGATCGCTCACTGTCGAAGAAATGATTATGCAGTCACCTTCGCCACCTTGGTAACGCTCCACAGTGTCAACCCGCACATTTTCGTAGCCGTCAAGCAGCAAATTCTTCACCACACCCCTTTGAGCATTATGTGGTGTAACAATTCCCACACCTTCTGACTTTACATTGCGGACAAGAGCATCAACAATTTTTGCCTCTACCAAATTTGATTGAAAACTTTCTATCTCATCATGAACAATCAAAACAAAAATGTTGTTAGGCTCCAAAACAACTTTCAAACCCTCTGTTGGAGGCATCACAGGCGTTAGAGTTTGTGTTTGGTCAGAGCGAAAATCAATCCCATCTTTGTGGTATACCCAATCTTTTAGAAACTTTGCAACAACTTGGTGGCATCGATGTGTTTCGCTTAAGCGTTCTGTTGGAATATCGGCTTTGTGCAACGCTTTAACGTGTTCAATCCCAAGGTCTTCTTGTCGTAGTAAACGAAGGAAATCCATAGCCGAAAGAAATGAAGCCATTTCTTCAATGGTGCGCCTATCCTCTTTTTCCCAATTATGCGCTTGAATTGGAGGTAACTGTCTATGGTCACCAGCCACCATAATTTGAGCGTTCTTATCAACAAAGGCGCCTGAAAGAATCAATTCGGGAAGCCGCATCATGCTTGCCTCGTCAACAACTAGTAAGTCAAAGAAGCCTTCGTTCCAGGCTGGTTCTTTGCCTCCGATTTTCTTCATGAGACCATATAACCCGGGCGGCGTTACACATAAAACCAAAGGAAACCCATCTGCTGAATTTGGAAACCAGCTTGTTTTGGCTTGACAGCGCATCTTTTAATTCCGTAACTATTTCTTCATCTTCGTTGTAGTTTACGTATTGTACGCCATCAATTGCTTTTGATGAAGAAACATGGTTGTTTAGAACTCTATAAATTCGTAAGGTCGGCTAAGTCTTTGTTTCCTTCTTTGCAATAGGTTCGCCAAGACTTTGCTAGTTTGGTAACAAATTCATGAATTGCTTTATGTGTAGGCGCAACCATCAAAACACGACACTTGCAGACTGCTTTATGGGCTGCAATATGAGCGAGAACCGCTAATTGCAAGGTTTCAGTTTTTCCTGTGCCTGGTGGACCTTGAAGCATAACAACTTGTTCCTTACCAAAAACCCGGTCAATGAAACGGCTTTGCTCCGGTTTAGGTGGAAGCCTCTTGTTTTCAGCCCACCCCAAGAACGCCCTCGCTTTTTCCTTAGACTAATGCAGTGCGCTGTGAAGGTTTGTTTGTTCCTGCCAAAAAACCAGCCAGCAAGCAATACAGTTCATTGTCGGCTGCGTAGTCAAGGCATTTTGCTGCCCGCTCCGAAATAATATCATCTGCTAAATTATCTAAGATGTATTTGCGTCCCGCTTCAAAAAGTTGCATGTGTTTACTATTGGTGGCTTTTTCTTTGTCTGTGGTTGGAAGATCATGCCAAGTGCTGTATCGTCTACTTTTGCCGCTGGGCCAACTGACCACTTTGAGGGTTATCTCCATTTTTCGTAAATCGACTTTTTCAACTATAACGCGGGCAGATTTTTCTACATGTGACGGTGCCCTTTGGTTTGATTTCCTCAAACTGTCCTTGATCATTTAATCTGATTTCGGTGGCAACCATCCAGTCGCCAGAGCCAGAATCGTCAGATCCTTTGACTCTGCATGCATTAACCATGCACTCGGACTTTGGTAACCCAAGCCCATCATAAATTAGCTTGCCCGTAACCACAAAATCATGATCAAATTCTTCAGCGCTTAAACATTCAAAAATCAATGATCTGCCTGAGGCTACCCGTTGACATGGAAGCAGAGCATAATGTTGAAACATTTCTTGTCGCTTGGCAAAATATTCCAGGTCTAAGAATTCACGGCAGCTTCTCTCAAGAGTTGAGCATCCTAAAGTGAACTCGGTGATTTTTGGAATGTTTATTGGTTTTTTGCCTAATCTGCGATTGCGTATAGAAAGCGAGCGTTCGATGCATTCAAGAGCCAAACAAATCTTTTCGGCCAAAAGCATCAAGTCTTCTTCAGTGATTTTTCGCGTTTTATGTGGGTAATCGCACCATAAACGCTTCTCAACCATTATTTTCTCGTGGCCGTCCACTTGGCTTGATGTCAAGTCTTCCTTTGGCGCCCCAGACATACTCGATTGGAATCTGGTTTCCAAAACGTGCCCTTGCGGGATAATACCCTTCTTTGAGCCTCGCATCGTCAGAACCAAGTATGAATGAAATTGAACCAGAAGGGCTTCGTGTGTATGGCAGTTCAAAGTTAAAGAAGCCATCTCGGAAAGCCTGTCGCAGGTCTAACCGTGAGCCATCTTTGCGGTTAACTGTCCATTGGTTAGAATCGAAGTAGCAGCATTGTTTGAGAACAGGCAAAATCCCCGTACTGTGGTACCCAACTGCTTTTCTCAGCATGATTTCGTCTTGAAGGATGGAGAACATGGGTTGGTCAATTGCTTGCCTCAGACCCAGAAGGTCTTGCATTGCATGAGCAGACGTCATATAAAGTGAGTGACGACGTACAGCTTCCATTAAGTGGTCTCGTTCTTGCCTAGTGTAGAAGTAAAGGTGAATTGGCGCCTCATCGGGGCTTCCAACTTCAATCGCGATGCCATTAATGGCATTAGTAAGCTCGTGTAAAGAACGCTTCCAGAAGATTTTTTTCTTCTTCTATGCATTCTTTCTGTTCCTTAGGCAAGACGTTAACAATTTTTGAAATAGTAATCGATTTTCCATGATATCTTGTGCAGCTTACTCTGGCGCTAATCATGGAAATAATGTTTAACAGGTAATCCCATTGAATATGAAAATACACGCGAACCATGCCGTCAGGTCTGAAAGAAAGCGACGTATCCACACCTTCCTGAGGGCTATCCTCAGGCAAAGTTCCGTACCCAGTGCCCGTAAGCCAAGGCATCCATCTAACATTATTGGAAAATTTGCTGTTAGGACGTATTGTGGCAAGCATAAATTGAGCTCTTTGAATTAATCTGTCAAGCTTGCCACCAATTACGGGGTCAGAAGATAGTAACTGGACCTTCTGTTGGTCTAAAGCTGGGATTTCCTTAAAGTTGTAGGGCGTTAATTCTTCAGGTTTAGGCACTGCTTTTAATCGTGCAAGATCTTCCAGCCGAAAAATTCCTTGTTGACTTAGAGCCTTTTGCTCGCCTCTTGTCAAGTTAAGCAGCGCAACACTTTCACTTTCAACAGCGCAGACGACACAGCACTCGTTATAGCCGCAGTTGTCACAGCGCCATGAAAGCTGATACTCCACTTCTTTTAGCGGTTTTTTGTGAATTCGATATAGTTCGCCGTTTGCGCTTAGCAGTCTTTGGATATCTTGGATTAAAGGTTCAAGTCTAAACGATGGAAGCTCTTGGGGTTCAAGTTTTTCTAAGTCTGATTCTTTGTTAATCACGCCGCCTTCAAACTCTATTTTAGACGCAAGTTTTCCTAACGCTTCAGATAAGCAGTAATACATAAGTGGCGACTTGCATGCGGTGGGCTGTCTGCTCTCTCCAAGAGGATTTTATTTCAAAAATGCGAACTTTAACTTTGCCGTCCCTGTTTGGCCAGATTCCAATTAGGTCGGCTATGCCTTTAATTTCCCATAAACCAATTTGCCCCATCATGGGTGCTTGATAAACCAAAACAGGTTTGTACTCTGACTCTGAGCTTGCGGAAAGTGCGTTTTCAACTATTTGAGTTAATGCATGAAGCGATTGCGGCCAAGCCTCAGCCCATTTACCAACCTGCTTTTTTGGGTCATAACAGGTGAAATCCTGGTAATCAGCAACTTTAGTTTTTAGCTCTTGAACCGTTTTTTCTTCTAACTGTTTTCCCGCGTAAATAGCAAGGGGCTCAGTGGCTTATGAAATGCTTCAGGCCATTTCCTATGTTTTTCTTCAGAATCTTCAAAACGAAGTTTGAAGTATCGCGGGCAACAGTCAAAGCGAATGTATTCTGCTATTCCTGATGCGTCAAGCGAAGGTAACTTTTCAGTGGACTGATCATGCGAGGCTGTGCTTTTTGGTTTAAGACGTTTAATTCCTTCTGAGTATGTTGGACCAATTTTTGTGAACCTGAATCGTCAGTTTCCCCGTCCAATTTTAGCGCTCCTCTCTCCCGTGAACAAGTGTATGGTGCTTAAAAGTTATGCTTAGGTTTAAAACATTATGTAAAATTCCTTATCGAATAGCGAAAATTAAATCTTGATCTACCTGAGGTAAAAAGATTAAACTGAGTCGTTTTTTATTGACGGTTTTTTGTGCAAGTTTTGTTCTTTGTGTTTTAAGCTGCTTTTTGGATTAGGGTTTGCTTCGTCTGCAGGTTGAGTCGGAAAAAGTCTAAAAAGGTCCAACACGATCCAAAAAGGGACAAAAAAGGTCTGTTAAGGTCGCCGCTAAATCAAAAAGTTACCTTTCAAAAGTTCTTGCCCCCTTCAACCCACCTACCACTCAAGTCCTAAAAGAACCCCCAAAACATTATAGTTCCGATTTTAGGAAATTGTTTGGTTCCAATAGTAAACTTTAGCGTAATTATTCAAGGGTCGGTCCGATTATTTCAGGTTCATCATAAATAATGTTTAGGTTGCTGTAATACTTGGCGAGCAAGGTGTGAATGTCAAGAGAAATTTTCTGCGTTAAGTTGTCAGGTGGGAACAAACCCCAAATAGAATCAGTGGAACTGCGAAAACCATACCCATAATCTTTAGGAATAACATATGCGACAGTAGCCTTGTTTAGAGCAATCGAGCCTGGATTAGAGTGTATGACTTGCCAAAATTGCTGCAGCGCATCAAAATGGTCTTCGGTTAATGTGCCGTAGTTTGTGGTGTTATGTTTACCGGTAACTGAAAACCACAGCGTAAGTTGCTCCAGCACTATACGCTAATGTTAGGTCAGAATATAACTGAGTGCCATTTTCAAGGTACGGTGGGTTAGTCAGATGCCCATGTAACGATTACGCCCCAATCTTTGTGAAATGATTCAGCGGCGCCTCTGTCAAAAGAAATTATTTGCTGCCGATCCTGCATTGTATGTCTTGTTTCATTTCCCACGAACTCAGCAAAAACGGTAGAGTAATTTGATTTGTAATCAAACCAGTATAGGCCATAATCTGAAGTGAATATTCTGGGGGCTCCGCTGTGGCTGAAGTAATAGTTGATTATAGCCGAGAGGTTGCCAACATAGCTGTCAGCCACTTCAGTGTAACCTCCGGCGGTGCTGCTGATTAGCCTGGATGGTCCATTGTCTAGTTGGTTTCCGCCAGGTTCATCAAACCTGTAGATGCCAAAAAACTGGCTACCATACTTGAGGGTTGCGTTGCCAATCCAATCAAAAACATTGTTGTTTGGTGGGTAACCGTTAGATTCATTGTACATTGGAAAGCTAGTGATTAAAACGATAAAGTTTAGTTTTGAATTGTAGAGATAGTCACATGACAGGTCGAGGGCTGTTCTGTTAAATGTTAAGCTTGGAGTGCCTATGACAAAAAAGTTTGTGTAATCCTTAACTTTATCAACCAAAGCCTTGACTTCACTAAATTGGTTACCGTAAGCGTATTCAACGCCCACATAAAAGGGTCTGGCCACAGTTTGTTTGCTTGGCTTGTTGAAGGTTAAGAAAAGCGAAACAGAAATCAATGCAATAAGCAACACTGCGGCAAGTATGACGTATTTGCGGTTCAAATATGGTCAACCAATCGCTAAATAATCAATAAATAATACTAATTTCTTTTTCCATTAATATGATTCTTTTAATGATAACAAGCAGAGAAAGTAGGCTGGGAAGGCAACTACGTTAACTTTAGGGATAGTAAAATGAAAATTTGGTATTAGTTTTTATTGACTGTAACTTTTATTAAAGGTGGGATATTGAAGAATTTTAGAATTTCAGTACCGCGCCTAGTGATGGCGTAAGTCACAATAGAGTTGCTATCTTTTTCTCTAATCAACCTTTGATCGACAAGGAAGTTCATGCGTTCCGTCAAAGAGGAGGGATTAACTTTCAAGGAGGATGACAGGTCCTGGATATTCGAGGGACCACACTTCATCAACGTTTTAGCAATGTCAATGTACAGCTTTAGTGTACTAGGCGGCATAGCGCTGAAACCTTTCTTAATATAAAAGTCTTAAGATTTATTTAAACCCTTGTTTGTGAATTTCGAGCATATTGCTATTTTTTGTAAAAACTGCATAAATCGGTTGTCATCTGTCAATTAAGAAGATTGAATGGTGGCTAATTATGATAGGGATAAGTGTGCGATCCTAAAGTTGACTATAATAAAATGCTTGTAATGTTTTATTTAAGCTAATTACCATTTCTATTGGCTATTGAAATCAGGACTTTTTGTGTTAACAATTCTTCAATTCGGCAATGCTCAGCTTCTGATTTTTCCTTGTTAGTTTCGTCATTCCCATGTGTGGCTGCGTGTGCTTCGATACATCGCACCATTTCATTTAAATCTGGAATTACGAGTAGTCTGAAGCCGCATTCGCAAACAATCAGCGGCAGCTTTTGATCTTTTTCTTTCATTTATTTGGAATACCTTACACCGCAAATAGAATATAGAAAATTTATAAATCTATCTAACTCACTTAAACATTTCACGTGAGAAAAGTTTTGTTTACATACCTTCTGAACGCTTCCTTTATTCATGAGGTATCCTTGCGCGATCGTATAAAAGAAGTGTATTGGAACAAAATCACCTGTCTAATACCTCTATGCATACACTCTTATTATTTTTGGATTTAGTTACTATCGGAAACTGAAATTCAACACAAGATTTTAGGGGTTCTTTAATCCTTAGTAGTCGTCTAAATGCGAACAATCATTTCGGAGAAACAAACTTTGCGAGTCAAAAATAGAGTATAAAAATGTTATACTATATTTTCTCTAAAACGCCTTCCCAAATATTCTTTTCTATTATATCTAGCTGCTTAGATAATCCTGCCTTTAGTATGTCTGAAAAGTTGGGAACCGGGCCTGCATATTTAATGATCTGGTTGCCTTTAATCGCGTCGACTTGGAGAATTTTTTCGTCTTCTTTATAGGTAAAAGAAATCGTTGAGGCTTGGAAGGCTAACATTTGGAAATCTTCCCAATGTTTACATTGTAAAATGACAGAAGGTAAATTGTAAACCAATGGTGCAGGTGTAGTTTGTATCGCTTCTACCATTTGTTCTTTGTTTGAGTCGCGGACTGAGGGGTCTCTGGGTTTGCCACTTGATACAGTGTTGATCAAGTTTGAAACTTCTTTTTGTAAATTGTTTATTTTTTCCTCAATTTGCTCAACTTTATGTGCTAATTCGCCAGTTTTGCCAAATTGTTCAGCGACTATAGACAACTCATTGATTGTTTTATCTAGGTCTTTCTCGTGTTCTTTGAGCACATTCATTATGAAATCTAAGGCCTCTAATGAATCATTTTTTGGCTGATAATTATTTGACAATTCTTCTTCCTACTATGTATAGAGTATTAGCCTTCACTATTTGTTTATAGGGTTTGTTCTTAACTTTTATGTTAATTTGTTGGGTGTTCCCTAATAAAAAAAGACATTAATAGTGAAAGTTCTTAACGTTTAAAAATAATTCAACTCAGCAGCAAACTTTGGTAGACAGGCTTACCGGCTATATAAACCTACTAATTCACCTTTAGCCAGAATATGGCTTTGCATGGCTTTCTCAACATCTTTCTTTTTAGAGTTGATGCCTAAATTGAGTTCTGCATCCAAAGCATAAACTTTGAAGAAATATCTGTGAGTGCCTCCAGGCGGGCAAGGACCCATATAACCCAATTGTCTTGCACCGTTCAATCCTTCTTTACCAGGAACCGTGTTCTCACCTATCATACTGGTTGAAGCCGGTATATTCCACACAATCCAATGGTCAAAAGTGCCGTTTGGAGCATCAGGGTCATCGACAATTAAAACAAGAGTCTTAGCCTCTTTACTGATGCCTTCAATGGCTAAGGGTGGGTTGACGTCATTACCGTCGCAACTGTATTTTTTTGGTATCGGTTTGTTTGATTCAAACGCCGTGCTTTTTACAATTAATTCATGCATAAAACATCACTGAAAAAACAATGTTTGACGAGTTAAATAAGAGTTCCCGAGCAATTAATTCTCGGCTTTTCGCAAAAATTCATTCGCACTACCTACGTTGATTCTATAGAAGATGGCTGTGATTACTATCGAAATTGCAGCACTTATTGCAACCCCGAGAATGTAGTTTAGAGTACTGACGGAAGTTCCAAAGTATAACGCTAAAGCGAATTGCACAAATACGGGTGCAAAAACAGCTGCTCCAGTGATAACTCCCACGACAGAACCTAATAATGACCATTCCTGACGAATCATCCTTGCTCTTCGTGTTCCTGAAAAGTCGGGGCCTCTAAAACCGATTTGAAGCGAAACTGACGCGACAGCGATAGTCATTAGGAACGCCTCAATCATGGCTATGATTGTTTTTCGTAGGGTCGGATGAAAAACTATTACGCCTATGAATCCGGTTGCTAATAAAATAATGACTGAGAAAATGATGATTAAGAAAAATTTGCTTTTAACCAAGTTTTTGGCTGAAATTGGTGAAGCATAAATTCGCCAGACTGCTTGTCCTTCTTCACCTATCAAAACTTGTCCTAACAGCATTGCCATTCCGTTTGCAGGCACCAGAAAAATGACTCCAAACCAAAGTAAAATACTTGAGATCGGTGAATTACCATTAGTTACTCCAAACGAATAGAAAATTGAAAGTATAACTATGATAATTGGCATAAAGTAGACGCCTAATAACTCTCGACGCCTAGTAAATGCCCTTAAATCCTTTCGAATTATGGCTGCTTCAACACTGGAAAAGCCGAGTTTACCTAGAATCCCAGTTTTCGGTGCGTAAACGCCGCTTTTCTGCAATCGTTATTGCTGGCGGCTCATAGAGTCCAAACCGCTTGTTTAATTCTACAGCAAGGTAGTACAAGCCTGCAATGAGAAAGAGCAGATAAGGCTACGAACAGGAGGCTTTGTAAAAACAAGCCTTTGGCAATATATGAAATTATTAGGGCTAACCAAACAAAAGGCACGTACCAAGCTGCATTCTGGGCAGCAGTTAAGCTTGCAATGAAAGCGCTGGTTCCAGAAATTGCGTAAAAATAGATTATGTAGAATATTATGATGACCAGTAATGAGCCTATGAGTCGTACCCATATGGCTGCTCTTCCGCTTGATTTGTAGACGGCGCCTGTAAAACGTACTTGTAAAACTCTTACGATTTCTGTTATTGAACTAGCCAAGAAAGCTGCTGCAAACATAATGACTATAGTTAATAGTGCTTGGAGAATTAACCCGTTAAACACTGAAAAGACAATCAGTCCAGAGCTTAATCCTACAACTACTGCAGCTGGCCAACCCAAGCAGGTTAGCTAAGATCGACGCTAAAGTGTGCTCCTGCCATGTTACTGGTAGCCAATACATCACTTGACTTGATGCCTTTCCAGCCAACTGAATTTGCTGAAACAACGTGAATACTATGCTGATACCTAAAACAAGAGTTGGCAGTACAGAGAAGAAACTAAAAGCTACAACACTTAAAGGCTGTAATCCAAGTGGTGTTCCGCTTGAATAAACAAGAGATGCAATATAATTTGCGAATAAGACCGCCCAGCACACCAATTATTGCTGCTACCCAGTAAGGCCAATATGCTAAGAAACTGTTTTCCTTGTACCTTGTGACTTTTATTCCTCTAATTAGCCTGCCAGACTTGCGTTCAACCTGAAGCAAGTAGAGGACGTTTTTCCAATTCATTTTATGAGTTCCTCAACAACTGCTCTCAAATCTTCAGTACCAGTCAACTTGAGGAAAACATCTTCTAACCCTGAACCTGGCAGGCTGGCTGTTTTTCTTAATTCATCCATGTTGCCGAGCGCCAACAGGTTGCCTTGATACATAATGCCTATGCGGTCGCAGATGGCCTCTGCTATTTCAAGCACATGAGTGGACATTATTGTTGTGACACCTTGATTTTTCAGTTCATGCAGAAAATCCTTAACTATCCTTGCGGAACGGGGGTCTAATGCGTTAAGGGGCTCATCAAGGATCAAAAACTTGGGTTTATGAATAAAAGCTGAGATTAAGACTGATTTTCTTTTTCATGCCGTCTGAGTAACTGTTTATCATGTCGCCTTCTCGTCCTTCAAGCTGCAGAGCTTTTAGGTACTCGGTTATCCGCTGCTGCTTCTCAGCCGTTGGCACACCGTAAATGTCAGCTATAAAATCTAGGTATTCGATTCCGGTTAAAAACTCGTAAATGTTGGGTGATTCCGGAACATAACCGACTAGCTGTTTAACTTCCACTGGCTGTTTTTTGGACGTCTAATCCTAAAACCGTTACTGATCCAGCGGTGGGCTGAACTAAACCCATTAGCATTTTGAGGGTGGTTGATTTTCCTGAGCCGTTTGGTCCTAAAAGACCGAAGATTTCGCCTGTTTCTATCGTTAAATTCAAGTTGTTTACAGCTACTATTTCGTTGTAGCGTTTTGTTACATCTTTTAGTTCAACAGCATGGGAATTGTACATGTTTAATCAGCGCCTCTCTTGCAGAATAGAAAAGCTTCGGTATTTAAGGCTAATGCGTATTTTGCCGTTTAAGAAGTGTTCTTTACTTAAAATGATGTTAGAAATAAAAAGAAAAAAGTTTGGTTTTCAAAATTTCTACTTAAAATTTAATTCAAAACTTATTGGAACAGCTTCGCCCCAAGACTGCCTAATCGGACAAATCTTCTGCGCCATGCCATAAACAGTATTAGCTTTTTTGCGTTCCCGTTCGTTATCGGTTTCCAAGCCGACGTTCATCATGAAATGCACGTTTGTGAAGATTAGTTTCTCCATGCCTTCAATATTCATTGTTACATTTGCTTTTGTTTCAAGTTTTTTGAGTCCGAGTTGGCTGTTTTTAGCGATTAGCAGAAACAGTGTGTTTATGCATGAGGCTAAGGCAGCGGCAAAAATGTCTTCAGGTACACAGTAGCCTTCTTTTCCTCCAAACATCGGGGGTGGACTAACTGTTACGAGTTCTTTGCCTTTAACTGAGAGTGAACATTCTGTTCCGCCTTTCCAAGTTGCTATTCCTTCAAAATTCATTTCTGGCATAAAATCACCATTTATCATTAGTAAAATAGAAATTTTAATGTTACGGAACAATTGACGAAACATAAATAAATCCTTAAATCCCCTTGCCTTCCAATAGCTGAAAGAGAAATCCTGAAAAATGACCCATGTCATTGAAACTCATCAACTAACAAAGACATATGGTTCCCTTAAAGCAGTTGACAAATTAGATATCACTGTGGAATCGGGCGAAATTTTTGGGTTACTTGGACCTAACGGCGCAGGCAAAACCACAGCCATATCGATGCTTTGCACAATTCTTAAGCCAACTTCTGGATCTGCCACAGTCAACGGCTTTGACATTGTAAAAGAAGCCAACAAAGTGCGCAAGTCAATCGGGATTGTTTTTCAAGAACCCAGCATCGACGACAGGTTAACTGGCAGAGAAAACCTCTACATGCACGCTAACCTCTATGGGGTTCCAGCGTCCGAGCAGAAAGAACGCATAAAAGACATTCTTGGAACTTGTCGAGTTAGATGATAGAGCAGACGATTTAATGCGCACATACTCAGGCGGCATGAGACGTCGACTTGGAGCTTGGACGTGGCTTAATTCATTACCCCAAAGTGCTGTTTTTGGATGAGCCAACTGTCGGGCTTGACCCGCAGACAAGAGATCACATTTGGAAGTACATTCGCGAATTAAAAAAAGCCCATGACATCACAGTGGTTTTAACCACTCATTACATGGATGAGGCAGACAGGCTTTCAGACCGCATAGCCATCATGGATCACGGCAAAATCGTAATTTTAGATTCCCCTCCCAAACTTAAAGAGACACTTGAAGGCGACGTTGTAGTGGTTAGAGCAAACAACGTGGATGCCCTCTCAGAGCTTGTAACAAAATGGTTAGGGTTCGACAAAAAACAAATCGTTGACGGCGCACTTGAAATCACCGTTCGCAACGGAAAAGCAGTCATGCCCAGAATTATGGAGTTAGCAACCCAAAACAACATTTACGTTGAATCTTTTGTTTTGCGTGAGCCTAACCTTGAAGATGTTTTCTTGCATTACACTGGGCGATCAATCCGTGAAGATTCAAGCAAGGAACTGCATGGAGTAGCAGCCGCTCGCAGGAGGGAAATAAGATGAGCTGAAATCAGAGGATTCTACACTCTTTGGCTAAGAGAAATCAAACGGTTCCTGCGAGACAGAACACGGCTTGTAACCAGCTTCATTCAACCCTTGCTGTGGCTTGTCATTTTCGCCGCTGCCTTCGCCACACGTTTCACGTTGCCTTCAAACCTAAACTATCAACAGGTTTTTCTGCCAGGCATAATCGGTCAAACACTGCTTTTCACAGCCATGTTCATGGGCATAAACGTCATTTGGGACAAAGAATTCGGCTTCATGAAAGAAATCTTGGTTTCGCCAGTTTCCCGATTAACAATTTTTCTCGGCAAAATGGTTGGCGACAGCACCGACGCTCTTCTGCAGGGCATAATAGTTTTCGCAATCGGCTTAGCTCTCGGTATCCCAATTAACCCAATAACTTTCCTATATGCGCTGCCAATAATGCTGCTTATCACATTCGGCTTGGTAAGCATCGGATTGATAATTGCAAGCTTCATGGGCAACCTTGAAGGCTTCGGCGCCATCCAGACGTTCGTTAACCTGCCACTTTTCTTTCTAAGCGGCGCATTGTTTCTACTCAAAGGAAGCAGCCTTCCAACATGGTTAACCGACATCGCCGCATGGAACCCCTTAACCTACGGCGTTGACGCATTACGACATGTCACATTGGGGGCTGCATGGGTGCCTCTTCAGATTCAATCTTTATGGGTTGATCTTGGAGTTGTTGCTTTGTTTGACGGAATCATGATTGTGGTTGGCACTTGGGCTTTCACCCGAATGAAATAAAAAAATTAACTTTGAAAGAGTTAACTTGTCAGAACGCGCTATGCTTCTTGTTAATGGTAGTAAAGTCAATCCGTTCTTTTTCGAGATTATTATAATTGCTGCATAAATGTTTCCGCTATGAACCGTATCTGTTCTTCCGTGACGCCTGGATGTATTGGTAATGAGAGAACTTGGTTCGCTGCCTTTTCTGTTTCTGGAAGATTAAATTGTCCAAAAGTTTCCCGATAGTATGGCATCTGATGAACTGGTGTGGGATAATAAGCTTCAGCTCCTATTCCTTTGTTATGCAACTCAGAAATTATGTTGTTTCGCTGGGTTTGGGTTCCATTTATAATTCGAACAGTGTAAAGATACCAACTTGATGTTCGATTGTTTAGTTGCGCAGGCAACTTTATCTTCTCCGACTTGCCCAGGAGCCTATTTAGAGTTTGAGCATTGCTGGTTCGTTTAGCCAAAAACTCAGGCAATCTTTTAAGCTGAACAATACCTATTGCTGCTTGAATCTCCGTCATTCGATAATTCGTACCCAACATAAGCGAAGTATACTTGACTTTTTCCCCATGCGTCCTAACCATCCGAACCTTCTCAGCCAATTCGTCGTTATCCGTAGTTACCACTCCACCTTCGCCAGTACCAATATTTTTGGCCGCGTAGAGACTCCAGCAAGCCAAATCAGCGAAGAAACCTGCGGGTTTGCCCTGATAGGTTGCACCATGAGACTGAGCACAATCCTCGATGACAAAAAGGTCATGTTTGGCAGGCAATTTCTCTGATAGGCGTTATGTCGGCGGGTAAACCATACAAATCTACAGGCACAATGGCTTTAGTTTTTTTTGTTAGCAGCTTTTTTGATGGCATTTGGGCTAAGATTGTAGGTTTCTGGATCGATATCTGCGAAAACTGGTTTCGCACCTGCCATCACCACAGCTTCAGCGGTAGCGACAAACGTGAAAGCAGGCAATATGACTTCATCACCTGCTCCTATTCCAGCAGCCAACATGGCGGCGTGAAGAGCAGCAGTTCCCGTGTTAACAGCTATAGCATGCTTAACACCTGCAAACGCTGCATAGTTTTTTTCGAATTCAGTAACGTTTGGACCTGCACCAAGTCCACTAGTGAGCATTCCACTTCTTAAAACTCGGACAACAGCTTCAACTTCTTCTTCGCCTATTTTAGGTAAATTAATCGGAATCAAATAGCTTAACCTCTGAAACGTTAGATTTACGTAAGCTCATTTATTTCAAGTTATCTATATTTGGCTTCCCCCATAAATTTGATGATGAAAACTTATTGACATTTTTTATGCGGATTGTTGTTTGTGTTTTGGGTTGCTTTTTTGTTTTAGAGCTTAAATCTTTTGTAGGTTGAGTGAAAAAAGTGAAATTAAGTGAAGAAAAGTGACAAAAAGTGGTGGAAAGTTGCCGACAAGGTGCCTACTATGCTGATATTTAAACGAGCTATAGTTTCGATATTATCCCGAAAATTCGTTATAAACGGAAGAGTATTGTCTTATCAGAAATAGAGTGATTCGCAAGAGGTTTACGTACGGGTGCCAGAAATTCAAGTCTTAGTTCGGAAAGTATCCGAAGAAGCATTTCCAAAAGCCTTTGATAACTCAAAATTTCGTGCTAATCAAGTTAAGACGGCAAAATTAGACTAACTGAGAAATGTGACCCTTGGAGATTCAATTTTGCTTGGGAATTTTCCAAATAGCATTCGGCTAAATCATTACAACTACTTCAAGAAATTAATTAATAGACTAAAACTCATTTACCTCGTAATGTAGCGGAAAACCTTACTCTTCGCATTTTGGGCCTTTGTGAGCTTTTAGCACAATAGAACTTACAGTGCTTCTTACACCATGTATTTTCATTATCTTATTTTTGAGGACTTCTCTAAACTCTTCTATGTCACTAGCTGAAACAAGGGAAATAATATCGAATTCTCCAGTCACCTCATAAAGCTCCTCAACATCTTCTATCGTAAAGAGTGCCTGTATAACCTCGTCCATAAGTTGCGACTCGACGAAAATATCAACAAATGCATGCATTTTATGCAATTAGATCACCTGAATTTTTGCTTTTCGATTACTCCGATTGAATATTGCTGATCTGAGCATTGATACATTTGTGAGCTCTGAGTACGACGGAGACTAATGTGCTTTTAACGCCTTTTATCTTCATAATTTTCTTATGCAAGACATTGCGGAACTCTTCCACGCTCGAAGCTGAAACAATCGAGACAATGTCAAATTCGCCTTTCACGTCATAAATTTCTTCGATGTTTTCGACTTTTTCGAGAGCATCTATAACTTGCGCCTTCTGAGACGGATCGACAAAAATGTTGACTGAGGCTTCGAAACGACCGTGACTATCGTTGTTCTCCATCTTACATCATTAGAAACATGTAAACGGGCGAGGTGGCTTTTGAGCATTTTTGAGAACCAAAATGCACTGATTTGCAAAGTGGAGCGGGCTAACGGACCCGCCAATATTTTATCGCCCACTTCAACAGAAATTCAGAGCGGAAAACCTTACTCTTCGCATTTTGGACCTTTGTGAGCTTTAAGCACGATAGAGCTTACGGTGCTTTTAACGCCTTTTATTTTCATGATCTTGTTCTTGAGGATATCTCGAAATTCTTCTATGTCAGCGGCTGACACTAAAGTTACGATGTCAAATTCGCCGGTAACTTCGTAAAGTTCTTCGAGGTGTTCTAATTGGGTAAGCGCGGTTAAGACGTTGTCCATTTCTTGAGATTCTACAAATATATCTACGAATGCTAGTAGTTTTGGCATATTGGTCGTCTTTTTCTCATTGAACATGAATTGCGCATATTTATACTTTTCCTACATATACGCAGAGTATTTTAATAACTAACTCTACAAACGTACAGAAATAAAACTAATTACTGGAAAAACAGTAAAATAGCTAGAGCTATTGCCGCAATACACATCTAACCGAACTATAGCTTTAGCTAGTAAAATTACCGTAGATGGAAGGATAATCTTTAATGAGCAGCAAATTGACTCTCAAGACGTTAATGTATGGGCTGCCAAAAACCCAAAAGGTCCCCTCTTGATTCTGATTAACAATAGTCCGTTAACGAGTCAACGGATATGCCGGTTGCGTTACTTATTCCTGGAATCTGCGAATAAGCATCTTGCAGAGTAATGTCTGGGTCAACGCCTGATGCAGAAGGCGACTGCGGTCTCGTTTCTTGTATGGAAGAAAATGGGCAAAGTAAAGCTTTGAGCTATAAGGTTTGATCCGACTGTTTGCCCGTTAAGTTGGACAAGGTCGCCGTTTGCTTGGTTAGGAAAGAAAACTTGGCCAATACCTGTGATTAGGAACGGGTAAAATAACCCGCAGATTAACAGCGAAACCAGTGCTAATCCTATAATCGGTTTGAAGTTCCATTTTTCTTTTTGTTCAGTCATACATTTTCCTCCTAAATGTGAAATACTCCTACAAGGAGCATGTCTATTAGTTTGATTCCGATAAAGGGCACGATAACTCCGCCTACACCGTAAATTAAGGTGTTCTTGAGGAAAAGCGTCATTGTGCTGGTAGGTTTGAAGGCGATGCCACGCATAGCGAGCGGAATCAGAAGCGGAATGATTATCGCGTTAAAGATGAGAGCTGACAACACAGCACTCTTAAGACCCAATTGTAAGATGTTGAGACTGCTCAGCTGTGGAAGGGCAACTGCAAAGATAACTGGCATGATTGCAAAGTATTTTGATATATCGTTGGCGATGCTGAAAGCTGTAACTGCGCCTCTCGTCATAAGCAGTTGCTTGCCCAACATAACAACGTCAATTATTTTTGCTGGGTTTGATTCCAAATCCACCATGTTGGCGGCTTCTTTTGCTGCTTCAGTGCCAGAGTTCATTGCTAAACCAACATCTGCAGCGGAAAGTGCTGGCGCATCGTTGGTTCCGTCGCCGATCATGGCTACGATTCTGTTTTCAGCCTGTTCTCTCTTAGCTATCTTGTATTTGTCTTCAGGTTTAGCCTGAGCAACGTACTCGTCAATTCCAACCTCGGAAGCTATACTTTTTGCAGTAAGCGGCTGGTCTCCTGTAATCATGACAGGACGGATTCCCATGACCTTAAGCGCTTGAATCTTTTCCTTTATGCCTACTTTGAGGACATCTTTCAGTCTAATGATTCCGATGGCTTTGCCATTTACTGAGATGGCTATCGGAGTTTCTCCCGCTGAAGAAATGCCTTCAACTATTAGGTCATAGTTTTGGGGAACCGAAGATGACAATTGTTTGATTGACTCCGGAGCACCCTTTGAGAACATCGATCTGAGGTTCAAAAGGTGAAGCCATCGATTCATCCAGAGACTGAGGAAGTTTTTCTCCTCATTCTCTGCCTTTGGAAAATGACTTTGCCTCCTTTTGGAAGCGTCAAATTTGATTGAGTAGTTACCTTAACTCCGCTTGTTCGAGTACTAGCAGAGAATGGAAAAACTTCTGAAGTTGCAAGGGAGTTTAGTTCTTTTGGTACGAACCCTTTTTCGTAGGCAAGTCTTAGTATGCTTCGTCCTTCAGGGGTATCATCATGCCAAGAGGATAAGAATGCCGCTTCGCCGACGTCTTCTTCTGTATATGGTTCAAACGCTATGAACTCTATGGCTTGACGGTTGCCAACGGTAATTGTGCCTGTCTTATCTAAGAGAACAACATCAGTGTCTCCTGCAGTTTCTATTGCTCTGACCTGATTTTGCTACGATTTTGTTTTTGTAGAGTCGAGTTATGCCTGAGAGGCCGATGGCAGGTAGCAAGGCACCTATGGTTGTGGGAAGAAGGCAAACGTATAATGCGATCAGCACTGAGAGGTCTGCTCCAAGGCCAAGCGTCACTGATGTGCCCAGCAATGCAAGTATGATTATGGTGAATATGGCGGTTAAGCCAATCAGCACCATGGTTATGGCTACTTCGTTTGGAGTCTTTGGTCGCTTGGAGGATTCCACCATCTTTATCATTTGGTCGATGAAGGTTTCGCCTGGGTTAGTTGTAATCTTCGCTGTTAAGGTGTCGCTGGCAAGACGTGAGCCGCCGATCAGGGAGTCTCCAGGTGCCTTCCTGACTGGAGCTGATTCACCTGTGACAAGGGACTCGTCAACCATTGCAATTCCCTCGATTACGTCTGCGTCTAAGGGGACAATGTCGCCTGCTTCAATGAGGACAAGGTCATCTTTTCTAAGTTCAGTTGATTTCACAGTCACTATCTTTCTGGTCCAGCCTTCGGTGATGATTTTCTTGCTTTCCACTTCTTTTTCCATTTTCCTGAGGCTTCCAGCAGTGCTTTTTGCTTGTTGCTCAGCAAGTGCATCTGAAAGTGTGCTAAACCAGACTGTGACGATGAGGATGATAGCGACTTCAATGTAGAAAACTTGTAAGCTGGGGCTAGCCACTGGGACGAATGCTTGTGGAGCTATAGCCATCGCGGCTACGATGAAGAAGGTAAGTTCAACGATCAGCATTACTGGGTTTTTTAGTAGCGATTTGGGATTTAGACGGACCACTGAGTCAACTAGCACTTTTCTTGAGAAAACCGTGCGAAATCCAGTGGGCGCCGATTCTTTGCTAGTTTCTGAATTTACTAGTTTTTCGTTGATCAAAAGCCATTCACCAACCCTTTAAAGAATGATGCTATTGGTCCGATTGCTAAGAATGGGAAGAATGTTAAAACTACCAGTATTATGATGGCAGCAATCAAGACTATCGTGAATATTAATGTGTCAGTTTTTAGACCCGAAGTTGTTCCGCCGCGTTTTCGACCAATCATTGAACCTGAAAGCGCCAATAATATTGCTATGGGAGCGTAACGTCCAATAAGAATCACAATGGCGGTTGCTATGTTGAAGAACGGCGTGTTTCCTGAGGCACCTAAGAAGTCAGAGCCGTTGTTCGCGGCTGAGCTGGTAAATTCCCAGAGAATCTGCGTGTAACCAACAGAGTTTCCACCCACGCCTATCGCCGAGACTGCACCTGACGCGTATGCTACTACAGTAGGAATAAGTATTATGAGTGGATGAATGAGAAACGCAACCATTACAAGTTTAACGTCGCGCCCTGTGATTTTCATTCCTAAATATTCAGGGGTTCTTCCCGACATTAGTCCAACGATGAAGACTGTTATTATTATGTACATAATCATGTACATCATGCCTACTCCTTTGCCGCCTGGGATTGACTGAATGAACATTCCCAAGAATCCAGAAAGAATTGCAAGAGGATGGTTTCCCAGCAAACCCGAGTTCACCGAGCCTGTTGTTGCAACTGTTGTTGTCACAGTATAGAAACTGCTCATGAAGCCGCCGAATCTGACTTCTATGCCTGGAGCTATCAAGGGCAGAGCAGGAATAAACGCAATTACTAGATTAATTCCAAAGAGAATATATGCACCCCATAAAAGCGGTCTTGACTCACTTTTTTTGCCAATCATTTGTCCAAACACAAAGATTAACGCGGTAGGAATCAGAAGCATCAGCGAAATCATAAGAGATGTTAGTGATTGGCGAAGGATTCATGAATGGGTAAGCAGCGTTTGCGCCGTAATATCCGCCGCCGTTGGTGCCTATTTGCATTATAGCGTCAAGAGAAGCTACTGGTCCAACTAGAATTGTTTGCGCAGCGCCTTCTATGGTTTTTACTGTTGTGTAGCCATTGAGTGTTTGAGGTACCCCTAAGGCAAGAAATATGATTGAGGCAATTATGCAAAGTGGCAAGAAAATTCTCGTGAGTGCTCGAGTAAAGTCAACATAGAAGTTGCCCATGTCTTTTGAGCCAACGACTAATCCTCGTATAAATGCGATGCCCATGCATAGTCCTGTTATTGCCGAGGTAAATTGAAGCCATTGTATAACACCGATTTGACTAAGATATGAAAGAGTGATTTCGCCATTATAATGTTGTAGGTTTGTGTTTGTCACAAACGAAGCTACGGTATTAAAAGCGAGGTCTGGTTTGACGCCAGCAGAAACCCATTGGATTAAGCGGCAAATTGTCTTGGAAAATCAAGTATAAAAAAGCCGATAACCATCATTACAATGTTTAGCAACAATCCAGCGAGAAAGTACTGCTTCCAACCCATCGTCTGTTCTGAGTTTACGCCTGTGATTTTGTAGATGAATTTCTCGATTGGATTAAATATTTTGTCTAAACGGCTTGGTTTACGCTTAAAGACTCCAGTAATATATGGTGCTATTAGCCAAGCTAAGAGTACGGTTACTCCAAGTATAATGATGACTGATAGCGCCTGAACTGCATCGATCAATTATTCCGAGACTCCTAAAGACATTTGTGCTCACTATTGCTCCTACCCCAATTTAGTGGCTGATTTAATACTGGTTTTTTCTAGGCACCTGCGTCCTTTACATGTGTGCAATATTATAGTGGTTATGGTGCTTTTTACACCCTTTATTTTCATGATTTGCTTTTGCAAAATATCGCGGAATTCTTCAATTGTGGACGTAGAAATTAGGGTGACGATGTCATATTCGCCTGCGACTTCGTAGACTTCTTCGATGTCCTTAAGCTTTGAAAGGGCCGCCAATACATTAGCTTTTTGTTTCGATTCAACGAAAATGTTAACTGAGGCTAAAAATCTCTGCATTTTACGCTCTCTCCACCGTAAATGTGAACTTGGAATTGTTAATTGGCAAGTAGCTTACATTACAATCAGCCAACAAAATACAATGCATACAAACGACATACAACTTTATCATAATTATCTGAAGTCCAAAAGCTCTAAGGAACCTCTTCTGGTTCCTTTCTCATGTTGTCAAAGAAGGCAAGATTACAGATTCCTCTGTTTTCGCTTCGGGAAACAATACTTTCTAGATATTGCAATTATTGGTCGCCTTTCTCCCTTTTGACTTAGTCATATCGGCGCTTTTATATAAGGTTAATTGTGAATGGTTGTGATTTGTTCACATATTTTAGTAATTTCTGGACTATTTTGCAGAAAAATTTAGAATAACTGAAAACGCATTCTTTTTCTAAGTGTTTGCAGACTCTCGAAGTAAGAGGGTGAGTAAAAAGAAAAGTTATTGTTTATTGTTTTCGTTCAATGTTTGCTTGTGTATTTTGACGGATCTGCCTGATGGATCAGCCATTTTGGCAAATTCTTTGCTCCATCTAAAAGCTGTTGGAGTGGAACAGGCAATTGTTGGACCAACAGGAACAGTTAATGCGGCAGTAGGACATGTGAAGTAGTTGTCAAATATCTGCCTATAGTAATACTCCTCTTTTGACGATGGAGTCTGCACTGGGAACTTACTTTTTGTTTTCTTCATCATTTCATCGGTGACTGCGCTTTCGACGTATTTTTTGAGGTAATCTATCCATCCGTAACCAACACCGTCAGAGAACTGCTCTTTTTGTCTCCAAAGAATCTCGTCAGGAATATAACCTTCAAACGCTTTTCGCAGCACGTACTTTTCGATTTTGTCACCTGAGCACATCTTCTCTTGAGGATCAAAGCCCATGGCAAAGTCCAAAAACTCCTTATCCAAAAACGGCACTCGGGTTTCAACGCCCCAAGCGGCAGTTGCTTTGTTTGCTCTCAGGCAATCGTATTTGCTTAGCATGAATAGTTTTCTTACGGTTTCTTGGTAAAATTCCTGTTTATTTGGTGCTTTGTGGAAATACAAGTAGCCGCCAAACACTTCGTCTGCCCCCTCGCCTGATAACACCATTTTGATGCCCATTGACTTTATTTTTCTAGCCATCAAATACATGGGAGTAGCGGCTCGAACTGTTGTGATGTCAAATGTTTCTAAATGGTAAATGACGTCTTGTATGGCGTCGAAGCCTTCTTGTATGGTGAATATTATCTCATGATGAACGGTTCCGATGTGATCGGCAACTTTTTTGGCGTATTTTAAATCAGGCGAATCCACTAAACCTACAGCGAAAGAGTGTAAACGGGGCCACCACGCTTCTTCTTTGTCGCCGGATTCCACCCTTTTTTTCCTGTATTTGGAAGCTATTGCCGCTATTAAGGAAGAATCCAAGCCGCCTGAGATAAGAACTCCGTAGGGAACATCTGACATCATTTGACCTTTAACGGATTTCTCTAATGCTTTTTTTAAGTCGGAAAGTATAAGTTTTTTAGTTGGAATTTTTTCTGCCCACTCAGGTTTATACCATTTAATAAAATCTTTTCCATTGCTCCCAAGATAGTGTCCTGGGGGAAATTCTTTGACATCTGTGCAATGGTCGTTTAGGGCTTTCATTTCGCTTGCTACGTAAAATGTTCCTTTTTCATCCCAACCCACATAAAGTGGAATAATGCCGATGTGGTCTCTGGCAATGAAATACTGCGCTTTTTTCTTATTGTAAAGGATGAAGGCAAACATGCCGTTTAACATATTTAAGAAGTCTGGACCGTACTCGTCGTAAAGATACAGAATTACTTCGCAGTCCGACTTTGTCTGCCATAAATGCTCGTTTTTAAGTTCTTTTCGCAGAAGTAGGTGGTTGTAGATTTCTCCGTTTACGGCAAGGACGTTGCCATTGAGCTTGTCAAACAGGGGTTGTGCACCATGCTCAACATCAACGATGGAGAGTCTTTCATGGGCAAGAATTGCTTTATCGTCACTGTAAATTCCGCTCCAATCGGGACCTCTGTGCCTTACTTTGCAAGCCATCTTGAGTGCTTTGTCCCGTGCTTTGGGTACTGGTTCAACTATGTTGAAAATTCCAACTATTCCACACATAATTTGTTCATCCAAATATTAGGAAAATTCTATTTTAAGATAACCCTATAAAAAAGGGTTTTATATTGGGTAGTTTCCACATACTTTGCAGAAACCCAGTTTAGTTTCTAAGTAGCTTTTGCATTTTGGGCACTGTTTTCCTACTTCATCTTTGTATATGTCCGATGGTTTTCCTAGGTGTTTTCTGAAGAATTCATAGTAAAGCATTTGTTCTTTGGATGTAATGATAACCTCGTCTTGCTCTAAGACCTCTTTTACTCTCTCATCAAACGCTTTATCAGAAATTTCTTTGCCAAAATAATCTGTAAGAACTGTTGTGCCTGTTCCCTGTTCCAGAGGTGCTTTAGGACGCCAAATCACATCTTTCGGAATCAAGTCTTCATATGCTTTGCGAAGTACCCATTTGCTGTATTTTACGCCGTTTTCTTCATTGATCTTTAGTTTGTTCGGCAGCTTCTTTGCGTAATCCATGAATAATGGGTCAAGGAAAGGAGGCTTAACTTCAACGCCTAATGCTTTGCCCATTGGAATTGAAGAAAACCCCATGTCATCCCACATATCGTTGAATTTCTTCGTGAGGTCAGCATCTGATAAACGCCACATCCAAGGATAACCGAATAATTCATCTACCCCGTCTCCTGTGAAAACAGATTTCAATCCCTCTTTCTTTGCAATCGTCAAGCCAATATAGACTGAAACGCAGTTTCGTATTTCCATAGGGTCAAAAATCTTGAGTATTTGCACTATTTTTTCGGCTGATGTAACTACGTCTTCACGGTCAAAAACATGAAATTGATGGTTAAGCCTCAGAAAGGCCACCATTGTTTTCACGTATTCTGTATCTTTAGGTTGGCCATGCTTGAAAGACATGGTTAATGCCGGTAAGTTTCGCTTGTATTTGGCAGCGTGGTAGGCAATTATGCTTGTATCGACTCCGGCGGAAAATAGAATTCCTTCTGCCATGTTTTTCTGGACAACTTTGTCTGTTAAAGCTCGTATTTCAGGTAGCAGTTTTTCGTATTCTGATTTTTCGGGTGACATTTTTAGTCCGGCCTTTTGAGTTATTGGTTTAGTAGTCGAGGTATTTCATTATTTCCCATGGTGACACGTAGAGGCAGTACTGGTTCCAATCATTGGTTTTAAGGTCGACAAATGCATCGAAAATGTGGCTTCCAAGCGTTCGCTGTAGCACTTCATCGGTTTTGAGTTCATCTAAGGATTCTTTTAGCGTTGTAGGCAACTCTTTTATACCAAGCTCTTTGCGCTTTCTAGCAGAGAGTTTGTAAACGTCTTCGTCAACAGGGTCGCCAGGATCAAGTTTCTTCTTAACACCATCTAGCCCAGCTGCTAAAAGACACGCAAACGCCAGGTACGGGTTGGCTGATGGATCGGCACCTCGATATTCGACACGTTTTTGAGCGGCAAATTCTGGTCCTTTATAATACAGTGGTACGCGGACTAAAGCGGAGCGGTTGCGTCGAGACCATAGTACGTAGATTGGAGCTTCGAAACCAGGCACTAACCGTTTGTAGGAGCTTACGGTTGGACAACAAACGGCTGTTAGAGCTCGGGCGTGTTCAAGTAATCCACCAATATAGTATCTGCCGATTTGGCTCAGTTCAGCGTAGTCGTCAGCTTCATCATACATGGCAGTTTTTCCACCTGACCAAATCGATTGATGAACATGCATGCCGCTGGCGTTGTCTAAATAGATCGGCTTAGGCATGAATGTAGCTATTAATCCGCGATTGTGAGCTATGTTCTTTGCAACGAATTTATAGTAAAGCGCTTTGTCTGCAGTTTCCACAAGTGGACCATATTTGTAGTCAATTTCTACTTGACCGACTGTAGCTACTTCGTGGTGATGTTTCTCGATGGTTAAGCCAAAGTTGTCTTCTAGAACTTGGCAAACTTCGTTTCTGAATTCAACAGTAGTGTCTTCTGGTGGGGTTCGGTAGTATGCTTCTTTGGGTCGCATGACAAATCCGCCTGGAGTGATTTCTGGCGAGTTTGGTACGACTCTCGGTGCTCCCCATGCGTCTCCTTCACCGCTTCTTGGGGCAGCCCAAAGATCCCACGTGAGTTTAGTTGGATCGATTGAAGTGAAGACGAAGAATTCAAGTTCTGGAGCGAAGAATCCGCTGTAACCCATGGCTTTGGCTTCTGCGACGGCTCTTTTTGCAACGAAGCTTCTTGGATCAACAACAGAGGGTTCTTTGCCTCCGTAGGCTTCAAAGACATCACCGAGAATTATTGCGCTTTTTTGTTTTTCATCAGTTACCCATGGCATTATTGATAGTGTTTTTGGGTCAGGCATGTAAATCATGTCTGATTCTTCGATGGATTTGAAGCCTCTAACAGATGAACCGTCAAAACCTATTCCTGCAGTGAATGCTTCGCTACTAAGATAATCTCTTGCTGGAAGAACCATATCTTGCAATATTCCTCTAATGTCAACGAAGGCAGAGTGCACCCACCTAATATTGTTGGTTTTAAGGAGCTCTGTGGCTTTACTTATTGACTCTTTTTTTTCCATACAATTCACCTATTAATTGATTGTTTACCAAATTGAACCGTGATCAAATTTAAACGTAGTTGAGATTTGTTCATAAAATTTATGAAAACATGAAAATTTTTTGAATAAAACAGGGACTAACTGAATATTTGGCTTGAATATGACAATAACTAGTAACATTTGATTTTTATATTTTTTAATTTGGGCACGTTTTGAATGAAATTGGACTAAAGAAAAAAAATAGAAAGAATTTTGGGGATGAAGCTAGCCAACTGTTGAACTAGCAGGGCGCGTATCAAACCTCTATTTCTCTTTGCCACCTGGGAAGGGAAGTATACGTGATTCTTTGCTTCGTGAGTTTAGAGCAAAATATCCGAATCCAATTGCCATCCATATAGCCGTTATGACTAATGCCATTAGTGCTGCCGTTTGCGTGCTGCCTCCACCTATCACACCGAGCCAGACCACCGTAATTAGCATTACAACGTTAGCTGCAAAGCCTGCGATGGGAACGATGTATTTGGTGAGGATTGAGCGTTTTTCTCGAGCCAGAGCATAGAGTGCTACAATGCAAGTGACACCGTAAAGCAAGAATGTTCCAAAGTTGGATAGCAAAGTCATAGCAGTGAGGTTTGTCAGTGACAGGACACCGAATGCACCAATTCCAGCTGTAACTATAGTCATCACCCACACTCCGATGGCTGGAGTACCATATCTTGGGTTAAGTTTTCCGAGTGGTTCTGGGACCTCAGTGTCACGGCTGATAGCATATGTTACTCTTACACCTGTGTTCATGCAGGATAGTGTTGTGCCCAATATTGCTGTTGCAACGATTGCTGCGACGACAATCATGACGATGAAGCCGCCTCCGCCAAACAATCCGTTAACCGACTGGATAATCATGTCGCCTATGGGCGAGTTGGAAGCTGCTGCCGCTGCAAATGAGTAGTGTGAGTTCATCCATGCCTGTACTCCATAAAATCCTAGTAAATAGCAGAAGGCGCCTTGAATTACGAGTGAGAGCATAATTGCCTTTGGTACATCTTTGGGGTTTTTCGCTTCACCAGTAAACGCAGTTACAGATTCAAAGCCGACTAGAACAAGTATGGCGATGGTTGCCTGAAAAAGCATGTGACTTGCACTGCTTGGTATGAGAGGGCCGGCAGGGTTCGCGAAGGTATACGTCAAATGATCAGGGTTTATGAAGCGATAGGCAAGTGCAATAGCTGTTACGCCGACTAGCATTCCGATTTGCGCTATGTTGATCATAAGGTTTGTTCGAGTGGAGCCATTGATTCCTCGGAAAGCTATGAAACCTACAAGAACAGCAAATGCAACTACGATTGCAACTTCAGTTAACGGAGATATTACGATGCCGACTGTCGACAGAATGTATGTTACGAAGAAGCCCATCATTCCCACCATAACTCCTGGGTAGACCCAGTAGTAGAGGTGTGAAAGCCAGCCAACCAGGAATTTTGCGTTTCGAGCTGTTTTGTTGCTGCTGCCTCTGTCAAGCAAAGCGCGTTGAGCAAAGTAGTATGAGCTGCCTGCGCCAGCATCAGGATAACGCCGAGATAACCATGAATAGGCAGCGGCTGTTAAGAAAGACAATACTAGTGCTAAGGCTAGACCTGTCCATATGTCTGGAGCTGTTGAAACTCCTGAGGGGTCTACCTGGGCAGCTTGTAATTGGAAAGTGAGCCAGAGAAATGCGCCTGGAGCGATTAATGCCATGGCGTTGATGGTTAAGCCTGAGAGGCTTAGGGTTTTCTTCATCTCGGTTGCGGGAGCGTTTTGTTGGTTAGTGGCCATTTAATCTGCCCCCGCGATTCTTTTGTAAAAGATGCTGTGTGGTTGTCCTTGAGCGTCCATGATAATCAGTTCTTCAATGTTTCTTCTAAGTTTTGAAGTTTTTTTCAATAGTAACACCAATTTAATGTTCTGGATTAATATGTTCAGTTAAATATAAATATAGTTAATATTTGTTCATAACTTTTATGAAATACTGGACTGATTTTTGGATAACGCGTGTCAAAATGGACAAACATAAAAAAAATGGTTTACCTAAATACGAACAAAACAGAGCTAAAACGTACCTATGATTAAGCCTATACTGAAACTTAGCAAAGGAGCAATAATCCAACTTGAAGCTGTCACCAGAAAAGGCTTGAGCGAAACAAACTTGGATTTGTAAGAGATGCTTGCCCCGAAAACCGCCGATGAAAGAGCTTGGGTATTAGACAATGGAATATTGAGAATTGTAGCTGCTTCAACAAGAATCGTTGAAGTCAAGAGCGTACTCATCGCATTCGGGTAACGCATAAGAAAAAACTCTTGAGAAACCCTTCGAATTTCTCCTCCACTTAAAAAGAATGTACCAATGAATATGGCAACGATTGCCGCTACGATTGTTGCAAAATCAAATCCGCTAGTAGCAGCTATCAACCCAATGGTATTCGCGCCCAGAACATAAGAAGTAAAAAACGCTAAAATAATAAGCAAAATTTTGTAAGTTTGTAATCTTCGCCAAATATTTTTTGGCCGAGACCTGTTAATCACCCTGATGAGATAGAATGAAAAAACAATTGCAATTAGAGGCGCTGCAATCCACATGGCAACTACTTCAGTAACATATACTCCATCTTTAAGCGCACCATTTGCAAGGGATAAACCTGCAAACAAACCGACAAGGGACATGCTAAGAGAAACTGGGGCTCTAATTAAATCGGCAATAACAAAAATTATGATCGCCACCAACAAAGCTTCTGCCCTAAATTGCAAAGCTATGTTTGGCATTAACATATTTACAGTTCTTATCATTCCAGTGCCTTGGGCAATAAGTCCAACTGAAAAGCCTGCAGCGCCTAGTAAAATGCCGAACCGTTTACTTATGATTCTAGATCCTATGGCAGGACCAACACATGCGGATAGGTTGTTGCCTGAAACTAACATCACTGCGATGAAAGTCAAAATGAAGACGATGATTGAAAGCCAAAGCATCTATTGTCACTTAAGAATCGAAGTAACGACTGAAACCATTAGATCAGAGAAGTCTTCGCAAGAATCAAGGATGTCATCGCATTTGTGCAAAAGCTCTTGATAATGATAAAATTCCAAAAAATGTAGCTTCGGCGCTATTCTATACAACCTGTCAAATCCTTGATCCTTTATATCATCACCCTGCTCTTCAATGTCTTCAACTTCTTTTCTCATACGCAAAATTTCAGACAAATCTGATGAGGACAGCGCCTGTTTTAGCGTTAGTATGGATTTTTCAGCCAAAACAAGCATGTTTTCATAGACAGAATCCCGGTTAGGCAGGTTTTCTTGAAAGCCGGTTGAGTAAGCTCTTGCCATGCGATCAAGTTCTCTGCTAATGTAATAGTAGGTGTCAATTATGTTGTCGGCTGTTTGAACGCAGTTGAGCAAGTTATCTATTGTGTTAGGGCTGATGGCACCGCTTGTGATGTCTTCGCTTGTTTTGAAGGCTATTTCATCTGATTTTTTTTCCAGCACTTGCATGGCGTGCATGGCTTCAGTTAGTTCTTTTTCTTTGTAACCCATCTTAAACATTTTCATTAAAATAGTGTTAGCTTCTGTCGCCATGGAGAAAATTTGCGTCAACTGGCTGAAAATGTTTTTTTCGCCCACAACCAAAATTCCTTTGAGGCTCTTCAATCGAAACACCTTCCTTAGCACAAATAGTCATTAGAGAATACTTTAGCAATATTAAACATTTAATATTTTTTTTAACTTGGATCTTAAAATTAGTCCGTTTACTTTGAAGCATATTTTTCTTATGAAAAATTGAAATTAATTCTGGATTTTCAAAACTAAAGAATTTTGCTGTATTCTTTTACAGCGTTAAAAGCAACCAACGTAGTGGTTCTCTTAATGAAACGTTCAGATAGCAGCTTTTTAAGAAAACCGTTGAGGCTCGCATTGTCTCGGAACTTGGCAAATACGACCGCATCATATTCTCCAGTTATGTCGTAAACCGAGAGAACGTTGCTTTCTTTGGCGATTTCGTTTTCGATCTCAAGCATGTGTCCTCCCTCAACTTGAATCATGATAATGGCAGTCAAGGCGTATCCCATTTTTGTAGCGTCAACAATTGGGACGTAACCGCGTATGATGCCTTCTTTCTCTAAACTTTTTATGCGATTATGTAAAATATTCGGCGTTAACGTGAGTTTGTGTGCTAGTTTACGCAAGCTTACGCGTGAATCTTCTTCTAATGCTCGAATAATCTGCAAATCTACGGCATCTAGTTTTTTCTGTGGGCTTTCAGGTTTGAAGCCCAACAAATCTCACATCCTATCGTATTTAACGTTTGTTTAGGTGAAAAAGCCATATATAAACATACTGCAATAAAACAGCTAATGGTATAAACAATGGTCAAAATATTTACTGTATATATAGACAAACGAGGAATCAATCTAATTTCTAAAAACTTAAAATAAAAGTTGCGCAAACCCATTAAGCTGAGAACAAATGATCAACCAAGAAAAAGCCGAACATGTCCGTAAATGTTTGCAGCTGGCGATATTGCTTGAGGTAAGCGTGGACAAACCCGGAAATGTATCTCTAACATCAAGTTTTGAGGGAACAAATGTTCAGCATTTCTTGGCTTCAGCTATAGCTGCAGGACCCGCTTTTCAGGAAGCTGCCTTTCGCGGTGCTTCAGTAGCGGAAAACAAGCTTAGTCTTACCAATATCGGTTTGGGGAAATTAATCAAGACCTGTGCCAGTGATGTTAAGGCTTGGCAAAGGGGCGGAAACACGATTCTTGGAACAATCATGCTGTTTACTCCCATCGCGGTTGCAGCTGGAATGACTCCAACCGACAGAAATTACAGCTTCGATTTCTCAGTGCTACGCAAAAATATCGATTTAGTCGTTAAATCAACGACGGCATGGGATTCGGTGCACCTCTATGAAGCCGTAGACATTGCTAGTCCCAGCGGTCTCAATGAAGCACCTGACCTTGATGTAACCGACCCACGATCCAAAGAGCGCTTGATACATGAAAACGTCACTTTATTTGACGTTTTCAAAATTGCATCAGCATATGACGATATTTGCGCTGAATGGATAAACAATTACCCAGTAACCTTCGATTTAGCCTACCCATATTTGACTGAGCAACTGAAAAACAAACCTTTGAACACTGCTGTTGTACATACTTTTCTCAAAATCCTTTCAGAACGCCCCGATACGTTTATTGCGAGAAAGGTTAGCAAGGAAAAAGCAGGGATAGTGTCATTTGACGCTAAGGCTGTTTTGGAGCTTGGGGGGTTAGAAACTGAAGAAGGCAGAAAAAGTCTTCAAAATTTTGATAAGAAACTGCGGATATCTCAAAACAGACTGAATCCTGGAACGACCGCAGATTTGACAGCGGCCGCGTTGGCGCTTTGTACCTTGAGTGGTTATAGACCTTGAACATCAAGTTTACCCTAACATTGTCTTAGCTTTTTCTTTCTTACAATCTTCCTCCCGAATTCGATAGATGATCCAATTGGGTGTCTATTCTGTATATACAATTGTACTGACAAAACGTATATATTTTGACCTATAGGTAGGTAGCGCGAAAAAAATTAAAAAATTGACAAACACGCTCTGATGTTTTTCTTGGATCCAAATAGGCGGCTAAGCCGTCAGATTTGTGCTTAGCTCGGTATAGTTTGCCGCCAAACCTCGTTTGTAAATAGAGAAAAAGCAAGCAAAGTTAATGCTCCGTTAAGTTAATATTAAAAAGTCGTTAACAATAGGCATACTTGAAGTGAAAATCATGGCGGTTTTAAGCATAAATCAAATGGCTTGGAAAATAACCCAGAAAATTATTGATAACCCAGAATTTTACGGCGTAACCCTTACAAAATCAACGGCTGGAGCCACAATTATTGATGCCGGCGTTAACGCTCCAGGCGGCTTTCAAGTAGGCAAAAAACTAACCGAAATTTGTATGGGCGGTGCCGGAAAAGCGCAACTCGGATTCAAAACCTACGGCGACTTAACTTTCCCCTCAATAACCATAAGTTCAGACCACCCTGCCGTTGCAATGTTGGGTTCGCAGTTTGCCGGTTGGCGCATCAAAGACGGTGAACAAATCGCAATCGGGTCAGGACCTGTTCGCGCCCTCGCATTGAAACCCAAGGACGTTTTCGAGGAGATCGGCTATAAAGATCAAAGCGACAAAGCCGTACTTACATTGGAAAGCAACAGTTTACCTTCCGATGCCCTTATTGAAAAAGTGGCGACTGCAAGCAACATTTCAGCAGCAAACCTGATAGTTGTTGTAGCTCCAACAGCAAGCATAGCAGGTTTAACCCAAGTTGCAGGCAGAGTAGTGGAAGTAGGTATTCACAAACTCAGAACTCTAGGCTTAAGCCCCAAAGTGATTCGCTATGCATTGGGATATGCTCCGATTCCCCCGCTTGGCACGGACTTTGAAGTCGCAATGGCACGTACAAACGACGCAATCCTTTATGGCGGCACAGTCTACTGCACCGTCGACTATGAGGACGAGGCTGGGTTGCAGAAAATTATAGACCAAGCGCCGTCAATGGCATCAAAAGATTATGGTAAACCGTTTTTGCAGATTTTCCGTGAAGCAGACAGGGACTTCTACAAGATAGATCACGGTTTATTCGCTCCAGCAGTACTAATAATCAACAACACCAAAACAGGCAAAACCTTCAAAGCAGGCCAAATAAATCCTAAGGTGTTGAGTCAATCCTTAGGCTTTTAAACAACTTCTATTTTTTTGTTTGCAGACTTGTAGTGCATTTTGCTTGTTGTGGCATGGTTAAGTGGAGTACTTTTTGAACTCTTTGGGCAATAATAAAGCCTATTGATATTGTGTACAAAGCTAGTGTGGCATTGAATATTGCTGCGAAGGGTAAGTATCCTATTGTTGCCTGTAGCGGAAATGAATAACCGATTGGTGATGGCTGCGGAAGAGCAAAGAAGAGAATGGTTGACATGACTGCCACTCTGGTTAAAATTCCCATCGCTATTGCCAGAGTGACCCATTTCGGTTGGAAGAGAACTTTTGTATTTGGGTCTTTTGGACATGAGATTTTCTTAGCTAACATTACTGCAGCGTAAATGCCAATTTGCATTGATAATGTTGCTGCAAGATTGTAGGCTGGTCCGGTTGGTAGAACGCCTGGAAAGATTGCAAATAGCACGGTAGTATTTATGAGTGATACTGCTAATCCCGCTATGGGGCTGATTATGAGGAACGCTATAACTATCGGTATTTCCCATATTTGAAAGATGAGTCCGTTAGCAAGTGGAAAGTTAAAGCCGATGTAGGTGAAGGTTGGGTTTAATGCTATTGATAAGGCGGCGAAAACTATGGTGAGTGATAGTGTTTTAGTGTTCATTGTCTGTGCTTCCGCTTCTGAATGTCGGCGTTAGCTATTTAAGAGTAACTACCCAAAAAAGAGTACTTAAAAATGGATTAAATTTAGGCTAAAATTGATAAATAAGCCAATGCAAAATATAGGTACAGTGAACCGTGTTGACTGAAACCATTCAGTTCTCTTCCGTTAGCGAGGTTAAACGTTGGCTGGAAGACCAAACAAACTCCATCCTCTCGCCTGTGCATGCCCAAGCCAAAAAATTAAGGGACGAAATGAACAATGCGATCCAAAGCGTCGCTGATGTCAGCAAGATGCTTTTGGATAATAGCACAAGAGAAATTGACAGACGAAACATGAAGGTTTACAATAGAGCCCGAGCCCTAAACAAGCTTGCTCATTTATTTGTTGACAGGCTCAAAAAACTGAATGCCCCCGAAGAAATCTCTTATGACAGTCTAAGCAGGTATGCTCAGGAAATCCAAAAAATCTTTTTGGTAAACGACATAGACATCAAAAACTGGTTCCCAAGAATTTCTCCATTCTTTATCATGGATAGAAGAAAATTTCTCGCCATATACGAAAGATCCAAAATAGCCCATCAAGCCCTCAACGATTTCCTAACGAAAGAATACATTAAAACCAAAACCTTGGAAGAAGCTTTCCAACTTCTAAACGAACTTCAAAATGTCCAAAAACAACTATTAACAGTTGGGGAAGAAAAAGAACAAATAAAAAACGAGCGTATACCAGTCGAAAAAGAAATAGCTGAATTGGAGCAGAAAATTGACGAGCTAAAGACTAAAGGACCCATTGATAAGCTGAATATGGTAAATGCTGAAATCGATGCGTTGAGTAATGAATTGAAATATTCACTGCGGCTTCTGCAGAAACCCTTCATAAAAATGCAGGCATTAGCCATTTCAGGCGGTGGAGTTGGAATCACTCCAGATGAACTAAACAAAGTTAATCAGTATTTGGAAAAGCCTTTTGATGCATTGGTAGCTGAAAAGGTTGGTTATCCCGACTTTAAGGAAATGTTGCAGAAACTTGAGCAGTTTATAAAAGAAGATAAATTAAAACTTAAAGACGATAAAGCACGTAAAGCTGAGCAGTCAATAATTGAAATAATCAGAGATGATTCGTTGGCCAAGCTTCAAGTCAGATGCTTGGAAATGGCAAACACGAAACAGCAACTGGTATCTTCTGTTCAACTTGATGAAATAAGACATAATATCCAAGTATTTCAAGAACAAGTTGATGTGCTTAAAGCGAGAAAAACAAGTATCGAAACTCATGAAACAGTTAAAGAAAACGCTTACAACGAGGCTGACGACAAAATCAAAAACATGAAGCGGACAATTGAAAAAAACATCCTAAGTTCAATCAACTTCAAAGTTCAAATTCCATAGTTGCTGTGTGTCTGCATCTTGGACTTGCCTTTACTTGTCAAAGAAGCGCTAAGTATTCGGAGCAGAGAATTTATCGGAACAGTTGAAGAAACACAATCCCTGTTAGAGAAAGAAAAAGGGCAAATCGGTAACCTGACAATTTTGAATCGTTTAGTTACGCTTGAAGCATCAGGCGAAGCATTGGTAATCGGTGATTTGCATGGCGACTTAGAAAGTCTCAACGTGATTCTTAAAAAGAGTCAGTTTATCGAAAGAATGCATAAAACTCAAAACGCAACATTAATTTTTTTAGGAGACTACGGCGACAGAGGCATAAAATCACCAGAAATCTACTATTTGACTCTCAAGCTTAAGCTTGCTTTTCCCCAACAAGTTGTTCTTCTACGTGGAAACCATGAAGCGCCAAAAAATTTACTTGGCTTACCGCATGATCTTCCAATTTACTTTCAAAACAGGTTCGACGAAGCTTGGAAACAAGCTTACGAGAAAATTCGTGCCCTACATGTTTGCCTCTATAATGCTGTTTATGTTGACGGTCGATATTTGATGCTTCACGGAGGCGTATCTCCAAACATTTGTAGTCTTCGAGACATCTCGCAGGCAGAAGAAAACCATAACGAAGGTTTGCTTGAAGATATCCTTTGGAACGACCCTGATGAAAAAGTGCCAGATGTTTCTTTTTCACCTAGAGGCGCAGGAAAACTTTTTGGCAAAAAAGTGACCAAAGAGGTTCTTGAACGTTTGAACGCGAAAATTTTGATACGAGGACACCAAGCAAGCAATGTAGGATTCAAAATTAATCACGGCGGCAAAGTTTTAACTTTGTTCTCGCGAAAAGGCGCACCCTACTTTAACCGATATGGCGCATATTTGCAGTTGCCGCTAACAGAAAAATTCGAGAATGCTAAGCAGCTGGCTCCATTTATTCATAAATTCTAATTTGCCAATTAGAAACGCTTAATTGTTCGCAGCGCTACCTGAAATTATAATTGATTGTTTTTGCCTTTATGAATTAATGAGAATTACGAGGTTTAATGTTGCAAAACGAGAACGCCATTCAGACGATTAGCTTAACCAAAACATTCAAATCAAAATCCCCTGGCTCAAATGGTGGATTTTTTAGACGTAAAACCGTTTCTGTCAATGCAATTGATAACCTAACTCTTGAAATTAAGAAGGGTGAACTTTTCGGTCTTCTAGGCCCAAACGGAGCGGGAAAAACAACACTCGTCAAAATGCTTTGCACTCTTCTTCCGCCTGACGGTGGAACTGCGCTAATCAACGGTTATGACATAGTTAAGGAACCCATGTTGGTCAGGCGGTCATTGGGCACATTGTTCAGTGTTGGAGAGAGAGGTTTCTTTTGGAGGCTTAACGGTTACAGAAACCTTGAGTTTTTCGCCTCAATTTATAATGTGCCAAGGCCGAAACGTCAGGCGCGTATCATGGAAGTTTTGAAGCTTGTAGGTTTAGAAAGCAACGCTTTTGAACTATATCAGAGGTATTCTGGCGGAATGAAACGAAAGCTTAGTCTTGCGCGAACTTTGCTTCCAGATCCGCCTGTATTGCTTCTTGATGAGCCAACAGCTGGTTTAGACGTTATTTCTTCACGTAATCTTAGGGATTTTATTAGAAAAACAGTTGAAGAAACAGGCAAGACAGTGCTGTACACGACTCATTACATTGAAGAGGCGGCGCAAATCTGCACGAAAATCGGCATTCTTAAACAAGGAAGAATTATTGCCTACGATACTCCAGACGCTTTAAGAGATAAAATCAAAAAAGACGAATTTATCTATTTTATTCTTGAAGAAATTAGTTCTTCTCAGATAGACAAGATGCGATCAATCCAGGGCGTAATCGACATATCTGAAAGAGCCGACCAAGACTTAATGCCAAACCAGAAAGGCTTGTGTGTTCAACTGCAAAATGTTGACAAATTGCCTTTAATCTTCGGCTTCCTGTTTGAACAAAAAATCAAGTTTGTCAACTTTAGGCGTGAAGAGCCCAGCCTTGAAGACGCATTTATTGAGTTAACTAGGAAGGTGTGATTGCATGAGCGCGTTGGCTGAGCTTGAGAAAATCTGGTATTTCATGAAGCGGGACATAGTAAGCTTCTCAACCTACAAAACAAACATTGCACTTCTAGTTTTCACTGCTATTTTCGGAGCCTTATCCTTTGCTTATCTAGGACAAAGCTCAGTCAACCAGAATGTAAATCAAATATATCATACAAGCTACACAACCTACCTAATTATCGGATTAGCATTCAACAGTTACCTTGGACAAGCTCTAACTTTGGTACAAAAAACAATTAATCCCTGGGCGCTTGAAGAAGTTTTAGTTTCGCCGACTCGCTTATCCACCTTCATAATTGGCAGCTCTATTTGGGGCTTTATTTGGAGCACAGTAGTAGTAGCAGTTTACCTTGTTATCGGAGTGACTTTTTTCGGCGTTTTGTTAAGCGTCAATATTTTGGGGACACTGATTGTTCTAGCCTTAGGCATCACTACCTTCATTGGTATTAGCATGATTGGCTCAGGCATACTAATTTTAACCAAACAAGGCGACCCAGTGACGGCTCTTATGACAATAGCAATCAGCTTGTTTGGAAATGTGTTTTTTACCCCGCAAATCCTTCCGCCATTTCTGCAAACAATCGCATACGTAACTCCACCATACTATTTTTTCAATGACATCAGGTTCATGCTGCTTGGCTCGACTATTGCCTCAATTTTGCCTGACTTGGAAATTTTAGCTTTAATGTGCGTCATTATTGTCCCAGTAGGATACGCCATATATGCATGGTGCCTAAAAACTGCAAGAAAAAACGGAACCCTCTCATGGTTCTAGTGAATTGATGGCTTCTCAGCCGTCAAATGTTCCCAATTCGCTGGAGAGATAGTCCTGTTACTTTTTCAATAATTTGCTTTCAAGAATCATTTGTAGATTAATTTCGAAAGCGGCCACTGGATTCTCAAGTTTCCATATTTCAAGCACCAAAGGATTAACTTCACCCACAACGCCAACATCAGTTCCGCCAACGATTACTTTGCCGACTCTGCCTTCGATAAAGCTTGGATGACTGGTCTCTTTTATTTGCCATTCAACACCAAAATTGGTGAAAAATGCGTCGAGGGCAGATTTGATTTCGGTGAAGTTGGCGTTTGCATGTGCGGTTGCTGCGCAGAGCCATTCTTCGTCTCGTGTTTTGGTTTCTTTTGTTTTATCTGGCTTTGTGATTTTTCCGAGTTCATAGATTTTTTGGGGGAACTCAGTGGATTGGTTATTGCTAAGGAACTCTATGAGGCTTGGCAAGAGCCAGTTGCGTAGGCATGTCATGGTGACAACTTTGGGATTTGCTAATTCAACAAGAGAGTGTTTTTGGCTGGTTCATTTTGTCAAATAGGCTTTCAGGATTAGTGAGTGTATAAGTGAGAATTTCCTGGTAGCCTAAACCAACCATAAGCTCCCGTGCAAGATCAATAAGACGTTGGTCAGATTTTGCGCGTCCAGTTGTTGGCAGTTCACGCCAAACACACTCAATATTATTGTAGCCATAGGCGATGGCGACATCCTCGATTAAATCAACTTGATGCATCACATCAATACGGTAGCATGGAACAAGCACATCCACCGTGTCCGCTTTGATTTTTTCAATGCCTAAGCCTGCAGTTAACAAAAGTTCAGCAATGCGTTCAGAGGAAAGTTTGAGCCCAAGCAGTTTGTTTGTGTCTTCAACGCTTAGCGGCATGTGTCTATTGCTGAAGTCTGGTGTTGTAACCGTTTGTCTCTGTGTACTCTGAGCCTTTTGGATAGTGGATTGTTGCTGAGTAAGCTTTTCCGCCATTGTCAATTAAAGCTGCAGTCACAAGATTTAAGTGTGTTTAGGACTGTTTTATGCAGAGTGCCTGTGACTTCAACCAGCAAATTCCTTGATTCCTCAGTAATCTTGCCTAAATCGTTTGAGTTGATGATTGGTGGAAAAGACAAAACCTTACCTTCAGAATCATACAACATCGGGTAGAGAGGATTTTTCTTAACTATTTGCCCATACTCTATGCCTTTTGGATGCCGCTCCAAAATCTCATCTAAATTCATCTTTTCAGTAAATCCCAGCGGAACAAAACTAACATCTTTTGGCTTAACAGCCGTGTACTCGATTGGCGGCTTAATCAAGTCAAAATTGTAGATGCCGATGGAGGTTTTCTGTCGGTTTCTGCCAAACGTTTTGTCCAGTTTGTCTTGCAGATGCATGATTCCTTTAATGGTGTTGTCTGTTAGGTGGATGTCTTTTATTACTGAACAGCAAATGAAAGGTCGAATATTGTAAAGTTGAGAATTCACGTTGACTTCAACGATTGATTTGCCAACGGCATATTGTTTGAGCCCTTTTTCCAATGTTTAGGTAGCCGCGAAGTGCTCTGCTTAAGCCCTCTACGCTCCAGAGGTCAGGGCGGTTAGTGTCTTTCATTTCTATGCTGACGATGCCTTCTTTTTCATTGTAGAGTTTGACTTCCCCTTTGATGAAGGCTAAAATGTCGTCAAGTTTTGCCATGTCGCCTTCAAGTTTGAGGGCAAGTAAGCGTTCAAGCTCTGCATATTCTATGTCGATTGTAGGCATTTACGTCACCTGTTTTTTTCTTAGCCAATCAAGGTCTTGGCTGAAAATCTGGCGAATATCTTCTATGCCCGCTCGCATCATGAAAAGGCGATCTACACCCAACCCCCATGCAATAACGGGCACTTTTACACCAAGCGGCAAAGTGACTTCTGGACGGAAGATTCCTGAACCGCCGAATTCTACCCAGCCATAGCCTTCCTTGTAAGCGCTAAGTTCAACACTGGGCTCTGTAAACGGGAAATAATCGGGTTTGAAACGCACTTTGTCTGCTCCAGCAATCTCCATGGCAAATTTGCCGAGCACTCCAAGCAGGTCTTTGAGTGTTAGGTTTTTGTCTATGATTATGCCTTCGACCTGGTTGAATTCTGAGAGGTGGGTTTTGTCAGTTATTTCTGGACGGTAAACCCTTGCGATTGAGAAGTGTTTGCTTGGGACCTCAAAGTTTTTGCTTTCTAAGGTTCTTGCGCTTAGGCATGTGCCGTGTCCCCTGAGAATTAGACGTTGGGCGGCTAGAAGCGAGTATTTGTATCCCCATCCTGTTGAACCTGTTTTCCAGCCGTTCTCATGTGTCTCCTCAACATGCTCCACAGCATGGGCATGAGCGCTTATGTCGCCGTACTGTGGGTCTTTGAGGTAGTAAATGTCGCTTTCTTCACGGGCAGGATGGTCCTGCGGCACGTAAAGGGCATCAAAGTTGAAGAAGCTGGTTTCAACGGCTGTGCCTGTCATTTCTTGGAAGCCCAAGTTGACGAGTTTGGCGCGGACTTCATCAAGAAATTGCAGGTAAGGATGTTTTTTGCCTGGCCAAGTTTTAGCGACAGGCGCTTCAATGTTGTATTTTTGGAGTTTTGAAGTGTGCCATTTGCCTGTGATGATGAGTTCAGGTGTTAGTTGGGTGATTTCTTTTGGGGCAACTTTGGCTTCAGCTGCTGCTTTTTTGCCCTCTGCTGTGATTTGAAGGGTTCGTGTTGTTTTGGGTTCAATGGTTAGGACTTTGCGTTTTTTAAGTTGCTCAGCTGCTTCTTTTAGCTCTGGGCTTAACTCTTCGAGCAGCTAATTGATGTTGATGCTTATCGTTTAAGTGTTTGAGGAGGGTTTCGTCGCAGCCTTCCTCAATTAACGCTTGATGCAGCAGCGGCTCACTGATGCGTATTGTGTTGTCGCTTGAAGTGTAGAGTGCCCATTTTTTTCTTATTGCCCAGCCAAGCGCAATCTGAACAAACTGTGACTCAAGTCCTGCTTGTTTTGCTGCCATTTTGCAGGTCTGCTGATCCTCCAAGTGCCTCGACAGCTCGAATTAGGTTGCGTTCAGGCAAACCGTTTTTGGCATATGCTTCGCCTTCAGCAGTTAGTTTGATTACGTTTTGGTATTGAGCATGTATTTTGATAAGGTTTTTTTCTTGAAGAGTCAACCCAGTGCGCATAACTGCGGTGTCAGGGAATTTGCAAGCATCAACTCAGTTGTTCTACTGAAGCACTTCCGCCCAAGCGATTCCAGGGCAGTGAGTAATTGTTGTTCTTGTGCTCTAAGTTCAACCATATGCTTGCCTTCAATGCGCACGTGAGATTGTTAAGGGATATTCTTGCGTCACAAATAAAAGCATGCTGATTCAGCGTTTCTCGTTGGGATTAGTGTTAAACGAAAGATTGCTGTTCCTTATGGTGGAAATAGTGTTTTTAATTTTTGATCGGCAATTCTACCCTGAACGTTGCGCCCTTGCCTTCTTCACTTTTGAAGCTTACTTTGCCGTTTAATCCTTCAACAAGACGCTTAACAACAGCTAATCCTAAACCTTGACCCTTCGGTTTGGTAGTAAATAAAGGAGTAAAAAGCCTCCACTGCAAATCTTTAGGTATGCCCACTCCAGTGTCCCTAACTATTATGCTTATGTTGTTTGTTTTTTTGTCTTGACTGGCAGCTATTTCTAACTCGCCCCCTAGCGGCATGGCTTGTACAGCGTTGATTGCAAGGTTCAATAGAATTCTCTTTAAAAGTGTTGGGTCAGTTTTTATATTTGATAGATTTTTGCCGAAATTGCAGTGTGCTTCAATGTTATCTGGAACATTTAGCGTTGATAAGGAAGATCTGACAAGCGTTTTTAAGTCAACTTCAACCAGTTCAGGCGTAAGCGGTCGTGCATAATCTTGCAAATCAGAAATAATTTTATCTACATAATTAATTTGCTCATAAATGGACTCTATTTCTGAAGAAGCATCAGTTTTTTCTTTGCTGTCAGATAAATTACCTAAGTCCTCTTTTATTAGATACAAAGATGACACAATAGACTGCAGTGGATTGCGAATGTCATGCCCAACCATTCCTGCTGTAGCGCCAATAGCAGCTAAACGTTCTTTCTCTTGAAGCTGCTTGGTACGCTCCTCAACAAGCTTCTCAAGATTCTTCGTGTGTTCTTCAAGTTTCTCCTGAAGCTGTTTGCGCTCTGTAATATCTACTCCATAAACTATTATTCCTTCAGCTGAAGGAAACACCGTAAACTCTCTAAATCCGGTATTTGCATAAATGGTTTTCCACTCAAAACGCCTAATTTCTCTTTTCTCCATAGCCCAGCGATAATTCTTCTCTACAGCAGTTCCGACAAAATTTGGAAAGGTTTTCCAAAAGTTCTTGCCAATGAGTTCCTCGGGCTTCCTGCCAAAATACTTAGATGTGGTTTTGTTAATGTAAACAATATTCCAATTCCGGTCATAGGAACTGACGTAATCGTCCGTTCTTTCAAGAATATCGGAGGCTATCGTCAGCTCTTTCAACTTTTCTGCTTGAAGATTTCTATTTCTTGGTTTAGTTTTAGATGTGGTTTTCTCTGGTTTATGTTTAATCAATTGACCAGAATTGTTAACCAAAATTGCTACTCTCCTATCTGTAAATTAGACGTCAATAGGAAAAGAACATTTGTTGAAGAACGACGAGGCATAAGGTGTAAGCTGCGTTTTAACTCGCAATCTTACTTTTAGGGTTGACTGATTAGGTCGCTGGAATTTTGCGAAGCATTTTCTTTTCAATGTCTAAACACTCGTCGCAGAGGTCAGAATCCGGTCTCCTTAACCGTCGCTGCATAATAACACGTGGATACTGCTTGCAACCTTTCATCCAATGCCACCTATCAGGCTCAGCACCCTTAACATACTCGTCCATTTCTACTCGCCTAAATAATACTATGACTCAACAAATATTTCTAATTTGCGTAAGCACCGCTAAGGAAAAATCTCAAATTTAAAAAATAAATAGAAAATGTTATCAAGCTAACGCTTGCTACACTTCAAAGCCGCTACTTTGATTTGCCAGCTTTCTTGGCGCAAGCATCACTACAATACTTAGACTTAGCATCAAACGTAGTATACTTCTTTTTACAAACTGGGCATTTCTTTTCCATTCAAATCTCCTCTATTTTATTTAGTATCTTACTACTTTGTTCTAAAAGCTTTTCCTTTTAAGATTTTTTGCTAATAAGTTTTATAGGACAATTGGATTTATGATTTTTTTGATTAAATTCTGATCCTCACACACACGACACCCTCACACGGTGTGTGTGTCACTGCTGCGGAGAGAAGAAACAACCTTTTTTCCGATGGCAACTTGCTTCTTCCATTTTTAAGGTCTTCCATAATCTTAAATGTAAGTTACTCACAAATAGGGCTTTGTTGGGTGAAAACTCACTTTTTTGCTCAACAAAAATAAAATGGAAGGAAAAGAAAAATGAAAATTTTAGGAAACAAAACAGCAGCAACTATTGCTATCTTCTTAATGCTTTCAATGTCAACTTCAATGACACTAGTATCTGCAGCTGTCTATTATCCACCAGGAACACACGTTACAGTCATACGCTCAGATCAACGTCGCACCTAACCCTGTCGGCATAGGGCAAACAGTCACAGTAGACATGTATCTCGCGGTACCACTGGAAACTAGCGAAAGACCATTTAATATGACACTCTACATTACAGATCCTAATGGAGTAAAAACAACTTACGGACCATTCACAGGCGACGTAACTGGAGGCACATATTACTCCTTCGTACCAGACAAACTTGGCAACTACTCAATCTACTGGTATTACCCAGGACAAACCCTCACAGGGAACAACGGCACTTCGACTCCCCCAGGATTTGGTGCCCTAATCACTGACCCAAGCACCAGCCCAACCATAACACTTACTGTACAACAAGAGCCAATAACTCGCAGTTCATACCCGATCACTCCACTTCCAACAGCATGGTGGGAAACTCCAGTAACCGCTGAAAACATTCAGAATGGTATACGATCTGTGGACCATGGCTTGGCATATCATCAAACGATTTTGCCGCAACTGGAGCCCTAGGTCTCGCCAATGGCTTTGAAAACAACGTCTGGCAGCCATACTCCTCAGACATCGCCTCTGGTCACGTCATCTGGACGTTGCCGTGGGGCGCTGGTGGTGTTCCAGGCGGAATGTATGGTGGAACAGAAAGCAGCAACTTCTGGATGACAAGACAGTACAGCCAAACTTTGCCGCAGTCATAATTAACGGCATACTATACTCTACCCAGTATACTTACGCTACGAACACTGGTGCCAACAACGGTATCATCGCTATCAACCTATTCACTGGTCAACAACTGTGGAGCATAAACACAACCAACGCATTGGTGACCGGTATGATGATCGACTACAAGAACCCGAACGAGTACGGTGTCAACGGTCCATTCCTTTGGACGACAGGCACTCTTCCTGCATCAGATACCGGCGGAAGGCAAATCGGATCTCAGACCAACAATGCTGGGGTTACGATACCATCACCATTCATGAACACTACGGGAACACAATGGAACATGTATGACGCGTTTGACGGACGATACGTCGGAAGCATCGTCAACGGTTCAAGCGGCGGAAGTTACAGCGGTATGCAACTTGCTCAGGATGATCAAGGAGGCTTAGTAGGCTACTACATAAACAACACAGCAGGCACACAACTCGTACACCCAGGAGTGGGAACTGGAACGGGAACCACAGCTGTCACTGCCACTGTCACACCCTACGCTGTCACCAACACTGGTAGCTCACTTAGACTGCTTCAACTTTACGACAGCTCTACTTACATCAAGCATAACACCAGCGCGCAACTTCATAATAGACTGGAGCACTGGAGTGCAATTCGCAGTCCCTCTAGCCACCAACATTTCAGGCACACCAATCGCGGGACTCCAGTGGGGAATGTGGTCAGTTCTTGGCAATACCGTCTGCTTGACGGCTGGCTTTGTTCACGGAAACGTTGGTTCAGGCTATGAACAAGCAGGCTTTGTTACCGTATCAGCTATGGATGGAATCGACGGACATCAACTTATGCTAAAGAACATCACAACCACAGACACAGCAGTTATGCAACCATGGACAAGACTCGGCGGTAACTCTGCAGGGGGAAAATTATTCTTGTTCGACGGCTTAAACTGGAAAGGTGTTTGCTATGACATGCGCACCGGAAGCAAGGTGTGGGGTGACGTGCAACTGACACCGGTTTCGGGATACCAGATCAACCCCTACGACGTCTTCAACTTCAAGACCATGTATGCTAACGGAATGGAACTCGTCTTTGGCTTCGGAGGAGACATATGGGGACTTAATGCTACAACTGGACAGCAAATGTGGGCAACAAATACTCTAAACATACTTGGTGACCCAGGCATCGAAACTCCATACGGTACATGGCCGCTGTGGATTTTCGCTGCCCAAGCCCAAACCAACAACATTGCATACTTTGGTGTAGGCCACGAGTACGACCCACCGCTGTTCCACGGCGCACAGATGCTAGCGATCAACATGACTGACGGCAGCTTAGTCTGGAAAGAACTCGGCACATACACCAGATCCTTCGAGATTTCTGCCGGAGTTCTCATCTCAGTCAACGAATACGACAACCAAGTTTACGCCTTCGCCAAAGGACCGACACAAGTCACAGTGTCAGCTCCAAGCGTTGGTGCAACAACTGCTACTCCAATAACCATCTCAGGCAAAGTAGTCGATGTTTCTCCCGGCACAGCGCAAGACGCAGTCAAACGCAACTACCCCAACGGCGTTCCAGTTGTCTCTGAAGAAAGCCAGAGCGCATTCATGGAAACCGTTTACCAGCAGCAGCCAATGCCAGCCAATATCACCGGGGTCCCAATCGGCCTATTCGTCCTCGACTCTAACAACAACTACCGACAAATCGGCACCACCACGAGCGATTCTCTTGGAACCTTCACCTACAATTGGACACCTGATATCCCAGGAAACTTCAAGAGTCTACGCTACCTTCGCTGGCTCCAACAGCTACTGGCCATCGTCCGCTTCAACAGGCTTCTACGCTGGAACACCACCTGCAACACAACAACCAACAACATTAACGCAAACAGGGCAAGCAACGTCATCTGACCTTTGGACAGGTATCGCTGTCATTGCAGTTATAATCATAATCGTTGGCGCTGTACTCGGCATATTGCTGCTTAGAAGACGACCATAAAATTAAAGTGAAAACCACTTCACTTCCCTTTTTTTAGTTCATCAAAAACAAAAGGACAGAAAAAAGTTTTTCGTTCTGTTGTCCAACGCTTACACCTAGTTCTACCTTTCCAGAGTTTCCAACTTTAATAATTCTGCCACTTTTTGTAGTAGCAACACTTCTATCGATTATACTTATCAGAAAAATATCAAAGGCACAATCTATAAAAATGAGAGGCAACCGATTCGGGGATTCCACTCTTTTGTTTCTCCTCTCAAGTATTTAGCAAATAAAAGAGCTTCTTCATTAATCAGCATCTCTATATTTTGCTGTCTTTGTTTCTGTCTACTTTCCGGCTATGTCAACCTTTAATTTTAGCTTACTTAACCGAATTTGGTTCGTGTTGTTTATATATTGGAATATTGACTATGGATGTGCAAAAGAAGGAATATCTAAAGAATGGGTTCCAAGTCACCAAGAGGCGAATTTGCCGCAAGGCAACTAGCAAAGAAACGGAAGAATTTCCGTTGGTCTGATCGTTACTTTAACAGACGCATGCTTATGCTAGACGAAAAAGTTGACCCTATGCAGGGTGCACCCCAAAGCCGGGGTATCGTTCTAGAAAAAGTAGGTGTTGAATCAAAACAGCCAAACAGCGCCATCCGAAAATGCGTCAGAACACAACTTATCAAAAACGGAAGAACCATCACCGCTTTCCTACCCGGAGACGGCGCACTCAACGTTGTCGACGAACACGACGAAGTTGTTGTTGAAGGCATCGGAGGCACAAGAGGCGGCGCTATGGGAGACATTCCAGGTGTTAGATGGAAAGTAGTTATGGTTAACGGCGTAAGCCTAAACGAACTCGTCTACGGACGAAAACAGAAACCAGCAAGGTAATAGATTATGTCACAAGCAATAGCTCAACCTCAAGACATCAAACTTTTCCAAAAATGGAGTTTCAAAGACATCACAGTCGTAGACATCGGCCTACAAAGATACCTAAACTTGACCCCGATGGTTGCCCCACACAGCATGGGACGCCACGAACACCAACGATTCCGCAAAGCAAAAGTCAACGTAGTCGAACGCTTAATCAACAGCCTCATGCGATCAGGCAAAAACAGCGGCAAAAAAGCCAAAACAACCAACATCGTCAAAGAAGCATTCGAAATCATCAACGCAAAAACAGGCAAAAACCCAATCGAAGTCCTCGTCAAAGCAGTTGAAAATGCAGCACCATGCGAAGACACCACAAGAATCAGCTACGGAGGAGTCGTCTACCACCTATCCGTTGACGTTGCACCACAACGCAGAATCGACCTTGCAATACGCCACATAAGTGAAGGCGCAAGAGCAGCAAGCATAAACAACCCAAAAAGCATACAAGAAACCCTCGCAGACGAACTGATCCTTGCAGCAACCAAAGACATCAAGAGCGCAGGCGTAGCAAAACGCAACGAAATTGAACGCGTCGCACAATCAAGCAGATAAAAATTTTTCTTTACCTTTTTATTT
>CAWDYC010000005.1:0-402315 GCA_963806535.1 Candidatus Bathyarchaeota archaeon
CCTCAGGCAGCCATATTCTGTCCTAATTGTGGCGCAAGCGAAAAACATAAGAGGGCTTTTATAGTGTTTTTGGGACTTTTTGGGACGAATCAAGACGAATTGGGACGAATTTTAACGCAACCTGCAAACATTGCAAGCTTTAAACTAAAAAAGCAACTTAAAGGACAAAGAACAAAAACTGCACAAAAAACCGTCAGTAACCTGGTTTTAGGAACTTCGGATAAAATAGACAAAAAAATAAAGTGTTTAAAAAACAAAAATTGGGTTTAGTGGGAGTATACTTTCTCGTATGGTCTCTTTGAGATGGGTAGGATTTTCTTGGAATTTATCCGTCATGATTTCTTTGGGGTCAGCGCCGAAGTGGCTACAGTATACGTTGACTAGGGCTTTCGATGGTTTTTATGTCGCGTTTGCCGACGTTCCATGATTTTTGTTCCGTTCACGGGTTCGAGGATTTCTCCACGTTCGTAGATGACGCCGCCATGCATGCCTGTGCCGACGAAGCGTGCGATGCATTTTTCGCCTTCTTTGAGGTTTAAGCCAAGGATCACGCTGACTCCGCCTGCCATGTACTCCGCGAAGAAGTCGCCTGCTGTCTGGCCGATGACGATTGTGGGATTTTGTTTTGGTATTCTTTCATGTGGATGCCGACTCGGTAGCCGACGTCGTCGCGGACGAAGATTTTGCCGCCTCTCATTGAGTTGCCTGTTACGTCTCCTGCGTGGCCGTGGATTATTATTTGGCCTTCGTTCATTGTGTTGCCGCAGCCATCCTGTACGTTGCCGTGTACCATCACTCTTGGTCCATTCATGAATGCGCCTAGATCGTTACCTGGGGTTCCGTAGATGTCGATCTGCATGGTTGTATCTAGGTCTGTGCCGATGTAACGTTGTCCGCAGACACCGTGAATCTCGATTTTTTCAAGATCCACTGAACAGATTGCCTGTCTAAGCAGAGTGTTTAGCTCTCTGTAGTAGAGTCCTTCTGCGTTGATTTTTATGACTTTTTCATCTTTTTTTATGAGTGGAAGGTATTTTGCTTCAATTTCCAATATGGGTTTTTGTTGCAGCATTTTTATTCTCCTGCCAATTTTACTCCTAAGATTCTTGATTTAGCTTTGATAAGCCGACGCCTCTGAGTGCTAATCTGTTGCCTCGTAAGCTTTCGATTGCGTTTATGCCCATGCCGCCCATCATGTCTTCGGATCTCGTTGCTCCAGCTGTTTAGCATGTTAACGAGTCGTTTGGATGCTATGTCGGGGTTGATGCGTTTACTAATCCACGGGTCACTTGTCGCGATTCCCCACGGGCATTTGCCGGTGTAGCACCGTTGGCAAACCGTGCAGCCTATAAGAAATCAAGGCTGCAGTTGCAATGTACACCGCGTCCGCGCCAAGTGCAATCGCTTTAAACACGTCTGCGCTGCTTCTGATGCCGCCTGCTATAACTACGGAAGCGTTGTTGCGTATGCCTTCGTCTCTGAGCCGTTGGTCTACTTGTGCAAGGGCTAATTCGATAGGTATGCCTACGTTGTCTCTGATGACTTTGGGTGCTGCGCCAGTTGCACCTCGTACGCCGTCAAGAGCAATTATGTCTGCTCCAGCTGGCACCATTCCGCTGGCGATTGCTGCTGCATTGTGAACTGCAGCAATTTTCACTGAAATTGGTTTGGTGTAGTTTGTAGCTTCTTTTAATGCGTAAATTAGTTGTCGCAGGTCTTCAATTGAATATATGTCGTGTTGGGGGTAAGGTGAAAGTGCATCAGTGCCTTCTGGAATCATGCGTGTTTTAGCTACGTGCTCTGTTACTTTTTCGCCTGGTAAGTGTCCGCCTATGCCTGGTTTTGCGCCTTGACCTATTTTTATTTCTACAGCCGCACCTGCATTCAAGTATTTAGGATGTACACCGAAGCGTCCAGAAGCAACTTGAACAATTGTGTGTTCGCCGTATTTGTAGAGGCTTTTGTCTAAGCCGCCTTCTCCAGTGTTAAAATATGTGCCGCACTCGGTTGCTGCCCGTGCCAAGGCTTCGTGCACGTTGAGGCTGATTGCGCCGTAGGACATGGCTGAAAACATTACTGGAATGTCAAGGCAAAGCTGCGGCGAAAGAGGTGTCTTTAGTATTGTTTCACGATTTTCCACTTTCAATATTTTCTAGCTTGTCTGGTTTAGCGCCCAGATAAGTTCTAATTTCCATCGGCTCACGCAGTGGGTCGATTGACGGGTTAGTGACTTCACTAGCGTTCAGCAGTAGTCGGTCCCAGTAAGTGTAGAACGGTTTGTCGCAGCCCATGCCTGTTAAGATGACTCCGCCGGTTTCAGCTTGTTTTTTTACGTCTCGGATGGCTTCCATTGTCCAGTTGGCGTTGTCTCTACTGGCATTAGTGTTCTTTTTTATCGTGATCGCGTGCGTTGGGCAGAAGGTTACGCATCGTTGGCAGTCTACACAGTTCTCGTCTTTACTGCAAATTGTGTCTGTTTCTGCATCGTAGCTGTGGGTTTCGTATGTGCATTGGTTAACGCATACTTTGCAGCGTATGCAACGGTTTTGGTCGCGTTCAACTAAATATTCGGGAATTATGTAAGTTTTCATTATCTTTGTCCTCCTGCTAAAACCTCAATGGCTTTAGGAGTGTAGTTTTTTAGTCTAGCCACTACTGGTTCTCCGCCTCTAGGGCACCAGAACTTGTCTATGATTGGTGAGACCAGACGCATCGCTGATTCTTCCGATGACAAGTAGGTGTACTCGCCATGAGTGCCAGCTACCATCGGTCGAAGCTTAATTCTGTCAGTTAAACCGATCATTTCGCCGTGGTGAGCAACAATTATGCTGAATGGACCGTTCATTAGTAGGCTGCCGTAGGTTTGGCGTAGTGTTCTTAGGAGCTGTGCTCTTTTGGGTTCCATTTGATCTATTTCCTCCCAGAGAGGTGCTGCTAAGATTTGAGCTACTAAGTCGATTGATAGGTTTTCTCTGCGCATAAGCAAGTCAACTGCGTAAGCAAGTACTTCAGTGTCTGTTTGCATAGTGCATTTGTAACCGTACATTTCCAAGAAGCGACGGTTTATGCCATAAGATGAGAGTTCACCATTATGTACAACTGTCCAATCAAGAATGTTGAATGGATGTGCTCCGCCCCACCAACCAGGAGTGTTTGTGGGGAATCTGCTGTGGCAAGACCAAAGGTACCCTTGATAATCTTCTAAGCAGAAGAAATCTGCGACGTCTTCGGGGAAGCCTACACCTTTGAAGACTCCCATGTCTTTGCCGCTTGAGAAAACAAAGGCCTTTCCAGTTTCAGTGTTAATTCGCATTATTGCTTCTATGACGTAGTCTTCTTCGGTTTGGTTTTCAGGTCGCTGTTTCTTAGGTGTCACAAAATACCGCCATACAAGTGGAGGATTATGGACTTTGGCTGGTTTCGTCTGCATTTCTTCATCATACATTATATCAAATTTTGAGGCAAGAATGTGGTCGGTTTTGTCTTTAGCGTCTTGGCTTAGGTACATCACGTGAAAAGCATAATGGTCTTTGAAGTCTGGATATATGCCATAAACCGCAAAGCCGCCGCCTAAGCCATTGCCTCGGTCATGCATGTTTGTTATTGCGCGGACAGGATCTTTTGAGCTGAAGCGTTTGCCTTCGGTATTCATCATGCCGAAAAGGGCGCAGCCTGAGAAATCCTTGTCGTCCCCAAATGGATTTATTATTTTTCTATCGTTTTGATTCATTATTGTACCACACTCATTTTTTTCTGGAGACCAGTTGGTAATGTTGCCAAGTTGAAGTCGTCTGCGAGAAGTTGTTCTTTGAATTTTTTCACGTTTATTGTGTTCTTTATTAAATAGAACAAGATTCCTGCTCGTTCGATGCAGTTTACAAGTGTCATGCCTACGATAACGTTGTTTCTGAGGACCAGCTTCTTGTAGATGTTGTTTTCCAGGTCTTGCTTAACAAGGATTTCCAGTGTTGGGTCCTCTTTGGGGTTAGCTAATCCAATAGACACGATGGGGACGCCAAAGTACTTGAGGCTACTCATGTTTGTACCGCCGCCATATGTGGTTTTCTTGCCTGCCATATTATAGCCTGCAACTCGTCCCTCCAGGACCCGCTAGAGGCCAAAGGGGCAAGGTGCGGTTCTGGTTAATTATAAAATCATAAGCCTCAGCAACGTCGCCGCTAGCGTAAACGTTAGGTACATTTGTCTGCATTAGATTATCTACCACGATTCCTCTGTTGAGTTTTACGGCGCTTCCAAGGACTAATTCGGTGCGTGGAATAACGCCGATTGCCATGAGGACAAGGTCGCAGGGCACTTGGTCGCCTTTGGTTAGGAGTACTCCGCCGACTGTTCCATCATTGTCTGGTTTACCTAAGATTTTCTGGACAGATTGGCCAGTGACAATGTTAACGCCTGCTTTTCTAACAACAGCTTCCATAATATCGGAGCCTTTCGCGTCTAAAAGCAAGCTAAGAATTTTATCCTGCAGCTCAACCATCGTAACTTTCAACCCGCGCTTGAGAAGCGCTTCAGTGACACTTATGCCAATAAGTCCCCCGCCTATGACGATCGCTGCTTTAGCATTTATTGCGTCGATTTTTGCTGAAATGCGCTGGGCATCACTTATTGTCGTGAATGTGAACACGCCGTCTTTGTCTGAGCCTTCCGTTTTTGGAACAAACGGTTTGCCACCTGTTGCAAGTAGCAATTTTTCGTAAGAAACTTTTTCGCCGGTTTCAAGTTGAACAGTTTTTTCGGCTAAGTTTAGAGCTGTTGCTTTTTTGCCCGTGAGTGTTTCTACATTATTGGTTTTCCAGAACTCTTCGTTTCGGCAATCCATTTTTTTTGCATCTGCTTTGCCGCTTACAAAGTCACTAATCATTGGTCGGCTATAGTGAGTGCATGTTTCGTCAGAAATTATTGCTATGCTCCCGGCTGGGTCTACTTCTCGAATGGCTTCAACCGCGCCTATGCCTGCTGCTGAAGCTCCAACAATAACATACTTTGCCATTTACTGTTTCACCTCTTTGAATACCAACGCTTCATTTGGGCAGTTGGCAACACATGCTGGCTCATCAAAACCTTGACATAAGTCGCACTTTGCAACTACATGACCTTCTTTATCCATTTTTATTGCGCCGAATGGGCAAACCATTATACAAGTCCAGCAACCCATGCATTTCTCTTTGTCGTGTGTTACTTGACCAGTTTTTTCATCTTTCTTCATTGCTCCCGACAAACATGCGACAACGCAGGGTGCATCTTCGCAGTGTCGACATTGGATGGCGAAGGAAACTGGTTTGTTCCGTTGGACAGTTACTCTACTAATTGGTTTTGGGCGTTCGCTGTTGTAGGCTTTGACTATGTCTTTTGATTTTGAATGTTGGACTGTACAGTATACTTCACATAGTCCGCAGCCCATGCAGTTTTCTTGTTTTGCAATTATTCTTTTAACCATAGGTTAAACCTCGTTAACTTTCATGTTTAGCGTGGACAAGTGAGCATTAGAATGTGGAGTTCCACGTCGCTTGTGGATAGAACAGCTTTGGTTTCGGCTGATTGGCTACCACAAGTCATGATAACTTTGCGTGTGTTTAATGCCATATTTACCACTTTCATGATGAGAGTTAGCCCACTAAAATAGCATTTATTCTATATAACTTTGTTGATAATCATTTATATGTAACTTCATGAAATATGTAAACTAAACGAAACATATATCAGGTGACTGATTTTGGCAGAAAAAGACCTAGGCTATAGACGAGTTCAATGCACAGGAAGAGGCTCGTACATAATATCACTACCAAAAGAATGGGTTCAAGACCTAGAATTGAAACGAGGCAGCGAAATAGCCTTCAACATCCAACCGGATTCCACACTGACCTTAGTTCCTAGAAAAATCCAGGAAAAAGAAGGCAGAGGCAACGAAGCCAAACCAAAAGAGTACTACATCAACATAGACCCCAAAGAAAACATACAATCCATACTTCGCATGATTCGAGCGTTATACGCTATAGGAGCCGACATAATAAGAGTCCACTTCAAAAACCCTCAAGACGCTGTGAAATACAAAAACGAAATAAAAAATCTCTCCAGAGACAACTTTTTAGGTTCAGAAATAATCGATGAAACTGCAGACGAAATAACTCTGCAAATCCTCATAAAGCACTCAGAGTTTCCCATTGAAAAAGCCGTTAGAAGAATGGCAATCGTAGCATTGTCTGCAAACAGAGACGCCATAGCCGCCCTAAAAGACAAAAACACCGCACTCTTTGACAGCGTAATCCACTCCCACAACGATGTAAACCGCTTGGGACTATACATTGTTCGCCAGCTAAAATATGGGATAGAACGAAACCTCTTTCGGGAACTCGGTTTTAAAACCCCAAAAGAATTCCTTCTCTACCGCATCGCCGTAAATGACATTGAAAGTATTGCCCAAAACGCAATGAACATAATCAATCACTTGGGCGCTCTCCAAAAACTAATCGATGATGAAACCCTTTTCGTAAAAGATCCTATAGATGAAGAAATATATAATCAACTAGTCAATTTCAGCTCACAGGCACACCAACTATACGATGACTCGATAAAAGCCCTGTTCAAGAGAGAATACAAAGACGCTGAAAAATTAATTTCAAAACGAGAATCGTTGCATCCGCTCGAAAATGAATTAATCATGCTTATGTCAAGCAAAAAACTTGATCCAAACATTGCTTCAGTACTTAGATTGATTTTTGACAGTTCGAGGCGCATAATGGATTACAGCGGAAACATGGCGGAGCTGACGCTTAACAGAACAGTAGAAGAACTGTGCTCGACTTTAACTTACAAATAATCCAACATTTCATATTTATGGATTAAAAACCAAACCAGTTAGCAATCAAGCCAGTGAGGGCTTCAGTACTTGCCGTCAGTGGTTAATTACGGAATATCAAAAAAATAATTTTGCGAGGAAATTGTTGGTACTGATAGCTCTCCAACGGGTTGCAGAGTTACTTAGCGTGATTTGTCCACCAGTTGCTTCGCAACCCTGTAGCCGCATATAACAGTGCCTGAATGCCCCTCACCAGGAAATGCCCAAGCAGAACTCAAATACAGGTTCTTAATAGGGCACTTTAATTCCCTATCCATCGGCGTAAACTGGTCTGTGGTGTTAGCCCAACCATACATTGCGCCGTTAGGGTTGCCCGAATATCGTTTGAGCGTTAAAGGCGTCGCAATCTCGATGGTTTCAACATGTTTGGATAACTCAGGGATGATTTTTTCTGCTCTCTTGATTAATGCCGCTGCCAGCCGGTCTTTTTCTTTGTTGTATTCAGCTTTGTTTCCCAATTTGTAGTCTGCTTCAAACTTCTTCCAATAACTAAACGGATGAATCTGAACCAGTCCCGCTACAAATTTGCCGTCCTTAGCCAATGACCCGTCAATGTTTGAGAACAAAGTGATCATGAAGCAGGCTTTCTCAAAATTATTATTCAAAGAATCCGCGTAATCTTGGGTAAGGTCGTAAGTGTCGGAAACGATGATTTCGAAATCCTGCTTGTCAATTTTTTCCTTGAAAGTTTCGTCTAAGCCAAGAAACACTAAGAAGCCTGAGTCGGACAACTGTCTCTTTTCCAATTTGGCTAAAAATTTAGCGGGAACTTTGTCTCCGCCTATAAGGTTTTGGAAAGTCAACATTGGGTTAACGTTTGAGATTATATTTTTTGCGAGGTATTTTTGACCCTTTGCAGTTTGAACGCCGACGGCTTTGCCGTTTTCAACGTTAATTGAAGTAACTTCTGACCCTAAAAGAATACTCCCGTTTTTGCGTTTGATGGCAGCAACAAAGGCATCCGTTAACACTTGATCGCCCCCCTTAGGATAGTATGCGCCTTCCAACCAGAAACCCATATTAGCAAACAACGGTAAAAGGTTCATTTTACTCGGCGGCAAAGCAAAATAGCCATAGTTGGCAAAAAGCAGCGCTTTCAGTTTTTCATCCTTAAGATGCTTATCGAGAAGCTGTTTGACTGATTTTTTCATGTTTCGAAAGAGAGCGCCATACTTCAGCGGAAACGTTGGTAGTTGCTGCCACATAGGAGCCGTCTGGGGCATAAATCTGTTAATGTCCTCGTAAATTTTGCCTGCTTCTCTAAAAAAGTTTTGAATTCCCTCTTTTTCTTCTGGAAAGTTAGCATCAAGAACACGGATAAATTCATCTATGTTTCCGCATGGTAGCCGAAGGTCATGTCCAGGAAAAACCAACCTCATCCAATTCTTTAATTTAATGAACTCTAAGCCGTCAACGCCACAGGATTCAAAAAGCTTACCCATGCTCTGTCCCTGAGCAGCAGCTTCAATCATGTGAAGCCCTGAATCAAAAGTGAAAGCGCCTCTTTTGAAACTTGTCGCATATCCACCGGGCACATTATTTTTCTCTAAAACCAGTACTTTCCAATTGTTTTTAGCAAGGTAGGCAGCGCATGATAGCCCTCCAAGACCCGCACCTACTATTATAGCATCATAATTATTAGCTGACATATTACTTCACAATTATGCTGTTACTGAAAATCAGAGATAACTCCTTCTAAATAGAAACTATGAAATATAATAATCAATTATAAAACACAAGGTATCCTGCATAGAAAGTGACTTGGCAATTGAAGGAACTCTGTAACCTCTTATTTGAGCTTTCGAACGAAGACCGTCTCAACATACTGCAAGAACTTAAGAGGAATCCAATGAAGCTGTCTCGTATTTCTGAAAAATTCGACTTCACCGTCCCAGAAACCGCACGAAACGTGACGAGACTAAACGAAGCAGCCCTCATCTCAAAAGATGCCAACGGATACTATCACATAACGCCCATAGGAGAAGCAACATTACAGTTCATTCCAAGCTTCGAATTCATCTCTAAGAATAAAAAATACTTCAAAACTCACACTATCTCGAACTTACCTCCAGAATACACTGCAAGCATAGGCGCGTTGCAAAAAAGCAACTTCGTAAACGAAGTCACAGTAACCATGTTTAACTTAGAAAATATGATACGAGACGCCAAAGAGTTCATTTGGATCAGCGTGGACCAAATTCTTGCAAGTGCACTGCCACTCTTCGCTGAAGCTACCGCACGAGAGGTAGAAATCAAAAAGTTAATGCCCAGAAACGCAGCCATTCCCCAAAGTATCTTGACGCTTGCTAACGACCCCGTTTTTGAACGTGCTGCCAGAGCGAAGTTGCTGGAAAGCCGATACTTGGACAAGCTTGACGTGGTCATTATGATTTCTGAGAAAGAAGTTGCTGCCATCAGTTTTCAAAACTTAGAGGGCACATTTGACTACGAATCGTTCAGAACCAGCAACGAGGCAGCGCTTAACTGGACAAAATCTTTATTTCTTCATTACTGGGAAAGAGCAAAACGATAACTTCAAATATTTTTTAGAAATTGACAAGGTTTCAGTTTTTCTCATTAATAACCTGAGATATCAGGAGCGCCGCGTTTTTCGCCCCGTCAGTTGGGAATGGAGCATAATTAACCTGTTTGCCAAAGTTTGATAGCACAGCCGCTGCCAGCATTTCAGGGTTAGTTTTCGAAAAATCCATTCTGACTCCAGCTCTTTGGCGTTCGCACCTAAATGTCACGTTGACTTCTTGTTCCACATGCTGCTTAAGCGGAAAATACAGAAAAGGCCGACCCAGCGCCGTTAACTCCAAAGTAACTGTTCCACCTCCAGTAACGATACAGAGATCCGCTGCTGCCAAATGCTTATGCAACTCCGGCACATACCCTCTGACCTCGACGCCTTCAGGCGCCTGAATCGACTCTGGATTAACGTTGGGTCCGCAAACCAAGACCATTTTAAGGTTTGGAAGCTTTGTTTTAATGATTGGGTAAGCATGTTCGCATAAGGTTAAGAGGTCTTTTCCTGCGGAAGTGCCGCCGATAGTGCAGAAGATTAACGGCTGATTGCTGTAGCCTAGAAGTTGCCGAGCCCTGTTTTTTTCGCGGTATTCTTCAGGGTTAAAAGACAGCACATAACCCACGAAATCCACCTGCTCCATAGCGAGGTTTCGCATGTTTGGAAGCATGAACCCAAATTTTTGATCTGCAACATCTTCAACTTCGCCTATGAATAAACTTCGGTCAGCTACTGGTTTCCCAGCTTGCAAACCTTTGGCCCAAAGCCGATTAATCATGTAAGTTCCGATAGCATCCATGAGGTTTTGGGTGACACGATCTATCCCGATGCAATCATAAATCATGACAAAGGGGAAATTTCGAAAGCCAGGGTTCATAGTTCTCTCTATTAGCACTTCGTAGGCCTCGTCTCCAACCACTAAGTCGAAATGTTCCTCTTCAACAAGTTTTGCCACGATTTGAGCGTTAGCCTTCCAGTCTTTCCTCATGCTCATTATCCACTTTACCAAGTTAGCTTTGTAACCTTCTGCTGAGCTATTCATTTTTGCGTTGGCATGAGCCCAAACTTTGACTTCGGGAAGAAGTTTTTCTCCAGTCTGCTCAAGAATCATGCTGGCAGGATCATCCGCCAACCAGCTAACCTCTACGGTGGGCTCAATTTTACGTAGGGCTCTCACAATTTCGATGTCTCTTCCAACATGCCCCAAGCCAATAGAACCGCTGATGAAAAGCACCTTTTTCCTATCCATCTTTTGCCAGACTACTTTGATATGATGCGTGGTTTCCGTATATAACACTGTTTCATGACCAACTTCTCAAGAAATGGAAAAAAGATTGTAAAAACACAGAATTAGCTTAATGAATTGTGGTGCTCCGGCCGGGATTTGGACCCGGGTCCGCGACTCGAGAGGCCGCTATACATAGTCCCTTAATAAGAAATCTTAGTAAGGTTTGACCGGACTATACTACCGGAGCATTCGCAAAAAGGTAAGTTCTAACGAATAAATATCTTTTTATGGATTTGGCTGTGCGTCTGTTTCTTTAAAGCTTCTTTACTCTTCGTCTTCCACGTCTGCATTTAAAAACCGCTTTATGGCCGCCATAATTTCCTCTAATCCATTCTGAGTTAGCGGTGGATCATACGGAATTCGAAGTACATCCCAGCCTTGAGCCTCTAAAAGCTCATCGATTTCACTGTCACGGTTTATTTGCTTGTCCTTTCGATGTACAGGGTTACCGTCAAGATAAACAATTTTTCGTTTTTCAGCCCAGCAAAAGTCTGGAACTGTAGATTTTAGGATAATTGGTTTTTGTGTTATCATGCCGCTGGTTAATCCAACCATGCTTAAAGTTTGAAAAACAGCCATTTCAGCATTGCTAACTCTAGGATGCATGCTTGCTTTGTAGCTCAATTTAGATTCCACTGCCTTTATGGCATGTTCCGACCCTTTTTAAAGAGTGGGTGAAACTACCTGCAAACAGTAACCAAAAGTAGGCTTGGAGGATCGCTCATGTTAACGCAAGGCCGAACCAAAAAGAGAATTATCAGGTTGGCGATTCGTGCCCGTTTAACGGCTGACCCGCCAAGCATGGGTGTACCTCTTGGATGGCTATTTCTCGCAAAATAACAAGACCTCGCCGAGTATAAATGGAATTGTGGTGTTGTTGTCAACAACAAGCGCTCCTGTTAACGCAAGTATCGGGTAAAGTGCAAATGATAGAGACCAGAAATTTGCTAGGCATTAGGCGTTATTTTTTCTTCTTGTTCTTCAACAACTATGGCAAAATGCTAAGTCATTGGATGTCACATTCTCTTGGTTATCGGTCTATTCTCTCGCAAAAGCAGACAAGACCCTATGATAAGTATAAATGGAATATGGGGAATGTATAATGTTAACAGATCTAGCTGCGTTTGCGTTTGGAAGTTGCCAATCTTGCACCGGGTTACTCTTCAGCAACTTGGCAAGATAAGCCTTGATAATTGAAAATATAGATTCAAAAACAGTAACTTAACCAAGTCGAAAGAATCTACAAAAAGAAGAAAAGTCTTTATTATTAGACTTTGAATTTAGCTTTCAGTTTTTTTCTGAGATTCAAAGGTTGCAAATTGTTTAAGTTTATCAGCATTTTCCCTTAGTTGCTTATCAACCAAGTAGTTCACTGTGTTTTCTTCAAAGGTTCCATCAGAACGTTTCATCCCAGCTTTTTTTCCTGTTAGAAACTCGATGCCTTCGTCGATTGTTTTGACTGCGTAAATATTGAATTTGCCAGCTTTTACTGCTTCTATAACTTCTTCTTTAAGCATTAGGTTTTGCACGTTGCTTTCCGGTATCATTACCCCTTGCTGTCCAGTCAATCCCTTCAGCTTGCATACTTCAAAGAAGCCCTCAATTTTTTCGTTGACTCCGCCTATGGCTTGAACTTCTCCTTTTTGGTTAACTGAACCAGTTACAGCTATATTCTGCTTAATTGGAAGTCCAGAAAGCGCTGATAAAATGCAATATAGTTCTGTGCTTGAAGCGCTGTCTCCTTCGACGCCTTCGTAGTTTTGCTCGAAAACTAGTCTTGCAGAAAGGCTTAGTGGTTTGTCTTTGGCAAATTTGTCGTTTATGTAGCCGCTGAGAATTAAGACGCCTTTTGTATGTATTGGTCCACCCATTTTTGCTTCTCTTTCAATATCGATTACGCCTTCTCTGCCTAGGCCAATGCTCGCTGTGACGCGTGAAGGATTTCCGAAGGCAAAATCGCCAAGACCCATAACCGATAAGCCGTTTACTTGACCAACGCTTTGATCAACGGTGTCAATTAGGAAGAAGCCGCGTTTTATCATTTCTTGGATTTTTTCTTGTATGAGTTTTGAGCGATAAACTTTTTCTTCTATCGCTTTCTTGACATGATCTCCTGTAATGAACGCAGAGTTTTCTTGTGTTGAATAAAAGTTGGCTTCGCGAATTATGTCGGCGATGTGCGCAAATTGTATGGATAGTTTGTATTGGTCATCTGCAACTCTTGAGCTGTATTCAACCAGTTTTGCTACTCCTGTGCCATCAAGGTGCTTGAGGTTTTCTCTTTCGCAAAGTGCGCATACCCATGCGGCATATTGACTTACTTTTTCATCGGTTCTATCCATCACTGAGTCGAATTCTGCTTTAATTTTGAAGAGTTCTTTGAAATCGTGATCTAATTGGAACATCATTTGGTAAAGATAGGGATCTCCAATGAGTATGACTTTGGCTGACAAAGGAATAGGCTGAGGTTTAAGGGTTTTAACGCTGAGAAATCCATAGCGTTCTTCAGGTTCTTCAATAACTATGTTTTCTTCTCTGATGTCCCGTTTCAAGCCGTCATATGAGAATGGGTTTCTTAGTAATTCTTCAACAGGAATAATTAGGTATCCGCCGTTAGCTTTGTGAATGGCACCCGCTCTAATCATCGAAAAGTCAGTCGTTAGAGCGCCGAACTGTGCTTCTTTTTCTGTTCTTCCCAGAAGGTTAGGGTAAGTAGGGTTAGTGTCCATAACTACCGGAGCACCTTTGGTTTCAGAATTGTCGATGACAACGTTTACCTCATATTTCTTGTATGGGTCCTCTTTCATCCACGGCATGGAAAACGGAAGAAAATCTTGAGGTTCGCCACGTCCTCCTCTCACAAATTGGTTGAGATTATCCAAAATGTCATTCTCAATGGCTCTCAAGTAAGCTGTTACTTCAGGGTTGTTTTTGTACTTTTCATTGAGAATTTCCATTTGGTTGCCGATTGCATAAAGAGCGACTTCTTTGTTTAGCTTTTTCAAGGCATCATGAATTTTTCTTTCCATATCTAAAAGCTGGCGCATTGTATTTCTGAATTCTGTCTCCAAGCCTTCCCTTTTTTCATTAATTTTATCCTTCATTTTTTGAGGCAAGGCCAACATTTCTTCTTCACTGAGTGGTTTGCCATCTAAAACAGGAATAAGAAGCAATCCAATAGGTGTCGCTTGAATAACAAAGCCCTCTCGTTGAGCCTTGACGCTTAATTCTTCAATTAACTGTTTTCGCTGATTTTCTAATCCACGAATTGTAGCATCTCTTCTCGCAGCATAATCCTCGCTTTCAAAAGCTTTCGGCAACGCATTCTTAATGTTTTCAATGAAGTTTTTCATGTCTTCTTTGAATTCTTTTCCTTTTCCGGCGGGCAACTGAATCGCTTTCGGCTCATACTGGTTAGCAAAATTATTGACGTAACACCAATCAGGCAGGAACAGACTGAATTTTAGCTTGTGCCTCAACAAAATTTTTCACCGCGGTTTTTCTTCCCGTTCCAGGGTAACCTGCAACATACATGTTGAAACCGTGGTTTTTTATGCCGAGACCGAATTTTAAGGCTCGAACGGCTCTTTCTTGCCCTATAATTTCGCCTAAAGGAACAAGGTCATGGGTTGATTCACACTGCATAAAACTCGGATCACATACTCTTCTAAGCTTCTCTACTGGTAAAGCGTTAACCATATCAAAGTCACTTCGTTTAAAATCTCTAAGTAACTTCTAATTTGCTGAGTAATTAAGTTTCTGTTGCCTAGATTTTCAAGTTTTATCTAACTGATGGTTGTCTCTATCTACTTAGTTCAATAAAATGTTGTGATTATTTCTTGGTTTCTGACTTCAGGATGAAAAAGTGTGCCGTAAATTGGCTTTTTTTGTGTTTAATTACTTGAATACATTTGGTTGATTTTGCCCAAATTTCGAATTCCTCAGAAGCCTCAACGCAGTAGCTGTGAAGCGAGTATGCCTTGAAGTCTGCGGAGAAAAACGGGTTATTCTTTAGCGAAGTTATTGGTGTCATACCTATTTCCAAACACTTAATCAGGCGTGCCCCGAAAACCACTCCTATAGTTTCCATGCCTGCACAGATGCCCAGCACGGGTTTCACGGTTTCTTTTAGCCATTGGAATTTTTCGGGCTGACTTAAAGTTGCTGTGTCCTTGAGAGCTGTTCCTGAAAGAATTATGCTGTTGCACTTGTTAAGATCTTGGTTGGTTACTTCAAGGTAATGTTTTGTTGTGCAATCGCTCATTTTTTCGGCAACTGCCAAGATAGGTAACACGAACTCGTAGTAACCAAGCGAATCCTTCTTCCAATTCATGTCAACTATAAGAATCATTTTGGAACCAGCCTGGCTTGTCTTAATGTTCAAAACCCCTGAGTTCCCTTTCGCTTTAGTTGCGTAATCAAGAATTTCGATTTTCTTTTGAAACAGAGGCGAATCTAAAACGGTGGTTTCAATTTCACCACCTTCTCCTGAAGGACTTATCCCATATTTTTGCTGAAGCTCAACTAACTTATCTATTATTTTTTTGTCTATTTGTTTTCCAAGCCATTTTTCGTCAAGCGGATAAGCAAAAATCCCTGAAATAATTATTGTAAACTTTCTTTCAAGAAGTTCATCTAAAAGCGCTTTCTGATCATGCTTCCACAAAGGATTAAAACACCATAACTCTAGCCTATGACAGATTCGTTGAACACGTTCTGCTTGATAAACCGATTCAATTGCTCCAGTCACCACGCCTTCTATCTGGTATTTTTCGGCTGCTTGACCAATTGCATCTTCTAAATCTAGAAGTTCTTCTTCTTTTTTGCCTTTAGTTATCTTTGCTATTTGGGGCAATTCTAAGGCTTGTGCTTGAAGAGTTGTAATTTCAATGTTTGGAGTATGGAACATGTAGCTTTCCTTATTTTCTGAGACAAGTGTGATAAGGCAAACTACCTCTTCTTTTTCGGCAGCATAATGAAGAGCAAGTGTTGAGTCTTTGCCGCCTGAGAACAGAACTCCAAGTCGCATGGTTACCCTAAAAAAGAAAACTGGTTTATATGCCTGTTTGAAACAGGTCAGCCATCTTAAACTTTGACGTTGCAAACGTTTGGGATGGCTTTGAGCTTCTTTATTATTTCCACGGTGACCTTTTTGTGAAGCACATAAACTGATATGGCAAATCCGCTGTTTCCGATTTGCCGTGAATAGTTGGCTCTTATGTTTATGTCGTTGTCAGCTAACACTTTGTCAATGTTTGCGAAAACACCTGGAACATCTCGATGATGAATGAACAAGGTGTAAACGGGTTTTTCTTCCAACTCAATGTTTTCCCCTGCATTTACTGCGTTGACAAAATCTCCGCCTAAAAGATATCCTGAAACAACACGGGCAATTTCAGTTGACGTTTCTCTTTGAGCTTCGATGGTTGATGCACCAAGATGGCTGCTTAAAACAAGGTTATCTAGCTCTTTGAGTTTGCTTTTGAATTCGGCTCCTTCGGCTTTCGGCTCATCAACATATACGTCTATGGCTGCACCAGCGATTTTTCCCTCTTTTAATGCCTTGTACAATGCTTGTTCGTCAACGTTGCTGCCTCTTGAAGTATTAACTAAGTAAGCTGTTTTTTTCATTAATCCGAGTTCTTTTTCGCCGATTACAACGTCTTTTCCACCAGTATGGAGGCTTATGTAATCAGCTTTTGAAATGACTTCATCTTTTGTCATGAACTTTATGCCTGATTCGAGACATGGTTTGATGTCAAAACCAATGATTTCCATATCAAAACCTCGGCGTGCAATTTCTGCTAGTTTTTGCCCGATTCTTCCGCAGCCTAAAATTCCTAAAGTTTTGTATGAGAGCTCTTTGCCCTTTAGTTTTTCTTTTTTCCAGACCCCATTTTTTAATGAATGATGTGCTTGAGGAGTGTTTCTTGAGATGGCCAGCATTAAACCGATGGTTAACTCTGCCACTGCATTTGTGCTTCCGTAAGGGGCAGATTTTACAACTATGCCGTTTTCTGAGGCGGCTGCAACGTCAATGTTGTCGTAGCCGACTCCTGCTCGTCCAATAATTTTGAGTTTGCCGTTGGCTCCTGCTTCAATAATTTCTTTTGTGACTTTGGTTGCGCTTCGAACGATTAAGGCGTCAAACTCGGCTATGTCGGCGATAAGCTTAGTTTGGTCTCTTTTTTGTGTGTCTGTCTCTATGCCGGCGTCTTGGAGGAGTTTTAATCCTTCTTTTTCTAAACCATCGTTTAATAGTACCTTCACTTTAGCCAACTCCTTTAAGTGGTTATCAAGCTTAGAATTTAAAGTTGATTGGCAAAAGAATACTTAAATCTTTTAGAAACCGAAATTTTCGCGTTTTGAATGATTAAGCTTTTGCTTTCAAAAGACGAACTTGCTCTTTAGTCAGTTTCGTCGATACCACGTCAAAGGTGGAAACTATTTTGCAGTAAGGGCATTTCAGCCGTCTATTTCGCCCGCGATATAGAGAAATGAAGCTGGCTCCAGGGACCCAATGGTAATTAAATTTTTTCTTGCATCTTGGACACGTGAGTCTTGAAATAGTGTGTGGACCATACCGTGGAAGTAACATAAAAATCACTATGAAAACCGCGGCTGTTACTATAATGTAGAGTAATAGAAGGTCTGCCATTGACTTTCAGCTTTCAAAAAGGATTTTACTTATTAGGATTTAAGCTTAATCTTGAATTTGGCAGGTTTTGCCCAAGCTTACTAGGTTTTTTAAAGAAGTATAAAAGAGGCTTAACTAAGCCCTTTGATGTAACCCAGTGCTTCTTCCACGTTTTGGAAGCCGTACTTCACTCCGCTAAACTCCTTTCGCAAAGACAACACGTCTTCTTTGACCTCTGCAGGTTTACGTTTACTCTTTATTACGTCAAGCATAAGGTCGCATAGATGTTTTATGTCGCCTTCGCCAAAGCCTCGTCTGGTTACGTCTTGGAATCCAATTCGCAAGCCTGATGGGTCTTCTTTGCTGCTTTGGTTATCGTAGGGCAAGAGGTTCTTGTTTAAGATTATGTTTGCGTCTTCAAGATCTTGTGCTATCTTGTTGCCGCCGCCATAACTGCGAATATCAACAGCGATTTGATGAGACTGGGTGAAGCCTTTTTTCTCTGCAAGAACTTTCACGCCGTTTTCGCATAGGTATTGTCCTGCTGTCTGCGCATTTCTCACTATTTGCCTGGCTAATTCTGCGCCGAAAACTTTCATCTCCAAAGCAGCGACGCCGAGTGCAGGAAGCCTGCCTAGATGTGTGCTTGAAGCGCTTAGTGGGAAAATGGCGAACTGGATTTTTTTAACAGCTTTTTCCAAGGATGGGCTGGTTGGGCTGCCCATGATGACTCCGCCTTGGGGTCCTGGGAAAGTTTTGTGAGTTGATGAGGTGATGAAGTCTGCGCCTTCTCGGAGGGGGTCTTGGAATTGTCCGCCTGCAATTAAGCCCAGAACGTGTGATGCGTCGTAGGCTATGTATGCGCCTACTTCTTCGCAGACTGCTCTTAATTCTTTAATTGGATGTGGAAACAAAAATAAGCTGCCGCCGAAGGTAACAATACCTGGTTTGGCGGCGCGTATGACGTAGGCTGATTTTTCTGGGTCAATATTGAATTCGTCTATGTCGTAAACATGATTAATATTATCTAAACCTAAAATGTTGCCTGCTAAACCCGTGTAATCATGCGAGATGTGTGCGCCGCAGCTTAGGGGTGTGACAACCATTTTGTTGTTTTTTGAGGCTAATGATAAGCCTTTAAACGTGGCTAAGTTTGCGTGGGTGCCTGAAACCAATCGGACGTCCGCCCAGGTTGATTTGAAAAGGCTTTTCATTATGTCTGTTGAGAAGTCTTCGATTTGCGTCATGTATTTTTGGCCTTGATAATACCGTTTTTTCACGTGTCCCTGCTGGTCATTTTCGCCTTCTGCATATCTGCATGCAAGGTCATGTGAAAAGTCAAGCATTTGGTTGACTGCTGGCGATTTGAGTCCTTCGCTTGCAATCATGTTTACGCATTCTTTGTCGCGGTACTGTTCATGTTTGCGGGATGCTTCGATTAAGTTTTGGAATAGGTCGGAGAATTTTTCCATTTTTGTGTTTTCCCCACGCTTAAATCATCAACGGAATTAGGCTTAGCAGTATTTAGCCGTTACTGGAAGCAAGTTGGAGTTTATGGAAGGTCGAATATGTTTGCTGGACTGAACAAGTTTGCTTGAGAACATTCAATCCAAGTAGACCCCCCGGTTCATGAAACTATGTTCACCTATGTTGAAAAACAGTTGCACGAAATGAACATGAAAGGTGTCACCACAAACTATTCGACTTTTTGTTTGCTGGTTACAGACAAAATCCCAAAAAGTCTGATTATGCTAAAGCATGTAGAGGGCTATGTACACTATTTCTCCTGAGAGGAAAGCAAACCACCAGATGCCGAAGAGAATCTTGGTTAGTTTTGGATGCCACCTGTTAGGCGTCTTTTGCTTGAGCATTGACAAGCCAATCGCAAGAACTGCCACTTCAAGAGCCATAACCAAAATTGCGACTGCACCGTGAATGCCAAAGTAAACATCTAACGTGGGAGTTAACTGCAAAGTTGAGCCGTCAACTGCTCCGCCGAAAGTTCGGTACAACATATAACCGATGGACAAGCTTAAATCCCATGAAATTGCAAGAACGGCTGAGACAGGATGAAAACGTTTTTTCTTTCTGCCGCTTAAAAATGCGTGGCAAAACAGGAAAGCAACTGGAATTAAGCCGACAGCAACTATTGTGCTTGAAAGTGGAGCAACAGTCATGGTTAACTACCAGTTTTAAAAGCCTTATCATGCGCTTGCTAATTAATACTGTGCTGGCTGGTTCTTTGGTTTCTGTTGGCATCTGCGTTATTTTTGCTATAACTACTGCGCCTGAAAGTATACTGTTGTTTAGAAATGTTATTTCTTTGCCAGAGTCCAATTGAATAACTGTGTTGTAAGGAGTTATTTCTTTGATTATTCCCTGCTCGTTCATATATGATGATATTACTCGATCGCCTAGCTTGAAGTGAAGTCTGGTTTCTTTCAAGATTTCAGAGTCGCGAATGACAGTTATTATTACTCCGCCTGAAGCGATTGCACTATTTGGAATGGTAATTTGGCCTACATCGGTTTGTATTCTCATAACGAGCGCTGTCATTTCTGTGACTTTTCCAGGAATATTGTTAATCATGACGTTGTCGCCAACTCTGTACTTGTAATTTGTGAAAACTAAGAAGCCTGACAAAATGCTGCCAACAAAGGTGGAAATGACTAAACCAGCAGTGATTGAGATTATTCCTGCGCCAGTTAAAAGTTCAGTTGCCGAAACATTGATGATGCTAAGAATGAAGAACATCAAAATCAAAGTTGCTATTGCAAGCATGATGTACTGTACTATTGTTGAAGCTTGGTCCCCCATTCGCTGAGCAACGAGTGGTTTAAAACGTCGTATAATCAGTATTGCCGCTGACCAAGCCACAATGACCGATTATTACAATTACAGCCTGTTCAAAAAGCTGGGATAAGCTTATGGGTTGAGCAATGAACTGGTGAAAAACATAGAGGATACCTATAGTCAAGATTAAAGTTATTATTAAGTAAAAAACGAGTCTTTGCAATGACGGAATAACGCGTGCCATCTTGAATCCTTGCTAGCCATAGTTTACAAGCATATTTCTATAGTTTTCCCAAAAAATTTTTACGGAACATGCATGATTTGCTATTGCTATGTCTGCTCCTAATTGTCCCTGCCCAAAAAAAGATTGCCCACGCCACAGCAACTGCCAAGAATGCGTAAATCACCATAAGGCAAAGGATGAATTGCCATTTTGCGCAAGATAAAAACTGTTTTTTATTGAGTAATCGATTTCTCAAACAGAAATTAGAAGTGCATATTTAAAAAAGAAAGCAGTGATATTACGGAATTCGAAATATTCCGTGTTTTTCAATTTCACTTTATATTCTCAGTCGTAGATTTAGCTTTTTGAAGAGGGATACGGAAAATGAGTGAACGAGAAATAGATAGTTGTTGCGAGTTAGGCGTTAAAGATTCATGCATAACCTGCGAGTTCAGTCAATTGCTGCAATGGCAAATGGAGCCATACAACTCATCCAGGCGAAATCACTAGAAACTAGCTTGAACTGTTAAGCCGATTTAATAGCTCACGGTTTTTTCATATTGCTTGATAGAATAATTTTTTATTAATTACCAAAGGAAAGGGGCATATTGTTCGTCATGATCTTTTTCGGCAAAACCTACTCATAAGCTCGAATATTAACTGCTTTTTTTGGTTGAAGGTACCGCAAAATTGAAAAAGCCATCTGCACCATAAGAAACAGAAACATCATGAGGCAGTCCTATGAAATTAAATAAGGTCGATGAAAAAGTCTACAACACTCCTAAAAACAGAAGGTAAAGAGTTAACTCTTCAAGAATTAGCTGACAAAACAGGGTGAACCATGCAAAAAAGTCTTCAAATCACTGAAGAAGTTTTTTGAGCATGAAATTATCGAGACAAAAGCCCGCAAATACTCCTTAACGGGCAAAGATCCACGGCAGCTAAAGAAGAAGCTGAGCCAGAAGTTAAGTAAAATTTTTTTGGAGCCTCGAGCGGGCCTTGCTCCCGCGGCCTGCTGCTTACAAGGCAGCCGCTCTACTGGGCTGAGCTATCGAGGCACCCAAACTTGCCCAGATTACACCAACACATAAAACACAACCCAAATAAAAGTTACTACTGGTCTATTGTGAAGTTACGGCCTGCTGCTTACAAGGCAGCCGCTCTACTGGGCTGAGCTATCGAGGCACCCAAAGTTGCCCAGATTACATCAACACATAAAACACAACCCAAATAAAAGTTACTACTCGTCTGTTCGAAGTTTTGAACTTTGACAACTTAAACGATTATTGTAAACCTTAATTGGTAGTGGTTCAAAGCCAAACGTATCTCTAATGTCAAATCTGGAGATATGCTTGCTATTTAGCATCGAAATATTTATGATGTTTTTATACTAGATTTCAAGGATTCATAAAACGTATCAATTAAGACACAATAGGGTTTATGTCCCATATTTGCCGCCAAATTTATATGGCTTAAACTTGCTTTAGATTTACTTCCCGATGCAACTCGGCAATTAACCCATGCTGTGTAAGGACGTGAACTTTCATGAACAATAAAACCTCAAAAATAATACAATGACGCCAAAAACCATTTTTCAACAAACCTTATTACGTCTCAACATAATGCTTATATCAGTGAAAGTCGCTTCTAATGCAATTCAGCAATATGGGTTATACCATCAAACTGATGCAACTCCCCATCCACATCGATGTGGAGTGAAGGGTGAAATGACTCCGCCAAGTCACGGCGAAGATCAAAATGACACCATGCATAGGCCAAACAAACAACGACGCAACACAATATACGAGAAATGTGTGTTTCACCAAACGCCAAACAAACACCACCTATGGCCCGAAACATGCCACGCTGTCTGGAGGATGGCTCGGCTTGAGAGCCGAAGAAGGGCGCGGCAAGCCGCGATACCGCCCCGGGTAGGCGCATGCAGCCTTAGATCCGAGGATACCTGAATGGGACTTCCTAGAATATGCTCCTTCACGGAGCGGGAACCCCCCGAACGGAAGCATCTTAGTAGGGGGAGGAAAAGAAACCAACACGGGATTCCCTTAGTAGCAGCGAGCGAAATGGGAAAAGTCCAAACCGAATCCCACATGGAAACTTGTGGGAGATGTAGGGTTAAGGGCCCGGCTTCCTCTTCGCTGGTGAAGCTGAAGTGGCCTGAAATGGCTCGCCAAAGAGGGTGACAGCCCCGTAAACGTAAACCAGAAAGAGTTGAGCTGGAGTCCCAGACTACCGTACCATGGTTTTGGTGCGGAAAGTTGGGAGTCACCAACTTCCAAGACTAAATACGCCTCAAGACCGATAGCGCACTAGTACGGTGACGGAAAACTGAAAAGTACCCCGGAATGGGGGTGAAAAGTGCCTGAAACCAGACAGTTACAGACGTGTGCGGCCCAGAAGAGTAGATCTTCTCCATAGGAACCCGCTGTGAAGCGGCAGTACGAGGAGAAGGGATCAGGGTCGCACGTTCCGTCTAGAAACACGGGCCGGGGAGTTTATGGTTATGGCAAGCCTAAGGGTGATAAACCCGTAAGCATAGGGAAACCAACAAGCACGCAACTCCGCAAGGAGCCAGGTGCAGGGTCTGAAAGGGCCTGAAGTCATAACCATACATACTAGAAACCAGACGATCTAGCCCTGGGCAGGGCGAAGCTAGGCGAAAGCCTAGTGGAGGCTCGAAAGGGTTCTGACGTGCAATTCGTTCCCCAGACCTGGGGCTAGGGGCTAAAGACCAATCTAGTCTGGTGATAGCTAGTTCCTTCCGAAGTGGGCCTGAGCCCAGTCCCGAGCGAGGTAGCTGGTGGGGTAGAGCACTGATTGGAAAACAAGGACCCGAAAGGATCCACTTTCCTTTCAAACTACGAATCCACCCGCGCCAAAGACCTTGGGAAACGGGTTACAGGGGGTAAGCTCCTGGACCGAGAGGGGGACAACCCAGACTGAGGTTAAGGTCCCCAAATGCTGGCTAAATGTCAAACCAAAGGGCGTCGTCAGCCTCAGACAGCGGGGAGGTAGGCTTAGAAGCAGCCATCCTTCAAAGAAAGCGTAACAGCTCACCCGCCGAGGCTGACGGCCCCGAAAATTGACGGGGCTAAGCCAGCTACCGATACCTCAGAACGCAGTGCACACTGCGCTGGTAGGAAGGCGTCCTAGTTGGACAGAAGCTGGGCTGTGAGGTCCAGTGGACCGATTAGGATTGCGAATCCCGGTGGTAGTAACAGCAAAGAGAAGTGAGAATCTTCTCCGCCGAAGGGGCCAGGGTTCCCCGGCAACGATCGTCAGCCGGGGGTAAGTCGATCCTAAGGCATAACTTAACCGATTATGCCGAAAAAGGGAATCCGGCTAAAATTCCGGAACCATACAGATACATGCGGCGACGCAAGCTTAGTGTTGACGTTTCGGGGTAAGCTAAGCAAGGTCTTCGCCTTGTTTAACCGTATAAACCTAGGGAGTGCCGTAATGACGAGAACTAGGCGAAATCGGGAATAGCAGCTCGTTTTAGGGCGGTTTAGCTGATCTCTGGAGCCACTGAAAAACGCACTAAGAAGGATTCTGTATGATCGTACCTAGAACCGACACAGGTGTCCCTAGGCGAGGAACCTAAGGCGTGTCGGGTATACACTAATGCGAGGGAACTCGGCAAATTAGCCCCGTACCTTTGGTATAAGGGGTGCCTGTTCTTTCAGCTTCGGCTGAGAGAGCAGGTCGCAGTGACAAAGGGGTCTCGACTGTTTAATAAAAACACAGGAAGCCGCAAGAGCGAAAGCTTGTGAACGGCTTCTGAATCCTGGCCAGTACAGGTACCTGAAACCTGGGTCCAACTGGGCTAAGGGCCTGCAAACGCCGGGAGTAACTCTGACTCTCTCAAGGTAGCCAAATGCCTTGTCGGGTAAGTTCCGACGTGCATGAATGGATCAACGAGGGCCCCACTGTCCCCGCGTAGTACCCGGTGAAACCACATAACGTGGACGAACAGTCCACGATCTCCCAGCGGGAAAAGAAGTCCCTGTGGAGTTTTACTGCAGCCTGCCGCTGGAATACGGTTGTGGATGCAGAGCGTAGTCGGGAGCCGTCGATCTCATGTTCTCCGGGACATGGGGGAGGCAACAATGGAACACCGACTTTCTGCAACCGTGTTTCTCACCAGCCCCTTGCGGGCCGGAACAACGGTAGGTGGGCAGTTCGGCTGGGGCGGCACGCCCTTGAAAAGATATCAAGGGCGCCCTAAGGTTGGCTCAGGAGGGACAGAAACCCTCCGTAGAGTGCAAGGGCAAAAGCCAGCCTGACTGAATCCCAAACAGTAAGGGATGCAGAGGCGAAAGCCGGGCTTAGCGATCATCCATGTCTCCCTTGGTGGGTGCTGGATGTGTCAGAAAAATTACCCTAGGGATAACAGGCTCGTCGCGGGCGAGAGTCCCCATCGACCCCGCGGCTTGGTACCTCGATGTCGGCTCTTCCTATCCTGGCCCTGCATAAGGGGCCAAGGGTGAGGCTGCTCGCCTATTAAAAGGGAACGTGAGCTGGGTTTAGACCGTCGTGAGACAGGTCGGACTTTATCTGCTGGGAGTGTTGGCTGCCTGAGGGGAAAGGGTCCCTAGTACGAGAGGAACGGGACGCTGTGGCCTCTAGTTAACCAGTTGTCTGATAAGGCAGTTGCTGGGCAGCCACGCCGTTGTGGATAAGAGCTGAAAGCATCTAAGCTCGAAGCCTCTCCCGAAAAGAGGCAGCCATTCCAGTTTCACTGGACGAAGGTTCCCATAAAAGATGGGTTTGATGGAGCCGGGGTGTAAGCTAGAAGACTTCGGTCGACTAGCTCAGCCTGCGGCCACCAATCACCTGAGATGTCGTGCCCTCTAGGTGGTGTTTGAGCGATATTTGCGTGAGCGCATATTTCTCGATGTGAGTTGCAAAGTTCTTGTTTGGCCTATGCATGGCGTATCTATATTGCATTTTAGAATTTCGACATTTTTTGTTAGATGATTCTGTCTGATTTTTGGAGTTCGAGATTTTTCTTTTGGTTTTTGGTGTTCGATAAATTCAAATTGGTAGCTTGCTAATGGCTTCTTGATTGTTAATGAGTGAGAAGCAGCGTTTCATCTTCCATTTAGATATGGATCATTTCTACACTGCTGTTGAGGAGCGGGAGACACCCAGAAATCCGGGGCAAACCTGTCATTGTCGGCGCTGACCCAAAAGGGGGCAAAGGCAGAGGCGTCGTCAGCACAAGCAATTACATAGCCAGAAAAGTTGGCGTTCGCTCAGGCATGCCCATTTCACAAGCTTGGCGGCTGTGTCCAGAAGCAGTTTATTTGCCGCCGAATTTTCCTCTCTACATTAAGGTTTCAGAAGAAATCATGGAAATCGCCCGCAAATATGCGGACAAGTTTGAGCAGTGGGGAATTGATGAAGCTTTTTTGGATGTAACAAGCAAAGTTAAGGATTATGTTGAAGCGGAGGCTTTAGCTCGGCAGATTAAGCAGGAGATTAAAGAGAAGGAAAATCTAACTTGCTCTATTGGTGTGGGTCCGAACAAGCTTGTGGCTAAGGTTGCCAGCGATTTTCAGAAACCTGACGGCTTAACAGTTGTCCGAGATGAGGAAGTGGAAGTGTTTCTTGCGCCTTTGCCTGTGCGGAAGCTGCTTGTGGGTTGGACGTAAAACTGAGGCTAAACTAAAAGAGTTAGGTGTAAACACCATCGGCGACTTGGCAAAGTATGATGCTTCAGCGTTGACTTCGATGTTTGGCGTGATGGGTTGGCAGATGCATTTGATGGCAAGGGGCATTGACAGCAGCGAAGTTGAAGAGCGTGTTGGCGTTAAAAGTGTAAGCCACGAAACCACCTTTGAAGAAGACACCGCTGATCCCTCTGTGATTTTGCAGGCGTTAAATGACCTTTGCGTTGACGTTCAAAAAGAAACTGAAAACCAAAACCTGCTCTTCAAAACTGTTACATTGAAAATTCGTTTTGAACATTTTGAAACCCACACCAAAGCCAAAACCTTGCCCTTCTTAACCAACCGTCTCTATGACCTGCAAAAAACCGCAAAAGAACTCCTTACTCCTTACTTGCATAAAAACCGAAAAGTCAGGCTTATCGGCGTTAGAGTTTCAAGTTTGGTTTCGATGGAAAAACAGAAGACGCTGCTTTAAGGCTCTTCGACTTTTTGTGGAACTAAAGGTTTGCCAAAGGTTTCTTCGCTGGCAACTTCGCTGAGAGTTTTTCTTGAACGCATAAGATGCAGAACTTTGCTTGATAAATCCAGTTTTTCACGTGAATAGCCAACTGCTAAAAGTACCAGAACTTCAAAGTTTTCAGGAACCTTTAAGCACTTCTTTGACTTCTTTCTCGTCGAAGCTTCCCACGCAGCAGGTTCCTAATCCTTCGCTTACGGCGGTTAAAATCATGTTTTCTACGGCTAAGGCAACGTCGATGGCGTACCAGTCAGGAGAGGCTTTTTTGTCTCCACAAGCAACAATGACCAGTGGGGATTGAGCAAGAAACTTTGCGTATATGCCCTTTGAGAGGATTTTTCTTTTTTCTTCATCAGTTACTGCGATAAAATGCCATGGTTCAATGTTTTTTGCTGAAGGTGCAAGTCGTCCAGCTTCCAAAATCTTCTCCAGTTTTTCTCTTGGAACAGGTTTATCTTGGTAGGCGCGGATTGATCTTCTTTCCTGTACAGCTTCAAAAACATCCATAACTGTTTGCTCCTTAGATAGAATTGGATTTTTCGTGTATATTAGCTTATCAGAGTTCGGAAATTTTTGAAATTCAAAAAACTCGTCCATTTTAGCTAAAACACTCTTCTGAATGTCTTATGCTTTTAGGAGTTTGCAAATTATAGCCTAACCTTGCAATTGCTGCCGATTTGTTTGAGGTTCACTCAGAAAAGAAGAACAACAACAGTTGGTGGTAGCACTGGGTGTTGTTTTTCTCTGATAGAAGAAGTAGGATGGCTGGAAATAGCACACATCCTACTTCTTCTCTGCTTCAAAAGAAGAAGAAAACCTGTGGGAGCACTCTTCTTCTTTGATGCGTGTTGGCAGGTGATACTGAATAGTCTTTTAAAAATAGGCAACGGAAAATTATGCTTCGTATTTCGTTGGGTCTGGTATGCGTGCTTCTTGGAAGGCTTTTTTGCGGTTTACGCAGGATTCGCATTTGCCGCAGTGCTTCTGGGCGTCGCGATAGCATGACCAGGTAAACTCGAAGGGGACGCCAAGTTCAGCTCCTGTCTTGATGACTTCGGATTTGCGTTTGCCGCTGAACGGCGCTTGAATGCTGATGTGTTCGCCTGTGCCTAGCTGCGCTGCTTTCTCGAATGCCTCGTAGAATTCACGTCTGCAGTCGGGATAGAAGGGTTCGTCTGAGCCATGTGCGCCATAAAAAATCTTGTCAGCTCCAACCGAAACCGCGTAAGAAACTGCTACTGAGAGGAAAATTGCATTTCTGAATGGAACGATTATGGGTTGGCTGAACTCAGCGGTTAGGGGGATGTTGGTGTTGCAGAGCGAGGTTACGTCGCCGAAGACTTCTTTCAAGGCTGAGAGGTCAACGATTTTTGTTTTGGTGCCAAGGCTTTCTGCGATTTTTTGTGCTGACGCGGTTTCTTTTACGGCGATTTGTCCATAATTGAAAGTTATAGGGTACAGCTCATATCCTTCTTTTTTTGCCCAGTAAGCTACAACGGCTGAGTCGGGTCCTCCGCTTAGAACTACTACGCATTCCGGTTTTTGTTTTTGTGTCATTTTCCTTCACCTTTTCCCAATTTCAAATTCCTAACTTTTCTCTTAATTTGGAAACCATTTTTGGAACACAGCGTTTCTTTTCAGTAATTTGAATAGTGGCCATCCGATGAGCACAGTTGCAACTAACATTTCCAATGATTACATAGGCTATGCTAAACGGTAGAGGTATATTGAAGGGGGCGGATAGCATCCATCCGACAGTTATGCCTAAAACAACTGAGTAAGCGGCGCAACTTCCAATAACGGTATAGTCATTTTTGGTCCGTTTGTAAATGTAGTAGACTACAAAAGACATTGCAAAAGAAGGTATTGTGTTTAGTAAGTCGATTGGACCAAGCGGTGAATATAAATTGCCTACAAATACTCCAAGTGTGTGCCCCAAGACTCCAGGTAATCCCAGCAAAGGAACTGCAGCAACCATCGAATCTGCAATTCGGACTTGAACAGGCCCAAAAGAGATGCCTCCGAGGACAATAACAAGGGCTGCATAAAGCGCAGCATACATGGCGATTAAAGCTAAATCTTTAGTTTTTAGTTTCAAAGTTTAATTTGCCTCCCTATCCCGGGTTTTATTTACGTTGGCGGAACGGGTAGGAGACCAAACTCACCCGCCAATTGCAGTTTTGAAACTTCAGAGTTGCCTAAATACATTTAGGAAAATTTTTTGGTTTTTAGTAACGTGGAGTTGGGATGCGAAATATTAATAAATCTCTTGGAAAGATTACATGTTGCTACTTCCTAGTGGATGGCATTCCGCGAAACGAAGTTTTAGGGAGCATAAAACTATGTCACAAAATAATTCAGCTAGTCAACTAGTCCTTAAAGGAACAACTACAATTGGCGTCGTCTGTAAAGATGGCGTAATCTTGGCTTCTGATACCCGAGTAACTATGGGTTACTATGTTGCTCATAAAGCGGGTAAAAAAGTGTACAAAATCGACGATCACATCGGCATGACAATTGCTGGAACAGTGGCAGATGCCCAAAGAGTCGTAGATATTCTTACAGCTAACGCAGCTCTCTACAAAATCAACATGAATCGACCAATGCCACTAAGTTCAGCGGCACGATTGGTTGCTAACTTGCTGTTTTCAGCACGCTACATACCATTGGCAACTCAAGTTCTTGTCGGCGGCGTAGATGACACTGGACCACACGTTTACAATTTAGATCCATATGGAAGCTTGAATGAGGAAAAAATCGGTTTCAACCGGCTCTGGTTCACCAGTTGCCTATGGTATTCTTGAGGACAAATATCGTGAAGGCATGACGATTGCCGAATTGCTCCCAACTATAGCTAAAGCGGTTAACGCGGCTATGAAACGTGATGTTGCAAGCGGCAATAGCTACAATATAATTGTTATCGACAGCAATGGCTATCGCGAATTATCAGCCGAAGAAAAAGACAAAGTCCTCAAAGCAGGAAGTTAATTACAGTGGCTAGATCTCAAGACAAAGAAAAAGATAAGATAGAAATTAGTCAATTTATTTTACAAAAAGTTCCAAGAGAAGCAGAGGTCACCAGAATTGAATATGAAGGACCAATGCTCGCAGTCTACACTAAAAAACCTGAAATTTTGGCTGAACAAAGCGGTATAGTCGCAGAAATCGTCGGGGTAATCCGAAAAAGAATCGTCATTCGTCCTGACCCATCAGTTAGGCTGCCTGAAGTTGAAGCCGAAAAAATCGCTCGCGAACTAATCCCAGCAGAAGCAGAAATTACTGACATAAATTTTGATCCAAGTCTTGGCGAAATAATAATTGAAACAAAAAAGCCAGGTTTAGTTATTGGAAGAAACGGCGCAGTTTTGCAGGATATTATAAAAAATACTAAATGGCGCCCACATGTTTTGCGCAGCCCGCCTATCAAATCAAAGATTGTTACTCACATGCGTCATTACTTACACTCTGAAAGCAAAGAGCGGGAAAGAATCCTTCGCACCGTAGGCGAACGCATCTTTAGACCAAAAACCTACGATGTAGGAGACCTTCGAATGACCGTTCTCGGTGGAGCACAAGAAGTCGGTCGCTCAGCATTTCTAATCAAAACACGAGAAAGCAGTGTACTACTCGACTGCGGTATTAACCCTGGTTCAAATAGACCTTTTGAAGGATTTCCAAGATTCGATTCACCAGAATTCCAGATCGATTCATTAGACGCAGTGGTTATCAGCCACGCCCACCTTGACCACTGCGGTTTAACACCATTTCTCTACAAATACGGTTATGATGGCCCAGTATACTGTACAGCCCCAACCTCAAATTTGATGACTATGCTACAGCTGGACTATTTAGATGTAGCCGGCAAACAAGGTGTAACACCTTACTACGACCAAAAAGACGTGCGTGAATGCGTTCTGCATACCATCCCACTTAGATATGGCGTTGTTACGGACATAGCGCCTGATATTCGTCTAACTTTGCACAATTCTGGACACATTTTGGGCGGTGCCATGGTTCATTTACACATCGGCGAAGGCTTACACAACATTGTTTACACCAGCGACTACAAGTTTGCCCGAACAATGCTTTTGGAAGCAGCAGCTACCGAGTTTCCCCGAATTGAAACAGTGATTACGGAGAGTACTTATGGCGGCGCAGATGATGTTATGCCTTCACGTATTGAAGCAGAAGAAGCAATGACCCGCACAATCAACCAAACATTAGAACGCAAAGGTAAAGTCCTGATTCCAGTCCCAGCAGTCGGCAGAGCCCAAGAAATCATGCTCATCATCGATGGATACATGAAACGCGGCTTAATGAAAGAAGCACCAGTCTTCATCGAAGGCATGATCAGCGAAGCAACAGCCATCCACACAGCCTACCCAGAATACCTCGGCAGAGAAGTACGCCACAGCATCCTACACGAAGGCATCAACCCATTCCAAAGCGACTACTTCACTATAGTAGAGCACCCAAGCGTACGCCAAAGCATCATTGAAGGAGAACCATGCATAGTCTTGGCAACATCAGGCATGCTTGAAGGCGGACCAGTAATAGAATACTTCAAAAACTGGGCCAACGACGAGCGCAACACAATAATTTTCGTCAGCTACCAAATCGAAGGCACTATGGGAAGAAGAGTACAGAAAGGAGTAGGCGAAGTGACTATGATGGATAACGAAGGCAAAATGGCAGCGTTGCAGGTGAAAATGCATAATGAATCGATCGAAGGGTTCTCTGGTCACTCAGACAGGCGACAATTAGTTAATTACTTAACTCATTTAACGCCCAAGCCCGAACGTATCTTTGTGGTTCACGGAGAAAAACAGAAAACAATGGCATTTGCTAACTTTATGGATAACAAAGCCGGCATAAACACTGTTGTTCCAGCAATACTGGAAACATATAGGCTGCTTTAAAATAAGAAAACAGAAATCTCGGAATTTTTAGGCTGTTGTAGGTAAAGGCTCGTTTGAAACTTTCGCTGGCGATTTTTCACGCCAAATTCTTATTGTTTTCGGGCAGATAACAACTCGTTCTTCACCTAAACGGGCAATGTCGCCGCCTATAGATTCAGAGAATTGGAATAATTCGTTAACGGCGTTTTTTACATCCTCAATACTCTTTGTGGCAAGAGGAGTAACACGTAAAATTATGATATTTCCGTTTTTGACCTCGTTTTTTATGTTTTCAAGGTCAGATAATTCTCGGAGAGGCATAGCTTTAAGATAGGTTTTGTTTAGGGGCTCAAGGGGTTCCTGCTTTTGCTCTTGAGGCGGAGTAACTGTTTGATTAAGTTCTTCCACTGTCGGTGCAGTAGTTTCTTGTAAAGGCTCCTGGGTAGGTGCCGCTGGTTCTTGTTTGACCTCTTCTTGAGGCTGAACAGGCGTTTCTTCTTGTTTGGTTGCTTCTTGAGGAGGCATAGCTGGTGTTTCCTGTTCTGGTTGTTTCTTTTTGCGGAATAGATTAAACGGCATTTTCTCTCTCAATCCCTTATTATCTAGGCTTCAACAGTTAAGCGTTTCTTAACCGTTAGTTTTATGTGGAGTTATATTTTACATTTATTGGCACTTGCATATTTGATTTGTGTTTTAATAGTAAGTCCCTATCTCATTTCCGGCTTTCTTTTCACCGTTTCTTCGTTTACCTGATTAAAATTAACAGGTTATTTGTTATTACAATAGCTAAAAAGACTAGAACACCGACGCTTGCGATTTTTATTAATTTTGATGAGTAAATAAAAGTTTTAGTTCCTTTATTTTGCGTCTTCATCAAAGTTTTGTTTGCAATGACAAATGAGAACGCCGCAATCATTGTTGCTGCAAGCTTAACAATTAAGAAGGCTCCAATGTTTGTGCTAACTATGCCTGTCATAAATGGGTTTAGTTCTGTGTCTCCCTGATATAGAATTCCTATAACTGTTGTTATGCAGTCGATAATACCCATTATTACAAGAAGTACACTTGGAATTATCTGTGACTTAAGCATGCTTGCCTTCTCCTTTCTCCTGAAACCATAGATTCACACTAATGACTTATGAATCACGCTTCGTTTTTCGATATATTCCGATAAAAAAACGTTTCTTAAATTTCTAAAATCTTTATGTAACTTTATTATCTAATTTTAAATTCTTTTTTTAAAATATTAAACTATCGTTTGGCTATTAAAAAAGAGAAGTTGTTAAACAAAAAGACACTATTCGCTTCACATAAGCCTTATATTTTTAATATTAAACTTCTTGCTGGAAGGCTTTAAGCATGCATAAAAAACTCTTGATTCCTGGCCCAACTGAAGTCAGCCAAGAAATACTGAACGAGCAAACTCACCTACTTATCGGTCACAGAGATAAAGAATTCTCAGACCTTTACGCTGGAATAACAGGCAAGCTAACTACGTACTTTGAATTGCCTGAAGATGTTAAGCCGACAATTACGACTTCATCGGGCACCCTGTGGTTTGACATCGTAGGCAGAAGTATCGTTAAACAAAAAGCGTTAGCATGTGTTAATGGCGCTTTTGCTAAACGATGCGCTGAAACTCTGCGTGCATGCGGCAAAACTACTGATTTCTTGGAGGTTGAATGGGGCAAAGCCGTCAAACCCGAAATGATAGCTGAAAAACTTGATAGCGGCGAATATGACACATTAACAGTATGCCACAACGAATCTTCTACAGGTGTAAGAAATCCAATTAAAGAAATTGGTCAAATGATACGTAAGAAGTATCCAAATGTAATTTACGCGATTGATGCTGTTTCCTCTATGGCTGGGGACAAAACCTTGCCAAGTGAAATTGGCTGCGATGTCATTTTTGCTTCAAGCCAAAAATGCTTCGCTCTACCTCCAGGATTAACAGTTGCCTTAGTTAACGACCGCGCAATCGAGAGAGCCAAAGAAGTGCCGAACAGAGGCACCTACACAGACATGGTTGAACTCTTCGAATTTGAAAAAAAACACCAAACCCCCTTCACTCCATGTGAGCCATTACTATTTGCCTTGAATAAACGCATGGACCTTCTGATTAAGGAAACATACAACCATGTTTATCAACGCCACCTAGAAATGGCAAAATACACTCAGCAATGGGCTAAGAAACATTTTGAAATGTTCCCTGAACCAGGCTACGAATCCATAACGGTAAGTTGCATAAAAAACACGTTAAACAAAAATTTTAAAGAACTCAACCAGAAACTCGGCGAGAAAGGCTATATGATATCTAATGGCTATGGCAAATTAGCTGACAAAACCTTCCGTATCGGACATATGGGAGAATGGAATTTGGCTGGAATCAAAGAAGTCATTGGTTTAATTGATTCGATTTGGGGATTAAAGTGACTTTCAAAATCCTAGTAAGTGACAAGATATTCGAAGAGGGCCTAAAGCTTCTTGAAGAGAAAAAATACCGTGTAACCCGTGCATGGGATATGCCGAAAAATGAGCTTCCCAAAATAATAGGTGACTATGACGCGTTAATTGTTAGGTCAGCAACGAAAGTTAAAGGCGAATTATTAGATAATGCGAAAAACCTCAAAGTAATCGGGCGTGCGGGGGAAGGCTTAGACAATGTTGACTATGAAAAAGCGAATTCACTTGGGATCGCTATAGTAAATACTCCGCATGTTTCTTACATGAGTGTTGCCGAATTAACAATAGGTCACTTGCTTGCGCTTGCAAGAAGGATAGTGCAAGGTACTACTAGTTTGCGCGAAGGTAAGTGGGAAAAAGAAGAATTAATGGGTACAGAAGTAAACGGAAAAACCCTTGGTGTTATTGGTTGCGGTTATATTGGAAAAACAGTTGAGCGTTTAGCGATGTCGTTAGGCATGAAGGTATTGCCAGTTGAAGAATGCGCTTACGACAGATTTGTTCCCCTTGGCGAAATGCTCCCGCAAGCGGACTTTATCACAATTCATGTACCCTTAACACAACATACTCGCCATATGATCTCGAAAAAGGAATTTGACTTGATGAAAGATGGCGTGATGGTTATTGATTGCTCCCGCGGTGGAGTCGTGGATCAAGAAGCTCTTTATAACGCGTTGGTTTCGGGAAAAGTTAAAAGTGCAGCCTTGGACGTTTTCGAAGAAGAACCTCCCAAAAACAGTAAACTCTTGACATTAGACAGTGTAATAGCCACGCCACATATGGGAGCTCAAACATATGAAGCCCAGTTAAAGGCAAGTGTACAAATAGCTAAGGCCGTTATAGAAGCGCTGGAAAAAACATCTTGAGCTGAAACCTTTGGTTGACATTCGGCCTTTCAAAGCAATTCGTTATACGCAGAAAGCAGGTGATTTAGAGAAGCTCATTAGTCAACCATACGATAAAATCGATAAAGAAATGCAGAAAGAATACTATCAGAAATCTCCCTACAATTATTGCCGAATAATTTTACCTATGGAAGAGAACAAGTACGAAATGGCAAAGCAACGTATTGAACAGTGGCTAAAAGAAGGTATATTAGCCAAGGAGAATGAACCTGTCATTTTTGTTTCACGCCAAGAATTTGCCTTAGAGGGAAAAAAATATGAGCGCATAGGATTAATTGCCGCTTTGCGCCTCTACAATTATAATGGAAACATGGTATTTCCGCATGAATTTACCTACAAATCGCCAAAAGTTGACCGGCTAAACATGTTGCGAGCTGTACAAAAAGACCTTGAGCCGGTTTTTTTGATTTACTCTGATTCTGAAAAGAGAACTCTTAATTTTCTGCAAGAAGTCGAGAAGACAGAACCAATAATCCGAGTTACTGATCCGCTCCAGGTAAAGCATACTGTTTGGAAAGTTAATGATGTACAAAAAATAAAACAGTTGCAAGCCGATTTGAGCAGCAAAACCATGGTCATAACCGATGGGCATCACAGATACGAGAGTGCACTGGCCTATAGAGATGAAATGAGAAAGAACGGAAATTGGACTGAGGATTCAGCTTTTAATTTTCACATGAGTTATATGGTTTTGGTTCAAGAGGAAGGGCTGATTGTTTTACCCACGCACCGTCTTCTAAAGGACATTAAGTTAACTGATCAAGTTTTAGAAAGGTTCAAACACTTTTTTGTTGTTACAGAAATCAATCCGAAGGTAGATGCTTTGGAACAATTTTTGAAGAGCCATTTTAATGAGCATGCTTTCTGCGTCTACAGCGGCTTAAAAGCTTACGGTTTAACGCTGAAACATGAAAAAGAAGTTTATGATTTTGTTAACGCTAACGTTTCCAAAGAAACCAAAATCTTCGATGTTGTCATACTTCGTGATATAGTTTTCAGACACATTTTGAAAACGGGGCAGTTAAAAATGGATGAAAACATCATCTATGCTCGCTGGACAAAGGAAGCAATGGAAAAAGTAGACTGCGGCGAAGCCACCATCGCATTTCTAGTCAACCCAATATCCGCAAAAACTGTGATGGAGATAGCGCAGCAACATGAATTGTTGCCTGAGAAAAGCACGGATTTTTACCCCAAAATGGCTTCAGGTTTCATGATGATGGATATTTCAGCCAACGAGAAACTTTAGGCCAACCATCTTCAGGGAAAATATTATAAGCGCTAACTTAGAGAACTGAAAGCCAATTAAAAAAGGAAAAGAGGGCGAAAAAATGGAAAAAACATTAAACGAGATTCCAACTCCGCCACCAGCGGTAACTGAAATTTCTCCAATGAAAAAATACGTTGCTGAGTTGATCGGAACTATGGTACTAGTACTGATGGGCTGCGGTAGTGCAGTTATTGCAGGTCAAATCTTCGGAGTGCAATATGCTTACTTAGCCATAGCGTTTGCTTTCGGTATTGCTGTGTTAGCAATGGTTTATGCAATAGGAGGCATTTCTGGTTGCCACATAAATCCGGCAATTTCAATATCGATGTTTGTTGCCGGAAAACTAAGCGCAAAAGACACACTATTTTATGTTATTTTTCAATCTATTGGCGCTATAATTGGAGCAGGTATACTTTACACGATAGCACTTGGTAGCCCAATTTACAGATTAGCTAGTGGTCTGGGACAAAATGGATATGGTGCAGCTTCTATAGGTAATTACTCCTTAACTGCCGTATTGATCGCTGAAATAGTCTTGACCTTCATATTCGTACTTGTCGTTCACGGTTCAACTAGTGAAAAGGCACCAAAAGGATTCGCGGGAATATCGATTGGTTTAAGCTTAGTGCTCATTCATATTGTCGCAATACCTATTGATGGAACTTCGGTGAATCCTGCAAGAAGCCTTGGACCAGCACTCTTTGCCGGAAGTATAGCGCCGTATACAGCGTTAAGTCAACTTTGGGTCTTTTGGGTTGCTCCGATAATCGGCGGAATCATAGCTGCTGTAGTTTGGAAACTCTTAAAGTAAACCTAAAAAACAACCATTTTTTTCTTTTTTAGAAATTATTTTTCACTCTTGGTTTTTTTGTTATTTTTTGTTGATGCTTTTGTATACCGATTTCAGTTAATGGCTCTTTTTGGTTGTTAACATTCAGTTTGGGTTTTTCAATTTTTTTAATTTTTTTCCCGCTACCTAGCTATAGGTCAAAATATATACGTTTTGTCAGTACAATTGTATATACAGAACGCATTGTTTGCCGAAATCCCTTAAATCTTTCTAGTTAAACATCCAGATAGTCGATAAATATAGATTTATTATTTAAAAAAAAATTGATTGAAGCGTTTGAAAAATTTTGCGAACTGGCAGTTGAGTTTGAGCTTGTTTTCATTCAACTACTAAAATAAAAAACACAGATACAAGAGAACCGCGCCATGTTGGCTACCCAAAAACTATTTAATGAATTTAGTCGCATGTCTCTTGAATTTCTTCTTGCACGCGAGACTGCAGAAATGTACAGTTTCACCCTCATAGGTTATTTTGAATTTTGCAGTCTCCTCATTAAGGACCATGCCGCAAACTGGATCTCTAAACGACATTCTTTGTTTTTAAGCCTCAAGAATTCATTCTACTTTCTGCCTTTTATGGTTAATGGTCGATTAAGTTATAATAGTCGTTAAATTTGCGGCTAAAACCGTTCTGTGAAGCTACTTCGCTGTTAATGCTTTAGTCGATGTTAGTCGTCTTCGGAATCTTCTTTAGCCAATTCCACAGAGATAGAGTCATCGTGGCTAATTGCGTTTTTGCGAGTTTCTTTCTTGCTTGGAGTCGCCTGTTCTCTTCCATTCATAAAACCTTCTTCAGCAGCAGTCACTTCATCGTCATCTAGCATTGTTTCTCTCTCTTCTGTATCGTAGATGTCGTCTGTTTCCTCTGACTTTTCTTCTTTGGTTAACGGGGGGCCCTCATAAAAGTGAGGCGCTGGTTTTTTTCTAGCTTTTGATTTACTCATTTTATTCTCCTCGATTTCAACCGTTCAAGCACTATCTCTTATACAAAATACACTGCAATTACTTTTAATACTATGTGACTGAAGCCCTACAATCACAACCGAAGATGCTGCCATAATATTTCTTTAGAAAAAGAAGAAACCTCAACTGAAAAGGGCTTTTTGAAGAAAAGAGTAATATCTTTGGCGAAAACGGTTCCTTCAGATGTACTTAATTGCTTAGAATCATGCTAAAGCTTTTTATAAGCCCCGCCGCACTTTTGGGGTTGTCACATTAACTCATGTATCACACCAAAGCTCCTGAAGCTTTTAGAGACATCATGAACAAGTTCTGTGGCAGGAGAAAAAATAGTATATGCAAATTCAAACATTTCAGGATTTACCATTAACTGGGGAAATCCTTAGAAGTATAAAAGAACTCGGGTTTGAAAGTCTTTTTCCAATTCAAGCCCAAGCAATAATGCCCTTGCTTGAAGGCAAGGACGTCATTGGGCAGGCTCAGACTGGAACAGGAAAAACAGCTGCTTTTGGCATTCCAATGGTTCAACGGTTAAACCGTGAAATTCGCGGCGTTCAAGGCCTAATTTTAGTGCCAACTCGCGAATTAGCCGTTCAAGTAGCCGAAAACATGGCTTCTTTTGCGAAATATGCAAGAGCCAAAGTTTTAGCTGTTTACGGTGGAGAATCAATCAATAAGCAAATACATGCTTTATCAAGCGGTGTCCAAATTGTTGTCGGTACACCCGGCAGATTAATCGACCTTATGGAAAGGCGTGTATTAAACCTCGGAACTGTTAAAATGGTGGTTCTTGATGAAGCCGACCGAATGTTAGACATGGGCTTCATACAAGACATAGAATTTATCCTATCAAAAACACCATACGAGAGACAAACAAGCCTATTTTCAGCAACAATTGAGCAATCAGTAATGCGCATCTGCAACAAATACATGAAAAACCCGCAGAAAATCCTTGTCAGCAAAGACGAAATCGCATTAACACAAATGAAACAATACTACACTGTAGTTAATCAACATGGCAAATTTGATACTTTATGCGATATAATCCGCAGCGAAGGAGTCAACAAAGCTATAGTTTTCTGCAGAACACGTAGAGAAACAAGCAGACTTTCTGATCAACTATACAGGAAGGGATATCGAGTGCAAGCATTACACGCAGGCTTTACACAAGCACAAAGAGATCGAGCAATCAGCGACTTCCGCTGTGATAGACTTAGCCTGCTAATAGCAACTGACGTTGCAGCAAGAGGCTTAGACATCGAAGGAATAACACACATAATCAACTATGACGTACCAATGGACGCACCAGTATATTTCCACCGCATAGGAAGAACCGCTCGCAAAGGCGAAGAAGGAACCGCAATAACCTTAGTAAGCTACGGCGAAATGTCAGACTTCAACAACATCAAAGCCTTAACCAAAACCAAAATAGAAGAGATCAAATCAGGCGCCGTTGAGAAAGACGATTCGCCAATCAAGAGCTTCTATTAAACAAGCTCTTCTAATTTCTTTCTCCCTTTCTCTTTTATCATCCGAAAGCGACAAAATAAATTTTGCTCTTTTCTTTTGGCACAAAACCAACCGGCTTGGTTTTTTCGACAACTTAGTGGTCAATTTTATTAACGAAAACAAATAATACAAAAGGACCGTAATGAGCCAAATTAAGGACGAAGAATCATCGCAAACTCCTCTTATTCCATGGTACGTTGTTGGATTAACCTCGATTGTTTGTGTTGCAGCTTTAGTGTTAATTGCTGTTTTAGGTCCAGCAATTCTTAATGTAATTCATTATCGGACTTCCCAGTCAGGTATTTGGCAAATGCAAGCGTTTGACTTAACAGACCTTATAGTTCTTGCGCCACTTCTGCTTGTTGGAGGAATTCTTGAACTGTTAAAGAGAAACGGCTCAAAGTTTTTCCTTATCCTGACGCCGATAACTTTGATGTATGTTGGTGTATCTTATGGATTAGGTCAAGAGTGGGGTAGCAGCGCCTACACTGGAAATTCTGAAGCTTATTATTGGCTTTTTCTAATTCTCGTCATTGGTGGTCTAATCCTGCTTATGGGGAGCCTATCCAAGTTTACGGGTGAAGATGCACCTAATTTTAAAAAGAAATGGCTTCGAATCTATGTAGGAGTTATGGTTATTTTTCTTGTTATGTTTATGGTAATGTGGGTTTCCCAAATTTCACAGGTTATTTCTACCGGAAATACTTCCGCAGGCGACTATCTTACTGCACCCAACGGGTGGTGGGTTGTAAAGTTTCTTGACTTAGGCATATCAATTCCAATTGGATTTATAGCCTTACTTCTGTTGCTCTCGAAACCAAAGAAAGCTTATCCGTTGGTGCTTCTTTTCTTTGGTTTTTTTATCACACTAGGCACAGCAGTTAATGCAAGCGCCATAGTAGAAGTGATCAACCATGACCCATCAATCGCCGGTTCAGGAGCAGGAGGACTTGTAATATTTCCAGTGCTTGGTGTGCTAGCTTATGCAGGGCTCTTCTATCTTGTAAAGGATAAATTGCACTTGACAATAAAACAATAAGTGCCTAGCTGGCGATTTGGCTTCAGCTCATGAGTTAATTCCCAAACTTTTCGTAAAATTAATCTCGAGCAGAGCATCTTTATTAGCCAGTCTACCATAAAACAGTAACCTGATTGGGGAATATTTTTGACTCAAACAATTCATGGAAGAATAACTAATTATAGAACAGGTCCAAAATCACAAACATCACGAGAATGCTTAATCGAATTCGAAACAGTCAATTCAGAAGCTTTAGCCTGCAAACTTATCGGGCAAAAAGTCGCTTGGAAAAACGGAAGCAGCAAAATCTTTGGTAAAGTTAGGGGAGCCCACGGTAAAAACGGCATGGTTCGAGTAAGATTCTCACGCGGAGTACCAGGCCAAGCCATCGGAACAATAGTTGAATTAAAAAATTAATTTTTTCTTAAAAAATAATTTGCTTTTAACAAAAATAATTCTTCATTTAAAAAATCTAAAATACTTATGAAAATTCAAAAACAATGAACTTTTTTTTAGAGTTCGCCTAAGTCTTTGGCTTCATAAACGTAATCTTCTAAACGAATCTTCCCATCTTTAACCAAAACTGTATAGTCGGCTTCACAAATTGGACAAGCCACTATCTCGCCGTTTTTGAGGGTATCTTCGTCCTTTTTGAAGGTATTTCCACATTCACAACATTTTAAAATCATTTTTTTTAAGCCTCTCCTCTACATTTTTAGGTAATTGTGTGCTCTAAGCCAATCTGACTGGTTTTTTCGGTAACGCCAAAAAATGTCTCCTCGAGTGTCTGCTTGAAAATCCCAAGGTGACACCAAAACGATGTCTCCCTCTCTAATCCAAACACGTTTTTTTAGTTTGCCTCTAACTCTACATAATCGTTCTTTACCATCTTGGCATTTAACAGTGATTCGTTCGGCGCCAAGCATCTTGACAGCCATACCTAATATATCATTTGAGGAAGGTAAAACCATACTGTCGTTGCCTTCGTTTGTAATTTTTCTTTTTCCCATACTTTTCAACTTCTCATAATCAGAATAATTTGAGAAAAAGTTGAAAGCATTTAGTCGTTCTTACTCTTCCTCTAAGAATTCTAATAATTGAAATAATAAGGATGTGCCAACTATATTAATATGCTAATTAAAAAAACCTTTTTTCCCGTGCATTTTCGTCAATACGGCTGTTTCTGAAGCGCTAATTTCAAAATCTTAAAAATCCTATTTTCTTTTGGAAAAAAAGTCTTTTTCTCATCTATGTGTTTATAAGTGCGCAGGCTCCATCGGGTAACTGTTGAAGAGTCTCTTTTATCCTCTGGGACCTCCTATCTGTATAACAGATTCTTTTCAAAAAACAAGAGAGAGGTAAATAAATTTGTGTATATTGAGAGCAGGATTAGTAAAAAATTGTCGAAGATGCAAATCGTCTGTGCGACTAAATTGCGTTTATAGAAAGAAAGTAAGACAAAAAGTATTTTCGGATAATAAGAAAAAGGGAGAGAAAACTCCTTAGTTTTTCTTTATCAGGAAAAATAGTTTAATCGAGGTGAAAAAATGTCTCAAAGAGCAACATATGAAGCGAAATGTTCAGTTTGTAATGAAGTAGCAGTTGTACCATTCAAGCCTACACCAGGCAAGCCAGTTTACTGCAAAGCCTGTTTTGCCAAACGCTTAACCAGTTCACCAGCAAGGACAGATGCAAACCACAATTTTGAACCCAAACAGGCCTGGGCGCGAAGAAGATAAACGTAAGTTCTTCTTCAAATAATATGCCTTATTCAAAAGTGAGAGAAAATGAAATTAATTAAAGGCTGGAAAAAAATAAGCAATGAAGGCGGCTTTGTAAATGAAACTACTGGCCAAACCTTGATTGTTTCAAAAAAAGAATTCAGTCAAAACTACCATGTGCTTCTCTTTATTGGCGAGCAGACCGAGAAAAAAGAGGGTAAAAAAATCTCACCTGATTTTCGCACAGAGACTAAAGCTGAAACCTTCGCCATCGATTGGATGGGGAAGCACCCAGACGGAACAGCTTAGTCTGCTTCAAAATATAGGGTTTAATGCTTAAGGTTTTTTGAAAAGAAATTATTTGATTTATATTCTTCTTAATAATTAATATTATAAGTTGTAAAGGACAATTTTTTACAGCGACAAGAAGGGAGAAATTTATGTATAATAGTTACAAAAACGTATTTAGTGAAAGTTATAAATGTAGAATTTGTTCAGCTCATTTCAAAAATCCTGAAGAATTAAGAGTTCACAGAATGGTTAGCCACAAAGGCCATATGCTTGCAGTAAAACGTTAAAAAAATCCTCAAAACCAATTCTACAACAGGATTATTGAATCAGTGCTGAACTATCATTTTCTAAGGCTATGAAACTTGCGAGTTTGGGTATTTCTTGCTTTGGTATTTGGCTATTAAAGACGAAGATCCAAGTTTTCGTAGGTACATTAGGCTTTGGAGATTTAGAAGTTAGTTTCTGCAGTTGAGGCAAAAAGTAAGTTTCTGCTTGTTCTTTGTCATATCTTATTTTCTGAAATTTGAGGATTGTTCGATTGAGACGTGAAAAAATAACAAAGAATCAGAGAACAACAGACGGTAAATGTTAGTCAAGAAAGTTTGACTAAACCTTGGTCAAGAATCCTTGACGAAAACGCTTTTACATTAAAATTTTCTTCAAAGGTCTTTGGAGGAAAAGACGGATGGGCGAATCAATTGATCTCGGTTTGGTCTTAACGATTCTCGCTGCTTTATTTGCTCTTGCCCCTAAACTCGCCTCACCAGAACAAATAGTGGTTGCATCTCTCTCAACTACTTTTATTGTGGGTGCATTCTGGAAAATAAGCCATTACTTAAGCACTAAACTATCAACGGCAAAAAAGTTTTGTGCCCAGCTCTCCTCCATTGTCAATTTCGGAATGTTTGCGTTTGAGGAATAAACTATGAGCAAGGTCTTAACACTAACTCGGAAAACTAATAACAACCACGATTTATCTGAAACGCCAAGATCCCTTGAAGCACAGTGTAGAAACTGCACTCCAATAACCCCGATATATTGCATAACACGCTGCAAAGTGTACCGACTAAAAAATGAATTAAGAACTGTATACGCAGCAATGAATAATCCCAACTATGTAAATGAGCTTTTCAATGTCATAAAAAACGATGTAAGATTTCATATTCTTCAGACGATAGTAAACGGCAGATATTCAGCAAACAAGATACAAAAGGAACTTACAAGAACAGGTCATAGAATCAGTAAACACAATATCTGCGACGAATACTTGCATCCTTTGATGGCAATAGGTTTAGCCGCTGAAGAACGAAACGAATATTACCCAACTACTTTCGGCGGTCGAGTAGCCGAAACGTTAGGAGGTTTGCCCGACTTTGCTAAATTACTCCCTGCTCGTTCAGAAGGCTACGAGGAGATTCTTCTTCAATCCTTGCTTCCAGGACCTAAAACGTTTGAAGGCATAAAAGATCTTATTCTACCGAGAACTATTTCACGAACACTCAAACGTTTACGCACAGCTGGTTTGATAAAAACCAGAGCGAAGAGCGATTACATATTTTTCTTTAAATCAAGACGAAATCCAATCAAGGAAACTTTCACAACTGCGGAACAAAAGATTTACAATGCAATTGACTTAGATGGAATTTCCGCCGGAATGCTCGCAAAGAAAACAGGGTTTTCTTTGCGAAGAACCTACAAGACCTTAAGATGCTTGAAAGGCAAAAAACTTGTCTTCACAAGAAGAACGCCGAAGGTTTATGGCTTAACCAGTAAAGGTGAAAAGTTGGCTTCAGTCCTGCAGGAAATCTATCAAATAGTCAACGAGACTTGGGGCTCTTCTGAAAAGGTTATGCAGGAAACTCCTCTCACATTAGAAGGTGGCTTATCCAAAAATGCACTCCGCTAAACCAATCGACATCATAAACGTGAGAATAACTCACAAGACGGCGCATGTTCCACTTTTGGAAGCTGTGTCTTTTAAAAACAAAACAAACGCTTACTCCGAAATTAGCTTGCTTGATGGTGTGCAGGAATCGGTGCTTATCCAAACATGCAATCGCATTGAACTTTACCTTGTAAGCCAAGATGGGTACAAAACAGTCAAAGCAGCAGTGGCATATTTGGCGAACCGCGCGTCAACCCAAACAGGGGAAGCATGTGAAGCAATTGAATTTGCAGTTAACCATGATGCACTTGACCATTTGCTGAGGGTTGCTGCTGGGTTGGAATCCATGGTTATAGGCGAAGATCAGGTTACAAATCAAGTGTGGAATGCTTACCTTGAAGCTGAAAAAGCAAAAGCCGTAGGTCCTGTTCTTAGTCTTGTGTTTAATCGCGCAGTAAATGTGGGTAGACGTGTAAGGCGAGAGACGGGCATAAGCAAAGGGGCTGTTTCCGTCGGCTCGGCGGCGGTGGAATTGGCTGAAAGTTTGGTCGGAAGCCTTGATGAAAAGAAAATTCTTGTTATGGGCGCTGGCGAAACTGGCACCCTCGTTGCCAAATCAATGGCCCGTCGATGCCTGAGCCCGATATTCATTGCAAACAGGACTTTTGAACGTGCGTTGAGATTAGCTGACGAGCTTGGTGGCAAAGCAGTAAAGTTTGACAAGTTGGGTGAAGTTCTTGTGGACGCCGATGTTGTATTTTGCTCCACCTCTGCCCCACATTATCTGTTGACAAAAGACTTAGTTTCTAACCTTGTAACAAAACGCCAAAATAATAATGACCTTCTAATAATCGATATTTCAAACCCGCGGAACGTTGAGGAAATCATCAAAGAACTACCACATATGAAGCTATTCAACATTGATGACTTAACATCAATTGCAGACCAAAACAAAATGGAACGACAGAAAAGCATGCAGGACGCCTTCAAAATAGTCAATGAAGAACTTGCAGTACTCGAAAATGCAATTAGAGAAGATTCCGTCCGAGAAATCGTTTCTGAATTGCTTTCGCAACTCGAAAAAAACCGCCAAAGAGAACTTACAAAAGCCCTTAACATGATGGATGAATTGGATGAGCGGCAGAGAAAGATCGTGAGTGATTTAACCAGTATTCTTTTGAAGCACATGTTTTTACCACTTGTCGAAAACTTTCGCCGAGCCGCCGCAAATGATGAGACGGAACTTATCGAAGCTGGATCAAAGTTATTTGAAATAAAGGCTTAGTAAATCCTTCCGAAGGACAAAGAAACATCAACAGGATCTAGGGCGAATATTCAAAAATGAATAGACTGGATTATGGCTTGACTTATCCTATGGCACCCCATTCGTGAAAGGCCCTTGCCCAGTCAGTGTACGCTGTAAAGACTCTATCGAAAACTTTTTTGATTTTTGATCTATAGCATGCGAAAAATTTTCTACGACAATCCTTTCTGGGTTCTATGAAGTCTTTTCTCTTTAACTCAAACTAAATGAACCTCAAAAGAAAAATACTGCTTGGTTAATTTCATTTCTACAGAAAATAAATGGTGTTAGAGGAAACGAAACATGACAAAATGGGAGTATGTCTCAATTGCTCTGGTAAAAGGAGTAATAGATGCCGGTGTTAAAACACAAGAAGATTTGTTGAATAAATATGGTTTAGATGGATGGGAATTGGTTTCTATTGTTGCGCTTCAAATTAATCAAAGTTTTGAAGTAGTTGCTTATCTAAAACGAGAATTAAGAACCAATAGTATACTTAACGATAATCAAGAGAAAGGTAACAGCTAAAAGAGATTAATCAATCAACCGAATATGTAACCGACCATTTTTTTCTTTTATATTTCTATGTAAATCCAGCTTATCGCTCTCGTTTTGCAATAGGAATTCCCCGGACGGGTTCTCAGGTTTTGATTTTTTTGATTCTGTCATAGGATGCGAGGTAACCCTGTCCTTTCATTGTGGTGACATATTTGTCGTTGTTTTGCATAAGCATACTTTGATTTGTGAGAATTGTCAAATAGGATTCTGCTTGCGCATCATTCAAACCTAACTTGTTCATAATTCTGCCCTTATCTTTTGATGTTTTGCAGAAACGGATAATATGAGGCACAATTCCTAATATACCACTAAAAACCATTCAGTTCACAAGACATTGTCGGTTGGGTAACAATTAAACATGTGCGACTGTTGACCAACTGTAACAAGCGACCGTATACTCGATTCTGACTATACCCTTACCATATTTTGACTTGATTTCTAATACTACTCTGTCTTTTCATTTTTATTCATAGCCTGTATGAACTTGGAACGACTATGGCAAAAAAAAACGCTAGATTGTCGGTGTCGATTAACAGTCACACGCGTTTAACTCTGCCAATGGCTCTTTATAATGTAGCTCAAATCTTGGGCGTAGAAACGAAGGTTAGATAATTATGAAAAGTAAAGAGTTTATTGATAAAGATGTGTTTGCGTTAGATGAAAAAATCGGCAAAATTAAAGAAGTGGAAGTAGATGCTGATGAGTGGAAAGTTACTCATCTTGAGGTCGAATTGGAAAAGGACGTTGCTGAGTCTGTGCTTGGCGCAAAGAAAGGCGGAGTACGAAACATGCTGGACATTTCAGCTTTAGAGAAAGGGACTGGCATGTGGATGGATAATGGATTGCACTTAAAAGTTGCAAAAGACAAGCTTCACATGTACCTAAGACCAGTAGTTAAAACTTAGGCCTGCGTAATTTTTAGCGTATTTTAGGAGGTGTAACAAATTATGCCAGAACAACAAATAGACGTCAAGGAACAGATACAGAAGATGGGTGAAAAATGGAGTGAATTCCAGAAAACTTGGGTTTCACACTTCAAAGACATGGAGGTAGATGTATTAGAATGGAACTTTGGTGTTGGAAAAACCGGTGAAGACACTATCTTTGAAATGAAAGCTAAGGTCGCTGTAAGACAAAAGAAGTAGTGATCCTTATCGGATGCCAGGTGGACGAGCATCCTTCTTTGTTAAGACCCAGACACATTTTTTACTGTTGGTTTAGCCTTCTTCTATGTAATTGGTTTAGGAATCTCAATAGGTAAAATCTCAGTGTTGGATATATATTGATAACTAAAGAAATAAAAATAAAAAAAACAAATGATGAAATAGACAAAATAGCACAGAGGATTTTGTTAGAGCTTGAATCTGCAAGTTCCACAGATTTATCAGACGCACGTTATGCTAAAATGATGTTACGTTTGTCAGACGCCCATTACGTAAAAGGGGTACTGCAAAAGATAGGTGATGATAAATCTGGGGCTGAAAATGAGTTGGAAAAGAGAGCGATGATCAAGGTTCTGTTGTTTTCTACGTGGTTGCAGCGACTTTATTTTATTATAAGATCTTTTCTAATGGGGCTCATAAGTGCTGGGGTTACTTATCTTATTATAGGGTATCTTGGTTCAATAAATGTCATTGGAAGTATAATAATCGGCACGTTTGTGTTTGTATTTTCTCTGGCGGTAACACGATTGCTTGATACTCAAATAACGCAAGCTACAAAAAAGATTGTTGAACTCATGACAAGTCATAGTGTCATTAGGGATTTTATTATGAAACACTTCTAACTCAAGAGAGCGACAATCAAATCATATTACCGCCCCTCTTGTTGCTATAGGTTAACAGTACCACCAGAGATTATGGGCAGAACCAAGGCCTTCCAAAATCTGGGGGGTATAGTGGGAATAAGGTTTTTCGGAAAATATCTTACCATCACAACATATAAAATACAACAAAATAATGAAATATCAAATTGACTATTTCTATGCCTCACTTGTCTATTTGGCGGGCGGGGAGGGATTTGAACCCTCGACCCCCAACTTAGGAGGCTGGTGCTCTATCCGTACTGAGCTACTCGCCCAATCCCTTTCTAAAATGGTGCTTGAATCTGGCTTTAGTTGGTCATCATCAATCTTTTGTTCAATGTGACCAATTTGACCTATAGCGATTGGATTATCTTCTTTAGGCATTTCATTAAGTTTTCTCTGAAAATGAGCTAAGGTTTGTTGTTAGTGTTGAGACTGGGGGTTGAGCATAGATGTCGAATGAAAAATGATTATCTTTGATGTTTTTTGATTTGTTCATTAATCTTTTTTGCCATGTATTCATGGTCAGATGCGTCAGCGAACCTGTACCAGATGTTCCAGTAGTGACTGTTTATTTGTAGCTGTGCCTCCCTTTTCGTTGCCGTCCTATTATAAGTCAAAGGGTCTTTTATTGACCAGAATTTCATCTTGCGATATAACCGATAAATATCCAACCCAAAAATCGCAAAGAAAAAACTCGCCCCAAAAAGGCTCTTAGCAAAAACAAAAACAGCAAATAGTGAGAATTCAACACTAAGGAACATACCGCTGAGAAACAATGAAGTCTTCTTATGACGCATTAGTTAGCCTGATAAATAATGTACGATTTTAATGTTTTTGCTTTTTATTAATATTAGCCAAGCTTCTGAAGAGAAAACAACGTTTCAAAGAACATTACTAAATAGCACTCTAAATTGTGTAGATATTAGTTCAATCACATTCGTTTTAGACAATAATTGCATGGAAGTCCACAAAGTTTTAAAGCGTTGTAATGGGAACTATGTGTTTAAGTTAACTGTGATTGCTTTGACTTTAAGCTACCATTACATGCAGCTTCCACGCGAAGTCACCGTTGGACAAGGAACTTTGCAGCGTGTTCCAGAAGTCGTAAAAAGACTAGGTCTTCATGGGAAAGCGTTAGTATTGTCAGACCGAATATGTTATGATTTAGCTGGAAAAAAAGTATCTGATTTACTTGTCGAGGCAGGTTTGTCTGTTGATTTTCTTTTCGTTAAGACAATGACCCCGAAAGATATTTCAGATATTCAAGTTCAAATTAAGAAGTTAAAGCCACAAGTTCTTTTCGGTGTAGGCGGCGGAACAATAATTGATTCTGCGAAAGTAAGTTCTGGAAGCCAAAATATCCCCTTTATCAGTATACCCACTAGTGTCGCCCACGACGGTATAGCAAGCCCTCTTGCTTCCATTAAAGGTTCAGATAAACCCTATTCTGTACTTGCGCAATCGCCGCTGGCAATAATAGCTGATACAAACGTTATTGCCCAAGCGCCCTGGCGATTCGTAATAAGCGGCTGCGGAGACGTCATCGCTAAGTTTACAGCCGTTAAAGATTGGAAACTAGCACACCTGGAAGCCAACGAGTACTATGGTGAATACGCGGCAAGCTTAGCCCTAATGAGCGCCAAACTTGCAATTGAAAATGCAGAGTTAATTGTCTCCCATGAAGATGAAGGGTTACGAATACTTCTTGAAGCTTTAATTAGCTGCGGGGTTGCCATGAGTATCGCCGGAAGCAGTCGCCCCTGCAGTGGCTCAGAACATCTATTTAGCCATGCATTAGACATGATTAATCACCATCACGCAATGCACGGCGAACAATGCGGCGTAGGCTCGATATTAATTGCTTATCTCTACAAATCAAATTGGCAAAAAATAAGAAATACCCTCAAACAGATAGGTGCACCAACAACGGCTGCCGAATTAGGCGTCGAAGACCATGAGATAGTCAAAGCGTTGGAGTTAGCAGCAAAAATAAGGCCCGAACGCTACACTATTCTGAATAAGCTTAATCTGGATTTTGATGATTGCGAGAAAACAGCTAAGGCAACAGGAATAATCAGCTAATTGTTTTGGAAATAAATGTTACAATTGCTGAATTAATGCAAACTGGGTTCCTTCGGGGTCCTTTGCAACTGCTATCCACCCAACATTAGGGTGCTTTTTGAACATGCCACCATTTACACCAGGTCTTTGTGGTCTGCCGTTTTCGTCAACAGGAACGGTTTGGATAACCCAATAATCTAATGGCAAAGGATACTCAATAATTTTCCAATCGAAAACTTTTTAGTAAAACTGTATTAGTTTTTCAATTCTTGGGCTGGTTTTTCAAAATGAACTAATGTGTGATCCATACCGATTTTTCGCCTCCATATTGATTGGCCTGAAAACAAATCGGAACTGCTTAGATTCACAACCAATTATGACATGAGGGTAAATTTAGTCTTTATGCTAAACAAAAAATGAGTTGAAGTTTACTAAGAAGGAAAAGAATTGTTGGTGGCGCTTATTGTGGAGCGCTGGGTTGAGCTTCCGGTTCTGTTGTCGTAGTCGGTGCTGGTACTGGGGCGGGTGCTGGTTTTGGTTCGGCTTTGAATGTTTCAACGAATTTAGTCTCACACAAGTCCGGAATGAATTTCTGAATATCCATTGCGATTCCACGTTTTGCGATTTGGATGCCTTCAACGTAGAAGGTGTCTTCTGGCATGTCAATAGTTAGATTTTTGTCTTGTATGCATAGTTTGAACTTGTCTTCTTCAACAACTGGTACGCGTCGATGGATAAGTGCGCTTATTTTTTCCTCGTTTTTCTCAAGCTTCTTGGTAACTATGGTTTCATAAATTAGGGTTCTTCCTGCAAGTGGCGGATTAAAGTCCAAAAGAACTCGTCCTGCCCCGATCGAGCGCACAGTTGCCATTTTTCCTTGAAACTCTATACGTGCTCCGATGACTGGATTAATTTCTTTTGCATAAAGTTGCTTGATTGATACGCGCTTTATCTTTTCTGGGTCCCTTGGTCCAAAGCCTTTTTCCGGTGAAATTTCTACCGTACAAGGTTTGCAAAGTTCCATCGTTGTTAAACTTTCATCTAAAGCCTTGAGAACCCAACTTTCGCCTATAACAACAAGTTTAGGATCGTAAATTTCGCCTTCTTTAAAGAGGTGCTCTTTTTTGGCGACATCTTCGTATGTTGTATCAAAAACTTCGTTTGTTTCTTTCACTTTCGAAGTATAATTGATTAGTATGAAATCTCCTTTTTGTAGGCTCATTTTGAATCATCCTTTATCTTAACGGTCGATGTTTAAGTTTCAAACGCGAATAAAAACTTTGTCCAGACAAAAACTATTTACACTAGAATTACGGACATATTTAAAAATGTGCGACTAAAAAAAGTCTGATTTTTGATTTCAGCCTATTTTATTATCAAACAAAAAACTCCAAAAAGCCAATAAAAATGCTTAAAACCAAACCGGTCGTTTAATGGGAATTGCTTTAGTTCTTCCAAAATAATCTTCGGGCGCTGTTTACGATAAAGCTTTAAATTGCGCTTAAGTCAGAGAAAGGTGGCGAAGAACTCAGTATGTATTAGTTTGAATTTGTGCCGGGGTATCCTAGCCAGGCAGGGAGCAAGCCTGGAGATCCCTTTGCGGGGACCAATTAGCTTGTGGCCTCTCGGGGCCGCGGGGGTTCAAATCCCCCTCCCGGCGCCAATTTACCGGTTTGGGTTGTTTTTGAGTTTATTTTGTCTAAAATATACATAGTTGAAGTTCATTCAAATTAGTGATTTGCTACATATGAAATCTTGCAAAAGCAGGAGGGCGATCAGTTCATCGATAATTAGAGGAATCCATAATTTACTGCAAGCGAATTACCTGCAAGGGGATGCACATCAATCAGCTTCTTCAGCAGAAATCCCCGTCTTTGGAGACTGAAGGCTATTTGCGTTTTCTGAAAAGCTTGAAATGATCCATTTCGCAAACGTATTCGTAGCCTGCTTCTATTAGTTCACAAACTTCTTGTTCCGAGTGAGCAACTTTTGCTGTATTGTTATCGCTAGCTCTTGCTACGACCAGGCGAGGTCGAAGCGGTCAAGGTTCATTACCTTGTTCCACGCCGCTACGAAGTCGTGCAGGAACTTTTCCTGGGAGTCCTCACATCCGTAGACTTCCGCCAAGGCCCGGAGTTGGGAGTTCGAACCGAAGATGAGGTCGACACGGGTACCGGTCCACTTGAGTTTGCCCGTTGTGCGATCACGACCCTCGAACACGTCTTCGTCTTTTGAGGTTGCCTTCCATGTCGTGCTCATGTCGAGCAGATTCACGAAGAAGTCATTGCTGAGCGTCTCTGGCCGCTTGGTGAAGACACCATGCTGGGACTGTCCGAAGTTGGCATTCAAGACGCGCATACCGCCAACGAGAACCGTCATCTCAGGAGCGGTCAGCGTCAACAGTTGCGCACGATCAACCAGCAGTTCCTCTGCCGATACGGCGTATTTGGTTTTGAGATAGTTACGGAACCCGTCTGCAACCGGTTCAAGAACGGCAAATGACTCCACATCGGTTTGCTCCTGCGATGCATCCGTGCGTCCCGGATTGAAAGGAACAGTTATATCGTGACCTGCATTCTTTGCAGCTTGCTCGACACCTGCGCATCCACCCAAAGACAATCAAGTCGGCGAGCGAAACCATCTTCCCGCCTGACTGCGCACTGTTGAACTCCTTTTGGATTCCCTCAAGGACCTGCAGCACAGTCTTTAGTTGAGCCGGCTGGTTGACTTCCCAATCCTTTTGCGGCGCAAGACGGATACGAGCCCCGTTCGCACCTCCGCGCTTGTCGGAGCCACGGAACGTGGATGCCGACGCCCAGGCGGTCGAGACCAGTTCCGAGATCGACAGACCAGAGGCAAGGATCTTACCCTTGAGGTCTGCGATGTCCTGCTCATCAATTAGCTCATAATCGACTGCTGGTACTGGGTCTTGCCAGATCAGTTCCTCCGCTGGGACTTCCGGACCGAGATAGCGCGAGCGGGGGCCCATATCGCGGTGGGTAAGCTTGAACCACGCTCGAGCGAAGGCATCTGCTAGCTGATCCGGATTCTCGTAGAAGCGCCTTGCAATCTTCTCGTAAACCGGGTCAAACCGCAGGGCGAGGTCAGTGGTCAGCATGGATGGCGCGTGACGCTTTGACGGGTCATGCGCATCCGGCACGGTACCGGCGCCTGCGTCACCCTTCGGCTTCCACTGGTACGCACCGGCCGGACTCTTGGTCAGTTCCCATTCGTAGCCGAACAGGATCCGTAAGAAGTTGTTGCTCCACTTAGTTGGCGTGTTGGTCCAGATGACTTCTAGGCCGCTGGTAATCGTGTCATCGCCTTTGCCTGTGCCAAATTTGCTCTTTCCACCCGAGGCCCTGTTCCTCGATGGGGGCAGCTTCAGGCTCGGGACCCACCATGACGCATTGCCAGCGCCGTGGGTTTTGCCGAAGGTGTGACCGCCCACGATGAGGGCCACCGTCTCCTCGTCGTTCATCGACATGCGCGCGAAGACCTCGCGGATATCCTTGGCAGCAGCAAGCGGATCCGGGTTGCCGTTCGGACCTTCCGGATTAACGTAGATTAGCCCCATCTGCACAGCAGCAAGCGGATTTTCGAGGTCCCTCTCCCTGAATAGCGTTTGTCATCTAGCCAGGTGGTTTCGGAACCCCAGTAGACGTCCTCTTGCGGCTCCCAGATGTCCTCGCGTCCACCGCCGAAACCGAAGGTCTTAAATCCCATCGACTCAAGCGCGCAGTTGCCGGCGAGGATCATCAGGTCGGCCCAGGAGATTTTTTTGCCGTATTTCTGCTTGATCGGCCAAAGCAAACGGCGCGCCTTGTCGAGGTTAACGTTGTCCGGCCAACTGTTAAGAGGCGGGAAACGCTGCGCACCCCCGGATACACCGCCGCGACCGTCACCCTTGCGGTAGGTGCCTGCGCTATGCCACGCCATCCGGATGAAGAGTCCGCCGTAGTGACCGTAATCGGCTGGCCACCAATCCTTCGAGTCGGTCATCAACGCATAGAGGTCCTTCTTCAGGGCTTCAAAGTCGAGTTTCTTGAATTCCTCAGCGTAGTTGAACTCTTTGCCCATAGGATTGGACAAAGGGGAATGCTGGTGCAAAATGTTCAGGTTTAACTGGTTCGGCCACCAGTCTCGGTTTGTCTTACGTGTTGCGGCTAGTTGTAATGCCTCTCTTTATCATTCAAAATAATACAACTCCCTTTCTGAATTTTTTCTTTGAGTTTGGACAGATTTAAAGGTTAAGCAAGTTTCACTAATTTGGATAAAATACACGATTGGGACAAAGCACGCGCCAAATAGAGATGCCGCGAAAAACAAAATCGAAGCGGCAGAAGGCCACGGTGGACGAGAGTAAGTCCGGTCCAACTTGCCCCGAAAGTTTTTACCGGTAAATTGAGGCTAGTATCCCCCTCCCGGCGCCAATTTTTAGGGCAGGTTTTAAGCCTATTTTGCCTAAATAGACTAAATTATAGCTTATTTGTCAATACTTCTGAATGAAGTCAAAAATTTTTGCTCGTAAAACAAAAAAGTGAAACTGCTAGGCTTGAACCCAATGGGACGAATATGTACTCTCCACCATTTTGCCATAACTTTTTCCAAGGGCGCACATACTGCTTGAACTGAAGGCCATGATGTTGCCGACCACTTGGCATAGACGTTTGGGCTGCCGATTCCAATGGCAGTGCCAAATGTTGAGCACGACTACGTTCTTACTGATCGGAGAGGAGAAGGTGCCTTCCAGGTTTTGGCTTTCCCGATTATATTAGCTTACTGCTAAGGCTGGTCATGCTAAATATTCTGATCTAACCTATGATTATTATGTAGATTCCGACGGCGACAATAATGAAGCCTACTATTGAATCGTTGTATTTCTCAGGGACATGCTCAAATGTTTTGGCAAGTCCTTTGGCCCCAACTTGAACAAGAACCAATTGAGTCAGAATTGAAGTTACTACGAAGATGATGAGAAGATACGATGCAAACAGTACACCAACTGTGATAGAACCAAGGAAGATGGGCGTGATACTTAAATCGGGAGAAAGTGCCGCTCCTAAAACGGCAAAATAGCCAATCCCCTTAAGGCTTGGCGTATTCTTTTTTTCCCTCTCAAATAATTTCTCTTCCGGAGTAATCTCCTCTTTCTTTTTGGACACAAGAGCCCTTACACCAATAAAAAGACCCACTGCAAGCATAATGAATCCGACAGCGTATGAAATGTAGGAAGAGATTAGTCTTGAAAACAATAGACCCACGACGGCGATTCCAAATCCCAACACCGCAGAAAGAAAAGAGTGACCCACCGCAGTTACAAGAGATATGCTAAACAATTTTCTGTTGTTCCAACCGGATGCGCGACTGAGAACGCAAAGCGTAACCCAGTGGTCTGGAGCAGACATATGTAAGACTCCGACAAGTGCCGCCCCAATCAACAATGGAGCAAGGTCAGTCATGAAAATCAACCAAACGCTAAACGGTTTCAGTGCTCTTGTTTAGCATTAGTGGTTTCGGTTTTTCTAATAGGAAGTAAGCTCCTCCATTAATGTCGCCTTCTTCTAGCAACCTGAAATTAGTTCGCTTGAATAGAACTCTCCAACTCTCTTTTGTTCCCATCGCAACTAAACTGAGGAAACTTGCAATGGCGAAAGTCGCATAGTTTCGTACGATTACAACAAGTAGAAACTTGCCTCCTGGTTTTAGAACACGGTTGAGTTCTTGAAGAGCAGACATTTTTTTCTCGCCAAGATGATCCATCATGTAAGAGCTGACAAGCGTATCGAAGGTATCATCATCGAATTTGAGCCTTGTCACATCACCTTGAACAACTTGGACCCTGTCAGTGATATTAGCGGTTTTTAAGTTGGCTTCCAGCAGAGTCTTGCCACCGTTTTCGATATAAGACGCATCAAACCTATCGACTGCAACAATTCTGCCTTTTCTTGCTATTTTACTCAGCGCAATTGATGTTCGGCCATGACCGCAACCTGCATCAAGAATTAAGTCATGATCGGAAGCAAAGAGGTCTACAAAAGGCAGCACTAACTCTGACTCCATACGGTTTACGAATCTGAGAATTGCATCTCCAGCGAAAAGGTTGAGAGAAATCAGGAATGGCAGTAATGCAGCTATTTTTAAGGATGGGAGAAAAATGTAAATTGCTGTGGATATGGCAAGAAAGATTACTCCTCCAGCTAAGAAACCAAACGTCCAAGTTTTTCCCCAGCCGAAATTGAACTTAACAGTTTTTGTTTGCATGACTATTTCAGTCCTTCTTGTTTTGATCTTTTATCTGATGAGTCGACAATTTCGTTTACGAATTTAGTCAATATATCGCGGTTTTTGGAGATCATCATTAAATGCTGTTTGATTGCTTGCAGAAAGTCGACCATGAAACGTTTTTCTTTTTCTGAGAATTGATTATAGAGTTGCTTTGTGGCTTCGCTGTGAAGAAACCGGATCGTGGTCAAAGCCTTTTCGCCCTCTGGCGTTAGGCAAAAGTTCCACGAACGTTTGTCTTTGGGATCAAGTGTTCTTTTGATGTACCCTTTTTCCTCAAGCAGTTTTGTTTTATGAGTAATGTTTGAGTAAGTTGTTTGCAGTTTTTGCGATAGGTCTTTGGTGGTTGAAATGTTTTCGCTTATGAACCCGAGTATTTCGTAACTTGTCATAGCTATTCCGTATCTAGAGAACAGCATATCGCCAGTTCTGTCTAGCATTCTAGCGGTTTCAAGTATGCTTTCGGTTATTTCGGTATTAACGCTCATACCAAGAAAGAATTGTTTACTTTAATAAATAGTTTACTTATATAAACCAAATATTATTGTGTAATCAAAATATTAAGAAAATTTCATCAACAGCCAGAATTTTCTGCAGAGAAAAGTAAGCTTTTCAAGAATTTGAAGTAGTGTTACTCTTTCTCGAGTTGTCTAGAGCAACTTTAGTCTGCACAATCATTTTTCCTAAGTGCCTCGCAGAGTCTATACCTTCCTGATCTTTAGCAACTTCTCCCTTCTCTCGCGCAATCGAGAATGCTCGTCCGCCGCTTGGAATAGTCATCCCAACAGCAGTCATGAATGTAATCATCTGGTTACAGGTGTTCGAAACCCCTGACCGACGAGCAACAGCGATTACTCCGCCCACCTTCTCCGCAAAGTCTTTTCTTCTTCTGGCTAATGCGAGAAAACCTATCCTGTCAATGAAGGTCTTCATTTGAGCGGTGACCCCTTGAAAATAGGAAGGACTGCCTAATATGATTCCGTCAGCCTTCACCATCTCCTGGTAAAGGTTTTCGCCGTCATCGTCTGTAACGCATTTCTTAGTGCTAAAGCATGCCATACAACCGTTGCAGGGCTGAATTCGATAATCAGAAATTCGAATAAGTTTTACTTCTGCGCCATCTGCTTTTGCAGCTGCCAAAGCTTCCTGTAGAATCATGTCTGTGTTGCCGCCTACCCTGGGACTACCGCTTAGCCCAATTATAAGCACTTATATTACCTCAAAAGCTCACTCTTCAAACCTATTGATTAACTGTTTGGTCCAAGAACCTTGTCAGAGTTTTTCAAAATACCTTTTAGGGGGATAAACCTTAACTTTAGACAGGAGCTCTCAAAGTTAAAAACAACTGTGAAAAGATAAGAAGAAATAAAGCACGCGTTACCTAAAAAAGCAGGATTTGAGTGAAGAATATTTGGTCGAAATAAGCCCTATTTTCGGTACAATTTGAGGCGAGCTAGCTATTAAATAATGAAAAAGATTAGAAGACTAGGCGGAAAATCCGTTGGGAGAAATATTGGAACGAGATAACGACTTGATTGTTAATTACTTTTTTAGCATTGTAATAGAACGGTTTGCGTCGGTTGGTATCTAAATTGCCACATGAATCATCTGCGGATGAGAAAACATCAGACAAGCAACAGAGCAAAGATATCAAACGGCAGCTCTCATTTAGCGATGTTTTCTTCCTCTCGTTTGGCGGACAATCTCCACTTCTTAGTCTTTTGACCTACGGTGCTGTGGCCCTGAGTTTAGGAGGATATTTCGCCCCAATAATTATTCTAATAGGGACAGCCGTTGTCCTTGTAAATGGCTTGGTGGTCAATAGACTTTCGAAGCGCTTCACATCTTTTGGTGGATATTACACGTACGCCATGAATTTGCTGTCAGAACGTTTCGGATTCCAAACTGGATGGATGTATCTCTACTTTTCAATCCTTTTTGGATCAGCATACGTTATAGGGACGGTCTACATCGTCAACTACGTTTTCGGAATATCACCCGTAGTGATTGCCTTAGCAATAACGATTCCGGCTTTTTTCTTGCTAATCTTCGGAGTAAAACCAACAGCAAAATACGCCATATTTGCGGGGATAATTGAAATAGTTGTCTTGATAGCGTTCTTTTTATTCTCTATCTACTTTTCTCACAACACGTTTTATTCCCCAATATCTTACCCCGGAGCCACTAACATCTCTGTGGGACAACTTGCTCTGGCCATCGTCTTTGTAATGGGTATTCCTTTGGGATACAGTGCGATAGCTCCAATCTCAGGTGAAATCATCGGTGCTGAGAAGGTTGTTGGGAAGACAATGATTTATGTAATTCTCATTGGCGGTTCTCTTGCAGCAGTTTTCATTTACGGGCTCATAAATCTGCTTGTTTCAAACGGCGTTAGTATCACCAGTGTCTCATCTGGAAGCGGTCTTGTAGTTATCAATTTGGTAAACACATACTTCGGTAGTTTTGGAAAATATTTTGTCTTAATCCTTGCAGTAGCGGCAATAAACGATGGTGTACTGGCGGTCCTTTCCCTATCTTCTGCGGCTTCACGAACCATATTCAAGATGAGCCTAGATCAAGCTCTCCCAGGCTTCTTTTCTAAACAACTTAGCGGACAGCCAATAGTGGCAAATGTGTCCGCGGGAATCGCATCTTTACTAATTTCAACGCTATTATTGATACCATTCCAGCCTTCCGTGGTTTTCATTGCTCTTGGAACCACTTCCATTTTTGGCGAATTGTTCATTCATCTAGCTGCGAACTTTTCTCTTTTGAGAGTCAGCCTGCGCAGAATGAGGAGAAAGCTATTTGGAGGTTTCAGTTCCCTACGCACGATATTTTATCCATTTGGAGAAATTGCCCTTGCTTTTTCTGCAGTCATTATAACCGCTCTTGTTCTGGTCTTCTCTATGCTTTCCGCTTCGCTGCTATATGTCGTTTTTTTCCTTGGGTGGATAGTTGTGGGTTATCTTCTTTCCGATGTTAAAGAGATTGCATTTCAGGTTCCAACACCCCGTGCAAGAGGCAACAAGTCTGCAAGCCCAGGGTGGCAGAGGATAAGTAGCTTGACTGCAGTTGAAATCAGCAGTGAATTGCCAGATGTAGTGGTTAATGTGGATGACCCGTTGAAGGTCGCGTTGAAAAAGTGTCTTGATCTAGATTCTCCTGCTGCAATAGTTGTAGACAAAGAGGATAGACCAGTTGGGACGATACTTTTTCGCGACATCGTAACATTGATTGAGGACGAAATAAACACCTGCATCGTGAGTGATTATGCTTCAACTGAAGTTGTGACCGTAGCTGGTAACGCGTTAGCTTTGAATCTTGCAGAAGTTTTTGGTCAAACTTGCATGCCTATACTTGCAATTGTTGACGATAACGGTAAACTCGTGGGCACTATCAGGGAAAGGGAAATTATAAAGAAAATAGCTTCAGTACAAGAGATCTATTTCCTTGAAAAGTCAAATTAGGCAAAATCTCCAACGTTATGTGGCTTTTCAATTAGTGAATGCGCAGGTGTAAGCGTCTGTGCCGGAAATTTGCTTATTTCCCTGAATTTTTAATTTATTAAATGATTAATTTTTTATAGGGCATTATAACATTCGAATAACTTAATGAGAGAGGGAAAGGATTGACCAGCATCAAAAAACGGTTAGACTACGTCCTAAACGAGCTATCACACATGGACACCCAGCTTAACTTGGAAGCTTCCAATAGTGTTGCAGCTCAATTGTCAATTATAAAAGATGCCTTTAAAGAATCCGACCAGTGTCCAGTATGTTGCTTTGATTACGACGCAAAAGCCCGTATCATTTGCGATGTTAACGGTCCGTTGCCAACTGAGGAATTCATGGGCAAATGCAAACAATGTCAGGCTCAAATTAAGCAAGCACTTTCAATTTTATCCTAGTTGTTATTTGACTGTGTTAGCCTTAACTTGGTTAAATGTAGCCGTCTCGTCACAGTCACACATGTTTAAAGCATTCTTTCTATCTAAGCTCTTCAGGGATTTTGAATGGAAAGAAATTCTGAAAACATGATGCAGAAATACCTTGTTTTAATAAAAGTAGATACTAAACAAACCCTAGATTTCTTAAATTCAATATCTGCACTGTCAAACATGCCGGCAGAAGGTGTAAGACTTGACGCTACCTATAATGTCTTTGGAAACTGGGATTTTGCCGTGTGGTTTGAAGCAAATACTAACGAAAACGCTGTTCATTTCGTAGGTGAACAAATTCGCTCAATAAAGGGCGTAACTGAAACAGTTACAATGCCCGCGACAGCAGTCAAAGAATATCCTATGAATATGTAAAACTAATTTCTCCATTTCTTTTTTATTTTAGAGAAAAAATGGTGATGTGTTAACTCTATTTTTATTCTCCAGCAGGAGCTAAATTAAACATCTCATTTTAAACCCTATGCGCGGTGGCTAAGGTTTTTATGATGCATTAGAAATTATCTTCTCTGCAACACTTTGGGGCTGTCGGCTAGCTTGGTCTAGGCTTGTAGACTTGGGCTCTATAGACTCCGGTTCAAATCCGGGCAGCCCCACCATTGTTCTCAATTTAGAACTTGTATATTCTAAGCTCTGTTGATGATAATAGAAGTTCTTATCTGCTCCAAAATGCCTTGCCCTAGCATAAGACACTTCTCCATTCTTCCTAAAGAAAACTTGAATGCTTGAAACAACTTTGTTGTCTCCACAAACCTCACATGGGAATCTATAACCTTTGATTTTCATTTTTACACTTCCTTAGTTTTTGGTCCCCAGACTGGTCAACTCTGCATTTAAGGTTCTTCTAACAATTGTTCTTTAGTGGTGTTGAATCATAAACTTAGCTATAAGAGAGTTTTGTTAAGAAATCTTGAATTGGATTAGTTAAGAAAGTTTTACTGGAAGCCTTTTATCATTTATGTTTTCATAATAATGACTATGAATAGCAAGAGCCAGAGTTTCGCATTAATCCTGATTCTAATAATGGCTATCTCAAGTCTAAGTCTAATTATGGTTAAACCTTCAAATGCTCAGTCAATACCTATACCGTCTGTTCCTCAATTTACTGTCAGGTTTGTAAATGCTTCCAGCACTATTGAAATCTCAATTGAGAGCCAACCTTTTGCTTACTCTAACAATGGTTCGCTATATCAAGAATACTTTAACATTAGGGTAAAACAGCACTTTGCGGAGTATTGGACTGAAGTCTATCCAATAGTAAATGGCACAAGTTTATTCAATGGAAAAGGACCGACACCATTAAGGACTGGGAATTTCTCTTACGCAGAATACATTTCTGCAGATTCTCCAATGCAATCGAACTCTGGAGTAAGAGCTAATTTCTATGTCATACCAGTTGAGTTTCACTTGGAAAATAACACCGTTTTTGAAGGCTATTCAATTCAGAAGATTTATGGAGTTTGGGGTGCAAATCCAATCGGGAATCGTACATTTCTGGATGAAATTCCAATCGATGCGCAACTTGATTTTCAAGTGCAGGCATTAGTTGGGCATAACTCTACTATGTGGTTTAATATTAGTGGCTTATGGGATGGAGTCGGTACCTATGTACCTGCTGTTGCTTATGACACAGAAGGCAATTGGAGTAACACACAAACTATAATCATTGGTCAAACTTCAACCTCTGCTCCTGCCTCACCAACTCCAACTGTTCCAGAGTTTCCAATGATAGCAATTCCCTTGATTCTCTGTCTTTTATCAGTTGCCATACTTGGATTCAGAAAGTGCAAAGCAGAGAAATTACCATAGCTAATGTTTTAAAAATAAACTTAATCTTTTTTAGTTTAATATATTCTCAAAACAATTGCTCGAGACCTAACTGAAGGTTGATGAAAAGAGGCGTTTACAAAACTTGCAATTTTTGTTTTTTTTTAAATGGGAAGTTAATAGTGGTTTGAGGGATTTTGAAAGTTTGTATTATTTTGCGAAAAGTATTTCTATTAATTTAGATGGCGAATTTAATTAATAAAAAGAGATTTAAAGTAAACTCATCCAAAATTATATATGCGAAACAATCACATTGTTTTGCTAGACGAAGTGCAATTTTATGCATTCCGTTCAATAAAATTATAGGAAAAAAGAAAAAATGAAAACATTAAAAATGATAAAAATGAAAACACTGAAAAATAAAACCGCGACTATATTGATTGCAACATTCCTTATGCTTTCAATGGCAGCTTCAATGGCACTATCACCAAATGCTCTAGCACAAGTCACTCCTGCACAAGGAACCTCAATTCCATCATATGCTCACCTTAACGTGGGTCCCAATCCCGCAGGTGTCGGTCAGACAGTAACGCTCAACATGTTCCTTCTGATTCCAACACTTACAAGTGAACCCGCCGTAAACATGACCATCGTGGAAACAACACCCGGTGGAACAACAACGACACTTGGACCATTCAAATCAGATGCCACAGGTGGCACATATACCACAATTGTACCAGATACAGTTGGCAACTATACATTCCAATTCTTCTATGGTGGACAATTAATGACGGACAACGTTACCAACTTGCCTAGCCAAAGTGACAAAGTAACACTTATAGTGCAGCAAGAACCCATTTCTCGAAGTTCATATCCGATAACTCCACAGCCAACATCATGGTGGCAGACTCCAATTAGCGCAGAGAACGTACAAGAATGGTACAAAATAAGTGGACCATGGCTTGGATATGGTTCAGTTACTTTCGCAGCAACTGGCGGCTACAACAACACTGGCAACTATAATCCATACACTACGTCGGTAATGTCTGGTCACGTCTTATGGACAAAGCCTTGGGCAGCAGGCGGAGTGGTTGGAGGAGATAATGGTGGAAACGAGCAGGGCAGCAGTTATTGGTCAACTTCGCAGTATTGGCCAAAATACGCACCAGTCATCATCAATGGCATAATGTACTCCACACATTTCGTGGAAACCACAGGCTACTCAGACGGCATTCTTGCAACAGACCTATTCACTGGAGCCAATCTGTGGACGATTAACACTACTAATGCGTTGCTATGCGGTATGGCTACTCAATGGCATACAGTTAACGCGTACGGCACTATTGGTCCATACATATGGACAACAGGAACTCTTCCAGCAGCGGACACTGGCGGCAAAGTACCAGCCCTAGGAAGCGGACTCCAATCGTCGATCTTTGGTCCAATGTTTGGGCCACTGACACAGTGGAACATGTATTCCGGTTTGACTGGACAATACGTACTTAGTGTTGTCAACGGTACCTCTCCAACACTTACGACTGATGATCAAGGAGACATAATCGGCTACTACATCAACAGCACAGCTGGCACTATGACTACATATGGAAACGCACCAGCACAAGGAGTACCACCGATAACAGGAAAAGTAACAATCACAGCCAATAATCCTGTACTAGTCGCTTGGAACATGTCACAATTACTAGCCAATACTTGGGGATGGAGTCCAAGCCTGAACACCGTAATTGATTTCGGGCTAGGAGTTATGCGGGCTACGCCAATATTCAATAACACTGGTCCAGGCACGCCAACAATAGGTGTAGGCACGAATAATCCAGCTTTATCGATAAACGGAATAACCAACGGTGCAGTAATGATGACCACAGGATTCACTTTCGGACAAGGCTTCGGAGGCACAGTTAACGGCTTCCTCGTTGTAGCATCCATGGACGCAAACACTGGCGCTCAACTATGGATCAAGAACCTCACATACTCAGACACAACAACCTTACTACCTTTCACAAGAACACAAATGCAAATTCAAGACGGAGTTTGGATTAACGCTAACATGGCTAATTGGAACGTTGTAGCTTATGATGCACGTACAGGCGCTCAAAAATGGACAGCTACTCTTACAGGCTTCAACGGTGCTGCACCAAACCCATACGACCAATTTAACCTCAAAACCTACAATGGACCTGGCTGTATCTACCTCGAAGGCTTCGGCGGAGACATATGGTCACTCAACGATCAGACCGGACAACTAAACTGGTACACAAACACAACTGCACTCATTGGTGATCCTGGAATTGAAACCCCGTACTCTATCTGGCCTCTATGGACTTTCAGCTGCAGCTGCATGACCAATGATATGGCATATTTCGCTATTGGTCACGAATATAACCCACCGCTGTTCCACGGAGCACAACTACTTGCACTTAACGCGACAACTGGACAATTGGCATGGAGCACATTGGACATGTCCATTGAATCCACATCAATCTCAGACGGCATCATGCTATCACGCAACGCATACGACAACCAAATATACGCTTTTGGTAAAGGGCCAACCTCTACAACCGTTAATGCCCCCTCAATCGGAGTTTCAACTACCACTCCAATAACCATAACTGGTACAGTGATGGACGTTTCCGCAGGTGTTTCCCAAAGTGCAGTCGCAAAGAACTTCCCTAATGGTCTACCAGCCGTTTCCGATTCTAGTCAGAGCCACTGGATGGAGCATGTATATCAGCAACAACCGTTCCCCGCAGGCACTACTGGCGTTCCAGTTACTATAAGCGTCATAGATTCAAACAACAACTTTAGGACTATCGGCACTGCAACAAGCGACTCGAGCGGCACTTATGCTTACACATGGACACCTGATATACCAGGCAACTACACTGTTATCGCAGCATTCGCTGGATCAAATTCATACTATGGATCAACAGCTGAGACCCACATCTTCGCTAGCAGCCCATCAGCATCAAATACACCAGTTGCAACTGCTAACTCAAACGTAGCAACCTCATCAGACGTCATCTACATCGGAGTTGCAATCATAGTTGTTGTAATCATTATCGGTGCTGTATTAGCAGTGCTGATGATGAGAAAACGCTAAACACTGAAAACCAACAAATCAATTTCCCTTTCCCTTTTTTTGGGACTAAAAAAAAGTCGAAGAAGAAATGGGGCTGATTAGGCTCTGGTTAAATTCACGAAATCGCGGTATTTATCGTGATAGCGCATTTGCATTTGCGTTTTTCTCCTTCAAAATTCCAGAACCTCAGCAAACCCTAAATTTCTTCAAGACTGTATACACATTTATTGAAGGTTGAACTGGTTTTTAGTTTGAAAATATGTATAGACTGTATTTCAACCCAACAAATTAACATCGGGCTCATAAAAGGAGCTTTAGTGGCTTCTATGTTTCCCAAAAGTATTGGCTGGAAGGGGCTAAAGCGTTTGTAGAAATGAAGTAGCGCTCGCTGTCAAGTAATAAGCTTAGTTTATGTTGATTAACAAAATCTGTTATTAGGGAGAGTCCGTTACTGTTGACTAAACTTTTGTTCAATTGTTAAAACAAATCCATCATTTATGGTGTCAAGCATCTTTACATCTAAACTGCAGCTTGACCCAATTTCTCTTTTAAAGACCATAGCCTCAAATATTTTCAATTTTTTTGCCCACCCATCCAAATTTAGTCGCTCACTTTACCCAAAAAAATTTTGGACAGGTGATTCCAAACTTGGTTACTTACTATATATGGGCATGAGCGCTCTTAAGGGTTCGCGTTTAGAAAAAGCAAAATACATCCAATTCTCTCGCCAGAACCGGTTGTTTCACGCACGAATACCTTAGGACATCCTTATTGAACAAGGGGCTGGAAATTATCATGTCTGCTGTTGCTCTGTTACAGGCAGTTGGAATATTGTATAATACGGCCAATCTTAGAACAGCTTTGACATCAACATCATGAGGCTGAGATTCCAGAGGATCCCAAAAGAATATCAGAATATCGAGTTTCTTGTTGGCAATCAACGCTCCAAGCTCCATATCTCCACCATAAGGTCCACTTTTCAGCAGATTTATTTGCAATCCTGTTTTTTCAATTATTTGTTGCCCAGTGGTTCCTGTTGCGTATAGGTAATATTGGGATAAGGTTCCTTTGTTGAAATCACACCATTCAACAATATCCTTTTTCTTGTTATCGTGAGCTACCAACGCAATAGTCTTAATCTTGGCTCTTTCCTGTTGTGTTTTAAACTTAATGAAGTATCTAATAAAAGCATAGACAAATTTTTCCGGTTTATTTATGGAATAAGTCAGCTCATTTGCCTAAATGAATTTGAAAGTGTTTTGTCTTATTCTTTACTGTTTAGCAAGCAAGCTATTTTGATCTAATTAGAAACTGCATGGTGTAACGAGGTTTTTTGGGTGACTAGCCTATATAGTTAACATTACATTAGTAAACTATTGTCGGGATAATTCAAGAAAGAGTACAACCTGCGCCTAGAAGAACAGACTTTTTCAAGACAATTTCTGGCAAACAACTTCATGAGGGGAATATTTGAATCAAAAAAAGCCAACGATAATGGAGCATCTTGCGTTTCTTTCAGTGAAACAAGGGATTTACCTTGCAGAACTTTACGAAGCAATGGTTGCAGCCAGAGAAAAAGGAAAAATCAAATGCCAAAATCTACTGGTTGAATACCGCTGCAGCATAAAAGACGAAGCCATATTTCTAATTACCAAAGACAGCAAAGTTGTACTGCAGTTTCGAGTTGAAGAAGAACTTCTCCAGAAAAAAGACATCTGTTTCGAACACTGGATGGACACCGACAAAGTACGCAAACAAATGAATAGACAAAGTTTCTCGCCTAAAGCATCTGTTTTAGTTCAAGATCTGCGGCATGGAATGAAAAAAGTTAATCTGGAAGCTAAAGTTCTCGAGATTCCAACACCCTCAACAGTCCAAACAAGGTACGGAAACAGCGCCAAAGTAACTAATGCTTGGATAGAGGATGAAACAGGAAAAGTAAAGCTTTGTCTTTGGAATGAACAAGCAGAACTCTTTAGCGTCGGCGACACTGTACAGATTAAGAATGCTTCAGTTTCCACATTTAAAGGTGAAAGACAACTTCGCCTTGGAAAAAATGGAACCGCCACTGTGCTCCAAAACTCTGTCATGCTGAAAGAAAGCAGAGACAAGCGGTCGCAAAAATAGAATCTACGCCTAACTTAATTGGCTCAGAAAAACACTGTTTTAAATTGCGTTTGGCTGTTTAATCCATACTTTCACGTTGTTCTGTATTTTTATTCTTGCCTCTGTCTGCATCAGTCTGATTTGCGTTTGAATTAATCTGTCATCGGTTGTGTTGAACTCTTTCTTTAATGCGTCTTCCAGCTTGGGCAAATTAATGTGTTCAGCCGAGCCAACTATATTCCAGAAGTACTTTTGGACTTTTTCTCTTTTTCTTAGTGCTTCTTTTTCCAAATTGGTATCCTATCCCTTAAGCCAGAATTGCAATACTGCCCTAAAAGAACCCGAAACCCGCTTTCTCTATCAAGAATTGAGCAGTTACCAAAAGTTTCACTAAAAAGGGCAGGCAACGCTTTTGCGCCGATTTTGGACCGAATAACCATTTGGAAAGTGGCTTTGTCCGCCATGACTTTTGGGGCTTGAGTCACTATTGCTTTCACTGTTTCCATACCTGCACTAACAGGTGGATTTGAAAGAATACATTCAAACTTTAAATCTTCAACTGGCTCATAAAAATGGCCATAACGCACTTCAGCATTGGTTATCTTGTTTAATGGCAGGTTTTTTCTTGCCAGGCGCACAGCTCTCACGTTCACATCTGTCATGATTACGCGAAGCTTCGGGTTTAATGCAGCTGCAACTATGCCAACAGCGCCATATCCACAGCCGATGTCAAGGATGCATCCTGTTTTCGGCAAAATCATCGATTCAATCAGTAATCTGGTGCCCAAATCAATTCGTCTCTTCGAAAAAACGCTTGACGCAGTCAAAAACTCGAAGTTTCTGCCGCAGAGAGTTGTTCGAACTAAACCGAACCTCTCTTTAGACTTGGGCTCAGCCACAAAATAATGCTCTGTGTTATCGTTGTTCGGGTTCATTTGCTTTACCGCTTTTCCAAACCTTCGGATAAGTGCCCCTTGGCATTAGAACTCTCTCCAAGCCAGCAACAACGCCATGCTTCAAATCCATAATTTCCTGAGTCGACACCAACGCTTTTCCCAAAGCCACTGCTTCACCCTTCAACGTGAAAATCGCTAAAATCGAACCCTTCTCAAAACCGCTTTCAACCTGACACACACCAGGAGCAGTCAAGTTCGCACCATGGCAAAGGGCATCAACAGCTGAGTCGCGAACAACAATTTTCGGCAACAAAACCAACGCTTCTTCCATGGGAACAATGAATTTGTGCAGGATTGCTTCATCCTTTTTCTGTTCCCACTCGCCAAACCAATAAGCTACATCATGCAGGGTGACTTTTGTGGTGCTGTTTTCAGTGAATGATCCTGATCGGGTTCTGCGGAGTTCTTGCATGTGTGCGCCGACGCCTAAGATTTCGCCTATGTCAAAGCATAGTTTGCGTATGTACGTTCCTGCTTCGCAGCCGACTTTGAAGAGAACATTGCGTCCACTGTATTCCAAGTAATCGATGTAGTATATGCGTCGGGTTCTTAGTTGCCGCTTAACTGAAGAACGCAATGGGGGACGCTGATAAATTTCATCCTCAAACTCACTTAAAACCCTCTTAATTTCCTCTTCGTTACTATCTGCATGAAGCTTCATTACACAAACGTATTCTTTGCCGCTGTAAAGAAACGCCTGAACAACCTTGGTTGAATCCTCTAATGTGATGGGTAAAACACCTGTAACTTTTGGATCTAAGGTTCCTCCATGTCCGATGGCGCTGACATGCATGATTTTTTTTACCCATGCCGCAACTTCGTGGCTTGTTGGACCAGCAGGCTTGTCAAGATTTATTGTGCCGTATTGAATGTATTCTTTTGCTGGTCTTTCAGAGGGTCGATGTCCATATTTGGGGTCAGTCGTGTCCTCTGCTTTCGTCAACATTTCACGTTTGATTTCCCACGGCGGGGTAGATCGAGCCATCTTGCGTATTTTCTCTCCTAATTAAATGTAAGAAAAAGAAATTAGAGGTATTAAAGCTTAAACTATGCAGTTTTAACAGGTTGCGTCATTTCTTGCAGTTTACCTGCAGACTCTAAGACAGAAGCAACTTCCTCATCTGACGCGCCACGTTTAACATCAACTTTATCCTGCAGAGGCATAACATGGTTTATGTTGACTCGTCTCCGCTTGATTCCAGTGACTTTTTTTGGGCCTGTCACTAAAACAAAGCTTTTGTCCATAACATCTATGACGACGCATTTTTTGCCAATCTCTCGGCCAGCTTGTTTTACGCATACTCTGCCAACTTCTATAGCGGGCATCTTTTTTTGTCTCCTTAAAAACAGAATACATCAATCGGCAAATATAAGCATAACATATTTTCACGCGAGAAAAATCCAAGCAAAAAATCTATGACACATTAATTTGATGTTGGCACATATTGGCTACAAGCAAGAAAATAGAGAAGCCAAACGGATGCAAAAAACTTAAACAATACAGTGTTGACTGTATCGGTGCTGGTGCCGGGGTATCCGAGCCAGGTCTAAATAGGTGGCCAGATAAAAATTTACACCTAAGATATGGAGGAGGACTTAAGATCCTCTGGCGCAGGCCTTCGTGGGTTCAAGTCCCACCCCCGGCACCACTATGTTGAAAACCACTGTTTATTTCGCAGTTGTTTCCTTGATGTTTGCTTTGAAAGATATTTTCGAAGAGCGAAAGGATAGCAATGAAAATAAGAGGTTTTGTTTGATGGGTCTGATAGGCTTGGACGTATATTTTTTACAATTTTTGGATAAGTAGATTTTCTGTCAAGCTATTGTATTTTGGTGAAACATATTATTAGGCGAAGAATAAACATTTTAAGAGAGATTGAAAATACTGGGAAAGAATAGACAGGAAGGCCAAAAAAGGGGAGAGCAGTTAATTTCAAGGAATTCCTTTTTAAAAGTAGTTTTCTTCATTATTGTGCTGTTTTTAGCTTCAACTATTGTAGGGGCAACGATTTTCTCCGCCCCTAATAGCTCAAGCAATCACTATTTGCTATCACCTACGCCGTCTCGAGCCTTGAACTTGCCACTTACAGCCAGCCCAATTGAAAAACCGACAAATATGCCAACGTTACCGCAATCAACTCCTAGCTCAGAATCAAATCCAATGCCTCTTCCTACATCAATCATCAATCCAACATTTTCGCCCTCACCTATTGACTCGCCAATTCCGACTCCAAGCTCTACTCCAACACCAACTCCTACGCCTACATCAACTCCAACTTCGTCACCCACACCAACACCCAGCCCAAATCCAACAGCGACTCCTACGCTCAGCCCGTCGCCAACTCCTAGCCCAACACTCACTCCCACTCCGGAACCGACCGTAACACCAACACCATCTCCAACTCCTTCACCAACTCCCAAACCAACGCCGACTCCAACCCCAACAGCAACCCCTACTCCTACACCTATTCCATCACCAATACCAACGCCAATATTCTACGATGGCTTTGACAATTCAAGCACCCTATCAACTTGGAGCGACATTGCAAAAATTGATGATAGCGGCGGTTCACTTACAGTTATCAATTCAGACTACAACACCGCGCCTAATTGCCTCGACAGTACACTTTACTCAAAAGATAACCAGCCAAATTATTATGACGTCTACACTATCTTTCCAACAGCATATAGAGCACTCTACTACAGCGAATCTGTTAAATCGATCAATTTTGTAAGCTCAGATCTGACTGGAGAATGGAATAGCGCAGTTGCAGTTGGCGGATTTGAATGTGGACCACAAGCAATCTACGCTAGCGCAGAAATTGTTGCCGTAACCCTTCCGAACGGTAGCTATTGGGGAATAATGTATCCAGTGGAACCTTTTAGAGTTTGGCAGTACGCTGTAAGCAGTATTCCAGTTGTTGATGGACAATGGATTAATTTTGTATTATACTTTGATTCAGGGAGAACGGGCCTGGATGGAAGTGTCACTCTTTGGACGGAAAACTCTCAGGGCATAATGACAATGGGTACTTCGGTTTACGGTTTTAATTCTACCTTGGACTACCAGTCAACAGGAGTCTGGGCTGGACAATATATAGCAAACGGGCAAAATACAGGTGCACCCACTGAATTTCATGAAGATACAATTCAAGCCTCAACAAACTTTCCAATAGATATTGCTCCTCCCGCCATACAGGTTTATACAACCTATGCCGAGTCAACATGAAAGTTTGTTTGAAAACATCCCTTTTTTAGTTTGCTTGTAGGTTTGTTTTATGATGTCAAAAAAAGGGAAAGAAGTTACGGAGAAACGAAGTAGCGATAACATCACCAAGAGCTTGGAGTTCAAGTCCCACGGCAAGCAAACACTTTTGTCAATAATTTTTTATCTTAAAGTAACCAATAACTTGCATGGATAAAGAAGAGAATTCGGTAGTTATCAAAGAAGTTGATGCAGAAACCTTTGATGATTTTTTGGGTTTAATTGATAAACTTGCTGAGTATGAGAAACTGGCTCCACCTGATGAAGAAGCGAAAAGAAGGTTGCGGAGGGACTGTTTGTCTGACAAGCCTAAGTATAGAGCATTTATTGGGAAAGTTGGCGATAAATATGTTTCTTACGTCATTTTTTTCTTTACTTATTCAAGTTTTCTTGCTTTGCCAACTCTATTTCTCGAAGATATTTTTGTTCTCGAAGAGTACAGAAGACAAGGGGTAGGCAAAAAAATGTTTGACTTCTTGAAAGAAACAGCTAAACGTGAAGGATGTGGCAGGATAGAATTTACCGTTTTGAAATGGAACAAGTTAGCGCAAGAATTCTATGAAAAGAACGGCGCCCAACGTTTAGAGTGGTATTTGTATCGGGTGGCAAAGAAAGATTTTTAGTTTGATCCCCATGAGGGCTGGGTTGCTTTTCTCTGCAGAAATGTGATTACTGAATCTACGAGGGCTTCACAAGCAAACCATCTTTCTTCCAAGGAACCATCCGTCTCCAAGTTCTGGAATAGTTTCTTGAACTTTTTTATCTGCTCCACCACTGGCTCCCGTCTTCTTTCGTATTCCTCTCGAAGTTTCTTTTGCCTGGCATTAAAATCCAGTACAACTAATTCAAATTCCCTTTGTTTATTGTCTAATTCCTGCTCTATCTCGATTTCTTTCTGTTCCCTATCCTTTCTGGAAATACCTCGGAAAAATCCTGTTTTCATTTGAATGACCTTTTCCTGCTCTTTTTTCAGGCTATCTATGATTCTGTATAGGCGTTTGACTTCACGGTTTTTTCGAGTTTTAATTGCCCTCATCATAGTTACATATTCAGTGTCGATTTGTTCAAGGCTTTTTCTGGAGTCTGATAGATTTCTTATTTCTTGTTCAAGTGAAGCTTCATTGCGGCGTCTATCTTCAAGTTGCTGCTTAATAATGGAGAGTGTTTGTGAGCGCTCCCTTACAAATTGATCATCTACACTTATGTTAGGATGAGATTCAAACTCGCTTAGAACAATCGTTACATCTGTCAGCCAACGATCGAAATGCTGGCTGAACGGCGAAGAACCAAACTTCTGGTTGCCCAGAGTATGCAGTCGCTTGAGGGTTCCTTCTGAAATCTCTTTTTCAGTTGCAGTAGGCTTTTCTTCCCGACTTGGTCTGCCAACACGTCTGTGAATGCGTTTTCTATCTTTGCCTTTTTCGCGAAGAGGCTTCCTGTACTCGTGAATCGCGCGTCTAGGCGACTTGGCGTGAGGTTGGTATCCCATAACAAAACGTATCACTCTTGAAGTATTTAGTTTGTGCTTAAATTGCTCTTAACAAATAAAAAAGTTAAAGCGGGTGAACTGTTAAGGAATATCACAATTTACCTTATTTTCTCAGGTTTGCGCAGGTGTACGTGCTTGTGCTTCCTTTTACGTGCTTGTACATTGGTTTGCTTCTGTGTACGCAGCCTGCAAAGAATTCAAACCCTGAAACAAAAAAGCAAACCAAAACACAAACAACAAAATTTGGTCGATTAATCTGAAGTGTTTTTTTTTATCCAACTTAAACCTCAGCATACCGCGGCTTTTCATCAACACTTCGAGGTCGCCGTGGCCAAAAAAATGCACTGGCAAAAAGCACAATAAATGAAATAAAAATCAACATAAACAATGTATCATAAGCCTGCCCAACGGTGGTTTTCCAAAAGAAACACTGGAAATAATCATTTGCGTAAGCACCTGGACCGGGCCAACTCCATCCTCCTCCTTTTGCGCTAGACTGCCACCAAACTGGTCCACTTACAATTAGGTCAAGTTGCCAAAGACTAAAGAAAAGCATCCCCATAGCCACCATTACCCCTGCAAGGTTAAGGACGGCGCTTGTCTTGACAAGATTGCCCCAAGATCTCTTGAAACGTTCAGGAAATGTCTGGCGGACACATTCCTTCGCCCCAAATTTGGGCTTGCGAGTAAGTTTATTATTTAAGTAGCCCATAGCAGACATTCTTGCAGTCTCAAACACTCCGTAAACAAAAACTGCCGTTCCTGACAGAAGCATCCCGAAGCCAGCATAATTCATTGTTGTATCTTTTGCGTAGGAACTAGCTATTAAGGATCCGTTAATTACCAGCATTGCACCAATGCCGATCGCCCATATGCTGCCCAATATGACGCTTGGTCTGTATCCACCTTCACATTCTTCATCTATATCCAAACGGTTTTTTAGCGTAGAAACAACTGTTCCTGAAATTCCTATGCTTAAAACAGCAATACCGGAAAGTAGCATTCCAAACCCTGCATAATTCATCACCGATTGCTTAGTGTACGCACCGGCTAAAATAGAGCCAATTACGAAAAGAACTACTCCAATGCCCATCGATAAGATGCTAAAATAAAGAATCCTCGGTTTATCAACCTTGATGCCAGATCTTTTTTTATTCTGGTCCAATTCGATTTTCAGGATACCTAATGCCGTTCCAAATGCGCCAAGCACACAGATGCATATTCCCGTCAACAGCATTGCGAATCCGGTGGTGTTTGTAACTGTGTTTTTGGCGTAAGTACCGGTTATTATTGAGCCGATTATGGCTAGAATTATGCCGATGCCAATTGCCCATATGCTGGGTGACAGCATTTTGGGTTTGGTAACTTTGCTTTTTGTAGGGGCTTCTTCGATGAGACGGGTGACTAAAGTTGAATTTGCCGATGCACTTATGCCCAAAACGAAAATGGATATTCCCACCGTTAACATGGCAAAGCCCGCATAATTTGTGATTGTGGCTTTGTCGTAAGAACTCGATATTACTGACCCAATAATTGCTACAACTAGACCAATAGCTATTATAGTTGTTTTGCTGCTGTGAGGTTCCCGATGTTTCTGACGGTTTACAGGGCGTTTATGTCTGTGATTCTGCTGTGGCTTTTGGCTTTCTTTCGGCTCAGGATTTTCTGACAAATTCATCCCCCTCACTAGCTTATTTTTGTTTCTGCAAACCAAGAGAATATTATTATTGTGTTCTCTTGCCTATAACATTTGGCTCTGTATTTTATATTGAGTCTGAACGGTTAAAGAAGACAGTTGCCATCAAAGATCTCCTTAAATCTACTAACGTTCAAAGCGTGTTTAATTTCCAAAACGAAAAAAACTATATTTCCTATGCGTCGCATGTCAGCAGTTAACACTTGAACAAGCTAATCGAACATGGTTAAGAATTTGTAATATTTTACTGTTTATCTTGAGGTTTTGCCACACCTGTAAAACTAGCATAGGTACCTTTGCGATCGAATGCGGCAACCAACTCTTTGAAGTTAACAATGATTAGAGCCAGCAAAGTGAAGAAAGGTATTAGTGCATAGTAGTAAAGCGGCGTGGTGACGGCTGAGGCAAAAACCATGCTTAGAAAGTTTGATGCCATGCCCGGATAAAGAAGCATTGCATTTGATAACGCTAACGAGCCGATTAGGCTTATCGTTGCAGCTTTGAGGTTTTTGCGATTATACATGATGAAGAGTGGCAGCGCAAGCAATCCGAATCTTGGGTCAAAAAATCCAAAGGCTAAAGCAATTCCTGACAGGTAAGGTTTGCCTCGGTTTCCGAAGTAAAAGCTAAGTAAAAGAAGGAAGGTGAGGAAGACTTTGGCTTGTCCTTCACCCCACTGCCAATAGTAACTTAGAGATAAACCCTGATTTAGTGTGGGGAAAGGCAGCAGCAAAGCGATAACCATAACCACCAAAGCCACGGCAATGTGCTTGTTCTCAAGGAGCTTATACAGAATGTACGCCATTAAGGGAAGAAGCATAAACTGGATTATGTCGAAGGCAAGAAGCGCCTGCTGATAGTTTAGCGCCAGCAGCGGGGAAACGATTAGGAGGAAGGATGGCAGATACTTGTATTCTTCAGGATGAGGCAGGATGGTTGGTTCCCCATCGTTTAAGGCTCCAAAATTGTAAATGTGTGCTGGATTATTCCAAAGTCTCCAAGCGCCCATGTAGTAAGCTGAAAAATCTTTTGCCAACGGGGTGCCTGAAGTGTTTATGCCTGGCGTCTATTGTGTAAGTTTCTGGGTAAGCAATTATGAAAGTGTATAAATTCAAAAGTATGATGACTGCGACTGCTGTGATTAGAATAATTTTGGTTAAGTGTGATCGGTGAACCATCTTTGCCCCAACAGCCGTTGCAGTTTGGAATCTAATATTTTTGTGGAGCATTTATACTTGATTGTTATGCTTTGGATCTTGCAATTTTTTTGGATGAATTTCTTTTGCGTTCTGGCTGATTAATTTCCTGCAATGTATTACATATGTAATACAGATGAAAATGCTTTTATTCAATTTCCCCATTCAAGCCATCAAACGCCAAAAGAACAAGGATTGAGAATGAAATGATTAGGCAACAAAGCAAAGCCAAACAAGTTGCAATAACCGCAATGGTTGCAGCAATATACGCTATACTATTTTTTGGGTCAGCACCAGGTATGTTACCAGGATTTACACTTCTTTATCTTCCAGTTATTCTACTAGGCGTTTTTCCCATTTGGTTTGGCTGGAGCGGACTTGCAGGATGCATGATTGGTGCTTTTATTGGCGGAGTGTACGTCGAGCAGGTAGCACCTTATGCCGCATGGGTAGAATCCGTCACTGCACTAATTATCTTCGGATTAAATTGGATTCTTATTCCTCGAAATGCCGTTGAAAACAAAACAAAAAGAAATCTTATTCTCCTTGTGGTTGCGTATGCCATTTCTCTTTTCATTGGAACCGCCTACATCCTATGGCAATATACCTATCTCTTTAGCATCGGGATTTTAGCGTTCAGTATTCTAGGCGGATTTTCCTTTGTAGTTGTTCTGCTGGCGACCTACAGTCTCAACTTGGTTATCCAACTTGCCGTATGCCCTGCTTTGCTGAGAGCGGTTACACCGAGGTTGAAAAGCTGGGGAGTTTACTCTGGCAACTTTACTGAATGGAGACGACTCAGAGCCAAATCCCAAGTAAAGTAACCATAAACTCACTTTATTTTACTATTAAATCATCAGCTGATTTTTCTTCTAAACTGTATCTAAAATATTTTGGCGCCTAAACAATTAGCAAGGCTTTTAAGTTATCTGCTCCCTTAAAAGCAGTCCTGAGTGCCGCACATGAAAATTAAGAATAATAAAACTAACCCCTGAAATGCTTATTGAATTATTGAAGGGCAAAACAACAAATTTTACATCAAATCTTCCAAACGACACAGAACTATTAGATATAAAATTTGATTTATTTTCAAAACAAGTCCTCGCAGTAGTTAGAAGCAACAGTTTCGAGGACATCGCCGAATCCTACCCAATCCCCGAATTCAACCTAACAAGCACCATGGAAACTAAAATTACGCCCAAACAAACAACAGCTGTTAAATCGGAACCCAAGCCTGAACCTAAAATTGCACCCGCAAGTACTGCTCAACCAAGCAAAACAGCAATCAAAATGGAAAATGAATTTAGTCCAGAACAACGCAAAGTGCTCAGCTTCACAGTAAAAGGAGACTATGTTATTGTAAAGCCTATTCAATTTTTGAAGGCTGAATGGGATGACATCAACGAGGTTGTCAGAAGCTTAGGCGGTAAATGGGTGAAAGGCGACATCATAAGCTACTGGGAAATCCCTCTTCAGTAATCTGGGGAAAATTCTTTAAACAAGTTACACCCTAAACACAGTCACGGATGTATCAAGATGGCACAAGCCCGTAAACCTCTAACAAGAGATTCCTTAGTTTCCATGCAAGTAATAGATTCAAATGGACAGTTGGTTGGAAAAGTTGCAGACATCGCTTTTGAAGTTGGAAAGACAGGTGTTTCCCTAGCAGTCGAGACTCAAAAATGGGGAAACCAAAATAGTTGAATGGTCAGAAGTTCAAGCGGCATTAGACTTCATAATATTAAAAGCTCAATTTTCTGACAATCAAAGCGATACTGAAATCCCCCAAACTCAGCAACAAACAACTCAACCACAAGAAATCACCCAGCAACAACCAAAACAAATACTGACCAAAGCAAAAAACTCCGCCGCTTTGTCCAACATGCAATAAACCGCTCAAATGGATTCCGCAATACAAACGATACTACTGCTACGACGATAAAAAATACTGTTAAAAATCAAAAATCTAATTTTTTTTTATTCTGTTTCACTAATGCAAAGGCTTTTCCAGTCTTGTGATTGTTCCATTTTTTCCGAGTCGAAGTTGCTTCTCACCTTTAAAGCTGGCAACGTGTAGCATTTCTTACTTCTATGTGGTCACCTATTGAAACAGCGTTTACCTGTTGATCCCAGAGGCAAAGCATGACTTTTCCAGTTTCATCTCCAATGACAGCGTTGGACACAAGGGCATTATCTCTAAATTGAGTATGAACTTTGGAAGGCTCCGAAGTCTCCAACACTTCTGCAATCACATTTATCTTTTTCATTCCTTCCCGCAGATCCCCAATTTTCATGTGACTTGGTGTTGGAGTTTGTTTCGCTATTTCTTTGCGAACTCTGCTTGTATCCATTGAATTATCGAATGAAACATCTGTTTTTGAAAGCATTTCTTCAGAAACGCGGAATTGAGAAATAACATTGCTGCCTTTCTTAATTAGAAAGATAGCTTGGTCATTTACGCTACCTCGGTATTCAACGGTTAAATCTTCACATACCGATTTTCCATGTTCTTTTGCCTGAATTAAAGACTGAAAGAGCTCTGTTGGGTAAACATTATGCTGGGCTGAGATGAACGCAAGCTGATCTTCCAGTGTAGGCTTTTTCGGTTTCAAACTATTTTTTTCTCCTTTAGCGAATTATCTTGAAAAAAGCAAATGATCAAACTTCAAAATTTACTTTTTCTTGATTAATTCTAACAATTAATAATTATCATAATAACTATTTAGGTTTAGCTGCAAAAAAGCGGGTTTTTCAGGGTGAAACTACAGAATCTCGATAAATTTGAATTTAGTCGGCTTTAAATTCCAAAAAGCAAAAAGACTAGACATTCACATTACACTAATAGGAACTTTTTGTTCTAACAGACTTTTTGGTGCAAACAATATGGAGGAACTAAAAAAACTAACAAAAGTCGAATTAAAAAACTTGGACAAGATTTTCTACCCCAAAATCAAAGTTACCAAAGCTCAAATTATCGAGTATTACATTAAATTGGCTCCAAACATATTGCCAGTAATTGCTGACAGACCATTAGTTTTAACGAGGTATCCTGATGGGGTTGAAGGCGAAAAAGTTAGTTTCTTTGAAAAAAACGCTCCTGAAGGCACCCCAGACTGGGTTAAAACAAAAAATATTTACTCACCAACATCTAAACGAGACGTACACTATATTGTCTGCAATGATTTAGATACTCTTATTTGGCTTGCAAACTTGGCAGCTTTAGAAATTCACATGCCTTTTTCCAAAATTGACCATGTTAGATAAACCTGATTTACTGTTTTTTGATGTTGACCCCGAACCACCAGCTACTTTAAGTGATGCAGCAGAAGTGGCGCTTTTGCTTAAAGACAAACTTTTGGATTTAGGGTTAACTCCTTTTGTTAAGACTTCCGGCAAAAAAGGGCTTCATGTTGTAATTCCAATTAATCCAGACCATACATTTGAGAAAGCGCAGAGCGTTTGTTCATGAAGTTGGAATTGAATTAGCTAAAGAAAGTGAAATTGTTGTTTCCGAGTTTAAGGATACAAAGAAACCTGGAAAGGTTTTTGCTGATTACCTTCAGAATTCTCCCTTGCGAACAATGGTTGTTCCATACAGCTTACGACCTACACCTGACGCCACTGTTTCAGCACCTTTGGAATGGAGTGAAGTTAAGAAAGGAATAAACCCTTCCGACTTCAATATTTTTACTGTAGTTGAACGGAAAAGTGATCCGTGGAAAAATATTTTTGAAAAAAGATGTAAATTGGAGATTTAATTATGGCTCAGAAAAATGTTGAGAAAAAAGAAACTAAAAAAGTAAGTGCTCAAGCCCCAAGAAGATCAATTTGGTCAGGCAGCATTACTATAGGCTTAGTTAATGTTCCTGTTAAATTGTATTCAATGATTTATGATAAGGGAATAGCTTTTCATTTTCTTCATAAAGTTGACGGTCAACCTTTAAAATACGTTAAAATGTGCACTAAAGACGACAAAATTGTTCCGTGGAACGAAGTTATTCGAGGCTACGAAGTTTCAAAAAACGAATACATAACTTTAGATAATAAAGAGTTAGCTGCAGCCAAACCTGAATCAGACAACAGAATTAGAATCAGCAAATTTGTGGATTATTTCTCGGTTGACCCAGTATACTTTGACAAAACCTACGCTTTAATGCCTGAGAAAAGCAAGGACGCCTACAGCTTACTCTTAACGGCTCTTGAGAAAAAAAATAAAGCCGGAGCTGGACGCATAACCCTTCGAACAAAAGAATATCCTGCATTGCTACATGCTTACAAAGGGACATTGGTTTTAACAACGTTACGTTACGCCTACGATGTTGTGGATCCGCAGGATTTTGAAGAAGCCCAAAAGCTAAAAGAGCCAGAAAAAGCCGAGTTAGATATGGCTATAAAAATAGTCAGTGACCTCTCAGGAGAATTTGACATTAGCGAATTCGAAGACACCTACATGAAAAGAGTTGAAGAACTAATAGCGCAAAAAGTGAAAGGTGAAAAAATCCATATTGAGAAGCCGCCGGAAGTTGAAGCTAAAGGTCTCATGGTTGCGCTGCGTGAAACTCTCAAGCAGTTGGAACAGAAATGAGCCGTCACATCTACAAACCTATGCTTGCAAAAGAAGCTCCAGATGCTTTCACAGATAAAGACTGGATTTTCGAAATTAAATGGGATGGCTTTCGCGCCATCTCCTATATCGATGAAAGATTCAGCGTAAAAAGCCGCAACGAAAAGGAACTAAAATATAATTTTCCAGAACTTTCAGAGCTTACAAAGTTAGCTAGTAACATAGTTGTTGACGGCGAAATCGTTGTGATGAGCGAAGGCAAACCTGACTTTCAAGCTCTTCTTGAACGAGGTCAAGCAGTTTCGTCAGGTGAAATTCAAAGGCAAACCAATCGGGCACCAGTAACATACATTGTTTTTGATATTTTAGAAAAAGATGGCAAATCGCTTACTAACTTGCCGTTGATGGAGAGGAAACAAATTTTAAAGGATTCGTTGAAAGAGGGTTCACGTGTTTTTTTGTCTGACTTCATTGAGGAGAAAGGAGAAGCTTACTTCAAGTTGGTTTTGGAGAAAGGCTTGGAAGGGGTGATGGCGAAAAACAAAGAAAGCCATTATGAGGAAGGTTTACGGACTGGGAGTTGGTTAAAAATAAAGAAACTTAAAACTTGTGACTGCGTAATTTTTGGGTACACACAAGGCACGCAATCTAGAGGAAAAACTTTTGGGGCATTAATTTTAGGACTCTACGATAAAGATGGCAAACCAGTTTATGTGGGAAAGGTTGGAACTGGTTTTACACAGGAAATGCTGGGGATTTTAATGGATAAATTTGAAAAATTAAAAACGGATAATGCGCCTTTTAAGCCCGAAGCTGGCGATAAAGTTACTTGGCTTGAGCCCAAACTAGTTTGCGAAGTTGCTTTTCAAGTTGTGACAAAAGATTTGAGGTTAAGAATGCCACGTTTCAAAGGATTAAGAGACGATAAGTCGCCTGCTGAATGCACTATTGATCAGCTTGACGAAGTCAAAAAAAATGAGAGCATCATCCAAAGATAAGCTATCTGAATATGCTTCTAAACGTAATTTTCAACAAACCCCTGAACCTGCAGGAGGCGAAAAAAAAGGCGAGAAACAAATTTTTGTCGTCCAAGAGCATCATGCCAGAGCTCTTCACTATGATTTAAGACTGGAAAAAGATGGGGTTTTGAAAAGCTGGGCTGTTCCAAAAGGAATACCTGAAACACCTAGTCAGCGGCATTTGGCAGTGGAAACAGAGGATCACCCATTTGAATATGCAAATTTTGAGGGTTCAATTCCCAAAGGACAATATGGTGCTGGAACAGTCAAAATCTGGGATAAAGGACATTATGAAACTAAGTTTTGGGATGAAAACAAGATTGAGTTTACGCTTAATGGTCAAAGGCTTAAAGGACGCTATGTTTTGGTGTGGTTAAAGAAAGCTAAGGGCAATGAGAAAAGTTGGCTGCTGTTAAAGGGCAAAGATTAGCATGGTTAACCTTCATTTGGGCACGATAGGCTGGAGCTACAATTTCTGGAAAGGACAAATTTTACCCAAATAAAGCTGCTTCTAAAGAATTTTTGGCTTATTACGCAACCAAATTTGACACGGTTGAGGTTGACAGCACATTTTACCGTATCCCAACCGCAGCAAGCCGTTACAAAATGGGAAAGCCAGACGCCTAGCAACTTTTTGTTCTCATTCAAGTTCCCAAGAGTTATCACCCATATTAAAATGCTAAAAGACTGTGAGCGGGAAACAAACCTTTTTCTTGAAAGAACAAACTTGCTTGGTGGAAAACTTGGCGCTTCGCTTTTGCAGTTTCCACCCAACTTCGGAGTTGACCGCTTTTCCGATTTAGCAGATTTCCTGCAGAAGCTTCCAAAGACCCGTCGTTATGTGGTTGAAGTCAGAGACGAGGAATGGCTTAACAGCGACTTCTATTCGCTTCTGCGCGCTAATGGCGTTGCATTTGGCTTGGGTTGACAGCCCCAGTATGCCACAAAGCGATGATGTAACTTCTGATTTTCTATATATTAGGTTAGAAGGCGACCGAAGCAAAGTCAACGGCACGTTAGGCACGATAGAAGCCGACAAAGACAGAAGGGCTGAAGATTGTGGGCAGAAAAAATAAAGCCCTGGCTTAGCAAGAACATGGAGGTTTATGGTTATTTCGGCAAATACTATTCAGGCTATCCTCCTTCAGACGTAAATTCCCTTTTAAAGCTCTTAACCTAACAATACTTTAGAATTAATCAAAATGAAAACTTGGAGATTAAAATTTATGTTTTTTAAACAAATTCAGCAGCATGGCGACAACTTTTCGTATATTGATAGCAGACGAAGACACTAATGAAGCAGCAGTTGTTGATTCAAGCTTTAATTCAGGTGAAATAATTAAGATTTTAAAAGCTAAAAAATTCAATTTAAAGTATATTGTTAATACGCATGGGCATTCTGATCATACAGCTGGAAATCTTGAGTTAAAATCTATTTTTGGAGCCAAAATAGTTGCGCATAAACTGTCAAAGGTCAACTTTGATGTTGCCGTGGAAGATGGAGACGTATTAACCGTTGGCAAAGTTTCACTAAAAGTTATTTACACTCCAGGTCACTCACTCGACAGCATTTGCATTTTGATAGATAACAAGAAACTGTTAACAGGTGACACATTATTTGTTGGAGAATGTGGACGAACTGATTTATCGGGCGGCAACTCCAAAAATTTGTATGATAGTCTGTTCAACAAGCTCTTAAAGCTGGATGATGCCATCGGAAGTTTATCCAGGGCATGATTACGGCTTGAAATCTTCGTCAACAATAGGTGAAGAAAAAAAATCAAATTATGTTTTGCAGCCAAGAAAAGTGGAAGATTTTATTGACTTCATGAACCAGCCTTAGGTGCTCGCCTATCTTCTTAATCTGCCAATCAAAACAATAGCAATCACAAAAATGATAAGTGCCAAGATTGGCACAAGTATGATAGGATGAAGGAACAATTCAAAATCTAAAATCAAGTTTTGGAGAATTGTGTTATTCTGAAGCGTGTTTGGTCGAGCGTTTTGAGCAGATACAGGTAAATAGCTATATTGAATGTTTGATGGTAAAACTACCGGGACTGGCTCTAACCAATCGCTAACAGGGTAGAAGTTGAATTGGTTTGTCATCCATGCAAATGTGGTTGCTACGCCATACACGTCAAGGGTGGAGATTGATTTAGCAGGCACCTAATAAGGCAATATCTGGAAACATGACGTCGCCAGTGTCATTGCTATGCCCTAAACCTAAAGCATGTCCTAACTCATGAAGAGCAATATTTTGCATATCTCCATCAATTAAAGGCTCGCCGTGATGTGTATGTGTAGCAAGATTAATGGTGCACCCGATTATTTGCGTTACTCTCACTGGTTAATGTTGCTAGTCCAATTTCATCCACTGAACCTGCTAAGTTGCTTTGCGTCCAATTTATGATAAATGTCAAAGCCAGATTTTGTATAATTCAAAACAGTGGGTTCCAAGTTTGAGATTAGAAAGATAAACATAGTCTGCATTGTGGAGCTGCAAAGTAGCTGATGGCGTCATTCCATTGACCTATAGCGCGAAGCGTAGAATTAACGTAGATTGGGTTCCACCATGATTCGTTATTTGGAGTGGTTAAAAGAATTTTTAATGTTGACTTATTCCAGGCTAAACCCTGAATCTCCAAAGCGTAAACGTTTTGGTTTGGGCTTTGAGCTTGGCTAATAGCAAAGCTTCCAGCCGTTAAAAACAAAGTTGAGAATAACAAAAATACCAAAAAAAATCTCATATTAATCTAGTAAATTATTCTTGTTGTCTCCTTTAAGTTTTATTGAGCTAACAATCCCAGATTGAATCCAGCTTTAAAGTAGCTATCTTGTAACATTGGAAACTGTTTGGCCCAAATCTCTCAAAAGAATGATTAATTAAAACACCGATTTTTAGAACTTGTGACTTAATAGATTAGTTAAAGTCTCAATTTAGAATGTGAAAATAAATCGGGTTTATTCAGATACTTTTTTATTGCTTCTACTCTAATTATGAGTCAATAACTCAAAAGTTTGCTATGGGTGAACAAGACTTAAAAGGGTTAAAAGGGCATTAGTGAGCTGTAATAAAAATGCTTTCATCTCCGATGGCGAATCCTGGAATAATAAATTTAGAATCGACTCTCTGCTTCAAGTCTAACGTCTTATCGGAGATTAAATATTTAGTTAAATCGGTTAATCCCACTCTTTTCTTTCGAGAGAATATTGGGGTAGATTAGATGTTAATTTTTGATTTATTTTCAGTTATTTTGCTTTCGATTTTGCTTTTTTGGACCGTGTATAATGGTTCAATTATTTACGTCGGTGTAAGAAGTAGACGAAAGAATGCTGGAGTTGTTAAGGTTGAAAATAAGGAGTTTCCAAAGTTTTCAATAATAGTGCCAACTAAAGATGAAGAATTAGTTATTAGCCGCTGCTTAAACGGAATTCAAGAGTTAGATTATCCAAAGGATAAAATGGAGATAATAGTTGTCGATGGAAATTCATCTGACTCTACCCGCAAGATATGCCAAGAATTCGCGGAGAACTATTCAGGTAATATCAAAATAATTAATGAGAAACAGTCAAGGGGAAAACCTGCGGCTCTTAACCTTGCCTTGTCCTACGTAACAGGAGAGATCGTTGGAGTTTTTGACGCTGACAGTCTTCCAGAAAAAGATGTTTTGAGCAAAGTTGCATCTTACTTTAACGATAAACTAGTGACGGCTGTACAAGGGAGAACTACTTCACTTAACGAGAAAAAGAACATATTAACCCGTGTTATCTCTTCAGAAGAGAAAGCTTGGTTCCAAGCTTTGCTAAGTGGACGAGAACACATGCAACTGTTTGTTCCACTAAATGGTAGCTGCCAATTCATCAGACTTGGCGTACTGAAAGAATTAGGTGGCTGGGATGAAAACTCTTTGACTGAAGATGTAGAGTTGGCGCTTAGACTTGTTGAGAAAAAACATATTATAAAATATGCACATGATGTTGTTTCGGGACAAGAAACGCCGAATGGCTTAAGGGAATTAGTAAAGCAGAGGACCCGTTGGTACAGAGGGTATATGGAAACGGCTCTAAAATATGGGCGCCTTCTAGATAGCCTAAATAGAAGAACGATTGATGCTGAAATTTCCATGGCTGGACCTTTTATGATGGTCGTATCGTTGCTTAGTTACATCAACTGGTTTTGTATCATGTTATTCTTTTCATCAAGCAATCCGATAGTTGGTTTTACTGGAATAGTGATAGCTTTAACGGCTGTTTCATTGGTTTCAATTGGCGTTGGGTTAACTGCCTCTGAGAAGCCCATTAAAATTAGAAATCTTGCGTGGATACCGTCAATTTGGGCTTATTGGATGCTTCAAATGTGTATTGCCGGATGGGCTTTTCTAAAATTGATATTTAGACGAAAAAGAGTTTGGAGTAAAACACTCAAAAAAGGCTTCATAACAACAAATTTAGATGCTAACAAACCTCTTTAGATTCAAAAAAATAGTCCGATGAATTGAAAACAATGGTGTATATTCATTATTTTTCCTAAAATTTTAAATCAAGCACCAATCTATTCATTCATAATAACTAATGACAGAGTGGTTGGAAAATGGAGAATTACCCCTCACCTGAATAAACATTTCAATACGATGATCTAAAGTTGGTTAAATACAAAAAAATTGGTGATTTAAGAGGGTTAAGGTTTTCTTCTTTACAGGCTTCTCTTGATGTTGAATTTAAGAAAGGTTTTTTCAATGATCGTTGGCGATTTAGTAAAAAGGCCAAAGGTCTAATTGTTTTCGCGATTATTGCTGTAATGTTGATTTCTGTTTTTGCGTTTTTGCCTAAGCAAGGAAGCTCTATAATTCCTCAAAACACAGCCCCCCCAATAAGCCCGTCGCCTTCGCCTTCATCAACTGCCAGCGTTACTCGTACAAATTATTCAATGCCACAAATTGTACCATTGTTACCTGCTCTTACGCCTAGTCCTACACCTAAGCCTCCGGGCCTGATAGAATCAGCTCAAACTGTTAATAGTACTGTATGGCGAGGTGTGGCAAATTATGCTTGGAACTACTTCCAACCTGATGTTGGGGTTGACCCGGGGACTGGGCTTCCTTATGCTTCAGGTATAGATTTTATGGCGTTTACTGATTGGGATCTGGGTGTTTATATTCAAGCGGTTATAGATGCTCAGAAAATTGGTTTAGTCGGTCCTGGTGGTGACTGGGGATCTAATGCACGATTCGATAAGGTTTTAACTTTTTTAGAAACTCGGGAGTTAAATAATGCTAGTTATCCATACCAGTTCTACAACTCCACAGACGGAGGAAACTATCACTTATTATCCGATGTATCTAATTCTTCATATGATGTTGTGGATACTGGACGATTGTTTGTTGCTCTCAACAATCTTAGAAATTTCAATACTAACTTTACGACCCGTATAAACAACTTTGTTTACAATACAAATGGGAATAGATCAAACTATGCTGCCTTAGTGCCATCCATTGCTCAAGATGCAAATTCAAACAGCATTTATTCTTACTATTTTGATAGTGGCTTCGCAAGTTTTTGGCCTAAACAGCTCGGAAATTTACCTGCCACCATAATGAACAACATATCTAAATCTCCTACTGTACTAACTTACGGTAACATTTCATTACCTAAAGCTGCGATTAGTTGTGACCCATTGCTCTGCTCTGTATTTGAGCTAAATAATACTAACTCAAAATTGATGGCGTTAGCAAACCAGGTTTATTTGGCTCACGAAGCCTATTATAACTCGACAAACAATTATGTGGCTTTCAGTGAAGGTCCGGCAGGCGCTACGGGGTTCATTTGGGAATGGGTGGTTTCGCCCAACGGCGATGCGTGGAAAATACAGAATCAAGATAATCTTGGAAGCAGCGGTTACCTAAATATAGATCCTGTTTTTTACACTAAAGTCGCGTTTAGTTTCTTGGCTCTTTACAATACAACGTTTGCGCACAACATGGTGGTTTGTCTTGAGCATTATCTTGAAACTCCTACAAACGGTTATGAGGATGGCATGGATAACAAATACAATTTGTTTGAATCTGTTGGCAGCAACACTAATGGATTAATTTTGGATGCAGCCCAATATGCTATACAGAATTATCCATAGAAAGTTTTTTTTCACAGCTCTTAAGATTGATGCTTGAGGTTAAAATCCCGTAAAAATTAGATTCTTTATTAGCGTAAGGCATTTAGGCTGGCAGTTAAAAGATAATACATTATCCTATAAAGAATTCCCGTGTGAAGAAAAAAGTGACTATTACTCGTTATCCTACAATTCAACGGATTAAGCATCACCAAAAAAACATTTTTCTTTTTCTTGCATTTACGATACCTTTTGTTGTAAGAACTATACCCGAGATTTTGATGGGACCGTACATTGTAGGCTTTGATACCTTAGGCTTCTATGTTCCAAATATTTTTCAATGGCTCCATGGAGGAATAAACTTGTGGAGCTTCCTCGCAACCGCACCTTTATTGTATACAATCTTTATCTCAATAGTTGGTGCAGGCGGGTCTACCGTTTGGATGTTTAAGATTATTTCACCACTACTACTGGGATTTTTAGGTCTATCAGTTTACGGTTATGCCAAGAGAGGTTTGGGTTGGTCGCCTTCTAAGAGTTTGTTTGTTGCTTTTTTGGGGACCCTTTATTTTGTCGCCTTAAGAGCTTCTTGGGATCAACTTCGAGAAGAGCTTGGTTTAGTTTTCTTTTTTGTTGTTCTCATCTTATTGCTTGCAAACAGAAAAGATAGTTCGTGGAAGAATTATGTTGTTCTTTCTTTAGCAATGCTGGCTGTGGTGGCTTCTCATCAACTTGTATCGGTGCTCATGTTTGGGGTTATTGTCTTCACTGTTGCCAATAATCTTTTCCGCAAATATTTTTCCCCGTCCATTCGTCTGATTGCCGTTTCTTTGCCTGCAATTCTTTATTTCGGCCTAATCTATTTAGCTGGAGTTACACAATCTGGCTTTCTTAATTACTCAACTAATACTGGCTCAACATTGCTTAGCTGGACTGGCTTTACTTCTTATCAATCCATGTTGGTAAGTGTGGGAGGGTTCTTCTTGTATTGTTTCTTACCCTTGTTGCCTTTTATTGTGGTGGGTATTTGGCGATTTAAGAATCTTCAGCTCAGATCTTGGTTTATGCTGAGTTTAATTCTGATGTTGCTTCCGTTTGCTTCTGTAAGCCCCTTTCGGTGGGTATTACTACTTATTTATCCATTTGCGTTTTTTGTCACGGACGCTCTTAGCGGGCTTAAATCCATTAAGCTTAAAATCCGTTTCAATTTTTCTTTACGTAAAATTGCTGTTTTATACCTTGTATTGTCAACAGCTATTTTGAGCTTTGGGTTTATTTTTATGACTTCGGAAAATCCTTTCTTTTACTATAATCCAAATTATGTAAACAAATATGCATATCAAATTCCAACGTCGATGTTGCAAAACACAGTGTCAGTAATTGACTGTCGTGACACGGTAAACTCTTTACAATGGTTCAAAAATAATGTCAATAGCAGTGGGTTGCTGCTTTCGCATACAGTGTTTTATGGGTGGGCACTATTAGAACTCAATCAGAGCCAAGTCAAGAACTACCAATTTGATAACCCTGTCAATGCGACAAAGAGTGTTGCTCAAGAAGGGCATACGCAATTATATCTCATATGGTGGGTAAGTGGCCAAGGATGGTACGCACAACCTACTTTGCCAGCTCCGTTTCAAGAAGTTTACCACAGCGGGAGAATTGCTATCTATAGCTATAATCCGTCTGCGTAAACTTTGTTAATTAAAACTAAGATTATTCTTATTCCCTTTAAATTTTTTAGAGGGGCAATCGTTCAAAACATTGTAAAGAACTAAAAACGTACTCTTTAACAATAAGATTTTTTGACGATATTAGAAGTTCAAGTTAACGTAAAGTGTGATATTGCTCGTAAGGAAGCTGGAACGTTTATGAATACCGGTTTGTCAAATCATTTGAAGGTGAATGGGCTGCGCTTGGCTCAAAATCTGGTTTTTTCTAAGAAAATCAACTATTTCGGCAACTGACTTGGCGATTGATTGTTCACTCGCAATCTTTCTAGCAATAAAAAGTATTAATGACTTTAGGTGTTCAAGTGATTATGGGCATTTCATAAATTTCCTGCTATTAAATGTAGAGTATTTTTCGATTAGACGGTTTTTCCATGATAATATTCCGAGTATATGGCAAAATGTTAAATTCCTACCTCCATTCTTAAACATAGCAGTGCCTCTGGAACATGACTAAAATTAGCTTCAAAAGGATCGCGGTTAAACTGATAGGTTACGTTAAAGAGAGTTGGGGGTCTCCATTTATTGTTGGGTTTATGGTGCTTTTGCTAGCCGCTGCTATTTCTCTCTCGTTGGGTACACCTTCTTTACCTTCAAATTTAGCCGATTTGTCGTATTATGTCTTGGTCGCTGGAATTTTGCTGGAACTTGCATCCTTTTTAAGATACCGCGGAAAAAGAAATGGTGAGGTGTCTGTGTGATGGAGGAAGTGGAACTATCCTTTGTTATTCCAGCGTACAATGAGGAAAACTTCATTGAAGACACCCTTGAGACAATCGATGCAATTGTCATGGACAAAAACTTGCCTTATGAAATAGTGGTAGTTGATGATGGCAGCGGAGACAATACATTGGCAAAAGCAAAGCGATACGCAAGTAAAAATGGTCACGTCAAGGTTGTTAGTTATAGCAAGAACGTTGGAAAAGGCTATGCGGTAAAAACCGGCTTTTTGCAATCAACTGGAAACATCGTTATTTTTGCCGATGGCGACATGGAAATTGACCTGAGAACACTTTCAAAATACCTTGATGCTCTCGAGCATGGTGATATTGTTATCGCTTCTAAGAGACATAGGGATTCACATGTAAAAGTGCCTGTTTCTAGAAGAATTTTGAGCGAAGTCTTCAATAGCTTAGTTCGCATACTTGCGGGAGTGCCTCTTAAAGATACCCAATCTGGGCTAAAAGCGATGAGAAAAAGCGCATTTATCGATATCTTTCCTAGGTTAGCGGTGAAGCGCTATGCTTTTGACGTTGAATTATTGGCTGTAGCAAATCTTTATGGATTAAAAGTTGTGGAGATGCCTGTAAATATTAAATTAGATGCTAAGTTTAAGCCTATTGAAATGTGGCGCATGTTTCTCGATTTGCTTGGCATAGCTTATAGGCTCCGGGTCGTCCGTTGGTATCAGCGTCCTCTTGCCAAGAAAAATAGTTTTCAGAACATGGTTTCATTTGTTCTTCACGAAAATTAATTGCTCCCATTTGTACCGTAAAGCTTTAAGGCGATTTAGTTAACGCGTTTTTGCGTCTCTTTTTTTTAATTAATATCGTATTCTGGTAGAAATATTGCGCATTAATCAATTTGGTGAGAAAGATACATTGTTATTAAAATGAAGATTAATTATCAGTTTGGCTCTTTTCGTTCATTTTGCTTCCTCCAAAAAGGTTGGCTGAAACACAGAAATACTTAATATTCGAAAGTCTCAGTTCTTATAAAGAATCAGAGAACAAGGAGGATTATCCGGTAGAGGACGTAAGAATTTGCATGGTTTCTACTCTGCCGCCCGAAGGTGGCGGAGTTTCAACTTACACTAAAAGCCTCTTGGAATCTTTCGATTTACCCAACGCGAAAATAACTGTAATTTCTAGAAAAAGCAAATCAGTGTCGGTAATGAAGACCGAAAACTTTCCCACTAAAAAGATAACCGTTTTCCCCTGTTGGACCCCAGGTTTTCTTTATCCTTTTAAAATTTTTAAAGCCTTTTGCAGGTACAGACCTAAGCTTATCCATATCCAACATGAGTATTTCATTTTTGGAGGCACACTTTCTGCATCTTTGTTTCCTTTTTTATTGTTGTTTACTAGATTGCTGGATTCAAAAATAGTCGTAACTCTTCACGGTATTGTTAATCCTTCCGAAGTCAAAGACCCAGAATTAGGCGTTAATAGCAATGGAAAGATTGGGGGACTGTTTTCTCATATTGGTTTATTGTTAGTCACACGTCTAATTACTGATAATTCGGACAAAATAACTGTGATGAATAATGCACACAAGAATGTCCTAATTCAACAATATCGTTGTTCGTCTAAAAAAATTGTACTGATACCTCATGGTGTTCCGCAAAGTCAACCAATTGATCAAGAACAAGCCAAAAAAATGCTTGGGCTCAACTGCAATAAGGTTGTTTTATATTTTGGTTATATTACTAAGTATAAAGGAATTGATATTTTAATTAAAGCATTTAAAAAAATAGAAGGTTCGAACGTTGTTCTTTTAATCGGTGGAGCCCCTCATCCACGGCTAAAGAATGATCCAGAATACTTGAAATTCTGGAATTCAGTAAATAAGGAAATGTCTGAAGATAGAAGAATACGATTTGTTGGTTTTATTCCGGACAAGATTCTTTCCACTTACATTTCAGCGGCGGATGTGGTTGTTTTTCCCTATATTGCTTCATTTTCGACGGGAGGTCCAATGAATATCACTCTTGGCTATCACAGGCCAATAATAGCTTCACGGGTTTCTTCTTTCAGTGATATCCTTCCCGCTGCTGCTGTTTTTAAAACTGGTTCTGTGTTTGATCTTTATTTTGTTCTTAACAAGGCACTTAATGATGCTGATTTTAACAGGGAACTTTCAGAATGCACAAGAGACATTGCAGAAGATCGTTCTTGGAAAAAAGTTGCCCAAACTACTGCCGATTTATACTTCAACCTGTTAAAAAAACAAAATTCTTAAAAACCTCGTCAGTAGTCCATTACTAAGTTTGGTTGGCTTTAGATATGAAGTGGAATAACAAGCATGTCCTCATTACGGGCGCGGCTGGCTTTATCGGTTTCAATCTCCTTCAAAAATTCATTAATTTGAATGCAGAAATTATCGCGGTTGATGATTTTTCATCTGGAAAATCAATTGAAACTTTGTCAAAAATGCCTATTGAAATTATTCGCGGAGACGTTAGCGATGGTCGTAGTTTTGAAAAAGTGCCAAACAGTATAGATTATGTTTTTCATTTTGGGGCTCCTTCTTCAATAATTCTTTTCAATAAAGATCCTGTTCTAGCGCTTAGCAACACAATTTGTGGTCTGGTTAATGCTTTTGAACTCGCAAAAAGAGTTGGCGCACAGAAGGTAATTTACCCATCAAGCGGCAGTGTATACGGAACAACTCCACCACCTCAGTCAGAAAAGAGCATACCTAAGCCCAAAAATTTGTACGGAATAACTAAATTAACTTGCGAAAGAATTGCCGCTTCTAATTTCAGTTCAGTGCCAAGCGTTGGGTTAAGAATTTTTGCAGGTTATGGTCCTGGAGAGGAGCACAAAGGGGAATATGCAAGTGTTATAACCATCTTTCTCAACAGTATGTTGAAAGATGAATCACCCGTAATTTTTGGTGATGGGACTCAGAATCGAGACTTCGTTTACATTGACGACGTTGTTGACGCTATTGTACAATCTGCCGAGAAACCGGTTTCAAATACTGTAATTAATGTTGGCACTGGTAAAAACCTGAAATTTAACGATGTTGTTGAAATAATTAATAGGCTTTTAGGAAAGAATATCCGGCCTACCTATGTTTCTACACCTGAAAAATATTTAGACTACACTTTAGCTGACACTACAAAAATGGTTGAATTGTTAGGTGTTTCTGCAAGAAGTGCTAAGGAAGGTATTAAAGAATATTTATCTCATGTGCGAAGGTTCAAGTGAACATGTTTGAATCAAGCTTCAACTAGCCCCTTAGTTTCCGTTATTATGCTAAATTATAATGGTGCCGACGTTGTAACTAAATGTGTCGAGTCAGTTCTAGCAACGGCATATTCAAACTTTGAACTAATCTTTGTTGACAATGGTTCGGTTGATGGAAGTTATCAGTCGATTGCTGGTCAGTTTGGAAAAGATAGCCGATTGGTTTTAGTTAGGAATAATGTGAACAAGGGCTTCGCTGAAGGCAACAACATCGGATTGAAATATGCAAAGGGTTCCTTTATCACTCTTCTAAATAATGATACTGTAGTAGAGAAAGATTGGATAATTGAAACATTAAAAATTGCACAATCAGATGAAAAAATAGGAATCCTTCAAAGTAAATTGTTTTTTTGGTACGACCCCAATATGCTGGAAAGTGCAGGTGCTTTCATAGATAAAACTGGTTACGGATTCGAGCGTGGACTTGTTAAAGGCAGAGCTTTATACGATACTGTAGATGAAGTTTTCTATGCAAACGGTGCGGCTGTAACTATTAATAGAAAAGCTCTCGAAAAAATGTGTTCTGGACAGACTGGGCTATTTGATGACGATTTTTTTTTCGCTTATGAAGACGTTGATCTCTCGTGGCGAATGAGGTTAGCTGGCTTTAAAACTGTAATTTGTCCCAGATCCATTGTTTATCACAGAAGAAGTACGACCACTTCTCGTAAACGAGGTCGGCTTGTTTTTCATCACTGCAAAAACCGTTTATTAACTTTAATCAAGAACTACAACTTTACGAATCTTCTTAGATATCTTCCATTACTAATCATACTTGAATCGGTTAGAGCCTTCTCCAATTTGGTTAGTGGGCAATCTGAAAGCGCGTTTGCTATGCTGAGAGCATTCGTATGGAATTTGACTAATTTCAAGCAAAGCTGGAAAAAACGCATGGTAGTTCAATATCTAATTCGTCGAATGCCCGATCAGTATGTTACCATGTTAATGAAGAATGTTAATCCGGCAAGTTTAATATATAATCAGCGGCTTTATCAAAAGTTCTCTGCTAAGACTGGTGTTAACATAGTGAGATGAATTCCAGTGCAAATGAAATGTTGTGGGCGAAAAAGCTGAGAAGAAATCAAAATAACCTAAATTGGCTGTTTCGAAATAATGTATAGAATCGATTTGGATAATCCAAAATTCGTGTTAGTGATTGCCGGTCTATTTTCAATGGTTTTATCATTCGTGATTCTTAGAGCACTTCTTCTGAACCATGGTATCGTTGAGTCTATCGACATCCAGTGGAACAATTATGTTAACATGTTTGAACTTTGGTTTCATACCTGGAACTTTTACACTGGCGGAAGCCAAATTATCTTTGTAAGCCAGTTTCCTGTTTATTCTTTGGTTTTAGTTTTCAAAAATGTTGCCTTGGCACAGCGTGTAACTTACTTTTCGATTATTTCTTTAATAAGCTTTAACATGTTTCTGGTAACGTTCTATTCTTTGAGACGAAAAGCTCATAAAACGGGTGCTTTGTATCTTAGTTCGATCATTGCCAGCCTTTTGTACGTTCTAAATCCGCTTGTTTTTACTGAAATCTTTCATATTTCATTTTTATGGAGTTATTCCCTTTTTCCATTAGTATTCTATTTCACCTGGAGAGCCTTAAATTCAGTTTCGCGTCGAAAAGTTGTAGTTAGTTCACTTTTGTTGGGTGTATTTTTCGCTTTCATGACTGATGCTTGGGGCATGGCGGTTGGTGCTTTTCTCTTTGTTATTTTGGCTCTTTCAACCATTGTTTTGAATTTCCGCAAAAATCTTACTCGGCGATTTATTTCAAATCTACTGCTTACTGTATTTACAATGGGCTTGGCAGCATTATTGCTTGCTTCTTATTGGTTATTGCCTTACATAACGCAAAAAGCTTCAGGGCCAGTTTGGGATCCTTTTTCGGCGACAAACCTTTTTCTAAACTCGCAAGATAGTAACTTACTTAACATTCTAGGGCTTCACAGTTGGAGTACCCAGCCTTTTTTTAATCCTACTCCTTTATGGAACAGTTTAACGTTAATTCTTTTGATTTTTGCAGTTTCCGCAATTTTGATTCGCAGAAGCAAATCGACTTTGACACTTTCTGGCTTGCTTGTTATAGGCGTTTTCTTGGCCCAAGGGACAAAGGGACTATTTGGTGAATTTTACTTATGGTTGACTTTCTACTCTCCACGGATTATTCCCAATCAAGCTTTTCTCCTAAAATATCCTTACCTTTTCCTAGCTATTGTTGATTTGGCAGCTGCACTTCTAAGCGCTGTACTAATAGTGGAAGTGTTTGAAAGAGCCAAGTTTAATGGATTTTCTTTGAAACGTTTTTTACCAAAATTTTTGAAGCGTTTTTCGCTAAAATCTTACAGTCCTGCTATAGTTCTTTTCTTCATAATAGTATCATTAATAGCTTTGGTTGGTGCACCACTATTAACGAATCTAAATGGAGCACTAAATCCAGTCGTCTTGCCATCACAATATGATGATTTGAATCAGTATTTAACTTCTCAAGGAGGGTCATTTAGGGTCATGTGGGTGCCAGAATCTGCAATTTTTACTTGGAGTAATAACTATTGGGCAAACAAAATAGAGTATTGGGCGAGTGGAGTGCCGCCGTTAATGTATGGATGGGGCGTATCGGCTTCTCCTACCTCAAGTTTTCTGGGAAACATGATATATGATTATTTGAACAATAACCAGACTTTGCATTTGGGTAAGATTTTAGCGTTGGCCAACGTTCGATATATTGTTTTTCATAATGACACATCTGATTCGAAAAGTTATAGCGGAATGCTTTCTAATCTCCTTAATACGACGTCGACAGATTTACAATTGGCTAAATCTTGGGTTTTGTTAGACTCTCACGGTACCCCTGACGGCGCCATTTACCTTTTTGAAAACATGGATATGCCAGATTATTTCCAGACTTTTTCGAAAGTAAATTTAGTAGTGGGTGGATTAGATACAATAGGTTCTCTCTCTTCCATTAATGGCTTTTATCCTGCTGAATCGGCTTCCATTTTCCTTGAAAACCAACCCATTTCTAATGACAGTATAGTCTCCATTTTAACTTCAAAAGACATAGACAAAACACTGATCTTTTACGGTAATAAGACGTTTAATGATCTAGTTTTAGATACTATTGATGACAGTGCTCTTATTGCCCCGGGGGACTCTTTTTCTAACACCGCCTTGCCATATTGGTTAACCGATACAACGCACTACTTTACCCCTGAAATGTCAAATTGGACAAAAGATGCGGTAACGAGCTTTACATGGACTCCTATTATTTTGCCTTCCTTAGTTAACACTACCTCTCTAAGCGACAAATACGACTTCGGCCTAGGGCACAGCCTTATCTACACTTCCAATTCTAGTTCTCTGTTCACTTCACTTTTTAATGTCAAGAATTCAGGGCAATATGATCTCTGGACTAGAGTGTTATTTGGTTCAAGCGGCGGAAATTTAAGTTTTACAATTAATGACGCTAAAATTAGTCCGATGGAAATTAATACTAACTCGACAGTTTTGACTGGTTTCAATTGGGTTCATTTAGGAGAAGTAAATCTGGTGGCAGGTTCACATAAACTTACTATCTCTAATAAGAGTGGGACCAATGCTGTTAACCTTGTTGCACTGCCAACCACGATTGAGCTTGCAGAGCACACACAAAAATTGCTTGATTTGATTAATCAATCTGGTGCTACAATAGCTTACATTACAGGTGAACCGTTTCTGCTGAATTCAACGAAATATGACGCCCAAGGAGAAAATACAACGTTTTCAGAATATGCACCGAAGACTTCTTCATATCTAATTAATGTTCAAACTGATCAATCATTGAATAGCGGCATGTTAGAACTATTTGTCGATAACAAGCCCTACGCTATCAGCGCTAATCCTTTGGATGGTCAATATTGGTATTCAGCGGGGCCAATTAACTTAACTCAAGATTATCATGATATTACATTCAACTACTCTGCTTCAGTAAACATTGAGAACGTAATCCTATATTCGTCAACAAAATCAAATAGTTCATTGGAAAGCCTCAAATCCGTATTTGGCGACCGCGTTGAACCTTATGTGGTGAATTATGAAAAATCTGGTCCAGTGACTTTTTCTGTCAAAATAAATGCCTCGGCCCCCTTCATTTTGGCGTTCAACGAACCATCTGATGACTTTTGGCAAATTAATGCTTCTGGAACAAAATTGGCTTTAAATTCTTTGAACAATGCTTTCTTAATTAACAATACTGAAGATAATTTAGTAACTTTAGACGTCTTCTATGCCCCTGAAGTGTCCTTGCAGTTAGGTGAAAAGATCTCAGTAATATCGTTCGTTTCTGTTTTAGCAACAATTTCCGTGCTTCTCGTTTTGCCAAAGATAAAAGGAAAACGGTGTTTGAATCTTAGCAACTCTCCTCCAAGCTCTTCTAAGAAAGACTAAGTGTGTAAGGATAATGACAGTTAATAATTCTTTAGCTCAAGCTTCAACCTTAACAAATAAACAATTTCTAGCTTAATAAGGTAGAAAAAAATTGAACTCTTGTTCAAACTCTTAAAACGTGGAAATTTGAGTCAACGTTAGAAAGTCTTTGGCTTGAAGAGACGAAAGATTCCGTACGTTCTTCCTACTCAACACTTTGCTCAATCGCTAGGCTACTTTACGTTTAGAGGTTAAGTTTAGATAAACATATAAGTTATAGCTCGATATTCACGCAATACTAAATTGAAAACAATTAGACATCAATGGATTAATCGGCTGAATGATTATGGATAAAATAGGTTTAGGTTCATGTTTGCTTATTATTCTAGGTATTGGTCTAATTATTGTTCCAGCAATACCCCAAACCATAATCAACATATCTCTAATTTTAACCGGTTTGAAACTTGATTTGCTAACAGTTGTGTCTTTGCTTCAAAATATGTGGCTGATTAATCTTGTTCCCAAAATAGTTGGCGTGGTCATATTAAGTGTGATTACGGCTCGAAGTCGCTTGAAGGTTGACTCTTCTAAGATCAAGCGACAAATAATCAAAGTTGCTGTTTTGGCGTTTGTTGTCTTGATGCTTGTTGGAGCTATCTTTTTAGAAGTTCCAGTAGCAAAAGCGGAATCAGTTGCAACTACTAGCTTCATTTTGGGATTTCCTTTGCCGATTGCTGACTATTATATTGGAAAATCCTCAACCGATTCTTATTTTGCCATTAATGGTTCAAATTGGGTCAATTTAATGTTTGATGTTGGAACTAAGACTTGGACCAGTTACTCTAGTAATTATACAAAGGTTGAACAGCTTGTTTTGGGGCAAGTTTCTTCCGGCACAGTTTACCTTAAAGAAGTACCTTTTAACTTGACCTTGATGAGTAGTATCCCGGCTAATGTTTCTGTTATTTGCAGTATTGATGGTGTTATTTGCACTTACATCAATCCAGTTAGTAGTCTTGGATCGCCATACACAGTTTCAATTGGTTCAGGTAATAATGTAGGCGACTACGTCGTCACTGACTCAGGAAACCGCATTTTGTTGGCTTCGCCCAATGCTAGCTTTGCGATTCAATCAGCTGTAAACTCGGTTTTTGGATACGGAACTGTTAATGTATTATGCAACATCACGGTAACTGCTCCAATAGCAATTTTGCAAAGCATCAATTACGTTCAGCAGGGTGTTGCAAATTTGCAATCCGACTATTTGATAATCGGCGATTCAACTCACTTAGTTCAAGGCTACACAATCACCATTAATGATATTGAAGGCGATGGAGTGCACAATGGAATTACTTTTGTCAACGCAATTTATGGGCAAATTAAATACAACTTTATTAATAATTGCAATTATGGCTTTTTCTTTAACGCGCAACCTACTTCTTTCTCTTATCCGTTTGGTGCAGCCGAAAACACCATAATTGGAGGTATGCTCGGAGCGTGGAATGGCAATAGTACAACAAATATTGGCAACACCGCAATCAAATATAATAATGGTGACGGTTGGATGGAAGGAAACCGATTTCTGCAAAATGGTATTCAAGGTTACAAAGTTGGAATTGATTTTGGAAATGGAACCAAGCAAGGCTACACTTGGTTTCAGGGGTTCTTTGGGCTAGAAGGAGATCTTAATCCCATAGACATTATTTGGGGAACCGCAACCCACGAAACCATAGAAACTTATTATACTGTGCCTGGAATAACTGGCATTCCAAAAGACTGCATTGTTTTAACCCCTACAAACTCTAACCAATTTACAGGCCCCACCTACATGAATGATACTGGTATCCAAGTTACTCCTAATAATGTTAATCAAGCCATACCAATTGGTTTGAATAGTGGTTGGGGGACTTCACAAATTTTTTACTTCAAAAGTTTGTCTAACCCTGATTTAGCAGATTGCGCAATTCCAGCCCAAATAGGAATTACAAGAGATGGCACTTTTACGGGGGAAAATGTGACAGTTAGAATTAGCATGGTTCACAGTGATGGAACTGCCTCAGATCTAGACAAAATTTATACAACAACCGGAACTGAATGGCTTAGCGGTAGCGATTGGGCTAGTTTAATTCAAGACATGAAACCGATTCAATATATTGTTGTTACAGCAATAACAGCTTCCAACTCAACAAGTGTTACTCTTAACGTGACAGTGATAGCATTCGCAATTTAGTAATGTCGCATTGTAAAAAGATGTGTAGTGCTGCTGATTCTGAATTCGCTTCTCTCTTTAGGGTAATGTGCATTCTAACTTGTAAAAAAACCTGACAGAGGCATAAGATATAAACTCGAATTATTGTTAATCATTGGAATTAACAAAGGAGACTGCCAGTGGTATCTAGACGACCTTCCAAAATTAATTCTGCTAAACCAATGCTAGGCAAATTTGGGATATCATCATCCGATGTCATCCTGGATGCTGGTTGTGGTTACGGATTGCGTTCAATTGAGGTAAGCGAGAAAATTGGCTCTCATATAATTTCAGTTGATTTATCATCAAGTTGTCTAAAATCCTTTAACTCAAAGAAACACAAGAACGATATTGATATTATCCGTGCAGATGTTCAGAATCTTCCGCTACAGGATAGGTCGTTTGACAAAATTATTTCTGGCGATGTTTTGGAACATGTACCAAATGTCTCGAATACTTTGGAGGGTTTCCATCGAATGCTTAAAAAAAGTGGGATGGTATTTCTGTTGGTTCCGTCAAGTGTTTCGGAAAAGCTTTTTTTGAAACTCGATAATAAGCATGCCGAACGGATAGGTCATCTTAGGATCTTTGAATCGGAACAATTTCTGGCCATAGTCAAGGACGCAGGCTTTTGTGTTGTTGATAATTACAACGTTGAGTTTTTTAGGGCACTTTATCATCTATTTCAAGTTTTATTAGGATCAAGAATTGAACATCAAACCGGTCGGGTTATAGAAGACATGTCTGGTTTAACAATTATGTCTAAGTTTTCTAGAGTGGTATTTTATTCGTGGCTTGGAGACATTATTGAAGAATTTGGAAAATTCATTTTCCCAAATAGTTTTGTCGTAATTGCAAAAAAAATGTAGCAACGGATAATTTTTTATCTGAATTATAGTGGGTTTTGGCATATCAATGCTCTGCTTAGACGGACGTCCTGTTAGGTCTACCCTTGAAATTTTAGTGTTAGAGACTGACAAACTCAATCAAGATTAATATGCCCGCTGACCATAAATCAGTTAACAACAAAATTAGCTCCAGTTTCAACCAAAAGTGATAAACGCAACCGAACAGAAAACACTTAACTTGCAACTCCAAATCTGGAAAAAAATATGACAACCAAAACTGCAGAGATGGCTAGAGTTTCAGCTAAAGGTGGTTTTCACCTCTTATGGGGCTTAGTTGTCTCTACGTTGATTTCAGCTGTAGGTACCATAATTATCGCTCGGCTTCTGGGTGCAGATAATTACGGTTTATACATTGTTGCCCTTTCAGCCCCAAATTTAATTTCGACTTTTCGTGATTGGGGAATAAATTCTGCCATGATCAGATATTCTGCACAATACAACAGCGAAAACAATACAGCTAAAATAAGAGGCATTTTTGTTTCAGGTTTATTGTTTGAGATAATTTTAGGTTTATTGCTCTCTGTTCTTTCTTTTGCTCTCTCTGGTTTTTTAGCTACAACCTTTAATCGACCAGCTATTGCTCCTTTGATTCAAATAGCTCTTTTTACGTTTTGGCTGGTGCACTGATGAACGCAGCAACTGCAGCTTACACTGGAATGGAAACAATGCATCTAAACAGCATCATGCTAATAGTACATTCAATTGCCAAAACTACCCTGATAATCACACTCGTGCTGTTAGGGTTAGGCACTCTAGGCGCAGTTACGGGTTTTACGATAGCCACTACAATTGCAGGCATAACAAGCGTTCTTCTAATGTTTACTATCTACAGATCTTTGCCTAAACCTACTCGACGGCAAACTGGAAATCATTGCAACAACCAAAACTATGTTAAAATATGGTTTACCCGTATCAATCGGCACTATTCTTTTAGGATTTTTAGCTCAATTCTACAGTTACATCCTAGCAATTTACGTATCAAACAACGCTACTATCGGCAATTATAGTGTAGCAGTAAATTTCGTTGTTTTAATTACCTTCTTTGCAACTCCTGTAACAACGATGCTGTTTCCAGCATTCTCCAAGTTAGATGCCCAAAAAGACAAAGCACTTTTTGGAAATATTTTTCAATATTCCGTAAAATACGCTTCATTTGTTGTTGTGCCAGTCGCAGCTATGGTTATGGTTCTTGCGCAACCTGCAATAGGCACTATATTCCAAGATAGGTATGTGCAAGCGCCTTTGTTTTTGGCTTTGTTGTCAGTAACTTATCTTTACACGGCTTTTGGCAGTTTAAGTGTCGGCAACTTGATAAATGGACAAGGCTACACAAAATTTAATTTGAAAGTGTCTGTTCTTACTGCTGCTATTGGTTTTCCATTAAGTTTTATTTTAATATCAAGCTTTGGCGTTATAGGTTTGATTGTTACTTCGTTAACGGTTAGTCTTCCAGGTTTATTCATTAGTTTACGCTTCATCAAAAAACGTTTCGGGGTGTCGGTAGATTGGGTTTCTTCAGGGAAAATTCTTTTTTCTTCTGCATTAGCCGCTATTTTGACCTATGTTCTGATCTCTAAACCTTGCTTTTTCAAATCCAATAAAATTAATCAACAGGCATAGTTGCTTTTGTGATAATTCTACTTGTTGCAGCATTGATTACAAGAACAGTAAACGCTGGAGACATAAATAATCTTCGAGAAATCTCAAATGGACTTGGTTTGCTTCATAAACCATTGAATTTCCTAATTAGTTTCCTCGAAAAATTAATGAAAATTCTGCAGCGCCAAAAACAGAATTCACTTGAACAAAATCAATAACTAAGCTGAAATTTCTTTCTCTCTCATGAAATTTTGATTTCCGCTGCTAGCTTTTTTGGATATTTGTGAAAGTGCTCTGTATTTGCCGCAGTATTCTCCTCCAACATGTGTGCAGGTGTAGCTATTGTTTGAATACAGTTTGCAAGAACGATTGAAAAGGCATTTTTTCTCGCCTAGAACCAAGGATGACAAAATGTAAGAGTTGAATGGTTTCATTTCGATTCGACTCCCTAATTTTCTATTACTGTTATGCCATGTTATCGCTAATAGAATTATGTGATTGTCTCGATGCAATCACAGGATAATAAAATTAATGCGATTTATGAAAAATTATTGAGAAGAATCCAAATCTTTGAACTTGATCAAATCGATAATATTGAGGCTTAATAGAAAGACGTACTATTTTTAATTATGAAAATAATCTGAATTTGCGATAAAGCTTCTGAATACATTCTGTTACTATTTATTATTTAGCACATAAACTTATTTAGTTCTGTAATAGCAAATCATACTCAACCAGAAATAGTTAGGGATTGATATGAAAGCACTTGTTCTCAGCGGCGGTAAAGGCACTAGGCTTAGACCTTTAACTTTCACTTGCGCTAAACAGCTTATTCCAGTAGCTAACAAACCCATATTGGGCTATGTTCTTGATCAGGTGGCATCTACCAGCATAAAAAAAGTCGGCATAATTACTGCGCCTGAAACTGGACAGTTCGTTAAGGATTATGTTAAAGATGGTTCAAACTGGGGTCTTAAAGTCGATTATATTCCTCAGGAACCTCTTGGATTGGCACATGCAGTTAAGACTGCTAAACGATTTTTGGGGCAGGATTCTTTTGTTATGTGTTTAGGCGATAACGTTACTGGTCAAGGTTTAAACTCATTTGTAAAAAAATTCAAAAGTGAGCATCTTGATGCTCTTATTATTCTTAAAGAAGTTGAGAATCCATCAAGTTTTGGCATAGCTCAACTAGATGAGAAAGGAAACATTATCAGGTTGGTGGAGAAGCCTAAGACTCCCATGGGTAATCTTGCTATTATTGGCACTTACCTCTTCTCCAACAAAGTTCATCAAGCCATAGAAAGAATAAAGCCGTCTTGGCGAGGAGAATTGGAAATTACTGATGCTATTCAAGAAATGATTAACATGGGCTTTAAGGTTAAAGCTGAAATCTTAAATTCATGGTGGCTTGACACAGGCAAAAAAGATGACATCCTATCAGCTAACGCCAAAATACTGGACACATACATCGAGTTTGACGTTAAGGGGAACGTAACAAACAGCATTTTAGATGGCAGAGTTAAAGTGGAACCTGAAGCAAAAATAGTGAATAGTACAATACGAGGACCATGCGCAATTGGAAAAGATGTTTTGATTGAAAACTCTTTCATTGGACCTTACACAAGCATTGGAGATTGTTCAACAATTATTAATTCTAACGTTGAATATTGTGTTATACAAGAAAACGTTACGGTCAAAGATGTGGAGCGGCTGGAAGAGAGTTTAATTGGCAAAAACGCGAAGGTGACAAGAAACCAGCGGAACCGAACCATCAAGTTGCATATAGGTGATTTCTCAGAAGTGGAAGTTTAAAGCACTCGAACCATAACAACTATTATAAACATTTTTAAAAATTATGTTAACGGGCAAGCAAGGGATATTGATGCTAAAAGGAATAAGAATTAAACCAATAAATCGATTGCCAGACGAAAGAGGCTTTTTCTGCGAAGTAATGCGTAAGGACTGGAAAGATCTGTTTGAAGAAGATACAATTGCACAGGCAAATCTTTCATTTACTTATCCAAACATTATTCGTGCGTGGCATAGGCATCTTAAAGGGCAAATAGACTATTTTCTGGCGCTTAAAGGTTCAATAAAAATCGGTGTTTTTGACGAAAAAACAAATGAACTTAACGAGATTATTTCAAGTGCTTTGAACTTGCAAGTTGTACGTGTTCCTGGTCATTATTGGCATGGCTTTAAAGCTCTCGGAGATGAACCGGCTATGCTGCTTTATTTCACCACAAACTTGTATGATCCTGCTCATCCAGATGAAGAACGCAGACCTTGGAATGACCAAACACTTATCCCTAAAATTATAAATGGCAAGAAGGATGATGCACGTGTTGGTAAACCTTGGGATTGGAATTATCCGCCTCATAAGTGATGAATTATGAAAGTGTTAGTTACTGGTGGTTTAGGTTTTATCGGAAGCAACTTCTGCAGGTACATGCTTTCTGAGAATCCTGATTACGAATTGATAAATGTTGACAAAATAGGGATAGGCGCTAACCCAGCGAATCTTCACGATATTGAAAATGACAAACGTTATACTTTCATTAAAGGTGACATTTGCAATCCGCAGCTTATGAATAGGCTGATTCATCAAGTGGATGCTGTTGTAAACATTGCAGCGGAGACTCATGTAGACAGAAGCATTGCTGATCCCTACGTGTTTTTGCAGAATAACACGCTTGGTACTTTTACGATTTTAGAAGCTATACGCAAACATAATCATAAGGCTAAGCTTTTGCAGGTTTCAACTGACGAAGTTTACGGTGAAGCACTTGAAGGTTCATTCACCGAGAATACTCCGCCTAAACCGTCTAATCCTTACTCAGCTTCAAAAGCCGCCGCCGACATGTTTGTTTTATCTTACCATAAAACTTTTGGCTTAAACGTGTCTATTACCCGATGCACCAACAATTTTGGTCCTTACCAGTTGCCAGAAAAACTTATCCCAAAAACCATTATCCGAGCGCTTAGAGATCTTCCGATTCCAATCTATGGATCTGGACAAAACATTCGCGATTGGATTTACGTTCAAGATCACTGCGAAGCAATCGCTACGGTTCTCAAAAAAGGAAACGCTGGAGAAATTTACAATGTTTCAGCTGGAAACGAAATTCCCAACATTGAAATCGCAAAAAAAATCATTGCATTGCTGCATAAACCTGAGAGTTTGATTACTTTTGTGGAAGATCGGCCTGGGCATGATACAAGGTACAGTTTGGATTCTTCGAAAATAAGGTCATCTTTGGGTTGGCAGACAAAGTGCAGTTTTGAGAAATCTTTAGAGTCAACTGTTCAATGGTATCTTGACAATGAACATTGGTGGACGCCGTTTGCTACGGAAGTAATTCTTCATCCAACACCTTGGAAACTTGGCGGTATCTCATTGAAGCTTTTAATCACTGGCGCCAGCGGTCTTTACGGCTCAAAGCTGGCTGCGCTTGCTGTCGAAAAGAATTTTGAGGTTTATTCCTGTGATGTGCAAGAATTGCCCGTTTGCGGTAACTTCGTTAAATTTGACGTTTCAAATAAAGAATTGGTTAATGAAGCGTTTAAGCGGGTTAAACCCGACGTTGTAGTTCACGCTGCAACTCTGACTGATGTGGATAAATGTGAGCTCAACAAGGAGCTTGCTTGGAAAATAAATGTTGAAGGAACAAAAAACATTGTTGAAGCAGCCAAAAACACAGGGTCTTTTCTAATTTATATTTCAACAGATTATGTTTTCAACGGCGAAAAAGGCAACTACAAGGAAACAGATGAACCCGCCCCGATTAATTATTACGGATTAACTAAGCTCAAAGCTGAAGAAATTGTGAAAACGCAGGCAGAATATTTTATTGCGCGGCCAAGCGTTATTTACGGTTCAACTCCTGCGGCTGGAAAAGTCAACTTTGCTCTTTGGCTAATTGAAACGCTCCGAAAAGGAGAACATGTGAAGATCATTACTGATCAATGGAATACGCCGACGTTGAACACTAATTTGGCTGAGATGACTCTTGAAGTTGTTGAACGCAGATTGACCGGAACATTTCATCTTTGTGGTGCCACACGGGTTAGCCGATTCGAATTTGCAGAATTAATCGCTGAAACTTTCGGTTTAGATAAGAGCTTGATTGATCCAGTTTTGTCTTCACAGTTTACTTGGCCCGCTAAACGCCCTATGGACTCATCGCTTGACACAACCAAAGCCCAGCAAACGCTGCAGCATAAGCCCCTTGAGATGGATGAAGCGTTGAAACAGTTGAAGTTTGAGCTTTCAACAGTTTGAAGGAAGATAGGATATGGAATTATTGATTAAGGATTCATTGCGCCGCAATGAGGGCAATTGTCAAGCTTTTTATCATAAGTGAATTTGCAGTAATGACAACGTACCTTTGTAACCTCAGTAATCTCTTTTGTGACAGGTTCTTCTTTTGCTTTCAAACAAACTCGTAAATTGAATAGCTCGTTTGCAAAATCAGTCAGATAATCTGAATGATCAAAAAGGACTGTTTGAGTTTTTTCTAGACCATCATCAAATTCTATAACAAAAATATTGTCTTTCGATGTAATGCCTGTTGGTGCTAATGCTCGTTTAATTTTGCTTACAGGAATTTCCAGTATGAATTCAGCCGATCTAAAAACAACTTTGTTTTGAGGATGGGAATATAACGATAAATTACCATTAATTTGATGAGTAAATAGAGGGTGTCCGCTTAAATATCTGGCGTCAATTTCTAAGATTAGTTCTTTAACGTGCTCTTTATCTGAAATATGCTCTTTTTCAAGATGCTGGAACATTCTGTCTTCCCCTTTGAACAGTTTTCCACATTTGGGGCAATAGACTTCTAAACCGTTTTTCATGCGTTCAACCTGGCAAATTGTTTCTTATTTCTCTCTTTTACTATTTAAGGAGAACATAAGGTTGCAGCATTAGTATTTTTTAAAAATAGTAGCGCGTATTCTTGGAAACAAAGATAGTCCAATCGATGTTTCACCATTGTCTAAGATTGTCTATTTTTGTCTAATAATGTCTAAAAATGAACCTACTTGCAAATGATTTGAGATTCAAATCAAAACAGCAACTTAAAACACAAAGAACAAAAATATCCCCCAAAAAACCGTCAATACGCAGTTTTTGCAAAGTGTATTGTCAAACACAAGTGTTATGTTCTGGGCTTTGTACTCTTTTTGCTAATGAAACAGACAAGTATTAAGCAGATAGCGAGGCAGCGTATTCAAATCCTCTTTGAAGAGGCAAAGAACATTGCTAATTCTGATCCAAAATTAGCCGCGAAGTACGTTAAATCTGCACGCCGAATCGCCATGGCAGCCAAAATACGCTTACCCCTCGAGTTCAGACGTCAGACCTGCAAAAACTGCAACGCCCTGCTAGTGCATGGTTCTAACTGCCGAGTGAGGATAAAGCAGAAAAGGGAGTCTCATGTTGTAGTAACCTGTTTAAACTGCGGTAACCAAACCCGTATATTACTAGGTAAAAAAGAGGAGAAGAAACATCTTGAGCAAAATAACGACCAGAATGAAGCGGCATGTTAGACATGTTTTGAAAGATGAAAACGTAACAATTTGGGTTGGCAAAGACGGCTTAACTGATCAGTTGACAGGTGAAATTGAGAAGCAACTTCAAAGAAACAAAATGGTGAAAGTTAGAGTTTTACCCGCTGCCCTTCAAGCACCCAACACAGCGCAGACAATTGCGGCTAAGGCTGCAGATAAAACAAATGCTGCTTTGGTAGAGGTCAGAGGTCACGTGTTTATTTTGTTTAGGAAACGTAGAGCGGAAGAAAAAGAAGAATCTGAACTATAATTTTTAGAAAATACATCTCAAATAGAAAAAGAAAATAGGGCACAATGTGCCTTCAAAACGTGGTTATTTTAGGCTTAATTCTCAGTCGACCAAGATACGCCACTAAAGCTGTAGCAGCAAGTGCGAAAAAGACGAAAACCAGCGCAGATGGAAATTCTGGAACCGCCGCATTGACTTTTACATTGCCCCACATGCCCAAATTTACATGTCCATCAACTTGACAAATGTAGTAATAGTTTCCAGCGTTGCCGACAGTAAATGTAACTGAATCGCTTGTTCCAGCTGCAACTGCATTGCTTGCAGACCCAATTGCTGCATTCCAAAGAACATTTCCGGTTGAAGATTTAGTGTCTACAATGGCGAAGTTATGACTCATTGTTCCCGCGTTATGAAGAGTAACTGTTACAAGTTCTCCAGAGGTAAAAGTCAATGTTGGACCAGGCGAATTTATGCTAGATGCGCTATCACCAAATCCGTATAAAGTCGTGCTTTTTTCTCCTGCATACAAAGTTACTTGAGTTTGCGCTTGAACCTGCATCGTTCCCAACGTGACGCAAAGTAACCCAATTGAAAGCAGAAATGCCAAAACTAATATTGATTTTTTCATAAGAATATCTCATGAATTTTGTTGTGGAAGTAAGCTTTAAAGTATTTGCTGTAGCGTGTTAGCAACCACAAATATTGAGCATTTTTCAAAGAGTTATATGCTGCGTTATCAGTCTTTTCCTATCAGATAATATTTATATTAGGCTTCATTGTTTAACTGCAAGGAAAAACAAGGGAAAAGAGTATCTTTGACGACTCCTCATGACGTTCCAGCTTCAAAATTTATAGATCGTTTAGCAAAGTATCTAAGAGAAAACGTTGACGAAGTTCAACCTCTTCCATGGGCAGCTTTCGCTAAAACAGGAAATCACGTAGAAAAGCAGCCGCAGAACCCTAATTGGTGGTACACTCGAAGCGCATCAGTGCTTCGCAAAGTTTACATTCATGGACCAATCGGATTAGAAAAACTACGCGCTGATTACGGCGGAAGAAAGAACAATGGCGTAAAGAAAAATCATGCTGTTAAAGGAGGCGGTAGTAACATCCGCAAGATTCTGCAGCAACTTGAAACTGCGGGTTTAATTCAAACTACTAAGCCTAAGGGCAGAGTTATGTCTCCAAAAGGTCGCAAACTTCTTCAAGAAGTCGCCGGAGACCTCAACAAAGAAATAGTTAAAACCATCCCTGAGCTCAAGAAATATCAAGGCGAATAGTGAAGATGTCAGATGACCAGCTTGACCAAATCCGCAAGCGAAAAATGTTGTCAATGCAGCAAAGATCAAATGACGAGCAAAGACAATCTCAAGAACAACAAATAGACGCTCAAAAAAACGCATTGCTTGCCAAGATATTGGCACCTGATGCCCGGCAAAGGCTAAATAACCTGAAAATGGTTAAGCCGGAATTTGCAGAACAGATCGAGATGCAACTGATTGAAATGGCGCAAACAGGAAAGTTGCCTATTCCACTTTCAGATGCACAGCTTAAGGGAATATTAATTCAGCTTCAATCACGGAAGCGAGAAACAACAATTAGAAGGATATGAAAAAATTGGCAAGAGTTAAACCTACAGCAAAAAAGCTTAGACTGGCTAAAGCTGGCAAAGAATCAGCGTCGGTTCCAACATGGGTAATTGCCCGCACAGACGGCAAAGTTAGAAATAACCCTAAGCAAAGACGTAACTGGCGGACAAGGAAAATAAAGGCATAGGGGTAATTTTGCATGAGTAAAGAAGTCGTAGAAGAACAAAAGAAAGCTGAAGTCGAAGAAGAATTACCAGATTTAACTGAAGAAGAACCTGCAGTTGAAGCAACTGAAGAGGTAGCTGCTACTACTGAAGAAGTTGAAGAGCAACCAGAAGAAGCAGTGGAAGCAAAAGTTACTAAGAAAAAGAAGCCTGAAGAAGAAATTGTTGAAGAACGAACTTACACTGTTCCTCTTTCAAGAGCTTTAGTTAGACCGCCTAAGAAGCGTGCTCCACGTGCTATGCAATTGCTAAAACTTTTCATTACAAAACATATGAAATTGGAAATGAAGGTTTCTGAAGAAGAGGAAGAAGAAGAATTGCCTCAACTTATTATCAGTCAGGAAGTTAACGAGAAAATCTGGGATAGAGGCATAGAGAAGCCGCCGAGAAAGATTCGGGTTCGTGCAGCAAAAGATAAAGACGGCAACGTAACGGTTTATCTCGCTGAAGCCCAATAATCTCTTCTTCAATTTTGTTTTACTTATTTCTTATTTAGTTTTGAGCGACTTTTTTGACGAATTTTGACGTTTCTTGACGGTTTTTGACGCAACCTGCAACTGAAACAAACTGCAAACACAAAAAGCAACTTAAAACACAAAGAAAAACCCTACCAAGAAATCCGTCAATAACCTTCGAGACACAATAGATCACCTTATTTCTTCCTTTTTCTTCCAGATTTTTCCGTTTTCTTGCATTTAAAGACGCAACCTGCAAACAAATTGGACCCTAAATCAAAAAAACAACTTGAAACACAAACAACAAAAACCCAGCCAAAAAATAATTTGAAAAATTCTTGTTTCATTGAAAAAGACCGCAATCTAAAAAAAGGAGTATGCATGTGACTTCGCCATTAACGTTTATCATCATCAGGAGAAATAATTCTTGACTGTTTACTTATCCAGCATAGTTGGAAGTGCAAGCATAGGTGTTTACGCGTTCGCAACTGAAAACATAGTTATGATACCAAGAATGGTTCCACTTGAAAAAGCACAAGAGTACGCAACATGGCTTAAAACTAAGCTTCTGTATACTCACATCGGAGGCTCAGTTCTGGGCGGTGCATTAGTATGCGCAAACTCGAATGGAATGGTTCTCCCAAACTATATCCGCCAAGAAGAATTAGAGGCAATTAAATCAGTTTTTGATGGAAACATCACAATTATGGAAACCAAAAAAACGGCATATGGCAACTTGGTTTTGGCAAGTGATAAAGGAGCAGTGGTTGATCCTCGATTCAAAGATGAGGACATAACACTTATTTCCGATGCCCTAGGCGTTGAAGTTGTGCCGACAGAAATTGCGGGTTTACCCTATGTTGGCTCCTTGGCGACTGCAACAAACAAAGGAGTACTAGCCCATCCTTTGCTAAAAGATGAAGAAAGAAAAATCTTAGAAAGCGTTTTCAAAGTTCCAGTCGATGTAGGCACAATTAACTGTGGGGTTCCCTATGTTGGAACTGGCTTATTGGCTAATTCTCATGCTGCTGTAGCTGGTTCTATGACAACTGGACCCGAGATGTTTATTATTGGGAATGCGCTGGATGTGGTGCAGGAAGATCAAAAATGAAGGCTTTCAAAGTAACCGGCCAAATCAGTAAGCCAAGGCTGTCAACTCCTTTTGTAAGGGAATTGTTAGCAGACAAAAGTGAGCATGCAGTAGAGAAAGTTTACGCAGAAATAGGTAGCAGACACCGAGTTAAAAGATGCCACATAAAAATCGCCTCTGTTGAAGAAGTTTCTGCCGAACAAATTATAAACCCAATCTTGAAGAAAATTGTTTTAGCAGGAGTGTAAAAATCTTGGTGGAAAGAGCTAAATCGGAAGAAGAACTTCGTAGACTCAGCATGGAAATGCGTTATCTCGAGCAAACAGCAGATGCTCTCCAGCAACGCATAAGCATGGTGAATGCAGCCATCACTGACATAAGCTATGCGAACATGACGCTTGACGGAATCGTGGCGGAAAAAGAAAACGCTGAACTATTCGTTCCGATCGGTGGAAGCTCTTACGTGAAAGTTAAACTTGCAGATTCAAACAAGGTAATTATTGGATTAGGCTCTGGCGTTTCTATAGAAAAGACTTTGGCGGACGCAAAAGCAGCCTTGAAAGAACGGTTGGATGAACTGGAAAAAACCATGAATTCGGCTCAGCAACAGTTTACTCAGGTGGCTGAAAGAATAAACTCTGGCAGAAGCAGGCTTGAAAACCTACTTGGAGCAAGAGAAGGGAAACCTTGAAGCGATGTTTGAGAAGCTCAAATCTGGTTTTAAAGGCTTAGTAAACAAAGTTACAACCACAGAACTAAAAACTGAAAATCTAAAGCCCATTTTATCCGAATTCAAAATGAGTCTTTGTGAAAACGATGTGGCTTATCCAGTAGCTGAAAAAATCGGCGATGACCTTGAAAAACGCCTCGTGGGTGTCCAAGTTAAACGGTTGGAAGACAGAAAAAAAATTGTGGACGAAAACCTCAGACAAGTCCTTCTAGAAGTCATGCTTACAGGCAAAAGCATTGATCTGCTAAAGATGGCTGAAGAGAAACGCAGAAAGAAAGAGCCGCTAGTTCTAATGTTTGTCGGCATTAACGGCACAGGAAAAACCACCACGATTGCTAAAGTTGCACATTTTTTACGGGACAAAAGCTACAGTGTCGTGCTTGCTGGCGCTGACACATATCGTGCTGGCTCAATTGAGCAGTTGGAAGAACATGGAAAACGTTTAGGAATTCGAGTTATTAAGAGCAATTATGGTGGAGACCCAGCGGCAGTAGCATATGATGCGGTAAATCATGCTAAAGCTCATGGACTTAACATAGTTCTAATTGATACTGCAGGAAGAATGCAGACTAACCAGAACTTGATGAATGAACTTATTAAAGTCAAACGTGTTGTTGGCCCCGACTTGACCATCTTTACTGTTGATTCCTTGATTGGCAATGATGCTGTTCAGCAAGCCGAGGAATTTAACAAAGCTGTCGGTATTGATGCTACAATTTTGACTAAAGTGGATGCAGATGTCAAAGGCGGATCTGCTTTAAGCGTAACGTATGTTACTCAGAAACCAATTTTGTTTATCGGGGTTGGGCAAACGTATAAGGATTTGGAATTGTTTAATCCTGAAAAATTCGTCAACATGGTACTCCGATAATCCGCAGTTTTTGTTTAGGGGCTGAAATGTTGCTGATAAGAGAGGAAAAATCATCAGATTTTCAAGCCATTTACGATTTAGTCAAAGTTGCTTTTCAAACCGCCAGGGTGTCTAATGGAGAAGAACAAAATTATGTTAATAAACTCCGTGCTGGCCATAACTACGTTCCTCAACTTGCATTAGTGGCAGTAGAGGGTTCAAAACTTGTTGGGCATATAATGTTGACTAAAACTTACGTTACATTGGGTAACTCAATATTTGATGCCCTTTTGTTAGCGCCTCTTTCTGTGGCATTAGAGTATCGCAGATGTGGAATTGGCTCAAAACTAGTTAAGAAAAGTTTTGAGTCAGCAAAGAACTTGGGGTTACAGAGCCGTTTTTGTGGTTGGTGACCCTGCTTTTTACAGCAGGTTTGGTTTTAAGTCATCTGTACTTTTTGGGATTAAACATGTCCCAACGATTGCTGACCAATTTGTAATGGTACATGAGTTGTCTACTGGTGCGTTGAATGGCGTTAATGGAACAGTAACTTTTACTTAACAATCCACTTGCTTAGCTGTTCTAAGGCTCTTCTATCTCTGCTAGTTCAAAGCTGATTTTGCTTGGGTAAATCCAATATGCTTTGATGAAGTCTTCAATGCTCTGGTCAATGTCTAAGGCTTCAAAAAAATTAATGAACTCTTTATCTACATTTCCAATGTCTTTTGCCGTGTATACCCTTAAATTAGCCAAATATTCTCTATCAACAATTAGCTCTTTCATCGAAATCAAGTCTGGCACTTCAACTGAAAACATTAAATTTGTTAAAACGTCTAAGACAGCCACTTTGCGAACGTTTTCATTTTTGGTTTTTACAACGATCAGTCTTTTGTCAAAAACTCTAAAATTCCAATCGCTTTCCAAGTCTAAAGAAATGGACATAAAACTTCACTAAGGAATAGATAGTTTTCCAGCTTTAAAAACTTGAAGGGTGCAAGTGTTCTTTAATATTTAGAAAATATTCTCAACGGTGGTGTTGTCTCTTTGCTATGTAATTATTATACGAATATCCTATTTGTTGAGAAGCCTATTATGCTTCAGCTTTGCCTTTTTTCCATTTCGAAGAGTCACGCAAATTCTCAACCGGCGAATCGTTATTGAAGCATAGAGAAGCCTGAGTTTTCTGTTTATAGTTTTTCTCCTCTATTTTTGCTTTGGTTTCTTTAGAGCTGAACTCAACGCTTCCTTCAAGCTTACGTATTGTTCTGCCAATCCTGCGCTGACCCTTTGTTACAGTGCATCTTCCCATTTTTGGTCAAAAGTAATTGAACGCTAAAGTTAAAAAACCCTTCCAACAACTAGTTTAGTAGTGACCTTTTATGAAAACAACGTGTAGAACCATAAAACAAAAAGTGATAATTCCAGCTTCTCCAAAAGAAGTCTATGATGCCTACACCGATCCTAAAAAACACACTGCATTCACAGAGAGCAAAGCATCGGGTAAACCAGTTGTCGGTGGCAAATTCACTGCTTGGGACGGATACATTTTTGGAAAATACCTTGAACTAGATGATGGAAAACGTGTGGTTCAGGAGTGGACATCAACTGATTTTCCAAAAGGATATGGTCCCTCAAGATTAGAGCTCTGTTTCAATAAGGATCCAAAAGGAACTGAACTTATTATGGTGCAATCAAATTTTCCAGAAGAGATAGCGGATGATGCTGCTGATGGCTGGGTTGAATGGTATTGGGATCCACTTAAAAAATACTTTAGCGAACAACCAAAATCTTAATTCGGTACTTTTCAACAAAATCCCAAATCAGCCATTCAACTTTTTGTTTTTTCTAAATAACTATTGTTCTGTTCGAGTTTTCCCAATTCCTGAAAAATAGAAGACGACTGCTGAAGCTACCAGTACTACTGTCAAAGAAGTAAAAAGCCCGTTGTACTGCAAAAATGTGGCAAGGATTACTCCGCTTATTATGGGTCCAATAGTTTGTCCAATATCCATCATTGTGCTTAAGAAACCCATGGACGTGCCTACTAAATTGCTCGGGGTTAACTCGCACATCAGAGGTGCGGTTGAAGAGATCACCATGGCAAAGCCTAAACCGTAACCAACCGAAATTGCAAGCAATAGACCAAATTGAGTTGTAAATGGAATCGCAAACAACAATGCTCCACCAATTACGCAGCCTAAAACGATTGGCAAACGCCTGCTACTTCTATCAGAGAAGCGTCCAACAATAGGTCGAGAAACAATTAAGGAAACAACCTGTATACCCATCACAATGGAAACCGCCAACGCGTTAAAACCTGCTTTCTGTATCATGTATTGCACCAAATAAAACTCAACAACTCCATAAACGTAATATTGGATTGATTGAACAAAACTCACAACCAAAGCACCCCTATTACGAGCAACAACGAGCCATCCTCTAAGCATCGTGCCCGTCGCCATCTTTGCCTTCATCGGAGGCCTAATCGTTGTCTTGTTTTCTGATAACAAAAACAAGGCAATAACAAACGACGCGACACCCGCAATAGCCACCGCCAAATACAAAATGTGAAAACCATAGCTGGTCACGAACAAAATGGAGCCACCCAAGAAAGGAGCCAGTCCACGACCCACAGCCGTTGCTGAATTAAAAGTGGAAATGCGTTCACCTCTTTTGGCGGGGTATCGTTCAGCAATTGTGGCTTCTGCAACTGGAACAAAAATTGCAGTTGCGAAGCCATGGTAGAAACGCACAAGCGCTAGCTGCCACCAAACATTAACAAACAGGTAGAGGAAAGGTGCAGACGCGAAAACGAATGTGGCGAACAGAAGCATTTTTTTTCTGCCAAACACGTCTGAGAGTGATGCAGCTGGAAGGCTCACCAGTATGCCGGGAATTGTTGAGGCGGATGCAATTATGCCTGTTAAGTTTGCTGGTGTTCCAAGGCTTATGGCGAAGGGGTTGAGGACCGGGTTTTTTGACATTGTACTGCTTAATATGGCAAAAGCTCCCATGATGCATAGGACCCAGAAGAATCGGTTACTGACTATTTTCTCAGCCTGCATTAAAGTCACAGATAATTTTTTAGTATCTGGTATTTTGGTTTTTGCATTCAACGCTCTGAATTGATAAGAGGGGTAACAAAATTTCCTCTTTAGAAACTGTACGTGTCTAAGTCAACCGTAAGTTGAAGTTACATCTTGAAATGAGCCATCTTCAAATGCGTAGATTCTAACACTTGACCCAATGTCTTTGCCCCAGTCCCAGCCGCTATAATGTGATGGGTTATTCCACACTTTGTCGGATGGATCCACATGCACCCAACTTCCATTATAGTAATCTTCAGCCCAGGTATGGATGAAATTCCAGTTTGTCGTGTCAGCTGCAACCACTATTCGGCTCTGATATCCAAGTGCGAGACAAGCAGAAACGTAAACAATGCTCCATTGAACACAGATACCGTCTCCAAAGTTTAAAATTTGAATTGGGTCCTCTGACCACGTTGTGTCTGAGGAAAAAACCATCTTAGTTTGCTGCCAAGAAAAAAGGTCTGTTTGATTATAATTAGATTTAAGCTGTGATGCCATGGCTGTTTTGGTTTGAGTTGAGTTTAAGCTTTTCATTAATGTTAAGTAATGTTCTGTGAATGCTGTGAAGGCGGGGTTGTTGTTGATTGCTGAATTTGAATCTTTGTTTTCCTTACCGTTCTGAGAGTAAACCAAGTATGCAGCAGTAGGCAAAGTCGCAATAAGAATTGTGGCTACAGCGATGAATATCCATCTTCGACTATGCCGATTTCGTCTCTTAGTATGCCCTTTGCCCGCAGATCTCATAGCGCCATATATGGTAGCTTTTAACAGTAAAACCTTATCCTATCCTAAGAATAACTATCCATTTCATTTGAAAAGCTAAAGTGTTACCAAACTTCGGTTTTTATGTTACTGGTTTTCAACATAGGTGAACATGGTTTCATGATCCGGTGGACCTCATGTTTTTTGTTTTGGTTTGTTTGGGATTTTTGCTGCTTTTTGTTTTTCATTTGATAGAGTAGGTATTTGGGTTTGTTGGTTTAATTGGTTTTTGCGTTGTTTTTTTTTGTTCCGATGGGGTTGATTTTCTATTAAATCTTTGTCTTGTAAATCTTGACTTGTTTTGGAATCCTGTCGTTTGGTTAGCGTCACATTTTTTAAACCCGCAAACAAATTATAAGTCGGTGCTTGATTTGCCAACTCAAAAATATTTAGCAATGATCAGAATTAGTCCAAACATGGCTGCCAAACTCTACGACCCCCTGATGGAGTTCACAGAGAAACCATCCGAAGGTGTAAAGCTAGAAGAAGCGTATCAAGTATTTGGAAAATGGGATTTTGCAGTCCTCTTCGAAGCAGACACAAACGAGAACGCGCTGCATTTCGTGGGAGACAAAATCCGACTAATAGAAGGAGTAATAGCGACCACCACCATCCCGTTAACGCCGATAAAAAACTACCGCAAAAACAATGAGTAATTAATTTTTTTTTCTTAAACCAATTGCCTCGGAGTATGTTTTTTACTTGAGGTATTTTTTGTCAGAAAATGCGCGAATTGCCGTTGAAGAATAGTTCATAATTAGTTGAAACTTGCGCCACGATTTTTCTCATATTTTTCGGATTCTTGTAAGAAAAGACCGGAATTGGTCTTAATCAGACTGTATGGAGAATCTCGTCACGATTGCTGTTCAAAGCATTTTGGAATCCAAGGAACGACACGGATTGAAGGTTCTTTTAGTCCATTAAGAATTGCAACATTTAGCAGCAAAGGCGTTAGTGACTCAATTAACTTGGAATTTGCTAAGGCTCCCACTCTAAGAGGACGCAAATTAGATATGTCAGCAATCAAATTAGAAACCAACGCAATCGAATCAGGATTGTCTCCAGCAACTAAAACATCAATATTCATTATCGAATCGATATTGTCAAGGTAAGCTGCAGGTACCGTTTGAAATGCCGAAACCACAGGAGTAGGCTCCACAATTTTTTGAACAACTTCAGCCGCAGACATGCCTCGATACTGTTCCAATTGCTCAGTAGCAAGCGGTACATAGTTAAACAGACCTTTCCGCTTCTCCATAGGCACAACAACAGACAGCACCGTTTGGTCTGCCCTAAAACACTTCTTAACTTCACCCAAAATGTCAATAATTCCCGAACATGGAAGAGCTACTACCACAACATCCGATTCCAAGGCAGCATCACAGTTAAGAGCTCCTCTAATGCTTCCCTTCATATCCGCTTGATAGAAGCCTCTCGCAACGCTTTCCTGTTCTTTAGCGATTGACAAAGCTTTGTCAAGGGATCTTGATCCAAGAATGACGTCATGTTTGAATGCCCAACGGACAGAGAGCCCTCCGCCCATATTTCCAGTTCCGCCTAAAATTCCGATTTTCAAAAAAATGTCTCCTAACAGAATATTCTTCGAATGCATTTAAGAACTTTTTCAAGCAAAAATCAAGCGAGTTAGAAATGTTTCAGTTTTCTTGTTTCTTTACTTCACAACTGTCGAATATTTTTCCCATTCTTGTTCTATTCAAGTAAGTAATTAAGGTAAACTGCATTATACCTCCAAAACCGTTAGCCACCACCCATGTCCAAGCCCCAAACGTGTTGAAAGACATCGCAAAGATCGCGGATGCAACAAGGAAAATAGTGAAACCTATAACATTAAATTTGATGAAACGCAAAAGCCACCTCTTTGCTGAATGGCCAAAGGGTTTGTGGACTGGATTATCAATTTTAATCATGTTCAAAACCTGTTTACAATACTCAGAATATAGCTCTATTTAAGGAATCAACAGATAAATCCAAGCTCGCTAAAATTGTTTTTTCAAAAATCGTAAAACTCTAATATAAAACCAATCAATACTGCTTGTTTTGATTCATCCCGGCAATCTCAGTATAAAGACATAGGCAAACGGAGAAGTTCGCCAAGATGGCAACACACATGACATGATTTTCAGCGTTGCCCAGACAATTCACCATCTCACGCGAATCATGACGCTAGAACCCTGCGACGTTATTGCCATCTGTACCCTTTCGGAAGTAGCTATGGCCATGAAACCGACCTAAGTGGCTACAAGCAGCCGATATTGTCCGCACAGAAATCGAAGTTATCGGGAACATTAGAAAATTCAACTCAAGAAATGTAACTTCTAACTTTTCATCGTCGAGTCTTGCTTATTCTTAAAATCAAATTGTCAAATGTTTAGGATTCAGTTACTATCTAATTCGTGAATGAACTTTGTTTGGCGTCAGGCTTTTTCAATGACAGAAATTTTTTGTTGTGGTCCGCCGAAAAACTTCAGAACAGTTACGCCGCGTTTTGTGACTGTGAAAACTACGCTACTTTTCTTAATTGTTCGCTCTTCGACCAAGCCTTGCTTGATTAGAAAGACCAGGTACCCTTTGAGTGTGCTAACGTTGATGTTTGATTCGTGTGCCATGTGCGTCAATCTCAATGGACCCGTGCGTGCCAATACTTTAAGGATGTCAATGTTTATTTCCAGTTTTGATCGCCTCATCTGCTTTGCCTCAAGATTCTCCAGTTTCACAGGTGGTCTTTCTATTGCGCAAATGTAAGTTCTTTTTATAAACTTTTGCTATATTCAGATGTTTTAATCATTAAAAAACCAATATTTTGAACCAAAAATGAAGAAAGCTACCAACACTTTTTCTGTGATTGTACAAAGACTATCACAATTTTTTATATGCTTTTCAGAATAATAGTAATATCCTTGCACTGCCGATTTAGATAAAAAAGTTAGTATAGAGTTTTCGGGATGACAAGAAAAAATATTCAAGAAATTGACTTTACTTCAAGTCAAGACCGGAAAAGCAAATCTGACGTAACCAAGAAAAGAATGCTTACTGTTAGATGTGTGTGCGGTTGCGAAATTTTGGTTGTGCCCGATTTGAAAGCTATGAACCGTGCCATTAGAGATCATGTAGCCGAGCATAAGAAAGTAAGCGATGGTCCAGAGTTTAACTCGTTAGAACAGTTTTTGACAGAGCAAGTTCTGATAGTCGCAAGCGAAAAGAACATGCCAAATGTAAATTAGTCGAAAACGCTTACCACGGTCTCCAAAAATTTACTGTAGCACATAGAATTATGCCTTTTTCTTTATGCCCAGGCATCTTAACTTTTGACCCAATCAGAAACTACTATCTCATTAGTGTTTCCAAATTCTTTAACTGTAACAATACCACGTTGCGCAAACCGAGCCACAATCCGATGAGTCTTAAGCCTACTTAACCCAGCTTCCTTTGAAACATACTTTTGCAAATATTTCCCCTGATGAACAACTAACACATTCAAGACCTTCTTTTCTTCAGGAGTCATTGTTTTCAACAAAACATCGCAGTTGTTTGAGACGTTTTGCATATTCTTGGCGTTAGTGGAATTTTTTTTGGCTTCTTTATCTTGATTAATGGTGTGAGTTTCAAGCTCAGTTTTTGGTGAGCTGGGATTGCATGTTCCTCTGACGTACTTTAGTTCTGGAAATGTGAGATAAAACGCGACTCCGATAACTGCAACCGCGACTACAGCTCCTAACGCTACTGGAATTATCAAAAGATAAGAGGTTGAAGCTGTACCGCCGTTACCCATCATGCCACCCATTCCTCCATTGTTTCCAGTGCTTCCAGTTCCCCTCCACATCTGGCTCATCCAACTTGAATTATAGTAGCTTGGAGATGAAGTCGCTAAGTACCAGCTAACGAAAGTAAGAGTTAACAAGGCTGCTAAGGTAGCGATCAAAACAATGATGAAAAAGTGTATCCTTCGCATATGATACATAAATTTCATACGCAAAATTAAGGGTTACTGGGCGAAACTTGGGTTTGCTCCATGAAAACTTGTGTTTCAAGATACTAGTCACTAAATGAAACAGAGAAAGATGTTTTTAAAAAAAAGGTTGGTAGTTTAAGGTCTGAATCCCATGCATCGTCCATATCCAGGGTAGCCTTGATAGGTCGTTGTAATACCTGTATTTGGATCTGTTACTGTTATGTTTGCTGGAAGATCTTGATAGGTTGTTGTTCCAGTTCCATAATTTTGTGTTCCTCTTAATCCGAAGCATCTACCCATCCAGCCGAAGAAGCCATTGTTTGCTGCTCCGCTTGCTGACCCGTTTGGTGCTGAAGTAGCGATTTGCGCTGAAACCAATCCTACAACTGCAACTGCTAATACTGCAACTATTGCCAATGCAACTATTAGTTTTGTGTTCATGTTCTTTTTCACCTCAATAGGATATTAAGTATTCGAATGATATGATAGTTGGCTGAAACAGACGTGAAACAGTTTTTTGAAACGTTTTTCACCATGAAAAAAGGACAAATTTGGATTATTTTTCTGGATACGTTAGATTTTTGGTCTTAAGAATTGACTAAGCCCTTATTTTCTGTTTTAATGTGGCATGAAACGGGCGCCTCTTCCAGGAAGTGGTGCTTGAACACTTGCATAAACTGCCAGAGCTAGACTCCAGAATACATCATCGTGGCTGCCTTCTGGATGACTAAATCTAAGATGGCCAGTTTTCAGGAGTTCGTATTTTTCGATGTTAAGTTCGGAGGTTAATTCAAGATCGGCTATTCTTTTGGATGGAACGTATGGAATTTTGATTTCTTGGGTTCGCATTTTTTCTCTTAAGATTGTTGCCATTTCTTCTTTAGATTGGATATTGAATGTGATTCCGTTGACTCCATGGATGCCTCCTCGAACCATGTCTTCAACAATATAGCCGCCTACACCAGTAATGTCGGCATACACAGAATTCATGCTTTTCCAGCGATCTTGAAGACTTTTAATGTAGCCAATAACGCTGCCATAAGGGGTTTTTAGTGGAAAACGGTGAACATGAACAATTCTTGTCATGGCTCCAAGCTTTTCAACCACAACGACCACGCTGAAGTCTTGTTCTTTTCCAAAATCAACTCCGACATGGAAATCGCCGCTGGGCATTGTTTGAAAATCATAAGGCTCAAGTTTGCTATCAATGCAGTTAATTATTAAACTCTGAGTTAGCCAAGCGTCAACGTCTTCGACGAATTCACTCATGAATTCCCGTTGAAACCTCTCAAATGGAATCTGATTTCGCATCTCTTCAATAAAACTCTGCTTTATCAGCCCGCTGTTCTTGACATCTTCACATGTTATCTTGTGTTTGCTGAACTGTGGATTTTGGCACATACGATAAAAAACGCTGTCTTTACTCCAAGGCGTGCTTGAAGCGATAAGAATGCCATCTGTTGTTGCAAGCATTGGATAGAGCACGTTGAAAAAGACAAGGTTGTCATCTCGGAAAAAAGCTGCTTCGTCACATATGACTTGGTTTGCTGTGTATCCTCGTAGAAGTTGCGGATTGTTTGGGAGGGCGATTATGCGTGATTCCATTGTTTAGTTGGATGATGGTTCTTTGAAGTTTTTTGACAAAAATGTTGGAGTATTTTGGTGGTAGGCTTGTTAGGAAGTCAGTAATGCGGTCGCTCATTATCATGCTTTGACGTAGGCTTGGAGCTATGATGAGTGTTAAGGTTTTCTGGTGAGTAAGTGCATACCATATCGCTCTCAGAGCTATGGTTGTTGTTTTTCCGCTTTGGCGGCTCCAAACTACAACTATGCGTTTGCTTTCATCCCGAAGTAGGTCGGCTTGGTATTTGAGTCGGCTTAAAATTGAAGAATGTTTCAGCAAAAAGAGCTGGATCTGCAAAGGCTTTTTCCATCTTAAATCGTTCCCAATAGTTTTTTCAGTTTCAGTGTTACGTCGTCGTCATGTATTATTTCCTTGAAGATTTTACCTCGCATTTTAGGTGTAAGTTGCAGTTCATCAAAAGTGGAAATGAGCATGCAGTGAATCTTTGCTAGAGCGTCAGCATACTTGCATACATTTGCTTTGTTTTCATCGCTGGAAAGAAGTTCTTCAATGTAGAGCCAATCAGCAAAAAGTCTTGCTGCTTGCTCAATGAGTGGTGCATCAAGATTTCGTACAAAGGTCGGTCTTCTTCCTAAATGCCTGAAAATTGCTCTTCTTAGTTCTTCATATTCTCCACGCTGCCTATTCGCTATGCGCCGTTCAATAAAATGTACTGGATAATTGATTCTTCTCATGTACAAATCACTAGTTTTCAACATATGTCAACATACTTTCATGAACCGGGGGGGGTCGACTATGCTCTCCCATCGGAAGAGGGTTAACACTGCTTAAGAAGAAAGCGAACAAACTACTCTCCACATCAGCGGAGGGGGAGGTGAAAGTGAAATTACTGAAAACATTTTAAGCTGAAAAGACCTAAGCTCGGCTGTTACAAGTAGTACATTGTTTATTTTTCCATTATCTACCCCTTTGCTTTCAAGCGTTCTAGTTGTAGAACAAAACGTTCTATGACGAGAGCTAATAAGTAGCTTGAAAACAATATTTGCGGTGACAACGTATGGACTTCAAGTACAAACTAATCGTCGTTGCTGTTTTAGCTTTGTTGAGTGGAACAGCGTTTGCGGCTCCAATGCTTATCGCGCCGTTGGACGTTAAACCTTATCCACATGTTAGTGAAGGACCAAAAGCTGATTTCAGCATCGACATTTTGTACGCTAACCTGAGTGTTATTGAGTGGCAACGAAACCAGACATCGCAAAAATGGGTTGCTGATCCTACAACTGGCAATTACTCGACGGTAAACGTTACCGAGTCTATTCCTTACACAAACGTCACATACACAGTAATTGCGAACATGACCAACCTATCGGATTTAAGTGCAAAAATGCATGAAATGGGTTTTGCAGCCGCCCAAAGCATAAGCATAGTTAATTCAGCGTTAGGCGGTGAATCCTTCAACCGAGGCTATGCTAAAGATCCAGGCGTTAGTTTTGGTGGTGTCGTAGACGGTGTTTGGCTAGACGGCAAATGGGTCAACACAACCTGGATCCCAGGCAAGAATTATCCCTACAACGTTTTTCAGATAATGACTCCACAGCATAGGACATTGTCTTCTATTCCTGATTTGCCTGAAAACTCCACCAATGACGGCACTTGGATAGAGGGCGTTCCAATAGGCGAATCCTATGATCCAACAAAAATGTCCGAGACGCAAATTTACGTTAACGGTGCGTGGGTTGATGTAACCGGCAGAATACAACCAGGTACCCCACAACCGATAGTTCTAGCAAGCAATACACTAGTAGACCAAGTGTTAACCTCAAGCACACCGATCTACCAGAACATGAACTCCAGTATCGGCCCGATAACCGCATTTCCTGATTGGCACATGTATAACTCCAACGGTCCAGCGTTGAAATGGTCTGGGGGAACTGGATTTAGCTATGTTTGGGAACCCCACCAATCTAAACTCATCGCTTTCACAGGCATGCAATCTTACAATAATGCAGAGGGCACAAATAGCACCCTTGCCTCTCTTGAAAACGGGAATATAACCCTCTACGGATCAATAACCAGCTTCATTAACAACATGCCAGTCGATGGCATATATTCCAACACTGTTGCAACTGCCACATGTCTTAACACAGTGCAACTCCAAATAACACCCAACGGATACATATACAACCCCGTTCTCTCCGGTAACCAAACATTCCAGCTCTCCCCAAACGGTATTGAAGCATTCATAAAAGAGGAGCCATAAATTGACAAACACCGAAGAGCTCGAAGGCACTACCCTAAACGTATATTCGTGCATGGTTAAGGAGGGTAAAGCGTTAGGTCCACGCGAAACAATGCGGCTTGCAAACCTTAGCAGCCCCAGCGTTGCTTATTGGCACCTGCAAAAACTGGAATCACTAGGCTTAATCGCTAAGAACGAGTACGGCGAATATACAGTCAAGGAAAAAATAAACATCAGCGGTCATTTATGGGTGGGGAAAACCCTTGTCCCGCGGCTGATCTTCTATGCTTTCTTTTTCATCGGGATATTAATTGTGGAGGCAATAGTAATTGCCATTCCATTCTTTCAAAATGGCCAAACTCCAGGGTTGTACATTTTCTACTTGATGGGCCCAACTGCCATTGCTATGGTGCTGTTCCTTAGCGAAGGCATATGGTTGCGCAAAAAAACACAGAATGAAAGCGCCAAGAAAAAGGCAGCAGTGGAAAAACCACTGTCCTAAGGCTGTTCTAACAATAGAACAAAGTGTTCTGTCATTAGAGCTATAAGTCGTAAATTACTTAGTGGCTAACCGGTAAGAAGTATGAATAACATTAGAGCTAAACTGTTTGCGGCTTCTCCAGAATTGCCCCCAACAAATGAACAACCAATTTCATCATCGCCCGTCAAGCGCAGGTGGTTTGGAAAAAAGTTCTTTGGTTTATTAGCCGTCGTTGCGGTTGCAACAATTGTGGTAGCACTCTTTATTATTCCTCTGGGCTCAGCGGTAATACCGCTTAACGTTGATTATACAGTTGGCGAGAAAATGGTTTACGATACAACCATTAATAGCAGTTTTGATAATTCGGCTATGCCATCAGGATCTACCGCTAACCTGCCTAGTAATACAACCATAAGTTACCAGCAAACTATAGACGTCACTGGTTTTGACGGAGAATACTACACCTTGAATCACACAATGACAATGGCTCTAAACAATAAACCATTTAACTTCTCAGTGGTTGAGAAAATGAATAAAACTGGATACTCCGCGTACTTGCTTAACCTAGGAAGCACCCAGCAGGAAGTACCTAACAACGGATTAACAAGTAGCTCTTATCTTGCCCAGTTGTTAAACCAGCCAGAGGTTAAAGTGGGCGACACTGTAAATGTGCCGTTCCCAACCGGCAACTCAAGCATTGGGGTTACAGGCGAATTAAAAATGACTTTCAAAGGCACCGAAGACCTCACAGTTCCAGCAGGCACATACAAAGTATTCAGAATAGACATAACAAGCAACAACCTAAAAATGAACTATAGGACGCCATTGAGCGGCCTAAGTAACTTTACGCCAGCAAACATTACCATAGGCATGAACGTGAGCTATCAAATTTATATTGAGTATGGGACAATGAGGCAAATTAAGGCAAACATGCAAGAAAGCGTTTCAACTCAATCAGCAACAATGAACTACGGAATGAAAATGAACATGGATATGACGCTTATCGAACATATTAAACCGTAATTAAGAGTCTTAAATGTTGACGTTGACTGAGAGTTAGGGCAGTTACATTGTTGCCGCGAAATGTCCGATTAGGGATGCCCACTGGGGTCACTTTGAGCCATCGCATTCATTGTAAAAACATTTCTTGTTGGGTTGCTAACTTTCTTGTTTCAATTAATATAAGGCATTTTTTACTCTGTAAAAGTATATTTTGGCGAATTAGGAACCGCCAAGGAAGCAATGTTTATCAGTTTATTTTGGATGAATTCGGAACTAAATCGAGTAACTTATATTTTTCCGCAGATATTTCGATGCATTATATGAACATCTAAGAGTTGACATCTCTTAAAGCCGAGGTAACCCTTAATACGTTATTCCAAGTGTTTGATCTTTTCATTGTCATTATTTTTATTTAATCAATTTTTTTTCAATCCATCATTCGACATAGCCACAGTTAGGACAGTAAAGCGGAGTTATTTTATCACTAAAAGATCGCCTTGTTTTCTGATAAACATCGCCCCTTGACTGCCTGTCTTACCTATTCTCCTTTGCTTTCCGCATTTTGGACATTTCTTGGATTCTTGCATAATTAAGCGTCATAAATTAGAATGATATACAAGTTGAAAATGGTCGTATGCTGGTTTGTTGGTTTACCACAAGAAACACAAAAAGCTGAAAACAGCTGAATTATAGATTAGAAAAATATTAGACACAAAAATTGAGCGCTCCAGCCTTGCTTGGTTTTCGCTGCTACCTTTTTAATCCGCTTTCCTTTCCATTTATTTGTTATTTCTTTTTTCATGATTCAATGCTCAAGTCTCTATGTTGAATTGAAAGGGCTTAGTTTGTTTCTTTTACGCCACTCCATATCTAACCCAAAGCCAAATAGCAACATCAATAATGCGGCAATGTCCAAATAAAATGGAGCGGTTGCAGGGACCTGGGGAGTAGAGTCAACAAATAACCTCAATAAATATGAACAAACCAATATTGCTCCACCAATCACACCAATAATTATGCCGCCTAATCTTAAATTGGGGTTTATGTTTTCACTAAGCAAGTTTTTGTGAGATGCCCTTTTCTTAAAATAATCATAAGAATAATATACAACCACAAAAAGAAAAACACTATAGTCAACTAACCTTCCTCCCCAAAGAAGTGCAAAACCACTAATTAAATTGTTCATTGTTAAAGAATACAGAAACCATATTGTGAAGATTCCAATTCCAAAAGCAAGCATTAGAATTTTTGTTCTAAGGTTTATTTGACCAATTAACGAAGAGATGAAGGCTGAAGTTCCATGAAGCCATCGCCTCACTTTAAAACTAAGACTTCTGTCGACCGGGACGATTTGGGCTTTGAAAGGCGCATTTAAGACGGGTTCTTTTGGAAGCCAACCCCTGATTCGATTTTCTAAACTCTTCTTCACATTCATGCTCTCAACGGCGACCCTGTTACTCTTGATAATTCTTGCTTAGCTGTTGTTTCCGAACTGTTAGCATTGCTGTTTGATGCCTTTGGACTCAGGTAGAATCCAGATCCGAACCAACTTTGTACTATACGCATATTTTCCTTTTTTTCTAAGACGGAAAATAAGATAACTCTCGTTATTTGGAATGAAACTCCATAAGCATAAAAAGAAATCAAAGATCCTTGCAAAGCTGATGGCTTGCTTACAAAGAAACCAAAAATAAAGAATATAACTGTTGGAACAATAAACAAAATCATGTCTTCTCCATTTGTAGAGAATTTGTAATCTTTTAAAAGCCGATTAAGTTGGTTTTTAGTAAACATCGTGCATGAGATTGCACCAACTGCTAAGCCAGCAATTATCCAAGCCACTAATTGGAAAGCTGAAATAGGGTACGTTTCAAGGTTTCGGGAAATAGAAAAGGTAAGAAACCCGTAAAGGGTTATCCAGAAAATTGCAAGTGCTCCTGCAACTTTCGTGGCGCTTACTTTGTATTGGGGCGGAGTTATCTGCGGTGGCTTTTTGTTTTCATAGTCCATATTTGATCTTCTGCTAATTATGTATGGCTCTTTTGGCAACCAACCGTGAAAAAGTTTTTCTAACCGCTTTTTCAATTTTCAACCACTCCCAAAATTCAGTTGGTCAACCCAGAGATTCCCAAAAACTTTATCATTGAATCCTATTTTTGCAGTGACATTTACTGAAAAATGCGCATCTTGGGGAACCCATATGTCAGTTGAAAATGTCTCGCTTTGTTTGGGGTTAAGTGTTGATTCTATCCAGCCTATTTTTGTTTGGTCAGAATTAAACAGGACAGTTTCAAAGTTTCCAACGTACAAGGTTGCGATGCCAAGTCCGATGCCTGCCGGGGTTCCGGGACTTGCTTGCGGCTCATGGGACATCCCCCAGAGTATCCAATCAAGGGGCATAGTTCCGTTTTGGGTTTCTACAGAAACATTTACGATGGCCGAGTTAAAATTTCTTTGTGGACACTGCAAATCTATCTCTAAATAGTAGTAGTCTTTCTTGCTGTCAAGGTCAGCATATTGGTATACGTTGACGCTGACGTTAAAACTGCCGTTGTTACTTATTTGGTTCTGGCTTTTTACTATTGTTTTTGAAGGATTAATTATTTGTGGATCCGTGGCATAAACAGGCGCAAACGTTGCGGCGCATAAGATTACTAATAATGCCACGGGCGCCACTTGAATCAACTTTGAGGACGCGGTACCTTTGCCCATGCGTAGCGTAACCAAATAAACTAAGACAACAGCTTCCAAAGGCAGAGCGAACCTCAGTGGAACAATGTAGAATGCAATAAGCGATATTACTAAAAATATGATGGCGATGTTTACCCAAACTTTTTTCATTGTAAGCAAGCCCGCACCCACAACAAACAAAGCTGCGCTGTCCATCGCTGCTACTGCAGCCATAATGAACTGCACGTTAAAAGAGAGGTAGCCAAGTTGTGTTACCTGCTGAATAATTGCTAATATTGCGCCAAAACCGAATATCCAAAACAAAGCAGTAACGAGCTTCAAGCCTAGTGGCGCTCGGCTTAAGAAAATTCTTCGGGCTTTCTTATCCTGTGAATTTGACGCATTTAAACTTCTGGGAAGGCTTGGTTCTTTAGGTAACCAACCGCGAATACGGCCTTGAAGGTATCTCAGTGGTTTCGCATGCTCAGCTCCGGAATAAGTTTACTGAAAATTACGCGAGCTATTTTGGCTGGGTGAATGCTTGCTTTGTTTTCTTCCGTTATACCTCTTTCTTTGGCAATGTCGATTACGAAGTTGTTGAGGTGCGAATATCTGCTTTCGACTTGAAGGGGGAATTCCACTTTAGTAACTGGCATTTTCTTCGACCTGATACTTGTTTGCATTTTTTCTTAGATTAACTAATGAAATAGCCATGGCTACAATCAAACTTGCTATTCCTACGGAAAGGAGAATATTGCCTTGGTTTCTATAGGGGTAAGAGACGATGAACCCGCTATGGGTTAGGTCAATTGGTGTTGTTATGGTAAACAAAGGTGAGGGCAGTTTTCCAGTCGCATTGCAGTAGAAACTGAAAACAACGTCTCTTACTATGGGTTGCTGGTCGCTCGGGCCGACTTCAAATGGTGGTTTCATAGAGATTGCGCTAATAATCAAGTCCTGCTTTTTAGTTTGGATGGTCGAAAAAGTACCAGTATAGTTGGTCTGTTGAGGACTGTAAGAGCTTGCTGAGACGTTGTAGGATGCGTACCTTAAAGTGACAAAGTAAACTCCTGCTGTGAGATTACTGGGCTCATTTAGATATACGTAGATTGGTGCCACCCAGTTAGAAGTGCCGACTCCTTCTAATGGCGGTGAAACAAAGACATTGATACTGCAGTTATAGTTCGTTCCGTTAAACTGGATAGGTGTTCGTAAAGACCCCCATTCTACGGGCAATTGGTAAGAACTCTGCACCTTAGAGACCGAGTTTAGGTATAATCCGCTAAGTATTAGACTAACGGCTAACACTACTACAATGAAATGGGCCAAATTAATTGCCGATTTTTCCGTTATCTGTCTGAGTTTCAAGGGCTTGGTTTCGAGCTTTATCTTCAATGGTTTGTTAGGATTTAGAGGCTCTTTCGGAAGCCAACCTCTAATTCTGCTTTGCAAACATCTTTTGGCTTTCATTGGCTCGTCAGCTCCGGGATTAATTTGCTAAAAACTATGTGTGCCAATTTCGCTGGATGGATTTTTTCGCAACCTTCAATTTCCACGCCTCTTTCTCTTGCAATATCGATTAGGAATTGTTTTGTTTGGTTTAGGAAGGCTGCGTCGGTGACTTCTTCGGGGTTGTCATGCCAGTACCAGACTTTTAGGCCATGGCTTGTCGTGTAAGTTATGATGGCTTTTCGTTTGAGGACAGGGTGATAACCGAGCAGTATAGCTTGTTTTGGATACAGTTTTGTTAATTGAAGATCGTTTACTTGCGCCACATCCAGAAGTGTAGTAGCTATTTTCGCTTCGGCCGTCAAGCGTGTTTGATTTACGTATTGGCGTGTAGTGTTGAGTTTGTCAGCTATTTTGGTTACTGAAAAACCCTCGCTAATTAGGGACCAGATGACTTTTTGACTTTGGCTTAGCGGTGAGGAGAACGAACAGTTCGGACTCATCAATATCCACGTAAATACGTGAGTATTTACAAGTATTTATAATTTGCTAAAATTGCTACACTTGAAAGTTTTCGCGGTGAAATTCTCACGCTGTACGCTGATTTTTAATTAAAATTGTTTTAGCGGTTTCCAGCCCATAAAGGGTTAGTAAAGAAATCTTGACTAAGACAAGTCAAGAAAGTTTTACGAGAAGTCTTTTATTGTAAATTAGTTCCAGAAGTTATCATGGGAAGCATGAGCAAAGGTTTTGCATTATTATTCATTCTAACCATGAGTGTTTCATGTCTAATTCTGTTGATTATTAGACCTTCATATGCTCAGTCAATACCAACTCCATCTGTTCCAGAATTTAGTTTGAAGTATTTTACAAAATCACTTGATTCAGAACCTGAAACTTCAATAAACCCCTACACTGGACAGAATGAAACAATCTCATCAGGCTATCATTATGACACAAGAAATGTAGAAATAACTATAAAGAATCAGCCATTCAACCCATTTACAGATTCAAATGGAAACCATGTTGATTTGAACTATAATGTTACTTTCAAAGGACATTATACAGATACTTGGAGCCACTATCCTGACAGCACATACGAGGACCTTTTCAGCATGTCAGCTACTGGCGACACAATTATTAATGTATCTTTAGAAGGTTGGCCAGAACTTCCTAAGGGTGCTCTGTTAGATTTTAGATTGCAAGCAGTAATAGGACATTATAACTACGACACACCCCCATCAGGAACAGATTATATAACTGGTTTTACTGCCTATCAAACAAGCAATTGGAGTAATCCACTGACGGTAACTGTCGGAGAAACTTCAAGCACAACTTCAACAAGCCAAACGGCTACACTAACGTCTACATCCACGCCGACCGTTCCAGAATTTCCAATATGGATCCCGATGTTTTTTACTGCAACGGTAATCTTCGGTTGTTTATTTGTGTACTTCAGGAAACACAATCCTGTAACTAATCGCAATTTAGAGTGGGAGAATAACAAGAGAGTTATGGGAAATAATAAAAAGAAAGCAAACGATACTAAAAGATGCTGGAAGCCTGAGTAAATGCATAAATCGCTTTTGAGTTTGGTTTTAATTGGATTAATTGTTTCCTTAAGCTTATTTGGCACCGTACGGTTAAGCACGGCTCAAATCGGCACAAGCGTCAAGGGAACAATAAGTTCAGACACAACCTGGACGCAAGCGAAGAGCCCGTATAATCTGATGGGAACAGTAAATGTTGCCAGTGGAGTGATTTTAACAATTGAAGCTGGAACTGTCGTAAACTTGAACGGTACCAGCATAATAGTTAACGGCACTTTGAACGCAAACGGCAGTGCCACTAATAATATTCAGTTTAACGGTGGGAACCTCAACAATGGGGTTTCTCTGGCTGGTTCAGATGGTCAATCAATAATTTCAAACAGCATTTTTACCGGCCAAATTATCGCCGGAGGCTCATCGACAATTTCAAACAACTTTATCATAGGAAGAATCGACATAAAGGGTGGTTCACAAACAATTGAGAACAACACAGTTTTGGGGTCTTTTAACGCGGACGGAATAGACTTTTTTGATTCAGCTAACGCCTACGCCTTAATCTCAGGTAACGTAATTTCCAGTTCTTGGAGAGGCATAGCAGTAACCGCCGGAAGCAGTGCAGTCATCGAAAGAAACCTTCTCTACAACAATACATACGCTATCGTTTCCGGAGCCAGCTCATATATGAATACTTCAGGATCCAACACCACAATTCTGAATAACACTGTTACCGACAATGTGGGGGGAATTAGCGTAATAGGTTCTTTCTCTCCAACAATCATGAGCAACAATATCCAAAACAACAGCCAATACAGCCTTTCGTTAGCAGCATCCAAGTCAGATATCAATGCAACTTACAATTGGTGTACTCTAAATGTTACAGCCACTTACAATTGGTGGGGAACAACAAATACAACTATTATCGGCCAAACAATTCTTGATTCCAACTATAATTCTCCATCAGGCACCGTTACATTTGTTCCCGTCTTGAACGCACCAAATCCTCAAGCTCCAACTTATCCAAAAACATGGATAGTTGATCCTCAAGGAACAGGTGATTTCATGTCGATTCAAGCTGCAATAAATGCATCCGCCCCTGGAGACACCATTTACGTTAAAAGCGGAACATACTGCGAGCATCCTCTAATTACAAAAACCTTAACGTTGATTGGTCAAAGCGCGACTTCAACCATAATAGACGGTCAAGGTCAAAACAGAACATTGACTGCTCCCGGTTTGCTTCCTGAATCAATCGGAAGCATCCTAGCAATTGTAGCAAATGGCGTCACGATAAATGGTTTCACGATTCAAAACAGTGTTTCAGACGGAAGCGCAATCTGGCTTCAAGGTTACAATTATATAATGATTCAAAATAATATTGTTGCTAACAACAGTGACGGCATCAGGATACTTAATTCTACAGGAAACATCATTAGCGGCAATACTTTAAGAAATAACTCAAATACCAGTCTAGGATTTGACGCATCCTACAACAATTCAGTTGTCAGCAATTATATTGCAAACAACAATATTGGAATAGGCGCAGGCATTCCATCGTACAACAACACAATTTCGTACAACAATATGACAGGTAATAATTACGGGTTCTATTTAGCAATTTATAACAGCACTTTCTTTGGAAATAACTTTAACAACAATGTTCAAGTTGCCTTCTATGGAACTTACCCAAACAATTGGGATAACGGTGCTTCTGTTGGAGGGAACTTTTGGAGTGACTATCGAACAAAATATCCGAATGCAACTCAAATAGGCACTTCAAGAATTGGAAATACTCCTTACGTTATTGATTCAAACAACAAAGATAACTATCCACTATGGACCACACAAGAAGGTGGACCATCGCCTTCACCAGCTCCAACGCCAACATCACACAACCCGACAATAACATTGAATCCTTCTGTGGGCCAAGTAGGCACTGGAGTTGTGGCCACGGTAACTGGGTTTCCCGCGTATGTATCAATTCTCTTTACTTTTGGCACAATAAACGGCACTCAGAACGTCGGGACGTTAACCTCAAGCAGCGGTGGCGGAACTGTTCAATTCAATGTTCCCCAAGTTCCTAACGGTATGTATAATGTTTCTGCGATCGGATCTCAAGGCGGCTTTGCTACGGCAACATTTTTCGTCGGTCAAACACTATATCCAACTCCGACACCTACACTTTCACCAACCACTACCCCTACCCCAACGCAATCTCCAACGCCAACACCCACCCCAGCACCCACGCCAACACTGCCAGCGCCAACCGTTACCGTTTCCTGCCAAAGTTCTGCTTTTTACTCAAACTTCAAAGTAGACATCACTGGAACCCTGTCGGGAAACGGAATAGGAATAGCAAATGCTCCAATCTTGCTTTCTATCAGCGTTGATGAAGGCAAATCATGGACTGGACTAACAACTGCAGGCACTGATAATAGCGGTAACTTTGCTGCCGTTTGGTTTCCATCAGCCTCAGGCATTTATCTTCTTAATGCACGCTGGGATGGAAATTCATCTTTTTCAGATGCCAACACAACAATCAATTTTGCCGTTTTACCCTATCAGGAACAGAGTGTTTTTTCCGTTTCTTCCAACTCAACCATCTCCGCGTTTGCTTTCAACTCCACAAGTCATGACCTAAGTTTCAGCGTCAGCGGACCCTCAGGCACAACAGGATACGTCGATATATATGTTCCAAAAACACTTATCGGTGACGCATCCATTCTCAAAGTTTCTCTTGACGGAAACAAATTAGAATATACCATCGCATCGCAAGGAGATTCTTGGCTCTTATCTTTTACTTATCACCATAGCATTCATCAAGTAACCATAAACTTGGGGACTGCAACATCAGTTTCGTCAACACAAAGCCAAACTGAAGAATTAGTCGTCAGTGCAGCCGCAATCACTGCAATATTAGTTGTTGCAGTTGTGCTGATTCTTCGAAAACGAAAAAGCAAGAATTGATACTTAAAATCGCTGAATAACTTATTCCCCATTTCTTTAAACGAAAATTGCGCATCGAGGGCAAAAATTCGCACTACTTAGAAGAAAGATTTGGGAAGTGTTAGAAAAGATTTTTGCGCTTTCAACTGAATTTGGGAAATTTAACCTTTCCTACATAATGCAGAATCCACTTTACAAGCTCATCATAGGTGTCCAATCCAAGCTTAGTTAAATAAACATCGTCATTTGAGTCAAATTGAATCAATCCCTTTCCTGACATCCAAGCCAGATACTTTACGAGCCGATCATAGGACATGCTAGTAGCAGTGGCAAGACTGGTTTTGTTTGTTCTGCCATGGTCTTTGAGGGTTTTGATTACCCTTGCCAAGACATAGAGATCAGGCTTTGAAATCGGCTCTCCTGAACTCACTGTCAAACCACCGAAGCTCCCATAGAAGCGAATCAAGACGTCCAACCTGTTCAAAACGAATGCGAAGATCCTTCATGCTTAGAACTAAAACAAGAACAAGAGGAATCACGAAAAGCGAAATTGGGTCAAGGCTCGAATGAACAATATTCCCCATGAATCCCGACAAAACACCAAACAAAATGAAAGCCAACACCCAATAAGCCATTATCTTTGCAACCCCATAAACTGCGAATCCAAGCTTTGCCACCCTTATATCGCTAAAGGTTTTTTCCCAGTTTGTTTCTTGCAAAAGCTTCAATGCGCCAGGAGTTCCCTCGTTCAACGTGCTTTTCCACTGCATAATTGCAACGGAATTTAATTTTCGTCGAACCCACAAAACTCCAATAATCACTCCAAAGAAAACGATTACAACACTGTAGAAAGGAAGCACAACCGAATTTCCTGGATAAACAATGCTATACCCATAAAAAACATCCAGTAAATTAATTGCAATGTTTACTGCTTCTGCAGATACTAACGAAGCCACAAAAATTATTACAAAATCCGCCATCGCATTCGCGAATTCTTTGTATGCTTTAACTTGATCCAACGCATTCATGAACTCAACCATTTTGCTGGTAAGGTTCTCTTCTGTCAAAATCCAACACCATATCCTTGAATACTTACCTGCGCGTTTCCTTGAATAAGAAACCAGTAAACCGAAATTCGCGAGTCCATTTCTGGGTAAGTTTCTGGGAATTGATTTACAGCGAGAAGGCGAGGGAGGTCAGTGCTGTTTGAAACGAACTCTGCATCTATTGGATGATTGTCAGAAAGATTGATCCCTAAACTTTGAGTTGCAAAACTTCCTGGAGAGGGTCCGGTGCTGCGTAAGTTTACTGAGAATTTGTAATGAGCTACCGCAGGTATCACTGTTTGCGTGCCGTTTGGGAATATTAACGTTGTATTGGATTGTCCATTGTAAACTTGGGGTATTATGTCAATTTCAACTCTGAGGTTAGCATAGGAAGTTTTTGAGATAACTACTGCTGTATAGGCATTTGCGTAAGTGTTAACATTGATGGCGCGAAATGAAGATACAACGGCGACTTGGGCCGCTACGATTATAACTAATGCTAAGAGCAGCCAGAGTTTTTTCATGATTGCTATAGAAGAAAGCTGTGAATATAAGTCAAACTCACTTTCAATGAGTATGTTCAAATTATTACAAAAAAAGATGTTGGTTGGTTGTTGAATTGATTTAGTGAATCTATCACACAATCTTTTAACGGGCGGAGTTCGCAAGAGAGCCTTGGAGACGGCAACTTGAGGAAAGACAACAGGTACATCAGATATTTCGTTAATAGAAAATTTGCGGTAGACGCTGTTAGCATGGCAATCTTTTGGGTAATAGTATACACGCCTGTATTTTTGTATACTTCAAAGTCGATCGAGGCCGCGTTGATTGGTCTCGGTTCCTCCGCGATATTAGAGATTCTTTTCGGTGGAGTTTACGGCAAATTCAACGATTGGTTTAGAAGAAAAGCAGGCGTAAATGAAAGTTAATACTTTTCATAGTTAACACCAGTTGGTTTATATTGTTTAATGTCGATGAAACGTCTGAAATTCAATGCCAATAAAGAAAGAACTTGAAAAAACATGCCCTGAATGCGAAGAAGAAATGAATCCTGTATATGACAAAAACAAGATTCTAATTTGTTGGGAATGTACCGAGTGCGGTACACGCGTTTCAGAATCTAAAGAAGATTTAACAAGAAAAGCTATAGCCTGTATCATGTTTGAGTTGGTTTTCACTTGAAGAAAGATAAATTTGGATCCCACGAAGACGGGTACAATTTAAGGTTGTATAAGGTCATTGAATAGTTTGAGGTAGTCTTTCAAGTCCTTTACGATTAAGAAGTTGTTTTTGACATGTTCTTTGCCTTGTGCACCCATCATTTGGGCTTCCTCTTTGTGATTGAGCAGGTAGATGGTTTTTTCGGCAGCTTCGTTTACTGTGTTGATTAGGTAGCCGTTGGTGCCGTTGATTATTTGCAGCGGTATTCCTCCTACACCTCTTGCGACTACAGGAATGCCTTTCCACAATGATTCAGTTACGCTAAGTCCGAACCCCTCTCGCGTTGACATTTGAAGTATAACGGAGGAAGCCCTTTGAAAAGCGTTCACTTCTATATCGTTGACGCCTTTAAAGTCCGTTAAGAGGTGAACGTCGGTGTCGTCGCCTGAATGACGGGCTGTCTTCTCAAAGTATGTCCAGCCTTCAGGGTCATCAGTGGCCATGCCTGCGATGAGGAGTAATTGAACCTGAGGAATTTCCTTTTTTACCAATTTGTAAACATCGATGACTCCAACTGGGTCTTTCCAAGGGTCAAAACGCCCAACTTGGGTAATGATTGGTTTTTCAGGATTTATACCGAACTTTTCCAAAATGGTCAAAATAGTTTCTGCTGGAATTTCTTTGTTCTTATCGCTCAACGGGTCAATTGACGGAGGTCTTATGAGGATTTTTGGGACTTTTAAGCTGGGAATGATGTATTTTTCTGAGGTGAATATTGCTGCATCGTATCGGCTGATGTATTGCTCAAGAAAACTCCAAACAGATGTGTTGGGCGTTGAGAGGTCGATGTGGCAGCGCCAAATCCACTTGTCATTTTTTGCAGGAAGAAACTGAATCATGGCTGCTGGTTGGTTGTCGTGAACCACCACAAAATCAGTGTTCAAAATTGTGGATTCACTGTTTTGCCTATTATATTCCAGATACGTCCTTACTTCTTCCGGAGAAAGTTCTAGGTTCATTCCTTGAAGTGCATTATGAATTTTTTTGGTCACATTGAAAAAATCCAGTGACCCTTTGATAACTTCCCAGTGAACATCCAGTCCAACATCATTCATTATAGGCACTAAATTACGAAGCATTTCCGCTACTCCGCCCCCGAAAGATGTAGAGTTAACATGGGTCACGGATTTTCCCTTAAGTGTCTCCGCTAAAGCCTTAACCGAAGCGACTTCTTCCTCTCCAACAATTCCAATATAATCGTCAAGACTAATTTTCCTTAGCTGCTCCACATGTAACATAAAATAAAACCTCAGAAATTCGATTTGCCGCATTTGCGACAAATTAATATCACTGTCCGCGGATAATAATGTTTGTTTAGCGTTAAAAGCAAAAAACATTTTTCAGATCGAAATCAACGATGTGTCGAAGATTTTTTTTGCTTCCCACTTACTCTCAATAAATTAGGAGTAGATTTTTGCAACGAAAACGAAAATTGGCGCAAATTATTCTAAAGACAAAACCGAATTTTCAGTCTGGGCACCACAAAAAGACGTAATCTCTCTTGTTCTTCCAGAAAAAAACGAAGTCCACAAAATGAACAAGACGGCTAATGGATATTGGAATTTAGAAATTGATGGACTAAAACCTGGGACCCACTATCAATTTCGTCTGAACAACAAAAAAGACAGACCCGACCCAGCTTCGCATTTTCAACCCGACGGCGTCTTTGGTGCATCAGCCACCGTAGATCATTCTTCTTTCTCTTGGTCAGACAATGACTGGCTCGGAACAAAGCTTGAAGACATGGTTATTTACGAGCTTCATATCGGTACTTTCAGCAGCCAAGGTACATTTGCTGGGGCAAAAGGTAGAGCTCGTGAGCTTTCGCAGTTGGGAATTAACGCGGTAGAGCTCATGCCAGTTTCACAGTTCTCGGGTGCGAGAAACTGGGGCTACGACGCAGTCTTCCCGTTTGCAGTACAGAACACTTACGGTGGACCCGAAGGGTTGAAGATGTTGGTTGACGAGTTCCATGCTAATGGAATCGCAGTGGTTCTTGACGTTATCTATAATCATATTGGCCCAGAAGGAAATTTTCTTGGTGATTTCGGGCCGTATTTTCTGTTTTGACCGCAGGCTTCCTTGGGGAGCTGCAATCAATTTTGACGGTGCACTAAGTCCAGAAGTCAGAAACTTTTTTCTTCAAAACGCTGTTAACTGGTTCCAAAATTACCATGTTGATGGCTTAAGACTCGACGCCATATTCACAATAGTCGACAACAGTCCCAAACATTTCTTGAAAGAGCTATCTGAAACTATAGAAAACTTGGGAATATGTCAGAGAAAATTGCTGCTTATCGGGGAAAATGACCGCGTTGATCCAAAAATAGTTAATGTGAAAGCGGACGGGTTTGGTTTGGATGCGGTCTGGCACGACAACCTGCACCATTCAATACATGCAATGTTGACTGGAGAACGAAATTGGTATTACTCATCATTTGGGACTCTGAAAAAAATCGTTAGCGCTCTTCACCAAGAATACGTTAATTGTGAAGAAGCAGTTTCAGTGGAAAAGCTAGAAATTATGTTCCCAAGAAAGAATTGCCCCACAGAAAGCTTGTGGTTTTTTCTCAAAACCATGATCAAATTGGAAACAGGGCGTTGGGTGAACGGTTAATTTCGGTTGCAGGGTTTGAAGCTGCAAAACTTGCGGCGGGAATCGTAATCTTGTCGCAGTATACGCCTTTACTTTTTATGGGAGAAGAATACGGCGAAAAAGCTCCTTTTCTTTTTTTCACTGACTTTTCCAATGAAGCATTAGGCAAAAGAGTAAGAAACGGAAGGAAAAAAGAACTCAAGAAAAATGGCTGGAAAGACGAACCGCCCAATCCTCAGGGACCCTCAACATTTGATTGTTCGAAAATAAATTGGCAGGAAAGGTCAAGTAGAAATGGCAGAAGAATTCTGGAGTACTACCAGAACCTTATTGAAATAAGGAAGACTTTTCTTAACAGAGACCCTAATAAGCGGCTTAGAATTAAGTTTTATAAGGCAAAGGACGAGTCGCTTTTGGTAATTCAAAAAAGAAACTCCAACTCCACTTTGGTATCTGTAGCTAATTTTGGCGAAAAAGAGAGCAAATACACATTTCCCTGCAGCGGAGGATTTTACATTAAAGCGTTAGATTCCGCAGATGTTAAATGGTTAGGCCCCGGTTCTATGGTTCCTGAGACAGCAAAATTAGGCGATAATCAATCAATTCGCCCTTTAAGCATCGCAGTTTTTTCTAATCAAAAGGTGAAAAACAATGGTTGAAAAATTCATTTGCATCCACGGCCATTTTTATCAGCCGCCCCGAGAAAACCCGTGGCTTGAAGAAGTTGAATTCGAAAAATCCGCTAGTCCCTACCATGATTGGAATGCTCGGATAACTGCTGAATGCTATGCTCCCAACTCTGTTTCCCGCATCATGGATACGCAATGGAGAATAATTGGTCTCGTGAACAATTATTCAAAAATCAGCTTCAACTTTGGCCCAACTCTCCTATACTGGCTAGCGAGGAATGAACCTGCATTATACCAAGCGATCATTGACGCAGACAAGAAAAGTACAATGAATTTTTCAGGGCACGGAACCGCAATTGCCCAAGTCTACAACCACATGATTATGCCATTAGCCAATAAAAAAGACAAAGAAACACAAGTAAAATGGGGCATAAGAGATTTCCAGGTAAGATTCGGAAGATATCCTGAGGGAATGTGGCTGCCTGAAACCGCGGTTGACATCGATACCCTGGAAACTCTTGCTTTACACGGAATTAAATTCACAATATTGGCCCCTCATCAAGCAATGAGGATTCGAAGAATTGGCGAAAAAGACTGGACTGATGTGCAAGAAGCCAAGATTGATCCAAGAAGAGCGTATGTCTGCCCGCTTCCTTCAGGAAAAAAAATCAATCTTTTCTTTTTTGACAAGTATAAAGCTTCAGATGTAGCGTTTGGGGAAATTCTGTCAAATGGGGAGGTATTCGCCAACAAACTAATTGAGGGTTTCCAGAATGAACCGGCTGATGCAAAAGCACTCATAACAAACATGGCAAGCGACGGAGAAGTATACGGTCACCATCAGTCATCACGGCGACATGACCTTAGCCTACTGCCTTTACTACATACAATCGAAAAACCTTGCTAAAATAACAAACTATGCTGAGTTCCTTGAAAAGTTTCCCCCGGAATTTGAAGTTGAAATCAAAGAGAACACTTCGTGGAGCTGTCCTCACGGCGTCGAAAGATGGAGAAGCGACTGTGGCTGTAACACGGGATCCCGACCTGGCTGGAAACAGACGTGGCGAAAACCTCTGCGTGAAGCAATGAACATGCTTCGAGACGAAATAGCCTCGAAATTTGAGTCTGACGCCGCCAAATACTTGAAAGACCCTTGGGAGGCAAGAGAAAGCTACATTGATGTAGTTTTTGACAGGTCAAGCGAGAGTGTCCAGCGATTTTTGGACGCTCAAAAGAGTAGAGACTTATCCGAAGATGAAAAAAAGCGGGTCATGAAACTCCTTGAAATGGAGCGGCAAGCAATGCTCATGTTTACTAGCTGCGGCTGGTTTTTCGATGAAGTTTCGGGCTTAGAAACCGTTCAGGTAATGATGTATGCTGCAAGAGCAATTCAGCTTGCCAAGCAAGTACTTGGCTTAGATCTAGAAGGATAAATACGTCAAAATGCTTGAGCAGGCACCCAGCAACATTCCCGAGTTCGAAAACGGTACAAAAACTTATAATTTACTTGTCAAAACAAAAGTCGTTGACCTATCAAAGATAGCCGCACATTGTACAATTCTTCGATTGTTTTCAAACGCGAAAACTAATAGTCAAACAAACATCCAGCATTACGGTTGCTGCTTTACAATTACGGATAAAGAAATGGAACAATATGATGCTGGGAAATTCCGGCTTGTAATTAGCTTCTCAAATGTGCAGTCAACCATAACTTTTGACGAAGAAATGTTTGCTTGCGCTGCAATTTGGCTTGGTGACCACAATGTTTCCTGCGGAGTAAAAGCCGGTGCCGACGCGGAACTTTACAAGACAATGAAGAACGAGTTATTAGAAAAATTCAGTAAAGGCGAAATAAACGAAGCAATCATGCAACTGCCAAAATATTTTGGAGTAAACAATTACTCACTTAAAGACGTGTTCAAAGACGGCCAAAAAAGAATATTGGACTTCATAGTTCAAGATGCCGTTAAAAAAGCAACTGACTTAAATGAAATTATTTACAGGGACAATTTGGCCTTTCTGCGCTTCATGAATGAAACCAAAATTCCTATTCCAAAACCGTTTAGGACTGCCACTGAAATCGTTTTAAACCACAAGATTAAGCAAATGCTTGTAGATGAAGAAGTAAACGTTGAAGAGTTAAGCAAGCTAATCTCTGATTCCAAAGCTTTATCCATCGAATTCGAATCGGACATAATATCTTTGGAAGCAAGCGAGAAAATCGATAAAGAATTTACCAAGCTAATAGATGCAACGCCAGATAGCAAGAAACTCGAAAACGTTGACAAATTAATAACCGCTCTAAACGAGCTGCCGCTAAAACTTGAGCTTTGGCATGCACAAAACAACGCTTTTGAAATTGCCCGAAAAACCTACAGACCCCTCAAAGAGATGAAAGATGAAGACTCTCAAAAATGGGTTTTGGCATACGAGAAACTTTGTAAATCAATTGGAATAAGGCTGGATTAACTTTGAAACCTTTGGCAACTTACCGGGTACAGTTAAACCGAGACTTTGACTTCTGCAAGCTCAAAGCAATACTTCCCTATTTGCATCAACTCGGAATATCCCATGTTTACGCATCGCCTATAGTTCAAGCCCGACATTGGAAGCACTCACGGTTACGACGCCACAGACCAAAACGTGATTAACAAAGAACTGGGCGGAGAAAACGGCTTCGATGAATTAATCAAAGAAGCAGCCTCATTGGGCTTAGAATGGTTACAAGACATAGTTCCTAATCACATCTCATATTCGCCAGAAAGCACATTTGTTTCTGACTTAATGACGCATGAATCTGCCTCAAAATTCCACGGCTTTTTGGATATTGACTGGAACCACCCGTCTCCAAAACTCAACCGCAAAGTCCTCGCGCCTTTCTTAAACGATGACTTTGAGGTTTGTTTGCGGAAGGGACAGATAAAACTTGCATATCACAGCGGTTTCCGAATACTGTATGGAGACACCGAATTTCCAGTTAATGTACGTTCGTACAAAAAAATCCTGGAGAAAAGCCCTCATATTATTTCACTTGAATGTGAAGAAAATGAAAAACTGGTTTTAACACTCATGCAACATTACAATTCCGATAATGCATTAAGAACGGCGGTCGATGAAGCAGTAAATCGAATCAACAACGATTTACAACTTCTAAAAGAACTTCTGTCGAACCAAATTTATGTACTTTCAAATTGGAGAAGCGTTCTAAAAGAAATCAACTACCGGAGATTCTTCGATATAGCTGGTTTAATATGTCTTCGCATGGAAGAAAACAAAGTTTTTGAAGTAACACATGAGTTGATCGGGCAGCTCTTGCGAGAAAACAAAGTAGCAGGGTTAAGAGTTGATCATGTAGATGGGTTATATGATCCTGAGGAGTATTTGCAATGGCTTCGAAGATTAGCGCCCGACGCATACATTGTTGTTGAAAAAATACTTCTAAACGGAGAAAACTTGCCTGCATCTTGGCCTGTCGACGGAACAACAGGATACGACTTCCTCAACGAGCTAAACAATTTATTCATTTCAGCTGAGAATGAAAAAGAAATATCCACGGTTTACTGCGAATTCACGAAAAATAAAAAGTCATTCAATGAACTCGCCTACGTACATAAAAAAAGCGTAATCAAAAGGTACTTTGGCGGTGACATCGCAAACCTGGCCAGAATTCTTAACCAAATCTCAAAAACAAGACCGTACGGAGAAAAATGTTCTCCCCAAAGAACCTCCGAAGCCATTATAGAGTTGATTTCAAATTTTCCAATTTACAGAACATATTTCAACTGCAAAGACGGAAAAACTGCAGACAACAAAACTTTTGAAGCTGCCCTAAAAAGTTCAAAGGAAAAAAACAGAAAAATAAGAAATGAATTAGCCGCCATAGAACACTTGATTCAAGAAGGTTCTAAGTCAACCGACGCTATCCATTTCATCACGAGGCTTCAACAATTCACGGGACCCATTATGGCCAAAGGCGTTGAAGACACCGCGCTTTACGTTTACAACAGACTTCTTTCGCTCAATGAAGTGGGTAGCAACCCCGAAAATTTTGGCTGCGCAATTGAAGATTTCAATAATTTAATAATAGCGCGCCAAAACAATTGGCCTAGCACCTTGAATGCCACCTCAACCCATGACACAAAAAGGGGCGAAGACTGTAGAGCCAGAATAAATGTTATCAGCGAAGTACCAAGTGAATTCAGCAATCATTTGAACAAATGGTCTGAGATAAACTCCAGGAAGAAATACCCACCAAAACTTGCTCCAAACAAAAACGAAGAATACTACATTTATCAAACCCTCATAGGCTCATTTCCCCTCCAAAAAACCGAGCTGGACGACTACAAGAACCGGTTGAAGCTGCATATGACAAAGGCGTTGAGAGAAGCTAAAAAAAACTCATCCTGGCTCTCACCCAATCTGCCTTACGAGCAAGCTGTCAGCAAATTCGTGACTGAACTTTTAAATCAAGGCAGCGAAAACATTTTCCTTCAGGATTTTTTGTCCTTCCAGAAAAGAATTGCTTTTTGCGGATTCCTCAATTCTCTCTCTCAAACCCTAATAAAAATAGCCAGCCCCGGAGTTCCAGATTTCTATCAGGGCTCAGAACTCTGGGACCTAAATTTAGTGGACCCAGATAACCGCCGTCCTGTTGATTATTCAAAAAGGAAGCGTTTCTTAGATGAGGTTCAAAATTTGAGCACTTCAAAACTTCATGGACTTTTAGATAACTTTGCTGATGGAAAAGTGAAGATTTACGAAATAAGCAAAGCATTAGAAACTCGAAAGAAGAACAGTTGTCTCTTCCAAAGTGGTGCCTACATTCCGTTGACGACAAAAGGCTCCTTTAACAACAACATTATTGCTTTTTGCCGAAGGAAAGAAACAGCCTCTGTAGTAATCGTTGCTCTCAGGTTCACTGCTAAACTTACGAATATGGAGAGACTGCCGTTAGGAGATGTTTGGGGTGACACTTTTGTTTGTCTTCCTCAGGGTGCTTCAAAAGTTTGGCGGGAAATTTTCTCTGAAGACACATTGATTTCAAGGAGGATAGATGGCGCTGAGGGATTTTATGTCTGCGATTTGCTGAAGACATTTCCTGTGGCGATGCTTATGCAAGGGGAATCCAAAACATGAAACCACTGAAGAGGGCAAGCGGGGTTTTGCTTCATGTAACATCGCTTCCATCTGATTTTGGCATAGGTGATTTGGGGCCAAATAGTTACCGCTTCGTAGATTTCCTCTTTAAAACCAATCAACGTTTTTGGAACATCCTTCCACTGACACCAGCTAGTACCCAATTCAACAATTCTCCATATCAGCCTACTTCAGCGTTTGCAGGAAATACTCTACTCTTGAGCCCAAAACTTCTTAGTGAAGATGGGCTGCTGACAAAAGAAGATCTTGAAATGTTAAAGCTGCCGGAGGGTCAGGTTAATTTCAAAACCGTAACAGCCTCCAAAGCGGAAATGAAGAAGAAGGCATACTTGAATTTTGTCCAAAACAAGACTAGCCAAAGTCGATTTAATGAAAGCAGTTTTGAAAAGTTCCTTTCGGAAAACTCTACTTGGATTAACGATTACACTCTTTTCTGCGCACTTGAAGCCGTCACAGAGAAACCCTGGTACCAATGGCCAAATCAACTGCGTGATAGAGATCCAAAAGCTCTCGCCCAAAAAGAAGCTGAACTGAAAAACAGGATTGAACAAGAAAAGTTTGCGCAATACCTTTTTTCAAAGCAATGGATCGCCTTAAAAGAATACTGCCGGGTAAGAGAAGTAGCTGTGTTTGGCGATTTGCCATTTTACATGTGCTACGATAGCGCGGATGTTTGGGTGAACCCTGAACTATTTAACTTGGACAATCAAAAACTGCCAAGGTACGTTAGCGGAGTGCCTCCGGACTACTTCAGTAAGTCAGGGCAACGATGGGGAAACCCAACATACAATTGGGGTGAACATAAAAAAACATCTTTTCAATGGTGGATAACCAGAATACAGGAGAATTTGAAGCGTTTCGAGATTTTGCGTTTTGATCATTTTAGGGGGTTCACGGCTACCTGGCAAATACCTGCATCTTCCAAAACCGCCAAAAAAGGCAGGTGGATTAAGTCGCCAACGAAGAGCTTTTTTGAAGTCTTAAAACGGTTTTTTCCAAATATGCCCTTCGTGGCTGAAGACCTCGGATTAATCACAAACAGTGTACGGGAAAACCTAGCGCTTCTAGGGATTTCTGGCATGAAAGTCTTAGTTTTTGCCTTCAACGGCGCATCGAATAATCCTAACTTACCAGAAAATCACACGGAAAACTCTGTGATTTACACAGGAACCCACGATACCAACACGGCGAAAGGCTGGTTTATGGAGGAAGCCTCCTGCGAAGAAAAAGAGCAGTTCTTCAAATTTGTAGGCAGAAAAGTTCCTCAAAACCAGATTAGTAATGAGTTTATTAAGTTAGCTCTATCATCCAAATCTAAATTGAGCATTATCACAATGCAGGATTTGCTCTCTTTAGGCTCAGAAGCACGAATGAACAACCCTGCGAAAAGCGCTAATAATTGGCAATGGAAACTAAAAAGTGAACAGTTAAATGGCAAGAATTTTGAAAGAATCATAGCGTTAACTGAGGCGTCAGGAAGATAAATTGTGGGTAAAAGCTCAGCTTAATTCTAGATTTTCTTTTTGCGCCACGTTGAGTAACATATAGCTGTAATTTGGTCGTTGGAGCGCTTCTCTGTTTCAGCTTTGCTATTGTTTTCTTCATGCATGAATTTTTCACATCTTGAAATGAAATCTCGTTCAGACTCATTCGATTTAGGTTTTGGGACAGGCATCAAAAACACCACATTAAGAATTAGTTCTTACTGTCCTTACAAATTAGTTTCTGATTGATTAGAATTTGTGATTGATACCTCACAGTAACAAGGGATTATATGCTTGGCTATTGGACTAAATATAGTGATAATTCTTGTTTGCACTTCAAGTGATTAATCTAGTGGATCCAGGCTTTTGGTGGCTGCTTATAGTTCTACTTATAATTGCATTAATTGCAATCGTCTTTATCGGCTTTTTATTCGCTTTCCCAATTGCAGCACTCGCAGGGATAGCGGTGTTCTTCTTAACAGGCAGCTTGGTATGGGCGGGAATAACTTTCTTAATAGTTGCCTTGATTTCTGCAGCCGTGGGCGATTTGTTGCACATGACACGGCGTCACCATCACCATCATGAAGATTAGTTTTTAGAAGCTTAATATGGAGAATATCAAGATGTCAAAACTCAAATCAGTAATAGCCTTACTGGCAATCGTAATTATCATTATCACAGCTTTCTCGGTTTATGCAGGCGTAACCTACCCAAGAACAACTGCAAGCATACCAGTATCTTTTAGGGTAGGTGCTGATTCGAAGATTATAGCTTTTGACCAGCCAATCTTGGATGATAGAGTACAAATTCAAGTGGTAGTTCAAAATGGCGCAGCATTGTGGCGGGCTCAAATTCTTAACGGCGGCCAAGTTATCTGGGAACACTCGGCAGCACAGGGTGAACAACAAAGCTACAATAGCGGCTGGATTCAAATGCCATCTGGAAACTATAATTTCACTTTTGGAACAATAGGCATCGGGTCATTAGACGCCACCGCTTCAGTTATGTCTAAAGGCGGTTTTTGGTGAAAAAATGCGGTTTCCCAAGGGGTCCCACAGTTTTTCCCAAACCAGGAGATGCGAATCAATTCACCTTTAAAATGTTTAGTTCTCGTTGAGTTTTTCATTAACCTTTAAGTCAATTTTGCCGCATTTGGGACAAAAATAAACTATTACGGGTAACGCTTCCTTCCCAAGTTTTACTGAATTATTGTCAGCAGATTTTTGATCCATTCTTTCCAATCCATCAATTCTAAACTCGGTTCGAGTTTGAGACATCTCAACATTACATAAAGAGCAACAAGGAACTATGGCGTTTTTCGTTTGGTCTTCCTTGGTTTTGTTGTCATCGATAACTGTGCCTTCGACATCGATTTTTTCAACCTCAATTGGTGAGGAAATATTTTCCGTATTCCCTAAAAATCGGCAGGGCGTTGCACAATCTAGTACAAACAAGCAATGATAGCAACAAGACATCTTCTCTTCATTTTTACATCGAACCTGCCTGCTTGCCTTCGCTCTCTCGCTATCAGTAACAGCTAGACATAATTTCTCACTTGTTAAATATTCACAGCAATTGGCTATGTCTGACAAATTACTTTCTTCCTGCACTATTCAAGACAAGGATTTCTCCTATGTGTGTTTTGGTTCAGAAACTCCGAAAAATGGTTGAGATTAAAGCACAGTGTAGCTTCTCAGGTCAGCATTCTACTCGGTGAAATAAATAAATGCTCTTCTCACGAAACAATACGGGAAATGGTGAAAATAGTGGCTTCAATGATCTTTGAACTTGTGAAAATAGAGTTGTTAGCGCTCGTTTGCGGTTATGAGGGTGTTGAAACTGAAATTGCTTATGTCCAGTATGTCGTGGGACACAGTTAGGTTCAGTTGAATGGGAATCACTTGTCCTGGGCTGAGGATTTGACCTGAGTAGTTCCAGTTTAGAGAAATATAGTTCGAGGAGGCGGATGGGGTCCAATTTGTCATTTCCAAAGACAATGAAGCCTTCGAATTCATTTCATTACTAATATAGATCATTAAGGTATTGTTTGAACCAGCTTCTATGTTTCCCCAGTTGAGTGAGAGCGTTCTGTTGGTGCAGGCTTGATCCCAGTAAATCCCCACTCCAATGCCGTTCACGGAGCTCGCATGGGCAACGATTTTGTCCGACTCGAAGACAGTGGCGGCACAAAAAACAAAGAGAGATAATAAGCATATTACTGCTAGCATTATTTTTCTGTGAGCATGATTTCCTGTCGGAATAGTAAATGTTTGTCTTAAGTTTTTTATTCCTTTGTTGATTTTGTGGGGCAACTTCCTGAGGCTTTTATTAGACATTCCAAATCCCCCAATAGTATTATATCATAATAAACCATATAGTGATGTATAAACAAATGTGATTGTATTGACACTCCAACAGTCTATTCTGCGAAAGTTGTCTCAGAAAACCAAAAAAGAAAAAATACGAATTAAAACGTTGACCTTGTAGTTGATGTGCTGGCCATTATCTGGAATTTTCCTCTCATTAAGTGATTTTTCCTAACAATCAGTTCAACCTTTCACAGGGTTCGAAGTATATCTACACTGAGCGATTAAAAAAATCGCACATATTATTAAGTCGTTTTTATTGTAATATTTTATTGGTATTAATGCAGTCTCTAACAGGCAATAAGAGTAGGCTTACGTTTTGGACTTTGATACTGATTGGAATTTTTCTTTGGCTTAGTGGGGTTCCTTTGGCAGCATATGATTATGGCAAAACATATCCGTATCTAATTTTGGGATTTCTTTTGATTGCTCTTGGAATATTCATGGTGGCTGTCTCCGCAATTCAAAGAATTAATCAACGTGTCGCCCAAATAATTATTGGTTTGTGTGGTCAGATTCTTTTTGGATTAGTAATATTTGAGATTCCGTTACTACCTGCATTTCCCTTTTCACCCTTCAATTTTCATACATACTCAATCATTCTAGGTGTTTTAGGGATGGCTCTTTCAATAGAAAGCATATTTACGCTCAGTAAAAATAGAGAAACTCCGCTACAAAAATAACTCTAATCGGGGTTTATGCATTTTCTCATAGGAAAAGATGCTGATAATAATGAAAATCTAAGTGTGCAGGCCTGAAGCTGGGATGGGGAATTGAGCCTTCACCAAAGAAGAGATTCACCCGCATTTTCTTTTTTTCATTTTAACCTAAAAAACTATTTGCAATGAGAAAACAAATTTGGCATATATAATTCTCTCTTACCATTGTCTAATCCTTTTATGGCGCAACCCGCGCGATTATTTTTATTTAACAGCCTGCATTAGAGCATGTTGCCTGTGAAGATAAACACGTCAGTCGGAGAAAGGATTGGTAGTCCTATCGATGATGTCAGTTAACGAATTCTGAGGCACACGAAAACAACAAACAAAGCGGCGTTGACTGATGAGCAAGTAACAGAAAATTGAAGCCGAATGAATCAGATTCATTGTGAGAAATTCGATTAAGAATGTTGTATAAACCGGTGCTGTTGTAGATGGACAATCCTCGAATTCTCTTAATGAGTGTCTCAGAAGTGCATTCCCTGATGTGCCGTCCAAGTTAGAGTTGAAACTCTTGTGTGCGACATGGGAGCTGAGGATGGTTTTTTGAGTTGAGGTGCGATTCCATTCTTCGTTTAGGTTTTTATGAAATGTCTTGCATGTGTTTACGTCTTGAATACTTGAATGAGAGGTTTAGTCAACACTGAAATCCTTTAACTTAACGTTTTCACATTATCCTAAAAGAGGCATAAGTTAAGTGGTGAGTAAAAAGAAAAAGCGCTCAAGCATCTTTTTTGTAACTCTCTGCCTTTTCGTTTTCATAGGTTGCTTTGCAACAGGAGTTTTAATGCGACAAAATACTGTCCTTTTAATAAATCACTTACCACAGACTAATCTATTAGTGCAGCCAACTAATTCACAGCCTAAGATGCAATTGGGACCAAATTTGGAGCCATTGAGTGCATTCTTCTTAGACATGAATGGTGCCGCGTCTTCATATGCGAGTTTAAGCACATCAATAACTCACAATGGGCACGCAAGTATCCGTTTAGCTGCTGATCGTATTCGAGGAACACGGGAAGATGATGGTGCCTGGATAAATGTTCATCCTGGTGACCACATATATGCTGGCGTTTGGGCTAAAACTGATCCGAATACGGCTAATGGTGGCAACCCAGACATTTACAGAGGCGCACGTGTTGGCATAGATTTATGCGCTCAAACTTCTGCAGGCTACGGTGTGGTTGATGGAATACCGCATGACTACACAATAATAAACGGATTACCTGTTAGTCAATGGCAGAATACCCCCGTCTCACGGTTTCAGCTTCCTTACGATAATGACTGGACGCTTATTTATTGGAACATAACAGTTCCAGACAACTATTACGATAGGTACAATCCTGGAAACGAAAATATCGCTGTAACTCCAGTTCAAATAAATAGTTTAGTGATGTGGTTTGATGCTAGAGAATTGACTGATGGACCATACGTTTACTTCAGTGATCCTTTTTTGTACGTTAATCCATAATGGAGAGTTGGTTTTCAGGCTAACCATGGCCTGGTAGAACCGTTGTTAACGGAAGGAGATAACATAACAATGCTTAAGTGGTCTAGCTTCTTAGGATTTATTGCTGTTAGAGGCATACAAACCATAATTTTTTGTGATCATCAGAGTCAACGTAGAACTTGAAGAATAGAGCTGAGGAGAATTGAACCCTCAACTATTTGGAGAGGTCACGCCAAGATCCTTTCTTTTTTGCTTCCAGTATTCTTTATGGTTTGATTGATTTTGCTTTTGCCTTAAATCTTAATTCGCATTTTTTATTACTCAATTCTGAGTAATTTTGGGGGATACCCTTTTTGGAAAAAGACTTTGTGTTGGTTGTTTTTAGTCAGTGGCCTTTTTTGCGGCTTATTTGGTTTGCGGATTTTGGGGTTTGCAGGTTTTCTGCGTAACGAATTAGTTGATTTGAAGCTAACTCTTCAATTTACGCCGCATTGTTTTTTGGGAGAGGCTTAAATTGCAGTTAGAAACGCTTAAGCGTGGTGAAGAATGGTTAGAGTTCTTTGCAATGTGAAGGAACTAGACGTGAATTATGCGCTTATTTGCGCTAATTATGCGTGAACTTGCGTGGATTTGACGCTTGTTTGCAGGCGACCAAGACTTGGCGCTTTTTGACATTATAGCCAAGCAGCTTCTGCATTATTCTGTTACAATATGAGCGATTAGGCGAAGTTCGGCTTTTCTGGAATGAGTTGCCAACGTAGATTTGGTTAGGTTGAGCTTTTTTGCCAACTGTCTAGAGCTTATTCTTCTGGGCGAGTCATAGTACCCGAGCCTGTAAGCAGCAATTAAGACTTCCCTTTGTTTTTCTGTTAAAATGTTAAGAGGTGAATCCAGCGAAAACCGTGCGTCGGTCAACGAGACAATCTTGTAGCGCATTTTCAGTTTCTGGAAATCCTCAAAAACCTTGCCCATTTGGCTTGCGCTTCCTATAAAAGTTAGCCTAACTTGCCTTTCGCGAATTTCGCGGGAAACAACATATGCGATATCGGCTCCTGGCTCTTTGGAGATAGTCTTTTGCGGTTTGGGGAGTTTCTGTTTAACGAAGACCACGTATGCTCCTGTTTTTTCTCTTTCGATGAGCTTCACTTCAAAAACATTGTCGCTAATTAGCCTCACAAAATCTTCAATGTTGGGTACTTCATCCTCAAGCTCTATTCTCCCTATTGCCGTCATCTCTTCTTGGTCCTGTCTGAGGACTTGCAGGATTTTCAACATTTTCACTTTTTGCAAGCGTGACACATCTACACTCTTATTTTTTCTCAATTCGTTAATGGAGAACTCTACGATAAGCCTACGCATGATATCCACATCATATACCAAATCATATATATTTTTTGTATTAGGCGGACATGTCCGCTAAAAAACTAATCCGATTCAACGCATTCTTAATCATCAAGGAGCCAACAAAAATTTCTGAGCGAATTGACGTACATCACCACATTGTTCCAAAAGAATACGTTGACGCCCTATCCAAGAAAGGAGTAAAAAAAGGTCTTGGAGTTCAACTTCCAGGCTGGAACGCAGACAAAACCCTCGAGATTATGGACAAAAACGGAATTTCCGCATCCATACTTTCAATTTCTGCACCAGGAGTTTACTTCAAAGACAAAGACCCTTCGCTGGAACTTGCCAGAAACCTATCAAGACAGACAAACGAAATATGCGCCAAATTGATCAGTGATCATCCTAAACGGTTCGGCGCTTTCGCCACTTTGCCCCTTCCTGATATCAACGCAGCTTTGGAAGAACTAAGGTACGCTTATGAAAGGCTGAAACTTGACGGAGTGGTACTGCTATCGAACTACGATGGTTACTATCTGGGCGATTCAAGGTTTGACAAGCTGTTTATGGAGCTAAATCGCCGAAAAGCGGTCGTGTTCATTCACCCAGCTACGCCGCCAGGCATTGAAGAATCGCATCTTGGTCTCCCAGAATCGATGGTCGACGTGTGCTTCGACACGACAAGAACCGCTTTTTCCCTAGTCGTGAATGGCATTACTAAGAAATGTCCTGATGTGCGCTTTATCCTAGCTCATGCAGGAGGCGCGGTTCCTTACATGGCCGCAAGAGTAGGCATTACGTCAGCTCTCCTTGCAGAAAAAGGCGGCGTAGGACCTTTCATAGCAGATGGGCTTGGAAAGATTGCGTCCGTTTTCCCGAAATTGAAAGAATCCATGCCCGACCTTCTTAAATACTACTTAAGGTTCAAAGAAAACGTATTACCCGAAGGTCCAGATTTTTACCTGAAGAAGTTCTATTACGATACTGCTCTTTCAGCTTCCCCTCACACTTTTGCTTCCCTTCAGACACTTGTCGACAGTTCAAAAATCTTGTTCGGAACCGACTACATTTTTGCAACACAAGATGCTGTACCCATAACAATTAAGGGCATAGAGGAATACTCAGGCTTCAACGAAAAAGACGTAAGAGCAATTGAGAAAGAAAACTCTTTAGGTCTGTTTCCGAGGTTCAAAGGCAGTTAACATATTTGAAAGAATCCTGAGTGATTCTTAACTTTCTTTTTGATGTAAGTAATGTTTGGAGAACAGATTTTGGTTTTGGGTTGTGGTGATGCCGCTGGGATTTGTACCTCGGATAAGCCGGAGATTACCCGTATTTTCCTTTTTCTATTATTTGAGGTTTGAGCGTTAACTTTCATCTACACATAATGCAAAATATTAGCAATAAGCGCATAAGAAACACAATAATGTACACGCAACCTGGTCGATTTCCAAGAAGACGGTCATGTCGCAAGAATTGCCCCTCTGAAAATGAGACATGCCAATTACTTGAAGCCAACTTCGAGTTTGTGTGCAACTTCGGCTATAAAAGTTTTCAGAAAACGCAAGTAGCATTTTTTCAAAGTATATGAGTTTATGCTAAAGAGCGGGGGATGGACTTTTGAGTTGAAGTACGATTCCCTTCCACGTTTAGGCTTCAAAGAAGTGGTTTGTATGCTCATTACCTTGAATTCATCCAGTTGGAAAACTGGCTTATTAGAATGAGCCTTTTAAGCTGAGCGAAGTATTGTGTGCCTTTTTGCACGCAAAATACACATTATCTATAATCTTTTCCCTTTTTTCTTCACAACGGATTTCGTTAATAGTTGTTGGAAAAATTATCGAAACGAATCTTTTGTTAGCTCTGAATATGTCTCGCATTTTGAGTTTTCCAACAACTTTAATAGCTCAAACGATGTGCCTAAAAATACATATCGCTAATTGATTTGAGGTAATTAAATGATATACCTAGGAATAGATGACACCGACATTTTGGGTTCTAGAGGCACAGGCAGGCTCGCCAGAAACATCGCCGCCGAGCTCTCAAAGAAATACCAAATATTCGGTGTCACACGCCACCAACTTCTAGTACACCCAGACATCCCATTCACTTCACACAATAGCTGCGCTGTAGTTCATACTGAAACATCACCAACAGACATGGAAGAAATATTTTGCACCACAAGAAAGCTAATGCTGGAAGATTTCATTGAAGGAAGCGACCCAGGATTAGCTATAGCAGATAGTAATCAGGTGACGCCAGGAACAGTGGCATTTGGTCTAGATGCTAAAACCATCGTCGTCACTCAGGAACGAGCCAGAGAAGTGGCAAAAAATAGCAAAATCCGTTTTGAAGGTTTAGGCGGAACCGAAGGAGGTATAATAGGTGCAATCGCAGGCGTTGGTTTAGCTTCTTTGAAAAATGACGGCAGGTTCCTTCTGAAAGGCAAAAATAGAGAGCTCTCAGGAGTTCGGTCAATTTCAGAAATCATTAACTCAGGCATAGACGAAGTGCTTACGCTTCAAGGAGAGACGATTAATGAAGGAAAAGTGCAGATTCCAAAAAACGCCACCCCTTCTTTCATTCAAGGAAAAGCGGTGCTTTTCGTGGAACAAAACGAGGATTATTGGATTGCACTTAAGAGGGCCTAAAGATTGCAGTTTAAGTATAAGCTGGCGGCTGCTTTTGCGATTTTTGGTTTGCTGATTTTAATAGTCTTTGCTGTTCAATGGGTTTACTTAAGCCAGCCAGCAAACATCCTCGGAGGAAATTATTACCTGGATCAAACGTTTTCTCAAGCAAGTTTTCTTTATGGTCCTCAAGCATGGATTCCCTATGCGTCTAAATTGCCAGTTATGCCAGGGGTGGACACTAACAGTAACGGAAACTTCTATGTTATGTTTGTCGATTTGAATGCCACATCTAATTTGAACGCTACGTTTCCCTGTGTAAGGGTTGATTACTCATTTAGTGGTTTACATGGGACAGCAGCTTTCCATGTTTACGGATATATCAAAGATAATGGGGGATTTTCATGGACGAATCGTGTGGATGGGCTTGGGGCAAGCGGTTTCTATGTAACAGCTCCAGCATTGGATCGTCCAGCATTTCGGCAAATGCCCAGATGATGTCTGACATCGACCACATATACGTTAAGGTTTCAAACAAAGAAGGCGCTGCATTCAATGATTTTGGAAATAACACTTATTTTATGAAATTTGACAAGGATGGTGGCGGCTTAAATTCTCTCCACCTTACAACTGACCCAAGAAATCCCAGCGGCAACGTTACCACAACAAGCAATACGAGCGGTACTTTTTATGTGGATTTTACGGGTGGCCGAGTTCAGGATGATTTAGTTCTGTTAGTTGCCGTTAATGGTACTATAGATCACAATTTCAAATTAAATCTAAAGTCGAGTGTGCCAGGGTGAGATGAGGCTATGAAGCGTCAGAAATATTTTTTGGTCTACGAGGTCTCTTTCTTGTCGCTTATGGCTGCCCTTGTTTATGTTTTCAAGGCTTTCTTCAAAACTCCGATCGGTTTGCCCGCCCATACTGCGATTGTGTGGGTAATCCCTTTCATAATAGGAATTGGTTTAACAAAGAAGTTTGGTGCAGGCATCTACATAGGCGTGCTTTCAGGCTTGCTTCTAGGTGTGCTGGGAATGGCAGATAAAGGCTTTTTCGAAGTATTTGAGTATGCAGCGATGGGAATCACCATGGACATTTTAGCTTTGGTGTTTAGAGGTCATTTGGGAAATATTTTGGTCGGCTGCGTTCTCGGTGCTTTCGGAAGTTTTGATAAAACAATGGTCAATTATTACATAACGAGTCTAATAGGCCAGAATGCACACATACTTCTAGTAGGAATCGGCGTTGCGGGAACTTCAAGTTTAATTTTTGGAGGAGCAGGCGGCATAATTTCAGCGATAGTTGTCAACCGTACGCAGCATTTGCATTTTCCAAACCGAACTAAGAAAAAAGAAAAGATTAAGACTTAATTCAAACCTAAACCAGATTTAGGTTTGACTTGATTTTCTTTTGTAAGTCATTATTGCTATTGTTGCGGCCATCAGTACGATTATGGCAATAGCTGCAGCTGGAAATTCTGGAACAGTGGGCGAGGGTGATGGAGATGTTAAGGGAGTTGGGGTAGGTGTAGGCGATGTAGTTGGTGTTGGAGTTGGAGAAGCGGTTGGAGTAGGTGTTGGTGTCGGAGTTGGCGTGGGGGTGGCTGTTGGAGTCGGGGTAGGAGATGGGGCTGTGTCAGTTACATTCACTTGTGTTATGCTTCTTCCGCCCGAACCATCCATAAGTAAACCTTCCTGACCAACAATTACTAGTCTGGGAGCTGGAAGAGAGCTGCTGGGCAGAGTAGTGCCGTTAACTTGGTAAGCCAAAATTAAGGTGACAGGCTGAACTTGATTCTGCACTGTTCCAGTTAGGTTATTGTACGTTGTGTATTGTGCGTTGAAGTTGGTGCCACTGTTTACCATATCATAAGTAAAATTGTTAGTGCCTTGACCCGTAACTGTCACATTGCAGGTTGAGGTGATTCCGCCCACTTGATTACAAAGATAAAGCAGCGATACACCCACCCATAAACCACTATTGATGACATGTTGATTAGGTTGGTAGAATCCACCATACATGGTGACGTTTGGCATAGCTTCTAATTGAGTTAATGTATAGTTTATGCTTGTTCCAGTGTATCCAGTTACCTGTATAGTTGCTTCTGTCTGTGCTTTCGCTTGAGGCGAACTGCCTAAAGCAGCTGTGACGGTTAGCGTAATTATGAGTAACAAGAGAAAAGCTGTATGAGTGGGCTTGTTCGTGAGTTTAGTTAACATTTATGGTTTTTCTCCTTTTGATTTGGAAGTTGCCGAGATGTACATAAAAACATTTCGGGGCAAATCTATAGATGTTTTTTTTGACTTTCGAGATCAAAGAAGACTATGGACACTATAGAAAGTTACGTCGGAGAAAGCTATGAGGAATCCCATTTTTGAAGCTGTTAAAGAGCGGATTACTGAGCCTGTAGGGAACCGAACCTTAAACATCCATGTCAGTAATTGTACTGGGGATGGGCTTTTACAAAGATGTTGTCAATTCCATAGATGACGATTCTTTTCGGGTTCGTACTTGTACCCTTAAGAAAAATAGATATTTGCGGAACTAGACTCGAACTATGGAGCTGGGGATGGGAATTGAACCCTAACACGCTGGCGACATCGCCAATTCTTAATATTCTATGCAGCCTTTTTCTCTTTTTTTGAATCTCTTCCGTATAATGGCGTATCCCAGCTAAGTTGTGCTATCGCTTTAGGTGGCAATCGGTGGCTGACTTGGTTCTTTCTGTATTCCCTTTTTTTACAAAAATTCTTAAGAAACGCCCGCGCATAAAAGGTGTGGTATTCGAATGGTTGAGTATTACCAATTACCTTTGCCGTCCAGAATTCCAAAATCGATAATTATATTAGTGCTTTTACTGGTCATCGCAGCAGTAGTGGCTATTCTGCTTTCTCCTTTTCTACCACATGGTCCCGCTGGAAGCCTATTTGTAGTTTTAACTTTGGGGATTTTAACCCTAATTTCCTATATCATCGCCCGCAGTACAGGGCTCAAAGACCAACGCTCTCCAAGACAAAAACGGGTAAATACTCTGCTATGCTCTGGTTTTGCGAGCTTTTTTAGCTATGCCGCTTTAGCAGTCGCGTTGATGGGTCACCCTATGCATTTTCCGTCTAATCTGCCGCTATTATTAGCCGTAGTCTTAGCTGCTGCTTCAACCGCGTTGATTGCAGACAGTGCTTCAAAGAAGATTGGCTTGTACTAACTGACGCATAGTCAAGCCTAAATGTTGCAATAGCAAACCAAAGCATACGATAATGGAGCCCCACTATAGGGGGTAATTAAAACCGCGGCTGGAATCGTTATAGCGGGTTTAAGCTAGATTTGTATATTATCAGCAGCATACGGACATGGCGCTAACTCAGTCATCAAGAATACCGGGATTTGAAAACCGTACGTTCCACCAAGGGGATTTACTCTTTCTCCATTTAAAAAATATTTAAGGAATACCGAGTGACTAAAATGCTGTTCTGTTTCACCCCTTTACCCAAAAGTTGGGAGTGCGGTCTTCTAAGTTAACACATAAACGCGGTAGACGAAGTACTAAATCAGAAGAGGTAGGCAGTCAATGACAGACGGCAGCGAATTTGGGAAGAACCAAACCTTCTTAATAGAAGGCTCAAAGTAGAAGCCGCCAGAGGATGGGAATGCATACGTTGGAGCTGGGGATGGGAATTGAACCCATATATAACAGCTCTGCAGGCTGTCGCCTGAACGATTCGGCCACCCCAGCATCTTGAATCTAGGGCTAGAGCACACATAAAAATATTGTTGGATATAAAACATATTATTTCCTGCATGTTTAATGCTTGGTTGCTAAATTATTTTTTTGAAGGCTAAACCTGAAAAGAAAGCAACACTTTTATCTCTGTTCTTCACGGTTACATTGTATAGACCCATGGTTTTTCCATCCGAAACTCGTGTTGCCTCAGCCGTCAATAGATCTCCTTCAACAGAGGGCTTAAGAAAATTTATGCTCACCTGAACTGCAACCGCTACGTTATCGCCAAAGTTGCATGCATGCGCAAAAGCGTAATCCGCCAACGAGAAGATTGCGCCTCCATGCGTGAAGCCCAACGCATTTGTATGTTTCTTCTCAACTTTCATTGATACTTTGGCATAGCCGTCTTTTGCTTCGAGAACTTTGATGCCTAATGCTTCGGCGAAATAGTCTGTTCCTTTCATTTTGTTTTAGCTCCTTTAGGTTTCTCCTCTGATAATAGGTAATTGTAGAATTTGCGGAACAGCGATGTTAATCCTTTTGGAGAGAAAATAACGATTACTAGTAGGATTACTCCTATGATTAGGTATGTTAATGGGGGTCCAACGTAGCCGACTTTGGGGAAGAGTGGTCCAATGTGGTGCTTAAGGATTGGGTGACGCTTTGGGTGGTTAATATTTGTCCGATGGATGTGAGGAAAATTGCGCCGATGATTGGTCCGCTTACGGTTCCTAAGCCACCGATAACCGTCATTATGAGAGGCAAAAACGAGTTGGCAGGCGAGAAAATTGAATTATCGATAAACTGTATGAAATAAACGTATAATCCTCCTGCGATTCCAGCAAAGAATGTGCTGATGACAAAGGCTATCAGCTTGTATTTTGCAGTGTTTATTCCAATCATTCGTGCCTCTGCTTCATTTCCATGTATAGCCCTAAAAGCAAGCCCCATCCGCGACTTCATAATCAAATACATAATCGTAATGGAAACTGCCGCAAAAGATATCACTAAAATGTAAAATGGGTACCCTCCAGACACAAATGTTGGCGTTCGAAAACCGTTTATTCCATTTGTGAAAGAATCAAACTGGCTTGACAAAGTAAAAGCTATCACTGAAAAACCAAAAGTTACCATAGCCAAATACCATGCTTTTAATCGTACACAAGCCAAACCAATCAGCAAGCCGATTCCTGCAGAAATCAAGCCTCCGATAAGAAGAACTGAAACCTGAATCAGCAAAGATAAAGCTCCAGATTGGCATTGCGTTAGCACCGAATGCTCCAATTATGGCATTGGAGATTCTGCTTCCAATTATTGCTGATGAGAAGCCGCCGATGCCTAAGAAAGCAGCGTGTCCCAGTGAACCTTGCCCTGAATTTGCTAGAAAATTCCAGCTTGCCGCATAAATTGAAAAGATAAAAATTAACGTAAAAACGAACAGGAAGAAGGTGTCAGTTATGAATATTGGAATTAGCGCTAAAACTGCGAAACTTACAACTAAAAATAGAAAGCTTCTTGAACGCAGGAACATGGTGAGTTTCTGTTTTAGTCGGCATGTTATTCTCCTTTTTCCCCAAATAATCCGTTAGGTCTGATAATGAGGACGACTATTAGCAGTGCAAAAGCAACGGCGCTTGACCAAATTCCTCCCAGAAACAGCGTTGCCAATTGCTCAGTGATGCCGTAGAGCAATCCGCCTACAATGGCGCCTCGTATGCTTCCTAACCCACCAAGAATGATTATGGCGAATGCTATGATTGTTGGCATTGCTCCAGTTTGGGAGTTAAAAGAGAAAATGATGCCGTATAGTCCACCGGCTACAGCGGCTAATGCTGAGCCTAAAGCAAAGGTAATCATGTAAATTCTTTCAACGTTTATTCCCATGAGCATGGCTGTTCTGTTTATTTGGCTGGTAGCACGCATTGCTAAGCCAATTTTTGTTTTCCACAGCAGCAAACCAAAACCGACTAGAACAGCAACTACGACGAAAACAGCGACAATGCGGTCATATGTTATGGATATGCTTGGAAAACTCAAACTCATGCCGTAAAAGGGGCTTTTAATCTGTTGAGACTGGTCACCCCAAATAAGTAGGGCAGCATTTTCAAAAATGTAAATCAAGCCGAGGCTAACAAAAATCTCGTTGAGTTTTTCTGTTCCCATGAACCCTTCGAAAAGTGAACCGTTCAATAACTACGCCTAATCCAGCAACTATCGCCATTGAGACAAGAATTGCTACATAAGCGTTTAATCCCTAAAGCAACTGAGATGGTCCAGGTAAGATAATGCGCCTATCATTAGAAATTGTCCGTGAGCAAAATTGACAAGTTTCATAACGCCGAAAATAATGTTTAATCCAGAAGCAAGCAACATGTAGATGCAGCCGATTGCAACGCCCCAAATTAATGTTAAAACTATTGTTCCAGCAGTTATGTCCATGATTCAGTTGTTCCCTCAGTCATTAATCGGTAAACTCTTGGCTTTCTTATTCATCAGCATAACTATTTAAAATGTTTTTTAATTTCAAGAAAATAAAAGAAGAAAAATTTTTGGAAGGAAGCTTAGTTTAGCTTCCAGGTTGATAGCCTGTTGGCAATCTAAAGTCTGCTTGTTTGAAGTTGCTTATGCCTGGTACTGATGGCTGGCCAAATTATTTGTGATTCCAGTTGTGTTGGTTTGGCTGTTCCATTTGAGTTGTTCCATGAATGTTACTGGGCCAATTTCGTGGTAGTTAACGCCTGTGCTGAATTGTATTTTGCCTGTATGTGGTCATGATGAGTCTTTGGTTCATGTTGGTGTTTTCTATTGCTTGTCGTACTGCTGCTTTGTCGATTGTTCCAGCATTTTCAATTGCGTTCTTAGCGATGTAGAATGCGTCATATGTGTCAACTCCCATCATTCCTGGCGCTACATGGTAAGTTTGGTTGAATTTCTGAGAGTATGTCTGTACTGCGGATGAGTATGAAGGTACTTGGAATGGGTCCATCTTTGACTCCAAAAGTTGTCCGTCACCAACGGCTCCTAATAGATTGTAGAATACTGGGTCTTGGTTGTTTTCAACTGCAATGTAAACGGTCTTTAATCCTACGTCGTTCCATCCCTGCTGGATTACCAGTGGTGTTATGTCTGGGTTGTCAGCGACAAATACTGCGTCTGGGTTTGCTTGTTTGATTACTGTTAGGTCAGTTTGGAAGGTATTGGATGTAGTTGGGTGTTTTCTGTCTGCTACGATGTTAATTGGTAGGCTTTCGTTCTGAATCCAGTATTTGGCTGCTTGTTCAACTGCGTTTCCGAAAGAGTCATCACGGTAGTATAGTGCAAGGCTGAAGTTTCGGTCTGGTGCTACCATCGGCTTCATTTCTTGAGCTAAGAAGTCAACGACTGTTTTTGCGTAGTCATAGGTTGTTGTGCAGTAGTGGAACATGTAGCTCATTCCTTCTGCATCGGTGATGCTGTAGGTTCCTGTTGCTCCAACGCCGCCATAGTTGCCTTGTGGTCCTCTTCTGGTAACAAGTTGGTTTGATGCTCCAGTGATTATGAAGGGAACTTTGTTTTCGATGGCTACTACTTCGTCAGCAAGGGTTGCTGCGCTTCCGTATCCGCCGATGAGCATGTCTACTTTGTCTGATTGAACTGCTTGTGTTACTGCTGTTACGGCGTCGGCTGGAACTGTGTCTTTTCCGGTGTCAACGGTTACTAAAGTTATGTTGACTTTGGTGTTCCAACCAGAAACGGAAATTCCGCCTGCATCGTTGATTTCGTCAACTGCCATTTGTGCTGCTTTCTGCATGTCTTGTCCAATTGAGGTAGACATTGGAGCAACTAAGCCTATCTTTATGTTTCGTGCGTCAGCTGATGGTGCTGGTTTTGTTGTTAATTCTAAAGCTGCAACTGCTGAAACTGCAATTATTACAACAACTATTATAGCTAGTATTTTCTTTTGCAAATTTTACATCCTCTCGTTTTTTCTTTGCTATATCAAAGCTAAACGCTTAATAAAATTAACTCATAACACGCTTTCTCTGCCTAACTGGAACGCTTTTAGGTTTAAACTGATGTATTTTTCTTTAAGTCTGCCCGCTATAGCTTGCTGGAAAGACTTCACTTTAACTGGAATCTCTGGAAGCGCCGATAAAGCTCCAAGAAGAATCGTGTTCACAACCAGCATGTTGCCCAGTTTTTCGGCTATGCCTACGCCGTCTACTTCATGAACCAACGCCTTTGACCGCAGAATCTGCCATTAATTCCTCGATTTTTTTGGGTTTAGCACCCGAAACCATGCAGTTTGGCGGAATATACTTCATGTTAACAATTACCGTTGCCCTTTTTCTTTAGCATTGGAAGCGCTCTTGCGGTTTCCAAGAATTTCAAAACCAACAAGCACATCGGCTTTTCCGGTTTCAATCAGAGGAGACTCAACTTTGTCGCCGATTCTGTGCATACGCAACAATTGAGCCTCCACGTTGAGCCATCCCGTGAATCTCTGCTTTTGCCACATCAAAACCATCAAGCATAGCGGCTTCACAGTAAATGTCGCTTAAAACTACGACTCCTTGTCCGCCGACGCCGCTAGAAGACTATGTCAAGCTTCATTTTTCTTTTCTCCTTATGGCTTCAAAGGGGCAGACGTTTTCGCAGACACCACATCCGTAGCAAAGTGTGTGTCGATTTCGGCGCGTTCACCTGTTAAGGCTGATGGCTGGGCAACCGAAGGCTTTCACGCATACTCCGCAGGCGTTACATTTTTCTATAACTTCTCGTGGCTTTCCTCTTTCAATTAAGAGTGGGCATGGCTTCTGCGAGATTATGACTGATGGACCATTGATAATCCAGAGTTTGTCTTATCGCTTCTGATTGTAGCTTTAATGTCATAGGGGTCAACAACTTCCACTTTTTCTATCCCCAGTCCTTTTGCGATATCTTGTATTCTAACTATTTTAGCGTCAGCACCCATAGGCGGTTTTTCCTGAACCTGGCGTCGGCTGATGTCCCGTCATGGCAACTATGCTATTATCCATAGATAATTACACAGACGTTAGCCTTGTTGTACACTATGTTTAGTAGTCCGGGCATTCCTGCATGGAAAAATGTTGAGTCGCCAATAACCGCGAACACCTTTTCTTTCACCCCAGCATGAATCATACCTGCAGCCTGAGAAATTCCAGCCCCCATACATAGGCAAGATTGAACTGTGGTTACAGGCGGCAAAACACCAAGCGTATAGCAGCCAATGTCGCCTGTGACAATTTTGTCATTTGATTTTCCAGTCAAACTTAATGCGCTTTCTGGGCAAAGCGGAATACATTTTGGGTTTCCGTTGCATGTGTCGCAAATCATAACTTTGTGCGTGTTCGGGTGAATGGTTATTGCGCCGTATTGACAGCCTTCTATGCACCAGCCGCATCCGTTGCATTTTTGCTCATCAACCAAAATGGCGCCCGATTTTTCATGTCGTGTTATGGCTTTTTCTTGGCAGGCGATGATGCACGGTGCTTCTACGCATGCTTTGCAGGTTACTGCAGTGTTGAATGTTTGTCCAATCCTGACTGAGCGGATTCTCGATTTTAATGGATTGAAAACTTTTTCTTTTTCAAAAGAGCAAGCATACTCACATACGTCGCAGCCAACACATTTCTCATTGTCGCATTGAACATGTTGGTTAACCATGTTAAGCGCGTAGTAGAAGGCTCGGTGAGGGCATCCAGGGCAAAGCGCAGGCGGCCTCGGAGGCAAGTTCAGAAGCTCAGGAATTTCCCCTTTAGAGGTCAAGTGTAAACTTGCAAAGGCTTGACGTACATTATCGGGTGTAAGTTCCCCAATTTCCTCCAGGCCAAGCTGGTTCTTTCCGACCACGTTTAAACCTAATCGTTGGATATTTTCCTCAAGATAAGGTCTTAGCTCTTCAATTACAATCATTTTTTTGACTTTAAGAGCAAATCTCCTAACCATTTCTGTGGGAAAAGGATAAACAAACCCTAACTTTAGCCAAGAAAACTTTTTCGTGTCAAGCACTGACCGTGCATAATAATAGCCTACTCCGCTTCCTATTATTCCAATTTCGGCTGAATTGTCTTCAATAAAGTTGAATCTTGAATGGTTAACAAGTGTTTTTGCCTCAGCCATCTTGACCTCTAAAACTCTATGTTGCCGAATTGCGTTTGAAGGTACCATGACCCATTTTGAACTTTGTTTATCAAATTTGGGTTTTCTTTTTAGATTTTGCATTCGGCCAAGTTTTACTTTTGCCTTTCCGTGGGCTACTCTTGTGGTTAAGCGTAATATGACTGGTAAATGCAATTTTTCACTTATCTCAAATGCTTCTTTCGCCATATCCAGCGCTTCTTGGGGACTGCCAGCATCTAGCAACGGCAACTTTGAGTGTAGGGCAAAATATCTTGTGTCCTGCTCGTTTTGGCTACTGTGCAATGCAGGATCATCGCAGACTGCAATTACCATTCCGCCTTCAACACCTGTATAGGCCAAAGTCATGGCGGCGTCAGAGGCAACATTTAAGCCAACATGCTTCATAGAAACAATTGAGCGAACGCCCGCCATTGAAGCGCCTGCTGCAACTTCCGCTGCAACAATCTCATTGGTGCTCCATTCAGCGTAAATGTCAAATTCTTTTGCAAAGTCAGCAATAGTTTCCAAAATTTCTGTAGCAGGAGTTCCTGGATAAGATGCTGCAACTTTTACAGTGGCTTCCAATGCTCCTCTTGCAACAGCCTCATCGCCGTTTAGCAAGGCAAAACTGCCCGGCTTATCTACTGCAATCTTGGAGGTCATAGTTTGTATCCTTTACATTTTGCCTTTGCGCAAATCTAAAACTCTTTTTGCTTTTCCCTCTGTTCTTGGAAGTTCACCTGGCTTGACGATTTCAACGTCAGCAGATATACCAGTTACAATGTGGATTCTTTTTTGAATTTCATTCTTTAATGCGTTTTTATCTATCTGAGTGTCTTTTGAGGCTTTCTCGGATAATTCAACCTTAACCACAAAAGTGTCTAAGGCTCCAGGTCTATCAACGACGATTAGGTATTGTGTGGCAAGTTCTGAGAAGCACATTACAGCAAACTCTATTTGAGAAGGGAAAACGTTTACTCCGCGAATAATGAGCATGTCGTCTGATCTTCCATGCACTCGATTCATTCTGGCATGTGTGCGTCCGCATGGACATTTCTCTGGTTGTATTTTTGAGATGTCTCTTGTTCTGTACCTTAGCATGGGCAAGCCTGTTTTGCTAAGTGTTGTAAAGACAAGTTCGCCTTCTTCTCCAACAGGCAAAACTTCGCCTGTATCAGGGTCAATTGTTTCAACGATGAAATGGTCTTCTGCAATGTGTAATCCATTGTGCACAGGGCACTCGATAGAGACACCTGGACCACAAAGTTCTGTTAACCCATAAACATCATAGGCTTTGATTCCCATGTCATTTTCTATTCTTTCTCTAATTTTGTCTGACCATGGTTCAGCTCCAAACATTCCAATTTTGAGTTTAAGGTCTTTTCTGGGGTCTATTCCTTCTTGTACCATTGTTTCAGCAAGGTAAACTGCAAAACTTGGTGTGCATGCCAAAATGGTGGCTTCTAAATCTTTCATAAGTTTTATTTGGCGCTGGGTCATTCCGCCGCTTGCTGGAATAATTTTGGTTCCAACTTTTTGAGCGCCATAATGAAAGCCCATGCCACCTGTAAACAATCCGTAGCCATAAGCGATATGTATAACGTCTTGTTGTCGTCCGCCACAAGTGTAGATGGATCTTGCCATTAATTCTTGCCAAACATCCAAGTCACTTCTTGTGTAAGCGCCGACAATTGGGTTTCCGGTTGTTCCGCTGGAAGCATGAATCTCACAGATTTCATCAGATTTGACGGCGACCATGCCAAACGGGTAATTGTCTCTTAAATCGGTCTTTATTGTGAAAGGAATTTTCTGTAGGTCGTCAAGTGAGCGTATGTCTTCAGGTTTTAATCCGATGCTGTCAAATTTTTTCTTGTAAAAGCCGCTATTTTGATAGCAATGTTTGACTTGTTCTCTTAATTTTTTCAGCTGAAGCTTTTTAACTTCTTCTGCAGGCATGGTTTCGATTTTTTCGTTCCAGTATTTGCCGTTCAACCGTTTTTTTCCCTCGCTTTTTTTAAAGCCCTAAATACACTTCTTTTATGTGACTATTAGATAAAAGTTCCCTACTTTTTCCTTCTAAAACAATTCTTCCTTCTTCTAAAACATAACCTCTGTCGGCCACATTTAGCGAGTCATGAATATTCTGTTCCACAAGTACAACCGTGACGCCTTCATCATTGATTGTGCGAATAGTATCCAAAACTTTTTCCACAATTATTGGTGCCAATCCTAATGATGGCTCATCCAAAATCAACAGTTGAGGATTAGACATTAAGCTTCGGCAGATAACGAGCATTTGCTGTTCGCCGCCGCTCAAGGTTTGAGCCAAAGCTTTTTCTTTCTTTTTAAGCACTGGAAAAATTTGGTAAACGTTCTCTTTTGTTTCTTTAATCTTCGCTTTGTCTTTTATTGTGTAGGCACCTAGCATTAGGTTTTCTTCAATGGTCATTCTGGGAAAGATTTCTCTGCCTTCAGGAATCATTGTTAAGCCTTTTTTGACTATTTCATATGTCGGCGTTTTCTCGATGTTTTCACCCTTAAACTTGATGGTTCCAGCTTTCGGATGCAGAAAACCCATGATCGTTTTTACAAGAGTTGTTTTTCCAGCGCCATTAGGCCCGATTATGCTGAGAATTTCTTTCTCTTCAACTTTGAAGGTTACGTCTCGGAGTATTTGCACCATGCCATAAGAAGATGAAACATTCTCTACTTCTAACACATTTACTCCTCCTCATTAAACGTAAACTTTTTGCCCAAGTAAACTTTCACAACATTTTCGTCAGAACAGACTTCTTTTGGTGTTCCTTCGCATATTTTTTCGCCGTGTTGTAGGACGATTACGTGGTCGCATAATCCCATAATTACTCTCATGACATGCTCAACTATGAGCACGGTTACGCCTTGTTTGTTAATTTGTTTGATAAGTTCAATAGCTTCGTTAGATTCTGCTGGAGTTAAACCAGTAAGCAATTCATCTAAAAGTAGCAATTTAGGGTTTGTTGCCAAAGCTTTGGCAAGCTGGATACGTCGTAACTCAACAACATTTAGATTTTTCGCGGGAACATCAAATTTTTCTTTTCCTAATCCAACAAAACTCAGAAGCTCTTGAGCCTTAGATATGGCATTGATTTTGTTTTGAGATTTTTTCTGATTGAAAAGTACACTTATTAACACATTGTCGACGGCTGTCATTTCTGGAAAAGATTGCACGGTCTGCGACGTTTTTGTAATTCCTTTTGCGCAAATCTTGTATGGCGGCAACTTGGTGATGTCTTCTTCCAAAAAAACAATTTGCCCAGAATCTGGGTTGTAAACTCCGCTGATAAGATTTAGCAATGTGGATTTGCCTGAACCATTAGGTCCAACAAGCCCAGTTATTTCGTTGCTGTTTACTGTGAAATTCACTTTTTTTAATGCTTGAAGTCCTCCAAATTGCTTGGATACTTCGGTGCACTTTAGCAAACTTGATTATTCTCCGATTAGCAAGGATTAATCTCCGTAGAAATATAAAGTTTGGTAAAAATCATGTTTCATCGGGGTAGAAAAAATAATCTCAATCGTAACTTTGGTTGAAGAGAGCGAAGACAGTAATTGCTTGGAGCTAGAGCACTCCCTATTATCGAGAACAGAATATTATTCTCTTTTTTAAAACATCAATAATGGGTCAATTTTGAGAGTTTACGCAATTTGGATTGGTGCCCAAGTGTTATTCTCCCAGTTATCATAGGGGAATTCGCTTTGTCCGCCCCAGTTAGTCTCAATGTGACGTATGAATGGTTGATTTGTTTGAAAAGCGATTGAAATAACAAATTGAGTAACTTTGCTATCGATTGTGAAGTAGACGTTAGTGTAGTTTTCTTCATGGCCCTGCAGATTGTAGTTCAGTTTAATTGTGTTGCTGTTGATAAATTGCGAGGGCTGATAAGAATTCTCGGAGAAAGTTGCGTTAGTCAACCTTACTATTATGCCAAAGGCACCGTCTAATGAACCCTTGTTTTGACTGTAAATCCGTGTGAAGGTTTCAGGAAAGCTCATGTTATTTTCATAGTCAACGGTATGCCATTGGTTACCGATTTTTTGATACAAATAAGGGTTAAGTGAATAGTTAATCGATGCTTCAGAAAAATAAACTGCAGCTATGCTTGCTCCCACTAAGACAGCTATTAAAGCCAAACCCCTGAAGGTTTTATAGTTCATCTGATTTTACCTATTATTCTTTGATTTGAACAAGAATATTGAGTTTTTGTGATTTCTTAGGTTGTTTGTGGAAAGTGCCGTTTAGCTCGTGTTGCATAGTAGATGCCGACAACTATTATGATAATGCCGATCGCAACCAGCCAGAAAGCCCCTGCTTCCGGTCCACTTGGAACCCAATGATAAAGAATGTTGGTATAAGCTGCCACACCGAAGAACACTAAAATTAGCCCTCCTATCAACCAGCCAACCATTCCACCTTGACCCTTTTCGTGTTTCTCCCCTTTTTCCTGCTTTTCGTTTTTCTCCTGCTTTTCATTTCTATTCCGAGCAGAATATGCTGATGGAGGCGCGCCCTGATAGGTTCCCGTTTTCAATGAAGCTCCGCAATTTGGACAAAAAGTCATCGTTTCGTCCACTTTATGGCCACATTTTGGACAATACGACATAAAATCTCACCTATTCTATGATTCTCTATAAGAGATTGAGTATATAAAATATTCACTGTGTTAAATTGACAAAGGAAAAGCTACATGCAGTATCGCTAGATACACATCCGAAACCATACAAATCTGTCGATAACAAAATTGAATCTAAAGAAAAAAAATAATGAAAACGATTTGAAAAAACAAGAAATTTGACGAAGAAGATTACTCGCCCCAATCTTCGCCTTCAATAACTAGCTCTTGAAGATCTACGCATCCACCTCCATCAGATATTTTCTTGACTTCGAGTTCAAGTCCACAACCGGGACAGCTCAAAACTTCTCCCATTTCTGTGTCGAAAGGAATATTGAGTTCTGAATCGCAGTCTGGACATTTGGTTTTGTTAACCATTTTTTGCAAATTTGAATTTGTTGGGCTAATCATTATCTTTTCACTTTTTTAGGATTAACCTTCTAAAGAAAAGGAAGCCTATTAAATATTGTGACATTTATGTCACAAATTAAGCTATATGTGTTCTATTTGGTACAATTAGCCTTTCTGAATCAGGCAGAAAATCTGAGACCGATTTCCAGAAGGACATTGAAAAGATCATTAAGCTGTCCAATGTGTATTTGGCAAAGGCGATTTTTTGGATGAATGTTTAGGAAACGTTTAAGTGGGTTGTAAACAGTACTGTTTACGGTGGTTTATTTGGCTCAAGTACAATTGCGTCTTCCACAAAAAACACTCGAAGAAATAGACAAATGGGTAGCGGAAGGCCGCTTCAAAAACCGAAGCGACGCCATAAAATCAATCATCAGCCACTACCAAGAACGCGAAAAAACATGCAACTTCTTTAACATGCTCCTGAAGCGAAGCGAAGAAGCAAAACAACACCCAGAATCCCTCATCCCCATAGAGGAAATAGAGTGACTTTCAAAGTACTCCTGCACCCTAAAGCAGCAAAAGAACTCCAAAAAACAGAAAAACATATCCGAACCAGAATAATCGAGAGCGCAAAACAACTTCGTGAAAACCCCGACAAAATCGGAAAACCCCTAAAGCAATCAGATTTCTGGAGCCTAAGAGTAGGCGACTATCGAGTCATCTACGAAATAGACCAAAACAAAAAACAAGTAGTCATTCTTTTTATCGGGCATAGAAGCAAAGTGTACGATGACTTTTCAAAAATGCTCTGATATTACGATATTTCTTGATTAAACTTTCTTGTTTTTTGTTTCCTGAAGCAAATAACCAAAGTAGCAACAATCCCAATTATTATTACTTCTGGAATAGTGGCAACAGTTGCGATTGTAAAAGGTGCTAGCTTTGAGTTCTTTTCCTCATTTTCCGTGCACTTCTTACTTTGCCTAATCCCGTTTGACTATTAATTTTATTGGTTTTTCTACTTTTTCAGTAAACCCTACTTGACGTAGTAATATATAGTATGTATAATAATACTTTAAATAGACCAGACATGCAAGGAGAAAAAATGAAAGAAAAAACAAATCATGTAAATGTCAAAGAGATGAATTTTGATCAATTATTTAAACAAATTTCTCCGGAAGAGATATGCGACAATGTATTTACGTTGGTAGGAAAAGTTTTTCCGGTTATTACTGCGGGCAAGGAAGATCATTATAATTCCATGACAGCCAGTGGGGGTGGTTTGGGGATTCTTTTCAAGAAACCCACCACTTGGTGTATTCTTCGAGCAGACCGTTATACGCTTGAAATGATTCAAAAAGAGCAAACATATACGATGTCTTACTTCCCGAATGAATATAAGGAACAAATACTCTTTTTGGGAAGTAAATCAGGAAGAGATAGTGAGAAAATGAAAGAAGTTGAATTGACAAGTGTTCAAACTCCTTCCGGAGATATGTCTTTCAAAGAAGCCAGACTAATTATTGAATGTAAATTAACGGAAATTACTACCCCCAATCCCAATGATTTTTACACACAAGAAGCTAAAGACTATATAAACGAAGCTTACAAAGAAGCAAACGATTATCGCAAATATGTATTTGGGGAAATCACCCATGTTTGGGTAAAGAAATAAGAATAAACCAGAATTAACGAAGAGAATGATTAGTCATTCTCTTCGTCATCATACAAATTATCCAATTCAAAAAATATGCTCCTAACTTTGACAATGCGTCACCCAAATCGACCTTAACTTTTGAGAAATCGTATATTCGATTTGAAATTCGATTTTCTCGAAATGAGGATTTTTTATTCGATCCTCAGGCTGATATCCTCCCAGAATTTTTGGTCAAAAAGCTTCGCAATCATCCTGTGCTTGTCTGTTATTAACATGGTTTTGGAGACGCTTGTTTGGTTCAGCGGGCATCTTTACTTTTTATGGTGGTAATTGTTTTGGCTATACTCAAGACCTTGTCAACGCTTAGTTTGATGCCGCTTAAGACCAAAATGTTTGTCATAAAATGGTTCTTGTCAAGGTTTCTGAACTAAACTTCGATTTTTTAGTCAAAATTTCTTGACTTTTGAGTTAACATACAGTTAAATATTATTATAAACCTTTGAGGTATGGGTGTCATGCTTGCCTATAACTCAAGTAAGTGTCTTTCTTGATAATCATCCGGGCTCCCTTTTTGACGTTATGTCAAAGCTTGATCAAAACAAATTGAAAGTCTTCGCATTGTCAATTGCGGATGCAGGCGAGTTTGGCTTGGTCAGGTTGATAACTGAAGAACCTGAAAAAGCTACAAAGTTCTTGGAAGATGCCGAATTTAACCTTGCCAAATCCAAGAAGAACACGGAAGTAACGGCGATTTTCATATCTGCTCAGGAAACGCTATCAAAAATAACAAAGATTTTGGGTGACGCTGGCATAAACATAGAGTATGCTTATTCATCAGCTGTCCACGTGGACGGCAAAGTAGCGTTGATATTGCGCCCAAGCAATGTAGAGAAAGCAGAGCAAATGTTAACTGCTAACGGCGTTGCAGTTCTTTCGCTTGCTGAAATCAAAAAATACTTTCAATAATTAGTTTTCTTAGCCTACTTCTATAATTGTTAAGAGAGCTAATCTACCGTTTTTTGTGAAGTTAAGCTCCACAAAGTAATTAAATCAGACGATAAGCGTTAATTTATCGCGTTAGATACGACGGATACTTAGAAGGTTAAAGCCAGAATGGGAACATTAAATCTTGATAAGATTTTCGACCCTCAAAGTGTAGCTATCGTAGGAGCCAGTGATGCGGAAGGTTCAGTTGGTTACGCAATTGTTAAAAATTTTACCCAAATGGGCTTCACTGGCAAAGTTTACTTTGTAAACATTCGAAAGCCAGAAATTTTGGGCGTTAAAACTTACAAATCAGTTGATCAGATTCCAGAGCCAGTTGATTTGGTCATGATTGCCACACCCGCCAAAACTGTTCCAGACGTTATGGAGGAATGTGGAAGGGCAAAGGTGAAAGGCGTAATCATTGTTTCTGCAGGATTCAAGGAAACTGGTCCAGCAGGAAAAGCTTTAGAAGAAAAAATTGTTGAAATCGCCAAGAAATATGGCATCAGAGTTATTGGTCCAAACTGCATTGGCATGATTCGTCCGCGAGTAAACCTTAACGCTACTTTTTTGGATAAAATGCCAAAACCAGGCAATGTCGCTTTTCTTTCACAAAGCGGCGCTTTAGGTTCAGCAATCCTTGATTGGGCAATCCACGAAAACATTGGTTTTAGCAATTTCGTTTCAGTCGGCTCCATGATTGACGTTGACTTTGGCGATCTTATTGATTATTTTGGTTCTGACCCAAAAACCAAAAGCATACTGATGTATGTTGAAGGCATAACTGAAGCACGCAAATTCATGAGTGCAGCAAGACACTTTGCAAGAACCAAACCCATAATTGTTGTTAAATCAGGCAAATTCGCCGAAAGCGCAAAAGCCGCAGCTTCACACACGGGTTCACTTTCAGGTGAAGATGACATTTACGATGCAGCTTTCAAACGTGCAGGTATTGTACGAGTAAACGAAATTGCTGATTTATTTAACGCAGCTGAAGTTTTAGGAACACAACCACTGCCCAAAGGTCCAAGACTTGCCATAATCACTAACGCTGGTGGACCCGGTGTAATGGCAACTGACGCTTTGATTGCTCAAGGCGGTAAATTGGCAAAGTTAAGCCAGAAAACGATGGATTCACTTAACGCTGTTTTGCCTCCTTTCTGGAGCCACGGTAACCCAGTTGATGTTTTAGGTGATGCAAAGTCTGAGCGTTATAAGGCTGCAGTTGAAGCTTGCTTAAACGACGAAAACATTGATGGTATCTTGATTATTTTTACTCAGCAAGCAGTTTCGGAATCAGTTGAAATAGCCAAAAACATAGTTGAACTTGGTACGCAACAAAACCTACCAGAACAAAACTATCTTAACCTCGTTTATGGGTTTTGGCGCAGTGCAAGAAGCAAACAGCATCCTTAACGCAAACAACATTCCCACTTACAGTACTCCTGAACAAGCAATCAAAACCTACATGTACATGTACAATTACCAACGCAACATTGAACTTCTCTACGAAACCCCTGAAGAACTGCCAGTTGATGCTTCACCACCAAAACGCCCAATCATGGTAATATTGAGAAACGCAGCGTTTGAAGGCCGAGAAGTTTTAACTGAAGATGAAGCTAAAAAAATTCTCAAATACTACAATTTCCCAGTCGTAAGAACCGCAGTCGCCAACAACGTGGATGAAGCAGTTGCTTTTGCCCAAGAAATGGGCTTCCCAGTTGTACTAAAGATTCTGTCACCTCAAATCGTCCATAAAAGCGATGCAGGCGGAGTAATCCTAAACGTTAACACTCCAAACGAAGTCCGCGAAGCCTTCGAAGTGCTAATTCAAAGAGCAACCGCCTACAACCCGAACGCCCAAATAATCGGTGTAACCGTTCAACCTATGATTGAAAAGAAAGGACAAGAAATTATCATCGGCGGAAAAACTGACCCTGTCTTTGGTCCCGTAATACTTTTCGGCATGGGCGGCGTCGGCGTTGAACTCTTCAAAGACTACTCAATTGGTCTTCCACCATTAAATACCACTCTTATTCACCGCATGATGGAAGAAACAAAAGTTTACCGTTTACTCAAAGGCTACCGAGGTTCAGCTCCAGTTGACCTCAAAAAACTCGATGAAACTATGCTACTTTTCTCTCAGTTGCTTGTTGATTTCCCGCAAATAAAAGAAATTGACATCAATCCCCTTTTGATAAGCGAGAAAGACGCCTGCATCCTTGACGCCCGCATAGTAATTGACAAAGAAGCAGTTTGCAAGAAATTTGAACCCCACGAACACATGGTTATCAGCCCTTACCCAAAAGGACAAGAAATTCTGTGGCAACTAAAAAACGGCCAAGAAGTACTGCTACGACCCATAAAACCTGAAGATGAACCAATGTGGCTGGAAATGTTCCAAAGCTTCTCAGAAGAATCCATACGATACAGATTCTTCCAAATGCTAAAAGACACACCACATGAAGTTCGAGTCCGCTACTGCAACGTTGATTATGACAGAGAAGTCGCAATTGTCGCTGAAATGGTTGAAAATGGAAAAAGAAAAATCCTCGGCGTAAGCCGCGTCAGCATTGAATCTGACGGAAAAAGCAGTGAAATGGCTTTCATTGTAAGCGATTACTGGCAAGGTTTAGGTTTAGGCACTAAAATGGTTGATTACGCGCTTGATATTGCAAAGGAAAAAGGCGTTGAAAGTGTTTACGCAATCATGCTGCCTGATAATTACCGAGCTTTAAGCTTAACAAAGAAAATGGGTTTCAACATTGAATACTTAAGCGATGGCACAGTCAAAGCAACACTTGACCTCAAAAACGAAGATATCGATACACGATGCTCTAGTAACAGTTGCCTGAACCTCCAAAAGAACAATCAAAACAGCAAATCACACCGGTAGAACAAGAAAAAAAGAAGTCAAAGAACAGCAAGAAATAGCATCAACCTAAAGAAAAAAACCTAATTTCTCTTTTATCCTGAAACTTAATCTTTTATTTACCAATAAAATAATTATTCTTAGCCTAAGTTCAAAAGTTAATTATTTTGCAAAAACTTTCGTATATGGCATTAATTCTTTGCTGTATCCTTTTATATTTCGAGCTTCTGTAAATTTTGAGAAAGCGTTGAAAACAACCCTAACGGAGGATAATTTTTGGCAAAAGACGATAAACGACGCCTAATGCTGGAAAAAGTCCTAAAAGAACACAATTATCAGGAAAGCGCTCTTCTTGAAATATTGCATCGCGCCCAAGAAATTTATGGATACTTAGATAAAGATTTGCTTATGGATATTTCTGCTTCGCTGAATCTTCCTCCAAGCCACGTTTATGGCGTTGTAACTTTCTACAGTTTCTTTAAACTTAGAAAACCAGGCGAACATGTCGTAACTGGATGCTTAGGCACCGCCTGCTACGTTAAAGGTGTTGAGCAAATCATCGAAGCTATTGAGCAAGAATTCAACGTTAAACGAGGAGGCTCCACAGCTGATGGCAAGTTTTCTTTGCTTTTGACTCGTTGCATTGGTGCATGCGCTATGGCTCCAAACATCGTTGTTGATGACGAAGTAATTGGTAAAGCAACCAAAGAAGTGGTAATTCAAAAAATCAAAAATGCGCTCGGAGGAGTCAAATCTGAAACTAGCTGATCTGCAAGCATAGTTACTCAAGAACTTGAATTCCAAAGAGCCTACAAATACCGTATTAACGTGTGCTGCTCAAGCGGCTGCGTTCCTTTTGGCGCCTTTAAAGTTCTTAAAGCCTTCGAGGACGCTGTCAAAGAATTCGGCGTTGACAAGGAATGCAAAGTTGCCCGTACAGGTTGCATCGGCACCTGCTCTGTTGGTCCAGCAGTGCTTATTGAACCAGGCGACTACCTCTACCAAAGCGTTAGCCCAGAAAGAGTACGAGAAATAGTTCGCGACCACATCGTTTTAGGATTACCCGTAAAAGACATGCTCTACAAGAACCAAGCATACTTCCAAAAGCAGCATCGGTTGGTTCTTCGTAACGCAGGAAAAATTGATCCTTCAAGAATTCAAGATTACATTTCTGCGGGCGGCTACTCTGCAATTGTTAAATGTCTTGCAACCATGACTCCGCAAGGAGTAATTTACGAAGTAGTAACCAGCGGACTCAGAGGACGAGGCGGCGCAGGTTTTCCAACAGGACAGAAATGGAGTCTTGTAGCAAGAGCACAAAACACACCCAAATACATAGTAGCCAACCTTGACGAAGGCGACCCAGGAGTCTTCGCCAACCGAACACTTGCTGAAGCTGACCCACACGCAATCATTGAAGGCATGCTTATCGCAGCCTACGCGATAGGCGCAGAGAAAGGCTACATTTACATTCGCTCTGAATATCCACTTGCAATTCAAACTCTTCAGAAAGCCATGGCCCAAGCAAAAGCCATGACTCTTTTGGGCGAAAATATTCTGGAAACACCCTTCAAGTTTGATCTTGAAGTACGACTTCGGCGCAGGAGCGTTCGTGGCTGGAGAAGAAACGGCTATTCTCGCTTCAGTTGAAGGTCGCAGAGCAATGCCTCGTCCCCGTCCACCATACCCAGCCAACTCTGGATTGTGGCAGAAACCCACACTTATCCAAAACGTGGAAACCCTAGCCAACATCCCACTCATCATTCAGAACGGCGGCTTATGGTTCCAAAAGCTGGGCACACCAAAATGCAGCGGAACAAAATGTTTCTCGTTAACAGGCAAAGTAAACAATCCTGGCTTAATCGAAGTTCCAATGGGTATAACCCTGAGAGAAGTAGTTTTTGACATTGGCGGCGGAGTACCAGACGGCAAAAAATTCAAAGCAGTCCTCGTCGGTGGACCCTCAGGCGGTTGTCTTCCAGAAACGCTCCTTGAATCACCAATTGACTATGACTCGTTAACAAAGGTTGGCGCAATCATGGGTTCAGGCGGCATAGTCGTGCTTGATGAAGATTCATGTATGGTTGACACTGCAAGGTTCTTCACTGAATTCTGTATTGACGAATCCTGCGGCAAATGCACTCCATGCCGAGCAGGGTTAGCCCGAGTTAAGGAAGTTTTTGACAAAATAACTCACGGCCAAGGCGAAATGAGTGACATTGCAACCTTGGAGAAATCCAGTGTTTTCATCCGGGACGCCAGCCTCTGTGGTCTAGGTCAAACAGCACCCAACCCAGTGATAACCACTCTGCGTTACTTCAAAGACGAATACGTTAAACATATCATTGAAAAGCAATGTGACGCTGGAAAATGCTTCAAAACCCGAGACGAGGAGGAAGAAGCATGAGCATTAACCAAATTAAACTCAAAATTGACGACGTTGAAATAACAGTTCCTGAAGGCACAACAATTTTAAACGCGGCAAAAGACATCGGCATCATAATTCCTACTCTTTGCAACGTTGAAGGCTTAACTGCTTATGGCGGCTGCCGATTGTGTCTCGTAGAAATTGGCGGCAACCCGAAACTTTTCCCAGCCTGCACAACTCCAGTTGGCCAAGGAATGGAAGTTATTACTCAATCTCCTAAACTGAAAGAGTACCGTAAAATGGCTGTACAGATGCTGCTTGCTGAACGCACTCATATTTGCTCGGTGTGCGTAGCTAACGATCACTGTGAACTGCAAGCCATGGCAAATCAGCTTGGAGTTGACCATGTCATGTTTGAACGTAACTGGAGCCATGATGAGATCGATTCCACTCATGACTTTTTAGTTATTGACCGAAACAGATGCATCCTGTGCACCCGATGCATTCGAGTCTGCGACCAAATCGAAGGCGTCCACACTCTTGACCTTAAACTCCGAGGTAAAGACTCTCAGGTCATCATGGATCTTGATGAACCTTGGGGTAATTCCTGCTCATGCACTTCCTGCCGCAAATGCGCCAAAGTCTGCCCAGTCGGAGCCATCTACATTGAAGGCGAACCCATAGACCACACCAAAAACAAAGATATCGCCGAATTTATTACGGCGAGGAGGAACCGCAAATGACTGCAAATCAGAAAGTTAGGGTTGCAACTGTTTGGCTTAGCGGCTGTTCAGGGTGCCACATGTCCTTTCTTGACCTGGACGAACGGCTAATTGATTTAGCCAAAAAAATAACGTTGGTTCACAGTCCAATAGTGGACGTAAAAGAATTCCCGGAAAACGTTGACGTTACACTCATCGAGGGCGCAGTTGCAAACGAAGATCAATTTGCAATGCTAAAAAAAGTTCGAACAAAAACAAAAATCCTAATTTCACTTGGCGACTGCGCCGTAACTGGAAACGTTACAGCCCTGCGAAATTCATGGCGACACAGCGACCAAGCAGTTCTGGAGCGGGCATATAAAGATCCAGCCGACTTAAACGCCGCCATCCCCACAGCCGTGCCTAAACTGCTTATCCATGCTCGTCCACTACATGAAATGGTCAAAGTTGACTTTTTTATTCCAGGATGTCCACCTCCACGCCGACCTCATAAATTATGTTTTAACTGAATTGTTGGCTGGCCGAACACCAGTTATGGAGGGAAGATCAAAATATGGTTAAAGTGAACGCAGAGAAAAAAATTACTATTAGTCCAATCACGCGCATCGAAGGGCACGCTCAAGTAACTATCCTGCTAAACGAAGATGACTCAGTAAAAGAAGCCCTATTCAAAGTAGTTGATTTCCGCGGATTCGAAAAATTCACCGAAGGCAGACCATTCTACGAAATGCCAAGTATAACATCAGAGCCTGCGGCATCTGCCCAGTCAGCCACCTACTTGCTTCAGCCAAAGCATGCGACGCTATCGTCGGCGTAAACCCACCAAAAACCGCCATAATGCTAAGACGTTTAATGCATATGGGTCAACTAATCCAATCACACGCACTAAACTTTTTCCACCTCTCCTCACCCGACTTCCTTTTGGGCTTCGATTCTGACCCAGCGCAAAGAAACATTTTCGGCTTAATTGAAAAACAGCCTGAACTAGCCATGCGTGGAATAAAACTCCGCAAGTATGGACAAGAACTGATCGAAAAAATCGCTGGCAAACGCATTCATTCAAGCGAATGGATACTGCCAGGCGGCGCAAAATGGCCACTTACAAAGGAAAGAGCCGACTATCTTCGCGTCAATCTGCCTGAAGCCCTTCAGGGAGCCCAACAAACGTTGGAAATGTACAAGAAGATGCTGGATGGCTTTGAAGAAGAGGTTGAAAACTTCGGCAATTTCCCAAGTTACTACATGGGTTTAGTAACTGCTGATGGGGGCTTAGAACATTATGACGGCACACTTACTATCGTTGACAATAACGGCAAAGTCTCTGCACAATGCGTTGATCCAACAACATACCGCGACTTCATCGGAGAAGCCGTTGAACCATGGTCTTTCATGAAGTTTCCATACTTCAAATCAGTCGGGTACCCAGACGGCGCATACAGAGTCGGACCGTTGGCAAGACTTAATGTCGCTTCTCACTGTGACACACCGCTTGCAGACCAAGAACTAAAAGAATTCAAGAAACTAGGCAAAAATGGCGTTGTACAAAGCACGTTCCACTATCACTATGCTCGATTAATCGAAATGCTATTCTGCCTTGAAACGGCCAAAAATTTGCTTGAAGACCCAGAAATCCTCTCTGAACACGTCACATCAAAAGCCCTAGTCAACAACTATGAAGGCGTCGGAGTGGCAGAAGCACCCAGAGGCACCCTGATTCACCACTACAAAGTCGACTCGCAAGGAATGATAACGTGGAACAACATGATAATTGCAACAGAACACAACAACATCGCCTACAACATGGCAGTAACGCAAGTAGCCAAAAAATACGTCAAAGCAAAACAGCTTCAAGAAGGCATGCTAAACCGCGTTGAAGCAGTAATCCGCGCTTTTGACCCATGCTTAAGCTGCGCAACCCATGCAGTTGGCAAAATGCCTCTTGAAATAAAAATGTTTGACTCGAGCGGATTGCTAGTGGACCGCAAAATTAAGTAAACATCTTTTCTTTTTTCGACAATTGATTCTTAATTAATAAATCTTAAATCTTAAAGCGACCACTTATCAGCTGTGGAAACATGAAGAAGCTTTTCTGCTCTTTGCTAATTATTGTCTTCTTAGCTGGCAGCACATTTTTCATGGGTAATGTTCATGCCTCTTCGTCTGTTGGTGGACTAATAACTTCCGACACTACTTGGGGAATAGCAAATAGCCCTTATCAACTAACAGGGTCCGTCGGCGTGTCAAGTGGCGTAACCTTAACGATTGAGCCTGGGGTAACTGTCGATTTTAAGGCTTACTACATACAGGTTAACGGAACACTGAGAGCTGAAGGTACAAACGATAAGAATATTGTTTTTACAACGGATTACCCGTTCGGTCAAACCGAAGGCTTCCAAATCCAATTTTTCCCAGGTAGCGCAAGTTGGAGCGAACAAACACAGACAGGTTGTATAATAGAAAACTGCTTTGTTCATAGCAGCTGCATTGTCATTACAGATTGTTCCCCAAAAATAAGTAAAAACGTTTTTTCCAACCAGACAGCACAAGCATTATGGGTAAATAGTGACCCTACATTAGTAGCTTCACCATTAGTTGTTAATAACACTTTTAATTTAATGGGAAACGCCTGCATGCATGTAAGAGGCTCCTCAAACATTGTAAATAACAAGATTATTGGAACAGGTAATGAATATGGAATCACTGCTTCAGATAACGCGTATGTGCGAAACAACCGGATAGAACATTGCTGTGTTGGGGCATCTCTCAGCCAACAAGTAATCCTTGAAGGGAACACCATATTGTACTGTAGTCTCCACGCAGTGGACAGTGGTGACTCATCTAAAATTTTACACAACTACATATCCGGTAACCAAATTGGAATAATTGGGAGCGGAATAATTCAGGACAACACAGTAATCAACAATAAAGAGGGTTTAGATGTCAATCCCCCAACGAGCGTTACCAACAACAACATTTACGGCAACTCCGAAAACAACGTAGTTCTGAGAAGCCCAGAAAATGTTGATTTAGCTAATAATTGGTGGGGAACCACGGACACCCATGCTATAACCACATCAATCCACGATTCAAAATATGACTTCAGCCTGGGCACTGTTAACTTTGAGCCAATTCTAACAGATCCAAGCTCAACAGCGCCGTCAAGCCCTAATATTAATCTTGGTCCACTTCCAACGCCTGCGCTAACATTCTCCACACAAGAACCCACTCCTGTAATTTCACCAAATTACACACCCGGTCAAGGTCTTCAAACTTCAAGTCCAAATTCATTAGGTGCAGTCAGCGGCTCCTCATCACCTGACGATCCATTAGCCCATCTAAGCTTCACGGAAGCAATCGAAATAATGCTAATAATCGTGGGCATTGGTTGGGTAGTTGGGACCCTTGCTTATTTCAACAGAAGATCTCAAAAAAATGTTGTTAAGAGAGCGAAAAGACGTAAGCCTATAAAACAAGGGCCCGCTAAGTTAATTGAGGGTAATAAATGAAAAAGCTACTATTTGCTGCTCTCTTTATCGTTGTGACCCTAATTGGGTTAGCTTTTATAACCAATATTCATGCTTCCAAGTTTGTTGGTGGATTAATAGTTTCGGACACAACGTGGAGCGCGGCTGATAGTCCTTATCAATTGACTGGTCCTGTCGGAGTGCCAAGCGGTGTAACCTTAACAATTGAGCCTGGAGCAACTGTTGATTTTGGCAGTTACTATCTTTTAGTAAACGGCACACTTACAGCACAAGGCACAAGCAGCAATAATATTTGTATAAAAACAGATGACCCAATAAGCAATCCATACCAACAAATACAGTTTAATCCTTCAAGCACCGGTTGGAATGACCAAACAAATTCAGGCTGCATTATTGAATATGTCCTTTTCAATCAAGTATCCATTATTGCCCAAGGATGTTCCCCAAAAATAGCAAACAATGTTTTCAATAATCCAATTTGGATGGCGGTTTTATCAAAAGGCGGCGGTTCACCTTCTATTACAGGTAATATCGTTCAAAATGCAGCCATAGAAGGCATATCCGTTGGCGGCTCCTCAACCGTTGCAAATAACTTCTTCAATATAACCGGGGGTCAAGCAACCGCAATTGTAGCACACGAAAATGCTGTCGTTTTAAATAACAAAATTCTCAGCTTTTACAACGGAATCAATGCTGATGGACAGGTAGCTATTAAAGGAAATGTAATAGATAACTGCAGCAATTATGGAATATCAGGTAACAGTGCTAAAGTTGACATTGAGAACAATTACCTAGTTAACAATAACATTGGAATTATAGCTGGAGGCACTATAGAAAATAACGCTTTAGTTAATAGTGCAATAGGAATCCAAATTCAATCAACACCTCTTTCCGCAACTATAACAAATAACAATATCCTTGGTAGCACTCAAAACAGTGTTGTTATTCTATGTAACACAAATATTGACTTATCGAATAATTGGTGGGGCACAACAGATACGCAAGCAATAAACCAAACGATACGGGACTTCAAATACGATTTCAACCTTGGTGTTGTTAATTTCCTTCCCATTCTTAATCAACCAAGCTCAACCGCACCAATAAGCGCTGACATCGATCTGGAACAAATGCCGACCGCAATGCCAACGAGCCAATCTCAGCCCACTAATAGTTTACCAACCAATACCAATCAAGCGTCGCAACCAACAGCTACTAGCCCGAATTCTCTTAGGTGCAGTTAGTGGTTCATCATCAGTTGATGACCCTTTAGCCCATTTAAACCTCATTGAAGTAGTTGAAATAGTGCTTATCGCACTAGCCGTCGTTTGGGTAATTGGAATTCTGGTGTACGTTAATAGAAGGTCTCAAAAAAAGGCTGTCAAAAAAGCGAAAAAACGTAAAGCTACTAAAGCAAAAGCCATAAAGTAATCGATTCTTAAAGGCAACGAGACCAAATAAGATCTAACTTCTAACAAAAAACCGCTTACTTTCCATAGACTTCACGTAAAAAAGTCATGTCTTAAACATGGAAGAATATCTAAGGCTTTACTGAAGATTTATGTATTTGAGTAGGGCATTCAAATAAAATAAGCACGTAGGTGCTACCTAACTGTCAAAGTGAATTAATGTGACTGAGACAGCATCAACAATCTCCATCAGGCAAAGAGCCGATAAAAGCTTCTGAGCTAGATCCAAAATTCAAGTACGAACTGCAGAAACAGCACGGAAGCGAAAAAATACTTAAGTGTTTTCAGTGCGGAACATGCACATCAGACTGTCCAGTTGCGAGATACAGTGACAGTTACCGTCCACGCACACTAATTCACATGGCACAGCTTGGTCTGAAAGACCGCGTTCTCAAAAGTGACACATTATGGTTATGCGCAGCCTGCTTCACTTGCACCGATCGATGCCCTCAGGATGTTGAGGTGGCAGCGGTAATTAGAGTATTTCGAAATTTAGCAGCAGAAAGTGGTTGTGTACCTCAAGTCTTCAAAGATCAAACTGCAAGTCTGCTTGAATCAGGTTACGCTTTCAAGATTCCTGAGTTGAGAGTTAAAAAACGCGAATCCCAATGTTTGCCTCCTTTGCCAAAAGGCAACCCTGAAAACGTACGAAAAGTACTCAAAGGCGTAAAATTCGTCGAAACCGTCCAGAAACCAGTAGGAGGGCAACCAGCTGGGAAATAAATACCTGATTTTTCTTGGATGCGCAATTCCTTATCGTGTTTCTGCCTATGAGATTTCTGCTCGCAAAGTTCTCGCGAAGCTCGGTGTTGAATTGGTTGAGATGCCCGAATTCAATTGTTGTGGTTTACCTTTAGATCCAGTAAGTCATGAAATGATGCTTATCTTAGCGGCAAAAAACTTGGCGATGGCAGAGCAAACGGGCTTAAATATTCTGACACTTTGTCCTGGATGTGCCGGCACACTAAAAAAAGTCAATAAAATCCTTAAAGAGGATAAAGCACTAAAAGAGCAAATTAATGGTCACCTCAAAGAAGTAGGATTGGAGTTCAAAGGTACAATAGAAGCAAAACATCTTCTTCAATTGTTAAAGGAAGATGTTGGCGTAGAAAAAATAAAAGCCTCGGTCGTAAAACCACTTACAATGCTTAAAGTTGCAGAACACAACGGTTGCCACATCTTAAGACCCAAAGAATACATCGGTTTTGACGATCCTGAAGATCCACAAACTCTAAAAATGCTCATCGAAGCTACTGGAGCAACTATGCCTGGATTACATTGACGAAACAGAATGTTGTGGAGCACCAAGCGTTGGAGTTAGTGACAAAATCGCCTTGCAACTCGCTCGAGATAAGTTAAGTCACGTAAAAATGGTTGAGGCTCAAGCGTTAATCACAATTTGTCCATTTTGCCATATAATGTATGATACAAACGAGTTACGCATAGAGAAAGTGTTTAATGAAACCTATGGCATCCCGATTCTGCATTACCCACAACTGCTCGGGTTAGCAATGGGCTTAACTCCAGAAGAATTAGCCTTCAATGAACTCCGAGTTAACGCATCAAAAATACTAAAACAAATAGCTGAAGAAGGAAACAAACAATGAGCAAAAACAAACTAAAAATAGCGTTTTACTGGGCTGCAAGCTGCGGCGGCTGCGAAATAGCAGTCCTAGACTTAAACGAAAAAATCCTTGACGTAGTACAATTAGCCGACATTGTTTTTTGGCCAGTGGCTATTGACATCAAATACAAAGATGTAGAAGCAATGCCTGAAAAATCAATTGACATAACATTCTTTAACGGTTCAATACGCAACTCAGAACAAGAACATATGGCTAAGGTTTTGAGGGAAAAATCGAAAACACTTGTTGCATTCGGCTCATGCGCTCACCAAGGAAGTGTGCCTGGACTAGCAAACTTAAATAACAAAAAAGAAATTTTCGATCAAGTTTACATAAAAGACAAATCAAATATTAACCCGCAAGCAACTACTCCTAAAACTCAAACTCAAGTCAAAGAAGGCACACTCAAAATCCCTGAATTCTACGACACAGTAAAAACCCTTGCTCAAACAGTCGATGTAGATTATTACTTGCCAGGTTGCCCACCACCAGTTAAACTAATCGCTGCCGCAATAGATGCAATAGCCAGCAACAAACTGCCGCCAAAAGGCTCAGTGCTTGCACCGCTCAAAGCAGTATGCGATGAATGCCCAAGAAAACGTGATAACAAAAAAATCGGCAAAATTTTCAGAGTTTACGATAAAGCTCCTGAACCAGAAAAATGTTTGCTTGAACAAGGTATCCTCTGTTTAGGACTTGCAACTAGAAGCGGATGCGGTGCTCAATGCTTAAAAGTTGATATGCCATGCACAGGCTGCGGTGGACCAGCTCCAAACGTTCCAGATCAAGGAGCAGCAATGATCAGCGCTTTAGCGTCGATACTTGGGTACGAAGGCGAGCCGGGTAAGGTAAAGTACACCGAGAAAGAAATTGAAGATTTGCTCAGTCAAGTTAAAGATCCAGTTGGAACATTCTATATGTATAGTTTACCAGCCTCAATTTTAAAAAGAAAAGTGATTAAAAAATGAAAGAAATAATTATAGATCCAATTACCCGACTTGAAGGACATGGCAACGTATCCATATTCCTAAACGACAACGGCGAAGTAGAAAACGCATATCTCAAGATTCCAGAGCTTAGAGGCTTCGAAAAATTCTGCATCGGCAGACGAGCCGAACTCATGCCTCAACTAACCACAAGAATCTGCGGTGTCTGCCCAGTTGCCCACCATTTTGCAGCAACAAAAGCCTTAGACGCGGCATTCAACGTTGAACCACCCTCAGCAGCAAAGAAACTACGCGAGCTCATGTACAGCGCATATTTCATTTACGATCATACATTGCATTTCTATTATCTTGGCGGACCAGACTTCGTAGTTGGACCAGATGCACCTCCAGAAAAACGCAACATCCTAGGTGTCATCGAGAAAGTAGGTATGCCTGTTGCAAAAGAAGTAATAAAACACAGAGCTTACGGCCAAAAAATGACTGAAATAATCGGGGGAAAAGCAACCCATCCAGTCTGCGGATTACCAGGCGGAATCTCCAAATCATTAACTGAAGAAAATAGACAAGAAATCGAAAACATGGCTTCTTCATGCGTAGACTTTGCACAGTTCACACTGAAACTTTTCCATGACATTGTTTTAGGCAACACCAAATACCTTGAAATGATCAAGAGCCAAGCATACACTATGCCCACCTACTACATGGGAACAGTTGACCAAAACAACAAAGTCAACTTTTACGACGGCAAAATCCGCGTCGTTGACCCATCAGGCAAAGAATTCCTCAAATTCGAATCAAAAGATTACCTAAAACACATCGGCGAACACGTTGAAGAATGGACATACAGTAAATTCCCATACCTAAAAGCAATCGGTTGGAAAGGACAAGTTCCAGGTAAAGACAGTGGCATCTACCGTGTTGGCCCACTGGCAAGGCTAAACGCTTCAGATGGTATGGCAACACCGCTTGCACAGGCAGAATACGAAGTTATGTACAAGACGCTTGGCGGCAAACCAGTCCACAGCACCTTGGCTTTCCACTGGGCACGGCTAATCGAACTTCTATATGCGACTGAACGAACAATGGAACTAGTCAAAGATCCAGAAATCACCAGCACAAACGTTCGAAACACACCAGGAGAACCAACTGAAGGCGTCGGTATCACCGAAGCAGCACGCGGCACGCTAATCCACCACTACACATTAGACAAAGATGCACTTGTCAAAGACGTAAACCTAATCGTAGCAACAACAAACAATTACCCAGCAATCTGTATGAGCATACGTGACGCAGCAAAAGGATTAATCCACAACGGCAAAGTTGACCAAGGCATACTAAACATGGTTGAAATGGCTTTCCGAGCTTACGACCCATGCTTCGGATGCGCAACGCATGCCGCAATCGGACAAATGCCACTTACTGTAGAAGTCTTCAACGCCCAAAAACAATTAGTCAGCACCGTTAGTCGTTAGTTAGCCCATTTTTTCTAAGGGCAATTTTTCATTTTTCTAATTCTGACTTAGTTTTTCGTCACAGCAAGTTTTATATTCAATTTCCTTTGACTACAGCTCTGCTGATGTGTTTAATTTGAAGAGTCTTGTTGTTTATTATTCCCGAACTGGTAACGCACGTTTTGTTGCTGAAACCATTGCAGCAGAAGTTGGTGCGGACGTTGAAGAAATCATCGATCAAAAAAAGCGAAGCGGCCCACTTGGCTTTCTTGCTGGCGGTTCTGACGCTAGAAGAGGCAAAGAAACTGTAATTTCACCAACCACAAAATCACCCGCTGAATACGATCTGATCATCGTTGGAACACCTGTTTGGGCTAGTAGACCAAGTCCTGCTATTGTCACTTACCTCAAGAGGAACGATCTTTCAGGAAAGAAAGTGGCCTTTTTCTTTACTCGTGGAGGCAAAAAACCAACAGCTTTTGGCGAGACTAAAGCTTTAATTCCAAATTCTGACTTCGTTGGCCAACTATCACTGATTACCCCTTTAGCTACAAAGAATGAATCTGAAAAGCAAATTACAGATTGGTGTAAAACACTAACTACGAACTAGCAAACGGACATATTATTTACTTTTTGAAAACCCTAACATTTTAGGGTAAACCCTTATGTGAGTACAACGCTCTTTCTACTCCTGTACGTTTGGATGTTTTATGCAACCGCAACCACCGAATCCCGAACATAAAAGAATGAAACGTGAGAAAAAAACCATAGGATACATGGTAGAAATCTACTGCAAAGGACACCACGAAACGCACGGCGAGCTATGCCCCGAATGCACAGAATTCAAAACATATGCGTTTATGCGACTTGACAAATGTCCTTTTCAAGACAAAAAAAGCACTTGTGGCAAATGCACAATTCACTGTTATCGCCCAGACATGAAAGAAAAAGTAAAGAAAGTTATGCGTTATTCAGGTCCACGGATGCTTCTGCATCATCCAGGCTTAGGGTTGCATCATGCTTGGGATAGCCATCGAAAGCCTCCGCATTTAGCTAAGAAAGCAAACTAATGCTGCATCCTTCAGTATTGCATGGGAAACTTTTTCTAACTTTAACGATAATAATGTAAATTGAAGTTTCCATGGTCGATCAACTTGAAAATGACCTGAAAAACTGGTTAATTTGCGCAAAAAAGGTTGTCTTAGCAGGTATAGGCAACCCTATTCGTACAGATGATTTCATAGGGTTAAAGGTTATTCAGAGCCTGCAGGGTAAGCTGCAAAAAACTGTTCTTCTACTCGAAGCGGAAACAGTCCCAGAAAGCTACCTTTTGGACATAGAAGAGTTTAAGCCCACGCATGTACTGCTGATAGATGCTGCCTTTCTTGGCAAACACCCTGGAGCCGCCAGCCTTGTCGATGCTGAAAAAATAGTTGATTACTCTTCCATCACGACTCATCTGTTGCCTCTGCGCATTTTTTGCGAATATGTTAAGCATGCGACTGGAGCAAAAATTGCTTTACTTTTAGTTGAGCCAAAAAATATGGAGTTCGGTGAAGGCTTGACAATGGAAGTTCAAGCGGCTTCTGAACGGCTAGCAAAAATATTATTTGAATTGCTTGGTTAACTTTCTTTTCTTTTGAAAACATAGTTTATTGTAAGAGTTACTTTACCTAAGTTGGTGTGTAATTCTTTTAATTCAATTTGGTCTTTGCCTACCCATTTTGCCGTTATGTTTTCTTCTAGCTCTTGATCTTCAAATGTTCCTCTCCAGTGTAGCTCAAGGATTGCGTTATCTTTCCAGTTTCCTACATGGTCGTGTACATCGCCTTCTGAGGTTACGCTAAAGAGGTGAACTTTGCCAGTGGAGCAATCAAAACTCCACAAGTCATTTTCATAGTAATCATCGTAGCCTTCGATATGAGCGTCTATTTCAGAGTTTACGCCTACATCCCTGATTTCTACCGCAGTCATTTCACCGCAACCGGAAACAATTTTTTCTTCGCCAGCTTTCATAGCTATTCCTACAGCCCATTCTCCAATTAGTTGCTTGAGTAATTCTAACTCTTTACTCCGTTGAATGCTATGTGTCATAAAATCAACAATCACAAAAAGTCGAAATTATATTATAAAGAAATGTGATTGATGTGTTGCAACAACTATGTACAAGTTATGTTAATTAGCCAGTTTTTAATTAGGCTTAACTGTGAAAAATGTTATGACTGGAAAAGCAGTTATTGTTATGGGTTCAGAGCGGGACTTAGACTTTTCTCGAGGTATAGCAAAGTACCTTAAGATTTTAGGGGTAGCTTACGAATTTCGAGTAGCTTCAGCACATAAAAGTCCGGAGAAAGTTCTTGAAATAACAAAAGAATTCCAAAATGAAAAAATAGTCTTCATAACTGTTGCCGGACGCTCAAATGCGCTTAGCGCTTTTGTTGACGCAAACTCATCTAAACCAGTTATCGCATGTCCACCTTACTCTGAAACTTACAGTGGAGTTGATATCTTCTCTTCTCTTCGAGTCCCTAGTGGTATAGGTTCGGTTGTAACTATCGAGCCAGAAGGAGCAGCCATAGCTACCGCAAAGATTTTTGCCTTAGAAGATACTGTTGTCGCAGAAACAATCAAGGGTTACCAAGCGTCAAAGAAGAAAGAGCTTGAAAAAGCAAATGAATCAGTAAAAAAACTGAAGTAAACCCAACTCCTCACTTCTTTTTTATTTTGAAATTCTATTAAAAATAAGAAAACATGGATGACCCCAAGACTAAAGCGATATAAACTATAACAGAATAATCTGCTAGAACCAAAATAGCTGAGGGAATAGTCATGGGCAGCGTTAAAGACCTCGAAATAATCAAAAAACCAACCCAGGAAACCATGGGTATTGGCCGATTCCACTTTTCAGACCGCTACAGCGTTTTTGACTGGGGCGAAATGCCCGACAAAATCGGAGCAAAAGGCGCAGCTCTTTGCCTTATGGGAGCTTATTGTTTTGAACAGTTAGAGCGTAAGGGTGTAAAGACTCATTATCAAGGTTTAGTTGGCGCAAATGGAAAGGTGGTGAGACTTGGGGCTTTAAAGCAGCCTGAAAGCGTTATGGAAGTCAATATAGTTAATGTTTACAAGCCAAAGACAGGTGTAATTAACGGAAAAGTTGTCCATGATTACAGCCTGTACAAAAATAGCTTGAAGAACTGTTTGATTCCCCTTGAAATAATCTATAGAAACGGCTTGCCAGAAGGCTCGTCTGTTTTTAAGCGGCTTGAACAAGGAAAAATATCTTTCAAAGATTTAGGTTTAGATCACTACCCTGAGCCAGGAGAACAGCTTGAAAAACCAATATTTGACGTTAGCACAAAACTTGAAGAAACAGACCGCTATGTCACGTGGCAAGAAGCACAGAAAATGGCTGGTTTAAACGACCAAGAACTAGCGGACATAACCAACGTTCTAGTTAAAGCAAATGAAACCATCACTGAAATGGCTTCAAAAGCAGGCCTAAAGAATGAAGATGGCAAAATAGAGTTAGCCTTCGACGAAAACAGGAAACTCATGGTGGTAGACGTTGTCGGAACCCTTGATGAATGCAGATTTACTTACGATGGAATGCATGTAAGCAAAGAAATTGCAAGGCAATTCTACAAAAAAACAGAGTGGTACATTGATTTGGAACAAGCCAAAAAAGAAGCTGAAGCCAAAGGCATACAGGATTGGAAGTCACTGTGCAAATCGCAGCCTCCGAAATTAGACCCTAAACTTAAAACAATCATCAGTGAAATGTACATGGCAGCCGCAAATGAAATGACGGGTCACAAACTATTCAATGCGCCCTTGCTTGCGGACGTAATAGTCAAGTACAAAAATTACATGAAGGAACAACCATGTTAGTCAAAGAAATTAAGCAAGTAATAAAAAATTACAATGTCAAAGAGATTCGTATAGGCGTTTTAGGTTCGCATTCAGCACTTGAAATTGCTTCAGGCGCAAAACAGGAAGGTTATGAAACTGTTGTCGTATGCCAAAAGGGCAGAGACAAGACTTATACAAAATATTACAAGAACGTTTTTGATCATGTGCTTATGCTCGATAAGTTCTCGGATATAACAAACGAGACAAACGTAAAGAAACTTGTTGATTTGAACACTATTTTTGTTCCTAACCGATCATTTTCAGTCTATGCTGGTTACGAGGCAATAGAGAACCAGTTTGCTGTACCATTGATGGGTAACCGCTCAATGCTGCGAACCGAGGAGCGCAACACGCCCAGAAACCAGTTGTATCTGCTACAGAAAGCTGGAATAGCAACGCCTAAAACCTTCAAATCACCGAGCGAAATCGACTGCCTAGCGATCGTTAAAGTTCCTGAAAAGGAACGTGCCATCGAAAGAGCCTTTTTCTATGCTTCTTCTCCTGAAGAGTACGAGAAAACTGCCCAAAAACGAATAAAACAGGACATAATCACCGCTGAAGCACTGAAAGGTTCAATAATCGAGGAATATGTTATCGGCGCAAAATTTAACGCTAACCTGTTTTGGTCACCGTTAACCGACGAAATTGATCTCCTGGGCTTTGACAGACGCATCCAAACTGACCTCGACGGCATCTTAGACTTGCCAGCACAAGAGCAAATGGAATTAAACATCCCGACCCAAAATATTGAAATTGGGCACATGGGCGCAACCATACGTGAGAGCCAAATAGAAAAAATCTTTGATGCAGCAGAAAAATTCGTCAACACATGCAAAAAAGAATATCCGCCAGGAATGATTGGCTTATTTGCGCTGCAGGGCGCTGTTACAAAGGATTTAGAATTCTATGTTTTCGATGTTAGCCCCCGTGTACCAGGCTGTCCATGTGTTGAGCCAACTTCACCTTACATGAAATACAAGTACGGTATGGAAGTTGGTCCAGGCAGACGAGTGGCGATGGAAGTTAAACATGCAGTTAAAGAGGGCAGGCTTGCGGAAGTAGTAACATGATAACAAGCCAAGACATCGGCAAAATAATTGAGAAATATGACCAGAAAAAACTAGCCATCGGTACGTTGGGCTCACACAGCTCCCTGAACATTTTCAAAGGCGCCAAAGAAGAAGGCTTCCGCACAGTTTGCATATGCAAAGAAAAAGATGCAATAATGTACAAGAAATACCCCCTTGTAGACGAATTAATTATAGTTAAAGACTTCACCGAACTTTTAAACGAGAAAATGCAAGAAAAACTACGCAAGCTAAACGTGGTTTTGGTTCCACATGGCTCATTCACAGCATATCTTAGCACCGAGCAGTTGACCGATAGCCTTTTTGTGCCAATGTTTGGAAACCGCCAGCTCCTCCATTGGGAAGCAAACCGCAAATCCCAAGAAGAATGGTTGCGCCAAGCAGGCCTCCTTTTACCCGCAACTTTCAAAATGCCAGAAGACATCGACCGCTTAGTCATAGCCAAACTACCTGGAGCCAAAGGAGGACGAGGTTATTTTTTAGCAAATTCACCAAAAGCCTTTTACAAGAAATTCAAAGAACTAGTTCAACGGGGCTTACTCAAAGAAACAGATTTGCCGGATATTCACTTGCAGGAATATGCACTTGGCGTTAACGTTTATCCCAGCTATTTCAGCTCAATTATCAATGATGATGTTGAGTTGCTGGCAATGGATAGACGATATGAATCAGCTGTTGACTGTATAGGAAAGATCCCCGCAGCAGAACAGCTTGAGATCAAAGTTAATCCAACATACACAGTGGTCGGAAACTTTCCTATTGTTCTCCGAGAATCACTGTTGCCTGAAATGATGCGCATGGGCGACAGTGTCCACAAGAAAGCCAAAGAGCTTGCGCCTCCAGGAATCATTGGACCATTCTGCCTAGAAAACGTTATTACCGATGACTTGAAAATTTTTACCTTCGAAATCTCAGCACGAATAGTTGCAGGAACAAATGTTGGCATTGGCACATCGCCCTACGCTTACCTCAAGTACGGTGAAAACATGTACATGGGCAGACGCGTAGCAGTGGAAATAAAACAAGCAATTCAGCAGAAGAGACTTCCCGAAATCTTAGCATAAATAATTGCTACGAAAGGCAAAATGCAAGCAGTCTCTCAAAGTTTTGTCTATTTTTATTTTTCTTATAAGCTTTCAAAACATCAATCAATTCCAATCTATTCTTTTCTCCAAAAATTTCATCCAAAATCATTGCTGCAGAACTATTTCCGCCAAAAAGATACTGACAAACCGCCGTAACGTTTGCTACTCTCCTTTCGAGGCTGGCAGTTTCAAAATCCACAATGAAGACTTTTTCAGCTTTGTCCACAAGCAAATGTTTTGGCGCCTTGCTCAGTTCGCCATGGTCCAAGCCGACTTGATCCAACAGAAAGCATTGTTCTAGGACTTGCGCCAAAATCTGTTTTACAGCAGCTTTATTTTTGTTTGTTTTAAGCCAATTGGGAAGCAAATCGCCATCAATAAGCTGCATTAGAAGAAGGTTTTTGCTCGCTCCAATAAGTTTTGGAGCTACCCCTGCAGAGTTTGCTTTAGACAACATATTTGCCTCATGAAGCAGGTCAGCTCGGTCTGAGTCTGTCCTTCGGATTTTGATAGCCACTCTCTCCCCGTTCAGGTGGGCGATTACTACGATGCCGACAAATCCTTTGCCCAAGACTGGAACCGCAACGCCAAACACGCTGGCTTTCCCTGAAAACTCCAAAGCTGAGACACCATGGTTGCGCAATTCTGCAATACGATTTTGCAGTTCAGATTCCTTGGGATGTGGGAAGCAAAGAACCGACGCAAAAGGCTCTTGTGTCAATTGGTCAACTTGAATGATTATGGGCACGTTCAATATCGGTTCCTTCTTGATTAATGACTACTAATCAGGGACATTATAAATTTGATATTCTTTGCGCGAGGAATCAACATTGAAATTTGACTTATGATGAAAAGATATTTTTCAATCGCCAAAACATTATAATTTCTAAGTTTGTGTTAATAGGTGGTGCATGCAATTGCCAAAAACTCTTCTTATCGTGTACTTTTCTAACACAGGTAAAACTGAAAAAATGGCTACACAAATAGCAAGAGGCGCCGAGACTGTGAGTGCAAAAGCGATTTTGAAAAAAGTTGAGAATTGCACTCTAGATGACTTGGCGGAAGCTGATGGTATAGCAATAGGTTCTCCAACGCACTATAGCAATATGTCATGGCAAATTAAGAGACTGTTAGACGAAAAAATACTTGCCTTCTACACAAAGGGGCGCTCACTTAGAAACAAAGTGTGCGGCTGCTTCACATCCACAGGAGCATACTGTGATGGTAAAGAATGCCTCAGAATGTTAGAGTTAGCATTTGGAAATTCTTTAAAAATGAAAATGGTTCCTGGAATTATCCTTGAATCAAAAGATGTGGATGAAAGCAATTTGTCTGAATGTTTTGAGTTCGGGCAAAAAATAGGCCGACAACTGATGCAGTAGCATCCACTTTTTGAAAATGTTATGCGAAGCACTATAAGCCGCAATAAATGTATGACGTAGATGGAACTTAATCAGCAGAGAAGCCAAATCAAGTCGGGCATCCGCGTCAAAATCGTTTTGAAGCAAGATCAGCATAGCGGTAAGTTAACCGAAGGGGTAGTCAAAGATATTCTCACTAACAGTTCAACTCATCCTCACGGAATCAAAGTAAGGCTTACAGACGGCAAAGTCGGCAGAGTACAAACAATAATAAAATAACGTAGCCTTTCAGCTTTAAATTACATAGTCTTTTTGTTTATATTTGGTTTCTATTTCGTTGAGTGTTAAAGCTGCTTCAAATATAATTGCATCTACAGAGTCAAATTCTTGTTTTATTGCAACTTTTATTTGAGTCAAAAGTCAATTCCCCAAATAAGAAACTAGTTCGCCTGCAAATTTTACCAGATCATAACATGCTGGAATATCTCAGGCTATACTGTTGCTACTTTAATTACTCAAAACTGTTAATATTTGTTTGTGGTTTACTTTACACTACAACAAACGGGTCAGCGACGAGTTTTTTCGAGGTTATAAATTTTAATAGGGTGATGACATTAATGGGATTCTGTTTGTGTATTATCTATGCCAAGGTTCAAGCAGATACCGCAGATTCAACAGTTAATGTCTAGAAAAGAGGTTATACGAAACATCGGCATAATCGCGCATATTGATCATGGAAAAACTACGCTTGCCGATTCCCTTTTGGCTGGTGCTGGTTTGCTTTCAACGACGATGGCTGGTCAAGCCCGCGTGCTTGATTATCTTGCGGAAGAGCAGAAACGTAAAATCACAATAAAAACCGCCAACATAACCCTTCTTTATGAAGTGGCAGGTACCCCTTACATAATTAATCTTGTAGATACCCCTGGGCATGTGGATTTTACTGGCAAAGTTACCCGAGCCCTTCGAGTTATTGATGGTGTTGTGGTGGTTGTGGATGCTGTTGAAGAGATAATGGCTCAAACAGAAATCGTTACCCGGCAAGCATTAGAAGAACGGGTCCGACCGGTGCTTTTCATCAATAAAGTTGACCGACTGATAACAGAGTTGCATCTTAATGAAGAGCAAATTCAAAAGAAACTCGATCACATAATCAGCAGCTTTAACGATCTAATCGAACTCTTCTGTGAAGAGCCCTTCAAAAACCAGTGGAAAATTGACGCTTCTCAGGGTAATGTAGCTTTTGGCGCAGCATTATATGGATGGGGCTTCACGCTGAATAAAGCAAAAGAAAAAGGCTTCAAATTCTCCGATATAATCAAAGCCTATTCAATTGGTGAAGGAACAAAACTTCAAAAAATCTTTCCCGTTTATGAAGCGATTTTTGAAATGGCTGTTCACAGGGTTCCAAATCCAAAAGATGCGCAAGCCTACAGAATCGAGAAAATTTGGGATGGGCACATTGGCTCGCCGATTGGCGAAGCATTGACTAAATGTAGTGATGAAGGTCCAGCAGTTTTTTGCGTGACAAACGTTTATTCTGATGAGAGAAGCGGTACTGTGGCAACGGGAAGATTGTTTTCAGGTAAAGTCCAGAAAGGTGATAAGTTGCATCTTGTTGATGCATTAACTGAAACTGTGATTCAGCAAGTTGCCATTGATATGGGTTCCCTAAGAGAAGAAGTCGCGTCAGTCTCAGCAGGTAACTTGGCATCTTTAACTTTAACTGGAGAGATTAAAGCCGGCGAAACTCTTGTGGACATTGCCCATAAAATTTCCATGGTTCCTTTTGAAGGCATATGTTACATTTCCGAAGCCGTCGTAACCTTAGCAATTGAACCCAAAAAACCACAAGATATTCCTGTTTTGCTTGAGGGCTTGGAGAAGCTTGCAAATGAAGACCCTAACCTAAAAATTATTGTTGATAAGGAAACAGGCGAATATCTGCTCAGCGGCATGGGAGAATTACATTTAGAAGTTTCTCTAAATCAGCTGAAAAACTTGAGTGGTAACTTGCAACTAGGTGTATCGTCACCTCGAGTTGTCTACATGGAAACAGTTGAGACTCAAGGTATAGTGGCTTTGACAAAAAGTCCTAATAAGCAGAATAGTTTCTGGGTTCAAATTTCTCCAGATGGAAAAGAAATCGAAGAATCAGCAAATATCCTTTCAGTCGATGAACATCGAAATGTTCTCATAGATTGCAGCGGCAAAACAGAGCCTCTTTCAGAGGAAGTTTTAGAAGCTATTATTGGCGGCTTTGAGTTTGCTTGTAAAGCTGGTCCATTATGCGGCGAACCAGTACGTCATTTGAAGGTTGATTTGGTTGATTTTCAACTAAATGAGGAATTTGACTCAACAGAGATTATGCGTGGCGTTGGAAAAGCAATTTTCGGTTCTTTCTTGACGGCTCAGCCAATACTGTTAGAACCTGTTTACAAAATAATAATCACTGTTACATCAGAATTAACGAGTGAAATTTCACGAATACTATGTAGCAGAAGGGGCAAAGTTACCTCATTTGAACAGAAAGGACTTCAAGCAGTTATCAATGGTTTTATTCCAGTTTCTGAAGCCTTCGGTTTCTCCAAGGAGTTACGGACTACAACTTCGGGAAGAGCTTTTTGGCAATCATTTTTCGATCATTGGGAAAAAATGCCTCCAAAATTAAGTTTTCAGGTAATAACTGATATGCGCCAACGTAAAGGTCTCGCACTAGAAGTGCCTAAACCTGATAAGTTTACGGAGTAGTACCATTGCGGCTTTATGTTTCATTTGACTTGGATTTTTCACTTTGTTGCGGGCAAGTTTTTAGGTGGAAGAAGTTGGGCGAGTGGTGGTATGGCGTTGTGGGCGAAAATGTGTTAAAGATTCGTCAGTGCGGAGCTGAATTAGAATTTGAAAACGTCAGCGAAGATTTTGTAACCAGGTACTTTGGTTTAGATGACAATTTGGAACAAATCGCCAATTGCATCAGCAAAGATAATTACATAAAGCAGGCGTTAGAGCGGTTTGAGGGCTTGAGGATTGTTCGGCAGCTGCCGTGGGAATGCCTCATCAGCTTCATCTGCGCAACCTACAAGAGCATAGCGGCAATAGAGCTAATGCTAAAGAAATTATCCAAGAAGTTTGGAGAAAAAAAGACTTTTGATGGATTAGACTTTTACACTTTCCCAACAGTTGAGAAACTAGCGTTTGCAAGCGAAAATGGGCTGTGGGAGTGCGGTTTAGGTTACAGGGCCAAATATGTACAGGCAACTGCCAAAAAAATCTGTGAACAAAAAATTGACCTTGAAACTTTGAAAAGCATGCCCTATTTAGATGCAAGGAAAAAGCTTGTGGAGTTTCCTGGAGTCGGTTTGAAAGTGGCTGATTGTGTGCTGCTTTTTTCGCTTGAAAAAATGGAGGCTTTTCCCGTTGACGTTTGGGTAAAACGCATAATCCTAAACCATTATGCAGACCAGCTTCCCGAAATACTTGTAAAAAAACTGTCCGGCCACGGCTCCTTGACAAACGGTGAATACGAAAAAGTTAATGCTTTTGGCAGAAGCTACTTTGGGCAGTACGCTGGTTACGCTCAAGAATATCTGTTTCACTTTGAAAGAACGAAATGATAGGGTAATGTTTGAAATTCGTGCAATCCGCAAAGCCTTTCATGTGGTCTTTTAGAAATATTTCACAAGTTGTGAGGGGTTTAGTTTCTCTTTCTCTCTACTATTGACAAGTAGGTCAGAAAATTTATACAGTATGATATACAATTAGAGTGTTAGTGAGATGATTTTTGTAAACCAGATTTTTTATTATTTTTTATCAGCTAATGTTTAGTTTGCTTTTTCGTTTTTCTTAAAAAAACAACTGCAACGGTTCTAATCGCGTCGTAGCACCTATCACTACGAAAGAACCCAGCGCTAAAGTCCGTTCCGCTTTGGAACAGCACTGTTCCGTCAGCAGAGCTAATAGGTACTTGAAGCTTAAGCCAAAGCAAGTGAATAACAATGAAAATCGGAATCAAACTATTTGCAGTAGCAATCCTCTCGTTAACAATGGGAATTGCATGCGCTTCGCCCCTATTAGTCTCGGAGTTGAACATTAGACCCTACATAAATTATGTGCAAGGACAAACTGCACCATTCAACATCAACGTTGTCTACGCCAACTTTACCATACAAAACGCAGACAAGCCAGTAGAACTAAACAGTGGACCAACTATATCCTACTTTGCAATAGTAAACATAACCAACCCTTCTAACTTGGTCGCTACGCTTACAATACTTACCTTTGAGGCTGCGCCAGAAATACTTCAGATTCCATCATCGATTCAAAATGGTTCCATTGCTTACGAAGCCCCAGGCGCTTGGGTTGATGGCAAATATTACAATCTGACCTGGGTTGACACTTCATCGCCATACTTGGGTGAAAACGGCAAGTTGTCAGAGTTTAAAATTGCTTCTCCGTATTGGATGCAAGGTGTGCAAGTATTTGATACATATGTTAACGGCAACGTTACTTCTTCATATCTAAACATGAATGGAACATGGACCAACGTAACTGGTCAAATTGAAGTGGCAAGACAACCTATAGGCAGCGAATACTCATCAGCTGGTACAACAGAAGTTGTTTTTAACCAACAAGGCTTTTCGAACGATCCAAGCGAGAACTACTCAAGCAATGGCATAATATTTGATCCGTCTGCCTCTCAACCTTTCGGACCAATAAGCTTTACCAATCATTTTGTAGGTCAAGGGTTTTTCAACAATTCTTGGAAACCACATCAGTCCCGCTTAGTAGCAATATCTGGCAGTTGGCAAGTACTTGCATCCTTGGGGGCGAAAGACAGACCGGTGAAAGCGATACAGGCAGGCACCCTTACATTTATGACCCAAACTGACAACTTCGTAGATTTATCAGCTCCCGTGAATAATACTGTGATAAATACATCGTCTCATGACATTGAACTTAAACAAGTGCAGCTAACGCCGAGTGGCAACAGCTATCTCTATAATCCACTATCGCTCGATAACCGAGCATTCCAAATCGACAAATGGGGCGTCGAAGCAACCTTAAGGAGCCAAACGTCATGACCAACACTGAAAGCGATGAGCTTGAAGGCAACACTCTTAACGTGTATGCTTTTGTGGTCAAAGAAGGTAAACCAGTTGGACCACGGGAAGTAATGCGGGGCGCTAACCTCAGTGGCCCAAGTACCGCTTATCGGCAGCTTCAAAAACTCGAATCTCTTGGATTAATTCAGAAAAACGTTTACGGGGCATACGTGGTCAAAGAGAAAGCAAGCGTGAGCGGGCATGTGTGGGTGGGCAGAAACCTCGTACCGCGTCTATTATGTTATTCCATCTTCTTCTTTGGAATCTTAAGTGTTGAAGTTACTATCTTGGTTGTGCAATTCTTTTCTCAAGGTCGAACACCTAGTTTAGCAGTTATGTATCTAGCGCCTATTACCGCTATATCAGCCGGGCTCTTTTTAGTTGAGGGGTTACTGTTGTTTAGAAAGAATAGGCCAAGTAGCGCTTCAAAAGATTACTTTGACGATGAAAAACATATCTAATCACCTCTGCCACAAGAGAATCATAGTGATTCAAGAATGAAAACAAGAACTTCGAATCGGCGCAAACAATCGAACTCCAAGTATCAAATAGCGGGAGTCCTCTTCGGCTTGGCAGGTTTGGGACTAATCGCAGTTTCCTCAATAAATTACATGCTTATCTTCGTTGGCATCGGACTCATAGCCGTTGGCATCTATTACTTCATGGACAAAATACTTTAGCGGGTCTCTTCTGATAATGCAGAATTGTTTTCTCAAAAATTAGATTAGTTGCTTATGGAAAGCGGAAAATGTTTAAATGTTGTTTGGAACAGCAATATTAAGAGCAGAGCGAAGTGGGCCCGTAGCTCAGCTAGGTAGAGCGCCAGACTCATAATCTGTTGGTCACCAGTTCAAATCCGGTCGGGCCCACATTAATCTTTAAGAGCCGCTGCGAAATGGGGAGGGCTAATTCGCAACAAAATTACAAAAATATGATGGATGAATCTGTCAAACGACATCAATTTTCAATAGGTTTGTTGCTGGTTTTTTTCGGAGTAGCTGACTTATGTTTTGTTATGCCAAATATGTATGCTGGGTTGGTAGGAGATTGGCATATTGATTGGCGTTCTTTAAACTTATACAAGCAGCAATGGACCTTTACCGTTCCTCTCCTTCTAATTACGACCCTGATTGGAACCTTAATGCTAAGCCTATATTGCATAAGAGGCATTAAACCAGAAAGTGTTAACAATAAACAAAATGCTGCAATTCTGGTAACGGCTCTAGGATTCACATATCAAGTGATTGGCGCATGGCCAATTTGGAATTTTTGGTATCCATGGCCTTGGCAAGCAGAAATCGCAAGTTATGGCAACTGGCTTGTTTTTCCACTTTTCATCGGTAGCATAGTTGTATTGTTAACTGGAGCCGCATCTTTATACATTCATAGCAACATATACCACAAAACGCAAGCTACTTTGACAACTTAATTGCCTAAATTTAACCTGTTTTTACAAGGAAATATTCAGTGAAAAATGCGGTCCAAAAATTCTTACGGGGAGAGTGTTTTTATCTTTTCTGCAATGTTGTTTGCCTGCCTCAACTTTGACTACGGGTGCAACTTTGATGATGGGGTTTCCGTTAGTATCGTAGTCAATCGAGAGGCCATATTCCGTTTTTGTATTCAGTATTAATTGAATCGCAGTAAGTATCTCTTTATTGCCCATATATCACTTCAGCTCCGCATGCTTTGGATTAAGTTTCCCATAAAGCAATAATCCTTCAATTAAAAACAGAATCATTGCCACAGCAGTCATTCCGGTTAAGAAAAAGAAGCTTGTTTGGATAACTATAGCTTTTATTAGATAGCTTAACAATATAATTGCTATCTCGGCGGCGAATGCGCCTAGAAAAAAGAAGGAATAAAACATCAACCTTGGCACGAGGTTTTTGCCGACCCACACGTGCCCGTTGATGCTTGTTTTCTCTTTTAGAATATAGTTGCCATACTCGTTTTTCTCAATTAACCCGAACTCTTCCAGCTTTTGCAGATGCCTGTGAGCGACGCTTGTACTGCTAAGATTTGCTCCTCTTGTGACGTCTCTTGTGCCTACAGGTTTAGCGACACGCACAATGTATGCATAGACATTTAATGTGTTGCCTTCAAGTTCTTCGTTAGCCAAAGTTGCCGCATCCTTAAGGTTTGGTTTGCGTGTTAAAAGGGGATCCTAAGTTGGTTTGTGAAAGTTGGTCTTGAGGTATCATGGTGTTGTAAAGAAATCCTCCGTTATATGGTGTGAGTTCTATATGTTGGATAATGGTGTTGTCTGCTGGGGTAGTTATAGTTGAGTTGGCTTCGATTGTAATGTAGCCTAGTCTTCGTATATCAATGGATATTGTGTGGGCATTTTCGATGTTTCCTGTTTGTTCCCGCTGAATGTCAATCCAACTGCTTGTCATGTTTATGCCTTGTAACGCAAAAACTGTATAATTTTCGTGGATATCTGATTTTGCGGGGGTTGCGAGTTTTCCGTTGAAGTTTGGTAGAAACAGAAAATAGTTGTAGGTTGGAAAGCTGTTGTTAAAGTATTGTTGTTGAGTGATAGCTTGTGAACCTGTTGTTAAAGTATTGTTGTTGTTAAAGTAGGTTTGAAGCCCGTTGAGCCATGTGTTATATGGGTTAATAGAGCCTGTACAGTTGGCGCCGATAAAGTAAGTCCAGTTTTGAATTGATCCTTGGTCAGAATAAACTTGTATTTGGTAGAATTCTATTCGACTGTTTGGGAGCGTTTTTATAGCGTCAGCATTTGTGGTGACTTTAAGCTCTACGTAGTATGCTTCAGCGAAAGTTGTATTTCCCGGTTTTGTTGTTGTGTCTGCTATCCAGTAGGCGTAAGGTACACTAAGATTAAACCATGGGTTCTCCTGTGACGTTGATGCTTGGGCGCCTCCTGACATAAAGAATTCTAGTGGCACTATTGAAGCAATTCCTATAGCTATTGCTAGAATTCCGCATAGTATCAGTTTTTTCTCAATCATTGGTTTTACGCCGCTCTATATTCCCTCAAGGCAGCTAATAATTCTCTCCCAAGAACAAAACATCTCCAAAGTGTTCTCAAAGAGAACGGTCTCAAAAGAAGACTTACAGCTATCCTGTAGAGCGATTCACAACTTACCAAGCGGAAATGCCTTAGTATGCTCCAAGACTGCCTTTGCTGGCAAATCTATCGGCAGACATGCGTAATCTGTTCTTTTTGAGAACAGTTAGGGCGCAAATGTGTTCTTCGGGGAGAATTATTAGCCGCTTTACTGGTTGGTTTAGCGGTGAAAAGTCAAATGAAGCATTACAAAACCAACTATAACCTTCAAAGAGATTTTTTGGGGGAAATTACTTGGGAATCTTAACAAGGGCATTCAAAAATATCTCAAGGAGGAAAACCCGCTCACTCTTAGTTATTGTTGCATTGAGTCTTGCTTTAACACTGCTAATTATTTTGCCGCCAAGCATCAGCGCAAGCCAAGCAACCACCAAACAAACAATTCACAACTTAACAGATAGCGCTTATATGATGGGTTCAACTGTAACTTTGGCAGCAACCGAAATAGACTGTAACATGGGCACCAATTTTAGCTTTGCAGATTACCTGCCGGGCGGCACTTACTGGAACACCACCGCTACCCCGTTTATTCAATATAATACCTTTAACATCAGCGATTACTCAGGATTAAGTGGCATCACAGACATCAAAACGGTGGTGCCCATTATTCATCAAAACGTTGAGGAGAACAAGTACGGTTCAGTCTATGGCATACCGTTAGATAACGCTTCTCTGCTCAAAGATTACCCGTCAATTTTGTCCGCGAACATTTCGCAAGGACGCAACCTTGAGGCTGGCGACATCGGCGTAGTTATAGTGCAAGAACGCTTAGCCAAAATCTTAAATGTTAACGTCGGCCAAGACCTTGCGCTTTCAGGGAAAAACTTCAAGATTGTAGGCATTGAAGGCACAGAACCAATCAATACAACCGACATCACCATGAGCTTAATCGACGCCCAACTGCTAACCAATACAACTGGACAAGCCTCAGGATTCAAAATCTTTGTCGACAACATAAACAACGTAAACACAGTCGAGTCACGCATCAAAAGCGACTACCCCAACCTGCCCGTTACGCAAGTTGGCTTATCTTTAGTTAACACAGCTCAGCAAGTGCAAGCCCAAACCGACCAGCAAATAGCGGCAGCGCAAAACACCCTAAACCAAATACAAAACATCGGAATAGTGGAGATAAGCATCGCTGTTGTCGCCGACGCCGCCATAGTCCTCTTTATAATGCAGTACAGTGTCAGGGAGCGAACCAAAGAGATTGGTACCTTCAAAGCCATGGGCGCTGGTAACACAACGATTCTTGGGCAGTTCTTGTTTGAAGGCATACTGCTTAGCCTCGTCGCTGTCGTAATCGCCTTGGCTGCCGATGCAGTCAGCGCAACAACCTTAGCCAATCTGCTGTTGCCTCATCCTGTTGAATCCGGACAAAACTACGTTATGTCGGCAAATGGGCATCTGACCATTTTGCCAGCCATCGTCGTCAACATGACGCCGCAGCTTATTCTCGGCGGTGTAGGCTTTGCAGTCGTATTAGGTGCTGTTGGAAGTTTGTATCCGGCTTTGAAAGCGGCAAGAACCAGACCAGCGCAGGCGATGAGATATGAATGATTCAGTTTTAAAAACTGAGAACCTAACCAAATCGTACAAGCTTGGCAAACGAGACGTGCAACCCCTGACCAACCTGAACCTTGAAGTGGCAAAAGGCGAGTTCGTAGCTGTCATGGGTCCCAGCGGCAGCGGCAAAACCACTCTGCTCAACATCATTGGCTGTATCGACAGGGCAACAAGCGGCAAAGTCTTCCTGGACGGCGTGGACGTCGCGCAACTGCCCGAATCGCAGTTGTACAAGATACGCCGTGACAAAATCGGCTTCATCTTCCAAAACTTCAACCTTGTACCCTACCTCAACGCCCGCGAAAACGTGGAGTTGGCCATGGAGCTTGCAGGCAAATTCCCGAATCAAAGAAAAGACAGAGCCAAACAGCTTCTTGCCACTGTAGGTTTATCAGGGCGAGAACAACACCGACCTCAACGGCTAAGCCAAGGAGAACAGCAACGAGTCGCTATAGCCAGAGCCTTAGCTAACGACCCTGCCATCATTTTGGCTGATGAACCTACAGGAAACTTGGATGCAACCAACAAACAAGAAATTGTAAAACTTCTATCTGACCTTAACCAGAAACAAGGCACAACCATCATAATGGTAACGCACGACGAACAAGTGGCGGGGCAGACACAACGTATGCTATACCTCAGTGAAGGAAGAATTGTCCAAGACAAACAAGCCCAAAGCAGTCAACCGCAAACAAAGGAGCGCTCTCAACAATGAAACCATCAGCGACCAAAACAGTGGGTGTATGCTGCATCCTTCTCTTCCTGTTTCTTTGCGTTTTTACTTTCCTGCCTTACACGGCTCACGCATCTTCCGATGCGTCGGCAACGGTGACTGTAGGCGGTACTCCTTTTTCGGTGGCTATAACCCCTGACGGCAAGTACGCCTATGTTCCTATTTCCGACAAGATTTCGGTGATAGATACGGCTGTGAACAGGGTTACGGCGACAGTGAACGTTAGGGGCTCTATGGGTATAGTCATAGCGTCTGATGGCAAATATGCCTATACTATAAATTCAGTTCAAGACCCTAAAGCTGGCACTGCAAATTTTGTCTCGGTCATAAGTACCACTACAAACAAGGTAACTAAGACAATACCCCTTGATGGCAACCCTAATGGTTTAGCCATAGCGCCAAACGGTGAATACGTTTATGTGGCTGAAGGCGACGAGAAAAATGGTAACATCGGTTATGTTGCGGTTATTAGCACAGCCACCAGCCAAGTTAAGGCGGCGGTAGCTGTTACAGGCACTTCTCAGGCCGTAGCGGTAACCCCCAATAGCCAATACGCGTATGCGGCATGTCAAATCAACGCAGGCAGCGGCGAGGTTTCAGTGATAGATACGGCTACGAATACGGTCGCGGCGACGATTCCTGTGGGGTTGGGTCCTCAGAGCTTGGCTGTAACACCCGACGGCGCACATGTTTATGTCACAAATCAAGGTAACAATTCAGTGTCGGTGATAAACACAGCTAGCAATACCGTGACGGCGACGATAACGGGTTTAAGTTTTCCTTACGGTGTAGCTTTAACCCCAAACAGTGAATATGCTTACGTTACCTGCCAAGACCTTGACAACTGGGCTGGCTTAGCTTCAGTGATAGATACAGCCACAAACAAAGTAACGGCTACAGTAAACCTTGTTCAATACCCATACGGCATAGCCATAACTCCAAATGGAGACTACGCCTATGTCGCAGATGGCGTTAACGGCACATTATCCGTGATAAACACCGCGGATAACCAAGTGCTACCTGTTTCTTCCCCTGAACCAGAAAACCCAAGTTTCCCTGCTCAATGGCTAATAATCACTATAGTTGCAATTGCCGTTGTTATGATAGGCGTAATTGCTTCTGTTGTTTTTAAGAAAAAACAAAAAAGCCAAGCTGACCGGAGCCGAAACGTATGAGTATACTGAGCCGAGCAGTAAGAAACATCACCAGAAGAAAAACACGGTCGCTCCTTGTGATATTGGCTTTGAGTTTCGCCTTGGCGATGATAATCTCTATCCCTGCAAGCATTGCCGCAAGCAAAGCCACCACTCAGCAAACCATTGATAACTTAACAGCCAATGCCAGAGCAGTTGATGACACGATAAATCAGGTGGCAAGGGAAATAGATTGCCAGCTTCCAGGGGTTTCTATTCCTGATTCAGGACCTAATCACGATGAAACCGTCGTTGAACAACCTCTTATGAACATAACCGATTATTATGATAACATCACATCAACTTCGCATGTGGTCAGCGTCATACCCATACTTGATCAGGTAGAATACAGTGGCAACTTTGCATACAACGTCTATGGCATACCATTGGATAATGGCACTTTGCTAGATGATTATCCATCGATTTTGCCCTCGAACATCACCTCTGGGCGAAACCTGCAGGCAGGTGATACTGGCGTGATTGTTCTACAGGAGCGTCTTGCACAAAACTTGGGTGCAACTGTTGGTGGAACAGTTAACATTTTAGATGAAGCCTTCAAGGTTGTAGGTATCGAAGGCTACACCCCAATAAGCGAAACCGCCGCATACATGAGTCTATGTGAAGCCCAAACCATAACTAACAATGTTGGAAACGCAACCAGCCTCAAAGTGTTCGCCGACAGCATCAGCAACGTACAGGATATTTCTCAAAGCATCGGCGCCAACTTCCCCAAATTATCCGTTTCAATAGCCGCAACTTTGCTGGATTCAATTGACCAGATGCAAACCCAAACTGCCCAGCAACTTCAAAACGCAAAAGCAACCATGGATCAAATCCAAAGCGCTGGTACAGTTGAAATAGAAATTGTTGTCATTGTAGCCGGGGCAATCGTATTTTTCATCATGCTATACACCGTGCGTGAACGGACAAGAGAAATCGGAACCCTCAAAGCTTTAGGCGCCAGCAACATAGTTATTTTGGGGCAGTTTATGCTTGAGGGCATACTGCTAAGTTTAATCGCAGGTTTAGTCGGCATTGCAATCGGAGTATTCGGCGCAACATCCCTTGCCAACCTGCTGCTTCCACACCCAGCTCAAGCCATCAACACTTCAAATTCAACAGCGGGCGTAACCATTCCAACTTCTACGTCAGCAGCTATCTCTGTAACCGTTACCCCTGAACTTGTGCTGCTTGGCTTAGTTGCTGCAGTATTGTTAGGCGCAATAGGCAGTTTGTATCCCGCGTGGCGAGCAGCAAGAACCAGACCAGCAGAGGCCATGCGATATGACTGAGTCAATGCTGAAAAATAGAAAATTCTCAGCTGTCATACTTAAATGAAATTAAGAGTTAAACAACAGCACCAATACAGTGTGGAAATAAAATCGACCTTAAAAACCTGAACAACCTGAGATATATGTCAAAAAATACCCTAAACCTAAAACCAAAGCAAGCAATAACTCTTTTTCTTGCTTTTCTCTTGGTTCTTAGTTGTTTTGCTGATGGAGTAAGATTTGCTGGTGGAGAAACGACCATTTTCTCAACGCAGACAGATGGTTCTGCCACGGCAATAGCCGCTTTGGAAAACAGCATAGAGGATAATGGCGGTTGGAACAGTAGTTTGCAAACGATTTATGACGGCATTGCTTTAGGTCAAACAACGGTTAATCAGCTTCAGAATGCAGTGGATTCGATTAGCATTTCTTCTGCGTCCGCGGCTGAGTCCGTGTTTTACTGGTATTTTCAACTGAGCAAGTTCGGCGTTAGTATTAACGCAACAACGATAGAGGCAGCGTTAAATGAAGCAACAATGCTGCCTAGCGTCGGCGGGTTACCTCACGATTACTCTAACTCGGGCACTGCATCTTTTGAGGTCTACAACAGATACGATTTGTATGCTTATCAATGGGCTGCCCAGCTGGGCTACGAGACTTCCAAATGGAACCTAACTCAAGCCTACACAGTTTTCGACAATGCTATCAACGAATCCGGCAAGCCTATTCTTTGGGTGGGTTGTAACGGTAAAGGTTCAGGCATAGGCTATGGGCCTAGATACTATGATGAGGGTGCTGAGACGATTGACATGTACCTGACGTTTTGGTTACTAGGAATACCTGGTGGGTTAACGCAAGCCGAATATTGGTGGAACTGGGAAAACCTGCATCTATGGGATGCCAACGACAGCGGCGACGGAGGCTTCTACAAATATGCAATCAATTGGACTGCCTTTGAATGCGAGGCTGGCGGGTTAGACCAGATAATTTGGAAACTCTATAACTATGATCCATCAATACAAAATGTAACTAATTTATTCACTGACATGGAAACAAGAGCGCTTAGCCAAGGTTGGAGTAGCCCCCAGTGGGCTGACAATGTTGCAGTGCATGCGTCAGGCGTGAACGGCAGTGCCATCAACTCGCAGGAGCGGTTGGAAAACACAATTATGTCTTGGGCAGCCATACTTGGACTTTACGGTAACATGACTGGCACAATGCAAAGTCAAGTGCAAGCCCTGTTAGATGGCTCGGCAGGTTCCGCTCCAGCGTGGAATCTAACATTGCAAAGCAAATTGTACGATAACGATACAGACCTGTTCAAAGGCATCTCCGATGCTTCAGACAGTGTTGAAGATACAGCGGATGGCGCTGCCTTATTGATGCTGTTGTCTACGGTTCCAGTGACAGGTTCGTTGGCGGTGCCTTTGCAAGATTGCACTTATCAAGATATTAACGGGGTAATTGACGGTGGAGTCAGCAGCATAGACCTTGCAAGTAGAACTGTAATAGTAAGCGTTGCCAAGCCAGGAACATTTCTATCCTTGTTTGGAACAGACATTTTCGAATATAATATTAGTACTGCAGGTGTTTGGCAGCTAACTTTCGGCAACAACTGGAACAGCATTACCTCCCAAACCTTTGTATCCACGCTGCCTAGCTCAAGAATATATATTGGTGTCGTAGGCTCCACGCCTTTATCCGCTTCAACCCCAACAATCTCCGCAATTTCAGATCCACCAGTGTACAACGCTGAGTTTCCATCAATAGCTATAGCTTTAATGATACTTTTGGCAGTTTCAGCAACAATATCAGTCTTTATTAAAAAACGGACAAACAGATAACGCAAAAGCCTTTGATTATAGATTACTGATTTACTTTTAGAACTAGCTCCGCGACTCTTTTACCTAGTGTTTCGCATTCGGTAAGGTCTTCTTTTGTTGGTGCACCTGTAACGGCGACGCCGTAGTGTTTGTCATCTGCTCTACCCTGTACAATCACCCCGTGAATCAACATCGCATGTACAATGGACAGAAGCGTGGTTTCGCCGCCTGAAGCGGTTCCACCGCTGCTTGTGAAAGCGCCGCCAACCTTGCCTGTTAAGTTTTTTGTGAACTTTTATTGAGTCGTCGATGACGGCTTTGAGTTTGGCTGACATTTGCCCAAAATATGTCGGCGACCCCATAATTATGCCGTCAGCTGCAAGAAGGTCGCTGCTTTTTGTTTGCTCTGCTCTCTTCGCTGTCACTTCTACGTCGCCTGCCTTTTCTGCTCCTTTGCCACAGCTAAAGCCATCTTTTCAGTGTTACCCGACCTTGAATTATAAACAACCAAGGTTTTCGGCATAGTTTCACTTCACTATTTCCTTGATTACGTCGTTAACCATCATTATTTTGGCGTTGTAAACGTTTTCTAAGTATTTTAGACCTTGTTCTTGGTCTTCTTTAGTGAATGCTTCTACCCCATCTTCTGCGATCACTATGTGATAGCCTCGGAAATATGCGTCAGCAGCCGTGTGTCGTACGCATGTGTGAGCGTGTAAACCGCCGAGAACCACCGTTTTTGCTCCTTCGCCGTTGTAGAGGCTGCGAAGAAGTGGGTCCAAACCTGTTTCAAAGAAACCGCTGTAAGTTCGCTTCTCAACTATGTAATCCTTGCCTTCTTCGGACTTAAGCTCAGGAATAACTTCTGCACCTTTGGTTCCTTTTATGGCATGGGTGCCCCATTTTCTAGCAACCTCAACATCCTGAGGATAATGGGCGTCATTGCAATAAATAACTGGTACATCGTTTTTGCGGGCAGCCACCACTAGTCTTTGTAGCGGCGGAATAACGGTTTTTGCGCGATTAACTTCTAAGGCCCCTATGAAAAAATCATTTAATAAATCAATAAGTATGATAGCTGGCTTATCCAAAAATTTTTCACTCTCATCTAGATAAATTCCTGAGATGCTTTTTAGTTTTACTTTAACGAGAGGTTTCCAGCGAGTAGGGTCCGATCGTAAGCCTCTCAGCACCTTGCTGAGTTACTAGAACAGTGTCTTCAATTCTGACTCCGCCATATCCTGGGAGATAAATTCCAGGCTCATCTGTCACCAAATTGCCTGGGGTTAAAATGTCTTTGCTGTCAGGGCTCAGTATAGGTGCTTCATGAATTTCCAAGCCTACCCCATGTCCAAGGTTATGAACAAAATACTCGCCAAAACCTGTCGCTTCAATTACATTCCTTGCTGCAGCATCAACCTCTTTTGCCTGAACGTTAGGTTTTATGGTTTCAAAGGCCTTTTGCTGTGATAGCTTCACAGTCTCATAGATTCTTTTTTGCTTTTCAGAAGCCCTTCCAGCTATGAAGGTTCGAGTCATGTCAGAGCGGTAAAACTTGTAGGTTGCCCCTATATCCACCACAACCAAATCGCCATTCTTTATTGTTCGGTCTGAACAGGAACCATGAGGAAACGCTGAGCTCGCACCTGAAGCAATTATTGTTTCAAAAGCCGTTCCGTCTGACCCCTTTTTGCGCATTGCATATTCAACTTCAGCTGCTATGTCCTTTTCTTTCATGTCAGGAAGGATGGTTTGGGCCGCCACTTTCATACCGATATTTGTTAATTTGCATGCTTTGCGGATGAGCTGGATTTCCTCCTGGTCTTTCACTTTTCTCAATTCACGAATAAAGTTGTTGGCGGGCTTAAGTTTTTCTTCTCCGCCGAATATTTTGGCTAATGTTTGCCAAAATTCAATTGAAACTGAATCAACTGCCAGTTTGGTCGTTTTTTTGGGTACTTCATAGTTTGAAATTTTTTCTACTAAATTTTCACCGCGTTTAAGGAGTTCCACAATCAAACCGCTTGTTTCTGCTTTTGCTTGCTCATAGTTAACGGCTGAAACATAAAGGATGCTTTCGCCTTGATCAGGAATTAGAAGCGCTGTCGCTCCGGCAAAGTCTGTGAAGTAAGTTAAGTTGGAACCGTTAAAAATTAGAAAACTATCAAATTTCTCTTTAACCATTTTTTGCTGAAGGCAACTTATTCGGTTCATGGAGTTCGCCTGCTTACCAAAGGGAAATGTTTTGGTAGGTTTAAATTTTCGCTTCTTTCTTGCGTTATGTAATTAAAAACAAGTCGTTTTTAGTCGAGAATTTTTAGATGAATTAGCCATTAACTTAATATACGGTTTAGATGACTTCCATAATCAACGATTTGAGGGGAAAAAAGCATGTTCTCTTATGCTGGAAAAATTTTACATGTTAACCTCACAACAGGCGAAACAAAGACAGAGCCATTATCAGAAGATATGGCTAAAAGTTACATTGGCGGCATAGGGTTAGGCATACGTCTTCTCATGGACAATTCAAAACCAGGCACAGATGCCTTTGACCCAGATAACCCATTGATTTATTGCACTGGTCCACTAAGTGGCACCATGGGTCCAACCGCAGGAAACGGCTACGCTGTTGTTTCTAAATCGCCAGCCACAGGCGGAGTAGGTGAAGGAAAAGCACACGGGTTCTTCGGTCCAGACCTTAAACGTGCAGGATACGACGCAGTCGTCATCAAGGGCAAAGCACCAAAATTATCTTACCTTTGGATTGACGATGACAAAGTTGAAGTCCGAGACGCAACGTACCTTAAAGGCGCAACCGTTAACGACACAGATAACAAAATCCGAGATGAACTCGGCGACTTTTACATTCGTGTTTCAGCCATCGGCGAAGCAGGAGAAAAACTTTGCAGGTTTGCAGCCATAATAAATGACGAGTTCCGCGCTATCGGAAGAAGCGGCATGGGCGGAGTTATGGGCTCAAAAAACCTCAAAGCAGTTGCTGTCCGTGGAACGCATGACGTTAACGTAGCAAACCTTGAAGGATTCAAAGAATTTATCAAAATGATCCATGAACGCATGAAGGGTCCAGCAACCAAAAAATACAAGACCTTGGGAACACCCGAAAACGTTTTGGTGCTTAATTCACTCTCAGCCTTAGCCACAAGAAACTGGACTAACGCAACTTTTGAAGGAGCAGACAAAGTCAGCGGCGAATACTTAAACGAGCATTATGTAAAGAAAATTGTGGGTTGCGCAACCTGCGGAATGCGTTGCGACCATATTGCTGTGGTTCCAGAAGGACCATACAAGGGCTCAACTTCAAGGCTTGAGTTCGAATGCCTTTGGAGCATGGGACCACTTTGTGGTGTTGACCGATTAGATGCAGTTATTGAAGCAATGCGAATCGTCAATGAGTACGGAATGGACGGCATTTCCATTGGCGTCGTTGTTGCATTTGCGATGGATCTCTATGAACATGGCATAATAACAAAAGAACAAACTGATGGAATCGACCTTCGCTTCGGAAATGCCGAAGCCTTAATCGCCATGATACATAAAATTGGCAAACGTGAAGGCTGGCTTGGCAACATCCTTGCTGAAGGAGTAGCTAAAGCTGCTGAATTAATCGGCGGAGACGCATACAAATACGCTTGCCACATCAAAGGCTTAGAACTGCCTGGCTACGATTTGCGAACATTAAAGACTGCGGCGCTTGGCTTCAGCGTCAGCTTCCGCGGTGCGTGCCACCTAAGAAACGGAGCTTACTCACCAGACGTGAAAGGCAAAGTAAACCGTTTCAAAATTGAGAAAGGCAGGGGCAAAATGATTACTGATGAAAGTCTCATGTATAACATCATTGACTCACTTATAGTATGCAAATTCAGCAGAGGCACATACTACGACGGCTGGAAAGATCTATCTAACTACTACACTTTAGCCACAGGTATCCCAATTACAGTCGAAGAAATGGCCAAAGCCGGAGACAGAATCGAAAACTTAGCCAGGCTCTTCAACATTCGAGAAGGCAAAGGCACACGCAAATACGACGACGTACCATACAAGATAAAGAATTTTCCAGTACCTGATGAGGGACCAGCCAAAGGCGTTTGTGTCAGTGATGAAGAAATGGCTGTAGGCTTAGATGACTATTACGCTTCAAGAGGATGGACAGTTGAAGGCATTCCAACAATTGAGCGCTTGCAACAAGTAGGTTTGGGCGAATTAGCATACATCGCAGAGAACGCAATGAAAGCTGAAGCAATGGTTCAAGGAGGAAACTAAATTGGTGCGACCACAAGACAGAAAATTCGTAACGGCCGACCCCGAGAAATGTATTGGCTGCTGTGTTTGCGAATATGCTTGCAGCATGGTGAACGAGAAAACCTTCAATCCTACTAAATCACGCATTCGCGCAATGCGCATGGGACCGCTAGTAAACTTGGCTATTACTTGCCGCCACTGCGAAGAACCAGCTTGCGTCGCTGCATGCCCAAGAGATGCACTTACTCAGGAAGAGAATAGCGGCATTATCCGTGTCGACGAACAAGCTTGTAACGGCTGCGGATGGTGCATAAGCGCATGCCAATTTGGCGCAATGAACATGCATCCAGAAAAGAAAATCGTGTTCACCTGCAACAGCTGCACAGACAACGAGACAAAAGAACCACAATGCGTCAAATGGTGCCCTGAAGAAGCATTAAGCTACGTTAGCGCAGAAACACTATCACAAAAGTACCGGCAGAAAGCTGTTAAGAACTTGTTCCAAACAGCAGAAGCCGAAGCCAAATCAAAATAAATAAAAACACTTAATAGCGCTTTTTTTAGCGCAAGTTCTTAATTTTTTTTGTTTTCATTTCGGAATTTAATTTGTTTTAGCTATGGCACCTTTAGTGTACGGTACAAACTCTCTAATTTGCTCAATCGAAGTTTTCCCAGCTTTTTCCCGCTGCTCTTTTGAAAGCTTAAACGTTAATGACTTGAGAATTTGTTTCAAAAGATCTTTCCCTTGAGTGTCCCCCGGCGATAAGACTACAAATGCTTTGGTTTTTGCTTTGACTGCATCCACGGGTCCACCGACATAACTTGCTTCTTCAGAGACAATTATCCCAACAGCCGTTTTAAGAGGCACATTTCGCGTCCAATTCCGTTTGCCGACAACGGCAAAAGCGCCGTGGGGAACAGATTCGCCTGAAGGCCCACTCTTGCTTAGCTGATCAACTTTAACCCAGTAAACATCCGCTGAACCAGCATTTTCACGCCAAGCCCGCGAAAAAGACGCCGCAAACTCTCCAGCTTCATGAAGCGTCTGGTCACTTATCGTTTTGCCCTCAGCTTTAACAACGACAAACGGCGCACCTGAAATTTCAGCATGAAAAACCACATCCTCCTGGGCAGCGTACTTCTTAACAAGCACTTCGTTGCTCACTGTATCTTTGCCAGCGACCACCAAGAAACCGTCAGAAGAGGTAAACCAATGGAACTTTTCAAACCACTCCTTATTCTCCATCTCAACCTTTCGTTTCGAGAGAGCTTCCATAATTTCCGCTGGCTTAAGGTTCTTCAAGGCTTCAGCATCGCTTAGCTCTTTCTCGATTTTTGCTAATTTTTTCCGTGAATCCTCCAACGCAGTTAATGCGCCATCAGATTTCTGTTTGGCTTTTTTGCCGCGATCATAATATTCTGCTGCATTATCAAAAAGGGAATTCCTCAAAGCGAAGCTAAAATGAAAGTTGTCCATAAAGAGGTTTAATGCAAGGTTTTTGCCGTCAAACCCTTCGATGTACGCTTCAGGTATTTTTCCTGTTTTCTTTGCAACTAACGCATCTGCGATTACAGTGTTCCAATCTTTGCCTTGTTGATTGGCTTTTAGGAGTTTTTCTTGGAATGTTTGGAGTTCGCTATAGTGAGCATAGATGGTGTCGCCGATTAGTTTGTCACGTTCAGCTTTAGCTTCATCCTCATGAATGGATTTTTCCTGTTCAGCCACGACACGTCGCAGCCGTTCAGCCTCTCTTTTTAACTTGTCAACTTCAACACGGTCAATCGCCCTTTCAGCAACAGTTACTCTCAGGTAAAACTCATCTAAAGCCTGATTAAACGAATCGTAAATTTGTGTTTTGAAGCCTTCATAACGCTTAAGCTTGAGAGGTACAACATCCAAGAAATCGCCGTCTTCACCCAGAACAATGCATGGCTCCAAATGCTTACTTGAAATAGGCAAAAGCAAATCTTGAAGCGACCCAAAAATGCCCTCAATTTCACCTTTTGATATGGTGTTGGCTGCTTTAGTTTTTTCTACTTTGGCCCTGAGAAGGATTTCTTCAGCGTAAACTCCGCCCACACCCAAGAAACGAGCTATTGACCTAACAACTTCAGTTTCTCCTGCGTTTTTTAGGTTTTCTTCCAACTCAATTTGGGTTACTCTAAAAGGGTTTTTGCTGATTGATGGCGGAAGCTGAAGAACTACATTGTGAAGGATGTCACGGTCACGCATTTTTTTGAAAGCCAAAGCGTGAATGATCACATTTTGTTCGTTTGTTAATATGATGTTGCCTTCACCGAAAAGCTCTACAACAAGCTTTAACAAACCAGTTTTTGTGCGGAAGCCAACAGTTACTATCCTTTCAAACTCATACTGATCAATCCCAGCCACCCAAGCGCTACGTAAATATTTTCTCAGAGCCATACAGAATGCTGGTGGTTCAGACGGGTTTTCTTCAGCATAACTAGTGGCGTGTAATCTTCGGCCTGCTTCAATAACTAATCTAATCGGTGGAGTGTCTGTCTTGTGGAGCTTAAACACTAAGGTTTTTTCATCAAGTTGGTAGATATTGTTCACTCTGGAATCTGCGATTACCCCTTTTAGTTCTTGGATTGCCGCGGCAATATCAAAGCTAGAGAAGTCTTTTTTTTGCAATACACCCATCAACTGTTGAAATCTATTAATGGAACTTGACTATAAAATAACCTTTCACTAGAAAAAGTGACAATTCAGATGGCGGTGGCTTTTTGGGAGCAGAAACGATTAATATCTAGGCATCTTTTTTAAGTAAGAACAAAAATATAGTCAACTCGAAGGATTAGATTCGACATGACACCAATAACGCAGCTTTACTGGATAAGAGTCATCTTAGGCATAATCTCAGGAGCAATAAGTGCAGTCTTAGTTATCTTACTAAATACTCCAAAAGACATTACCTCTTTAGTCAACGGTTTTACAATAGCCCTAATACTGTACCTGGTAACTTACTACATTTTGAAAGCATCATTTAAGAATAAGATCGAAAAACAAGGAAAAATATTAAGCACAGCAATAGCGATGTACTTTTTCTCCTGGCTATCATTCTTCGTACTGTTTTATACGATAATTTGGGTAGCTACAGGCCATTAAACAAGTTTTTTATTCGTTTTCGTTTTTCTGGAAAAAATTAGCGATTGTAGCTTGACTCTTGTCACTTCTCACGGTCTCTATTTTTTCCTCTCCACTCGCCGCTTTCTCGATGCTGTTTTGTGGAGGTGCGATTTCCATGCGTGTTAAAATTCGCATGCAATCTGCCCATGCAGAGAAGTATCCTCGGTCAAAATCTCCATGTAAACCATTACGCATGTGATCAAGAAACTCTTTCCTGTAAGCGTGCAGATTTACTTTGTCACTTAAATCGAGCTTTGTAAAGAAAGCATAGTCATCATTGCTGTTTTTGCGTGAAAGATACATTCCGTATAAAGCTCGGAAGTATCCCCTGTTCCAATCGGTTTTCTGCATTTTCTGTTTGACTCTTTCCAACTCTCGTTCAGCTTCAGTGAATTGTCTGCTGACTATGAGTTGGAAATACCTTGCAACTAGGGCTTGTGGTATAGGCATATTTACCGTCGACTCTTGCTTGCTTTCTCAGCTTTCTCTTCTTCTGAGACATCCTCTATACCGTTCTCTGTTACTTTAATTATTTCCTCTCCCTCGGGCAAATAGGGGCTTGAAACTAGTCTTGCAATTCGTATAGGTCCATGAGGCGCTCTGCGGAGGTAGATGCGTGTGTGACTTGTGTGACCGACGATGTTACCGCCTATGGGGTGAATTGCGTCGCCGAAAAATTGGTCGGGTTTTGCCATTACTTGGTTAGTTACGACCGCCACAGCGTTGAATGCTCTAGCTAAAGCAATTAGTTTATGCATGTGTTTATTGAGTTTTTGCTGCCTTGAAGCCAACATTTCTCTTCCGAGATATTCACTTCGGAAATGCGCTGTTAACGAATCAACTATAATTAATTTGATGTTGTTTGCCTTAATTATTTCGTCAGCGTTTTCAAGTAGGAACATTTGGTGATCTGAAGTGTACGCTTCAGCGTAAATGATGTTTTTAACTACTGTTTCAGGATCTAACCCTAAGAATTTAGCCATCTGCACTATACGTTCAAGCCTGAAAGTGTTTTCTGTATCCACATACAAAGCTCCCCCATTAAGTCCCCCTCTTTCAGGCGGAAGTTGAACGTTCACGCATAATTGATGGCACATCTGGCTTTTTCCACTGCCATATTCACCGTAAAATTCTGTTATGGTTTGTGTTTCTAAGCCGTCACCCACAACTTTGTCTAAGGCTTTGCTGCCTGTGCTTAGTCGCAGAACGTTTTTGCGCATTTTGAAAAGTTCATCTGCGCGGATGAAGGAAATGCCGATGGCTGATCGTGCTGCTTCAATAATTTGGAACGCCTTTTTTTCGCTTACCCCAACCGGTTCAAGTTCCCGCGAGGTAGCCATTGCTAAAGACTCGACAGTGTGGTAACCGAGTTCTCGGAGTTTCTGGGCCGTGGCGGGTCCAACGCCTGGAAGGTCTTCTATGAATTGGTATTTTTCCTTATTTAGTTCCATTTGTGTTTTTGGGGTTTCAGATTCTTGTCCTTCATCCTGTTCCCTTTGATTTTCAGCATCTTCTTCAGTCATTAATTCCACACTTTGATGATGATGTAATGTTTGGCATATTTAAAACAACCGAAGAATGGGGGTTATCTACTGAGTGGAGGGGTGAGTGAAAGTGAACCCATGAGAAGTTATCTTTTCTAGGATAAAAAGGCTATAACCTGTTTGAGCGCAATATGGGATTCTATTTGGCTCATCTATTGAACCCTAGGATGCAGCGAGGGAGATAAAGAAGTAGACAGCAAGGAGAAACCAGAGCCCAAACCCGCATTTGTAATTTTAGTAAAGAAATCTTGACTAAAAAAATTTGTTTAGTCAAGAAACCTTGACAAAAAATCTTTTATTGCTAAGACCAGCAAACAAAAAGTAGTGGAAAAATGAAAAAAATTACGGCCGCAGCAATGCTCAGCATAATCTTAGTAACAGCTGCTCTCTTAATTTTTGCACCAAATAAAACCGCTGAAAAAACCATTGTTTATGACAGCATGAACAATAAAACTGCGTTACAAGTTTCGCCATCTGTCCCAACAAGTAGCCCAACGGCAAATTTATCACAGACGCAACAACCAACGTCTATCGAGGGGCTCCAAAAGATTCAGTTATCACACAATGAAAAAGCCCTGCCTTTACCTTCGCCATTTGTGGTTGCCGTCTTCATAATCGGTTCAGTCGCAGTATTCGGTTTGATTTTGTCGCTTTGCCTCAGAAAACGCAATAAGAGCAAAAACTCCGAAAGCTCTCATGCAACTCGAATTGCAACTTCTCACAGAAAATTAGAAGACTAAAATCAATTTTGATTTAAAATAAAAAAATGAAGGTTATTCTTTACATTCTTTGAGGCTGCGGAGTTCCTCCATTGTCTGATTCAAGATTGCTTTGTCCTGATAAGACTCAATAGTGGAAACAGGTAAACAAACCACAACTTTCCCAAGTAATGGCCTCTTGAATCCCAAAAATCTAGTCGCTTCGTCAGTTAAGCCAATGTAAAAATTCTTTATTTGCCAGGTAGTCATGTCTAATTCAGCGCTTTCTACTTCGCCAAGGAGAACTGAATCAGATGTGTATGCTTTTTTCCAGAATAATCTGCTAATTTCAACCATAACAAGACCTTGATAGTTATTTTATTAGCGCTTCTTATATTTGTTTTTCATTAATGAAGTTCAGAATCCTTTTTTAATATAAAAAACGTTAGTTGTAATTGGTAAATTATGACTGCTTCTCAAAAAGAAACCGCTAAAAAGTTTACTCCAGAAGAGGAACGCATAATATCAGGCAAAGGCACTGAAACGCCCTTTACCGGCAAATATTTTGCTTTTTGGGAAAAAGGCACCTACGTTTGTAAGCGCTGCGGAGCAAAACTTTACCGTTCAGAAAATAAGTTTGAAGCAAACTGCGGTTGGCCAAGCTTTGATGAAGAAATTCCAGGCGCGGTTAAGCGGCTGCCTGACCCAGACGGGGTGCGGACTGAAATTGAATGCGCTAACTGTGGGGCTCATTTAGGTCATGTTTTTGTGGGCGAGCATTTCACAGGAAAAGATACAAGGCATTGTGTGAATTCGATTTCGATGGATTTTATTCCAGACAAAAAAGAATAAGATGTGCGACCATTTTTTGGGTTGCTTTTTTGGTTTAGAGTTTGAATTGTTTTCTGACTGGTGTGAAAAACAGTTTTTTCTTTAATAGAAGAAGAAAGTCGGAAGTAGCAAGTTTGTTCTTCTTCTTCCTCGAAAACTCGATATTCAAACAAACCATTTCCTTAAGAGAAAAACAACAGTCGCAGGGCAGCATATGTTGTTCTTCTACTCTTCTGCTTGTTGTTTTTTCTCTTCTGTTTGAGGTTTGACCAAAAGATAAAGAAAGGCGCCATATCTTCAATAAGTATTGTTTAAGGTGAAAAAGTTAGATGTCGAAAAAGGTAGTAGGCACGTTAACAGCTAAAGTCTCCGACCTCGCGGGACTTATTGATTATCAGGAGGGCTCAGTGGTTAGCCGAACAATAATTGACAAGAAAACAGGCACTGTTACCTTATTTGCGTTTGATGAATACCAAGGTTTAAGCGAGCATACGGCACCCTATGATGCAATGGTTTACGTTCTTGACGGCGAAGTTGAAATCATCATATCGGGCAAGCCACTCAGCCTCAAACAGGGAGAAATAACCATAATGCCAGGCAATCAACCCCATTCTTTAACTGCCAAAACAAAATTCAAAATGCTACTGACAATGATAAAAGCCTAAAACTTTTTACCCCACTTATTTGTGAAACAATAATCTCCAAGAACTTTTCTAGTTGGCGCAATTGACTTCTCATCGGGGTAACCTAACGCAATCAACGCCTGAGGCTCAACCTCATCGGGAATTTTCAGCGCTGCCCTCACTGTTGCCTTGCAGAAGCTGGGGGCGCAGAACCAGCATGCACCCAACCCTTTAGCATGAGCCGTTAACAGCAAGTTTTGTATGGCCGCGCCTAAACTTTGCATCGCCAAATCACGCTCAACTTTCCGTCTTTCTTCGTCGGGCTGCTTGTACATGCCCTCCATTGTAGAACATGCGAGAATCACAACAGGCGCAGACGCAAACCTTTCAACCCTAACCCTGTGAATATCTTCTTCAATCTTGACGCCGTCTTTTGCCATATCCTCCGCCCAAGCCTCCGCCATAGCCTCAGCTAAATCTTTCTTTGCAGCCTCTTCAGTTAAAACTATGAACCGCCACGGCTGAGCATTGTGAGCTGAAGGAGCCCAACCAGCAGCTATCAAAATCTCTTCAATTGAGCCTCGCGGAACGGGTTTGTTTTGGTACTTCCTGATACTTCGTCTATCTCTGATTATGTCGAATAGGTCTTGCATAAAAAAGAATATGCGCGTGTTGCTTTTTATCTCTTGACTGCTTAAGGGCGGTTGGGTTCCAAAATCACTTTCAATGATTGCCCTGCTTCAGCCATTAACCTGAAACCTTCCTGTGCCTCCACTAAACTCAACCTATGTGTAATCATATCTTTGACATTAAGTTGTTTAGTTGCTAAGATACGCATTGAATCCGCCAAATCGTTTGGTGCAGCCCCATAACTTGTACGCATCGTGATCTCGTTTCTCCAAAATTGGTTAATTGGAACGGGCAGTTTTACGGTTGGGTCTGGCACTGCAAAAAACAATATCGTTCCTCCGTTTTCAACGCAATCTAGCGCTGATATGGCTGCAGAAGTGGCGCCTGTGCAGACGACAACTTGGTCGGCTAGCCTTCCAGCGTTGACTTCTTTGAGTCTCTGAGGCAAGTTCTCTTTTGCATTTAACACTTGGGTTGCACCGAATTTCTTAGCAAGATCAAGCCTGAAGGGGTTAATGTCAGCTACAAAGATGTTTTCGATTCCTTTGAACTTTGCAAGTTGCGTATGCAAAATTCCTGCGATGCCTCCGCCAATAATCAAAACAGTGTCATCCTTTTCTAATTCTGATAAGCGTTGACCTCGCGAAACACATGCTAATGGCTCAATAAACGTTCCTTCTTCAAAAGACATGTCATCTGGCAACTTGTAAATACCGAAATCTACGTTAATTTTTGGTACTCGAACGTATTGTGAGAACCCGCCAGGATAATAATTTGTGGTGTGCAAAGTATGACAGGCTGTATGGTTGCCTCTTTGGCAGTAACGGCATTGATTGCAAGGAACATGGTGAGATACAAAAACTCTGTCGCCTACTTTGAGAGTTTTTACTTTGCTACCTACTTTATCGATTAAGCCTGTGGCTTCATGACCCAAAACAATTGGAGCCTTAGGAACACGGTACCACTCAATAACATCGCTACCGCATATGCCACTCGCCATAACCTTCAACAACGCTTCATCTTCGCCGATTTGAGGGATTGGCGCTTCCTCAATGCGAACGTCATGGTTGTTGTAGTAAACGCCGGTTAGCAATTTTTCACCGATTAAAAAGAAAGTTTAGGTGAAGCTTTGCCTATTTTTACCTGATTATATAGGTCTAAGGCTTCTTGAGGTGTATAATTATCGTGTACAATTGCCCTTATTCCTCGAATTGCGGCGACAGGGTTCTCCGTTTGCCAAACATTCCTACCCAAATTAACGCCTATAGCCCCTTTCTGCATTCCATCATAAACAAAGTCGAAAACTTCTTTTTGGGTTTCAGTTTTTGGTCCACCCGCCATAACTACAGGAACTGGGCATCCGTCAACCACTTTCTCAAAGTTTTCTTTACAATAATATGTTTTAACGACACGAGCACCTATTTCGGCTGAGACTCTAGCAACCAACGCTAAATATCTGGCTTCACGTTTTTCAAGTTCTTTGCCGACGGCAGTAACTGCCATGACTGGTACGCCATAATCTTCGCAGTCGTCAACAAGTTTTGCTAGGTTGCTTAAACTTTTATTTTCATATTTTGTTCCTGCAAAAACGGACATTGAAACCGCTGATACATTTAATCTAAGTATTTCCTGAATTGATGTGACGACGCTTTCGTTAGCTAGGTCTTCACCTACTACTGTTACTGCTCCTGAAACTCGCAGTATAATTGGTTTCTCTATCGCTGGGTCAATGCAATTCCGTAGAACGCCTCTTGTAAGCATAATTGCATCCGCGTACTGGTAGATTGGTTTTAGTGTTTTCTCTGGCTTCTCAAGTCCATGCGTTGGACCTTGGAAGTAACCGTGGTCAACGGGCAAAAATAGGGCTTTTCCGTCTTTCTGGATGAGCCTTGTTAGCCTGTTTTTCATTCCCCAATCCATAATCATTTCTCCGAGGAACCTTTTGGTTTTAGAATTAAATAACCTTTTTCTATCAGCCAATGGTGGAATTGCCATGTGGTGTATAGGCATTCGTTGCTACACTTCTGTCTTGTCTGCCCGTATGCAGGCGAAGCCTCTGCAAGTTTGTTCAGCTCTATTTGAACTGGGCAATTGACGTCTTTGCAAAATTCTCGTCGTTTATATTCTACGTATCCATCAGGTGTCATTTTAATCGCCGCTTACTTTATGTTTTAGCTTAATAAGCATTTTTTAGACAAAGCACCATGTGCTTTTAAGGAGCTTTTTCAATCTGTTGCTTGTATGCCCAAGCTGTATCTACTAGGCGGAGAAAACGTCTTCAGAAGAAGTTCAATGGAAGTAAATGAGCAAGCTTTCAAAGATGCAGGAGAACCTCTCGCTATTCTTGTTTTTTCTTGGGCACGAGCATCATTCGACAACTCTTATAAAAAAAGAAAAACGACAGTTGATTACTTTAGAAACCTAGGTGCTAACACAATTACCTTTGCAGACTACTCCGATTCAAACAAAACGCTTAACGAAAAAATGGCTAATTCAAACTTGATCTATTTAACGGGTGGGCAAACATCAGTTCTTATTGAACGATTAAGAAAGATGGATGTTGACCGCCTAATACATAATTATAGCGGAACCATCGTGGGACGAAGTGCAGGAGCATTAGCGCTTTGTCGAAAATGTATAATTACTTGTCGCAGCAATTCGAAATCCAAAATTATCAATGGTCTTGGTTTGGCAGACCTAACTCTTAAAGTCCACTATAAACCCGAAAAAGACTTAGTGCTTGAACAGTTATCAAAGCAAGGAAAAATTTACGCCGTACCTATGGGTTCAGCGCTTATTTACAAAGATGGCGTTTGCTCGTCCATTGGAGACATGTATCTATTTGAAAATGGAAAAAAGGTCAGGTTATAGCCTTTCGCTCAATTTTTCTTTGAATAAGCCGCCAAAACAACTGTTACTAGAGCAAGAACCAAGAGTATCGCACCAAAGATAAAAAGTGGAATCTTAAATGCTGGCTCCGAATGCAAAACCGTTGTTTGAGGAGTATAAAATAATCCACCCAAGTAAGCAGCCAAGAAAATACCGACAAACACAGCGCCTACCCCTTCAATAACAAACAAGAATTTAGTCAGTTTATTATCGTTCATCATAGACAAGAACGCCTCTGTTACATTAATAATAAATAAGTTCAATATTTAAGCTAAATAGTTAGATGAGCCTGCTACCACAAGTATAATATATCTACATAGAGAATTTATTATCAATTGATTCACGGAAGATTTTTATGGCGCCGCAAAAAGTTACTCCGTTAAAAGTAGGCTTGCTCATAGTTGCATTTGCATATTTCTTATTTAACGCACACAGCCTATTCAATCTAAATTGGGTCGGTGAATGGAACCGCTTTACTAACATCTCTGCATCAGCTAGATTTGACGTTTACATAACAGACGTTTCAGCTTTTGCAGGTATAGTTCCTCGGTTTATCGCTGGCATAATCGCCATAAGCTCAGTCATATACTATATGGTGAAGGGAACGCCTTCAATAAACAGAATTTTCAACATTTTGAAAGCCATTTTAGTTTTAGAAGCAATCTACTGGTTTGGATTAGTTACGACGGCGGCGGTGGAAATTCGCAGCTTAATACAGGGTCCGCTTCAGCCGTCAATAATCAATGCGCTAGCCTCCGTGATGTCTGGAGCCCTTCCTAACTTGGTTGAGTCAGTAGTGCTCCCCATCGTTCTATTAATTTTAGCTTTCAAGCTGAACCCAAACAAACCCTCTTCCGCTATAAAATGGGCGTTAATATCTGGGACACTTTTAGTTTTCGTGTTTTGGCTAACAAACATGAGTATCTGGATTGAGATGATTCAGGTATATGGAACAAGCGCCCTCACCAACTACACTGTGAATACGGTCAGTTTCATCTTGACAGTTTTTGGGTTGCTAGCGCTGGCGCTTTCTCTAGCAGGGTTCACCATAGCTTCTGTCAGAAAAAAAATGCAGCCCACGCTAAACCTCAGGATTGCAGGGGCAATTATTACAGCGTTTGGACTGTATTTTCTCTGGGAATATTTATCATGGATCTTCTTTGGCGGTGACTACCTCTGGAGCGACTGGTACGCATGGTTCCTAGGGCATAACTTAGACTTATGGCTACTTTCACTTCCAATGCTTGGCCTACCATTGCTTTTCACAAATAAGAGATCTCCAAGAAAATCTTCCTTCATGACTCGTAAGCTTAATCAAACATGCTTCGATAAAGTTTAAGAGTTTCTTCAAACTATTTTTGATTGGTTATTTTCATTGCAAAAAATCTTGTTTTTAGCCTTAATGATTTTAGGTATACTGCTTCTTTGGATCTTTTAGCGTTGCTTTTGGTGAAATGATGTCTTCACACAGTTGGAGTGGCAAACGGCGATGTTTTTCGCTACAGCTATACCTGCTACTTTAATTCAAATGACCCCCACGCCGTTCCTCCAACTGCATTTTCCTGGATAAACCAGACAAATTATTTCATGATTAATGTCACTGGAGTTTCTGATTCATCAGTTAATTTTAACACGATGTTGCTTGGATTGAATGGTTCAAGCAGTTTTGGCGTCTGCAGCATGAATGTTGGGACTGGAATGGCTTCAATTTCTGGATATGCAGGTCCTACTGATGCGAGCAACTTCTACTTCATGGCACGTAATGTTGGAATGATGGGAAGGATGTTTCCGTCATCCCTTACTGAGTCCAACTATAAACGGTACCCTTATGATGAATTATGGTGGCAGTCCCGATTGACCAATTATCTAACCACAAGCACAAATCAAAACGGTGTTACGGTTAATTCTGATTATTATTTTGACCAAGCCACAGGCATGATGGTACAATGGCGTCAAGAAGCTATTCAGACCAGCGGAAATTTTCAAACTAACAGTACTCAGATGATGAAAATATCATCATCTTCGGTTTGGGTTATACCTGAGTTTCCAACTTCTTTAATAATTCTATCTTTCATTGCTATTACAACTGTCTCAGCGTTAATTGTGTCAGCCAGAGCCAAATTCAAAAAGGCTTACCCCTTTAAGGTGTTTTGACTTGAATGAGAAAAAAAGTAAAACCGAAAATAGTCATGATGAATGTGTTAGGGCTGTTGCCGATGAATTAAAACGTGATAATTGGACAGTTAAAGCGGATTTGGAGGGTTACGAGAAGCCAACCGAAATAGGCAAGGGATACCTTCCAGATATTAAAGCAGAAAAGAAAGGCTGTTTAACACGTATTTGTGAAGTGGCAACCCCTGAAATGTTTGAAGGCAACAAGGCAACGGTACATTGAGTTTAAGAATTACTGCGATGAATATGACTTTCACTTTTACGTTGTGGATAAGGATGGTAAGCGTAAGCAGATTGATCCTGAAACATTTGGAAAGAAATAATAAGAAAATAGAATATGCTTTTGAATTTTCTCTTACATGAAAAAGCTGAAGCCTTTTTCCTGCTTCTGACCATTTTTGTAGCGATTACATCTTTACTATTGACAACTTTTAAAAGCACAAAAACGACAAAACAATGTGACCCAACAATGAAGAAATCTATCTTCCTTGTAATCGCTTTAATCACACTCATGGCGCCAACATTATTTGCTTCAGCTTCAGCTGAAGGCACGGTTCGCGTAAAAGAAGGTGACTGGATAAAATATCAGGTAACAGAAACAGGCAATCCAACTTCCGACTACAACATAACTTGGGCAAGAATGGATATAACTGGCGTTCAAGGAGAAACCATAAACATCAATGTTGTAACGGCATATGCAAACGGAACCATTTATCCGGAAAATGGGATAACCCTCAACTTAGCGACTGGCGCCATAGGAGACGGCTTCTTTATACCTACAAATCTGAATCCAGGCGATAAATACAACAGTGAATACGAAGGCAACATAACAATAACCGGTGTTGAGCAACTCGAAGCTGGAGGCGCCGAACGGACCGTTCTTTCAGGCGTTGCAAACCAGACCACTTATTATTGGGATAAGCAAACAGGCATTATGGTTGCTGCTACGTCAAACTTTAATGGATTTTCGTTGTTTACAAGAACAAGTGAAACCAACCTATGGCAACCACAAATTCTAGGCTTAGATTCAACCGTATTTTATGTGCTAATAATCGCTATTAGTAATCATTTTAGTCGCTGTAACAGCAATTTCGGGTTGGCGACTAAAGTTATATTCGAAAAACAAAACAAAAATGAATAGCTTCAAGTAGGCAATTTAGCGAGCAAAAAGATGCTTTGATATTATGCCAAAGCTTATAGGCAGCCTACTAGATAGCCAAGAATGAACGAAAATTGTTTAAACCAAAAAGAAAAATTTTTGGTGCTTCGATAATCTTTTGTTTGCTTGTTGCAGCACTATTTCTGCTTATTCTTTGCTGTTTCTCAGCTTATGCTGCTGCTTCTTCTACTCAACCGGTATCTGACAAGCGGAAACATCGTTGTCATAGCCGATTTTAATGTTCAGGTAGATCCTGGTTCAGTTGCTTTCATGTCCCGTGTTGTATCAACTGCACAGAGCCAAAATGCAGCCGCCATAGTTATAGAAATGAATACGCCTGGCGGAAGCCTCAATGATATGCTCTCCATAATATCCTCTATTACAGCAGCAAATCAATCGAGCATTCCAATCTACACATTTATTGTGCCAAACGGCTTAGGTGCTTCTGCTGGCAGCTACATAGCCATGGCGACAAACAGAATTCTTATGGCTCCCGGTTCAATAATTGGTCCAAGCACACCATACATAATCGGTGGCACAGCGTCTGGAGCAAAATCACACCCAAGCTGCCATGCTTAGTTTGCTAACAAGTCTTGCTGAGAATTGGGGACGCAACACTACTGCAGTTTATGGTATGGTTCAATCTAATCAAGCATTTACAGCCAATCAGGCAGTAGCTATCCACGTCGCAGACGGCTCAGCAAATTCACTATCTGATGCACTTAACCAACTGGGCTTATCAGGAAATCCTCAGGTGACATTTAAGTGAAGACTTATACGAGCAAATAATTAGCGCTTTGAGCAATGCTACTTTGGACGGCATTCTTTTTCTCGTAGGAGTTATCGCAATTGTGCTGGATATTTATCACCCAACAATAGTGCTCACAATCCTAGGTGTTATCGCTATTGTTGCCGGCTTGGTTGGAGCAGAAATAATTGGCGCCTCTCTGCTTGGCATCGTCATATTGGTTATAGCGGCGGCGTTGATTGTCGCGGAGTTAAAGCTTGGACATGGGTTTGCACTTATGGCGGGGGTAGTGCTTGGTGCTTTTGGCATTTATTATCTTTCGTTAGGACTGCAGTATTCACCGTCGCCGATTACTGAGCTTGTGGAAATTGAACTTGGTTTACTGGTGGTTTTTGGAGTAATTATTGGCTTATACATCAGATGGGTGATTGGACCAATTAGGCGACGCTCTAAACTTACAGGTCCCGAAGCAATGATTGGCAAAGTAGGAGTAGCAATTACTGATCTTAACCCTAAAGGAGAAGTCAGAGTAGAAGGGGAAATCTGGAGGGCTGAATCGTTATCTGGAGACATAGCGAAAGGCGAGCAAGTGAGCGTTAAGGCTTTGAAGGGTTTGGTTGTTATGGTTGAAAAAGTTCAAACAATCAAACGATTCATCTATGAATAACCAGCACTAACAGAACAAAATGTGATGTGCTTTGGCGTTGTTTTTTGAAAATGTTAATAAATCTAAAAATCGGCTTTTATTTATGGGCAAGCAAATAATATTTCTGGAGAAACGCGTGTAACGGTTTCGACTTCAAACTCTATAAGAACTACTAATTTCTTGGAGAAAGAAGATAGAACAAACAAAATACTTGATTTTTGTTATCGTTGCGATTGGTGTGCTTATTCGGGTTATTTCAATTCCTTTATTCGCAAATGCACCTTACAATCCAGTGGATGTCTACTATGTAGATAATCAAGCTGCAAAACTAATTCTGGATTTTCAAAATCCGTATTCTCAAAATCTTATTGCCCACGGATATGCACTAAATATGTTTGCTTATCTTCCTATGGTGCCAATATATTATGCTCCTTTTTACCTTTTAGGAGACATTCGACTTGGCAGCATCTTTGCAGATATTCTCATAATGTTTTCACTGTATTTTATTGCCAAATCCATCAATCGTGGAGCAGCATTTTTCGCACCGTTAGCGTATGCTATTCTTCCTTTTTCTATCTGGTTAACAAGCGTCGCCTCAACAAATATCATGATTGGAACATCTTTTCTAGCTGTTTCTACAGCGGCATTACTTAGGAAAAAACATTTAGCAGCAGCAATATTCCTCGGTTTGGCACTGGCAACAAATCAATTAGTTTTTCTCGCACTTCCACTGTTTTTTATCTATTTTTGGAGAGAACGTAAAATCTTGTATTTTTTGGGTTCTTTACTAGTTACTGCTGGAATAGTTCTTCCATTTTTGTTGCAAGACACTTTTCGCTTCATATATGATGTTATCTTGTTTCAATTTCAGAGACCACTTCAAATCAACGGAATTTTTAGCCTTTACAGCCTGATCAATACCACTACAGGGCTATCATTAACATCTTGGATTAGAGTGGCGCTGTTTTTTGCTGCAACTTTGATTGCGGTAATATGTCTTAGACGAAAAACACTTTTACTAGTTCCATTAATTGGGACGTTGCTGTTTTTAGGGGCTTTCATTCTTCCTGTGAATGGTTTCTGGAACTACTTCTTACCTGGAGCTACTTTCCTTATCGCTGGAATACCTTATGTTATTGACGAAATAACCATTAAAATAGAAAGGTCAACTCAACCGCAGGGTTAATAATGAATGACACACATATTTTATTTTAATCACTTCTAGAGTTTCAGAAGGCTACATTGTATTGTCTGTTTCCTACAAAATTGACACTGAAGTTCCTCCCAGCTACTTCGAAAAACTATTTGACTTCATTTACAAGCAATATTTGGTTTCGCAGAAGCAACGGTTCACAAGCATCTCCCAAGAAATAACACCGAATAGTAACCGCTTATCCTATGATGTCCTTGATGCTCAGGGAAAACGAATCTTGCAAGTGAAAATAGCGGGAACTGATTCTGTAAACGTGACCATAACACCTCTTGATTCGCAGGTGCCCGATTCTGTTATAGCTGAAGCCAGACAGGATGTTGTTATTGCTACTCAGATGTTTGAGGAAAAAGCCCGTAATGTAACATGGTACTTTGCTTGGCAAGAAGGAGAAAAAATTGTTCCTGAAAAGGTGAGGCTTCACGAAAAAAGTTTTCAACGTATCTTTCTGGAAACTCAAGTTCTTCTCTCATTCGTATTTATAGTAATGGGTTTGGGTTTATTCTTCGTTGTTACCACTCTTTACCCCCAGTATTTCTGGACTGTTCCAATAATCTTAATCGCCTCTCAATCTGTTTTCGTTTTTTACTCCGACAAAATAATTGCTCGTTCAGGCGACTGGACAATTACCAAAGACAACCCTTCAATACATTTCTTGGAGTATAAGCCGCCAATTGGCTCACTGGGCACGTTGGATGATTACAAACAAATCCCCCCCGAGCAACTGGTAGCAATCAAAAACGAAGTCTACGAAGAAATAAAAGCTAAACACGGCGAAATCGATTGCACTGAAGCCGAAGGCGTCTTCTCCAAATACAACGTTTCTTGTCGGCAAGGCAGCTTGTCAGCCAAAAAAATCAACGTATACGAACTGGTAAAGAAGGTCGCTGACCGCTTCGGCTACAAAGTGCCTAAAATCGTTGTTTCCAACACGATGGTTCCTAACGCCGCTGCGTCAGGTCCCTCTCCCAGCCGAGGCATAGTTCTCATAACTACAGGCTTGCTTGTGCAACTCGACGAACCTGAGGTTGAAAGTGTTTTAGGACACGAATTCGGTCACCTCAAAGGCAGAGACCCGCTCATCCTCTTTGGTCTTTTAAGCGCTGAATTCATATTTCGATTCTACGTTTTGCTTGCCTTATTCCCTGCAATATTTCTGTCTTTACTGTTCTTTGTCTACTTCTTTGCAGTTATGACCCTGATTTTCTTCATTGCTAAATTCTTCGAAGCTCGCGCTGACCTTACCTCAGGCATTATTATTGGGCATCCAAAAATCTTGGCGAACTCTTTAGAAAAAATCGGTTTCCGCCGCCTGTTATTCGAACGTACACCAAGTTTCCGTTTTCAAGAATGGCTTGGACTAGACAGTCACCCTCCTATTTACTGGCGGGTAGAACGTCTGCGAAAACTGCCTGAACCCGTACAAGTCAAGCATCCACTTATCCAATCCATTAAAGAAGTGCTCAGTGGATTCCGCTCAACCCTCTGAGTCAACGGTTGCAATGTTTGATTCCGAAAATACTGGTAGCCCGGGAGAGATTCGAACTCTCGTCGGAGGGTCCAAAGCCCTCTATGCTTGACCACTACACCACCGGGCTTCGACAGTTTTTTTTTGACTTGATGCTAAATCTAAGGACAATTTTTTTCCTAATAAGCGTTCTTACAGCCAACATAATAATATCCATCTTAAAAACGAATGGCGAGCTTATTCAATCAATTTATTTCTTCAAAATTGAGCATTTTAGGAATTATCATTAATAATAAAGAAAGATGCGATTGCAACGTCTCAATATGCCCCAATTTAGAATTTCTCGTGAGATTCTTTTTGTGATTCTAATAATAGGTTTGCCCGCGCTTAAGCAATTTCTTATGTTTTTTCCCATTAGTCCATTTTGCTTGTAGTAGATAAATCGAATGTATTGTGTGCAATAACTTTATTAAGACCACAAACCTTAAATAATAGTGACGTTCATCTGCTAAGAATGCGCGGGCCGAATGTACTATTTCTAGCCCAATATGGACATGGTGACGGTTCTACGCATGTTGAAACGGAGAGAAAAAATTGAGCAAAAAAGAAGTTAAAACACAGGCACGCTTATCCGATAAATGCGCAGAATGCGGAAGCCAAAATTTAGTTCACGATTATGACACAGGAGAAACTGTATGCGGCGACTGTGGTTTGGTTTTATATGAGCAAATGATGGATAAAGGGCCAGAATGGCGTGCGTTTACTCAAGAAGAGAAAGCGTCGAGAAGCCGAGTTGGTGTTCCAACATCTTATTCAGTTCACGATAAAGGGTTATCTACGGCCATTAGCCAAGTTGACCGGGATGCGTTTGGAAGAAAACTACCCCTATCCACACGACTGCAGATGTGGCGTCTTAGGAAATGGCAAATACGCAGTAGAGTTCACTCATCAATTGACCGCAATTTGGCTCAAGCTATGGCGGAACTTGACCGTCTTTCAGACAAAGTCTACATTCCTCCGCCAATCAAAGAGAAAGCCGCAGTCGTTTACCGTAAAGCCTTAGACAAGGGCCTAGTTCGGGGAAGATCAATCGCTGCAATCGCTGCTGCTGCGCTTTATGCTGCTTGCCGCGGAAGCGGAACACCTCGCACCTTACGGGAAATAGCTGAAGCCAGTCTCGTTGACAAGAAAGACGTTGCAAGATGTTATAGGCTACTGCTACGTGAGCTTGATGTTCATATGCCAATAGCTGATCCGTTGACTTACGTATCAAAAATTGCAGAGAAAACCGGGATTTCAGGGAAAACTCAAGGTGCCGCCATCCAAATTCTCAGGGATGCAAGACGCAAACGTGCTGCCGCAGGAAAAGACCCTATGGGATTAGCCGCTGCAGCCCTCTACATTGCTTGTTTGCAAAATGGCGAGAAAAAAACACAGAAAGACATCGCAGAAGCTGCAGGCGTAACAGAAGTAACAGTGCGCAATCGCTACAAAACACTTAAAAAACAACTAAATCTTGAATTGCCTGATTAAGGCATCTCTTCTTTAGAAGTATTATTTTCTTCTTTTTCTTTTTCAAGCTCCATAACAACAATACCAATGTAGTGGCAATCCTCACAATAATATTGTTTAGGAGTTAACCAAATAGCTAAACTGGTTGTTAGCCGAATCTTTGGGCTACAACATCTTGGACAAAAAATCTGTGTTGGTTTTTGATGTTTTGCTGCTTTGAATACTTCCCGTATGTCATCTATTTTCTTCATGACGTATGCATCTCTATTTTTTGACTGCGGCTTATTGAACTTCGATGTTTTCTGTCGGATAACCCAATTTAATTAAGAAATCACGAACTCTGTCCCGATGATCTCCCTGCAACATAATTTGTCCGTTCTTGCTTGTTCCACCGCAAGCGCAATATGTCTTCAGTTTTTGTGCAATGCTTGCTAAATCGATGTTTTTATCTTCCATGCCATCAATTACGGTGCTTGGTCTACCGAATTTTCGTGTTTCAAGTCTAACGCGTATACGCTGTTGCTCTTTCTCTATTTCTCCACAAACGCATAAGTCCTTAGGAAGCCCACATGTTGAACAAACTTCAGCCATGACACTCAACAGTCAATTATCATCTGAAATATATAAGAGTTTCAAATCCAAAATGGATTCATTCAATCGAATAAGATGTTCCTTAGACTGCGTAAATTGAATGCTATAGCTTTCACACTCCCTTTGGAAGTTGCTTTCTCTTTCCATTTGAGACCGTAATTATTTTATTGCTAAAGAAACCACATAGGATTCACAATAAAGCTTTAGAAGTTGAAGATTATGGAGAAAATTGACTTTAAAAAAGAATTAAAGAATCTCTACAATCCATCCGCCAAAGAAGTAGGCACTGTTAATGTTCCTGCAATGAATTTTCTATTGGTAAACGGCGAAGGTGCACCAACATCACCGCAATATGGCGAAGCTATTGGGGCGTTATTTAGTGTTGCTTATACGCTCAAATTTATGGTTAAGAAAAGTATTGGAATTGATTTTTCGGTTATGCCGCTCGAAGGATTGTGGTGGGTTGATGACATGACAAAGTTCAGTTCAGAACGAAAAGATGAATGGAAGTGGACAGCCATGATTATGCAGCCAAAATACGTTATTGATAACGATGTTAAATTGGCGATTGAACAAGTAAAAAAGAAAAAGAGTCTGTCTGCATTGCCCAAAGTTCGATTCGAAAATTTCACTGAAGGGCCCGCTGCACAAATAATGTATTTTGGACCTTTTTCGGCTGAAGGACCAACAATAACAAAAATACATGGCTACATCAAAAACAGTGGACACGAATTAACCGGCAAACACCATGAAATCTACCTTAACAACCCTGCCACAACAGCGCCAGAAAAACTAAAAACCATCATAAGACAACCCATGAAGTAACCAGGGCCAGTTTGGTTATACCCTGCCGCTTCCTTCTCGTTAAAAGTTCGTTTGAGCTATTAGCCTTGATAATTCCGCGATTTGTTCTCTAAACTTTTCTCTCATTTTGGTGAAACGCATGGCTGCTGAGGGATGAATTATTTGAACATATTTGATGCCTTCTAGCCGCGGGGTTTCTTTTGCTGATGCACCAAGGAGTACAATTATTTTTGGTTTGATGATGCTGATTTGGGTGTTCAAGTATGGTAAGCATGCAACTACCTCATCAGGGTATGGTTTTCGATTTTCTGGAGAAACATGCTTTACTATATTAGTGATGAAGACATCTTCACGATTTATGCCGTATTCAGCGAGGGTTTTGGTCAGATATTTTCCTGCTCTTCCAACAAAAGGCCTGCCTGTTTCGTCCTCATCGGCTCCTGGATTCTGCCCTATTAGCATAACTTTAGCATTTAATGGTCCTTCTCCGGGTACACCATGCTTTGCTCCTTGCCAGAGCCTGCATTTCTTGCAACTATAAACTTGGAAATTTATATCTTCAATCGCCAAACCAATCGCCTTGTTGTTGGGTATTGACAGTCACACAACCTTAAAAAAATGGCTCCGTTATTCTTAATATCAAGTTCAGGCTCCCTTCTTTAGGAGCCAAATAAAAGAATTCTGAGAAGCTGTGAAGGTTGAAAAATGACAGAGGAAGAGTCCGTATCTGAATCGCTTATCACAAGTGCTATACGTGTGCTTTCAAAAGTTATTTTTGTTTTTGAACCACTGGCCCCAGCAGCAATAACTGTTGTAGTGAATCAGCAGCTCCACCGATTCAAAGAATCAGGTGCGATTGGCAACTACAAAACAAAAACCAAACGCCTCGGGAAATTCCATTACCGCATTCAAATTGATTTAGACTTAACAGGCATACAAGCGATTCATCTTCTCGGTAACTTATTCCCCAAACAATTAAGCCGATTTAGGAGGTGGTTCCATGACTGAAATGCCCGAAAAGAAAGGAAAATTGAAAATTACCGTTGAATTTGAAGTAAACGAGGAACTGATGGCGTTAGCTAAAGAGTCTATGTCCAAGATGTCAATGAAGTTGCCTGAAATGATGAGAGGACACACAGAAAAGAAAGAATAAACAATGACAATCTGAATACCTCTCAAATTTTTCCATTTTTTTAGACTTTTGATGTTTAAGAAACATTTTAAAACATTCTCAACTTTGTATTAATTGATAATTATGAAATTTTTAATTATACAGAAAGTAAAACGCGAAGTACCAATTGAAAAATGGGCAAAACTGCTTCCTCTACAGTTCAAATATTTTGATAATTTGGAAAAGGAAAAAGTGATCGAAGTAAATTACCATTTGATTGGGCACCAAGGCACAATGATTGTAGTTAATGTTGAGTCAGACGAGAAACTCTCAAAAATAATTGGTCAAGATCCATTGTTTTTTGAATGTGAACGCGAAATCTATCCACTAACAACTCGGCAAACGCATGAGAAACAAATAAGAGAATTGCTAAAGCCTTAGGCAAAATCGGTTTTCTGTATGACTTGTCACGGTGGGTTTGCCCTCGACGAGGCAACAAGACGCTCATGGTATGATCCAGAGGATATTTTGCATGACTTGCGCCCAGGTATGGTGTTTGCTGATGTAGGCTGTGGAGACGGTTTTTTCACAATTTTAGCTGCAAGAAAAGTTGGCGAACACGGCAAAGTTTACGCTATGGATGTAGATGCATCAGCTATCAGGAAACTTAACTCCAAAGTCGAAGTTGAAGGTTTGAAAAACATTACTGCCAAAGTTGGGATGGGTGAGGAAACTGTTTTCTGCAGTAAATGTGTCGATTTTGTTTTTTATAGCATGGTGCTTCATGACTTTGCTGATCCAGTGAAGGTATTGAAAAATGCTAAGCAAATGATGAAGGCTGATGGGCGGTTGATTGATTTGGATTGGAAGAAAAAAGAAATGACTTTTGGTCCGCCATTTAGAATTCGGTTTAGCGGAGAGCACGCATCAGCTTTGATTAGACATGCAGGCTTTCAAATTGACAGCATCAAGTCCGCAGGAAAATACCATTATGTTGTAACTGGAAAACTTTAGCCAAAGAAAAGATTATGTTTACTCTGTGTTGGCATAGAATTCTAGTAAGTCGCGTTTGAATTGTTCAGGCTCATCCTTGTAAGCCGAGTGTCCTGCTCCATTGTACACTAAAAGTTTGGCATTAGGTAATTTGTGCGATAAGGTTCGCATTTCTTCCCCCGAAATAACATTATCTTGCGAACCCCAAATTATCTTAACTGGAAAATTAAATTTCACATAAGACTGCAACAAATCATCTGTCAAAGCTCTACCTGGCGCAATCAAAAGCAACCCCTTAACAGGAAACTTTGCTGCATACATCAATGCAATGTGTCCTCCAATACTTGCGCCGACAAGAACTGGCACTGTTGAACCAAACAGGCTCTTAATCGCTTCAGTTGCAAACACAACATTAGTTTCGGGGTTTCGGCTTTTAGGTTGACATTTACTTCTTAAACCATACGGCATGTCCAAGGCTAAAAACGGCACATGCTTCTCAATTAACAATTCAGTTACTCCAATATGCTCCCAAATATCTAAGGTGTAAGACAATCCATGCAGAAAAACAATTGGGGTACCCGGCGCGTCGGAGTACAGAGCCTGACATTTGTGTTCAGCAACAGTTAATGTTTTTTCCATAGATTCTACTTAGTTTTCGTTTCTTATAACATTTGACCGCCCCTCGCCGAGATGCGAAAAGAATAATAGCTGTCAAAAGTTTCTTTCATCGGTGAATTCTTGTCTATTAAAGTTGGCAATAAAGCGCCAGATTTTACGCTTCCTTCACAAATGGGCGACAACGTAACTCTATCTGAATACTTCGGTAAGAAAAATATTGTTTTGTACTTTTATCCTATGGATGAGTCGCCTGGCTGCACTAAAGAAGCGTGCACATTCAGGGATAGCTACGAGGAATTAACAAGTTTAGACGCTGAAGTTCTCGGGGTTAGCGCTCAAAGTATAGCTTCGCACAAATCTTTTGCAAGCCATTATGGACTGCCGTTTTTACTTTTAAGCGATGAAGATAACAAAGTTCGCAAACTTTACGGCGTACATTCAACAATGGGCATCATTCCAGGGAGAGTCACTTATATCATTGATAAAAAGGGCATCGTCAGGAATGTCTTCTCTTCTCAATCCCAAGCCCCCCGCCACGTTGAGGAAGCCAAAAAAACACTTCTGGACCTTCAAAAAGAACAGACGCCAACAACGTAGACTGGGGAAAAAAAGATTGCTGAATCTCTATAACTCGTTAAGCCAAAAAATTGAGCCGTTCCAACCCTCCTTAAACATGCAAGTTAAAATGTACACTTGTGGCCCATCGACTTATCTGCAACCTCACATTGGCAATTACCGAACCTTTCTGTTTGAAGACATACTCCAGCGTTATATGGAGTACTTGGGGTACAAAGTAACAAGGCTCATCACTTTAACTGATGTAGAAGACAAAGCAATAGCTCAAGCAAAAAAAGAAAACATAACGATTGAGCAATTAACTGCAAATAACGAAGCATTCTTTTTCAAAGACTTCAAGCTTCTGAGAATCAAAACACCAGATTATTCTATAAGGGCTTCTTCATCCGTAGATCAAGCAGCAAAATTAATCAGTCAACTTTTAGAGAAAGATTACGCTTACCGATACCAGTACGAAGGAGCGGAAAACGTCTATTTCGACCCATTAAAATTCAATGGATTCGGAAAACTTTCGCATTTGGATATGACTAAATGGCCTAAAAAGAAAAGGCGCTTTCATAAAGATACTTACCCTGGAACACCTTGGAACAAGGGCGATTTTATTATCTGGGATGGTTGCAAGCAAGGAAATGTTTGCTACGAAACGTCGATAGGTAGTGGCCGGCCAGCTTGGAATATTCAAGATGCAGCAATCGTAACTAAGCATTTGGGCTTCTCAATTGATGTCGCTTGTGGCGGAATTGACAATCTGGTTAGGCATCATGATTATGTCCTTGCGATTGTTGAAGCCGTTTCAGAAAAACAGTTCTCAAAGTATTGGCTTCACGGTGGGCATCTTTTTGTTAATGGAAAAAAAATGTCCAAAAGCACAGGTAACGTCTATTACCCCAATGATCTTATAGTCAAAGGATTTAGTGGAGAACATTTGCGTTTCTTTCTAATTTATGGACCTTACAGGGAAAAACTAAACTTTACTATGGAAAAACTGGCTGAAACAAGTCGAAAGCTCGATTCTTTAAAAAACATGATCAAAGATTTGCAAGAGCAAGAATCGCATCGTTCTCACCCAAAAATGGATGTACTTATAAGCAGAATTGTTTCAGACTTTGAACACGCAATGAACAATAATTTATCCGTAAAATCAGCTTTCGACAAACTATACGAAACTATCTTTGACTTACATAAAAACCTTGAATCCTTAAGCAAAGCAGATGTAAAAAACATAATGGATGGTTTACACAATATTGATTCTGTGCTTCAATGTATTTTTTAGGCGCTCATTTGCTTAAACTAAGTCGCCTACAAATTTTACTTTCTCAAGATTTTCTTCTCTATGAGGCGCCATCTCTAACTCTTCAGTTAAATCTTTCCCAGCCTCATGCATACCCAAATGGTCTCCATCAAGCCAAAAACTACTTTCGGAAACATCATAAACTTTGCCTTTATAGGCTAAGTAGGCTGGTTTACCATTTTTTCCGTTATTTGCTTTAAGTTCTTGCATAGTTATTTTTCTTTCAGTCAAAAAAATCCTTCCGTTAGTTAAACTTAGAGACCTGTGTTTTAAATAATTTACGCCTTCGAAGAATAAGTTCGGGGTATTTGATTTTAAGTCTTAAAAGTGGGTAACGGCACCTGTTTTATGAACTATAGCATTAAAAATTAGATTTAAAGTGTTGAAGTTCGATTGGTTTGAATTGTTCTGGCCGAAGTTTACATGAAAGAATACAAGAAAAATTATAGCGCCGATAATTACCGCAGAGATTACAACAGCAGCTATGACGATGCCGACTAAAAAAAGCGGGTCATTTCTAGCAGGTTTCATTGTTGCCGCAGGAACTGGAGGCACAGAAGTGACAACCGGAGTTCCGCATTTATGGCAGAACCGCGCGTTTTCTTCAAGTTTAGTTCCACAACTTCGACAGTAAGGCAACTCTAAAACCTCAAGGTATGGATATTGCGATTAACAAAATTTAAGCCTTCCCAAAAAATTTACTCATTCCATTCAGGTTCAGGACGTTTGAAATCCCTATTTACACCAATCAAATATCCAAGGATCCCACCTATCGCCGGAGCAACAACAAGTAATGCAAAAGCAAAATACAATCCATCTCCAAAAAAGAATCCGGGAGAATTAAAGAAGAGTCTGGAAAAAATTGTGAAAAATGCGCTGAGGAAGAAAAAAGCAGAGAATCCCCCAGCAGCTCCAGCAAGAGTATACGTAATTTTGCGGTTTTGGTAGGCTTGTTTGCTGTGAAATTTTTCATCAATTTTTTCTTTGTAATCTGCGGCTTTTATTTCGGGGTAAGCTATCATTTCGGTTACTGCGTCAAGTCCCCTTTCGGTAAGTACGTATTGTTCGCCTGTCTTTTTTTCGACTCCTTGCTCATTTAACAAATATTCGTCTTCTGTTTTTGAAACTAAATCGCCCAGAACCTTCAATTGGTTGAGAACTAGCTGCTGGTCATCGACTTTGAGCTCTTTCATCAAAGTGTCAAGGCTCAAGCCATTGTGCTCCCCAAGTTTTAGCAATATTTTTTGTCGGAAAGGATCGCTTAAGAGTTTATTCAACTCAGCAAGCTTGTCATCGCTCATGCTAACTTGATACATATCACTTAAGATTTTAGCTTTTCCCGAAGGTAATGCGTATGCTAAAAACGAGCCTTAGCAATTTTAAATAAGGACGAAACAGAACGGTTTGTAGATGATTCCTTTGCCTGAAAAAGTTTTAGTCACATCCGCTTGGCCATACATTAACGTCACACCGCACCTTGGCAACCTTGTCGGCTCTGTCCTATCTGCCGATGTCACAGCAAGATATTACAGGCTAAAAGGCGACGAGACATTGATGGTTAGCGGTTCAGACACGCATGGTACACCCATCGAGGTGGAAGCGATTAAGCAAGGTATTTCGCCTAAAGAATTAACGGATCGCAACCATGCCAGAGTAGCTGAGCTTTTTCGCCGATGGGGCGCTTCCTTTGATAATTACACAAGCACCGAAAGTCCCATTCACAAAGAGTTTGTACAAAAAACCCTGTTGGAAATCGAGAAGAACGGCTACATTTTCGACAAGGAAACCCAGATGCTCTACTGCGAGCATGACCAACGCTTCTTACCAGACCGTTTTGTAGAGGGTAAATGTCCATATTGTGGTTGCGAAAAAGCGCGCGGCGATCAATGCGACCTGTGCGGCAGGCTACTTGAACCAACAGCGCTGGTTGAGCCATACTGCGTAATATGCAAAAATAAGCCCACAATTAAAACTACCCGACATTGGTACATTGACCTCTCAAAACTATCAGAACCGTTAACAGAATACCTAAAAAATAACCAGCAGTTACCGGTCAACGTCAAAAACTTCAGCCTGAACTGGATTAAAGAAGGCTTAAAACCACGAGCAGTCACCCGTGACGTTGAATGGGGAATTCCTGCACCTTTCAAAGGGGCAGAGGGCAAAACCATCTACGTTTGGGTTGACGCCGTCTTAGGTTACATTTCAGCAACGATAGAGCAATCGGAACGAATGGGGCAACCCGAGTTGTGGCGTGAATTCTGGTTTAACAAGCAAGCCAAAACTCTATATTTCGTGGGCAAAGACAACATTCCCTTTCACACAATAATTCTCCCAGCGTTGCTGTTGGCTTCAAGGCAAGGCTATAATTTGCCGTGGAATGTTTCAGCAACCGAATTTCTACAGTTTAAAGGGCAAAAAGCTTCCAAAAGTCAACGTGTCGGCATCTGGATAGACGAAGCATTAGAAATGTTCCCCGTTGATTACTGGCGCTTTTTCCTAATAGCTACAAGACCGGAAAGCAAAGACACCAACTTCACATGGAGTGCCTTCATAGATAAAATAAACGCTGACCTCAACGACACCTTCGGCAATTTCATCCACCGCACTCTGTCATTCATAAACAGCAAATTTGATGGACAAATTCCAGCACCAACCAAACTTGAAAAAGACGATGAGGCAATACTGCAAGCGGTGAAAGAAAAGGTTAACCAAGCTGCTAAAGAAATCGAAGATTCATGGCTGCAATCCGCCGCCAACACACTTATCGGTATAAGCCGAATCGGCAACCAATACCTCAATGACAAAGAGCCATGGAACCTAATGAAAACCGACAAAGAAAAAGCTGGAACCATCTTCTACGTTACAGCGCAAGTTGTGAAAGCCATCGCGGTTGTATCAGCACCTTTTATCCCAGACACTGCTGAGCAGCTTTGGCAAACACTCAGCCTCCAGGGAAGTGCAGCTAAAACTAATTGGAACGAAGCCTTAGTTCCTCTTGAAGCTGGACATAAAATAGCCAATCCAAAACCACTATTTCACAAAATTGACTCTGACGAAGCAAAACTGGAAGACCAGTTAGCTCAAATTAGGGCTAAACTTGGAAGCCAGCCGAAATAGAAAAGGGGTCGATTAATGCGAATTATCGCTGATCTTCACGTACACACAACGTACTCAAAAGATTCTTTGATTACGCCAAAAGACCTTGTTTACTATGCCAAAAAACGAGGTTTGAATGCAGTAGCTGTCACAGACCATAATCAGTTAGATGGCGCCTACAAAATAGCTAAAGAAACAGATTTCTTGATTATTCCAGGCATGGAAATCTCCAGCGCTGACGGACATATCGTTGCACTCAACGTTCATGAACTCATCCCACGAGGCTTAAGCGCTCCCGAAACAGTCAAGCGAATTCATAAAGCAGGCGGAGTGGCAATTGCCTGTCACCCCTACGTATACTTCAAAGGATGCCTAAAAGAAAACGTCTGCAGCACCTTTGACGCTGTGGAAGTTATAAATTCTCGAGCTTTCCCCTTCAAACGTAGCGTAAAGAAAGCGGAGGAAACTGCTAAGAAGCTTGGGCTTGTGCGGGTGGCGGGCACTGACTCGCATTATGGTCCACAAATAGGTTATGCTTACACAATTATTGAGGCACCAGAGCCAAGTGTTGAAGCTATCGCCAAAGCCATAGTTGAGGGCAATTGCCAGCCTTTCGGAAAAGCTGTGCCCGTTACTTTAAATGTTCTGCTAGAGATCCATAGAGTCATAAGGATGATTAAAAAGTAGGCTATAAATAAAAAGCGTAATTATGGCTTTGTCGTTTTGAACCTTATGTTTTGCAGTTGGCATATTTTCTTAATTGTGTTTCGACCTTGTGCAGCGCATCCTGGTAATCCAGCTGCGCCCCCAACGAGGTAGAAACTCTTGAGCCCAGGCAAATTTTTTGGTTGTGACCTTATGAAAGATAAAGTTCCAAACAACCCCCAATTCACCTCAAATTGTGGTCCTACTCCAGTATATCGTTCTGTAGTCATGGGAGTTGCGACATCTGTTACTTCTACTTGCTCCTGTATTCCTGGAAAACGCTTTTCCAATGCTTTCAAAACTGTTGCCGCTATCTTTTGCTTTTCCGCTGCGTAGCGCTCGGGGTTTGTGTGCAGTTCCTTCCAATAGTTGTAGCTGGTCTTGATGAGTACTTTGAGGACTGACTTGCCAGCAGGTGCGAGGGTCTGGTCGTAGCCGAAGAGTTCTAAATCCAATTTTGTGCGCTGTTCATTAGCTATGTTTATTGGTTCTTTCAAGAAAAGTACTAGCGCCCTTGGTTCCCTTGACAAGTCTCTTGATAATCCAAAAGATACGTGAACGCCCATTTCAATTTCATCCTTCGGCTTGGCGTATTGAGCCTTAATCTTATCGTCAAGATATTTTCCTTCAGTTAGATTGAAAACTGTGGAGTAGCCAAAGGCATCGGAAATTATGACATCAGCGCGGTGTTCATTGCCGTTTGTGAGTTTCACACCGACTGCTTGGTTATTTTCAACAAGAATCTTCTCCACTTGAGAGGTGTAATTTACAACTCCGTTTAGCCTACGGTACCGTTGCTCAATCGCGCGTGAAAACTCCAGCGAGCCTCCTTCAGGTGAGCCATAGTTGTGGGAATAGCAGTTGCCTATCATGTTAAGGTGAACAAAAAATGGGGTGTCTACCCAATCATATTGAATGGTAGGAAATGTTTTTCGCATGTAAGGATTCTTAAACTTCAATGCAAACTTTGCCATCGGTATTTGCCACTTCATTAGTCCCATCATTTTTAAGAATCGTTTGGCAAAGCCAGTGCTTGTTAAAAGTGGCGTGTCAAGAAAATCCATGTTCACGAATGTTTTGCAGGATTTAATATAATTGTTGATTGTATCTTTGTCTTCGGGTGCAAGTTCCAGCATGTGCTGTTGTAACCGCTCAAGGTCGATGTATACCATGAATCGTTTGCCAGCTTCATCTTCTACCTGACACATATCTTCTGGAAAAATTATTTTGCGAGTTGGCAAAGCCCCAAGTTCTTCCCACATATTATAAAGTAATGCTCCCGGTTTGCAGCCTGCCAAGTGGTGGATGCAACCGTCGAAGGTGAATCCCTCTCTTTTCCACGCTGTGCATTGTCCGCCCGGGAGATTGTGCATTTCAAAAATTTGAGTATCCAAACCATTCATTTGGGCATAACAGCCCGCTGATAATCCTCCGATTCCAGCACCAATAATAATCGCGCTTTTGCTAGACAAGAAATACCACAATACGTCTATCGAAAACTTATCAAGTTAACTTTTTCGGTCTCTTTCTGAATTAATTTTTTCTTGCTTTGCACAAAATAGAAATCCCAAACCAATAATTCACTTTGGACTCTGCTAACAACCATTTTTCAAGAAGTCTTGAAAGCAGTTTTATGTTTGAAACTTTTTCATGCGGGTAATCTTTTTTGGAAATTTTAATCGACACGGTAATTGGAAGTGCTAGCAGATTCCAGTGTCTTAATTTTTCGATTCTGAAACCAGAATCTTGCAGCTTAGATTCAAGTTCTATATTGGAATACCGCCGTTTATGGCCTAAAGCGGCGTCGTGTTTACTAAATAATGATTGATATGCAGGTACATTCACCACAATGCAGCCGTTAGGTTCCAGCATTTCACGGATTTTCCTCATAGCTAATTTGTCATCTTCAATGTGTTCTAGGACGTCGCCAAGGATTACGCAATCAAATTTTTCTTGGGTTTGCCATGTATTTATGTCGGCAACAAATCCGTTAATTCCTTTCTTTTTTGCAATCTCAATTGCTTTACTGTCATTGTCAATTACCGTTACATTGTAGCCCTTCGTTAGCAAGGTTTTGGATAGAAGACCAGACCCGCATCCAACATCTAAGACTTTTTTGCCTTCGACTAGCTTCAAAATTAGTTTTACCTTGACTTTGCTCCAAAAATCTGATTCTTCAAAACGCTCTAAGTCTTCTGCGTGACTATGTAGGTTTTCACCCATAATCTGAGTACCCCCCTGCCCATCTTTAATGTATCTTGAAAAAGGCTAAGCTTTGAATCGGGCTTGTAACTCCAAGTTACAGGTATCTCTCTTATTTCGTACCCTGCTCTCTTACATCTGAACAAAAGTTCTGCATCAAATTCAAAGCCATTACTTTCCACGCTGGATAGAACTTTTTCTAAAACTTCTTTTTTGAACGCCTTACAGCCGCATTGAGTATCCTTCACATTAAGATTGAATAAAGCATTGAATATTCTTGAAAAGGCTTTACCAGCGAAAACTCTTGCAAGCGGAGGATAAACCAAGATTTTTGTATCCTTGAGTTCTCTTGAAGCAACCGCAACATCAACTTGCCTAACATAAGTGGCAACTTTTTCAACGTCTGACACTGGCACAGGCAAGTCTGAATCAAGAAGCATCACAATTTGTCCATGAGCTTGTGTTACACCTTTCTTGAAAGCCCCTCCTTTACCCAGCCTTTTGCTTGATGTTAAAAGCTTGATGATTGCCGAGTTTTTGGAGAATTCTGTGACAATATCGTCTGTTTTATCGTTGCTTTCTGATACAACTAAAATTTCGCAGGAACCATCAAACCGCGCAACCAAGCTCTCCAACGTGCTCTTGATTCTTTTTTCCTCGTTGTACGCTGGTATTACGATTGATAACTTCATTTAGCGTTTGCCATCCATCCAGAGCATATTTTTGGGTGAGCTTATTTCATAACATTTTAAGCTGCTACCATATGTCTCTTTGGGTAAAAACGGCTATAGCCAAGAAATTGCCTTGTTGGCGAAGTAGAATCTTAATAGGTTTCATTTGACTTCAGCTCATTGCTTTTGCGGTAAAAATTATTGAATTTTAACAAACGCTTTTTTATTATGACTGAATTAATGCTTGTCTAAGAGGAGAGAGGCTCAACATAAAACAATCAAGCGCATTCCCCGATGCAACGCAGCCGTTAGCTGACGCCTCCGCAGCGTCGCGGCTAAAGCTTGCGGCTAAAACGCATAAGTGGCGGCTGGCTTTCCTTGTTTTCATTGTAGTTTACGTTGTTTTTCTTTTGTGGAATTTAGGGTGTATGTCGCTTCAATGGGACGAAATGCCTCACCTGTACGGCGGCTTGCTGTTAACCCGGGGACAAACAAATCTCTACATGACAACTTATGGCTATTACCCGCCACTGTTCGACTTGATAACAACTGGGTACCTGGAAATTTTCGGCATGACCTCCATAGCAGGCAGGCTCGTTTCAGTTACATTTGCAGTGCTCGCCGTCTGGGTAGTGTTCGAACTTTCAAACAAAATGTATGGACCCAAAAACGCCTTGTTAGCAAGTATTTTGCTCGGTACAATGCCCGGGTTCTTTTGGGTTTCAAGAGTAACTATGCTAGAAACAATACTCATTTTCTTTTTCACATTAGTGATGTTTTTCTTTTATTCCTGGATAACCAATAACAGTTACAAAGCGCTTTTTTTCACTGGCTTAACTTTAGGCATAGGAATTCTTGCAAAATATGAGATTTTAATTGCAGCCTTAGCAATGTTAACAACTGTTTTGTTGCTTTTGCGCAAACGTCTAAAGATTAGCCTAGCAAAGGTTATCGTAATTGTTGTAATTGCTGTTTTGGTTGCGGCTCCATGGTTTCTAATGGTTTATCAACTTAACGGTATGACAAAGTTTCAAACTGTCGGTTATGTGATGCAAAGCGGTGCTGAAAATCGACTGGAATACAGCAACCGATTTTTTGCGCCTGTTTTCTACTTAATTGAAATAACCTGGCCCTACAACTACGCCCCGGTTCATCCAGTCTCGTTGCCAATCGTCATTTTAGGCTTGTGCGGCTTAGGGCTTTTTGCTTATCGCCGCAAAAAAGAGGACCTTTTCCTGCTAACTTGGTTCATAGTAGTTTACCTTTTCTTCACCGCGATTCCAAACAAGCAGTGGAGATATGTAGACCCGTTCTTTCCCATCTTGGCGATTTCAGCCGCTAGCTTCATCTTTTTCCTCTACGGTAGAGTTCGCGCATGGAAACCTCGACTAATTGGTGCCAGTGATGTTAGAGCTAAGAAACTTGCTTCAGTCATTTTCATTGTAGTTATTGCTTCTACGATTGCTTATGCTAGTTATGATTCCTACCTTATGACTGGAAGAGACCAAATCCACATTCCTATCGATGAAGCAACAAACTATTTGGCTCATCACCTTGACCAAAATCAATCAGCGGTGTTGGTTTGCGCTTCCAACCTTTTGGATCAAGATATGTTTAGGTTTTATTTGCCTGCAAACATGTCAAAAGACCAGGTTTGGCAGTACCCTGAGCTAGCAGTTGATGCTTTCACTCCTAACTTTAACATAACAGAATTCGTCCTTCTTTGCCAGCAACATAATGTAAAATACATTATACTTTTTGACTATGGACCTCACACGTTGTTTTTCAACTCTACTATGGATTACCAGCAGGTTCAGACTTTGATTTACAATACTGGACGATTTGATGTTCCTACAGATCGCCCATTCTTCGGGGATTTTGCTAACAACAAAGGATACAGACTCTTTCTCGTTCGCTTCCTAGGTTAAAGAGGCTAAATTAAGTCTAAAACTTCAAAACTGCTTTCTTTATTTTTTGCCCTTTTAGCAGTAGAACCAGTCAACTCCAAAATGACGACTTCGCCTATTAGCCAAATATTAACTCCCATTCGCACGCAACCTGTAACTGCTGTCTCATTTCTTCCAAAACTTGCATGCATGTGAAGTTTTGGTTTGCCTTGTTCGTTGGCGAATATGGTTCCTACACCGCAGGCTTCATGTACACCCTTCAAAAGAGTTACCATAGGGTCAATAGTGCATCCTTTTCCCTCTTTTGGTCCAACAACAACTTTGCTTTTGTCTTCTGCGCCGCCTAAAAAGAAGCATAGCGCGCTGGAAACCTTTTTTTCAGCTGCAAATTTCTCGACAACTTCATCGAGACGCTCGTCTTGGTGAAGTCTGAGTATGAAGATTCTTCCGAGTTTTGCTTCAGTAAAGTCCAATTTTTAATCCTTCTTTTGATTGAAAATTGGCTATTAGTATTAAAGTTTCCCTTTTTATTTTATTTCGGTTAACGTTTTTCTGTCTCAATCGAACGTTTTGCTGGTTTAGATAATGAATTAAAAACACTCTGGAGTTTGCGTCTGCTTAACCATAGAAATCCAGAGAGCAAAACTGCGAATCCCAAATATTGAAGGTTCATTAGAAAGCTGTTTTGACTGATTGGTGCATGATTGAAAAGGGAGTAGCCAACGGCTTGATCCATTGTCACTCTGAAAAGCAAATAGTCCGATGTGGACAGTTGATGAGCCGAAATCATATTGGCAAAAATGGTTGCCGCTAACAGAAGGATTCCAACAATAACTATGGTGAAGATCAGTTTTCTGTTAAGTTTAGTTTTTACTAAGCTCATTCGTGAAATACTTTTACTTACTATTGACGCTGCGATCAAGCAGAAGAAAGGCAACGCTAAATAATCATATTTGATGGCGTTGTTGTAGGGTGCTTTAAGATTTAGCCCCACTCCTAAAATCATATCAAGGATTAAAATAGGGAGAATCGTTGCCAAACAAATAAGGTCGAATCGAAATGTCTTTGGTAATTCTTTTCTGAATGTAACAAGCAAAAGCAACGAAAACGCTGTTGCAACTACAAAGAAGGCACCTAAACCATAATTCCATAGAAAAACCCCGACGAACGAGTATGACAATTTAACTCCAGTATAATTAAGATCACTGAAATCACTGTGCTGAAACATGTAGAACAAGTTTTTTCCTAAAATTACTTGATACCAGAACAAAGAAGACAATAGTGCAGGTAACAAGAAAGCTGTTACTTGGTTGAGAAACAGCTTGACCTCTTTTGGTTTTGAGTAAAAAAGAAAGAGGAATAGTGGGATAAGCATAAAGGCAGCAAAATACTTTGTCAGCAACGCTGCTGCAAATAGAATACCCGAAATCAAAGAAAGCTTAACTGACCCTCTTCGGACAGCTAAGACTCCAGCGTATAAACAAAGAAGGCTAAAGAATAAGCATTGTGCGTCTATCAAAAAGCTTCTTGATAGCACGAGTTCCCATGGGCTTAATGCAAAAAGTGCAGCCGCCACGAGCCCTGTAGGTTTACTGTATAATTCTTTACCGATTTTATAGATAATAACCGTGCTTCCGAGCCCAAGTAGTGTTACAAGAATTGTGCCGTTATAAACCGATGCGCCTACGCCTTTGAAAAATAATCCTTCGATGTAGAAGCCCAATGGAGGCTGATTAATTATATTACCGATACTATTAACATAAGGCATTCCCCATTTCAAAACGCCTTTTGCAGCTGCAAATTCCCAGTCAGTATCCCCATTTTGAAAAGGCCCTATTGAAAGCGAAATAAACGTAATTCCGATTAGGATGCTTAAAAGCGGGTAATTTTCGCTTAGTAGTTTTTTAACGTCATCCTTGACAAACATAAATACTCATTTTAGCGGAACCATTTATCTTCAAAGGGTTTCTTGTTATCATCTTTGAATACACTTTGAGTATAAAACTTTCCATTTAGCCTTTTATTTCTAATGATGCCCTCTAGTGCAGTTTAAAAAAATGTTGAGTCGGAAAAAAAACCGTTAACAACAGTTGATTATATTCTGTTTATGTAGAGAATCTTTTTTGCATCTTCTTTTCGTTTTTGCTTAGGCACATTTAATGAGCTGTCACTTGTTGTGATAACTGCGTTGTCTGCAGTTATCTGACAGTTTGAAGAGTGCCTTGCTTGTTTTTTCTGAGCCATGTTTTTCAACTTCTTGAAGAGTCCAGTGAGTATCACTATAGGCTTATAAATCTTATCCCGATTTTAAACGCCACTTTTTGAATCAATTAGTTTATTTCTAGACAAAAATATGAGCGGCAATTGATTGCGTTTAAACAGCATTTTTTAGTTAAACTTAATCCTAAAAGCGTTAATGCTGAACAATTGAAGTCTAATTTAAAGTCAAAAAACTAGGAAAAAAGTCTTAACAATATCGAACGTCAGTAATTAAAACGCTGATTTTTCCAAACGTCGGCATTGTCATTGTATCCGCGTCGTTCCCAGAAACCCAGCTCTTTGTTGCGGGTAAACCGTAAATGCACCACCCACAACGCGCTTTTATATGCATACTTGCTCGGAACTATCAGGCGCACCGGAAATCCTAAACCTTCTTCCAAAACTTCATCATTAAGCTTGTAAGCTAAAAGCACATCGTCGCCGTAAAGTTCTTCTCGAAAAAGCGAAGTGGTATACGAGTCGGCGCATTCAAAAGTTACAGCTTTCGCAACTTCTTTGGGTTTAACGAGCTTTTCGATTTCACGAATGTGAATGCCCTCCCATTTGCAATCTAAAACGCTCCATCCTTCGACGCAATGAAAATCGCTTGTTGAAACGGTTTTTGGCAGTTTCATGAAGTCATTCCAGCTTAGCTTGATTGGGTTTTCTACTTCGCCTTCAATTGTTAGCGAGTAGGTTTCGAGTTTGAGTTGCGGGTTTGTTGACTTTATGCCTGGGTGATCAATACCCCAACGTAAAATGCGATTTGTTGCTTCTTGATTAGGTGGCAACTTCTTTTTCTTAGGTTCAGAGGACAAAAGAATTACCTAGAAAAGTATTGTTTAGCATAAACAAAAAGTTTGCTTAGAATTTAACTTGTTTGGAAAAAGCTTGTTAATCGCTTCTGCTGCGGCTCTTCTTTAACAAAACTGCCGATTCTAACTCCCGCCCGCCTGATTGGGAGTTCCGAATCTGCAAGATATTTTTCGAAAAGTTCCTGTGCTCCTTTGTAGATAGTTTCTTTGTCTTTTGCCGGTTTATCCAAAGTCTTCGATCGGCTCTTGCCCGAAAGATCAGTCATAACTGCACTTATTCCAACAAGGCGAAAACTCATGTTTTTTGAGGTAAATTCATTACAAATATCCTCAATTTGCTCGTGAATCTTTGCCATAATTACCGAAATGTCGCGAGTGTCTTCTTTTAGGGTGCCCATTCGCCCTATAGATCCAGCTTCGCCTGTTTCTTGTACGGGCTCGTTGTCGATACCTCTTGCGGCGTCATGGAAATATAGTCCGAGACTTTTTCCAAAAACTGCAACAAGTTTCTGAACATCAACTTTCTCCAAGTCGCCAATGGTTTTTATGCCCATGGAATCCATTTTTGCACTTATCTTTTTGCCAACTCCCAAAAGGCGATCAACGGTCAACGGCGACATAAAGCATCCGACTTCATCCGGAGTAATAATGGTTAAGCCGTCGGGTTTTTGGCTGTCACACGCAATTTTAGAAACAAGTTTGTTCGGTCCGACACCTATTGTGAAAGATATGCCCACCTGCTTTTTGACTTCAGTTTTAATTTCTTGAGCATAATCTTTTGCCCTCTCAAAGCTGCATTGAACTTGCTCTGTAACATCCAAGTAAGCCTCATCAATACTGACTTGCTCCATATTGGTTGCATAGTTGCTAAAAATCTGCATTATGCGTTCGCTTATTTCTTCATAATATTCATGGTCAACTGGCAAGAAAACGGCATCAGTTCCTTCCAATTTTCGGATTGCTAGGAACAGGGGCATTCCTGATTTAACGCCACATTTTCTGGCAATATAGTTGCTCGTACTTACTGCTCCGCTTATCTCAGTGCGTCCTGAGTAGACGCCTACAACAACAGGCTTATCCTTCAGAGCTGGGTTGCGTAGCTCTTCACATTGGGCAAAGAAATAATCAAAATCTGCCAGCATAACAACGCGGTTCTGCATTACGTTGCGCTTCCTTTGCTTTTTGGCATTAGCCAAGACCCATCACAGACTGCTGTGTTTAACTGATCTAAACCCTCTCGGCAAACACCAAACTTCATCCCTTTAGCCTCTGCCAAATCTCGAATATCCTTAAGAAGCTTATATCTTAGGTCTTTTGGTAAAAGAGTGCTGCCGCCGATTTTTTCGCCTTGCTGAAAATAAAGCGGTTTAAGCTTCTCCGCTATCTTTGGCATGGCTTGGTTAAGTCGCATCCAATTGTCCGCTTTTGCCTTATAAGTTGAGCAGGTAACGTGTTTAACACCTATGCTTGCTAGCTCTATGATGAGTTTTTGCGGTTGGTCATTTACTAATGGTATAATCGGATCTATTCTGACGGAGACGGGTATGCCTGCTTTGATTAAGTCTTGGGCCGCTCTAAGCCGTAGAGACGGTGGAGGTGCCCACGGTTCAATCAGTTTCGCCACGTTATCGTCGTCAGTGGTTATGGTTAACGCGACCGTTGAAGGAATTTTTGTTAGTAGGTCGTCGTCTCTGGTTACGATGTTGCTTTTGGTGATGATTTGGATTTTGCAGTTGCTTTCAGTTAGAATTTCAAGGCAACGCCTTGTTAAGCCAGTGGACGCTTCTACACGTGGATATGGGTCAGATGAATTAGCTATTGAAATTGTTTCGCCTTTGAGTTTTGCTGCTTCCCGCTTCAAAGTTGCAAGCAGGTCTTTTTTTGGTCTGCAATCGCTGAAACTTGGAATGTAGCTGGAGGCGTAACAGTAGATGCATTGGTGGTCGCATCCAGTGTAAGGGTTAAACGTAAGCTTCGGTGGGCAAGTGCAGAGGCCAGAACGCCAAGGGTCAAAATTTGTAATTAACGGCACCTAACTTCACTTACTCAATAATGATTTGACGGCAAACAAAAACTATTCGCAAAAATTTGCACAAAATGTAATCAATTTTACTTGAGAACATCCTCTCATAAAAATGAAGAAAATGTTATGAAGATTTTGATTCTTTTAAGGTGGTATTACGCCCATTCTTGAGAGTTCTTCTTTGAGGCTGTCTCTGATATTTTTGAGGGTTTGCCGTTTTTGGACATAGTCGTCGCCGCGATATTTTGTCTGCTTTGAAGTCGCGGTCTAACTGGTCAAGCTCCATCATAATTTCGGTGATTCTTGCTTTAAGCTGGTCGACATAGGAAACGGCTTTTTCTCTAACTATAACTTCTGAAGGTGCAAGAGACGTTTTTATTACGCCATCTTCTATGCGCAAGAATTCTGTTAGATGCACGAGCTACGCTTGGGTCATGAGTAACCATAATTATGGTTTTACCAAGTTCTTGATTTACTTTTGTACAGGTACTCCACAATCATTCTTGCGTTGTGCGTATCCAATTCGCCAGTTGGCTCATCTGCCAGCAGAACCGGAGCGTCATTTGCCAAGTGCAGCCGCTATAGCTATTCTTTGCTGTTCACCACCACTTAATTCTTCAGGCTTATGGTCAGCACGTGTTTGTAGAGCCAACGATTTCAAGCAGCTCTTGTAGTTCGTTGCTTTCTTTTGCCGCGTGAGATTCCGGATGCAACCATTGAGAACTCTATGTTTTCCTTTGCTGTTAAGGTGGGAATAAGGTTTAGGTTTTGGAAGATGTGCCCAACCATTTTTCTTCTGTAATCGACAAGTTGCCTAACTGATAGATCTGTGACGGTTTTTTCGCCAACTTGAACGGTGCCTGCGGTGGCTTTGTCTAGACCGCCGATAATGTTTAGAAGGGTTGTTTTGCCGCTTCCACTTGGACCTATGATTGAAATTAACTCTCCTGATGAGATGTCAAGGTTTAACCCGCGTAGGGCTTGCACTTCAATTTTGCCTGTGTGATGTACTTTAACTAGGTCTCTTACTTTTACGTTTAATCCACTCATTTCATTCTCACCATTTTTTCAAGTTTAGTGACATATTGGCTGGACATTACTAGGATTGCCCAATTACAGAGGTAGCGTATATCATAACGATGTAGGTGACTATGCTTTCGATGGCGCTTGGTGGATATATAAACCGTTGAACTATAAGCTGTGATGCGGCACCACCTGTTGAAATTATTGTGCCATAATCGATTATTAATCCAACAGCAATACCCAAGTATCACTGAGAATGTTATTATGGCGATGTTTTCGTTCAGGAAGCATCCAGACTATTTGCCTATATGATAATCCTCTGACACTCATGAGAGTAGCTTCACGGCTTCTTTCACGTAGACTAACAACCGCAACCAGCGCTGTTCCTACAGTTGCAAAAAGGACAGCGAAGATAACGCCCAAGCTTTGAACGTCAAGAACTTGCAAGGTATAGAATGTATTTTGATTGCCACTTGGACTGCTGGTATAAACTATCTGATTACCATTGGAACTAACCATTACGCTGCCCTGATTCTGAATGTTAGAGCTAATCGTTGCTTGCCATTGCTCATTAAACGATTCAACGCCTAAAATATCAAGGTTTAAACCTCTAATCTGCTCAGCAACTGCTGTTCCATTCACGCCTGGGTTCAATCTGAGCAGAATTTGAACATCAAAGCTTTCCAGTTTGTAAGCGTCACTTCCAACAGTCATGTTGAAGAGGTTTCTGGGCACATATGACCATGTTGGGATAGTATACGATGATCCTCCGAAAGCTCCTTGAGGCGTAGATGGTGCTGGACCAAACAAGCCTACAATTGTTAGTTTTCGTGCTCCTGACGGAAAGTCTATGCCGATTGTGTCGCCTACCTTAAGGTTAAGCTGATGAGCTACTCTGCGTTCCAGAATTATTGTCATGTTGTTTGATTTCATGGCGTTGAAGGCTTGTTGCATGCTAGTTCCTGTAGAACCAGTCGTCTTCATGATAGGCAGTTGCAAGCCAAGAGTCAGGGTCAACAGTCCTAATTGTTGTGTCAGCGTAATTTTGAACTAGTTGGCACTGCATGGTTGAGTTCCTTATTCCTGAAACATTGCCCAAAATGTCCGATAATATTGCAGGGGCCAGTGATGAATTTAAAACGCTCACAGATATGTCAGCGCCCACACCATAAGTAGGGTCAGACTGTACTTGTCTAACAAGATAATCTTGTTGACTAACCAGTTGCCCAGTTACTTGAACACTGTAACCAACTATCAACGCTATAAGGAACGCAACAGCTGCTGCACGGCCAGCGTTGCGTCTCACGTTTTTTGCCGCCAAAGCGCCTAAATCACCAAGTACGCTTGAAATTTTGGAGCTTGCTCTTTGGAAAAGTTGAGAGTTTTTTATTAGAAGTTGTGTGATGCCCCAAAAGAACAGAAGAGGACCAATATATGTTAGGGCTAGGTCAATTAGAGTAACTGGTATAACCAGGAATGATAGGAAATATGTTCCTCCAGAGGAGTAAGTCGCGTTGGAAAGTAGCGTTGGAATGTTTAGACCCAAAAGGTAAGTCACAATTTTGTAGCTTCCAAGAATGACAAGCTACCCAGGGCAGTATCCGATGAGGGCTGGATATTTTCAGGCAAGTAATCCCTCAACGCATCAACAGTTGGCAATTTAGACGCTTTTCTTGCTGAGAAAAATACTGATGTAAGCCCAAGAGCTGCACCGAAAATAACTGTGAAAATCATTGTGTACGGACTAATTAGCTGTGGGTTAAAGAGTGTATTCAAGTTGAATCCGCCAGTGAATACTTGGTTTAAGATTAAACCGCCAATTACTCCAGCCGCTCCACCGATAATCCCAATGGTTAACGCTTCCCCAAGAAACATTCGCTGTATTTGTCCGCTTGAAAGACCTTTAGTGGACAGCAACCCGATTTCTCGTCTTCTCATGTTAAATGAAACATCAGAGACTGTGTAGCCAAGATACCACGCGACAAAGAAAACTGGGATTGAAACCAAAATGAAACTCGTTAATGGGCTTTGAAAACTGTATTGAAATGATGTTAATGCGTTGGCAAGGTTGTTTTGAAGCATTCCGTTAACTTGGAAGTTGGCTAGGACCTTGTTGTTTATGTCATTGGCTATTGCGTTTACACTGTTAGCCGAGGCTTGAGTGTTCCATGGGCTCAGAAGTTTGCTGTGATCTAAATTAATTAGAAAAGTTGTTGAAACTGTTCTGTTGGGCATTGTGTCCCAGTATTTTTGTATGGTGTTTTCCCAGCTGACAATCATAAAGTCTGACTGGTAACCATAAGCTGTCTTAGAACCTGCTGGGTTAAAAATGGGAATAGGAGCGTAAAAGCCACTAGAGCCAGTAACTAACTGGTAGCCTTTGTCAGTTAGTTGGACAAAACCTGTAACGGTTAAGTTAACCCAAACAGTGGTTATGTTATCATATTTGGGTGTTGGAAACTGGAATCCTGTTGTGATGTTATCGCCAATAGTGATGTTTTCGGTTACAGGGGAATCTTTTGCCTTCATTATCCAAGTTTCATTTTCCCCGATTCCGTCTGCTGGCTTATTCAACCATTCATTGTTGAGGCTTGAGGAGTTCGGGAAGCTGTATACTTGTAAATAAAATGGGTTCGTATAGTTATCGCTTGAAGTGTACTGTGACGCCGTGCTTAGTCTTGAAAGGGTATCTACACTTTTAACTCCGTTAATACTGGTGATGTTATGTAGAGCTTGAGCCATGTCTGTTTCGTTCAGGTTTACGCTGAATTGCATGTCCGAATTTAGGCCTTTGAGTTGTTGCTCAAGAGACTGGTTAGCCGCAAGGTTAACCTTCATGTTTATTGCGGCGAAAAAGGTTGCTGCAAGTGCTATAGCGATGAGAAGTGCTGCGAAGAGTTTCCAGTTGCGGAAGACATGTTTTAGCGGGTACATTAGAGCCATTTGTCATCGTCTCTTCATTTGGGCACGGTTTGCTTTTAAATCTACTTGTTAGAACACCAAACAAGCCCATGATTAATGGAGATTTGATTCACCGCTAATGGTTAGAAAGCATTAAATTCCCAGTGCTTTTACTATTAGCCCATGAAAAGTTTTCTCGGCTACTTTAAAGAAGGAAACATGAGTTTATTCACTGATTTTTACGAGTTAACCATGTGTGCTAGCTATTTTGATAACAAGAACTTTGAGCCTGCTACATTTGACTTGTTTATTAGGCGGCTGCCCGAAAACCGTTCCTACTTCCTTTTCGCAGGGCTCGAAGAAACCCTTCAATATCTGGAAACAGTAAAATTCACTGAGGAGCAGCTCGGTTATCTTAAAAAACTGGGTTTTAAATGGGATTTTCTTGATTATTTACGCTGCTTTAGATTTACAGGTGAGGTTTGGGCTGTTCCAGAAGGCACGGTCGCTTTTCCAAATGAACCACTAATTCGTGTGACTGCGTCGATAATTGAAGCCCAACTGGTTGAAACTTTCCTGCTTAATACGGTTAATCTTCAAACTATGATTGCCACCAAAGCTTCCCGGGTAGTTCACGCCGCAAAAGGCAAATCAGTAATAGAATTTGGCTTAAGAAGAGAACCTGGCATAGATGCAGGAATGAAGGTTGCTAGAAGCAGCTACATAGCAGGATGCCAAGGTACTAGCAACGTACTTGCAGGACAAACTTATAACATTCCAGTTTTCGGGACCATGGCGCATTCATTTGTTATGTCTTACACAAAAGAAATTGATGCGTTTCGAGCTTTCTCCAAAACCTTCCCTAACAAATCCACCCTTCTAATTGATACATATAATGACATTTCAGGCGCAGAAAAAGCAGCAGTTATAGCTAAGGAGCTTGAAGCTAAAGGTTTTAGGCTTGGCGGCGTTCGCTTGGACAGCGGCGATTTGGCGGAGGATAGCAAAAAAGTTCGGAAAATTCTTGACGATCAAAATTTGGATTATGTGAAGATTTTTGCCAGTGGCGATTTGGATGAATTCAAAGTAAAGGAACTTCTTGCCAATGGCGCAAAAATTGATTCTTTTGGTGTTGGAACAAAAATGGGTACTTCCGCAGATAGACCATATTTGGATGTTATTTACAAACTCTGCGAAACCATTGCTGAGAATGGAGGTTCTTTGCCAATTATGAAGTTAAGCAAAGACAAAATCACTTTGCCAGGCAGAAAACAAGTTTATCGCTTAAAAAATAAAATCGGCGAATATGAAAAGGACATTATATGCTCTGGCCGATGAAAAAGTGCACGGTGAGCCTTTGCTTATCAAAGTCATGGAAAATGGCAAAATAATCTATAAACTTCCGTCACTTGAGGAAATTCGAGCAATCACTGAGAAAAACTTGGCTAAACTTCCAGACGGCTACAAAGCGCTGACCGATGCACCAATTTATCCAGTGGAAATTAGCAAAAAACTACAGAATCTAATAAAAACATTGAAGCGTCAATTAACAGAAAATGAAATTAATAGCACCAACGCAAAAACTTAAGCCATCAATCGAAAAATCAGCATCGCTTCATTACTCTCGATTTTTCATGGCAAATATGGCAAACCCTTAATAGTCTTTTCAGAAAAGGTTAGATGCTATCCAAAAGGGAGAAGACAACTTGCAAAATCGTCCAGCCATAGTTGCTGTTGGCAGAACCAAGTTTGGAGAACATTACGGCAAAGAACCAGAAAAGCTGATTGAGGAAGCATGGCTTGGGGCTTCTAAAGAATGTAACATGGAGCGCAAAGACCTAGAAGCTTGTTACATGTCAGATTGCTTTCTTCCCATTACTAACAAACTGGGTTTAGAGGAAGGATTCCTCTCAGAACTTACTCAACTTCATGTGCCTATGGAGGTAACTCGTTCTTTTAGCGCTGCATTGTTAACCGCTTGTCATGCAATTCAGGCTGGAGTTTACAATACTGTCCTAGTGGGTGGTATAGAAAAAATGACAGATCGCTGGGACAAAATACGCGATGATCTAATGCTTCTGGATGATCCATGGAGCTATTTTGCCGGAGGAACTCCAGAATCAAATCATGAACTCATGCTTAGAGCCTACATAAAAAAGCACCACATTAATGGCGAAAAACTTGACAAACTTAATATTGCCTTAGCACAGGTTTCGGTTAAAAATCACGCGAACGCAATCAAAAACAAGTATGCCCAATATCATAGAAAGATTACTATTGACCAGGTGTTACATGCAAGGAAAATAGCGCATAAACCTTTAGGACTTTATGATTTTGCCCCAATTTCAGATGGCGCTTCTGCTTTAATTCTTACAAGCGAAACTGTTGCTAAAAAACTAAATGATCATCCAGTTTACGTTCTAGGCTGTACTTCAGCAACTGACTACTTGAATTATCCTGCAAGAGAAGACCTCTCTCACTTTGTTGCGGCAGAATTAGCTATGAAGAGTGCTTCCAAAATCGCTAAAACAGCCTTGTCTGAAATGCAGGTTATCGAGGTATATGACCAGTCCACAATGATGGAGCTTGTTTCTCTTGAAGACTTAGGATTCTGCGCACCAGGCACGGCTTGGAAAAGCATACACGAAGGCTGTCAAAATGATCGCAACTGCTATGAAGTAGATGGCAGACAACTTTTCGTTAATACTAATGGAGGGTTAAAAGCTGATGGAAACCCATTAGGCGCTACCGGAGGAGCACAAATCTTCGAAATTTACCGTCAGCTGAGAGGAGAAGCTGGCGAGCGCCAAGTGAAGATTACTGGTTCACAGAAAAACGGCTGTGTTTTAGAATACGAAGGCTTTGGAACTAAAGCATACGTTACTGTTCTAGGAGATAAGAAGCTTGAGTAGTGAACCTATAGAGAGACGAGTTTCTTATTTAGGCGACAGATTAAAAGCAAGCCGCTGCCAAAGCTGCGGAAAAGAATACTTTGAAATAAGAGATTACTGCACCAACTGCGGCAGAAAAAGCTACGGAAAAATGGACAGCATCGACCTATTTTATGACAAAGGCAAACTTGAATTATGTACCTACATTAACGAACCCACAAACAAATTCATGAAATTGTCAAGCTTCATTTATGGAATCGTTTCTTTTCATGATGGCAAAATCCGTGTTCCAGCAAGATTAACCGACCAATTGATATGCAATGGCGCCGATGTCGATTTTTCAAGCCTTGAGGGCAGAGACGTGGTTCCCCGCTTTAGAAGGCGCTATTCAGTCGGTAAAAGTGACGTAATTCCAACTATATCTTTGGCTTTCACTTTAGCCGATGAATACTACCCACATCAAGATTACAACATAATTACACCAACCAAAGAATATGAGCTTCCTGGGGTCGTAGGTTATGGCGTCTACACTTCAAAATTCAGAATTAAAGAAAGTGGATTGGAACGCGCGGTTCCCTTTATCGATGAAGACGCGGTAACAGCCGCTGTAGAAGCTGGAAAGTTAGCATTGATTCACTCAGGAGTTGACAGCACACTAATTGGTAAGGTTTATGTTGGCTCCGAATCTAACCCATATGCTGTTAAACCAATCTCATCGAAAGTCGCCCAGGTTCTGAAGCTTGGAGAAGAAGACGGCGACATACAAGGTGTTGATGCAGTAGACACCCAGTTTGCATGCAAAGCTGCTGCAAGCATGTTCAAAGACGCCTCAGCTCTTGTTAATTATCCAAAGTCAGGAGTAAAATATGCTATGGTTATCGGCGCAGATAACTCTCAAGCTGCCCCAGAGGCTGTCCAGGCGGCGAATTGGATACATTTGTTGGGTATGGCGGCGCTGCATATATTTTTGGTAAACAGGATGTTATTGCTGAAGTTGAAAGCTGGTACTCATGTACTTCTGATACAACAGATTTTTGGCGCAGAGACGGCGAGCTTTTCCCCATGCATGGTGGCCGATTCACTGGTGACCCAGCCTACTTCAAACACGTTCGCAAGTCAACTAGTAAAATTATGGAACGTTCTAACCTCAAGCCAACTGACATAAACTATTTCGTAGCGCATCAGCCAAACCCAACATTTCCAGTTAAAATTGCAAAAGAGCTTGGTTTTAAAGATGAGCAATATCTGCCCTCAATGCAAATTAACAAAATTGGCAACACTTATTCAGGTTGTTCACTTACGGGTTTAGCAGCAGTACTAGATATTGCAAAGCCTAACGATCGAATCTTGGTTGCAAGTTACGGTTCGGGCGCTGGAAGCGATGCATATTTACTCAGAACTACGAGCCAACTTATTGACAAGCGAAAGCGACAGAAAGTCACGGTCAAATTCCAAACCGAAAACCCATTTACAGAATACGTGGATTATAATACCTATCGTCGGCTTAAACTTGGCATGTAACCAATACTTATAAATCCCAGCGAATCCCAGATAGCCACGGAGTCGAGAGATTGATTCTTGAGGACATTGCAAAAGTAATTTATTCACCTGTAACCGCATTCAAAAAGGTAATTGAAAATCCAAAGTATTTGGGTGCCCTAATTATTCTGCTTCTTTTCATAGGCTTACAAATGGGGTATGCCTATACACAGTTCTCAAAAACGTACACTGAAAGCACATCACCTGCGATCGGTCATCTGTCAGACTATATCAACGCAACAGCCGCATTGTCCACTGAGCCCAATTCAACGTTGTGGAGAGCAAGTACTGGCGTTGCCTTAATCAACAATTTTACTGATTACATCAATTATAGCGTTTACGTCCCAGCTATTCTGGGAAACTATAGCCTATATGGAAACAGCAGTCTTGAAATTGATGCTAACAACACAAACACCATTTCAGCTGCTTTAAGCAACGCTTTCAACGTCAGCTGTGCAGCTGGTGGCTTTGAAAATTTATCAATGACGATAAAACAAGTTCAGCCTCTTAATACCATTGGCGCAAGTATAACTCTTTACTCAGTTAATGATTCAAACTATTACACTTATGATTTAACTAATCTTTTGTCGAAACCCCAAAATATTAACCAATGGAACAACCTAACAATTCCGGTTGGTCCTTCCGCGCAAGGCTGGAGTGTTGGCGGAGCTCCTTCTTGGGGTAACATTACAGCATTAAAGTTGGACTTCAATTCATCTAGCCCAAATGTCGTTATCCGCATTGGTACTTTGTTCTTCAATGGGGAATATCAAACTTTCATTCAAACCTATGGTCCCACAGCTCTGCTATCTTTCTTAGAGGCTTTCTCTCTACAATTTGTTTTTAGCTGGTTACTATTAACAGGGCTAATTTACCTCTTCTTCAAAGGGCTAAAAGGCACCGTCACTTGGAAACCACTTTTCGTTGCAATAGCTTTTGCTTTGTTTGTGATGGTTATTCGATCTGTAATTAACATCGTTGCAGCCTTTACACTGCCAGCAGTCTACTATCCATTTGATGTCTCACTTGGTGTCACATCTAACCCGTATGGCGCAATATACGTCCCCATACAAGCAGCAGCAACCTATACAGCACAGTCCCAAGCCGTTCTCAACAATATTGTGGCAATGACATCAGGTTTTAACTTTGTCGTTGAAGCAATGTTCTTGGTATCTTACGTTTGGTTAGGCGCTCTATGCACAATAATTGTCGGCACACTTCAACCAGAGTTTTCAATGATAAAACGAATTTTGATTTCAGCCGTTAGCATCGCAGTTATGTGGTTTGTCTTAGTGCTGTTCGTGGGTTTTGTTTAGACCCCACTCGTCTTTTTTTATTTCTGTTTGAAGCTAGTTAGCAAGATTTATATGATTGAAGGTGTCACTTTTGCAAGTGAAAACCCAGAGAGGGAAAAATCAAATTTAGGTGATAAGTGTGAGTGTAACACCAATTAAAGATTTGCAGAACGGAATGAAACGGGTTAGTGTTGAAGCGAAAGTTGTCGAAAAAGGCGACCCTCGCGAAGTCAAATCACGTTTTAAAGAAGAAACTTACCGAATTGTTGATGCTGTGGTTGCAGATGAATCAGGTAGCATAAAATTGACTTTGTGGAATGAACAAATTGACCAAGTCAACGTCGGCGACAACGTTAAAATTGACAACGGATACATAACCAGCTTTAAAGGCGAACTTCAGCTTAATGTTGGCAAATTTGGAAAGTTAGCCGTTGGCTAAAACGCGAGTTAGGAAATTCTTTTCTTCATTTGTGAGGCAAACCATTGTGACTTTGCCTATGGGAATTTTTGATCTTTATTATTAGTTTCTTCCTTTCTTCTCGGAATGCCTTTTCATCTTTTATGACACGTGTCATATTAGCTACCCAGTTAAGCGGACATGTGAACCATAGCTATAAGCAATTTTTTCTTTTTTTTTCGAAAACAGAAATGTTTTATTTGAGACCTCATTTGTTTAGTTCATGGTTTTAAAAAGAGAACTAGCTTTCTTTGCTCTTGTTATCATATTTGGATTAGCTATTTCTCTTTTTGTCTTCATCAGCGCCGGAAAAGATATTTCCCCTTTGACATTGACTATTCGGTTGCTAGCACTTAACGGCTATCTCGCTTTAAGCATCGCTGCAATAATGACCCCCTTTTTAAAGGAAGTTACACTTTTTTTCAAAAAATCCTTCACCAAAGTACACCATTACTTCGCAGCTGTCGGACTATTACTCATTACTTTGCATCCAATTGTTGTTTTTGCTCAAACTTTGGACGCGACGGTTTTTCTGCCAAATTTTGAGTCATTTTACCTTTTCTTTTTTTTCGGCGGTATCGTAGCTCTTCTTCTTATTTATGTTGCATTTGGAACGGTGCTTCTTCGCAGGAAAATTCCTTCTCACTGGCGTCCTTTCCACATGCTTATGTACTTAGCGTTGTTTATCGGAGTTGTCCATGCTAATCTGCGAGGCACCAATTTTCAAAGCGTTTCGATTCAAATAATTTATGATTCACTCTTTGCAGCTGCAATGGCCGCTTTCGTCTTGAAACGCTTTCAGTTTTACCGAATAAGAAAGAGGGTCAACTATCAAAAGTTAATGCTTAAAAGCAACAATAAAGCCTGAAATTCTTGGCTTTTTAGAATAAACTTATTAATCCTACTAGTTGGAAGTCATTTCTTGCTGGTTTGTGAAAGAGAACAATGCAGTTTGAACTTATCGCTCCATATCAGGCCTCGCCAGGTCAGATTGTAGCAGTTGAAAAGTTAGTGAAAAACTTCGCTACAAAAGAAAAACAAACCCTTCTTGGAATCACTGGCAGCGGCAAAACCTTTGTTATGGCAAACTTAATTAACAAACTCCAAAAACCAACTCTTGTCCTTGCACATAACAAGATTTTGGCTGCTCAGCTTTACGGTGAATTAAAAGAGCTTTTTCCCCATAATAGAGTTGAATACTTTATTTCTTTTTATGATTATTATCAGCCTGAATCATATTTACCAGCTCAGGATATGTACATTGAAAAAGATTCTTCTGTGAATGAGCAAATAGAAAAAATGCGGATGCACGCAGTATCCAGCGTCGTGAGCCGAAACGACACCATAATAGTTGCCAGTATAAGCTGCATTTACAGTCTTGGAAACCCAGATGACTTCAAAGCCATGGCAATTGAATTGAATATTGGAAAGCAAACTACAAGGCAACAACTCATCCATGCCCTCGTAGATATGCAGTACGAACGCAACGACATGGTCCTTGAACCTGGCAGGTTCCGTGTTCGGGGCGATGTTTTGGATATTATTCCATCTTACGAGAATGATATTGTAAGAATTGAGCTTGCCGGAAACGAAATTAGCAAAATCAAAGAAGTAAATTCTATTTCAGGTGATGTTAAAGGATCCCTCGATAAAGTAACGCTTTATCCTGCACGACAGTACGTAGTTCCAGAAGAGAAACATGCGCTTGCCCTTGAAGCAATAAAGCAAGAACTTGAAGCCAGATTACCTGATCTTCCACCACTTGAAGCACAACGACTCAAACAAAGAACGAATTATGATTTAGAAATGATTCGTGAAGTTGGTTTCTGTTCCGGAATGGAAAATTACAGCAGGCACTTTGACGGACGCCGACCCGGGGAACCACCCTTTACTTTGATTGATTATTTTCCCAAAGATTATCTTTTTATTATTGATGAGAGTCACCAAACAATTCCTCAATCAAGAGCGATGTACAACGGTGACTATTCCAGAAAAAAGAACCTCGTAGACTTTGGTTTCAGACTTCCAAGTGCCTTAGACAACAGACCTTTGAAGTTTGAGGAATTTGAGCGGAAAATGGGCAAAGTACTCTTTGTTTCTGCAACTCCAGCCGAATATGAATTGGAAAAGAGCGGTCAACCTGTCGAATTGATCACTCGGCCTACTGGTCTTTTGGATCCTGAGGTTGAGGTTCAACCAATCTCTGGGCAAATGCAGCATTTAATGGCTGAAGCCAAAAAAACAATTGAGCATGGAGATCGTGTTCTAATCACGACCTTAACAAAACGTATGGCTGAAGATTTGACAGATTACCTTGTAAAGGAAGGCTTTCGCGTCAGATATATGCATTCAGAAATTGAAAGCCTAGACCGCATTGAACTAGTGCGGCAACTGCGAGTCGGCGAATTTGACATATTAGTCGGTATTAATCTGTTGCGTGAAGGCTTAGACATCCCTGAGGTTGCAACCATCTTCATATTAGACGCTGACAAGGAAGGTTTTCTGCGCGACGAGCGAAGCCTTATCCAAACTATTGGCCGAGCCGCAAGAAACGTAAACGGCAGAGTAATTCTTTACGCCGATGTGGAAACATCGTCCATTAAGCGAGCTATGGAAATTACTCGCTACAGACGTTCGTTCCAGAAACGTTTCAACGAAATTCATCATATCACGCCAACCACGATAGTTAAAGGTGTGTCTTTGAAAGAAGGCACAATTAAGGGCATAAAACATCTTGCAAAAACAGACATTAAACGCCAGTTGATTGAGTTGGATGCACAGATGAGGGAAGCAGCAGAGCGATTAAACTTTGAGCGGGCAATTGAACTCAGAGATACAATAGCAGAGTTGAATAGGGCTTTAGCGAATAAGATAGAAAATGATGATTATACCCAGAAATTGAGAGTTTTGAAGCAAAAAGGTTGAAAAGTCTCAAACTTAAAGAAGATAATTTACGAGCGGAGAAGGAAACTGGTTTACATTATGAGAGATAATATTTCAATTAAGGGAGCAAGGGAGCATAACCTCAAAAATATTGATGTTGAGTTGCCCAGAAACAAGTTTATAGTAATTACTGGGCTTTCAGGCTCAGGAAAATCAACCCTTGCTTTTGACACCATTTATGCTGAAGGGCAACGGCGTTATGTTGAAAGTCTTTCTGCATATGCACGACAGTTTCTCGGTTTAATGGACAAGCCCGATGTTGATTCAATTGACGGGTTATCACCAGCAATTAGTATTGAACAAAAAAGCACCAGCAAAAATCCCCGCTCAACCGTTGGAACAGTCACAGAAATATACGATTACCTCAGATTGCTCTTTGCACGTATAGGTACACATCACTGCCCCAAATGTGGCAGTTCCATTCATCCTCAAAGTCCAGAAAACATTACCAGCTTAATAATGGTTGAAAAAGGAAAAACCCTCACTTTTCTCGCACCAATAATTCGTGGCATAAAAGGAACGCACGAACAGATTTTTGAAGACCTTAAAAAACAGGGCTACACCAAAATCAGGGTAGACCAGAAAATTTACGAGTCAGATTCTATCAAAGAAGAAGTTAAGCTTGTGCGTTATGAGAAACATTGGATTGAAGCGGTCATTGACACTGTATGCATTATTGATGATGAGCGTTCCCGCATTTCTGAAGCTGTCGAGCAAGCACTTAAAGTCGGCAAAGGAACCATGATAGTCATAGATGCTTCAAAAGCTTACACTGAAAAGAAGGAGCTTGAACGCTTCGAGGATGAAACCATGTTTAGTACTTTTGGAGCCTGTCCAAACCATCCCGAAATAGTTTTTGAAAGTCTCGAGCCGCGTATGTTTTCATTTAATTCGCCTTTTGGCGCTTGCCCAACCTGCCATGGCTTAGGCGAAATAACAGAAATCTCTGAAGACAAGGTTATTCCAGACAAAAACCTCTCCATTATGGATGGTGCATTAGCCGTTTACGGAAGTATGGACCTCAGCTGGCGGGCACAGCAGCTTGCAATGGTTGGCAAAAAACATGGTTTTGACATTTTTACTCCAATCAAAGATTTTACGGAACAACAAAAGCATGTGCTATTGTATGGAGATCGGGAGCCTGTTAATGGTCAATGGTCCAACGGTGCAACTATGTGGATGCGTGACGGTTGGGAAGGCGTAATCCCACAAACAATGAGGCTTTATCGGCAAACGGAGAGTCAATGGCGAAAAGAAGATATTGAAAACTATATGACGTCTAAGCCTTGCAATGTTTGCAACGGAAAAAAATTGCAGCCAGTTGTGCTTGCCGTAAAGATTTTGGATAAAAGCATTATTGATGCGACTGACTTGTCAATTGAGGAAGCAGTAAACTTCTTCTGTAATTTGCCTGCGCAACTTAACGAGAAAGAATTAGCAATTGCCAAACAAGTGCTTAAAGAAGTTAACGAGCGGCTTGGCTTTCTTAAAAATGTTGGTTTAGGTTATCTTTCGCTTTCTCGTGCGGCAAAAACGCTTTCCGGCGGTGAAGCTCAAAGAATCCGTTTAGCTACGCAAATTGGCAGCAACCTGATGGGTGTCCTTTACATTCTTGATGAACCAAGCATCGGCTTACACCAAAGAGATAACACTAAACTGATAAGTACACTTCATCGCTTACGTGATCTGGGCAATACACTAATTGTTGTAGAGCATGATGAAGAAACCATACGTAACGCCGACTATATCGTTGACATGGGACCAGGCGCAGGAGTTCACGGCGGACACATCGTTGCAGAAGGACCACCCGACGAAATAATGTTGAACAAAAGAAGCCTCACAGGCAAATACCTTTCCGGCGAATTAAAAATTGAAGTCCCCGAAACAAGACGCAAACCAATTGGCTACATCACCGTAAAAGGGGCACAGGAAAATAACCTGAAAAATCTTAACTTGCAACTACCACTCGGCGTCTTATGCGGAGTTACAGGTGTATCTGGCTCAGGCAAAAGCACATTGATGAACTTGACAGTTATTCCTGCATTGCACCAAAAGTTTGGCGAAGAAGCTGATAAAATCGGGAAACACGAATCAATCGACGTTCCCGAACTTGTTAGAAACGTTATAGTTATCGATCAAGATCCCATTGGACGTACTCCCAGAAGCAACCCTGCAACCTACACTAAGCTTTTCGATGAGATAAGACGAATTTTTGCTTCAACCAAAGAAGCCAAAGCACGAGGCTACAAAGAAGGACGATTTAGCTTTAATGTGAAAGGCGGCAGATGCGAAACCTGCCAAGGCGACGGCGTTCTGCGAATTGAAATGAACTTCCTTCCTGATGTGTATGTCCAATGTAGCGAATGCAAGGGCAAACGTTACAATAAAGAAACTCTCAGTATTCTTTTCAAAGGCAAAAACATTGCTGAAGTCCTCGACATGACGGTTGAAGAAGCGGCAAAGTTTTTCGAGAACACGCCTCGGATTTCACGCAAATTATCAACGCTATTGGACGTTGGGTTAGGCTACATTAAGCTGGGGCAGAGCTCCACTACCTTATCAGGTGGAGAAAGCCAACGTATCAAAATTACCCGTGAACTCAGCAAAAACAAGAAGGGCCACGTTGTTTACATGCTTGACGAACCAACCACTGGTCTACATTTTGATGACACTAAACGATTGATTAGAGTCCTGAATCGGCTGGTTGACAACGGCAACACCGTCTACATAATCGAGCACAACTTAGACGTCATTAAAAGCTGTGACTATCTTGTTGATTTGGGTCCTGAAGGCGGTGCTGCAGGAGGCGAGTTGCTAGCTCAAGGAACACCTGAAGAAGTTACACAAAATGACGCTTCTTACACTGGCACGTTTTTAAAGAAAATACTTAATCACTCTCCAGAAGAAACTATTTTGGCAGTGAAGCAGACTGCATGATCAAAATAACGGGTCCTCAAGACTTTAAGAGTCAAGATATTCCGACCAATCCCGGCGTCTACTTGTACAAAGATGAAGCGGGCGAAATCCTTTACGTTGGCAAAGCTAAAAGCCTTCGTCCACGAGTCAAAAGCTATTTTGCGAATACTGATCAGCCAGCGAAAACAAGGCAGCTTGTGCTGCACATTAGAAATATAGATTGGATTGTTGTTAACAACGAAGTTGAAGCACTTCTTTTAGAAAACAAATTGGTCAAGCAGCATACGCCAAAATATAATATTGATCTTAAAGACGCTAAAACGTTCGCTTATATCTCTCTGACGAGAGAGCCCTATCCTCGAATTCTTACTAGTCGCAAAGTCTCGCGTAAGCTCGAATCGTTTGGGCCATACACTGAAGGCTTCATACGACAGGATCTTCAACGTTTGGTAGTGCGAGTCTTCAAGCTGCGCACATGCAAAACCATGCATAAACGTGCCTGCCTTAACTTTCACATTCATACTTGCACAGCTCCATGCATCGGCAGCGTCACGCTTGAACAATATACTGAGCAGGTGAAGCGGGCACGTTCTCTTTTAAATGGCAACTACCAACAAATTATCGAGGAACTTAATTCTCAAATGCATAATGCCTCTTCACAGGGGAAATATGAAGAAGCTCTTGATCTTCGCAACCAAATTGCATCTATCAGGCTTCTGAACCAACATCAAATCGTTGACAACTGAAAGACGTTTTGACCAAGATATCATGGCCTTTAAGCAGGTGGGCGAGAAAATGTTGGCTGTTCAGATGGGTGTGCGAAAAGGTGTATTGCGTGGAAAAACCCAATTTGCCGTCGATTTACAGCCTCAAGTTGAACAAGAATTTCTCAAAGCTTATTATGCAACGAATCAAATACCCCGTGAAATACTTCTAAACAAACCTTGCTGGCAGGAAGCTGAAGAGAAAAAAGCTCTTGAAGAGTTTCTCTCCACAAAGCGAAATGGGCCTGTTTCATTGACGATTCCTAGACGAGCTGATAAATTGGCGCTTGTGCAGTTGGCTGAGAAAAACTTGGAATCCACTTTAGAAGTTGACAGTGCCCTTGTGGATTTACAATCAGCGCTACAGCTTCCGGTGTTGCCTCGCGTGATAGAGTCTTTTGACATTTCCAATTTGGGTCAGGAACATGTGGTTTCTGGCATGGTCACCTTCAGAGATGCGAAGCCTGACAAGAAAAACTATCGTAAATTTAAAATCAAAACTTTTGCGGGGCAAGATGACTTTGCCTCGATGAATGAGGTTGTTTCGCGAAGGTACAAGCGTTTAGTTGAAGAGAAAAGCCCACTGCCCGATTTAGTGATGATTGATGGTGGTCCAGGGCAGGTGAGCGCTGCAAAGTCAGCACTTAATAGTCTGGGATTGAAAATTCCGCTGATCGGTTTAGCTAAGGAGCATGAAGAAATTTATTTGCCCGATGATCCTGTACCAAAAAGCTTTGACAAGAACAGTCGAATGATGTTACTGCTGAGGAAAATCCGCGATGCGACCCATGACTTTTCGCTGAGTTACAACCGTAAGAGAAGGCAGATGAAAATCCGCGAAGAATTTGTCAAAACACAAAAACCTGATTAAATAAATCATTGCAAACTTCTGATGAAATCATGGGGGAATTTAACCGAGCCCGAAATGTAGCCATTTTTTTCTTTGGTTTATTGACTTTTCTTGACGATTTTTGACGAATTATGACGCGTAGTGACGGGTAGTGACTTTTGGTGACGCGTAGTGACTTATAGTGACGCAGCCCGCATAGAAATCACAATCTGAACCAAAAAAGCAACTGGGTACAAACTGGAAAGATTTTGCGTGGAAAATACCATCTAACCTTATCTCTCGATGAAAATTATAATTTATAAATGTCAAAAAATGTCTCAACCTGCAAACGCAGCAGCCCCAACCAAGAAAGCAATATAAAACACAAAGAACTTCCTTTTTCTTCCAGATTCTTCCAGATTTTTCCATTTTCCTACATTTAAAGACGCAACCTGCAAACAAAACAAAGCCTAAATCAAAAAAGCAATTTAAATCAGACTTATCACGATATGGGGGTATTCCAGCAATCAAAACCAAAACTGTTTGTTCCTATATAGAAACTAAATTGTTCATTTAATAAGTTCAATATTCAATTTAGTGGCTGAGAAAACTTTGCTAGACATGTTATCACTGCTCTTAATTTCTATCGCTGTTGGATTATTAGGTTCCCTAACTGGTCTAGGCGGTGCAAGCATCCTAACTCCCATACTGGTTTTGCTCGGCATCCCAGTTAAAGAGGCAGTGGCATGCGGTATGGTTGCCATAATCGCTACATCGAGTGGTTCAGCATCATCCTTTGTCAAAGAAAAAATCGCAAACATCAAACTGGCTATGTACCTTGAAATGTTCACAATAATCGGCGCCATTGCAGGGGCAACAATAACGGTGATAATTGCACCAATTTTCCTCTATTTCCTCTTCGCTGCTTTTCTACTAACTTCTTTTTTCAAAGTCAGAAGCTCATTTAAACCGTACACGCCTCCGGAAAAACAAGACAGAATTTCACGGTGGCTAGGCCTTGAAGGAAGCTATTATGATGAATCAACAAAACAAATAATCAAGTACAGATGCACAAACTCGCTATTGGGCGGCTTAGGCATGTTTGTGGCTGGACTTGCCGCGGGTATGTTGGGGATAGGCGCAGGAGCATTCAAAGTCATCGTACACGAGAAAGTTCTCAAAATGCCTGCCAAAGTGTCAAGCGCTACAAGCACCTTCATTATAGGCATGACTGCATTGGCAGGTGTAAGCGTTTATCTTTTTTCTGGCCTTCTAAATGTGACTTTGATGGCGCCAATGGCGGTAGGTGTAACAATCGGGGCAGTGGCTGGCGGAAGAGTGTTAAATAAAATACGTGACAGAAACCTCAGAATATTGTTCCTCATAGTTGTTACTTTGCTAATTATTCAGATGCTCTTCAAAGGAGTAAGCGCCCTATGACTGCACCGGTTTTAGGTAGCGGCGAATCAAAATTGGAAACAATCATAAGCTACGTACTAATAATCGGCGTTGTAGTCAGCGTAGCATTCGAAGTCGTTGGCATAGCGCTCTTCTACGGAACATATGGCAATCTGCAGATTTCACAAGACAAAAGCGTGTTTATTAGTGGACAAAACTTTTTTGCCTTCATAATTGACCAGATTCGACACTTGTTCGGTTCCCAAAACGCTCTGTCGTTCATAATAATAGGGTTGATTATCCTGATTTTAACGCCTTACATTCGGGCAATAACTTCCGCCCTTTATTTCGCCTGGGAAAAACACTACAAATACGTTTTGATAACGCTTTTTGTACTCATCGTGTTGACTGCAAGTTTGGCTCTGCATTAACCGAGGAGGCATTTCGTTTATTCTTTTACTAATTTGTAACCTATTTTCGTTCCTAATCCATATTCAAAAGCTAAGTTAATTATCAACATTCCCATGGCTTCCAGATATCGTGCTGCCTTCAACGGTCCACAATCAACTGGGATCAAAACCAATGTCTCGAGTTAATTGAGCTACAATCTGTTTAGCTTTCAAATCATCGCCCGCAATGAATGCAGAAATTTGTTCCTTGCCAACTTTGCCGGTGCTCTGATTTCTTGCAAAGACGGTGTTAAACGCTTTAACCACGTGGGCTTTAGGCAGTTTTTTCTGTGTCTCTTCAGCCGAAGAGGTGGTGCAACTTATTGCCTAAATTCCCATTTGCCCCAACTGCGTTAATAACATCAATTACTATTTTTCCGTCTGCGTACGGTCTTATTTCTTCGATTGCATCGTTTGCATTTTCGTGTGGTACAGCAAGAATTATTACTTCACCCCATTTTGCTGCATCAGCAACTGGTTCTGCAGGGTCTCGGTGACCAAACTTTGTTTCATGTTTGCCGGTTAAGCCGTTGAATAATGCTGTGCCGACGTTGCCTTTTCCTATGATTGCAATTTTCATAATTTAGCCTCAATTAATCAGCGTTATCTGGGTTCATTAGAAGTTGTGACTGCATAATGCCTACAACAAACCTTTCTATTAGAAACACGGGGGTGCAATCAGCTTTGCTGCTAAACGCATTGCATACGTCGCAATAAAGAAGTTCAAACTTCACAGCTTGAAAGGAATTATGTTTATTATAAATAAATTATGAAATTAGGCATAATACATTGATTAGGTTGCGTGAAGCCAACCACGTCGGCTTTTCTTTGATTGAATAGGTGCCAACTTATTCGGAGCTTCTCGCAAAGGTCGATTGCTTCTTTGCGGCTTCTGAGTGTTGATGTGGGTTTTTACGAACTGATTCCAGCCTCCCACATTGACATTTGGTTGAATAAAACGGTCTGGTTGCTCAATCAAGTGCTTTTCCAAAATTTCCTTAAAGTTTAATACTTTAAAATCTCTTGTCGCAGTAATGACTGTGCCTCTTTCAACATTCAAGATTTCGTAATCTTTTTCTGAAACTCCTTCAGCTCTCACTTTATCGTTAAAGCGTTCGTTCCATAAAAGCTTCCATTGAACCTTAAGCGTTTCAACTAATTCTTTCTGTGCTTTAATTTTGTTTTCAGGTGAGCTGTTGCCAAGGATTTTGCGTGGTTCGTTAGTAACTTGCAACTCTTTTCACGTCTCTTGACTCACCATGTTTGTTTCTGGTATTTAACAATTATTCTATAAAACACATATGTTTTTCCATAACTATATGAAAATAAGTTTCGTTATCTTAAAAGTTCAAAAATATATTCAATTTTTCTAAAAATGTGAGAAAAAGATAATTTAGTTGAGTTTTACTAATCTCATAAAGAGATCAATTGTACGGGTAAACCTGTCATAAGCTTCTTTTTGTTGAAGTAAAATCTACCCACTTTTCCGATTTGAGTTCTAGTTTTTGTCTACTAAGGAAATAATGGAAGCACTTTGGGATGGCTTAGTTAGCATGAAATCTGAAAGGTGTCTAATCTTGTGTCACAGACTTAGCACCTAAAAAAGATGTTATTTCAGTTACACAATCTTGGTAACTCGAAAGTTAAACCTATAGTTGCAAAATTTATTAGTTGTGGACTCAATAGCGGAAAAAGACTTCACAAGCTTCCAGCATTATTAACCCCGCCTTCCGCTTCATCGTACCTCGATTTTCTCATCGTCCAAGCCAATAGAAAAATCAGCGAAACTTATTTGCATTTAGCTTCTAGATTTGAAAACACAACATCAAATTCAAAGCTTGATTAAACCGTTATTTTTAAAAAATGAGGTTTCAATAAAGAAAAGATTGGAGAGCTCTATCTTAGTAGGGCTCTTTTTTACCGGTCATGTATGCCCAAGCGCCGACTATTGCAATTGTTATGACTGCACCGGCAAAGCCTGAGATCAAGAAGCTTGTCATTCCACCGAGCAACGGCAGAACGGAGACCATCCACGGGATAAAGTAGACTGCTGTGAGTTGTGCTATGATGCCTGCTACGAAGCCTAAAAGAGCTATTAAACCAAATACTTTCAACCTGCTATTCATTCACTTCACCTTTTTGGTTTTAGATTGCTCCGCGTTTCTTTTTAGTCTTAGATACAAATTTCTGTCTAAACAGATTAGCGCTCGCATCATGTTTAACTATAAAAGTTAAAGCACAATGGACATTTTTTGATGCGTGTATAGCCCTACGTATATACGTGCATATTTTGATCATATTAACAATGTATAAGATTGTTTTTTGCATCTTGACATTCAAGAGGTAATCAAATTGTCAGAAAGATTTGCAAAAAAGTGGGAAAGTAAACGGGAAGATGAGCCATTCCAAAACCGCATTAAAGACGCAGTAAAACCACCAGGACCACTAAAACCACGACTTGACTTTGCTGTTAGACGCATTGAGCTTCAAGTACAGAAGCTTGACCAAGCAACAGACAGATTCGGCCAAAGAGACAAAGCAATCTTCGCACGCATAGTCGATGCATATGCAAAACATGACAGCGCACGCGCAAATGTTTTCGCCAACGAACTTGCTGAAGTAAGAAAAATGTCAAAGTTAATAATGAATGCCAAACTTGCATTAGAACAAATTACTTTAAGATTACGAACAGTTTCAGAACTAGGCGACGTAGTTTCAACCTTAGGTCCAGCCGTCGGTGTTCTACGTTCAGTCAGATCAGGCTTAGTTAGCGTGTTTCCAGAAGCAGAAAGTGAACTAGGCGAAATCGGCAACATGCTCAGCGGAATAATGATTGAAGCAGGCCAAGGCAGCGGAATGACATTGAACTTTGACTCAGTAAACGAGGATGCATCAAAGATTCTTGCAGAAGCAGCAACAGTTGCAGAGCAAAAGATCAAAGACAAATTCCCAGATCTGCCCCCAGGAATGCCGGCAGCCCCACAATCAGAAAAATCAACACAAAGTTTCTAAAATAGGAGGATAAAACACAAAATGTCTAACTCCAATCTTTTTCTTTATATTGGTAAACCAATAAAGAACGAATATGGACGAATAATTGGTAAAGTTGCTTCTTTCGCATTAACTCCCGATGGGAAATTTGACGCTGTATATATGGAATTTGGTGATGGCCAATTCACAAAACAGCCCATGGAAAACTTACGATTTAATGGTTCTGAAGTCACATTTGTAACAAAAATTAAATCTCAAGCAGGCACGCTTTGTGACCATATCCCATTAATTTGGCGCAAAGACGAAGCCCTCAAAGACTTGCTTGACAAGAAAAAAATTGCTCCAGAAGTTTTCCAGGATCTTCACCAAAGCTTCGGAACTGTCTTAGTACAGCTCAAAAAGGACGCTCAAGTAATCATAGATGAATCCGCAGTAGAAATTGAACGCTGCCGAGAAGAAATAACCTCGCTGAGCTATGCCATTGCTAACTTGGAAATTGAACATGAAATTGGAAAAGTCGATGAAGAAACCTACAAATCTGCTTTCGCATTGCTTCAAGAAACTCTCAAACGTGCATCTTCAGAAAAAACAGATTATGAATTGACCAAAAGCAAACTCGCAAGTGTACTGCTCGGCGATCAATCACAGAATACATTGAAATCCACAAAAACCTATGCAGAACACGTCAATAACAACAATGATGCAGCATCTAAACTTCCAGAACCCCCCGTTGTTGTCTACGTGAAAGAAATTGGGAAAGCAGGCATCTAATCGGACCGAAGAGCGGAATCATACACTGTGGAGGGATAAGGTATCAAAGTATTAAGTAACCCCACCCCCCCACCTATCCGTGAAGTTGCCAACAAATCTATTATGACTCTTAAAATTCAACAAAACAAATTAGAACAGGCAAGTTATCGTTTAAAAGAAAGAGACCGCATACTTTTTGAAACTTGCATGGGCGCATTAAAAAAGAATAACCGTGAAAAAGCGGCGATGTGCGCCACTGAACTTGCAGAAGTTCGAAAACTTGTAAAATTTCTCTACAACGTCCAATTAGCAATTGAACGCGTAGTTCTTCGTTTAGAAACAATAAAGGAACTTGGTGACATAGTCGCTGACTTGAAGCCCGCGTTGAAGTTGCTTCAGGGCGTTTCACAAGAGCTATTTCAGGTGTTGCCTGATGTTAGCTCAGAACTAAATAATGTTAACGCAACAATCCAAGAGACTCTTCACGCAACAAAGATTACAGCCGATGAAGAAATAATTCCAGTCGGCAAGAAAACTGAAGGCGGCGAAGAAATCCTCAAAGAAGTCACATGTTTCATGCAGCAAAAACTGACTGAAACTCTTCCAGAGCCACCTCTGGGGACGCCTGTGAAGGAGAAAACACCTATCAAAGAGCTTGTTGCTTTAACTGCTACTTCTTCACAAATGATTGGGCATAAAACCACAGAGGAAACTGGGTTTGATCCATCAAACGCTGTTTTCTCATACAAGAAGTCTGAGATTAAGGAGTTCTCACTAAAGGTTCAGAAGCCATGTTTAGAAGATGTGCTTTTGGAATATGTCCGTAAAACTAACGGTGAAATCGATTTAAGTCGTTGTTCAACTGAACTTCAAACTTCTAATGAAGAAATTGAGCGTGCCCTGGAGAGCTTGGGAACTAAGGGTAGAATAAAAATTGAGTTAAAGTCACCTGAATAAGAGAAAGGAGAAGTAGGAGAGAAAAAAATGAGCGCGTCAAATGAACTAGAAAAAGCAGCGACAGCTTATGCCCTAGATGCTGTACGCTTAGATAAACAAGGGCAAAAAGGCAGAGCCATAACCCTCTATCAAAAAGCAATTGAAAGCTTACTGCAACTTGTGCAGCTTTACCCTGAATACGGCTTGAACAAAGTTTACGTTCAAAGAGCCATCGCTTACCAAGAAAGAATCAAAGCTTTGCAAGGAGCAGTTTCTTCTACATGAAATGAATGAAGCTGCCAATAACGATAATGAAGGTGGTGGAGGAGCAACTATGGATGGTAACGGCGGAAACGGAAATGGAAAAAACGAAGAACTCGTAGTTACGGAAAAACCTAATATTAGCTGGGGTGAAGTTGTCGGTTTAGATACCGCTAAAAAAGCAGTGAAAGAAGCCATTGTTTACCCAGTGCAAAGACCAGACTTGTTCCCACTGGGTTGGCCACGAGGCATACTGCTGTTTGGTCCACCTGGTTGCGGCAAAACTTTGTTGGCGGCGGCGGTTGCAACAGAAATCGACGCTAACTTCTACTCTATCGATGCAGCATCAATCATGTCTAAGTGGCTAGGTGAAGCTGAGCAGAATGTTTCAAAATTATTTGGCACAGCTCGCAAATCAGCAATCGAAGGCAAACCAGCCATCGTATTCGTTGACGAATTAGACTCGTTGATGGGAGCACACAATAACGAAGTCGGCGGAGAAATACGTGTCCGAAACCAATTCCTAAAAGAAATGGATGGCATAGTTGACAAAGGCAAAAACCTTCACGTTTACGTTATCGGTGCAACAAACAAACCCTGGGACCTTGACTGGGCATTCATTAGACGTTTCCAAAAAAGAATTCTTGTTCCATTGGCAGATCACGCCACCAGACTAAGCATGCTTAAACTCTACTCAAGCACTCTAGCCATAGATACAGATGTAGATCTGCATGAGTTAGCTCGGCTTGCTGAAGGCTTCTCAGGAAGCGACATACGGGACGTTTGCCAATCAGCACAGCTTAAACTTATCGGAGAATTCTTTGAATCAGGCAAAGCAATGGACAAAGAAGCAAAACCACGACTTTTGACTATGGCTGACTTCAGACAAATCCTTGAAGAACGTAAACCAAGCGTCTCCTTAGATATGCTGTCAGCATACAGTAGGTGGTTCGAGGCTTTCAAAGCCTTATAATCATGGAGGGCAAAAAACAAAACCAGAAACGATGGGTTGGGTGGAAAGGTTTGGAGAACAATTAATTTTTAGCACGCTCTCCCTTCTCCCCCTCAAACTATCTCCAAACCCCACAACCCAAAACCAACCCATCTTTTCCCTTTTTTAGTGGAACAAAACGCATAATACTCTGTTTATTTTTACTCAAAAAGTTTAATCATTTGATATGATCATTGAGCTTATATTATAGCCCAAAAGCCGCCAAAGGTAGAAAACAGCTTTTTTTATGAAAACAGATCTCGGTGAACGATTTTAAACGTTATTTTGCCTCATGTGAGAAATGTAACTTCTTTTTTCTAAATACCTTTTGATAAGGTGTCTTTAGAATATTAAAGGCTTCGAGAATATTCGGAAACATCGATAGAAGAAAATCCTATAAATTCCTTCATTTTCAATTATAAACTTGAAAATTTCATTGCTACCTCTTCATCACTGTTCCCTAAAACGTAGAACTGTGATAGCGAGTTGGCTTCTACCTTCTAATAACCCTTGTTTTTTTATTTCCTAAATTTCCTTAAACAGCGAAGTCTAAAAAAATAATCAAAAAACCCTTTATCACTGGATTCGGGTACAAGTTAAAAACGGGAAACAAACCCCTTAAAAGGAAAACGTTGGTTGGGTCAACATTTGGCAGGACACTGAGGCTACTTAGCCCAACAAAATAGATCTTGCGTGTCTGAACCAAAACGTGCTTTGATCCGCCAAATTTAATTCCCTTTTTTTGTTCTTGCTTTTTTTCCGAATCGTTTATGGAGTGCTTTTCATTTCTTCTCTGAAGGTTTCTTCAAGCATTTTCTTGTTTATTCCTATTTCTTCTGCCAAGCGTTTAACTTGTTTTACGTAGGTTCGGAATAGGCTTTGGAGGATTTCGGCTTTTTCTTGTTCCGATAGCTCTTTTTCTTCAGCCATCAAAAGTGCAAACCATTTGCCTAGGTTTGTTAGCTGGTAGGTTTTTACCCAGATGATTCTTCCTTCTTTCTCATCTTTTTCCATGCTTTCGTTTAGTACGCCGAGTTTGGTTAGGGTTTTTAGGTTTTCGATGATTGTCTTGTTTGAGTAGTTTAGTTGTTTCACAAGTTCTTTTTGGTAGATGTTTTTTGATATGCCTTGTTTGAGTGAGAATCTTAAGAGGTCTACGCCTGCTTTTGAACCGAAGATGGCGCTGAGAATCTTATCTTTTTTCTCGGTAGGAAGAAATACTACATAAGGATGTAACTTTTCAATCATGATATTCCTTTTCTTAGAAGATAAGAATAACTTTTTACATTTAAGAATTATTCTTTTCTTCAACTGTGAATTGTTGAGAAAAACGATTTTGCTAGTTAAGATGGATGCTTATTTAGCGGTTGCTCCAATACCATAGCTTTTTTCTATTAAAATGGTTGGAATTTGGATTTTCAATTGAGGCTTGATTTTGAAAAACTGTTTTATACTACGAAGATGCTTTGTAAGAAATTATACGGATGAGGGCGAGGATTCATGAGAAAAAGAGTATTATATCTTTTAATTGCAGTAATTGTTGTTTCTTTAACATTTTCTTCAGTTCCACGCAATACTTTGGCCAGCCTGAAGACATCAAAGTAACAAATTATTCTTATTATGTTGGCCCTTCCGGTATTCTTGAGGTTACAGGTGAGATTCAAAACGTCGGTGTAAACACTATTGACTCCGTAATCTTGCGGGGTTCCATAATTGATGAAAATGGAGCTTGACATAAGTGATTCTGGCACTCAGGCTTGGGTTGCCTATATTGTTCCACAACAGAAAGCACCCTTTATCATGGAGTTTGCTCCGCCACAAGATGATAACGTTTGGGAACCGGGAGACGTTGCAAATATTCAATTAAGTGTGACTCAAGCGAATGCAACAAGCAAGTATCAATATCCAGATCTAAAAATCACAAGTAGCACACCATCAATCGGAACCAGTGGCGATTATAACGGCGCTTACGGCGTTAGTGGCGAAATTAAAAATACAGGGAGCCAAACAGCGACAAACCTCACGGTAGTTGCAGAATTTTTCAACTCTACAGGTTCAGTGGTTGGGGTAGGATACACAACTTACCTAACTCCTACTGACCTAGCTCCATCTGGAACAACTTCTTTCCAAGTTTATGCACTTGATTTAAACCAGTCGAAGTACCTTCATACCTGAAAATCGCAAGCTATTCACTTCTTGTTCAGACCCAACTGCCAATTCTTCAAGGATCAGCACCTATGGTTACTCCTTATCAAGGTAATGGCTCACCAGTTGCAAGCAATGACTCGACAACAGGTAATTCATCGTCTCCCAAATCTTTGAATCTGATGCTTATCGTGGCAGTAACAGTGTGTTGTTGTTTTGGCATTCGTTGTAGCTATTGTAGTTCTTAAAGAGACGTAAGCCTCAGGAATCAAAAATAGTTGTTGTTCCGAGAAAAACAGGTTCAAGACGCGAAAGGTAAACGTTTCACCGCTCCACTCACAAGCTGTAGTCAAATGATATGTGCATTGTTTAAATATTTCTTTAGAGCACTGGTTGTTTATGAGCTTTAGACCTCAAACTGGTTCACGAAGAAGTGCCGCTAGGCAATTCTCAAAGTCAGCACATGACAAGAAAGCGAAGGAAAAAAAGCAGCGTTCTGGCGGTAAATACGTTGAAGAGCAGGCTGAGATTTCAGCAAAAGAAGTTGTAGAAAAAACCCTCGGTACCCTAAGTAGGCTTGGTAATCAAATTTTTGCGCTTTCACCATTTAGTCAATACTTTGATGATTGGCTTGTTTCTCTAAAACAGGTTATTTCAGAATTCGAATCCAATCCAGCTATACAAGTTGATGAGCAATTTATGAAGGAGCGTTCACAGATTTTTCTAGATGTCGAAGGCGCTCTTGCAGAAAAAAGACTCCAAGAAAACAACCTCTCAGATGAAGCAAAAGAGTTAGCTGATACTAACCACCTCATAGTGGAAACCGATAAGGAATATGCTGAAAAAACAAGAGAACGTAGCTTCAAACGAAACGCTGACGTTCAACGTTTAAGCACTAAAATCCGCGAATTAGAAGAAAACTTTGCCACTCAGCAAGAAATTAAAATCAGCTTTTACAAGCTAAACGCACGTCGAAAAGCTGCACAACAACTTGCCCAAACACAACAAGAGCTAAAATCTACAAAAAACGAATTGCAGGTAACGCTTGAGAACTTCACTGCTGAACAGGAAAAAATGCATGATAACTACGAAAAAAGAAAACAAGAGCTAACCGAAAAATCCGATAGCTTACATAAAGAACTTGAAAAACTTGAAACCGACACATCTACAGAGCCAAGACAAGAAGCAACAAATGCTTTGGCAAACGCCATAAATGCTCTTATCCAAAGAACTCCTACGTCGCCTAAGCAAGCCTAACAAAGACATTTGTAGCAGTAGCTAATGGTCGCTAACTAATTTTAAGTTGGTTTGCGTTTGGCTGTTCTGACCCCATTAAAACTTTAAGAGATTTAACTTCTTCTCGTAGGGCAATAATCTCATTTTCTAATGCAGTAGCCTTTGCATCAGCCATTTTTTTAAGTCCTTCAATTTCAAGAATAAGATTTTTCTTTTCTGCTTCTAAATTTTTTATTTTTTCGATTGTCTTTTGAAGGCTACTCATTTTCTCTATGCCCCTTTGCAGGTATTATTCTTCTTTTTACACTTAAGACTTTTGCAACACATTTGTCAAAATTTTACTTTTTGATTGCTGCTTACTCGTTAGTTGTTCAAGACAGCGCTGATGTGTACATCGGCTATTTACGATGCAGTTTTATATTGGAATCTGCAACTTAACCTTGTTATATAGCGTCCATATTGTTGGATTGTGTCTCGATGAGAAAGACTATATTTAAGAAGTTAGAAGCTCAGGGGCTAATTGCAAATTACAATCGTTTAAGAAAGAATTTGCCGCCTAAACTTCCTGACCACGTATTTATTTGGGATGAAACTTTCAGGGAAGGCATCAAGGCGCCGACAGTTTACTTAACTTACGTTGAGCAGGTTAGGCTGGCAAAGTTCATGGATGAAGCTGGCGTCGCCATAATTAACGTTGGTTTTCCAGCTATTTCTGAAGACGAAAAACGCAACGTCAAACGTATCATTAATGAAAGTTTCAGTCAATGCAAAACTCACAGCATCAGCTGAAGCAACCAAAAACAGCGTAAACGCCTGTTTAGAATGCGGCGTCAAAGAAATAACAATTGAATCACCCATAAACGGTTTAAATCTTCAATACAAACTAAAAATAACAAAAGAACAAGCGTTACAAAAAATAGTTGAAAACATCGACTACGCAAAAAAACATGGAGCAACTGTCAATTTCGTTCTTATGGACGGCACAAGAACTCCGCTGGAAGACATACTTGAAGTTTTTGAAGCCGCAGCCAAAGCTGGAGCGATCCGACTGGCAATAGCTGACTCCGTTGGGTTCATGAGACCACTATCAATGCGTTACTTAATGTCACATATTCGTGATGGCTTACCAGATGCTATAAGAAAGAAAGTGCCGCTTTCAATCCATTGTCATAATGATTTCGGCTTGGGATCAGCAAACACATTAGCCGCCATGGAAGAAGGTGTTCAATACCTGCATACATGCATTGCTGGCTTTGGTGAACGCGCAGGAATAGCTCCCTTCGAAGAGGTTGTAACAGCAGCAGAATTGCTCTATAATATCGATACTGGAATAGATTTGGGAAAAATCTACCGTCTTGCTCAATCAGCTGAAAAAGCTTTTGCTCTGCCAATTCAATTCCATAAACCTATCATCGGCGAAAACATTTTCACTCATGAAGTTGAAGAAGACGTTGAGGAAATGATGGCTCAACCCTTGGTTTTTGAGCCCTTCCCACCTGAAATCGTAGGCAGGGAAACAATGATTTTCATAGGCAGAAACACAGGTCAGACGCTTATTCAGAAGCTTCTGGAGAAAGCTGGAATCAGGGCTTCACCAAGACAAATGGATGAACTTTTCAGGCGCATTAAAGGTCCACAAGAAAGCTTAGACAAAGGCGAGGCTCAAATGACCTACTACCAAGTTAAAAAACTCATGAAAGACCTGCTGAAAGGTTACACTATGGAGGAGTTCTGGCGCTTAGTTGAGCAAGTAACAAGACAAAAACCTAAACTGCCCACACCCAGCAAAAAACAGCCTCTTCAAACAGCTGATAAATTGATAATTTAACAGCAGTTAAATTGCTGTTTTATTTTCTCTAATTCTTCTTTGTTTGGTTTTTTTGGGTAATTGTAGATGGGTCCACTTGGTTTTTCATTGTAAAAGGGGCGGTTGCAGTCTTTGCAGCCAGAAGTGAGAAAAGGCTCTGCAGATTCAATTATCGGTTTTAACTCTTGATTTGTTAATCCAAACCCAGTTATTTTGCCCTCATTCATCAAATTGCATAGCCATCAAATGTTGCCAAACCTTTAACAATTAAGTACCTCGCAAGCTGCACTCGCCGATACGATTCCAAGCTCGGCGGAGAACTGTTTTCCAAAGCTGTGCCGCGGATTGGAGTAAAAGCAAAAAGAGCTGGCAAAACGCTCATGTCAACACATTTTTGAATAATCTGCACTGCTTCTTTCTCTGTTTCACCTAACCCCACAATAATATGCGTGCTTACGTTTCCTTTTCCAAAAACTCTAAGGCTTCACTTAACATGCTGAACTGGTTTTCCCAACTGTAGGAGCCGCCTGCATCTTTGCCCTTAACTTTTTTGAATAAGGCTTCGGTTGCTGCATCCAACGCTATTCCTAACCTATCAACGCCTGCTTTTGCCAAAAGCTGAATGTTTTCTTTTGTTAAATGGCTGGCAAGAAACCGAAACTGGAACGGTAGCTTGCTTTTTTATTTCCTTTACGAGCGCTTCAAGATGAGACAAAAACTTGTGGGTAATTTAGGGCTTGGATGCAGACCCGCTTAATTTTCCAATTCTCTGCACATGTCGCCAATTGCTTTTACCACATTGATGGTTGGAAAAGTTGGCCATGAAACTCTCGACAGCAATTCCGTGCTGCTTTTGCTTTCTCTGGCTTGAGGGCAGAAACCGCAGTTAGCCGTGCACTTGCCCTCTTTGTAAGTCATAAGGTATGCTGTTGTAGGCTCAGCATCTAACTTGCCGTTTAGTCAGTCCAAGAACTATAGCGGTACCTAATGAAACTCGAATCTGCTCTGGTAAATCCGTTTTATTTTAAGACTTTGTTTTCTGGCAAGCTCAGCACCGAAATTAATGGAATAATAAGAAAATTGACTGAGTATATTAGTTTAATTTGGAATCCCGTTTTCTTGCCAAGCTTATGATGCGACTTCCAAGCGAGACTAAGAAAAATCCTACAAAAGCATATTGTACAAAACTGTAGGTTGCTTGAATGGGAAAAACAAGCGTTAAAACTATGCCTATGTACAACGCGCTTCCAATGTACTTGCCTATAGGATCATAGATTTTTTTGGCAAATGAGCTTGTCACCATAAATTGAACAAATGAAGCGGCTATGAGAAGCGGAAGCCAAATCGGGTAAAATCCGTATGCTGTAAAAAGTGCAAATATGCCGATTACAAGGATAAAGTCTGTTGTTGCATCATAGTATGCGCCAAACCTCGATGTTGCCCCCAATTTCCTAGCTGAGTAGCCGTCAAAAAAGTCTGTGCAAGCTGAAAAAGCAAGCAGGATTAAGCATGGGACTATATTTGTTGGGTTGTAGAGGTAAACGAAAAGCGGTAGAACTGCGATTCTTAATGAACTTATGATAGTGGGAATCAGAATTATTTTCTTGCAAATGTTTGCACTGAAATTTTGTTTGTTGTGATTATTGCAGATTTGAGATTAAATGGCTACCTATTAATTCCGAACTTTTCAGAAGTAAAGTTTTAGCGCATTGCTTCAAATGTAAAGTCAGTTAACCGCTCAAAAGGTTTGCCCAACAACCCATAACCCATTTTCCCAAGATATCGTCTGCCATAAAACTGCGCATGCGCTTTACCAATTGCAAACTTCAACTTTCCTTCACTAAACCCTGAAGCATAAAGCAACTTATGCCTAATCAAACGGTAGTTCTTCGGTTCCTCCCAATCCTCTAAAGCAACTCCTTTGTCCTTAACCCGTTCATAAAGAGGCGTTCCAGGAATCGGGTAAGGCAAAGTAAACGATAAATAATCAAGGGGCAAACCCGAAGCAAAACGCACAGTATCCAAAACTGTTTTGTCACTTTCACCTGGGTAACCGACAATAAAGAAAGCTCCTGTTTTTAATCCAGCCGCTTTAGCTGCGTAAACTGCGCTTTTAGCCTGTGTCGTGGTGATATGTTTGTTCATCAGGTGTAAAACTGAGTCGTTGCCTGATTCAATTCCGAAGAAAACTCTCAAGACAACCCGCACGTTTCATTCCTTCTGCAACTTCTTTATCCATCGTATCCACGCGTGAAAGGCATTCCCAGCTAATATCGACTTTGCGGCGGACAAGTTCGTTGCATACATTCAGTACGTGTTTGCGGTTTAATGTGAAAGCAATCATCGGCAAACCAAACTCGATCATAACCCAAATCCGCAATCTGTTCCACTTCGTCGACGATGTTGTTGACGGAGCGGCTTCTAATTTCAGTGCCGAAAATTGGTCTGCTGCAAAAATCGCATGAAAATGGACAGCCCCTCGAAGTAATCATGGAGGAAGTGGAATAGCCAAACCGATCATGATAATATTTTTTGTATGCTTCATTATCAAATAATTCTCGTGACGGAAAAGCTAAGCTATCCAAATCCTCGATAAACCCTCTTGGGTCAGTGTGAACTATGCGTTCTCCATCTCTGAAGACAATACCTTTTACACTTGCAAACCCAACGCCCTGTGAAACGCAGTCAGCAATTTCAACCATGGTTTCTTCGCCCTCGCCTACAGCAACCACATCAAAAACGCCTAGAAAGCTTTCAGGCGACCAAGACGGCAAAGGACCACCAACCACAAACAAACCAGAATTCACCCCGCACTCTTTCTTAATGGCGGCTGCAAGCTCTAACGTTGTTTTCTTCATCGAAAACATTGAGTAAAAACCAACAATTTGCGGTTTAGCTCGTTTTACCCGTTCAACAGCTTCGCAAAAGCTTGTAAAAGTGCAATCAACTAAATCTACTTCGGCTCCATGTTTTTTGAGAGCAGCGGCAATGTAGCCTAAGCCTAAGGGTGGAAAACGAAAAATTGAATTATCATTAGCAGGATGAAAATATGGGTAAACCAAGGCTACTTTAATTGCCATTTCAGTTTTAAACCACCAAAATGAATATACAAAATTTTAAGTCAACAGGTCTTATGAAAATAGTCGTTTTATCCTTTAAAAACATTACAGTTAGAAAGCGCGAAATCGATTTTGCAATCTAAAGTGCAGGTGTTTGCGTTGGCAAAACTTATTATTGCACTTGAATTTTTACATTCGGTTGAAAGCAAAATGCTTATGTCCTAAGTTCCCAGGCTGGTTGGATGGCGAAATTAATAGATTTAGGATTCTTAAAGGGAGCAATTGCAGAAACCGTAGTTTCCACTTACGACGCTCATGGAAAACCGAATGCTGCTCCAATGGGTGTAGTCATGGAGGATGAACAACACATCTCCCTTAACCTTTTCAATTCATCAACAACCTTCAAAAACATTAAAGAAAACAGGTGTGCGGTTCTAAGTTTAACTAGCAACATTGAGGTTTTCTATAGAACTGCTTTCAAAGAAGCAAATCCCGATGGTGAATTGCCAAAAGAATGGTTTAAAAAGGCAAGCGTCGTAAACGCGCCAAGACTATGTTTGGCTGATGCATCCATTGAGGTTTCGATCAAGGAACTTTTTCCCACTGATACAGGAAAAACCATAGCAGTCTTCAGAGTAAACTTGATCCAGGCGAAGCGAAAACTCCCTCAAGTTTATAACCGAGCTATGTCTCAGACGCTTGAAGCCATCATACATGCAACTCGTGTAAAGGCATTGATAAACGACGTAAATGAACAGAAGTGTGTTAACAAACTTTTAGAGATGATTTCCGACTGCAGTGATGTAGTAAAGAGGGTAGCTCCAAACTCTTCTTACTCACTTATTATGGCTGATATGCTGAAAAGAATGGACTTGTGGCAGGAGAAAAAATGAGAGTACTGCTAATAACAGGTCTGATGGCAAAAAAGGACGTAGAACGTTACGCTAAAGAAAGCAATGTAGAAACCGAAGTCTTGGCTTTGAAAACGCCCGTCGCAGCCTTTTTGACGCCTCAAATAATCAGTAACGACTTGAAAAAAATAGAAACTAAAGATTTTGATTTAATCCTTGTTCCTGGACTGATTCGAGGTGACACTTCAATCATTTTCAAAGTCACCGGTATTTCAACATTTAAGGGTCCAAAATACGCCGCTGACTTGCCGACTATTCTTGATTCGCTAGGCGAAGTAACTCTTTCAACGGATACTCCCGCAGATGAATTGCTCAAAGAAAAACTTGAAAAAAAGGCTCTTGAGGAAATAGCAAAAGTTGAAAAAAACAAAAATGCCCTTCTTAAATGCCCAGGCAATATTTTGATTAAGAATTTGGCTATCGGCAAAGATTTTCCTATGCGGGTTTTGGGCGAAATAGTTGATGCCGCCCAAATGAGCGATTTGGAGATTCAGCGTTTGGCTAAGCACTATGTCCAAGCTGGCGCAGACGTTATTGATGTTGGCATGGTTGTTGGCGAGACCAGACCAAAAGATGCGAAGCGAATTGTTGCCGCAGTCAAAGCAGCCGTAAACGCTCCTGTGAGCATTGATTCGCTCGATTCCGAAGAAATCAAAGCTGCAGTTTCTGCTGGCGCTGATTTGGTGCTGAGTGCTGATGCAGGAAATATCACTTCAATAGCATCTTTCATAAGAAATGTTGCCGTTGTAGTTATTCCGACAAACCAAAAAGAAGGGTACTTCCCCAAGAAGGCCCTGGATCGCGTACATCTACTCGAAGAAATAATTGATGAAGCTAACCGATTAGGCGTAACAAGAGTTTTAGCCGATCTAATTTTGGATCCGACAGAAATTCTAGAATCATTTGATGCATTCCGTCAATTTGAAAAGAAAAATCCAGAAATCCCCCTCTTTATAGGCATTTCAAACGTTACCGAGTTGATAGATGCAGATTCAATAGGGGTAAATGCTCTGCTTACCAAATTATCCTCGGAGATAAGTGCAAGTATGCTGTTAGCAACAGAAAAAAGCGACAAAACAAAAGGAACAATTAAAGAAGAAGCCATCGCTGCCAAAATGATGTTCTTAGCTAAAAAAAGAGGCTCAGTGCCCAAGGATCTCGGAATAGACCTTCTAGTATTCAAAAATAAGCGAAATCGAGAGTCGCCATACGACAAAAGGGTTGAACAAAAAAGCCGCGTTTTGCTTGCAACCCAAAAAGAGCAACCAGTTAAGCTTGATAAAGAGGGATCGTTCAGGATTTTTGTGGATCGAGATGGACAAAACATCGTTGCACAGCATTTCATATTGACTGATGAGTTAGCGCCGAGCCTGATAATTAAGGGGAAAACGGCTGAGCAGGTTTACGGTCTGATTATTGAATCTGGTTTGGTTACAAGGCTTGAACACGCGGCTTACTTGGGAGGTGAGTTGCAGAAAGCAGAAATCGGGTTAAGGACGGGTAAAGAATACCTTCAAGATAAAAGGATGTTTAAAGAATAATTAGAGTTTTTTGAATATTTTTAGTTTTTCACTCATGCCTTTGCCGAGGTAAATGTTACTGAATACGGACCCTTCGCTTTCTTGGAGTCTCATTGTGTCAATGAGTTGTTTATATTTTCCTCCAGCTAATCCATTAGCAAATACTGCTGCGCCTTCCGCTGCTTGTTTGGTTATCGCCGCTTTGCTCTGAAGCACCGATATGCCTATTTTCAAACCTGTTGTTGCAAAGAAATCTGAAAGTTTCCTCTTCAAATCAACTGTAAATTCTGGTATTCTCGTAAATCTTCCGCTAAGGACTATTTCCTTTGGCTTAACAGATGGGAGAAGCGATGCAACATCTTTCATAATAGATTCGAGCATTAGGCTATACCCGTCTTTTACTTGCGGGATTGTTTTTGCGTTTTTTACGAATTCTTCTAGCGGCTTCGAGGTGTCAATTCCTGAAAATGAAGATACTCCTCCAGCGAAAAGGAGTTGTTTTGAAAAGTCTTCTGTGACGTTGGCTACGGCGTAAGCTACTTCTGAATCAAGAAAACCCATTCCGAGAAATGATGGGAAGCCTGCTGTTCCTGCCATGGCATCAATTACTTGCCCGTTTTGGACTGCCACTGCTGATGTGTATCCAAATCCAACTTCGAGAAGAATAAATGATGTTTCGTTGTATGAGATTTTTAGCCTTTCAGCCTGATCTTTTTCCGCTAAAATGACACTTAGAAGTTTGTCTGATGTTCCCATGTCTATTTTGTTAACTTTTCTATATTTTGGCACAGTTTTTAGTTGAATGATTCCCTGAGTAAAGAACGTGTTTAAGTCGTTTGCGTCCCGCAGAAGCAACATAAGCTCTCGTAAACCAATTATTCTGAGTCGCTTTTTGACATCGGCTTCTGTCACAAAAGTCGCCTCTGCAATTTCCTCATCTGTTGCATCATGAGCTTTTTTTAGTTGGATCCCATAACCAGACGGCCCAACAATTGCATCGATTTTTCCTACTCGAATTTGTGCTTCTCTTAGTTTTTCGACAACCAGTTTGGCGCTTTTTGTTATTTCATCTCTTGGAATTGCAACGTCAATTATAGTGCTCCCGTCTTTGTCATCGAACCCGAAAATATCCATTGTTTTTGTTCCAGAGTCAATTCCAATGGCTTTTACCAAAGAATATTACTCCTTAATAGATGCTCCACTGTTAGCTGCTTTAGTGTAGAAAACTTCTCCTCCGCCGTTTCTTGACAGGTAATCTTTAAGTTCTTTTGTCAAGAGTTCAGCTTGGCTTTGCCTGTCGACTATACCATAGATTGTTGGTCCCCATGAGGTTTGGCAAGCACATGTGCTCCTTTTCAAAATGATTTTTATTGCTTCTTCGACTACAGGATGGCAATAAGTTCTGCCACATTGATATTCATTCCAGAACTTACCCAGCTCCGAATTAAAAGCAGTTAATCCTTCGCCAAAAGATTTAAGGTCAATCTCAACGATAGAAGGGATAATTTTAACTAACACAATTCTTGAGAGCTTATCTGAGGTTTCTTTGGGCATCAATTTGAGGTTCCTAAGGATGTGGTCTTCGTTTTCCCGCATTTTCACGATTTTCTCCTGCGGTTCATTTGCTATGGCGATAACGAAAAGCCAGTTGTTTGGCACTGCTTGGTGGAAAATTAGTGGCGGAATCATTTTTTCTCGCTGATCGACTCTAAAACCACCTTCAACAATGAAACCGCCGACTTTGAATGCGTGAACTCCCAAGCTTGTTATGGCGCCTCTCTGCATAGTCAATGCGATTTGCTCAGTGGTTAATTGCAGTCCATACAATTTTGCTAAAGCAGAACCTATCGACAACGCCAAAGTTGTATGGTACCCCATTCCCACAAACTTTGGAATACTCTTCTTAACCTTAACTTCAGCCCCAGCAATGTCAAATGCGTCAACAAAACGGCTGGCAAATAGGTAAGCCGCTTCATCTTCAGACTTAACGTCGACGGCTTTTGCGACTTCAACCTCAAGAAGACGGTCAACTGCGAAACCAACTGTTCCGTAGAGTCTTCCAAGGTCTCCAGTCATGTCGAAATTGCCAGTGTGCAAGTGAGCTGGAGCGGTTACTGTAACTTTGTTAGTTTTTTGCATTCTGTCCACTGCACGGTGATGCACCAGAGCAGAATTATAAGTTTTTCGTTCGCCTGCTATCTGATAACTTTGATAATTGCTCCTCGATTATTTCCTTTAGCCACAAAAACCTCTCCGCCCACACTCTTTAAAAGGAAAGCCTTAACTTTTGCAAGAGTTTCCTGTGCCTCGCCGCTTCTAATTACGCCATAAACGGTTGGTCCCCAAGAACTCTGTCCTGCACCATAAACACCGTTTTCAAGCATGAACTCTATGCATTTTGCCGATGGAGAGCTTGAGTATCTGCCGCCTTGAGCTTGCGCAAAACTGTCGCCGACAATGCATTGGATCTGTGTCATGGCTTCTCCAAAGCTTTTGATGTCTTTTTCAGCGACCGCTGGAAGAAGCTTCATCATGGTTAGCCGACAGATTTTGCCGACATCTTCCGCTGTCATAGGTGGAAGCTTCTCAAAAGCTGAAGCCTCAGCCTCATTTGCAAAACCCTTTTTTACATTCGGGATTGCAACAACAAAGCGCCATTCCTTAGGTAAGGGTTGCCGGCAAATAAGTGGAATAGTTTGTCGAGAAGGGTCTTTCGTGTTTCTTCCAGCATCCACAACCAATCCTCCTTCCTCGAATATTGCTGTGCCCACACCTGACTGAGCTGTCCTACCCATCGCAACGGCAAATTCATGAATAGAACCTTCCACATCAAACAAACGCGAAATTGAGGCGGCAACTGCCAAAGCTAACTGCGTTCCCGAGCCAAGCCCAATGTGTTGAGGAATCACCTGCTTAACATCTACTGCAACCTTTTCATTTATTTCATAGGCGAATAAAAACTGCTTAGCCAGCTTTTGGGTTAATTTAGCCATTTCGCCGTTGACCTTCAACGCTTGGGCTTTTTCGAGCTTCTAGAACCACATTTGGTTGGTCGATTGCTACACCTAACCCTCCGAAAATTCTGCCCAAGTCGCCATTCAAATCTACGAGTCCCAAATGCAATCGTGCAGGGGTTTTAACGTAAATCTTCATTTCTTGCCGTCCGCCGAATCTTCACGTTTGATTTCTGACTTGTCATAATCCAATTGGGCAAGAAGTTCAGACACGGTTTTGCGGGTGATAGGGTGCACGAAGTCGGCTGCGATTTCGGCTAAGGGAACAAGCACAAACGCTCTTTCAATCATTTTTGGGTGCGGCACATGAAGGTCCCTTTCATCGATAATTTTTTTTCCATAAAAAAGGATGTCCAAATCAATTATGCGTGGTCCATTCCTCTCGACTGATTTTCTACCCGATTTTTGCTCAATATCCTTTAGAAACAAAAGCAACTGCATAGGCGCCAATTTCGTTTCGACTTTGGCAACGCCGTTAAGAAACCAATCCTGCTCTTCAATGTACATAGGCTTAGTTTCATATAGAGCAGACCGTTTGAGTATCTTCATTTTTTGCTTAAGGGCTTCAAAAGCATTGTTGATGTTAGCTTCCCGGTCTCCAATGTTTGAGCCAAAAGCAATGTAAACTTCAACCATGACGGTCCCTGGAAATTTCAATTCCCATCATAGGTTGTATTGCATACTTTTCCTTCTTAACTGCAATAACAACTCTTGACGCAAGAGAATTCTCCAAAATTAATGAAGCCACACCTTCTGCAATGCGCTCCAAAAGTTTGAACTCACCGGTTGTGACAAAATCAGTTACTTTCTCTTGAATGCCAGAGTAGCTTATGCTTTTGCTTAGAATATCTGTATTTCCTGCTGTACTGAGATCGCAAAAAACCTCAATGTCGACCACAACATTCTGCTTTTTTGCCCGCTCTTCTTTGGTCACTCCGACTTTGCAAGATATAACTAAGTTCTTAACAAAAATCTTGTCCATCAATGATGCTTCCTAAGCGAACTCAGCTTTCAAAATATTCGCACCAGCTCTTGGACGTTTCCCAAATTCTTACCTTTTCCAAAGACACTCCAGTCCGCAAATTATCTTTTAAGCTTTGAAAAATGTAGCGGGAAATATTTTCTGTTGACGGATTACCTATTTCTTTCAAGTCATTAAGATAGCTATGATCAAACTTTTCGGTTATTTTGAGTAATTGCTCTTTTAGGGCTCTGAGGTCAACTGAAACGCCGATTGAATCTAGTTGTTTTGTTAGGAAAAAAGCTTCGACTTTGTAGGTGTGGCCATGTAGGTTGGAACATTTGCCCTTGTAACCATCCAGTTTATGCGCCGCGTCAAATTCAGACTTCACTCTTAATCTGAACATTTAGCTTATATCCGTCCTAAAGTGTTCCTCGCCATTCTGAATAGGCATTGTGGTCATGGATAGATTCGTAACTGGAACATCTGACAACACAGGGCCTTTGGGGGTACTTTTCTCTTAGCGACTGGACACATTTCCTAACAACGTCTTCAACGAATCTTGCGTTTTCATGCATTTGCTCAACTAGCCTCTTTTCTTCAGGTCTCTTCAAAATCGAAAATGTGGGTGAACTGAAACTTTCGTTGCAAACATGGATAATGTCAGATAATTCGATTTTTCCTTTTGAAACGTCAATATCTATGCTTAAGTTTCCCCGTTGGTTATGGGTTAAACCGTTGCACATTTCTTTTGAACATGGACAAGCAAGTGCGCCGTTAACTGAAACACCCAAAGTCTTCCTCCTGGTTTGGGTCGAGTATCTTGCAGACATTTGGGCTATCCCATTTTCTATTTCACCATTTGGCCTTGTTCGTTCAAATGGAAATTCACAAAAAACTTTTGTGCAGCAGTCAAAACGATGTTTTGCCAAGGAGGTTTCAGAGATTTTTTCAGCTAAGTCCTCGATTGAAGTTGTTTCTTCAGGGATTTCGTCAATGGATTCAGCGAACCTGCTCATGTGTACTCCGCGGAGGTTTGAAGGCAATTTTATGTAGCTGTTGATTGTAACAATTGTGTGATAGTTTTTTGTTGGGCTTTTAACCACAACGTATTTTCTTAGCCCTTCAACTCCAACTTTGTTTAGTTCAATCTCATTTTCCGGCTTTTCATTCTGGACGTCTTTCAATACTTATGCCTCGATTGTCCGAAGGTTTTCGATGCCCTTTACAGACAGAAAATGTGTCTTTGACAAAACTTGTTATATGTTGCTCACCTTAACTCTGTTCTATTGGGTTTTGTCAACTGCTCATTCAAATGCTTCATTAACTGTCTGAATATTTTTTCAAAGCTGTGTAATTTTTTACATCGCTCGGCTATAAAAGACTTTCCAGTGTCTGAAAAGCAAGCCATTGGTATTGACACATAAATGTTAAATTCTGACCAACTAAAAAGCATGGTAAAAAGCCAAAATTATTCGCCTATTTTCAGAGGTTATTTAGCTTATAGCGTCAGTTTTTGAGCTATTTTAGCGACTTGCGACAGAACATTTACTCTTTGGCAAATTTTAAATACAAATTGAAGGCAATTGTAGCTTTGAGGTTAATAGAGTGGCTAAAGCTCCAAAAAAGGTAGAGAAAAAGGTTAAAAAGAAAAAATAAGCATTCTCTAAGTCTATCTAAATCCTCATTTTTCTTTTCTAATTCAATATCACTGAACAGCCTAAAAGTAAACATTAAAAGCAAGAAGCAAGCTAAAATTAAATGGCTTTTAGCCTCAGATTTTGGTCTAAAAGAAACTTTATCTCTTTAAACTAAATTAACTAGATTGAACGGTGAGAACAAAATTTGGAAAGCAACTCTGTTAAGTACAAACATAGCTGGTCTGCAGCTGGAAAACCCAACCATTTTAGCTTCTGGAATTTTGGGTTACTCAGCAGAATCCTTAAACCGCGTTGCAAAAGGTGGCGCAGGAGCAGTGGTCACAAAATCCATAGGAATAGAACCCCGAGTCGGCTACCCAAACCCAACAGTGGTCCAAGCAGAGGCTGGATTAATTAACGCTATGGGCTTACCGAACCCAGGCATCGACACTTTACAGTCAAGAGATTAAATATTGTAAAACAATTCTGCGTGTACCACTTATTGTAAGTGTGTTTGGTTATTCAGCAGACGAATATGCTACGGTTGCCAAAAAAGCAGTTGATGCAGGCGCTGATGCGGTGGAACTGAACGTTTCCTGTCCACATGTACAGTTTACGGGCGCAGAAATTGGTCAAAACCCGAAGCTTCTTGCTGAAGTGGTTGAAAAAGTGAAGGCAGCAGTCGGCAAACCCATACTGGTGAAACTTTCGCCAAACGTTGCAAATATAGCTGTGATCAGCTAGAGCTGCTGTTGAGGCTGGAGCAGACGCCTTGACGGCTGTAAATACGCTTAAAGCAATGGCGATTGATTCCGAAACGATGCGTCCAATCTTAAGCAATCTTAAAGGCGGATTATCTGGTCCAGCAGTAAAGCCCGTGGCGCTTGCGATGTGTTTATGACATCCGCGAAGAACTGCCTGACGTGCCAATAATAGGTTGCGGCGGAATAACAGATTGGCGAGATGCCGTTGAGTTTTTGTTGGCTGGTGCTTCAGCCGTTCAAGTTGGCACAGCCATCGCGTTGGAGAACACAGAGGTTTTCCAAGCAATAACTAAGGGCATGGAAGTTTATTTGAGAAAGAAACATTATGGGAGTGTAAAAGAAATTGTCAACCTCGCTCACCGCAGTTAATACACTTAGAACAAGCGAAATAGTGCAAATTAGAACTGAGAGTCCAACAGTTAAAACCTTCATCCTGACTGACAAATTATGTACAAAAGCTAAGCCAGGACAGTTCTTGATGCTTTGGATTCCAGGCATAGATGAAATCCCCTTGAGCATAATGGACACGAGCAATGGATTAGTTTCTGTTTCCGTGAAAGCAGTTGGCGACGCAACACGACATCTGCACAGCATGGAAGCAGGCCAAACTGTTGGCGTACGTGGACCTTTCGGAAACAGTTTCACTGAAAGCCGAGGCAGAGTTCTGCTGGTAAGCGGTGGAACAGGAACGGCGCCTTTGCTGTTTCTTGGCTAAGCAGCTTTCAGCTAAAACTGAACGGTTGTCCTTTGTTGAAGGTGCCAAAACCAAAGATGAGCTTCTCTTTATTCGAGAACTTAACGGTGTCTGCAACGAGAAAAACTTAATCACAACAACTGAAGATGGCACTTATGGTTTGCAATGCATGGTAACTGAACCACTTGCCAAACTCTTGGACAGAGAAAAATTCGATATGATCTACACATGTGGTCCAGAAGTTATGGTAAAAAAAATCTTTGAACTAACAGAACAACGCAAACTACCCATTGAAGCAAGCCTTGAGAGGCTGATGCGCTGCGGAATTGGCTTATGCGGAAGCTGTGTGATTGGCAAATACCGTGTTTGCAGAGATGGACCAGTTTTTACATGCTGCTCAGCTGCGTGAAGTCAAAGATGAGTTAGGAATTTCAAAGATTGGCTTTGACGGTTCAAGAATTCCTTTCTAAAGGTTCTTAAGATGTCGCTTTCTCAGTCAGAACTCGAAGAGCTTGTTCGCAAAGCATTGCACTTATACAACAGGGTTAGGAGCCCCGAAGTCACAGCCAAACTCATATTTGTTTCACCAGCCATCATCACTATTTCTTTTTCTGGAGGCTTCTGCTATGGCTGCGGCATATTTGACATTGTTGAAGGTTTCGCTAATCAATTCAAAACATTCAGCGGCAAAGCAGAACTTAAAGTAGGCAAGACAAGACAAATTAATCCAAGAACCTTCGAAGCAGACTACACCCTAAAAATAAAATCAAATTAACTTTCAGGTTTTTTAGCGTTTTAACCTGCGGTAAACGTTGATTATTTTTGTTTTGGCGAAGCCTACAATTGTCGGGGTAAAGATTGAAAGTGAAGCCAGAAGGAAATTAAGCGGATAAACCATAGGGTATTCAAAGATGTTGCCGCCCCATGGACCTGCTATGTTTTGCATATTGCCCCAAAACTGAAAAAGTGACCAAGCAGTCGTCCAGAGCAATGCGCCTCCAAGCCGAGCCAAATATTTCTGTCTTCTACTAAAAGTTGGAACCATGCATATTTGAGTAAAGTGAGTTCTCCTGCAATAGCTCCTGCGGCTCCCGGAAAAAAAGCGTTAACCAAAATTTTCTCCACTAAGTTGCCCGGAATAAAATGGCCAATCCAAGGAACCTCAAACAAACCTAAGACCGGTAAGTAAACGCTGCCAGTGGCAAGTCGTATTGCAGCAGGCATTGCATAAATTATAATGCCTCCTAATTGCCAAATCCAAAACCGCCTGCTCCGAATAGTCCTTGCAATAGCACTCAAATACATAGCTTCTAAACTAACTGTTCAGGTTTAAAAAAGTCTTTCCAAAAAATGCCATCGGACTAAAAAAGTGGATGGTTCAGTAAGGCATTCAATTTAGCGTCAGAATTGTCTTACAAAATTGAAGGAAGAGACGAGGGGTAGGCTATTTGCTTAGCCTTTTAAGTCAGCAAAAAGAGAAAAGAATTATTATGTCTTCTTCTTGAGGTAATCCAATCTTGCGCAAGTAATCTTTTGCAAACTTTGGATTATATGATAGTAGCTCTTTGCTTCTTAGCAGTCTGCGCTCAAGTCTATCTAATGCAACTCTAAAAGTTGGTTCAACGCCCCAACCTTCACTCGCGCTAAAGAATGTTCCTCTTGCCGTTCGGAACTGCAAGCGACAATGAACCAGCGGTGTACCTCTTAGGCTTGTGTTTCGGTGGCTTTTCATGTAAACAAAGAGCGTTCCCAACTGGAAAGCATCTTGGTATTTACGTGTGAAAGCGTCGAATTCTTCCATCATAAAGCCTTGCTGGTCAGGACTTATTTCTACGTCTTTAACACCGAACTGCACTGACAACTTCTTCTCAGCAACTTCTAATTGCGAAATCAACTCAAGAAAGTCAAGCTTCGTTACAATGCCAACTAATCGTTCGTTTGAAACAATGGCTAAACAGGAAACATCACGATCATGCATTATCTTCTCTGCATCTCGCAAACTCGTTTGAGATTCAACCGTAATAGCTGGCCTTGCCATTATGCCTTTAGCTGGGACACTTAAGGTTTCAATTTTTTCTCCAACAATATCGCCCCTTGTCTGGTGTCTTTGCGGCCAATAGATGTTCTTCAAAATATCTTCAATAGTAATCATTCCAACAAGTTTTCCGTTTTCCATAATTGGAACATGTGAGATACCATATTCTCTCATTAAACTTAGAACTGCTCCTACGGACCGGTTTGATTCAATGGTGTGTGGTGCTCTTGTCATTATTTTCTCAATAGCAGTTTTACCCCACTCGTTAAGTACAGCTGCATGGATAATGTCTTCGTCAGTGACAAAACCAACTATCTTATTCTTTTCAAAAACGGGCAACTGCCTCATTTCACTTTCAATCATCAGCTTAGCCATTTTACTGACGGAAAAATCAAAAGCAACTGGAGGTGCAACCTTCATCAAAGTTCTGACTTTTGTCGTAGTGGGATCAAGTCTTGACCTTAAAATGGTGCGCCTTGATAATCATGCCTAGATATTTGCTTTTGTCATCTAAAACGGCTAAAACAGGAGGCTTACCTTTTTCGAACGCTTCTAAACATCGAGATAAGCGTATCGTTTTCTTGTACAGCGTTATAATCTTTTGAATAAACATCTTTTGCAAGAATTGCGGTTGACATAATAATCCTTCTTAATTTTAGGTTAAAGTAGAATTTAAACGTTGCAAAGCTTAGTTGAAAGTAATAGTAACTCTTATTAGAAAAATCCTTCGGGGATTGCATATTTTTTCTGTTGAAAAATGAGTGTTTCTTAATTGAATTCACCCGGGTGTATTACTTTTCTTCTGTGTTTGATTGCATTTGAGATTTAATGGCAATTTCCAAAGCCTATATGAACCAGATAATTCTATATTGGAAAAAGAATTAGGTAGATTCAATGGGTAAAGCGTTAGACATGGGCAAGACTTCCGCTACTGGAAGTTTCCACCTGCTAATCGGCGTAGCTGGGTCTACCATAATAATGTTCATTGGCACATTCATTCTGGCTACCCTATTACCTGTTGCTGACGTGGGCCTATATGGTATAGCCTTCATTCCATCCTCCATCATAAGTTTCTTCAGAGATTGGGGCGTAAACTTCGCAATGACTCAGCAAATTGCCAATTTTAGGGCATGTGGAAAGGAATCAGAAATCCACGATGTCATTGTTTCTGGAATAATTTTTGAAATTATCACTGGAGCCATATTATCCGTCATTTGTTTCTCGGCGGCTCAGCCTTTAGCCTTGATTCTTAGCTCAAAGAACTCAGCCAATCTTTCAGTCTATATTTCAATAATGTCGCTTTCGATTTTTGCAGGAGCCATTTTTTCTGCCGCCTCTGCCATCTTCACTGGGTTTGAAAGGATGAAGCTCAACAGTTTTACTCAAATTATGCAAGCAATTGTTAAGACAGCTCTTGGTCCATTACTAGTCATTGTTGGTTTTGGCGTTTTAGGAGCAGTTTATGCAAGTATTGCTTCTGTTGTAACAGGCGGTGTTATTGGAATTTTTATTGTTTATTTTGCTGTATTTAGACCCTTACACAAATCTATAATTGGCAAAATTAACATAAAGCAAACCTTGAAGCCGATGCTAATGTATGGCTTGCCTCTTACTGTTTCAAACATTGTAATTGGAGTGTTGCCACAGATTTTCGCTTTTGTAATGGCAGCCTCCGCTGGGGCTCCAATGATGGGTAACTATTATGCTGCATCTTACTTCGCTGTTCTTTTAACATTCATTTCTATTCCAGTTTCGACAGCTTTGTTTCCAGCTTTCTCTAAACTCAATGTAAAGAAAGATCCTGAACTTGTGAGAACCGTTTTTGCTTCTTCAGTTAAGTACACATCGATAATTCTTGTTCCGGCAACAATGATTTTGATGACTCTTTCTGTGCCCCTTATTGGCTTTCTTTTTCCAAAGGATGGGATATTTCATTCTTTTTTTGTCGTAAATGCGGCACTAAAGTTTCCTGATGCACCGTTGTTTTTGACGGTAACATCTATGGCTAATTTGCTTGTTCTATTTGGAAACATCAGCGTTGGGACTTTCCAGACGGGAATTGGGAAAACAAACCAGATTATGAAACAAAGCATCGCATCTCTAATTGTTGGTTTGGCGCTTGCGACCTTGTTATTTTTTATCTTAAATCCAATCGTTGGACCCTTGTTAGCAGTAATTGGCGGTATTATTGGGATACTTATTGCAACTCTTCCTAATCTTGTGTGGGCACTTTATTGGAGTTGGAAAAATTATGGGGTTAAAACTGACTTTCGCAACTCAGTTAAGATTTTTGCTGCAGCAGTGCTTGCTTCAATTGTAACTTATTTGTTCATTAGCGTTTTGAGTTTACCCTATTTTGTCATTCTGCTAAGTGGTTTTGTAGTTTTCACGGTCGTTTACTTGGCTGTTGCTCCGCTTATGGGTGCCGTTAACCAAACAGATATTGATAACTTCAAAAAAATGTTTTCAAGTATGGGTTTGCTAGCAAAGATTTTGAGTTTTCCTTTGTTTTTCATGCAAAGAATGATTGAAATCAAAAACTCTAAGAAACCTTCGCAAGAGCAATTGACATCATCATAGCCGTTCGGTCTCTGTCAAGCTGCACTTGAGTTCACCTAACTGTTGGTTGTGAACCTTGAACCCAATACACTTAATAGCAAAATAAACTGAAATCTTCGGGTCTAAGGAGGAAACCGTTTCGTTCGCAGTCGGTCACATGTCAATCGCTTACCTTTTAGGTAAAGGTTCCTCAAAGCCGCTGCGTTACAAACCCAACATTCCATTGCTGTTGGTTCTTTCAATAATTCCTGACGTAGACATAATTTTTGATTTCTTAACAGGAAGCCAACTGCATAGAGGCCCAACACATTCAATCGTAGTGGCAATTATAGCTTTTATTCCATTCTTTATCATTTACCGCAAAAAAGCGATACCCTATTTTTTGGCGTTAATTTCTCACCCGCTTATAGGCGACTTCTTCATAGGAGGCAAACTTGAATTGTTGTGGCCTTTTTCAAACTCCCAGTTTGGTCTTCACGAGTTAGGCGGTCCATACATTAGCATTTACATGCCTATAGACGGGCTCATCGAAGTTGATCTTGTTTATTATTGCAATGGTTTTGTTAATTAAAAGTAACGACTGGAAAGTTTTCTTCACAGCTCACAAATCAAACCTGCTTCTGATTATCCCATTGTTTACTGTTTTGTTGCCGACAACGATTGGCTTATCCTTTTACTGAATCATTATTTTTGTTTAGCCCCATTTTAGCGGTAGCACATGTGATTTTAGTAGTGCTTTTTAGCATAGCAGTTTTGAAAACTCTTCAATCAATGTACCAAAATAGAAAAGCTCGAAGAAAACCTGGCGAGCTTAGTTGTGAGTGGAAATCAGGAAGGTTTTGCCTCCAGAAGGATTGCTTTAGAGATAAGGCTATTCGTATGTTTTCTTTGATTTTACTCATTTTTGCCGATTTTTCACGTTGGAACTACAGTTTTCTCAAGTAATATTTATATCAAAAGCACTGCATTCACCGTTTAACAACCTTCGGACTTTGAACCATGATTTGTCTCGCCCAAGTAAAAACCTCTTGGTGAAAGAATAAATGCCGTTAAAAACTATCAAAAAAGATACGGCAGACGCCCTAGACTTTAGAATGGGTCTTGCAAGTTAAAAATTACAAGCTAACTATTGATAAAAAACGCTGTGTCGGGTGCCAAATATGCAGTTTAGCCTGCCCAAAAGAAGCCATAAAAACACAAAAGCAAGCTAAAATTCAAGGAGAAAAGGCTAAAAAAGCCAAAGTTGACGTTGACTTGGCAAAATGCAACTTCTGCGGAATATGCGACGTCACCTGCCCATATGGAGCAATAAAAGTAACCTTAAACGGTGCACACGACCTTTCTATCTTATCCAAAGAAAGTTATCCGCAACTGGTTCGCGACATAAAAGTCGATTCTCACCAATGCCCGAAAGAATGTGTAGAATGCGAAACGGCTTGCCCGCTAAACCTCATTAAAATTTCTAAAATCGGTTTTGACGGCAAACCAGTCGAAAATGTAGAAGCCCTATCACCCACAGCTAAAAATCGTGTTCAAGTTAACCTTGACATCCAAAAAGATTATTGTCCAACTTGCAAAGTATGCGAGTTCAAATGTGGTCCGGGCGCAATAAAAGTCGCCAAGACATTTGAAGGAATAATCGGCATTAATCAAGAGAAATGTCCTGAAGGCTGCACGGACTGCCTTGATGTATGCCCTATCCCAGGCGCATTGGTGCTTGGTGAAGACAAAAAAGTTCATGTTAACGAGGTATTTTGCACTTATTGTGGCGCATGCAAAAACGTTTGCCCAGTAGACGAAGCATTAGTTGTTAAACGTACAAAGATTCATCATACCCCTATTCATTCAGGAACGTGGAATAAAGCGTTAGAAAGATTAACTTCCCCAGTCGATGCAGTTAAAGAATTAAAAACTCAAGCTGACGAGAACAGACGCAAAGCAGTTAGTAAAAGATTTGTTGCATATGAAATTGGAAAGGAGGCAACTTAATGAGTTGTCCAACTTGTAACCAACCAGAAACTGCTAAACCTGAAGAATTACGCGTCGGCGTTTTCGTTTGTCACTGCGGATTAAACATCGCAGGTACTGTAGACGTAAAGGCAGTTGCTGAATACGCAAGAACAATTCCAGACGTAGTTTTCGTTAAAGAAAACCGTTACACCTGCGCTGACCCTGGACAAGAAGAAATACGAAAAGCCATCCGTGAACAAAAACTAAACCGTGTAGTCATCGCTGCTTGCTCACCAAGAATGCATGAACCCACTTTCAGACGCACCGTTTCAGAAGCTGGCTTAAACCCGTTCCTTTTCGAAATGGCTAACATCCGTGAGTTCGCTTCATGGTGCCACCAAAACGATCCCGCAGCTGCAACGGAGCGAGCCAAAGATTCAGTTCGCATGGCTGTAGCAAAAGTACGTTTAATGCAGCAACTTCAAACCATTGAAGTGCCAGTTACCAACAAAGCCCTAATCATCGGCGGCGGAATCGCAGGAATGAACGCAGCCTTAGACCTGGCTGAAATGGGCTACAAAGTCTACATGCTTGAGAACTCACAGAGCATCGGCGGACACATGGCGGCGCTTGACAAAACCTTCCCTACGTTGGACTGCAGTATCTGCATTGAAGGACCAAAAATGGTCGATTGCGGACGCCACCCAAACATAACAATTTTCGCTAACTCAGAACTTGTTAAAGTGGACGGTTACATCGGCAACTTTAAAGTGAAAATTCGCAAAAACCCCCGCTATGTCATACCTGAGAAATGTACAGGATGCGGTGAATGCAAAGATGCTTGCCCAATCGAGTACCCCAATGAATGGGACATGAACTTGGGGACACGCAAAGCAATTTCAGTGCCCTTTGACCAGACTGTACCGCTGATTTACTCTATCAACAAAGATTATTGTATTGAATGTTTCAAATGCACTGATGTTTGCGGTGAACGGCAAGCCATAGATTTTAATCAGAAACCTGAAGAAGTCGAATTTGACGTTGGCGCAATCATTGTTTCAACAGGTTTCGACGTTTACTTACCATACGACATGCCATTGCTTGGCTACGGGAAATACCCCAACGTTATTACAAGCATGGAGTTTGAACGACTCATTTTGGCTGCTGGTCCAACAGGCGGCAAAGTGATTCGGCAATCAGACGGGCAAAAACCTCATAGAATCGCTTTCATCCAATGCGTCGGCAGCCGAGACAAAAACAAGTACCCATACTGCAGCAACTTCTGCTGCATGTACACGCTAAAACATGTGGTTCAACTCAAAGAGAAGTACAAGGAAGACATTGAAGTCTACGTTTTCTACATGGATATTCGCAGCCCAGGCAAAGGCTACGAAGAATTCTATGACCGCGCACGGGAACGAGGCGTAAACTTCATTCGTGGACGCGTAAGCCGCATCGACGAAGACCCTAAAACTCACAATTTAACCGTTCACTCCGAAGATTCACTTCTTGGAGTCCCAATCGAAGTTGAAGCAGACATGGTAGTGCTTGCAACCGCAGCCATACCCAAAAAAGGCTCAGAGGACATTGCACGAATACTTAACCTGTCACGCGGTGCAGACGGCTTCTTCATGGAGTCTCATCCCGAAACTTAAACCGATGGATGCTCCAACAGACGGTGTCTTCTATGCAGGCGCTTGCCAAGGCTTAAAAGACATTCCCTACAGCGTTTCGCAGGGAAGCGGTGCAGCGTCAAGGGCAGCCACAGTCATCAGCAAGCAAAAGTGGAAGATTGAACCAATCATCTCAATAGTTGACGAAACCAAATGCCGAAACAAAACTGCCAAATGCGGTGTCTGCGTTGACAAATGCCCATACGGCGCTATCAAAGCTGAACCAGGCAAAGCAGCACACATCACTACAGCCAACTGCCACGGATGCGGAACATGTGTTGCCGAATGCCCACAACACGCAATTACCCAGATGCACTTTACTGATGCCCAAATTATAGCTCAAATCCGAGCCGCACTTGAAGATAAACCTGAAGACAAAATCCTAGCCATCCTCTGCAACTGGTGCAGCTATGCAGGCGCAGACCTAGCAGGCATCAGCCGATTCGACTACCCCGCCAGCGTTAGAGCTATCCGTGTTATGTGCAGCGGCAGAGTAGCCAGAGAATTCGTTCTTGAGGCACTTCGGCTTGGCGCAGGAATGGTTTTGGTTGGCGCATGCCACTTACCCTACGACTGCCACTACATCAACGGCAACTACAAAATGAAAGCACGAACCGACGCTCTCAAAGGAATGCTGACAAAACTGGGCATGAGTCCAGAACGGTTCCGAGTAGAATACGTTTCAGCGGCAGAAGGCATACACTACGCAGAAGTCATCAAAGAAATAGATGAACAAAGAAAAGCACTTGGCAAAGAAAAGATTCAAGCCGAAAACGCAAAACTTAAACCTATTCTAGAAAACATGCTAAAACGAAAATAATAGCTATTTTCAAGTTTTCTCCGTTTTTAGCTTATCTCCAAAACTTAACTGCTCAACTCCAATCTTTTGCCAGCAAGTTAGTTCAAGCATTTTGAATTGCAGCTGAGCGCGCTTACGCTTGGTTATGCTAAGAGAATTTACTATATGTGCCTAGAAAAAAACTAGCCAGCTAAAAGCATCACTAAATCTATCTAGCAGTTGTTTTTTTGAACCAGGCAATTCCTATTACTGCTACGGTTATTGCTGCTATGACGGCTATTGGGTTTATGGCTTGAAGTGTCATGTACGTTTCCCCGAGCAGGGTTATGAAAGTTATTATTGAAACTATGATAACTGCGCTGATGGCGATGTTTTTGCTGCTCACCTGTCTTCACCTCCTGCTTAGGCTAGAGTTAGCGGTTTTTTGATTTAATGCTAAGCGTTGGAACAGGCTGTTCAGAGATTAGACAGCAAATTAACATTGCAAAAAATAAAATTAACTAAAATTTAGGGAAAAAGAATTAATCTTCTTCTTCGTCGAGTTTTCGCTCTTTAACTTTTAGAGCTTCTGCATCACCGATAACTTTGAAGGTTTCTGTCAGCTCGTGCTTGTGCAAGAATTTTTTGATGATTATGCGCACGTATTTCTTTGAGAGTGCTTCGCCTTCACCCTTCACTGTTACGATTTTTCCGTCGTTGGTTACGTCTCCGCCTGTTTTCTCTTTTAGGAAATCTGCTAGTTTCTCGACTAGTTTGCTTTCGTCGCCTTTAAGTTCTGAAGCATCGACTTTCATTTCAACCATTTTCATATTCACCTCGATTCACATTACGCCTATTTGTTTGCATTTAGCTTAGTTTTTCATGGCTACTATACTGATAAGTTTTCCGATTGGAAGTGTCAGTTCGCCCGTCGAGTCCTTCTCACTGCTTAAGCTCAGACTCTAGTGCTCATCATCCAAAACAGTATTCAGCAACAAAACTTAAGACTCTTATGGAAAAAGATCACTTATGCCAAAGAAATTCTTTTAAACTATCAAGCGATTGTTTACTTGGAGAAATAACAATGGAACTTTTCGATGTTATTACAAAGCGAAGAAGCATCAGAACCTTCAAAAAACAAGAGCTACCTCAAGCCACAATTGAAAAGCTGCTTGAAGCTGCAAGATGGGCGCCTTCAGCTGGAAACGTTCAACCATGGGCTTTTGTAGTTGCAAGTTCACAAAAAACTAAGCAGGACCTTTCTATGGCAGCTTACGGGCAAAAAGACCTTGAGGAAGCTTCTATTGTTATTGTGGTTTGCGCTGATGAGAAACGAGCGGCAGAAAGTTATGGTGTTCGTGGTAAAACGTTGTATTGCATTCAGGATACTGCCGCTGCAATTCAAAACATCCTGTTAACTGCTTATTCACTTGGGTTAGGTTCATGCTGGATTGGAGCATTCAAAGAAGATGAGATAAGACTAGTTATTGGGGCTCCTAAAGAAATGCGTCCAATAGCTTTGATTCCAATAGGCTATCCAAACGAGTCACCGTCAGCTAGAAACCGAAGACCAATAAGCGAAATAATGCATAAAGAAACTTTTTGATTTCGCAAAACTGTCTCGTTTTGGAATTTTTGAGCGTAATGATGGGTATCTTGATAAATACGATACGTTTAAAAGCAACCGATTCATTTCTATTCAGCTTTATCTGATGCATAAAGCACATGTGCGAATCGGTAGTATGCCAGTTCAGCAAACATGCGCTGTTGCCAGATTAAAAAATCATAATAATAAACAGGAGGAAAAGAAATGTTATCAAGAGATTGTGACGGATGCTCCCAAATGAAGCCGTGCAATAGACGTTACCTTGTCGTTGGAAAAGGTAATTGTGTCTACTGCCCAGACGGAACAGCCCATCTAGTAGATGGACTATAAAAAATAGAAATCTAAAAAATTAAGAAATTTTTAGACAGATTTTGTTTTTAACCCTTTTTTATTTTTGTTTTATTTTTTGAGCGGAAGCTATATTGGCAATGTACTTGCGGGTGCTTTTCGTGGTACATCTATTTTTTGAAGAACTCCAAAAGGTCAGCGTTGACTTGATCCTTAAGTGTCGTGCACATGCCATGGGGTGCTCCTTTGTAGACTTTAAACGTCGCGCCCTTAACAATCTTGGATGAAAGCAGAGCCGAAGCGGCGATTGGCACGATCTGATCGTCGTCGCCGTGCAGAATTAATGTTGGCACATCGATTTTTTTGAGATCCTCCGTAAAGTCAGTTTCAGAAAATGCTTTAATGCAAAAGTATGCACCTGGAAATCCACACATCATTCCCTGATGCCAGAACGATTCGCGAACGCCGTTCGAAATCTTTGCGTCTGGACGATTGTAACCGTAGAATGGCAGGCTTAGGTCTTTGAAAAACTGCGAGCGGTCAGCAACAACGTTGGCGCGAAGCTGGTCAAATACCTCGATTGGTAAGCCGGCTGGATTTGAAGGGGTTTTAACCATCAATGGTGGAACAGCGCTGATTAGCACGGCTTTAGCTACGCGTTTTGTTCCGTGACGACCAATATAGCGTGCAACTTCTCCGCCACCCGTGGAGTGACCTACAAGAAATGCGTTTTTGAGGTCAAGTTTTTCGATTAGTTCTGCAAGGTCGTCGGCGTAGGTGTCCATTTCGTTTCCATTCCAGGGTTGGCTTGAACGCCCATGTCCACGTCGGTCAGGCCCTATGCAGCGGTAGCCGCGAGACACCAAATAAAACATTTGATCTTCAAAAGCATCCGAGCTAAGCGGCCAGTCCGTGGCTGAAAACCACCGGTTTTCCACTTCCCCAATCCTTATAGTAAATTTGTGTACCATCTTTGGTTGTAATCATATTCATGTTTTCACCTCCTTAGCTGAAGCAGCTGCCTGTTTTTCAAGCCAACTCTTCACTGTATCCGAAACTTGTTTCTTCTGCTCTAAGGTGTATTTTGAACTCATTTTTGGAATAATGCTTTGATAGAACCAGTGATCTGCAACTTGAAACATCTGCAGAGTTTTGTCGTTTGAGGCAAGCTTTTCCATGATTTTATTTGCACTTTCCGGAAGTGCAACGATGTCTGCATCGCCGTGGATCAAAAGTACAGGTTTTTCGATTTTTGAGGCATAGTGAAGCATTTTGTTTGCCAATTTGGTTGAAAGCTCGAACAAGAAAGCCCAAGCCAAAAACTTTCGTGCAAAGTTCATCCTCTGAAATCAATTTGTACTCTTCACTTTCTCTGAAGGCTTGTGGCCATCTGATCAATCAAGTCGTACATTGAATGATGGTGAACAACAGGCGAATAAAACCAGCTTGAACTGTGTCTTGAGTCGGCACTTTGAATCCAGATTCAAAGGGGAGTTCGAAGCAAGAATTAAACCATCAATTTGCTGGGGGTAATGGGCTGCGTACCAAAGTGCATAAGCGCATCCGCTGCTGTGACCGAAAAGGTATAATGTTTTTCCAGGATGATTCTTATGAACTTTTTCCACTACCTCGTTTAGGTCTTCTAGGTGACGTTCAAAATCGTGAGTGTCTCCTCGGGGCAGATTTGGTTCTTTAGAATTTCCAAAGCCTCTTCGGTCAAAAGCGTAAACTTCACAGTTAGCATTTGCCAGCTCAGGTCCCATAAACCTGAATGCTCCAGAATGTACTTCGATGCCATGAAGGAAAATTACAGCCCTTTCAGGCTCCGTTGCAGAAGACCAATACCTGCAAAACAGGTTAAAGCCATCGCTCATCTTGAGGTACTGTTCAGTTCCTCCAAAAGTTTGAGTTTGCATACTAAAACACTATCTATCAAAAGGTCACAGAGCTGATTATTTATGGATTTGTGGTTTCATACGGTTACAACGGCTAGGTAATAATCATGAAAAGAGCAATGACTCAAGATTTTAAAATAAATTAGTCTGAACCAAAAAAAGATTAACAAAAATGAAAAATAGGCTTTAGCTGGAACTGGTTTAGCTCAATCTCTTCAGAGTTCCTACTTCAAAGCCATCTCATCGATTTTCGCTACATTTGTTTGCTGTTTTTCTGTTGTTGCGCTGGCTGTGCTACTGGAATAATGGTTGCTTTTGAAAGATTTTCCTGCTCATTAAGGATTAGTGAAATTGCTTTGCCTTCAGGAACAATAATCTTTGTGTTGTTCTGCAAAGATGTTGCAATTGTGTCCAGTTGCTTGAAGACAATGGCGCTATCCTTGAAGTAAGTTGTCAAAGCCTCATTTCTCAGTCTGGTTGCTTGAGCGTCTCCTTCAGCTATGGCGATGGTTGCAGTTTTCTGACCTTCAGCTTGAAGGATGGCAGCTTGCTTTTGTCCTTCTGCAACGTTGAATTGCGGCGTTTTTCTCTCCGCTTGCCAAAGTGGCTTCGGCGATGGCTGTTTTCTCAGCGGCTTGACGTTCATTGTCAGCTTTCAGAACGGACTCCATGGATATGATAAGTTCTCGGGGAGGCTCTAAATCTTTGATTTCTGCCCTCACAATTTCAATGCCCCACTTCTCCGTCTGCTCGTCTAAGGCTGTTTTGAGGCTGACGTTGATTACGGGTCTGGAAGTGTTGGCTATAGCCATGTCCATGCCGCCTATAATATCCCTGAGTACTGTTCTTGCTAATGTGTCAATTTGAGTGGTGAAACTTGCCACCGCATATTGTGACGCTTTAACTGATTGTTCGTCAGGTTTGATTCTGTAGAATACTACAGCATCGACGCCCATGAAGACTTTGTCTTTTGTAATTACGTCTTGTCGCTGAACGGGTGTCATGCGCTCGGTGACGTTAACTCTGATGATTTTATCTGCGAAGGGAACAAGAAAAGTTATGCCTCCTTCAACAAACCTATGGTATTTGCCAAATCGTTCCACTAAGCCTTTTTCTGTTGGTCTAACAATTCGAAGAGACGAAAGAAGTGCCCATACGATTACAATTAATGGTATTACTATTGCAAAGATTTCAATTATGTCTACCATACTGCCCTTTCCCTCATGCTTCTTAGGGGTAGGTAGACAGATTTAAGATTTGCTCAAAGACTTAAAATCCGTCAATGATTCTTAATCGAAGTATCTTCCAGCAAAAACAATATAGAAAGCAGTTACAAAAGCGAATAATCCTAAGCTGATTTCGGTTGCTATAAACGAAAAAATTACCGCTAAAGTGTAGACTAAAGGTCCAACAAGGACTATTTTGCTTCTTTTTGCTATTATTTCTGGATTAGGTTCCTCATGAGTCAAATGTTGTGTTCTAGGGTAAAACCAGAGAATGTTAAATAGGATTGAAATTGCCAGGGTGTTAATACCGTAGGCAAGAACTGATATGGATTGAAGAGGGTATCTTCCAAGCAAAGCAGTCGAGAAAGGTGCAAGTCCCACGCTGAGAAGTAAGATAAGGTTAACCCAAACAGTTTTAAGATCAATATTTTCAATGTGGCTAAACATGTTTTGATGACTTATCCAAAGAACGCCTAAAAAAATAAAAGTGATAATGTAGGCGAATAAATCTGGAATAAGCCCGGAGAGATCGGCTTGTAGTGTTGTTGAAGCATTTGGTCCGGTAATAGTTGGCACCACCAAACTAAGCACTAAAATAGTCATTACTGTTGCAAATATGCCGTCGGTTAACCCTTCTGTTCTGTCCTTTCTAAACCATGATGGAACTTTGTTGCTCATGTTGGAAAATGCCTCGAAATCTTGGAATTTCCACAAAATTTTTCCTGCGTTCTTTTGATAGCTAACTTGTCAGCAAAATGCAAGGAGTATTTTCGTCTATTTAATGGGTTGTGACTACCCCAGAACAACCACAGTTCAACCGATCTTAATTTAGATGGCGCTTTTCAGGTTCAAAGCGGCAAATCATATGGAGTACCGTGAGCTGGATAGATTCTGGTTACATTCATTGCATGTATTCTCTGCCAATTCTTGAAAGCTTCTGATCCTACTGGAGAGGCGTTCTCAAGTGGGAGGTCTCCTGTAAAAGCTTCACCTGTGTCAAGAACAAGGGTAACATGGTCTTGACTATGCCCAGTAGTGGGAATTGTTTCGCCGTCTATATCCAGGGCTTTGAGAAAAAGTCTGCTTTCACTAAAAGTCAGCAGTATATTACCCTCATTTTTTATTTCATGAAAAACCAATGGAGGCTTGATGAACTGCTTCTGCTCGTTTAGATGTTCCCTCTGGTTTTCCATAACGATGAGTTTTGCGCCTTTGTCCTTCATTTCTTGAGCAATGGCGCCGTGATCAATATGATAATGCGTGACTAGAATGTGAGTAACATTCTTTGTGGAGTACCCCTCGCTTGCTAGGTTCCATTTGAGTTCTGGCATTCGGCCTGGCCAACCAACGTCTATTAGCAGTTTTGCTTTCTCCGTGATTAATAGGTAACAGTTGACCGATCTATACCCTACATTAAGTATCTTCAATGGATCACCGCAAAAGATCAGATGGTAGTGGAATAATAATCATTGTTTAAGAATGGTAATCAATGCTGATTAAATTAAGTTAAGGAAAAATGAAAAAGATTGGATAAACAAAAAATCGTTTGGATCAGCAAACACTTAGACTTGACAACCTATTACTCACATCGTTTAATTGGGGAGATCTCAATTCGACCACCTAATTCAAGTGTTTCTCGAATAGATGTCCAATTTTTTTGAACTTTCGGATTTCTTCAGTTTTTTACGTCCGGTGATTTCTCTTGCTGCAGCGAAAACGCCTTGTATCTCACCTTCTGGGTCACGGTAAATTGATGCGTTATACAAAACATCTGTTACATCTCCAGATTTGTGTCTAATTACTAACGGGTAATCTTTAATGAACCCTTCAGTGAAGACTTGTTGGTATCCTGCGATAGCTTTTTCTGGTTCAGTAAAATAATCCGAAAAATCACTTCCAACCAATTCTGCGTGAGAGCAACCTGTGGCAATCTCTGTAGCCTTATTAACGTCGGTAATTTTGCCTTCTTTGCTGATTGTGACCAAAGGGTCCAAACTCGCTTCAATTAGACTTCTGCAATACAAAGAAGCTGCAAGCAACTCTTCTTTCGCTTTCTTACGACTTGTTATAATTGTTAGGGTGAACAGCATTTGTGTAGCTTTGCCTTGCTCATCATGCTTTATGGTAGTCGCTCGGCTTTGAACCCATTCCCAGACTCCAGTTTTGCTTATCAATCGATATTCAATTGGACTTTGTTCATCTGTGGTTCCACTTACCATTTGTTTCCAACATGATTTTACCAATTCGACGTCGTCTGGATGCACCAATGGCAATATTGATTTTGAAGCTTCTAACTCTGCGCAAGAATATCCCAAAAACTCATTACGGTTAAGGAACTCCGCTTTACCCGAAGCAAGGTCCAACAAATGTTATAGAATCGGGAGACAATAACGTGAGTTGGTGAAAACGCTCCTCACTAAGACGCAAAGACTCCTCAGCTTTTTTGCGTTCAGTAATATCTATGACTAACCCTCTGAGACCAGTTACTTTGTTTTCGGAAATAATAGGAGTTGTTCTAACGAAAGCGGGGTATGTTGTGTTGTCTTTCTTGAAAAGAGTGTATTCATTATTCTTGCCAGCTTTTCCAGATATTGATTTCTCAATGTTTTCTTTAGCTCGATCTCTCTCTTCTGGAATAACGAATGACAATATGTTCATGCCTTTTTCGAGTTCTTCAGGCGTAAAGCCAGTTATCTCGAAAGCTCTTTGACTAAAAAAAGTAATTTTCCCATTTACATCAGCCTCAAAGACTATCTCTGGTAAGAAATTTGCCAATTCTCGATACCTTGCCTCGCTTTTTCTAACACCTTCCTCAAACGCCTTCCTTTCGGTAATATCAAAAAATAAACCTTGAATAGCTTGCTGCCCCTCGTACTCAACTCGATTTGTTAGGGCATCCAACCAAATTATCGAACCATCTTTTCGGACCGCACGAAACTCAAAGCATGATGTCTGTCGTTCACCTTGTAACTGCTTTTCTAATCGACTAAAATAAGTCGTCCTATCTTCATAATACACCAATTCGATAATTTCTTTGGGTGAAAATGACATTAACTCTCTAAGAGAGAAACCAAGAATTTTTTCTATAGCTGCATTTCCAAAAACTAGCCTAAGTGGAGCTACCTCCAAAATTAGCATTCCTTGAAGTGAATTCTCAACTAACGTGCGATACTTTGATTCTGAAGCCGCAAGTAGTTTCGATGATTTTTTTTGTTCCACAGTTTTCTCTATAACATGGGCCAATTCACAATAAATTGTCTCAGGCGAATCGTTTTTGTTGATATAACTGTCAGCGCCTAAATTCAAAGCCCTTACTGCAACATCCTCTCGCCCTTTTCCAGTAAATAAGATAAAAGGAATTTGATCATCTCCTGCTCTGATTTCTTTTAAGAAATCTAACCCGTTTTTCGGAGGCATTTCATAATCGGATACAACTGCATCATACATTTGCTGTTTCATTTTCTTGAATGCTTCGTCAACGGATGTGACACTGTCGATATCAAAGTTGTTTTCCATCGAAAGAATCTGTTTTGAAATTTGCAAAAAACAAAGATCATCGTCAACATGCAAAATCCGAATGGGGGTCTTTCGATTAGAAGATGGCAAATCAAGTATTTTTACAGCCATTTCATTCTGATCGAAATGTTGCATTATTTGTGTCACAAGTCAAATACTCAATGGATTGATAATAAATCAATTATGAATTGAGTAACTTGAGTGCAGAGTGCTCGAATTTGGAATATACTCTTTTGCACTGATAAATTGAGAGAAATGGAACTCTTTGCATGATTGGTTAAAGTCAATTTTTGCATCCTAATGGCATGTGAAAAAATTAATGAAAAGTGAAATCTCCAAGAATTGATCAAAATTTTTTTATCAGAGTTGCGGAACAGAATCCAGCTTAGCCTGCTCTATTTCTAACTGAACGCTTTCAATTCGGTTTCATGGTTGCAGTTGGTTAATTATTGTCGAGATAATCATTTTTTACTTTATTTGATAGTTTCATCATTCTTGCATTCTTAGATGATAGTGACTATTGCGAGAATCGCATCTTTTCCTTCGTATTTTATCAATTTTGAATTAAGAATTGCTTGAATTACCTTACCTTCTTTTGTTACAAGTGAAAATTCAAAAGGAGAAACCTCTTGGTTAATCAAATGATTGTTGAAGCTTGAGGCAAACCTTTCTTTGTATTCTGAAGCAATCAATTTATGGAAACTGAAATCAGCACTGTAAAACTCTCCTCTCGTGTAGCCCGTTTCTTGTTCACATTTATTGTTTGCATAAACAACTCTATCGTTCACATTTATGAAAATCATACTTGGAGATTCTTCGACTAAAGTCCTAAACTTTTCTTCAGATTCTTCAAGCATCTGCTCTGCTTTTTTTCGCTCAGTTATATCCACAAAAGTAGTTACTACTACCTGTGCACTTTTTGTCTTTATGTCGATAATGGGTTCCGAGTTAATTAAGATCCATCTGTATTTACTGGCAATCGGATTAAACACACCCATGACTACGTTCCGAACTGGCTTTGCGGTCTTCAATGTAATCATAGATGGATGCTGATCAACTAAGAAAGGCGAATTATCCTCATGAATTGCTTGCCATTTTGGATCTGCTGAGGTTCGACCTTTAATTTGATCAAGAGACAACCCAAGAATTTCGCAAGCCATTTCGTTTGCTTCAATGATTAAACCATTTTTGTCTTGAACGACGATTCCACTTGCAATTACTTCAAACAAACTTCGATATCGCTGATCACTTAAGCGAATTGCTTCTTCAGAACGCTTTCGTTCAGTTACATCTTCAAATATTGTTGCAAAGTATCCTTTTTCAGGGCTGAAAGCAAGTACGGAAATCCATTTTTCTAAAGTTTGAAAATAATGCAAAAAGGAGACAGAACTACCGGTTGCAACCGTTTCTCCGTATGTATTAAGCAACTCTGCTAGCGATTGCGATGTATTAGGCCAAAATTTAGTTGCGTTTTTGCCAAACTCGGTTCTTGTTATCCCAGTAAGCTCTTGGAACGCAGAATTTGCTTCTATTATAACAAAATCAATTAGCTTACCTTCATTATCATAGATTAATTTGTTGTAAGCGAAACCGTTACTCATGTTTGCAAACAAATAGTCAAATTGGCGTCTATCTCTCTTGAACTCTCTTTCTTGAGGTTCGATGGCTGAAAACCAAGCAGAATTAAAAAAGCTTTGAGCCAATTCAATTAGACCATGATTATTTGACAAAACTGCAAAATCTGTATCAACTGAAGATTTTGTATTAAGTACAATTTCATTGTCATCTTTAATCCTTAACCAAACAGAAGGTGGCCCAACAATATACCTAATTTCAAAATTTGGATACTTTTCAAGTGCGGTAATATCTTTTGACTTATTTGAATTGATTTGTTGTTCCGTAATTACTCTTATATTCACTTTCTTTTCCAAGGCTTTTCTAATGATTTTATGGTTGATTACAATCCACTGAGAAATTATTTGCCAAGGAACCATAATACATAGACTGTTTTGAGAGGTTTCAACCAGCTTTCGCAACTTAAGCTCAATAGCATCTCCTTGGTGAACTAAGACAAATTGCTCCTCTTCATTATGTATCTTGAAGTTCAACTTTTCAACATGCCTTACTAATTCATTTACCCTTTTGTTCAATTCTATGTTCGCTTTAGTTTTCTTTAAAACCAAAATGCCAACGGCATCCAAAATGGCTAAAGGCTTATACTTTGTAGGTACCGTTATTATTTTTTCGACTATTCCTTCATCTTGTAGGGTTATAATTGCTCTATAAGTATCGGGACGGGCTATTTTTGAAATATTAGCGATTTCTCTAATAGATGCAGTGCCTATTTGAAGAAGAGCGAGATAAGTTTTTGATTCTGCACTATTTAGACCAAGGTCAACCAGTGTTCTGATGGCTTCGTCATTGCTGCTGATTTAATGCCTTCCCCTTCTTCTCTTGATTATTGACTTTACCGATTGTGGTACTTTTTTCACTATTTAAATTTTTGTTACTTCCACCAAATGCGATAGGTATTTTTTAAAAAGTTGTCTGTTGGTGGAACATACACCAACTACATCTAATATACTAAATATGCTCATAAGTATATTGAAGGAGGATGTATTTTGGCTCTAGATGAGCTAGATAGAAAAATAGTCCAATGTCTGAGTCTTGGAACAAGCTCTTATGAAGAACTTGCTCAAACATGCAGCGTAACACGAAACACCATTTATCGAAGAATAGCCGCACTTGAAAATGAGGGTATAATTGAGAATACTCTTCGCTGTATAATAAACTTTAAACAGATGGATATAACCCCAGTAATTATTGGCGCGAGGGTCCTCGAAAATAATCATGAAAAAGCGGTCTATCTGCTTACAAACAATAAGAATGTTAAATTTCTTTGGCAAACCTACGGAGACCACAACATATCTCTAGTGGCCTTTTGCACCAAAGGCAAGGAGGGTGCAATAATCCAAGATATACGATCAATCCTTGAAGGATTAGGCGCCGAACACATATGTTCATCTATAGGTTTCACATGGGAAAAAATGAGCTTTTCACCCTTTGAAGACCAATTGGAAAGTAAAAAGAAAATAGAGCAAATAATAGAAGTGAGAAATCTGTCAGCAATCGGTTGTCCTTAAATACGGAGCGCTTCATCTAGGATTCAAATAATAAAATCTCAAAGTTTTTTGGTTTGGTATGGATCTTATTGGTTTCTTCATTTTATTTACGCTCCTCTTTCATTTATTAAGATTTCAGGAAAAAGGAAGGCAAAATCAAGAGATATCAAAACTAAATACTTTTCTGAATTTCAGACAGGGCAATCTGACCAATTGATTCTTCTCAAGATATGAGACTATTTGCATTACATGGTACATTATCAAGAGAAATTTGCTAAAAATGGAGTTTTTGCGTAGTACGATAATGATATCACTGTTGTATGCGACTTACTTCTAAATTGACATTTGAAGTGTTAAAAATGAATATACTAGAACGTATCCCTTTAGCAAAGGTTTCGAGTTCAGCACACCTTGTTTGGCTCGATAATTCAATTGCTGATATGATTGCTTTAGAGACTATTCAGCTAATTAATGAGAGTTATTATCGGAATTTTTTGTTCTTTAATGGCGTAAGCTCTAAACGAATTATTGCCGGCTTATTCTATCTCTTAGGATACAGATACAAAGTTATTAAAAGTCAGAACGAAATTGCAGATAAATTGAATACTTCAGATGCTACTATTCGCAAATCTTATCAAAAATGGCTACATACCTTCCCTGAATCATTTTTAGACATAAAAAGCAATTTTGAAACAAATAAAGAATTGAAGAACTCTCAAACCTCATTAATTGAAACGATAATGAAAATAAAAAAAAAGGGACTATAGTTGATTCAGAACAGCAAGGCAAACTCTATGCCGAAAATACTTACGGTTTTTGAGAAAACAGATCCCGAATTCTCAAACAGTACATTGATCGAGGAGAAAATCATCAAAAACTTCACCGACTTGCTAATATTGAAATACCTTCAAAAGTACCCTCTCGAAAGTGGATATAAAATTCTTAATTACTTGCGCCAAAAATTCGATATCCCTTTTAGCCCTGGAACAATATACAATGTAATATACTCTTTGGAGAGGAACGGCTTAATTAAAGGAAAGGGCAATGAATTGGGACGGAAATACCAATTAACAGAAGAAGGCGGAAAAGCGATGCACCGTGTAGTTAGAGCCCGAAAAAGGTTCCAGAGATTGCTGATGGATATTGTAGAAGAATAAACATTCAGTGAGAGTTTATTGAAATTCTTGTTTCCGCAAAAATTTCAGAATGAATTAATGTTTAAGAATGATTTAAGATTCTCAGAGAAACTATCTAAGCCTGATTTTCAGTTATCCTCTTTTTTAGTTTAATTTCAAGAATTCCATTGTGGTAACTCGATTCAACTATCTCTTTCTCCACTATAGTTGGAAGATCTATTTTCTTGCAGTATGCTTTTGTTAGGGTGCTAAGATTTATTTTCAGACTCTTGCCTTCTGCCCTTAATTCTATTTCGTTCTCTTTAACACATGGCAATTCAGTCGTTACGCGCAGGTAGTCCCCTTCTTCGAAGATGTCAACTATGGGGTCTCTTTCCTTTATTGTTCCTACTGACTGAGGCAAAATTATATTTGCTCTCGGAGATTGTTTAAGTGGTTTTCTGATTTTTATTCCATTATTCGAAGGTTGTGTAGTGGAGCTTGCCTTTATCGGACGAGAACTTAATCGGAAATCCACTGCTCCACCTTTTCCAAAGCTAATTGTTTTCTGCATTGTGTATTTCCCTTTGGATTTTTCTGCCAACGTGCCTAAATCGTTCACCAAACTAAGTAAACCATTTCCCTTTTTGTCATTCGTCATAATCGATCCATTTAATATCTCAAAACCAAAACTGAGAATTCCGTCTAAAGCCTTGTTTTGATCTTTGATCTTAACATTTTTCTCTTTTTCGGGAGTTTTGGTTGTCTCCGCTTCGGATTTTTTTGGAGGCTGAATTTCTTTTTCGCTGAACGCAATATCCTTCTCTAGCTTTTTATTTTTCTTTTTTTCGCTCTTATTATTGATTTTTGGTTTTTTCATCAAAATCCTCTTTCTTCATTTGTTCTGGATAACTTATTTCTAGTAATTCAAGATATGAGTCTGGATTTGCAAAATACTTAGCTTCAAGAGGTAGATTTCTTTGCACTGCCAAATGTATTCCGTTAATACCATATTTTTCTAAGATTTTTCTTGCCAGCGGATACCCCAAGTAATATGAAGCACCTTTGATTATCTGGGCGTGCTTCAGAACTTCTTCTAATATTTTTTGTGAGTTTGATTCTTCAAGCCCGGTCTGGAATGTTTTTTCAGATACTATATTTTTTCGTCTGGTCTCGATGCTCGATAATAGCCCAATGCATTTCAGATAGCCTGTCTGAAGTTCCTTATCGGAAAGAGCTGCTTCTTCAGCGTAATTCATGTTTTTTAGAGTTTGAAGGGCTATAGCTTCGCAACTTCCTTCTTTAAAGACAGTTTTGAAAATAGCTTCAAAATACAGATCTAATATTTGCTGCAAACGTATAGGTTCAAAGTTTCCTTTGGCTTCGAAATACAGTCTCACAGCATTCTCTGTTGAGGTCTTTTGTGTCGTTGATTTGAGAGACGCAAGAAGTTTTTCTGCCAGTTCATGAGCGCATACTAAGACAACTTTTTCGGGAAAATTAATTGTCATTTCCTCGTTCAAATACAATGTTTCGTTTTGAGGATTATAGAAAGCAAAATGGTTAGATAATCCTGCGGTTTGATCGCAAGTAAGAGCCTTTGAAATTTGTATCCATTGAATATTGTTTTTTGTTATGCCACTACTTCTAAGGTCGCTTCTTATGCGTCGCGTTAGGTGTTTTTTAAATTCGGATTGTTGGAGTATTAGAACATCTCTAAAAAAAGGAAAATTCACATTGAAGAATTTGATCATCTGAGAATGAATCTCTCTGAGCCGATGGCAAATTTCTTCTTGGTTTATTTTGGAATCGCTTTCTTGGAATGCTGACGCTTGATATTCTGGGGATATTGTTTTTTTCATCAAAGGTTTTCTCCAGAGCATTGGACCAATTTTTTGCGTTCTTTCATCTTATTGATGGCAGCTTGCATGTCTTCCATGGATATTTCAAGTTTGGTTTTTATTTCGGATGCCTTCACTTTTTCGCTTAGAAAACGGCGAATAGCGAACATCGTAGCTTCTCGACATACTCCGTCTATGTCCGCTCCGGTACAACCTTCGGTTTCTTCAACGAGTTTTTCAAATGAAACATTTTTTGCAAGTGGGTTCTTTGCGGTGTGTATTTTGAAAATTTCAAGCCTAGCCTCAGTTTCTGGAGTTGGAACTTGAAGAATAAGGTCGAATCGCCCAGTTCTCAGCAAAGCGGGATCAATTATGTCGATTCGATTTGTAGCTGCTAGAACCATGACACCGTGAAGTTCTTCTAAGCCGTCAATTTCAGTGAGGAATTGGCTAATTACTCTCTCCGACGTGTGAGCATCCGATATTCCGCTTCCACGTTTAGGAACCAATGCGTCTATCTCATCAAAGAAAACGATGCATGGAGCTGATTGTTTTGCTTTCCGAAAGATTTCTCTTACGCCTTTTTCGGATTCTCCCACAAATTTGTTCATAAGGGCTGGACCTTTTACATGGATAAAGTTAGCTTCGCTCTCTTTGGCAACTGCTTTCGCCAAAAGTGTCTTTCCCGTTCCGGGGGGGCCAAAAAGGATTATGCCCTTAGGAGGTTTGGCCCCGGCTTCTTTATAGATATCTGCGTATTTCAAAGGCCATTCTATAGCTTCCATAAGCTCTTGTTTCAATTCGTGAAGACCGCCGATATTTTCCCAAGAAACATTAGGTGTTTCAATTAGAACCTCTCTTAGAGCTGAGGGTTCAACAAAGCGCAACGCGTCCTGAAAATCATCCATTCTTACTACTAGTTTGTTGAGCACTTCAGCCGCAATTAATTCGGCTTCAAAGTCAATCTCCGGCAAAATTCTTCGTAGTGCCTTCATGGCAGCTTCTTTGCAGAGCTCTGTTAAATCTGCGCCAGTGAAGCCATGAGTCAGATTCGACAGAATCATAAGGTCAACTTCTGGTGTAAGAGGCATACCTCGAGTGTGGATTTGGAGGATTTCAAAACGACCCTCTCTTGTTGGCATTCCTATCTCCACCTCTCGGTCAAATCTACCACCCCTTCGTAGGGCAGGATCGATTGCATTGGGTCTATTTGTTGCTCCGATGACCACCACTTGTCCGCGTGGTTCTAGCCCGTCCATCAAAGACAGCAGCTGAGATACTACCCTCTTTTCAACTTCTCCAGTAACTTCTTCTCTTTTCGGAGCTATTGCATCAATCTCATCAATGAATATGATGCAGGGTTTATTCTGTGCAGCTTGGGTGAATATCTCCCTTAAACGACCCTCTGATTCACCGTAGAATTTGCCATGAATTTCTCCGCCGCTAATGCTAATAAAAGTAGCAAAGGTTTCGTTCGCAACTGCCTTCGCAATAAGCGTTTTTCCAGTTCCAGGTGGACCATGTAGCAAAACTCCTTTGGGTGGTTCTATGCCAAGTCGGTCAAACACTTCTGGGTGACGAAGTGGCAACTCAATCATCTCTCTGGTCCTTTGAATTTGTTCGGACAGCCCGCCAACATCATCATAAGTGGAACCGAATCGTCTTCCCGTTTCGGCTGTTTTTTCTCGAATAACGATTTCCGTTGTCGAATGTAATATGGCAGCTGCGCCGTTAGGCTTAATGCGGACAACAATGAAGGAGACGCTTGAGCCTAAAAGTGTAAGCCGAATCTGGTCTCCTTCAACTAATGGTAAGCCATCCAAGAGGTTACGCACATGTTCTAATGGTTTTTCTCCCCCCCGCCAAGATTGGTCTTGCTCAAGTGGTGCAAGTGTAACTTTTTCTGCATCCACAACATCGATTTTCCTCACAGAAACGCAGTCGCCAATTCCAACAAAAGAATTGTTCCGTATTATTCCGTCTATTTGGATTAGATTCTTTCCCCGGTTTTCAGGGTAGGACGGCATGATTTTTGCAACAGTCCTTTTCTTGCCCATTATCTGAATGATGTCACCTGTCTGCGCCTGAATTTCTTTCATAATTTGAGGATCTATTCTTGCTATTCCTCGACCGAAGTCTCTAAGCGATGCTTCGTCAACGCGCAATGTTGAATTTGGGATGGTTTCTGACATTAGTTTTTACCTTCGCAAATTAGACTACTACTTTACTTTTAGTTAATAACTAAATGTATATATACCTTTTGTTGTATTCTCATTGTCGAGGAAGAAGGCAAGATATGGAGCCAACAGGCAAATTTCTCCAAATAGTCGGAAACGAAACCCGCAGAAAAATACTCACCCTACTTTCTCAAAAACCACACTACATTTCCGAAATAGCCAAAAAATTGGAAATCACCCAACCAGCAATACTCAAGCACCTAAGCATCCTTCAAGAAGCAGGACTTATTGAAAGCTTTCGAGAAGAAAGCCCCTTAGGAGCAGCAAGGAAATATTATAGAATCTGCCACACAGTAGGCGTAGAAGTAGCCATCAATCCCAAAAGCTTCAGCGTGAACAAACAACTTGAAACAAAAAGTTGCCCAACATATTTGGAAATAGAAAAGACAATAAAAAAATTGACGGAACAAATAAACCGAAATCAAAGATCTGGTTACAAAAGCGAGTAAAGCAAGAGTATTAATAAAAAACGCTGAGACACTTTTAGCGTGCAAGGACTTTGAAAAAGGGAAACTGGATTTGCGAAACATGCCGTCAAATGGCTATATTAAGGAAAAAAACTTCGCAAATAATATTGCATGTTTCAAACGGTGATATCGATTCAGGTTTGCGCCAGCTTATGGATGCAATAAACCTCATTTCACCAAAATTTGCAGCCAAATCCTAAATTATAGATGAATCAAATTTGACAAGCAAATTTCAGATTGCTATATCTAAAAATATGGTTATGTTCAAAGCAGCTTCTAACTAATTCAACTGTCGTTTTTTTAGCCTTGCTTGCAAGATATTATTCTTGTAAATAAATTTCACAGGATCTTCCGTAATTGATGCTGGAAGCTTTATCTTCTCTAAATATTTCCTAATATCGTTCTCCGCAGTAATAGTAACGAAGTCTTCTCCCACGTTCATATTGACGTCTTTTTCGTTCATACCAGGCAATTCTGCTAAAACTATTACGTATTCATCCTCTTCAAAAACATCCACAATCGGCTGTTTTTCTTCTCTAAAACCCAATAACGAAGGATATTGCTTTTTTGTTGCAGACTTTCTAAAACCACACCTTTTTGCTGGAGCCTTTATAAAGTGTAAACTAGCCGGATGCCTGTGAGCAAAAATCACCTTTTTGGTTTGTGTTTGAGAAAAAGTGTTGTTTTCGAAACGAACAAAATGTGCGCATTTATTACAACATTGCACCAGCACTTTGTCGTTCTTTATGTTTCTTACCATCGGACAAAAAACCCATTCAGCATCCTGAATACCTCGGACCAGCAATTTGGTTTTGCCTTTCCTGAAAGCTACCCGACAGATCATCCACATCAAATTGGGCCTCTATTATATCACATCAAAGAAACGGCAGGTATTATCTTTTCGAAACTTGATTGCATTCAATTTCATTATGTTTAAACCCGCTCTTAAGCGTTAATTGTTGTCATAGTTGTATAGGTTTTACTCCGTAATTAGAATATTTCGAAAAACGAAACAAGTCAATATCGGATCTCGATACGAACGCCGTTTTACCCCCCTGAATATTACTTAAATAGTAATATATCGTACTCGAGAAGCATAACAAAGCTTCCATAAAGAGGTGAACTAAAAATGGTGCAACAAAGTCCAGATTCAGGTAGTTTGGCAGAAGTAATCGATCGCATAATGGACAAAGGTATAGTCGTCGATGCTTGGGCAAGAGCTTCACTGGTTGGAATCGAAATTCTCACCATCGAGGCACGTGTCGTAGTCGCTTCAGTCGATACATTCCTACATTACGCAGAAGAAATCACAAAGGTCGAACAAGCAGCAATAGCTACTCCTGTTCCAGCGTCCTAAATCTGTAAAAAAAATAATACAAGTTTGAGATGAAAAAAATGTCTAAACAAAAAACGAAAAATCGAGAGGTGAACTAAAAATGGTGCAACAAAGTCCAGATTCAGGTAGTTTGGCAGAAGTAATCGATCGCATAATGGACAAAGGTATAGTCGTCGATGCTTGGGCAAGAGCTTCACTGGTTGGAATCGAAATTCTCACCATCGAGGCACGTGTCGTAGTCGCTTCAGTCGATACATTCCTACATTACGCAGAAGAAATCACAAAGGTCGAACAAGCAGCAATAGCTACTCCTGTTCCAGCGTCCTAAATCTGTAAAAAAAATAATACAAGTTTGAGATGAAAAAAATGTCTAAACAAAAAACAAAAAATCAAAAAGGGACAGCAACTGAAACAACGAAGAAAACTACTCCAAATCCAAATTCCGTAAATGGCAAGAAAAAACTTTACCAGCAAACCGCCATCAATTTCCAGCAAGCCGCAAACGAAATGCTCGCAGAAGGTATCTGTAACCTTCAAACGGGCGTTTCCAGTATGCAGAAAAGCATCAATCAAACCACAATCAATTTCCAAAAAGCTGCCAACAAAATGCATGCAGACGGTGCAAACAACCTAAGATCGGGCGTCGCTGAAATGATGACTGGTATCGCTGCCATGCAAGCTAGCATAGCCAATCAAGCAAAAGCCCAGCAAGAATACATTAAACAGTTCTACGGATGATCCCCTCACCCGTTGGAACAAAGCTGCTCCCAATCCCCAATTTTTTTTCAATTAGTCAGATCAATCGATGAAGTAAATGGCTAAGTAATCAAAGAGAGGTGAATTGAATGTCAAAAATGCCAAAAAGTGCAGTTAACGCACAAGAAAGAGATAAAAAAATAAAATGGTTAAGAAAGCACAGAGAAATGGTACAATATTGTTCAGTAGTTCCTCGTCCGCAGAGAGTTCGCATGCTCTGGGTAAATGATCTCAAAAAAGAAAGGTCTTAATTATTCAAGGACCACTTTTTCTCTTTTCAAAAACTAAGTATTCAAAATCGAATTTGAATGAGCACCTTAAAAGAACCCATATTTCAATCTTGGGAAAGTTTTTGCCAATAGTTTTCGATTCTCGAAACAGTTCTCGTAACGTGTATCTGAATATTCCTTAAAAGGTTTGCTGTAAGTCTCGCATGTATAAGGAAAAAAAAGAGGACTTTAAAAAATGAAATACATGCCAACTCATCAGAGAGTTGTTCGCGGAAAACGAGTTCATGAAACCTTGGAAGAAAGGCAAACTAAAGTTTCCGATGAAACAAAACATCCGGAACTCTCAATCGATAAAATAGAAACAGAGTTCCTAACTCCCTCAATCGAAAGTTTTATTGAAACCGTACAAGTCAGAAAGTTAAAAGACAGAATTAGACTCTGGGTTAAAGCTTCATGTCACCCCCATATTGTCGGCCCCACTGGTTGCGGAAAAACAACAATGGCAATGCAAGTAGCAAAAGAATTGGGCAGACCAACAGTATGGATAAACGGCGATGATCAAATAACAACAACAGACTTAATCGGTGGATACTCAGAAATGGAAGCTGAAAGTCTGGTAGACAAATACATCCATAACGTCAGGGTAACTAAGGACAAGACAAAATACAGATGGGTTGACAATCCGTTAACACTCGCTTGTAAACATGGCTACACATTAGTCTATAATGAATTCTCGAGATCAAAGCCAGAAGCCAACAACGTTCTGCTATCAGTATTAGAAGAACACGTTTTAGAACTCCCAACTATGTTTGGAGAAGAAAGATACGTCAAGGTTCATCCAGATTTCAAAGTGATATTCACAAGTAACTCTGTGGAGTATGCAGGAGTACACAGACCACAAGATGCCCTATTGGACAGAATGATAGATCTTCACATGGATTATTACGACTTTGATACTGAAGTAAAAATTGTTAGAGCGCATTCCCACATCTCAATGGTCGAGGCGAAAAATATTGTCAAAATCGTTCGGACATTAAGAGAAGAACTGCCTGCCCCTCATAAACCTGGCACACGGGCTGAAATCATGATTTCTAAAGGCCTCAAAGCTATGGGCAAGTATTCAAAAGAAGACTTTGAACAAATTTGCTTAGATGTGCTCGCAACAAAAATAGGCAATCCAACGGAAATTCCTAAAAAAATTGATTTCATAAAGGAAATGCTAAGTGATGCTCACTCAAACATACAGAAAAACCGGTCCGATTTTATAGTACCAGAAATCGGGGTTTGCACGACTTAGGATCTCATTGAAAGGAGACTAAATGAAAATGGCGTTAGAGAAGATCTCTCTTTTCAAAGTCACGGAAGTAGCATTTGATGCAGCAAAAAGATTTCTTTCCAAAAATCCAGAGACTATCATAGATATAAAAGAAAAAAAAGACGAATGGGCTGTCACTATTGAAGTACTGCAGAGAAAGTCAATACCTGACACACAAGATCTTCTCGCAAGATATGTAATAAGAATAGGCAAAGATGGACAAGTAATAGGCTGGACCCAGAAAATGGTCAGAAAGCGAAGCGATCGAATTTCACCTGAAACAACAGAGGAATAGGAAGATAACTAAGGAATGAAAACACATGGAAACTGCAACACTCTCTCAACAGCTTCTGAATATGGACACTATTAATCCTAAACATGCTCTTCACTTGTATGCCCCAAATGTCGATAAGTATTCGATTCAAAATGCCTTCTTGATTTCCTCTCGACTCGGCCAAAAAATAATTTATGTTACTGCTGACAGCAGCGCCTTGCTAATAAAAGAGTTTAATCATGTAGGAGGAAAATTAAGAGTTGTTTCCCCAAGTGAACTATACGAACTCAAAAAAGAAGATTTTGAACAACAACTTATTGTCGATGCAGGTTCGTTAATCAATCAAGAATATGCGGAAATTGAAAGAAGGGAAAGCTTTCTAAATGAGTTATGCCTAAAGCGCAACTTAAACTGCTTATGTACGTACGACGTTACGAAATTCAACTTTGAAAAGATCAAGCAATTAGCTTCACTCCATAAAGAACTTTGCTTAACAACAAATGATCTCACAATATTATCTGGTGATTTCTTTGATGAATCAACATTGTCAGCCGAATCGGTTGAAAAAATAGTAAAAGACAACTTAGAAAACGTGATTTTAGCGATTCTTCAGAAGAACATGATGTGCGGAACAGAAATAATCGGAACTATACACTTGAAGTTTAACGTGTTGCTTAGTCCGGGAACAATATATCCGATGCTTCATTCGTTGAAACAGAAAGGATTATTGACGTTTAAGAAATCAGGCAAAGAAATAGTTTATGGACCAGTCGAAGATGCTAAACCCAGAATAAGAAATCTGGTTAATGAGCATATTCAAGCTCACTCAGTTCTAAACCATTACCTGCAACAAGAACTAAAAATCTAGAGGGTTGACGAATGAAAAGAGAAGAAGGAAAATACTTTTACTGCGCAATAAAAAGCAACGAAGTGAAAAACTTTGGCAAAATAGGTCTCGGCAACGAAGAAGTCTACACCATTCCATGTGGAGACATAGCTGCAGTTGTCAGTGACTCTCCAATGACTGATTACGAATTGACCGAAGATAACACAAAGAAACATGAGAACGTAATTAAAGAAATAATGAATCAATACTCAGTTGTACCAACGGAATTTGGGACCACAATAAAAAATGAAATAATCCTAAAACGCTTGCTAAAGAAAGCCTACAACCCTACAGCAGAATCCCTAAAACTCGTTGAAAACATGGTTGAACTCGGAGTGAAAATTGTGCAAACCGATAAAACCGTTTTCGTAGACGATCAACAGAAAAAAACATTGGCCTCTGAAATTACTGAGTCTTTAAAATCAAAATCAAAAGAAACAGTTACGTGTGACTTATTTAGCGAGAGACTTGTTTTAAATGCCTCTTTTTTGGTTAACAAAGAACGGATAGATGCTTTCTCGGATGAAATTGAAATCTTGCAGATTAAATATCCAAAACTAAAGTTTCTCTATAGTGGACCCTGGGCACCGCATAACTTTGTATATATAAAAATTGGCACCGAAGGCGTGGAAATAAAGAAAAAGCAGGAGTAATAAGATGCCATTTTTCATAGACGATATATTTCTAGAAATGCTTGGCCTCTCTGTGCCGCCATTTGATATGATCTGGCTTATGGAGACAATCATGGATTATGGTGACGAAGGAAGAGTTAAAGAAAATCAACGAAGAATCAACAATGAATTAAGAGAAAATAGGCTACTCTATGAACTTGGCGAAATAACCAAGGAAGAATATGAAAAAAACAATAGTGAACTTTGCCATCAACGCCTAATGAACAAACGATTAAACATTGTGCGTCCCAGTCAGAGAATAAACATTCTAGGATAATTTTGTAGGAAGAGAAAAACATGATAGAAACACAAAAAAAATTAGTTAATCCAAAACGTTCAGAAAATCGAAGTGAAAAGGCGAATTCAGGATTAGAATTAGCCTTATTCTCAGAAAAAATAGGTATCTGTTCAATCAATAGGAGAAATGTCATTTGTCCAATAGATCACGAGATACCACCCTAGTCAGCCTATTAGACGTAATACTAGACAAGGGCGTCACAGTAGATGCAAGGGCAAAGATTCGCTTTAGTAACATCGATCTTTTGGACACTAAAACTCGTATAATCCTTTCATCTTTTGAGACAGCTAAAAGAATTGGTTTGAAGTTTCCCGAAAATACTAATTTGAACACCCAATCATGGCAATCCTTAGCAACAATGCAGTCGTGCCTTAACTGTGGCAAAGAAATCAACCAAGAGGAACTTCATAGCGAGTGCCCATGGTGTGGATGGGTCAACAAACAAAATTGGAGGTAGAAAACATGGAGAACATGACTTTAACGCCTGAAAAAGAACATTCTGGATTAGCTGACGCAATCGATAGAATACTAGATAAGGGATTAGTGATTAACGCAGACATCGCTATCAGTGTTGCTGGAGTGGAACTGCTCGGAATAAAAATCAGAGCTGCTCTTGCTTCTTTTGAGACTGCAGCGAAATATGGACTAGAATTTCCATCAGGAACCAATCTAGATACAGCCGCCTGGAAAAACGCCGCAATAGAAAAAGAAGATTGCCCGCAATGCAGCAAAGAAGTTAACAGAGAAGAACTGCTGAACTTCGCATGTCCCTGGTGCGGATGGGAAAGCGCCAGAGCCAAGAAACTAAAACCAATGAAAGTTGGAGTGAAGGTGGGTGTAAATTGAGTTCATTAAAGAATCTTGATGATCTTCTTGACGCTTTGGACGAAAAAAGCAAGCAGATGACGGTATATCTCTTGAACGAGCGCCATGCAGAGTTAAGAGAGTTGGCTAACCTGATTTGTGCCGCTTCAGATATGGAAGTCCTCATGATAATTAGAGAAATCATTAACCCTAAAGCTAAAGAAATCGTGGGTAAACCCATCGTTTCTTTTCAACGGTCAAAAATGGATTCGTTGACCGGCGAAATGATCATGTTTAGTTGGTGGGTTGATGAATATCTCGCAAGCAGTGTTCGTACTGAGGAACTATTAGATATTATAGATGAAGAAGATATCATAAGAATTGTTGCGGAGTTGCCTTCAACAGAGAAACAAATCCAAGTAAAATTAGCAGAGTCTCATCTAATAATATCTGGACGACAATACTACAAAGAACTCTCACTCCCTTGCCTCGTCAAAGATAAAATTGAAAAAACCATCAACAACGGCGTTTTAGAAGTAAAATTAAACAAAAAGGCGGTATTACATTGCCAATTGAAATAAATGAGAGCGATCTGAAATCAGGGCTTCTTGGAGTAATTGTTACTCTAGTTGAAGTTATACAAGATGTTCTTGAAAGAGAAGCTATACGGAGAATGGAGTCAGGCAGGCTAAACGCTGAAGAAATAGAAAGATTAGGAAAGGGATTGATGGAGCTTGATGAAGCACTTGAAAACATCAAAGAAGAAAATTCTCTCCAATCTATAGTTAGATCTTTACGAACAGACATGGACCGATTAGTGGAAGACACTATTGATCTCATGGCTAATCCAGAAAATATGGCTATTAAGAGTGACTCCAAATGACTCAAACATGCGTTAGTGAAGAAGGAAGATACCTCTATTGTGTCATCAATAGTGGAATCGAAAAGAATTTTGGGCAAGTAGGCGTTGAAGATAGCACCGTTAGTGTAGTTGCTTTCAAAGACATTGGTGTAGTTGTCCACTCATGTAAAGCAAAGCCCTATGAAACAAAGTCAAAAGAAGAAGCGGGCGAGTGGATTTTAGCTCACCAATACGTTATTGATCTTGCAACAGTTGAATACGGAACCGTTATTCCGTTAACCTTCGATACAATTTTCAAGGGAAACGACAAAACTCTCACGGATTGGCTCAATGAGGAGTACGCTTATCTTAAAGCTATGCTAGCAAAACTCGAAGGAAAAGCTGAATACGGAGTTCAGGTTTTCATTAAAAACGAAACTTTTGAAAAATCACTGAGTAACAATGAAGAAATCATTGGTTTAGAAAAAAAACTTGAAAACACAAGCAGCGGTGCAAGTTACCTAATTAGAAAGAAGCTGGAACAAAAAATGCAGCTTGAAAAACAGCTTATAATAGGCAACTACACAAAAAATCTTTGTTGCCAAATCGAGAAAGTTGTCGACGATATAAAGTTTAGTTCAACAAGCAAAGAAGTTCCCAAGCAATGGCAAGACCAACAAATGATTCTAAACATAACTTGCCTAGCAAAAAAAGAGAAAATCGGAACCTTAGGAAGTGTGCTAGGGCTTCTTAAGAATGAAGGGTTTGCTGTTAGATTTACTGGACCTTGGCCGCCTTACTCTTTTGTTGGGCAAATGAGTAAATCAAAAATAAGGGGAAACTAAAAATGGCAAAATACATTTATGGAATCATAAACTCAGATGACAAAAAAAACTTTGGAAACATTGGAATGGATAACGGCGAAACTTACAGTGTCCAATTCGAAGATATATGCGCTGTTGTGAGTGATGTGTTTGAAGACTGCAGAATTGGCGTCGAAGAAGCGAGAATTCATGATAAAGTTTTACGAAAGATTATGGATCCTTATTCCGTGATTCCAATGGGTTTCGGATCAATAGCGAAGAATGACGCAGAGATAAAGAACATTCTAAAACGGGGTAAAATGAAACTTAAGAACACCTTGGAAAAAGTTGATAATAAATTGCAAATTGACATAAAGATTTCTTGGGATAAAACAATCCTTGCAATCATCTTAAAGGAAAATACCAAAATCCAAGAGCTAATCAATGCAGCTAAGGAAAACACGGATCAATCAAGCAGAATTGAGTTAGGCAGAAAAGTTAAATCAGCGCTTGATGAAAAGAAAGCTAAATATTTAGCCCACATAGAAAATTCACTGAAGAGCTTTTCAATGGATTTTGAAGAGAACAAAAACGTAGACCAAGACACTATTTTGAATGCTGCTTTCTTGATTGATAAAAACCAAGAGCAAGAATTCTACGCTAAATTGACTGATTTAGAGAAAAAATATGATGGTAAACTTAAGTTTCTCTCCGTTGGTCCGTTGCCAGCTTATAATTTTACAAAAATCGTTGTTGGAAGAATAGATTATGAAGCCTTAGAGGAAGCAAGGAGAACATTGGGTTTAAGTCAAGAAGTTAGCATATCTGAGATTAACTCAGCATATAGCAGTTTGGCACGAAAATATCATCCTGATCTCCATCCAAACGATCCATCAAGTGAGAAAAAATTCAAGAAAATAATAGAAGCCAAATCTTTAATGGAAAGATATTGTGAACATTACCTTTGCTCGATTGAGAAAACAAAAGTTGAAGAAAACATCATTGTCGAGGAAAAAACTAGCTAAACTGTTCAGGTGTATAATGATGATTCGAACAATCGGGATTGATCTTGGGACTTCTAATTCTGCGGCTGCCGTTATGAAAGATGGAAAAATAAGACTTGTTCCGGCCGTCGAAGGACAAAATGTTTATGGGAAAATGTTTCCTTCAATTGTCGCTTTCAAAGTAGATGGGGAAATACTTGTTGGCAAAGATGCCAAAAAATACTCTTACGAACACCCTGAACGAACCGTTAGATGGATTAAGAGAAAAATAGGAACAGATTACACTGAGAACATCGATGGCCAATCATATAGCCCCCAAGAAATATCGGCTATGATTCTCAAAAAGATAAAAAAAGATGCTGAAAACTACATAGGCGAAAAAATAGAAAAGGCAGTAATTTCTGCGCCAGCCTACTTTAATAATAATCAAAGGAATGCAACTAAAGAAGCTGGGGAAATAGCCGGTTTTGAAGTTTTAAGAATAGTGAGTGAACCCACCGCAGCTTCATTAGCTTATGGTCTAGATAAGGTGGGTAAAAATCTGAAAGTAGCAGTGCTAGATTTGGGCGCTGGAACTTTCGATGTGACCATACTGGAGATGAACAAAGGGCTATTTCAGGTTCTGTCTACCAGCGGAGATATTCATCTTGGAGGCAAGGACATGGATGATTCGATTCTAGAGTACCTTCTGGAAGAAGTTGAAGAGAAACATGGCGTTTGCTTAGAGAACAATTCTAAAAACCTAAACTTGCTAAGAGATGCTGGAGAAATCGCCAAGATTCAACTTTCAACCAAACACTCAACCTCGATAGATACTGGAATCAAACTTAACCATTCCAAAAAAAGAATTAGCATAAGTTTGACTCGAAAAAAGCTTGAACAGTTAATTAATCCACAACTTGAGAGATTACTAAATCCAATAGAAAACTCTCTTAAAGACTCCGGCTTAAGTTCTCAGAATATAGATAAATTAATTTTAGTAGGAGGACCAACCAGGATGCCCATAGTTAGAAAATACTTTGGAACTTATTTTAAAACAAAACCTGAAGTAGGCATAGACCCCATGGGAATAGTTGCTACAGGTGCCAGCGTTCAAGCAAGTGTCTTGAATGGCGAAATAAAAGAAATGCTATTGCTAGACGTTACTCCCCTATCTTTGGGAGTTGAGACATCAGGCGGACTCTTTACAAGGCTAATCAAACGAAACAGTACGATTCCAACAGAGGAAAACATGACTTTTGCCACCCAAGAAGATTACCAAACATCAATGATGATCCATGTCTTACAAGGTGAACGCGAAATGGCTAAAGATAATACTTCCGTAGGGTTGTTTAAAATCGACTGTATCCCAAAGGCACCCAAATACGAACAAAAAGTGGAAGTAACATTCAAAATAGATACAAACGGCATTTTGATTGTCTCCGCTGAAATCTTGGAAACAGGAAAAATTGAAGCTATCAAGATTTCAGAGACAAGCAATCTTTCGCAGGATGAAATTATCAAGAGAATTATTGAAGCAACTAAGTTCAACGAGACGGACGAGAAAGAAAAAGAGTGCATCGAAATTCAAAATCAAGCTGCAGCCACGATCCAATCTACAAAGAGATTTATTGAAGAGGCAGGAGGAAAAATCTCTCCTGAAGATAAGAAAAAACTTGAAACGGGTTTGCACCACTTACAAACAGCCATGAAAGCACATGAACCTCCGAGAGTTAAGTTATCTACTAGTAAACTTCTCGAACTTAAGGACGGTCTAATTGCAAAAACGAAAAAGGTAGGCCAAGCAAAGGTGTTACTTTCCGCTGCGGAAAAAAGATTAGGTAGCAAAGTATCTGAAAAGAAAAAGAAAGAGCTCAAGGCATCAATAAGAAAGATTGAGCAAGCGTCACAGGAATGCGTAACTCAAGAGTTCATTAATTTAAGAGAAATGCTTGTTTTGTTAGAGGCGGATTGCGGAGAGGATTAATTTGCAACCTTCAAGGGATGGAGCTCTTGTCGATCTTATTGATAGAATTTTAGTCAAAGGCGTAATTCTTCATGCAGATGTAATAATTTCAGTTTCCGGTGTCCCACTAATTGGGATTAACCTGAAAGCTGCAATTGCTGGTTTGACTACTATGGTCGACTATGGGATGATGGGAACATGGGATGAACAAATCAGAAAAACCGTTCTAACTGAAAGCATCGAGGAAGCCCCATTAATTAAGGATGAGGAAATTATTCTAAAGACTTTTGGCTCATATTTTTGTCATAACAGATCTGTTTCTGGGGTATGGAGACCAGGCTTTCTTTATGTTACAAACAAAAGATTGTTCCTTTTCAAGAAGAACCCGAGTGAATTTTTGTTTGAGACCCCTATAGACAACATAAAAGGATTGTCTGTCGATATGACCAGAAACTTGGAAGAAGAAAACAAGGCTCTTCAAGTTTTGGTTAAAAAAGATCTTACAACCACAGAGATAGTGTTAATTCGTACCGCAAAAAAAGATGTTCTAAAAAGTAAACTTGAAGAAATATTGGCAGAAACTAGGCAATCAGAAAAAGTTTTAGTTCCCGTTAATTTAATCTAGTTTTTTTGGTTATCCTATTTGGATCCACATTTTTTGATAAAGTTGGACAATATATTAGTGGACAAGTTAAAAGCAACTATTTTTTTTCTGAATATCTCTTTTCCTTTTAACGTTAATTGGTAAAAAGTTTTTCCATCGTCTGAAACTGATTTTATCAACTGCTCATTTTCTAAACTGTGAAGCAAAGGATATAGTGTAGCTGGACTCAACAGAATACCAAACTCTTTATGGATTATAGCTATGATTTTATAGCCATAGGTTGATCTTCCATTCAACATTGACAGAATTACTATGTCCAAGAAAGTTTTGACGTGTTTCTCGATTGTTTGATCTTCAGGCATTAAATTATCTAAAAATGAAAACTCGAATTCGTTAGCATTTCTTGTTTCCAACATTTCTTATTCTTCTCCTTTATCTTCAATTAAATTAGTTTCCAGATCATTTCGAAGCTAGGAAACCTTAGTCCTGATTGATCCTATGTATTTAAAAAGAATTATGAACAGCTATCATTCTCTATTCGGAATGTGAATATTCAAGTTAAATTACTAGAGTCTTAATCAGCAAAATGCCAAAGCATTTTTAGAAACCTTCACTGCTTGAACTCCAACAAAGTTAACAGAACGAATAATCCACAAGCACAACTAGAAGTTAATACTTGAAATTCATAAATATTATTAATATTTTAGGCATTTTCAGCAATGGTGAGGTGTTAAATTGTTATCTCGTGATTGTGACGGTTGCGAAAGACAACTTTTCGAATGTAAACGCCGCTTTTTCAGAGTTTGCATCGGCGAAAAAGTTTTTTGTCCAGATGGCACAGCCCATCTAGTCGACAGCGAATAGTTAAAATGAACGATTGAAGACCCATCGCCAACGCTATCGTATACTCTTCAGAAATTTGTCTCAAAGTGCTTCGAATATTTAGTCTCTTGAACCATTTTTCATTTTGCTAGAAAAATTTCAGACATGAAACATATAAACTGGCTTTTTTTAGGGATGGAAGCGGGCCCGGTGGGATTTGAACCCACGATCTCCGGCTCCGAAGGCCGACACCTTAATCCGTGCTAGGCTACGAGCCCTTTTCCATCAAAAACCTCTAGCATACGGTGCTAAAGGTGATACCACGGTTTTATTTAGCCTTTGCATCTCTTTTTAGTCAGTTTTGGGTTTACGATACCACGAAACACCATCACCGTCCCTCTCGATAAACTCATAACTTTTCTGTATTGCCTGGCGTCTTTCCTGGCTGCTTCTAGCCTCAACTATCGTATATTCTTGGTCGCCAAAACATTGTTCTGCCAGTCGCGCGTAGATTTGAACATACGCTAAAGAACTGTGCCCCAGCAAATATTGAACCGAGTCAGAATTGCCCTTTGCGTGACGTTATTTTGTTGCACTCAATATCTGCAGCTATAAAAGCTAATCTTTTTCTGCTCTGAATTGTTGAACCATAACGCTAGTATACGGTGCTATCGTGGCACGCTGATTTTGGCGTCGGAAGAGACCTGGACTCTTTCGGGATCAAATGTATAATTGCAGAGGGAAAACAGTATAAATGGCGGTTGCTCGTCATCGGTTCCCGTCGGACAGCCTTTGTTTGCTTCTCTTTGTTACAAAAGCTTTTGAGGAATTTCTTTAGCTTAATTTACCGAAACATTTGCCTTGCTTTTCTTCGTGAGCCGCTAAAGCAATCGAAAGCGTCCCTTAGTTGGCGCTGCCATGGCTGACTATATACATCGCCATTGGAATCATTAGATCCACAGAAAATATCTAGAAAAGCGGTGGGATAGAAAACGCTTTTTTATAATTTGATGTCTCGGTTGAGAGTCACATCCGTTGTTGCCATTGAATAGTTTATGGTTGTTGACTGGAAAGTGGCGGTTTCTTGCATTGAGCATTCGATTTTTTCTCGATTCGTCAAAAGATTTATTAGCAATATCGATTAGTCGATACATCGATTAAACGATATCGAATAGGCGATAATAAATGTCTAAGCAAACTGAAACTCAGGTTGAAAACCTAAAGAAACTATCTACAACAAAAAGACAAAGTGCTCTAGCCGTAGAAGCAAAAGGGCTCGTCAAAATTTTTGGCGATAATCGTGCAGTTGATGGCGTGGATTTAGCCATACCGACAGGCTATATATATGGTTTACTTGGACCAAACGGTGCAGGTAAGACAACAATCATCAATATGCTTGCAACACTACTAAAGCCAGACGGCGGCACCGCTAAAATATTTGGCCATGACGTACAGCGTGAAGCGCAAATCGTCCGTCAGCTAATCAGTGTAACTGACCAAGATGCTGCTCTTGACGAGAAACTATCCGCAGCCGAGAACTTGAGAATCTTTGGAATGTTACTTGGATTAAGTATATCTGAAGCACGCAAGAGAACCACAGAGCTGCTAGAAGAATTTGGGTTAACCGAAGCTGCCAACCGACCAGTCGAGAAGTTCTCTGGCGGTATGAGACACAAGCTCGATTTCGCGGCAAGCCTCATTGTGCAATCACCACTCATTTTTCTCGATGAACCCACAACAGGACTTGACCCGCGGACAAGAAATCAAATGTGGAAAATTATCCGACAAATTGCTTCGTCTGGGTCAACAATTCTCTTAACGACTCAGTATCTCGATGAAGCTGACCAGCTTGCTGACCGAATTGTCGTTATCGACCATGGACGTGTAGTGGCTGAAGGTACACCTAACGAGTTAAAAGCCAAAGTCGGAAGCGCAACGTTGCATCTACGACTCGAAAATGAGAAAGATAACGCCAAGGCAATGAGCATCGTTCAAACAGTACTAAAGACAAAAGCATCGACAAACGAGCCCACACTAATCACTGCCCCCATGGCAGATCCTGAACGCGTAACCGATTTACTCCTCGCTCTGCGCAAAGAAAACATTCGCCCTTCTAGAGTGAACGTGCAAGAACCAACTCTAGACGAAGTTTTCTTCATTCTTACCGGTGAAAGCAAACATGAACATGAAAGCAAGCAAACACAAAAAGGAGCGAGCAAGCAATGACAACAAAAATTGTTCCAGGCGTTGAACGCAAACTAAAGAACCGCACAAGCATTCCTATGACTATCCGGAACTCATTAACCATGGCTTATCGTCATTTGCTTCTGATTCGTCGAGACCCAGGGCAACTTTTTGACGTTATCGTACAACCCATTTTATTCACGCTCTTGTTTACCTTCCTCTTTGGAGGCGCAGTCTCGGGCAACATCACTAGTTATCTGCCAATAATTATACCAGGCATCATGGTCCAGACTGCGTTGACTGCTACCAGCGCTATGGGCGTGAAACTCCGCGAGGATATGGAGAAGGGCGTGTTCAATCGTTTCAAATCCCTTCCAATCTCACACGAAGCCCCCTTAACCGGGGCAGCGATAGCAGACTTGCTACGCTACAGCATCGCCACCTCTCTGGTAATAGTCATGGGTTATATCCTTGGTTTCCGATTGGCTAGTATTGGGGGCGTTGTTGCTGGCGGTCTTCTGGTTATTCTGGCTGCCTGGTGTATCAGCTGGATATTTGCTTTAATGGGCGTCATCGGTAATTCGGCAACCAGTGTGCAGGGCATCTCTTTTGCCATCCTGTTTCCGCTAACTTTCCTATCCAATGCCTTTGTACCTACCAACACACTGCCCAACTGGCTGCAAACATTTGTCAAGTTAAATCCAGTAACCTATCTTGTTGATGCAATTCGACAGCTTTTCAATCAAGGCACTATCGGTAATGACTTCTGGCTATCACTCATCGGAATAGGAGTAATTGTGGCTATATTCGTGCCCCTCACTATAGCAGCCTACATGCGAAAAATACAATCAGAATAGAATAAGTGAATCGTAATCTCTGTCTCCACTATTTTTTTCTAAGAATTTTTTTTATCTTTTTCTTCTGAATAATCATTTACAAGAAAGTGACTCTTTAGCAAAGATGATTTGCGTTACCACTAATTTTTAAAAAGATTTATTAGCATACTTCGATTATTCGATATATCGATTAAACGATATTGGATCAAATGATGAAAATGTCTAGAGAAGATAAACGTCAAGAACATTATGAGCATCACCATCTAGGACGGGGGCTTCATCTGGGCAGGTGGGATAATCCCCACAGACGAGGAATCCTCCGGACATGGGTGTTCGTATTGCTTCAACAGGAACCAAGAAACGGCGCTGAAATAATGAACCAAATAGAGTTAATCAGCCAAGGAAACTGGCGACCTTCACCAGGCTCAATTTACCCTCTGCTAGATCAACTCTGCAAAGAAGAAAGCATCAGCAAACGTGAAGACGGAAAATATGAAATCACCGAAAAAGGCAAAAAAGAATTCGAATGGCCTTACAGAATGCACACAAAACAACCACGTTCTGCAGATGGTGCAATAGAAGAAATGAACAGCTACATCTCTTATCTTGAAGACTTAAAACGCATGGACCCCTCCAAAATTGTCCCCAGCATAGATAAACTCAAAAATGTCAGAGACCGACTAACAACCTTACTTGACACATAGGTGTATTGCTCGCTATCGCGGGAGGAAACAAGAAGAAAAAGTTGCGCGTGCGCTCTGAATAGAAAGTTTTGAACTCACGGGTATGAGACGAGTAGCCCCGCCACAACTTTTTGTCAAACGTTTGTTGTTCCCTTATTTCCTTCAACGATGTCTTTTGCCCTAATGTTGGGGTTATGATATCTTCCGCGTTTGGCTGTTTTCTTCCCATACTGTATGGCTTCAACGGGGCACCATTGGATGCAGGCTAGGCATCTTTCGCAGTGATGCTGCCAAGAGGGCTTTTTGTTTACGATCTTTATGTTTTGAGTTGGACAAATCTCGCTGCAAAGACCGCAGATAGTGCACTTCTCATTCACCGTGAATTTCTCGTCAAATTTAGCGGCGCTCCTGTAGAAAAGTCGGCTGCCAATTTTGCTTATGTAAATGCCTGAACTTGTGAGGGGTCGAATTTCCTTTTTTGCGATTGCGTTGGCTGCTTTCTCTATGATGCCGTCGGCTTCTTCCAATATTTTGTGTGTTTCTTCAGTTGGTGGCGCGTCGAATTTGAGGATGTAGTTGCCAGGCAACTTTATTCCCTCTGTGTAAGATAACTGTGCGCCTTTGGATTGTAGAACTTCATTAAGTACGGCTAATGTGCCTTGTTTGGACCCGCCGTAATTTGCTACTGCGAAACAGTATGTTCCGGGGCGTATGTTGAGTTTTTCAGTGAATTGTTTGACTATTCTTGGTAATCCCCGGTAATAGACGGGGAAAACGAAACCCAAGTTTTCCTCTGAGCCGCCGACTGGTTGGATTGGTGGCGGTCTAGCTATGGATTTGATTTGGCAGTTTCCGATTTTTGTCGCCAGTTGGCGTGTGAGGTATAGTGAGTTGCCTGTTCCTGAGAAATAGTAAATTGTGGTTGCCATGTTTGGTTCTCCATGCTTTTGTTTGTATTGGTTTTGAGATATTGGTTATGCGATACAGTGGCTATTAAGTATATCGTAAAACCGATATCACGTCAGTAACCTTTAATATCAATTAACTCAAACGACTAGCTATGGCTGAATGTGGCTCCAAAGGCTTCCTCTCATTTCTGATCGTGTGGCTAGTACGAAAAACGCCGATGACTGGAGCTGAAATAGCCGAAGAATTAGAAAGAAGGCGCGGCAAAAGACCCAGCCCCGGAACAATATATCCAGTACTGAAAAACCTAAATAAAAATGAAATTCTCGCAGTAGACCAAAACAAACGATATTCTCTCACGGAAAAAGGGCAGAAAAACCTGGAAGCAGGCATCGATGAATTCATAAATACCTTTTATGATGTTGATGAAATGAGATTTTGTTTTCAGAAAAAGAAAGAAACAAAGAGTGAGTAACAGGTTAACATCCGGATGGAATCATTAGAGTTCGGTTTCTTTATACCGCAGAGTATCCATCGTATCTTTAATGAAGGTTTTACCTTTACTCGTCAGCGAGTAAGCACTGTTTGTTTCGACAATGTATGCTTCGTCGATTAAGGGCTTGATAAGGTCAGAAAAATCGGCATCGAAATCAACGTCTGTTCCAACACTGAATTCATTGAACGCTGCAGGTATGTAGCTTGGTCGGAAAGTTTTTTCCAGCGAATCCACAAGCTCCTGTTTAGTGCTTAATTTGCCTTTGTATAGGGAGTACAATATCCAGTTTCGGAAGTTGTCCAAGCGGCGCTGCTCAAGTCGTTTTTCGATTGGCAGACTTGAACTTTGAAAACTCGGGCTGTTGCCCGTTCATCGATTTGGCAACTTCTCGGGTTAAACTTATTCCATCGATGCTGATTCTAACAGCTATGAATGCTCCAACTATCGCATCTACCCAGTATATGCCAAATATAGAGAAAATTACGCCCACAATAACAGCTGCCGAGGAATATACGCTGTTTTTGGAGTCGATAGATTGAGATATTAGCGCCAGGCTCTGGTTTCTGTTTCCCACAATCCGCTGATACAGCGAAAGAACATACATCGATAGCATAGCTATGAGTTCAATGACAATTACCATTATAGGCATGTATATTGGAGGGAATATGCCCTGAACATTCTTAATTATAGAACTTGCTGAATCATAGAACAGAATAGCCGCTGTTAGAAACATCAACCCAAGTATGATAAGCGTGCCCAAGGTGTCTTTTTTGAATTTTATGCCCGCCCAAACAATTGCTGAAGATGCTGTATCGACTGTTGTGTCTGCGCCATCAGCGATCAAACCGACGCTACCACTAAAAAACCCAGCCAACATTTTCAGTATAGCTAACGCAAAGTAACCGGCTGTCGCGTTCCTCGCAGCAGCAGAGGGACTTAAAATCTGGGTTTTAATCCTGTGGACCAAACTTTCCATGTCATTGGCGATTTCTTCCGCTTGCACCCTGCCTTCAGCCGTTAACTCGTACGTAGCATTATCTGTAAGTTTTATCCATTTTTTGCGAGCCAGGTCATCGCATGTTGATACTACACTCAACGTTTCGGAACGTGCACGCCGTCCTCCAGTCTGATTGTGGAAACCTGAGGTTTGCAGGGCAGTTTTTTCTTGGAGTTGCAGCAGGGTTTGGGCACCTTCTTTGCGAAGAATCAGAAGTATGCATTGAGCTAAATCGCCACTTATCCTTCGTTTCCTGTTTCGTGCCATGCAAATCACAGTCAATGTCTATGGTTTGCGCGCTATTGCCCTCAATAAGCTCAACTATTGTTCGTTTAACAGGTCAGCGAGTAACCGACGTTCCGCTCTTCTTAAATGAACAGCTAAAGTAGAACTCGCAAGCCCAAGCTTTGCTGCAAGTTCATCCGCGCTTACTTTTCTAGGCGTATCAAAGTAGCCAAGCCTAAAAGCCAAAATGACAGCGTCCCGCTGTTTTTCAGTTAGGCGACTAAATGGTGAGCTAGGCAAGAATTTTGCATCCATAAGTGAAACCACCTTAAAATTTCCTGCTTTTTCGAAAAATTCAAGCGCCTCTTTCACTTGGTCATTATCTCCAAGCAAAGTAACTCTAACTTTTCCATCGCGATAACTAACAGGCATAGATGGGTACATAATTAGTTTTATGCTGCTCGTTTGAGAACTTGAATGAGGCGGCTTTCCCTTCATGAAGTAAATATAGATTCCTTCTTTTTCTTTCTCTAACAGTTGCAGTTCGACCTTGGCACCATGAGTCATCTCTTTGTTATTAAATAGGTCTTCAATGTTGAAAGAAGGATCTTTGATTTCCACCTTAAGTATAGCTGCGAATTCGTCCTGATCAAATCTGAGAACATGCAGCATCTCAAATGACTTTATCTTTTGCAACATTTCCAATAATTTTAGACTCGATTCAATGTCAGGCGACTTTATGTTTTGATTCGGAAATTCTGGCTCAGGTTTGTCGACATCCTTTAGGTTTTCTAGATCTTTTAGTTTTTTAATTTGGTCTTTTATCGACAACTCTAAAACTAGTCTGCGCACAGATAGGGATTGGCGTGGTACCCTAAATACTTTTTGAAAAGACGAGTGTATTCGCTACAAGCTTAATCCGCATGCCTTGACATGTGTAGGGAAAAACGAAGCGAAAAAACATGACAGCTTTAAACCCAAAAGATAATTCGTTACCAACCGGTAAGACAAAAGCCGACAAATACCCCATTCGGGCACTTGTAATCTTAACTGCATCTCTTCTACTCATCAGTTATGTAGAAACCATGGTTCTTCCAGGCATCCCGACAATTGTGAAAGACTTGTCTACAACAACAACCATTGGATCTTGGATCACATCCATAGTTCTCCTAGTTGGTGCCGTGGTTTCATCAATTTTCGGCAAACTAGGTGACCTTTATGGAAAGAAAAAAATGATGCTTGTAGCTCTTGCTTTCTATACCATGGGCGTCGGCATCGCGGGATTCTCAACTAGCATTTACTTCCTGATATTTGCCCGAGCCATCCAAGGCGTAGGCTTAGCCATGCTTCCACTGGCACTAGCGTTTTTAACAGATATATTTCCCAAAGAACGATTAGCCAGTGCAATGGGCGTCATTGTAGGCTCAGCAGCCATCAGCACTTCGCTGGGATTAGTGCTTGGATCATACGTTATTCAAAACTTAGGTTGGCGTGATGCTTTCCACATTGCGGCGATATTAAGCGTGATAGTTTTTGTCGCTGTCGTAGTGGTCATAAAACGAGACGCCTCCTGTACAAAGTGTAAAATAGACTACGTCGGTGCCCTACTGCTTTCACTAGGAATAGCACTTGTACTGATATACACAACGGAAGGATCAGCGCTAGGCTGGTTTTCACTTGAAGAATTGGCATTCTTGATTCCTGGGCTTTCATTGATAATTTCATTCTTCTACGCGGAAACTGTAGTGCCTGAACCGTTAATTCGGCTTGATCTTCTTAAAATAAGAAATGTTTTTATCGCTAATTTAGTTGTTCTCATATCAGGCATCACGAACTTTCTGCTCTTCTTTGTCGCCATCGAGTACCTTGAAGTGCCTGCGCCATATGGGCTGGGTTTTGATGTCATCCACACTGGTCTAACAATAGTGCCAGGTACAATAGTCATGCTTATAATGGGGCCGCTTGTTGGAAGGCTGGTGAGTAGAGTTGGACCCAAGCCAACACTCGTTGCAGGTGCAGGCGTCGAAATCGTGAGCTTTTTGCTGTTCATAGTCAACCGAGGAACCGCCATAGGCGTCACAGTAGACATAATTTTCGGTTTTATAGGACTTGTCACTCTGCTGGTACCTATCTCAAACATGATATCCCTATCTCTGCCCAAAGAAAGCATCTCTGTTGGTCAAGGATTCAACCAAACTCTCAAGAATCTTGGAAGTCGCAGTTGGGCCAGTTCTTACAACGTCAATCTTGGCTTCATTCACCGTTGCAGTAACTAAAGTCGTAGGTGGAAAAAGCGTTATTGTCGCAACTCTGCCCTCAGCAACAGCGTTCAACGTTATCTTCGGAATAGGTATCGCATTAGCCGTTTTAATCATCGCTTTGAGTCTGACAATCAAGAACGATGTTTTCAAAAAACCGAAGCAGGATGTGTCGAGAACCCTTGAAAAGAAGACTGTACCTTAGAATGGAAGCCAGTGCCCGCTCGTTAAATTACTTGCTGGGCTGACGTTGCATCCTAATATTTTATAAAAAGCGAGTGTATTCGCTACAAACTTAATCCGAAACAGCAACCATGTATTAGGAAATTACGTGAAGTGAAAAATAAATGGATCCATCAGATATTATTTCGGTCGAAAACCTCGTAGAGGTCTATGCTGACGGTACAAGAGCACTTGAAGGGATCTCTTTTAATGTGAAAAAGGGCGAGTTTTTCGGGTTTCTGGGGCCAAATGGCGCAGGAAAAAGCACCACAATCAAAATCCTCACCACGCTCCTCAAAAAGACTTCAGGGCACGTGCAAGTAGCTGGTTACGATTTAGAAAAATCGCCAAAAGAAATCCGAAAAGTTATCGGAGTCCTCACACAAGAAACCATAATAGACGTTGACCTAACAGGCAAAGAAAACCTCCGTCTTCAAGGTCGACTCCAACAAATGCATGGTAGCGCCTTAGACCAACGAGTGGACGAGCTACTAAAAACTGTGCAGCTTGAAGAATTCGCAAACAAACCTGCTGGCCGATATTCAGGCGGCATGAAAAAACGGCTTGACCTCGCCTCTGCCCTAATTCATAAGCCTAAATTACTTTTCCTTGATGAGCCGACAACTGGGCTTGATCCTCAAGCCCGTGCGTCAATATGGGACTACCTGGATGAGCTAAACAGGGAAGAAGGCATTACAATATTTTTGACGACTCAGTACTTGGAGGAGGCAGACAAACTCTGCCGGCGACTCTCAATAATTGATCACGGGAAAATTGTTGCTGGTGGTTCGCCAACAGAACTCAAGCAGGCAATCGGACATGACACCATAACTCTTTCTCTTAAGGACCCAAAAGATTCCCTGTTGAGATCCGAAACAAAAAGGATTTTGCAAGAAATTCCTGGCGTAGTGGATGTTACTGATTCAGACGGCGGTATTGCTGCTCATGCGAAGAACGCGGATGAAATAATAGCTGATGTAGTTACAGCGTTGGACCGCAATAACATTCGCCCGACTTCTTTGAACATGTCCTCTCCAACACTTGATGATGTTTTCCTGCACCACACAGGCAGAAGAATAAGACCCGAAGAACTCGGCAGAAAAATCAACGAACAAATCTTAATGTGAGGTAAAACAAAAATGACACTATTTTATGACATTCAATCCTTGTTCCAAAGAGCTTTAATAAAACTACGGAGAAACCCTACTCTACTGTTTGTCCACCTCTTCACGCCATTGCTGTTTCTGATCCTTTTCTCCCAGTTACTTCAACAACTCGGCATTTTTCTAGGACCAACTGGAAGTTACCTTGCTTACCTTACGCCGGGGATATTGGTGCTGAATTTAGTAATTGGTATGCCGACGGGCCAGTCGAGTCGTGAGTGATCTTAACTCGGGGTTTCTTCAGAAAGTGCTTTTAACTCCTGCCAGCAGATCGGCAATTTTGCTTGGTCGCTTGGTGAGCGACATACTCGTGCTGATGGCCCAGTCAGCCATAATAATTGGAGTGGCAATGCTGCTGGGTCTTAGAATCGCAACCGGGGTCGGTGGACTCTTACTCATTTTCGTGACTTTTGCCTTCTTCGGACTTGCTTGGTTTGGGCTTTCACTTGCCTTGGGCTTGAAGACAAAGAACGCAGAAACTCTATCAGCAGTTTCCAATATTATAGCCTTACCACTTATGTTCATTAGCAGTGGCCTCTTTCCCACATCAATCATGCCTCTTTGGGCGCGAACCGTTGCTGACTACAACCCATTGAGTTATGTTTCTAACGTAACAAGAGGCTTAATCGAGGGAGGGTTGACTTGGAGTACGTTTGTTTCTGCTTACGCTGTAATCGGAGTGATTGCGATTGTGACTTTCGGCGCTACTTTGTACCTATTCAGGAAAGTGGTCAGTTAAAAGGACCTAAAAATGACAACAGATAAACTGATTACAATGCCAGTGCTGGATAACAATTCCTCATTTTTTTTATTTTTCTAAAAAACTTTCTGTATTTTGTTGAACTCAATATACCCGCAAAGTTTTTTTCTAAAGCCTTATTTATCGGTCGGATTGGTTGCTGGATTTTTTTTGCGGATAGAGGCTTAATTGCGTTAGCGGTGGCTTTGTTGATTGCCGCTTGGTATTTTACCCTTTTTTTGATGAATGCTCCCGTTTGCCTAGGTTTATTTGCCATATTGGTGCATGGGGTGGGAGTTGAACCCGAGTGCACTCCGAAAGTACACATAGCTAAGCACCGTGTGCAGCTAGGTTAAATATAATTTCACGTGTGAAGTAATAACGATGGCAAGGGTAATTTGTGTGGATGAAGAAAACGAACAAAAAAGCAAACTCAAAGACGACGCTACAGATCCAAAATGGTTACTGCGCTTAGGAGTACTTGAATCACTCAACGAAAAAGCAATGTCCTGCTCAGAATTAATTGATGAAATCCACAAGAACACCGGCGGAACATGGAAACCCAGTCTAGACGTAATCTACCCATTACTTACCAAACTCCAAGATAACGCATATGTAAAAGAATTGCCCAACGGAAAAGGGTTTAAACGCTATGAGTTAACACAAAATGGCAAAAACTTGCTTGTGGACCAAACCAAAATTAAAGAGAAGTTTATTCAAGACACCATAAGAGAGGCACATTTGAAAAAAGGATTTCATGTTTTGGATTTTGGCTGTGGACCAGGACGTTATGTACTTGCTGTTTCAAAAGCAATAGGGGTGACAGGTAAACTGTATGCGTTGGATACTGCGCCGCTTGCCCTTGAAATGGTAAGACAAATCGTCGATAAAAATAAGCTAGCGAATGTAAAAACTATTGAATCCGATTGCGATACAGGTCTACCTGACGAAGAATTAGACGTTGCCTTCTTATATGATGCGTTTCACGGCTTCGATGACCCAAATGCCATATTGTCTGAAGTGCATAGAGTGCTAAAACCGACGGGTATCTTATCATTTAGCGACATCCATATAGAGGATAACGAGATAATCTCAAGCGTCACCCGCCGTAGATTATTTAAGCTAAAAAGCAAAAACCAATTAACCTATACATTCATGAAGACAGTAAAAGTGCTCATCGACAAATAGAGCCTTATCGTTTGTAGAGGATTTCTATGATCAAGGAATTTAAAAAACGTCAGGATAATCGTCAGGACAAAAACCATGTATTTTATTTATAAGTGGTGCCGGGGGGTGGGACTTGAACCCACTAAGGCCTGCGCCATAGGATCTTAAATCCTTCTCTATATCTAAGGTAATCAAAGCGTCCTTTAGTTGGCGCTACCATGGATGAATATATACGTCACCATTGGAATAGCCCTTTAGCTTTTTTAAAAACTGAAAGCCCATTAGGTCCCTTTGGTCAAGTATGAACTTTTTCTCTTCTAAATTTACTTAATGGGAATTATGAGTTTGAACGGTTTATTGTTGCCTCGCGAATTCCTTCTTGGGATATTGCGTTTTTGAGTTTTTTTAATAGTAATAACAATTCAGTTGTTTCTTGCGGTGTCAGAGCACTGACTGATTTCTGGAGAAACTCTGTAATTTGCTCTCTTGTTTTTTCGTAAAATTTCTTCCCTTCGGGGGTAAGTTGAATTTCTATTTTTCTTCGGTCTTTGCAGTCTTCCCGTTTCACTAGCCCCTTTTTTTCCATTCGGTCAATTAGGCTGGTTATAGTTGGTGAACTAACCATAAGCTCATGGCTAAGTTCATTCATTTGCATCGGTTTTTTTGAGATAATTTTGAGCACAGCCCATTGTTGATCAGTTATATTATTCTGTTTTCCGATAACATCTATTAGCACTTTGGAGAAAAGTCTCTGGATGTCTCTTATTTCAGCGGAAATTTCCTCTCGCTGTGTTTTCGTTGCTTCTTCAAGTTCATTCATATCATTCTACCCAAACATTTAGCCATACCAATTATTAGTGTGACTAACTATAAATACCTGTTTGATATTATTTAGTCACACTAATGTTCAGTCCACCTAAGTTATTCGGTGAATAAAATGGTAAGCACGAACTCTAATAAAGAATTAAAAAATTTCCAGCCTGAAAACAAACCCGTCGCCCTGGTCACCGGGGCTAATCAAGGAATCGGTCTTCAGATCGCAAAGGGTCTTGCGGCACACGGATTCAAATTGGGGAGTAACCATGTTTAGAAAAAGCAAAGCTAAGGAAATTGAACAGTTTTCCACTCTACCGCTTGCAAAGAAAGAACTTGCCGTTTTCTATTTAGGAAAATCAGGTTTTCTTGCGCGAACAACAAATTCAACAGTCATAATTGATCCTGCAGGATTCCTCAAGAAAGAGGAGGTAACCAACCTAAAGGCAGTTAATTTGCTGCTCTTTACTCACAGTCACGGGGACCATTTTAATTCAGGCGCAACTCAAGCCATCTTCAAGGCAACAGCTGCTCCGATACTGGCTGAGTCTAAAGTAATCAAAAAACTAAGTGGAAAAATACCCGCAGGTAAACTTACAAGTGCCGAGTCTGGAAAAACCTACACTTTCGGCGATATTACGGTTACAGCTATTAAGGGTACCCATCTTGGTCCAATCATGTTATACCAAGTAAGAACTGGTGATCTCATTGTTTTCCATGGCGGTGACTCTGGATACGTAACATTGAATGCATATCCGTCTGACATCGCGTTTCTTCCAACTGGAAGACCCACGGCTTCCCCTGAAAAAGCATACAAAATGGCGTCTGACCTTACACCCAGCTGGGCGGTTCCGATACATGGGTCCGCTAAACAGAAGCTACAGTTTGAAAGCAAAATAAAAGTAGGCATGCCCCAAACTCACGTTCTAATTCTTGAACCCTACACAAGTGCAACCATTACGCCTAACATTAGCTGTACTAATTGTTAGTGTAACTAAGTATAAATATCTGTTTTGATATTAGTTAGTGAGACTAATGTTTAGTTCATCTAAGTGCTTTGGTGAAATAAAATGGTACAATACAAATGGACTGCATTAACAAACACATGCATGCGGGCGCGCAAACCAAAAGATATGTCAGCACAAACTGTTAGCGGGAAAGTTGACAAGTACCCGCTTCGAGCGCTCGTTGTGTTAACAGCAGCTACACTTCTTGTTACCTATGTGGAGACAATGGTTCTTCCAGGGATTCCTACAATCGAAAATGATCTTTCAACATCAATCACAATCGGCGCGTGGATCACATCCATAGTCCTATTGATTGGCGCAACAGTTTCACCCATCTTTGGCAAACTAGGCGACCTCTACGGTAAAAAGAAACTAATCATCGTAGCCTTGGTCTTCTACACGGTCGGCGTTAGTATCGCTGGCTTTTCACCAAACATTTACTTCCTCATATTTGCCCGAGCAATTCAGGGCATTGGTTTAGCTGTGATCCCACTGGCGCTCGCACTGCTCACAGATATATTTCCAAAAGAGAAATTAGCCACAGCCCAAGGCGCTATAGCTGGCTCAGCTGCCATTAGTATGGCATTGGGATTAGTGTTGGGCGCTTATATTATTCAGAACCTTGGCTGGCAATTTTCTTTTCACACAGCAGCTATTGTAAGCGTGATTTTATTCATAGCAGTTGTGGCGGTTCTAAAACCAGATGTTTCACGCATTAAATGTAAAATTGATTACATAGGTGCTTTTCTTCTTGCAGTTGGAGTAGCGCTTGTTTTGCTTTATACGACAGAAGGATCGGCGTTAGGCTGGTTTTCGATTGAAGAACTCGTTTTCTTGATCTCTGGGCTAGCATTGACTATCTCTTTCTTCTACTTTGAAAGCATAGTAGATGAGCCGTTAATCTCGCTGGATCTTCTTAAAATAAGAAACGTTCTCATTGCTAACATAATAACTATTATTGCAGGGATCCTCAATTTTCTGCTCTTCTTTGTCGTAATCGAATACTTGGAACTTCCCCCTCCTTATGGATTGGGCCTTGACATAAGTGCAACGGGCTTAGTATTGGTGCCTGGCACAATAGTAATGCTCATCCTCGGTCCAGTAATTGGGCGTATCCTAACAAAAACGGGACCAAAACCAATATTTGCCGCAGGCGCATCCATAGCGATCCTAAGCTTCGTGCTTTTAATAGCGAACCGAGGAACCAGTACTGATGTTACTATTGGCGTCATATTTGGATTTGCAATGTTGGTCACTTTGCTCGTGCCTATCGTCAACACGATCTCTGTTTCCCTACCAAAAGAAGCCATCTCAGTTGGTCAAGGATTCAACCAAACTCTCAAGAATATTGGGAACGCATTCGGACCAGTACTAACAACGGCAATCTTGGCGACTTACACTGAGCCGATAACTAAAATTATAGGTGGGAAATCAGTCGTTGTAGCCTCTGTTCCTTCAGCCACAGCGTTCAACATCGTCTTTGCCATAGGTATAGCATTAGCAGTAATTGTCATCGCTCTAAGTTTAGCAATCAAAAACGGCGCTTTCAAAAAACCCTCACAGGCTGAGAAATCTTGAAAAAAGGACGTATCGTTTTTCGCGGCTGGAACATTCCTCTTTGTTCGGAGTGAGAGAAACCGATGGTCAGTGACACAAATGCGCAAAAGCAAGAAAAAGGAATTGACGAGATTCCCTCTTTCCCTTTTTTATCAAATATTATCGGTATAAGCTGTTGCAGTTATTTCGGTAACTCTTACACCAAGTTTACTCCAACCAAAAGAGCGTTACCCAAGGAGATTGGATCTATGGCAGAAAAAGAATTTTCAGGATACAAAGTTGTTTTGACAGCTGATAGGACATTGATGAGTGAATACTCTGGAGAAATATTCTTGGGATTCAGCGCCTGTATACCCAAAGGACTCATCCCTGACAAATTGTACTTCTCATTATTCTGTCCTTCAGTTCCTATAAATAAGGATGGTTCAGTCAGGTTTGCCCCTTGCGGAACCAGAAAAATAGAAGCTACCTTACTCAACAGTGGCATCAGCAAAGAAGACATAATTGTGGCTCACCCCGACCGTCTCGACCAAGTCGTTGGCTCAAACACAAAAATCCTATGTATAACAGAAAATGACCCTTTGGGCATGGGACCCGCCACATCTACATTCACTCAAATATTTGGTGGCGAAGCGTACATGGCGCTTAAATTTAAAGAAATACTCAACCACCCCGCCGTCAAAAAATATAGACCCCAAATAATCGTGGGCGGACCGGGCGCTTGGCAGTTGGAAGACGACGAGGCACGCAGAAGCCTTGGAGTGGATTGTGTTGTCATAGGTGAAGGCGAAAAAGTAGTAAACAAATTAGTGGATGAAGCTATTCAGGGCAATCACTTGCCAGAAGTGGTTCACGGTCCAGTTGTTGAAGAAAAAGATATAGCCCTAATCCAAAACGCAACCGTTGATGGAATAATCGAGATTGCACGTGGATGCGGACGAGGCTGTGCCTTCTGTGTACCGACGCTTCAACTCTATCGATGCCGCTCAATCGGACACATACTAAAAGAAGTTGAAGTTAACCTACAAGCAGGAAGACAACCCCTACTACATGCCGAAGACGTCCTAAGATACAAGGCTAAAGGCTTCGAGATAAACAAACCAGCCGTAAAAGAACTCTTTAGCACAGTTTACAACTACCCCGGAGTCAAGTCAGTCGGTATCAGCCACTTCGCCCTTTCCTCAGTTGCGAGCGCACCAGACTTGATTAAGGATTTATCGGAAATTTTAGAAGTAGAAAAAGCAGACGAGTGGATGAGTGGACAATGTGGAATCGAAACCGGTAGCCCTAGACTTATCAAGGAGTTGATGGTGGGCAAAGCTAAGCCGTTTGAGCCTGAGCAGTGGCCACAAGTTGTAGTGGATGCTTTCCAAACATTAAGTGACAACAACTGGGTTCCATGCGCTACACTCATTATTGGGCTCCCAGACGAGCAGGAAGAAGATGTCCAGCTTACCATTGACCTCATAGAGAAGCTTCATGACTACAAAAGCTTGATTGTGCCCTTGTTTATGGTAAGCGAAGGCGGATTAAAAAACAAGGCTCAATCATTCCACATCGATCAGTTGACCAGAAAACAATCGGAGCTTTTTGTTAAGTGCTGGCAACATAATTTACATTGGAGCAAAATCTTTCTGGACGAATATAACATCACAAAAAACAGTTTTGGAACAGGTTATGGCATACGTCTCATATTAGCATACGGAATTAAACAAGCCGGTAAGCTTCTCAAAAAATGCGAAAACGACTATGACTACAACATCCAAGCCTTCATTAAAGATGCTCGAGAAGGCAAAATCAAAGGTACACCGATACCGCTTCGCCTCATTTACAAAGTATTAAAAACGTCAAAAGGGAGTAAAAGATGAACCTGCGGTCAGCTTTTGCTCATAGATTGAGTGACGAGTTAATGTTAATCCCAACCTGGAACTCTAAACTGCTGAAGTCTGGGAAGGCAAATGGTAAGTGACAAAACAACTCGATATGCAAACAGAAACATAAGCCCGGTTAAGTTATCTGAGTGGATAATAGAATACTTAAAGCAAGATGGATATGAGACGCAAAAGGCTGAAGGGTATCTTGAATTTATTATTCAGGCCAGAAAGGAAAGCATCCTGCAAGATTTAACTATGGTCGACCGATGCCTCACCATTCTTATTCTAGGTCAACCAGATGATTTTACGATTCGCATAGGCATTGGCAGATGGTTTCAAGGTAACCTGGAAAAGGGAACCGTTGCATCAATTATGAATCTAGTGTTTGTTAAAGTCGATATTCCAGCCGCCATTTGGAACGAAAATTTTGAGAACATCATCAAAAATATTGACAGCATAATTGAGGGCAGATGGAGAATTCAAAAGGGAGATAATTTCCTTGTCACATAAGAAACAATTAACTTATAGAGGGCTATTTTGGGCGCCGAGAATATTTTTCTTTGTCAATGGTCTTAAGACGGGCACGTCAAATGCATTTCTGCTAGAATCCGATGCAGAAAATGTATGTGAATCATTATCGTTTAAGTTTCGTAAACAGTGTTTTGTATTTTTGTTGAACTTAACTTTTTTTGAAAGCTTTTTCCCGAAAATTTTTATTTAACAACCGAATGCTCAATTTTTTATGCGAAGCAGGGACATTATTGCCTTAGCAGTAGCTCAATTTCTTGCATGTTTGTTAAAGAGTTATTTCGTCAGCATTTCATAAAGGTTGGACGGAAAAGAGGAAAACTTAGCAGTATAAACAGCGGTTGCTTGTCAGAGAATCCCATTGGACCTGAACTTTTCTTTTTCAGGCAACCACAGCAATTTACTGGATACCATTTATTATCCAATGGATTTTGCATGGGCTTTAGAGGACCAAAAAATTATGTCAAAAACTCATAAGGGCTTCAAATCCCAATAGTAAATCCTGCTTGAGCTTTGACTCCGAATAAAAAAGAGAATTTGCTTGCTGAGTCAAACCAGGAAATCATTAACCATCGCTAGTTGGACCGAGAATGAGTTACCTCTTATTTTTGGAAAAAAGGTCCAATATTGGGGTCGCATTAAAAGATTTATGGCAATTCTTATAAACTAACATAATATTTAACTTCAGTGCTCCTTAAGGTGGGCCGGTAGCTCAGCACGGCTGGAGCGTTCGACTGATAATCGAAAGGTCGGCAGTTCAAATCCGCCTCGGCCCACCATCTAACTCGCCTTAAAATTATTTTTTGTAAAAAGAAAATTTTTTTATGCAGAATTTGGATTTGCTGAAGAATTAATTGCGCGAAGGGTTCTAATTTTTAGTCAAAGGATCAAAAACAGTCATTATTAGTCTAAAATAGTCATAAAGGGTCAGAGTTAGTCAAATTAGTCGCCTCCTATGGAGGCAGCAAATCTGAATCAAAAACCAAACTGAGGGCAAGAATAAAAAGTAGCAAAATTTGAAGCCAATCTTTTTTTGAACATGGGTCTTTTGGTGACTTTTTATGACGCGTAGTGACTTATAGTGACGCATCCTGCAACTAACCCAAACCCCAAACCAAGAAAACAATCCAAAACACAAAGAACAAATTTGCGTAAGAAAATACAGTAGAGATGCCTAAGCTTCACTTCTTGAAAGTTTACGCCATCTTCTTCCTTTTTCTCACATTTTTTTACAGATTCTCACAGATCCCTACATTTTCCTACATTTAAAGACGCAACCTGCAAACAAAACAAGCTCATAATCAAAAAAGCAACCCAAAACACAAACAACAAACCCACCCAAAAAACAGTCAATAACCAGTTAGATAATAAAAACCCTCTTCCTTTTTGAGATCCAAACCACTTTTAAAATTTCTTATTTCAAGCGGCATTTTGTTCTTCAGGTTTAGTTGTCTTCTCCTTTTTTCCTTCATTTAATTTCATTAGTGTTTTCATCATTTTTTCTTGCAGGATTTTTTCTATTGCGAAGGGTGAATGTTCATGTGGATGGGGTCCAAAGGTTGATGCATAAACTTTCGAAAACTCAGCTCCGAAAAGAATTATTAGATTTAAGATAAATATCCAAAGCAGAATGATCATAAGTGAACCTGCTGCTCCAATGATTGTTGTTACGGTGAAGGTTTGAACGTAAATTCCGAGAACGTAATTGGTGACTGTAAATGCAATGCTTGTCACGATTGCTGGTAGGATTACGTCTTGCCAGTGAATTTTGATTTCAGGAAGCACTTTGTAAATCAAGGCAAAAAGCAGAGCTGACAAACTAAAAGAGAACATTATTTGCGCTATTGTAATAATAATAACTGTCAATGTGCCATTTATTGAATAATACTTTATTGCACTAAACAAAGGCGTCGCTATCACCGTCCAGGCTATAACAATTAATCCAAATGAGGAAACAACAAAAAACGGCCCTATTTTTTGCCCAATTCTCCATGTCAATTTTTGTTTTATCGGCAATTTTACTTCCCATATAACATCCATTGTATCACGCAGAACAGAAAAGGCACCAATAGCGCCAGCCAAAGAAAAAGCAACTACGGTGATTGCAGTCCATACCGACGTGAAAGGCGACATTGCACCTGTGAGTAATTCCCGAAATAGACCTGCAACGGCTGGTCCAGCAAGCGAAGTTATTAGTTGTATTATCTGTTGGGTTGCTTGAGTTTGACCATAAAACTGTGCAAAAAAAGTTATTACAATTAGCAGAAGTGATGGTAAAGGTAAAATTATGAAGAATGTTAATGCAGCTGCTCGAAGAGGTGCATTGTCTTCTTGCCAGTCTCTAAATGAAGTTTTGAATAAACTCACTGTGTCCCTTTTGTTCATGGATTGACCCTGACATGCTTAAAAAGTCAGCATTCAAGCTATCAAGCATTTCTAATTGTATATCTCTATGTGGGAGTAACCAAGCAACCACAAACTGCGTTACACTATTAAGAGCGACAAAGAATTCATAAACTGAACAGCATGACACAGCTCACGCCAGAAACAATCTGGAACTTAAACGAAAAAGAACTCTTAAACTTGCTAGAATCAGACTTCTTTAAACCAAAGCATAAAGAAATCCGCTTCTATGCTCCAAGCTTCACCTACTACAAAACAAAACATTACTGTTCTTCACCAAATAGTTTCCCAACTATTTCCGTTACAGGCACATCCTGCGCGTTAAAATGCAAACATTGCGGCGGCAAAGTTCTTGAAACTATGCATCCAGCGCTTTCACCAAAGGAACTATTTGATTTATGCACTAAGCTTAAACAGGATGGCGCTCAAGGTTGTCTTGTCAGCGGTGGATGCTTGCCGGATGGTTCAGTTCCTCTTGATAGATTCGTGGGTGCGCTTGGGAGGATTAAACGGAGCTTGGCTTAACAGTTTTTGTCCATACAGGCATAATTAATTTTGAAACTGCTGTTTCGCTTAAGCAAGCTGGGATTGATGCAGCGTTAATAGATATTATTGGATCAGCCGAAACGATAAAGAAAATTTACAACCTCAAAGTTTCTCCAAAAGATTATGCTGATTCGCTTAAAGCATTGGATAAAGCGGAATTACCGTTTGTGCCACATGTTATTGTCGGGTTAAACGAGGGCAGATTAGATGGAGAACTAGAAGCGCTCAAAATGATAAGCCAAGTTAAGCCTTCTGCCATAGTAATAATAGCGTTCATGCCAATACATGATACGGACATGGCAAATACCCCGCCGCCAAAACCAGTAGACATAGCCAAAGTCACGGCAACTGCACGACTGATGTTTCCTGAAACTCCCTTGATTTTGGGTTGCATGAGACCTAAAGGTGCAGCACGCGGCGAAACAGATGTTTTAGCGTTAAAAGCTGGGGTTGATGCAGTTGCTTTTCCAAGTGAAGATGCAATTAAATATGTGCAAAATGAACATTTTCAGCTTTTCTTTTTCTTCCTTCTGTTGCGCACAAATGTACTTGGATGCTAATCAATTAAAAACACAGTCAATAAAGATATTTTATCATCATTTCCAATAAAGATTCTCGCGTCTTCAATAATCTTCGCATGTAAAAACGAAAGGTTAATTTAGGCAAGAATGGAAGTAATGCTGGGTTTGCCGGTCAAAGGGCACGGGTTCCACCTGATCCCATACCGAACTCAGAAGTTAAACCGTGTTCCGTTTCCAGCTGTAGTGTGGTCTTAGGCCACGTGAACCTGGGAAAGCTGGCAGCTCACTTTCTTCTAATCAAAATATAGGTAGATTTGGCATAGCTTTATAACTTACTAATTGTAGTTTTTGGGAAGTGGTGTAGAAATTGAGTCTTATTCCTGGGAGCGATTCGATAACTCAGATTATTAGCTTGCTTTCTTACGTGTTCTTCATAGTTTTGATTTTCTATGGTCAAAGAATCCAAATGTACGTTATGATACGGGAAGTAGAAAATTCCCTTCATAAACTAAAGTACATAAAAGAGGAAGGGCGAAAAAATGCTATAGATGCCATAAAAGAAATTGGCAAACCAACAACTGACCCTTCAGCTCGTGTTGACCGCTACTTAGAATACTTTACGATTGGTCCACAAAGCATGGATCCGGCAGGTATAGTGTACAAGCTTGATCACATACTTGACGTCAGAGATGAACGTTTGAAAGATGAAGTTAAACTAATGGCGCCAGCATGCGACGAAGTTCAAGTTAACAATTTAGAAAACACATTGGAAGCTGCCATGGCATTAAACTTCATCTACAAAGTCATCCGCCACTATTACATTCAAGGCAAAAAAACTCTAAGCCTCTATGTAATAATGCAAATACAAATGATATTGCCCATGATTATGAAAGAAGCAGAAGCATACGCAAGCGCCCTCAAAGCGTTCGCTTACGGTCAGCCAATCGGAGACGGCGCTGGACCATTAGTTGCTGCAAAACTCATGCACGGCTACGAAGTCCGCAAGCTGCCAAAAGACTGCGTCATGGCTACCGTTCCTTTTGAAGGACGCACAGCTTTAATCATAAAAGCTGAAGGTCCAGGCGGCAACGTCGGCAAACCAGGCGATGCAGTTGAAGCTGTCATTGAAGAAAATGAAGGCAAAATTGGAATGGTTATCATGATTGATGCAGGCTTGAAGCTGGAAGGCGAAACGGTTGGCGAAGTGTCTGAAGGCATCGGCGCAGCAATCGGTGGACCAGGCGTAGATCAATTCAAGATTGAAGCCAAACTGACAAAATATCAAATTCCAATCAACGCTGTAATAGTCAAAGAAGACATAGGCGATGCAGTTTCACCAATGCGCAAAGAAATTAATGACGCAGTTGACCCAGTTATTGAACGAGTCAAAAACGTCATCTTAGAACGAACCAAAGAAGGCGACAAAGTAATCATCGTTGGGGTCGGCAACTCAATCGGAGTCGGACAATAGGAGGATAAAACAATGACAGCAAAATCAAACATCACAATCAACCAAAAAAATCTCAACTTACCTAACGATGATCGTCTTAATTGTCGTAGCGCTGTCCATAATATCGCTAATATTAGCAGCTAACGCATACTTGAGTACGCCAAGCCAACCCTTAGCCGCTGGATTTTTGGCGATTATTGGCTTAGTCGCTTTGACAATGTCGGTGTTCACACTCTACCAATCAAGGAGGCAAGTAGCACAAATGAAAATTGAAATCCCCAAAGTAATGACAACGGTCGAATGCAAATGCGGATCCAAAACCGTGCGAGAATTCCAACGCGGCGACTATGTCTACAAAGATCTTGACGTCCCCTGCCAAAAATGCCCAAACACAAGACAAATGATTACAGCAATATACAAAGAAGTCAAAGAAAAAGAAAAAACATACAACGTCTAAGTTAAAACTTCACAACCATCATCTTTCAACAGCACCGTATGCTCAGCTTGAGCAACGGGTTTTTTGCTTACTTCAACAAATACAGGATAACCCATAACAGCTTTTGACGCAAGCAACTCTTTGAATGCCGCTTTATGTTGTTCTTTGGGAACCACGCCAATTAGCCATCGTTCAGCAAAAGGCAAGGTTCTAAAATTAGCCTCAATATATTTGAGGAGTTTTTTTGCGTATTCGTTTTTTACGGATTTTGTTTTAAGTAAACGATAAATCGTAATTTGCGGGCTATCATCGACCCGTCCAATTGCGTCAGGCAAAGTCACGAATGGCTCTATAGCGTAAACTTCACCTGTTCGAACTTTAGCAAGAGACACTTGAGCCACGTTTGGAATAGATAATCCCGCATGAATTAGGTATCTTCCAACCGAATGCCCAGTCAGGTTTGAAATGGGTTTGAAGCCACGATTTTTTATTGTCGTCTCAATTAAGCTGCCGATTTTGCCCAATGCCATGTCTCCATGAATATTCTCTATCGCTGTTTTCAACGCAAGCTCAGCGGTGGTTGTCATGCTTCTGCCTTCAGGATTAAAACTGACTGTAAACGCTGTGTCAGTAACGTAGCCGTCGACATGGACGCCTAAGTCCACCTTAACTGTGGAGCCTATCGGTATCGTTAGCTTATCATCTGGTGGTGAAGTGTAATGAGCAGCTACTTCGTTGATGCTGACGTTGCATGGAAAAGCTGGTTTACCTCCTTTTGCCCGAATTAATTCTTCGACTTTCTCGCAGACATCAATAATTGGCATGTTTTCTTTGACGTAAGTCCTCATTTCCTCTCTTGTTTCACGAAGAATTTTGCCAGATAAACGGAATTTTTCCAGTTCTTCTTTGTCATATGGCATTGCTGTTCACTTTTGTTAATAGTTTGGATAATGTGAGAGATGCTTAAATGCGTAGCTTAAAGCGCATCTAGAATATTCTCAGAATTCAAAGAAAAAGTACGTTTAAGAAATGCTGATGCAAAATTTCTTGAGCTAAGTCAAGGGAAAAGCTACAAGCTCAGCACTAAGCACTGATAATTTCAGCTTAGGACTTGTAGAGTTTAGGATCAAGCAATGCAAAGTTATTGCCGCCTGCATGGTAGAGCATCCTTGCCTTTTTTAAGTCGTAACTTTCTGTAAAGACACCCATGTCAGCGTACGCTTCAATTATTTTTCCTACGAAAATCGTGTGGTCGCCCGTTGTAAATTTGCTCATCTACTTCGCATTCCAAGGTGGGCTATGCATTCGCGGATCGCTGGTGCTTTGACTTTTTTCGCTGTCATCGGTGTTAGGTTTGTTTTTTTGAATTTATCAAAGCTTCTACCAGTTAAGGAGCCACATGCATAGACTGCTTGCAGTATCTCAAGTGTAGGAATGTTAACAATGAATTCGCCTGATTCCTCAATTAAGGCGTGGGAGTGGCGAGTGGGTGCGAGGCTGATGGCTAAAAGCGGCGGATTAATAGATGTTGGCATTGCCCAAGCGAGGGTTGTTATGTTGGGTTTTCCTGCTTTTCCAACACATGAAACCAATACTGTGTGCATCGGGTGAAGAAGTCTGTATGCTGAAGAGATTGTGACGTTTGTTTTTATGGACATTTTTGTTTTCGCCTTTATATGTTGATTGCAGTGTTCTCGGACTTATTTTTCTTTTGCTTGATTACATATTAAATCGTAAGATTTAGATATTTAATTAAAATTCGATGAACTCACTTTACTCGATTGCTATTTTAGTATAATTCTTAGGCTGTTTCATCGGATTGTTTTGTGTTTGATTTACTATAATAGCGATATACACGCATATTAGCAATTGTTATGTCTTAATAGATAATACTGAGCTGAATGAAGATGATAGATATGTCGAGCAATCCGGAAGTATTCGAAAATGAAGAAGCAACCAAATTGTTAGATTATTTTGTTGCTTACAAGAAACTAATGAGTACCATTGAACAAATCAAATGCATAGCTGCAGTAAACAATAGAATACACTTCTCTGAAAACTAATCGACAGACAAAAATAAGTTAAATCAAATAAACAATAACCCGTCGGCAACAGCCCTGACAATAACGCTTGACAAGTAGATATTTGAAGATACTCGATCGGATTGATCCTTCTTGAGATAGCAGCTAAGAACCCAAAAAACAAGAGAAATAATATTTTAGCGTTTTATGTGAAACTGTTCGATTACGTCTTTGGCTTTTTCTCGGCGTTCTTGATGTTCTTTAAGGAACTTGTTGAGTTTTTCGGCTATGTCTTTTTTGCATTCGCCGCATAACATTTCGCCGCCTCGGCATTTGCGTTCGCGCTCAGCAAGTTTGGTGCTGTCTTCTTCGAAAAGGTAGAAGTAGTATTGGAAGATGCTGCATACTGTTGGGTCAGCGCCAGTTTTTCGTTGTTCGGCTGCTGTGCCTTTACCGCCAGTGAATGCATTCCAAATCTTCTTTTTTACAACGTCTGGCGGGTCTATGGTGAATATGCTGGTTTCTGGCATAGATGGCGCTCATTTTTCCGCCTGCTCCTAAGCCGGGCAGGAAGCGACAGTGAATTTGTGCAGGCTTATAGTAGCCGAGTTTTTGAGCTATGTCCCGTGTTACTCGCCAGTATGGGTCTTGGTCGATGGCAGCTGGTATGAGTGCCGGGACGTTTTCGCCTGTCAGTTTTTTGTGAATGAAACATGGTGCAGCTTGGATGGCTGGCCAGAATATCCAGCCGATGTTAGTGCTGTCTTGGAAGCCGAAACTGCTTCGTGCAGTGCTGTAAGTTATGCGTTTAGCCACTTCCAATGTTATGTCGTAGAGCAGGTCTATGTCTTGTGTGTCGTAAATAATGAAAGTGTTTTCTGGTTTGAATCCGAGTGCAATGAGGTCTAGGGCGTTTTCGTAGCAGTATTTGCTTGTTTTTTTGAGGTTGGCGTCGTCGCTAATTAAGTATTTTTCGTCGTCAGTTATTTGGAAGTACAGTCGAGTGTTGAATTTTTGTTGAATATGAAGTGTAAAAATCCAGGGAACAAGATGCCCAATATGGACGGGTCCGGAAGGTCCTCTGCCGGTGTAGAGAACAAATTTTATGCCTTTATCATAAAGATCAAGAACGGTGTCTAGGTCTCGGTGGCTGAAGAAAATTTGTCTTTCAAGTTGGAGATGAAGTTTGTCTGTGTGTTTTTCGACTCTTTCAAGCAGTTGGGGGGTTAATGGTTGGGTGCCGAATTCGCGTATTAGGCGTTCGTAGTCTACTTTGCCTTTTACTTCCCAAGGTGTAACTACCATTTCATTGTTGTTTTCTTCGCCAGATGAAGCCGTTTTGTATCACCAATGCCTTTTAACAAGAGATGTTAATGACTTGTCATATATCTTTTTTCGAAACAGATATAATCTTTTGATTTTCTATTTTTTTAAGCAAGAGAATTGTGTTAAGTAATCTGCAAAGTATGCAATAGATTTTTAATGTTCATTTTTTTACTTTATTCGCGGTGTATAATACGGCTGAAGACATTTGGGTTCCAATGGACGGAGACACTTTTGTAACCAAGGATGGGTTCATTCTCAACACTTTTGGATATGAGCATCCAGACGACCGAGTTTTTGCATTCCTAAAGTATATCCCAGCGAAATTCAAAGAACTATTTAACGTAGAAATGCTTGAGCGAACATGGAAGTTTGGCAATAACCAACTTTTCAGAGCAGAGAAACTCTATACAGCTAAGAATTATCAGACTTTCATTGAAGCATTCCGCAAAAACTTTCCCGACTACCTGTACTTCTGCCCTTTCCGTAACAAGGAGTTAATCACGGCGCCCCTTGATCGAATAGAACAGGTGTTTGTTCCTAAAGACCGCTTGGTTTGGCTGCAGAACCTACCGAAGCGTGACAAACTTCAACAGATGTCACTTGACCTAATCGATTTAATGTCAAAAGAGTCAGGTGTACCTTTGTGTGACTTGGGCATGCACGGTTCAATCGCCTTAAATATGCATGCGCCTGAATCTGACATTGACTTTGTTGTTTACGGCACTGAAAACTTCAGGATGGTGGAAGATGCAATTGCCCGGCTTGTTAACGCTGGAAAATTAACTTACATTGTGAGCAACCGTATAGAAGCCGCAAGAAAATTCCAGGGAAGATATCTTGGCAAAATCTTCATGTATAACGCAACTAAAAACTGCTCGGAAATCAAGGAGAAGTACGGCGCGTACCGCTACATTCCACTTGACCACGTAAGGTTTCAAGCAACTGTCAGCGACGATTCAGAAACAATGTATCGGCCCTCAACATACAAAATCACCGGTTACAAACCCCAAGATGACCAATCAGAACTTGACTTAGACAAAATCCCCGTTCAAGTTGTCTCAAACATAGGTCTCTACCGAAACGTTGCTCGCTGTGGCAAAGAAATCAAAGTCGCTGGCAAACTTGAACGTGTAGAATCCACCAGTTCCAGCGAAGTATTCTATCAAGTGGTCGTTGGAACAGCAACCTCCGAGGAAGAATATATTTGGCCAACATAAAACTTCGAGACCGAGACGCCATAGAAACCGCCGAAGGCTTAATTTTCCGTGTCTTTGGCTACTCTCATCCGCCAAGCGCTTACATCTGTGACGCTGAATATGCTTCATCAAAAATCTTTCAGTCAACAGATCCAAGGGCTCCTAGAACAGGCAAAAAAGAACTTTACTATAAGTTTTACAATGATGAGGGCATGAAGTTAGTTGCAAAGAAATATCCAAAATATCTTGTTTTTCATGAAATGCTTGGTCTAAGTATTGTGGGCGTGAAAGATAGCGACATAGTTGAGGCTAGAAAGCCTGATGAGCGATTAGCTGTTTTGCTTGAGGTTGGACCAACAGACGAACTGCTATCGGCGATGGAACGTGTCTTAATGATTGCGCTAAATAATTCAGGCTTAAAAACCGAGGATTTTGGTGTCTTCGGTTCGATGCTGCATGGTTTTCATCATCCAAAATTCTCAGACATTGACTTTGTTGTTTATGACAAAAAAGAAAATGCTAAGTTGCGAAAAACGCTTGAAGATCTGTATGCTGACAAGGCGTCTGGTTTGCATAATGAGTTTGAATCAGACTCTGTGATGGCGGGCAAGGATTGGCGGTTCAAAAACTTTAGTGTTCCAGACTTCATTTGGCATCAACGTCGAAAACAAATCTACGGTTTATACGATGATGCAGCTTCTGGCCGAACCATAAAAGCAGAGTTTGAACCCGTTAAAGCTTGGAGCGAAATAAAATCAGAATACGACCCGCGGACATGCATAACTCGGCGAGGGTGGGTTAAACTTAAAGCTCGTGTAACAGCTGACGATGAGGCGCCCTTCATTCCATCAATCTACGACATAGAGCCTCTGGAAGTTATCAGCGGCCCAAAAGAAGCCCTAGATGCTAAACGTGTTTTCTCTTTTATGGAGGAGTTCCGTCAGCAAGCACAAAAAGATGAAGTTGTGATGGTGGAGGGCAACCTTGAAGAGGTCATGTCTCCAACTGAACAGTTCCATCAAGTCACGTTGACTTATTGCCCACGATACTATGAGCAGGTCCTAAAAGTGCTGCATTAACTGTGCTGCAGAACCATGTAGTCTGACGGTTTGTTTCCAAGAATCAAACGGTAATGCTCGCTGCCTGTTTTCTTGTTAGTTACCTGCTCGACTTTTCCTTGTGCCTCAACTGCTTCGCCGTTATTGGCTTGTTCACAGAATCTGCCGCGGAACGAAACAATCTCCTGTATTGGCTTCAACTTGGGTCCCTCAACAACTTGGGCATCTTTTAGCTTGTAGGTGCAGGGTGTGAAAAGAGAATCTGTGCTGTCCAGGATTTTGCCTACTATTTTTGCGTAACCACTGTTTTTGAAGCACACATCACCATACTGCTCACTTATTTCATTCCAATCTTTCACGAATCTTACGAAGTAGTCGGTGCCCATGAATTTGCCTTGAAATGCTTTGCGGCTTTCGAGTAAAACGAAGTCTTCGAAGCTCATCTGAGTGTCCTTCGAACGGAAATCGAATAGTTCCTGCAATTCAGTTTGACTGTAGGGTTTGAAGCCTGATGTTGGTTCTGTCTGAAGTTTTTGTAGGGCATCGTAGGCTTTTCGGCAGTTTTCTTCACCGTATATTAGTGGGTCTATGTCTGATTTTTCAGTTGTTAACCCAGCCATAATCGAACCAGAAATGCCTATGCTGCTCCACGGAATATTTGCTTCGGCTTTGAGCGTTTGAGCCAACTGCAACGCCTTAGCCTCCAGTATTGTCAGATCCTTTGCTGAACGTAAAGACCAAAGTTTCTCCTCTGGTTTGTAATGCAGGTCAATTTGATTAATTGGCACCTCACACATTGTTTCTCCAAAGACTGGGTCAAAAACTATGAGGTCAGGCTGATTTTCCTGCAGATACTTGAATCTGTCGCTTAGGCTGTAGACTTTGCCATATGCAGTGTCTTTGCTTAGTCTGGTTCCTGTCGGAGTAGGTATGAAACGTGGAAATGCAACAATTTTCTCTGGTGGATGAACTAAGCCTTTAACGTCAAAAACCACGTTACTTTTCGTTTTTATCAAGTCGCCTTCACGTGCCTTCACAGATGCCTCTCCTTTGGGTTTAGTCAACGATTACTCAGGCAAGATTAAAAGCGTTTAGTTCAAGAAGATCTTTGTCCTTTGTGGACCTGGTTATTGACTGTTTTTTTTGGGTGGGTTTGTTGTTTGTGTTTTGGGTTGCTTTTTTGATTATGAGCTTGTTTTGTTTGCAGGTTGCGTCTTTAAATGTAGGAAAATGTAGGGATCTGTGAGAATCTGTAAAAAAATGTAAGAAAATGTAAGAAAAAGGAAGAAATAAGTTGGCGTAAACTTTCAAGAAGTGACGCTTAGGCGTCTCTACTGCATTTTCTTACGCAAATTTGTTCTTTGTGTTTCAGTTTGTATTCTTGGTTTAGGGTTTGGGTTAGTTGCAGGACGCGTCACTATAAGTCACTATAAGTCATAGGAAGTCACCAAAAGTCACTACGCGTCATAAAAAGTCACAGAAAGTCACAAAAAGACCCTCCCCAGCTCTTAAGTCTTGAAAATCTTCACTGTGCCTTACAAGAATTATTTTGAATCTCGGTCAGATTCGCCCCAATACAAATCCTGCAGCTCAACAGTGCTAAGCTGCTTATCTGCGTCCACTTTAAGTTCCGTTCCGCAGTTAGGGCACTGAATGGTTTCGCCAGGCTGAGCATACAGCAAAAAATCTGGTTTATTAGAAAAATCAAACCCACACTCAGGACACTTCTCACCCATGCACTACCCCTCGAAATCCAATTAAGACCACATATGCAACAAACACAAATCACTTTAATTCAATAAATAATTTTGCCCATCATCGGTGAGACACGAGTTTTGTTTTTTATGCAATTTGTCCTTTGCGTTTTGGACTGCTTTTTTGGTTCAGGGTTTGATGCGTTTGCAGGTTGAGTCTTTATCTGCAAGAAAACGCAAATAAACGCAAGAATCTGCAAAAAATGATAAGGAGGTGGTCTATTGTGTCCCGAAGGTTATTGACGGTTTTTCTGCAGGTTTGTTCTTTGTGTTTTAAGCTAAGTTTGAAAAGTCATGATTTGAAATCCAAAAACCAAGTGTTTTTACCGTTTGTTTTTTTTTGAAGTAATAAAGAAAGCTGAAGCAAACATTACAGTAAGCAAAAGTGGGATGCTCCATGACGGAAACTCTGGAACGGTAAGTGCGGCTGTGGCGGTTGGGGTTTGAGTTGGCGTAGAGTTGAAGTTTGTATCGGAATAGAGATAGGTATTGCAAAAGGTGTAGATGCAATGGTTGCACTTATGATGGATGAGATAAGACGCATTATTGTTACAGAATAAGACAACAATTTCTTGTATAGACAGTTGTTTAGAAAGAGTTGGAATAAGCTTATTAATAATGTACGTCCTCAAGGAGCTTGGGGCAAGTAACCTATTGGATAGGAAAGAAGCAGTCGCTTTAGTGAAGGAGCTAGGCTGCGAGGAGTTAGTTCAACCAAGTTTTGTTATTATTGAACTCAGAACCCCTGATAATTATCAAGTGAAAATTAAAGGCGAATGCGACTTTAAACAAATTGAAGTTTTTTTAAAGAGTAAAGGGTTCTCATATGAAGAGAAAAAAAATTACTTGGTTATTTTCAAGCCATAGTTGCAGTTTTAAGATTTAATCATCAATGAAAACGTAGCTTAGTTATTTTAGAGTATATAGCAAAGTTTTATTAATCTTGTACGTTCACGTGTGGTTTAGAGGGGACAGACATGAAACGTGCTGAAGCGGTAGCAGTACTCAAAGAATTAAGTACAGAGCTTCTAATTCAGCCATCTTGGGTTCTTATCGAACAGAGAAAACCCGACAGTTACCAGCTATGTGTTAAAGGCGATTTTGATCTTCCACAATTAGAGGATCTTCTAAAAAAATACACTTTGTCATTTGAAGAAGACACTAAAGGATTTCTCTGCATTTTCAAACCATAGAAGAAAAAAGGTAACACGTTATTTCGTAACTTTGAAATGGCAATTACACTTTTTGCATGTAAAAGCAGCAACATGAAACAAACTGTTTTCTAGTGACTTATCAGGTTTAGAAACTTCTTTTCCGCAATTAGGACACTTAACCAAATAGAACCTGCCCTGTAATTTAATACCATAGGTTTCATATGAAAAATAATAATAAGGATTTGTGGTAACAGAAAGCAACAACAAAGAATTCTATTTGAGTTAAGCTTATTGGCCCTCGGTCTAATTGCGTTTGTGATATTCTAAACCAACTTACGATCGGCTTGTTTGCGCTTTCTAAACACATTAACAACCACAAATGAAAGCATAGTAAAACAATGGTAAGATTGCTGAAGGTGGAAACTCTAGAATGGTCGTCATGGCACTTGGTGAAGCAGAGCTTAGTCATATAACGGTTAAGCCAAGTTTTGCCCAGTCAGTCAAGAAGTAATGTGAAATTTTTGCTGAAACGAACCATGCCAACACTTGGGAGCCTTTTTTGTTATAAGGTTCTATAAAAGTTTCTTGACTTGTTTTGGTCAAGTTTTCTTAACTGATCAAATCGCTTTCTGCAGTTTGGATTCAGCTAAATTTATTTAACTGACCAAGAGAACGTAAACAAATAGCAGGCCTAAATATTTTTTTGATCTAACTTTATTACTCTCTTTTTAATTTTAAATAAAGCGAGGCACAAGTTTTATGCCCGAAAATTCTACTGCAAACAAAGAAAGTAGCATAAAAGTAACAAAAAATGGACCCTACATTGTTTCTGGCAAACCCCCCTTGATGAACATGACAATAGAATGCGATAACGAGGGAACCACCCCATCCAAATGGGGCATCGGAGAAAAAATGAAAACATCCGAAATCTACGCGCTATGCCGATGCGGCCAATCTAATAATAAGCCATTCTGCGACGGCTCACATATAAAAGCAAATTTTGACGGAACAGAAGTTAGCGATAATGAGCCTTTCGAGCAAATGGCTAAAGAAATTGACGGTCCAGAATTGAAACTGAAAGATGCTGAGATACTTTGTGCTTCTGCCCGTTTCTGCCACAGAGGCGGCGATATCTGGGAAGTAATTCACCGCACAGATGAGCCTGGAGCCAAACAAAACGTGATTGAAAACGCATGTGATTGTCCTTCAGGCAGACTTGTGGTGGTGGATAAGAAAACTGGCAAGACAATTGAGCCCAGCGTTAGAAAAGTCAATTGGCGCAGTTCACGATCCAAGCAAAGGAGTTGATGGGCCCTTTTGGGTTCGAGGAGGCATTCCGGTCTATTCTAGCGATGGAAAACTCTATGAAGTTCGGAACCGCGTGACTCTTTGCCGCTGTGGAAAATCCACAAACAAACCGTTTTGTGATAGCAGCCATTATCCAGAGGAAGAAGATAGGGAGAGATAAAGAATGGTTGACGAAAACCTCGAGTTAAAAGAAGGAAGCATCGAAGATATCTTACGTTCCAAAGAGAAAAGCATATGTTCTTTTTTATGCTTCATGGTGTCCGTTTTCGCAGATGTTTTTGCCAATTTTTAAAGCGTATAAAAAAGATAATCCGACTGAATGCATAAGCCTCATGATTGATGACAAACCAGAACTGTGCGACAAATACTCGATCGATTATTATCCAACGGTTATTTTTTTCAAAAACGGAACCGTGCACAAAAGGCTTGATGCTACTCCAGGGGTAGGATTAACCAAAAAACAGTTTGTCGAGCTCACCAAAACCAATTAAGATCTTTTATCTGGGTGTTATTGTTCTCTTTCAATAACAAGTTAAAATCTAGGTGTTTACAACCAGGAGTTAGATTTTTTATATTAAAGATTGATTCATCGCGGAATTATAGTACGCTTTGTTTATCTCAACAAAAATTAATGGTCCGGTAGTTTTCGCGATTTCATGTGCCCTACGAATGACATTATTCAAAAAAGCGAATGCTTGAGACCTATCTTTGAGGTTCAAGTCTTGTTTGGCTAACTCTATTTTTATTGCGTATTCAGCTAACAATTCTGTACTGCAGATTTCACCATCTTTAATAAAAGTAAAACCAACAATATTGATTAACTCTTCTTTGTACTCCAAAGTCTTCCATAATGGTTCTGCTTTAGCAAGAGTTTTATGAATTTCATCGCTATCATGCTTTTTTCCAATTAGCAACTTAACACGCTCTTGCCACTTCTTCATCCACATAGAAGTCCAAACAGTCAAAAACGCATCGAGCTCCACCTTCTTTTCTTTGGAAAATTTATCAAATTTTTCTTCAAAACCCGTTTTAGACGTTGATGTATCATTAAATTTCATGTAGTTGACGAAGTCTTTGCAAACAAGTTGCAGCATTTTTCTATCTGATCCCCGAGAATCTATTGACGGATCTATTTTTTTGATTTTTTCCACGATTAGTGCTTCAATCTGCATTTTTATTCTCCTTTCTTTCTTGAACCGAAGTAACAAGAACAATTATTCCCTATCAATCGCCATATAACTGCCTTAGGCTTGTTTTTGCAATATTGCTGTTTTTGACATATTATAGGGCGAAAACTGGTTTTTGGTTTTCGAGCGGCACTATCAATTGTTGGCTTTTTCCATTGATTTTGAGTAAGTGTTACAAGTTAAGTCCTCAAATTCACAAGCCATATAGCCATTCTAATCAGCCATACTGAGCATGAGCAAACATAGTGTTAGCCAAGACACTAAATCCGAAACAATAGAACCAAATTATCCAATATTGGTCAATTCCTCAACTCTTGGCAAAAAAGGGTCCCTTCGAATTTTACTTGTAGATAATGACGTTTCATTTCTACAGCTTTCTAAATTAACTTTGGAGAAAGAAAACAATTTTGAAGTTGAAACCGCAACTTCTGTTGTAGAAGCTTTCCAAAAATTAGGAACTAAGAATTATGACGTCATTGTCTCGGATTATGAACTGCCTAATAGAAATGGCTTAGATTTTTTGAAAGATATCCGGGAACAAAAAAACAATGTATCGTTCGTCATTTTCGCATGCAAATGTAGTGAAGAAATAGCCGTTACTGCGTTAAATTTGGGTGCTGATGATTTCTTAAGCAAGCAAGGCTCATCTGAGACTATTTATTGCCAACTAATCTTTGCACTAAAAAAAATAGCAGAACGCAAAGAAAAAAGATTGCTTGACACTTCAGATTCAAAATATAGCACGCTTGTAGAGAAATCACTCCAGGGAATAATGATAGTTCAGGGAGCGCCGATTCGCGTGGCTTTTGCTAATGTTTCTATGGGAAAAATGATAGGCTATGATCCCACAGAGATTCTGGCTCTATCCCCAATCCAAATATCTGAACTAGTCTATCAAGAAGACAGGGTCGTTTTTTTCAACCGCTTCAAAAATCGGTTAGCAGGAAAAGAGGCTGAGGATAACTATGAATTTAGAGCAGTACATAAAAACGGTTCAGTCCTGTGGATGCAAGCATTTTCAACTCTTATTGAGTATGAAGGTAAACCCGCCGTGCAAGCTATGTTCTTAGATGTTAACGAGCGGAAAAAAGCCGAGGATGAATTGAAAAGAAGTGAGGGACGCTATAGAGAACTTGCTAATTTCTTGCCTGAAATCATTTTTGAATCTGACTTATCAGGAAAAATTACCTTCTTTAATCAAAGCGCCTTCGAAATCACGGGTTATGCCCCAGAAGAACTTGGAAAAGGTTTGAACATCCTGCAGTTTATTGTACCCGAGGAACAAGGAAAAGCGAAAGAAAACATTAAACTATCTTTAGCAGGAGAAAAACATGGTGCTAGTGAGTATACTCTTTTGAGAAAAAACGGCACAACATTTCCGGGGTATGTTAGAACGGCGCCTGTTATCTCTGAAAACCAGGTGAGAGGTCTCAGAGGGCTGGTTATGGATATTACTGAAATCAAGCAAATGGAAAATACATTAGCAGAATATTCGGAACATCTTGAACAAATAATTGAAACAAGAACTAAAGAATTAAAGGAAACTCAACAGCAACTTGTGAAAACAGAAAGGTTAGCGGCGATAGGCGAATTAGCTGGTATGGTTGGACATGATCTCCGCAACCCATTAGCAAGCATCAAAAATGCGACTTACTACATGAAAAAGAAGGGCGCTGCGATCTCTGAAGATCAAGCCAAAGAAATGCTAGAAATTATTGGCAAAGCAATTGATCATTCAGACAAAATCATAAACGATCTATTGGAATATGCAAGAGAAATACGTTTAGAGCTCGATGAAACTTCAACCAGAAAATTATTGACTAAAGCCTTGGAAATGTTACAAGTACCACAATCTATTAAGATTCTTGATAATACCTCAGATGAGCCCAAGATAAGTGTTGATTTAGATAAAATGGTTCGTGTTTTCGTTAACCTCATTAAAAACGCCATAGATGCTATGCCAAATGGCGGCTCTCTGGAAATCCGAAGCAGTCAATCAGGTCCAAACATCGAAATATCGTTCGCAGATACCGGCGTCGGAATCACAGACGAAGTACTTCCGAAGATTTTTTCTCCTCTTTTCACCACAAAGGCGCAGGGGATGGGATTTGGGTTAGCCATTTGTAGACGAGTTGTCTCAGCTCATGGCGGCAAAATGTCTGTAGAGACTGCTGTAGGCAAAGGAACGACATTTACAGTTGTTTTGCCAATAGAGCCGAAGTTCGAGCAGTATAGTACAGTAACAGTTTAATGTAGTAATCTAAAACTGGCTCTGGCGGTTCTGAAAACTTTGCAAGCGTTGTTTAATCACATCAGCTGTAAATAGCTTAAGTATTAAGCAATCGCTTGCATATGAGCAATTAGTTTTAAATAGATTAACAAACAAAAAAGTACTAAGTATTTAGGAGACGAAAATTTGGTTCGATTACAAATTAAAGTTATAACTATGTTTCTCTTAGCAACAATGATTATAGCAGTAGCCTATCCTGCAATTGCGAAAGCAACACCAACAGAATGGCAAGCAACACCAATGCACCACATACAAAGCGCAAGCGGTAGCACCCTATGCTGTTTCAGGTTTTGGCCCAAGCACCATAATAAATGCCTATGGCCTACCAACAGGCGGCTCAGGCACCATTGCAATAATTGACGCCTACGACGACCCCTATGTCGCCTCAGATCTGGCAACATTCAGCGGCAATTTTGGTTTACTAGGGGCGAACTTGGAGGTTCACAAGATGTCAAGTTACATCCAACCTAACGCGGGTTGGGGAATGGAAATCTCTTTGGACGTTCAATGGGCGCATGCTATTGCTCCAAACGCAAAAATTCTTCTTGTTGAAGCACGATCAGCATCATTAAGCGACCTACTTTCAGCTATCAGCTATGCAACCAGCAGATCAGATGTAGTTGCAGTTTCAATGAGTTGGGGCGGATCTGAATTCTCAACAGAAACAGCCTATGACAGCTACTTCAGCAGCAGCCACATAGCATATTTTGCTTCTTCAGGCGATAGCGGAGCAGGCACCAGCTGGCCCTCAGTTTCACCTAATGTTGTTTCGGTTGGTGGAACTACACTCACTCTTGCTAATGGAGTAGTGTCCTCCGAAACAGGTTGGGCTGGAAGCGGCGGCGGAGTAAGCACCTATGAAGCTAAACCAGCATATCAGTCAAAGTTTAACAACAAATTACGGCAATCGCGCAACCCCAGACGTATCATATAATGCAGACCCCAACACCGGATATGCAGTATACGACAGTTACGGATACGGCGGATGGAACGTAGTCGGCGGCACAAGCGCAGGTGCACCCCAATGGGCAGCAATCCAAGCCCTCGGAATGTCAGCCACAAATACCAACCTTTACAATGACAATGGAAAAACTGGCTACTTCAGAGACATAACAAGCGGCTCAAACGGCGCATACAGTTGCGACACCAGGATATGACCTAGTTACCGGAATAGGCAGCCCACTAACCGTTTACTTCGCAGCACCACCAACACCAGACTTCAGCATTTCAGCATCACCAAACACATTCACAATGAGCACCGCAAACCCCACCCCTGTAACTTCAACCATAACTGTAAAAGCACTCAACGGATTTACAGACACAGTCAACTTAGCAGCCTCAGCGCCAACTGGATTGAGCGCAACAATAACCCCGACACAAGATCCAAGCATCTCGACTCTAACCATAGCGCCATCCACAGGTTTCACCTCTGGAACGTACACGGTAACTGTAACTGGAACTAGCGGAAGTGGAACAATCATTCACAGCACAACCGTAAGCGTAACAGTTGTTACACCAGACTACACTTTGACAGCCAGCCCAACAAGCCTAAGCCCAAGCCTTAGGCAAGGAGGCACAGCCACCGCGCAAATAAAAGTCACCGCTGTCAACGGCTACACAGGAGCAGTTACACTTTCGGCATCGGGACCAAACGGCTTAACCTACACCTTCAAGACAAACCCAGTATCTCAAGGCGGCACATCAACACTTACAGTAAAAGCAACCCAAATTGTTAGCGGAACCATTACCATAACTGGCATAGACGGCAACAAAGTAAGCCATACAACGAAAATCCAAATAAACGTTAAAAGATAAACCCAAAAACAATCTTTTTCTTTTCTTTTTTATTATAAAAATTTCATATGCCGCCTGACTATCAAAGAAATATTCTCTATTTTATCGATTACCATAACATTTTTAGGGATTGCATGCCGCATACTGTTTTTGTTGTGAAGTGAACTTAGCTGAAGTTAGAACAAACAAAAAGAATTTTAGTTACTGGCGGCGCGGGTTTTATCGGCAGTCACTTCGTTGACAAGGTAGTCTCCGAAGGCTACAGTGTTCGAGTTCTTGATAATTTGTCGGCGGGCAAACTTGTAAACATTGCCGGGCATTTAAAGACTAAGAAAGTGGATTTCGTAAAAGGCGATATTCGTGACAGTGCCCTTCTCCGCAAATGTTTAGAAGATGTTGACATAGTTGTTCATTTTGCAGCCCAGACAAGTGTAACTTTTTCTGTTAACCATCCAGATTTTACATTTGACGTTAATGCCTCGGGAACAAAAAATTTGTTAGATGCTTGTGTGGAGAATGGCGTAGGCAAGTTTGTGTTTGCCTCCACATGCGCAGTTTACGGCGACCCAAAATGTTTGCCCGTTAACGAAACTTGCAAAACCAATCCAATCTCACCTTACGCTGAATCTAAACTTTTGGCAGAACGCCACTGTTTGGAAGCTGATGAAGCGAAGCTTTTGGATTCGGTTGTGCTTAGGTTCTTTAATGTTTATGGTCCACGGCAGTCTCTGAATGATTATAGTGGTGTTATAACAAAGTTTTTTGAAAGCGCAAAAAGAAAAGAGCCGCTGATTATTTACGGTGATGGTTTGCAGACGCGTGATTTCATCAGTGTCCATGACATTGTTGACGCTCTCGTAGCTTGCATAACCAGTGCTAAAGCCGACGGCGAAATCTTTAACATTGGCTCTGGAACACCCACAACTATTGCCGATCTTGCTAAAACGATTTTACAATTAACTGGCGTGGGCTCACAAATTTGTTATGAGAAGCCAAGAGCTGGCGATATAAAAGACAGTTATGCGGACATTTCCAAAGCGCAGAGGTTGTTGAATTATGAGCCGAAAGTTAATCTTAGAGATGGCCTGCGTGGGTTGCTTTAGACTACTGGGTAAGCTGAGATTTTTAAGCACATTGGTTTTTGATTGCTGGTATGAGTTCTGGCAGGTCTAATGTAATTGTGCTCTATTTGGCAGCCTTGACGGTTTGTTGTAACTTTATGTGCCAACACATCTTCAAGTAATCAGTGCTTTACAGTACGGTAGAGTACCGTACCGAGAGGTTGATATGGCTAAGTGTCCTAAATGTGGCAAAGAAGTTTCGAAACCTGACAAATCATTCAGAAACAGAGTTTTCCAAATTGAAGCCTATACATGCAAAGAATGCGGAAACATCTTCAAAGTCAGCGGCTAATTTTTCTTTGCTGTATGGCGCTTTGTATAGGAATAGAAGAACTGAATTGTGGCATAAATTTTTATCCCGCGAAGAGAAACTAATAGAAAGTTTACTTTCCGTCTGTGCGTTTCCCATTGGGGTCATTTTTTCCATGTGCAGTTTTCCGTTCAGTTATATCTCGGATTATGGCTATGGAATACAAGCGATTGTTTTCCTCGAAAACTGACGCGTGCATTTCAACAGTTCTCTCTTGGCCTGAACCATCTTGAAGAGGAAGTTCAATTTTCATCCCAGCCGCTTTGCCTCTATTTTCAGATGCAAATTTTCTGATACCCTCAAGCACATAATCCTTGGATGCCTTTGGAAATTGCAGGCTGAATCGTTCAAAAAAATCCTGACCAACCACATCTTTTGAGCAACTAAACATTTGCAGCGCAGCTTCATTCAGATTTGTTATTTTTCCCTCGTCATCTATCACAACAATGGCGTCGCTCGAAGCTTCAAAGATTGCTCGCAATCGCGTCTCACTTTGTTTGGCAAGTTTTTGTGCCTTTATGTTGTCTGCAGCCTGCTGAATGCTGAATGCGAGTTCCGTGTAAACTGCCTCAGTATCACCAATTTTATGCAAGTATCTAAACGCACCAAGATTCAATGCTTCTACTGCAACTTCTTCTCTTCCTTTTCCAGTGAAAAGTATGAACGGTGGACTCTGAGCGTTCTTTTTTAGTTCTGCGAGAAATTGGAGTCCGTTTTTTCCAAGCATTTGATAATCTGAAACGACAACATCATAATGAAACTGCTCCAGCTTCTTGAGAGCTTCATCCACTGAGGTGGCAATTTCAACCTCAAATTTGCCCTCCATTTCCAAAATTTGCTTTGAAACCTTCAAGAAACAGTCATTATCATCCACATGTAAAACTCGCAAAACCCCTTCATTTTTAGTTGACTCAGACATTTAGAATCTCCCAGAGCGTTTCCCAGTAAGTTGTTGTTTTTTGGTGCTTTGTTCTTATAATATATAGTTTGTCGCCAAAGTTACGGACTGACAGGCTCTGAATTTGAACCAGTGGCAGGAGAACTTGTCATTGCTGAAAGAGGAGATGCTCTTTTCCAAATATCATTTAGAGTATCCTTTGCTCTCTCGGCATATCCTAAATCGTTTGTGTAAAAAGTGTCTTCAAAATAAGATGAAGCTTCCAGCTTTTCCTGATCACACGACGGTGTCTTGAACATGAAGAGATGTTTTCCATCGACCAGTGTAGTTCTTAAGCAATTTGTTTCGATATGCCGAATTTCACAGTACTTTGATAGCTCCCGCGCGGCTTTCAGGTTTTCATTTGTTATGGGGGTCATGATTCTGATGGAGAGCCCATGTTCAGTACGCCCTTTCAGAAGTGGTACTTTTTTCCAGAAACCAAAAATGTCATTTGAAGAGCCAATACTCACAATCTCTACTTTGGCCGAATCCATAATCTCAATGTACTTCTTGTAGGCGACTTCTGCACTCTTAATGACGTAAGTTTCTGGAGTTGGTTTGCCTGTCTTGATCTCCACTATCTTTTTCTGAATATCTGTTGAATTGAACCATAATTCATCGAAAAAAGCTTTGAAACCATTTACAAGAGCCTTACTGTTGGTCCATATGCCCGTATCTTCTTGGTCTGTGGCAGATATGTTCGCTAAGGATGACATGAAAAAGATAAGTTCTTCTTCATCTTTTATGACCAATCGGGGAAAATGCTTTCCAAAAGAACCGATATCTCGCCCTTGAAAATTAAGTGTAGCATATGGCTTCATACTAAGGAGACCCGTTATCGTGTCCACATTTTCTTGAGACAATTCGGTGAGAAATCTAAACTGAATCTGAGATTTCAGGGAATGTTTATGGGCGGCGTCAAAAAAACCAAATTGGTGACCATAAACCAATCCGGGAACGGTCGATACAGTTAACAATTCACTTTTGGTCTCATTTATTATCTGAAAAATTTTTGAGTGAATATGATTTCTGCCTTGGATGACCATAAACCTTGCCGACGTATCAATATTTTCTCCCAACTTAGCTGATTGCCACTTGGAAAGAATTTCAGCCTTGTTTTGCTGCATCTGCTGTGTTTCCTCCATTTTAGTACTGATGAACAAATCGAATACTTTATCAAAAGGAATAGCGAAAAAACGAGCCGGATGCTCAAATGTGGAGCTTACAATCCCTTTGTTTTGCAGGCTTTTTAAGCTGCGGTAAACCTGTTGCCTGTTCATTTTCAGTGCGTCCAATATGTCTTTTCCTTTTGCGTTCCCTTTTTTAGCTAGGAAAAAATAAACTTGTGCGTCCATGCTTGTGAACCCGAGGTCAACAAGTGTTTTAACAAACGGTTCCTGATTCAACGTCTCAACCCCTTTGTTGTTCGACACATGCAATGCAATCTGTGAATTTTTGGGCGTTCTTTGGTATATTTTGAGTCTCTGCAATAAGAGTTTTGAAGTTGAGCCTCAATTATAGGTCGAGAAGCCGTTTTAGCCATCGTGCGTGTCGGTTTAGGTTTGATGGCTATTGCTGTCTCTTGTTTTATTTGTATTTGTGTTGTACTGTTCATTTGTTGCACTTCTCTACACACCCTGAATTATAAACAGATTGTAGTAAGTCTTAATATATACGTTATTTTAGAATTCGCAGTATTCCCAAAAACGATATATGCATTTTCTGACGCAAATTGCTCAAGAACATGTAAAGTCTGGAAAACTGAAGAACTGGGACGTCTCTGCCAGAGGCAGCGCGGGACATACGATTTTTGAGGGAAACGAGATTGAACTATCAAAGGAATTAGGCAAATACAATCCTTACTTGAAATTGAAGCTCACATGGTTTTAAGTGCAGACCAACAAATAGAAATAGTAAAGAAAAGAACGCAGAATATACCAAAGTAGGTTATCGATTCAAAAAACAACTACAGCATGTCAAATCATTTCTTTAGTTTTTCAATTAAATTTTAGCCCAACCACGATGACCTTACGCCAAGTTACCTATATAAAAAAAGTCTGGATTGATTGCATTAACTTACGGTTGCGGGGTTATAAAATAACAGAGAAATTACCCCTCAATAAAAAAGAAGAGAATGCAACGGGAAGTAAAAAAACAAAAGAAAACTTACCCCCCTTCACACTGAAATTAATATCCGCCCTCAAGAACAGCATCAATATGGCAGCATAGCTCACTTTTTTCAGGCATCAGTTACATTCAAAGGTTCTGAGGTAGCCTAACTCCTATACGCTAACTTCTTATAGAAATAATCGCAATCTTCAATTGCCTATCTTATTTGAAATGTTAGGGCGGATGAATGTGGGCGCATTAGGGAAGATTTTCAAGACAAGAAATAGGAAGACTGAAGAACTTGACCGAATAGGAAATGAAAGTACCTTGCCAAAGGACTTGATTGCTTCTCTTAACGACACTGACCCGCAAGTTCGTGCCAGTGCGATAGAGAAACTAGGCAATATTGGAGATAATTCTGCGGTTGACACTTTGGGAAGCATGCTTAAAGATAGTCGTGGACAAAGCGGGCTTATTGTTGAAACGCTTCGTAAGGTCGGTAATAGCAAAGCAGTAGATACCTTAATTTATGGATTAGAAAACCCTGATTCTTGGGTTCGAAACAAAGTTGCAGAAGCATTATACAAAATTAATGACCCTCGGGCGAAGGCTCCTCTGGAAAGATATGCGCATAACAACGAAATGGCTTCTGAAAAAGCAGCACATAAGAAGGAGAAACTGGACGGGTTCCAAAAAGAAACGCTAAAAGCAACTCATAACATGCAGTTGCAGGCAGAAGAAAAACCCAGCATACCAGTAGATGAATGGCAGAATGGACTTAAAGACATTCTGATTAAAATGAGAACTAAAGAAGCATCTGGCATTATAGGACACAAAGAAGCTGATAGCTTTAGGGAAAGTGTTGACCGTTTAAGAAATCAATTATTGTTGCACGAAGCTGCGCTGTCTGACCAGTTTCATCAAGTCAAGTTCTCTAAGCTGAGCCAAATTGACGTTTATGTTTGCGATCAATACTGGCAATATGGAGGGTGCCCACATGGTTATTGTCTGTCCAATTTGCCCAAGATAAGCGTCTATGAAGCACATTTAGGTGATACACGCTATGCAAGTGCAACGCGGTTTTGCCCTTCGCATTCCTCCAAAACTGGACCTATGATAACCACGATTCCAAACAATAATCTGTATGCCAAAAAATTGACAATTGGAGATGTTGCCTGGCTTGAGGATTATGGGAATGCACGACTTGAGCGTAATACTGCCAAATACGAAAACAATGAGCCACTTGTTTTTGTTTGGTGACCTTTGAAGGTTGGTTAGATTAAATTTTAACCCAAAACACGGTATTACATCGTATCGTTTCTCTGGATACAAATCGTATACGTATTTGGCAATTTGTAGACTTATATCCTTCTGAAATACCAGTTTTCTTCGGTTTCTTTTTGTTTTTCAGTTAGATCCAAATCTTTGTTTGAATTAATATCGCTTTTTAGTTTGCTGGTCATGTTTTTCACCTTGTTTTAGAACTTTTGTTTTTGTTGTGAACGTTTTAGTCTCTCATTGAGTTTTCTTTCTCTTTCTTTCTTTTCAAGTGAACTTAGGGGAGCCAATGCTAAACCGGTGAGTAGGTGTTCAATTTTTGAGAGTGTTTTCATGAAAGTCACCATTAATTGTTTATTAAGATTTAAGATTGTTTTAAAATGATATTACGAATCACGACATATATCAAAAACGGGAATATCCTCTTAACTGCCAAATGTAGAAACCTCGGATTACTCATTGTTTTTGTGTCTTTGCGATTCCAAAATCAAAGGTTGATTTTCCTGCTGCGAAAGGATTCCAATTTCAAAAGTAGAACTTGTGTCTTTGGACACTGGTATGTCGTGGTTTTTCTGTTTTCGATCTCCGATGGACATGAGAACAAAACCGATCATGAAGATTACTGCTGAGATTGGAAACAGAAGGATTTTTACGAAACGATTTCTGGGCAAAGGTTTTCCCTCAGTTTTGAATTAGTTGCTCTTGGGTTAGTGTATGTGTGGTTTGACTTTAAAGCTTTGTGTATTAAGAGTTAATATTTTATATATCCGATATGATTGCACCCTAAAAAAGCATAGGTTTGCGGTAGATGCCACAAATACTGTTTTCTAAATTTTTCTGTGTTCATATCGTAATAAATTATATATGAAAATACTTGATCCATATTAATGTTCATATTTGATTCATATTATTATGTATTAAATGTTTTATTTGAAACTTTTTTCGATAAATGTTTACTATTTTCATTTTGTTCTATATATTATAATTGGTATAATTGAGAAAGGCTTTTATGTTCATGAACACCTATCAGGTTTCTAATTTAACATACAATAGGTGAGGGGGTTAGGGAACGGTTGGTTCGAATTGAAGTTTGCTCTTTAAAAAGAAAACTAAAGAAAATAACCAATCATAAACCTCGCGCAGAAATCAAAGCCGTTCCCGTAAGCCAAATAATTTTTGAAAAAAAGGCTGCCCTTAGAAAAAGAATTTGGTATAGAGCCTTGAGCCGAGTTGAAAGAGGCATACTGGATCTCACAGTAAGATACGTTGAATGCATAAGAAGTTCTACGCTGGCCACTGTAGTGACGGCCATAATGGAAAAGCTCAAGCTTGCAACGGAAAGCATGGTGGATCGATTGGTGAGAACAGTTGGTTTCTCTTTAGCTCAAAAAATAAGTGCAGTAGCAGTACGTTTGGGTAATCATTTGGCAGCTCGTTGGGCTGAAGATGCAGGGTTTGCCAGATACTTAGTAGTTACTCAGATGAATAGCGGTCGGATAACTTAGTTGATTGTTAGCAAAACCCCTCTAAGATTAACTTTAGGCGGAGGAGGAACAGATTTACCTTCATACAGCAATGAGTATGGAGGATTCGTTGTTACTTCAGCCATCGACAAGTACATTTATTTGATTGTCAATCGTCGGTTTGAAGAACCCGTCAGGGCAAGCTATTCAATAACCGAAATTACTTCTCCAGTTGACAACATCAAGCATCCTGTTATCAGAGAATCGCTTAAAGCTTCTCAGTTTAAAAAGCAACTTGGAGATTATTTCCATAGCTGAGGTTCCTTCGAGAACTGGGTTGGGATCATCAAGTTGTTTCACTGTAGGGCTTTTGCATGCTCTTCACACGTATAAAGACGAGTTTTTGTCTAGGCAAACGCTTGCAGAAGAAGCTTGTGCCGTGCAGATGGATATTTTGAAGGAGCCCTGTGGTTATCAAGACACGTTTATCGCTGCTTTTGGCGGCTTCGTTTGCCTAAACATTCAGAAGAACGGTCATGTCGAAGTTACACATTTGAATATTCCTGAGGATACCGTGCGAGATCTTGAGAATAATTTGCTTTTCTTCTATACAGGCATTGAGCGTAGTGCAGCGGTTGTTTTGGCAGGATCAATGCAATAATGTGACTCAGAACAGGTTTAAGGCTCTTGACGCCATGCATGAAATCAAAGAAATTGGCTATAAAGTTAAGAAATGCGTTGGAGGATGGAGATATTTCGGAGTTTGGTCGATTGCAGGATGAGCATTGGCAAGTTAAGAAGGCAACTTCGGGCGCTATTTCTAATGGTTTGATTGATCGTTGGTATCAGGTTGGGTTTGAAAATGGCGCTTTAGGCGGCAAAGTGATGGGTGCAGGTGGCGGAGGCTTTCTGATGTTTTACTGCGAAAGCGGTAAAGATAAGATTCGAAAGGCCATGGCTAAAGAAGGTTTGCGGGAAATCTCATTTAATTTTGAACCTCATGGTTCAATGATTTCGCTTCATGTTTAGGTGATTATATGAATAAAGAAAAATTTGTTAAAGATTATCTTGTGGAATTGGAAGCCGTTACAAAACGGGTTTCACAAGAAGATATTTGTTCTGTGATGACTTTGCTGTTTGAGGCTTGGAAGAGCAACAAGCAGGTTTTCATTGCTGGCAATGGCGGTTCCGCATCTACTGCGACGCATTTAACTTGTGACTTAGCAAAATTTACTGCTGTTGGGGACAAGCGGCGATTTAGAGCTATTTGTTTAAACGACAACATCCCCCTTGGTTTCAGCACTTACCAACGATTTAGGATGGGACAGCGTTTACTATGAACAATTACGCAACCTCATGAACCCAGGCGATTACTTGGTAGTTCTTAGCGTTCATGGCGGTTCTGGCGCCGACAAAGCTGGCGTTTGGTCTCAGAATATTTTGAAAGCAGCAAAATTTGTTCATGATAACGGCGGCAAAGTTATTGGGTTCTCAGGCTTTGACGGCGGCGCTTTGAAAGAGGTTGCTGATGCTTGTATTGTTGCCCCAGTGAACTCTACACCTCAAGTTGAAGGGTTTCATGCAGTGTTTAACTCATATGCTATGTGATGGATTGCGTAAAGCAATTATTGAAGGTGACATGGTTTGAAGCGCATTATTGTTTGGGTTGACACTTCCGATTCAGATGCAGCGTATGTCGAGAAACGGCTTCGAGAATACTTAGCAAAAGCAGGCGTTCGCTACACCATGTTTGAAGCTACTGAAGTAATGGAAACAGATGATCAATGACTGACGCAGTTTTCTTAGACCGAGACGGCGTAATTAATCAACTTGTTTTCTACCCCGATTTAGGGCTAATAGATTCTCCTCTAAATCCTGCGGAGTTCAAGTTGATGCCAGGTGCGGCTGAAGCAATTAAAACGTTTAATCGTTTGGGTTTGAAAGTTATTGTGGTTTCTAATCAGCCAGGTATTGCTAAGGGTAAGATGTCTGAGGAATTGTTTGAAGAGATTCGCCAGAAAATGAAGAATTTACTTGCGAAAGAATGGCGCACATGTTGACGGTGAATATTATTGTTTTCATCATCCTGAAGCTAAAAGAGTTGAGTTTAAAGTTAAATGTCACTGTCGCAAACCGCAGCCTGGATTAATCTTGAAAGCGGCAAAAGAGCTTGGTGTGAAAACTTCCAAGTCTTATATGATTGGGGACGGCTGTAACGGATATTAAAGCAGGGCAAGCTGTCGGATGCAAATCAATTTTGATTGGCGCAGATAAAATGTGACTTATGCAGGCTTATGGAAACTATGGCGGTTAAGCCAGATATTATTGCGTCTAGTCTGCTTGATGCTTCTAAAATTATTGAAAAAGAAATGACTGAAAATAGGGAAATATTTGTTGATACAATAAATGTTAAAGAAATAGAAGAAAAAAATGAAGAAAAAATTAGACAGGAGTTAGTTTAGATGGTTGAATTCTTTATAGACACAGCAAATGTAAAAGAAATAAAAGAAATCCTCCCCTGGGGCATCCTAAGCGGAGTAACCACCAATCAGAAAATCTTTTCCTGTGAGAAAGGAATAAACTTCAAAGACCGAGTAAAAGAAATCCTCTCAGTAATCGATGCACCGCTTAGCATAGAGGTCACAAAAACCAACGAAAGCGACGAGGCAATGATTGCTGAGGCAAAGGAATATTCAAGTTGGAACCCCAAAAACATTGTCATAAAAATCCCCATGTTTGGCAACGGACGAGGGCTCGTACTTGCTAAGCAAGCTTCACAAAGAAAAAATCAAGACAAACGTCACCTGCCTCATCACCACTAACCAAGTTGTTTTGGCAGCCCTTTCAGGTGCAACGTACGCAAGCATATTCTATTGCCGAGTCCGAGACTGCAGGCGGCGACCCAGTCAAAGTTATTCAGGATTCTAAACGCATAATAGAGGAAAGCGGTTTAAAAACCAAAATCATCGTTGGCAGCATACGAAAACCTGAAGATGTGGCTGAAGCAGCAGCGGCAGGAGCACACATCATAACCATTACGCCCAAAGTTCTTTTGCAGATGCCGTTTCACCAGAAAACTGAGGATACCATCAAAGAGTTCGACCAAGCATGGCTCGAATTCAAAGCTTCATGTAAAGAATAAGACGAGCGGTTCTGTTGACTAAAAATAGTCGTTTAACCAAAAGATGTTTAAGTCATTCAGCACTAGAGTAATGCAGGCTTAAAAGTTGGAAAAAGAGATTGTCGTACAAAAACAAAGTGAGATTATTGTTAAAAATAAAGGTCAGATTACAATACCTGTGAAGATCCGCAAGAAATATAAAATTGATGAAGGAACGCGCCTTAAAGTGGTTGCAACAGAAGATGGCGTTTTGTTGACGCCTCAAAAGACATTCTGGGATATGGTGGGTGCCTTTCCAGTAGACTCCGCGAAAGCCGCCAAGATGGACAAGCAACTTTATGATCTTAGGCATGAAGAAAATGACGAATAAATCAGCGGTTTATGATACACGGTTCTTTATTGAATCCTACAGGACTCAAGATGAAGCTGTGCGTAAGAAGATAAGCGCTGAAAAGGCAAGGAAAAGACGGTGTGCTTCAGCAATTGTCATCCATGAGCTATACAAAACAGTAATTGCTACTGAGGGGCGCGAAGTCGCAAGAAACCAAGTTGCCTATCTTATGCAAGAATTCGACATAATTCCAGTTGACAGCCAAATTGCTCAAGTTTCCGCTGAACTTAGACATAAATACAAGCTTTCGATGGGTGATAGTATGATTGCCGCCACGGCATTCACATTAAAAGCAGTCTGCATCTCAGACGACTCCCATTTCAAGCAAATCAAAGAGATCGAAACTACATGGATCTAAATCAAACCGAAAGAACAATTGAAAAAATAATTGAAGCGCCGCAGATAACCGCTGAGGAATACAAAAAGTATAGGGGAAAAGAAGTTGCACTATACAAAAATAAGATAGTTGCTTCTGGCAGAACATCAGGCGAGGCATTAGAAAGAGCTTTGAAAAAATGCCCAGAAGCAAAAACGGAAGACATTGTGATCGATTATATCCAATTGGCGGACGTATTAATTCTTTGATACCACTTTCGCTTGATGTACCTATTATTGCCAATGTTTCATTCAGGGACAATGTCTACTCTTGCCAAAACAAAGAATTGGGAATTATTTCTATGTCTCCTAAGCTTGAGGAATGCGTAAAAGATTTTGAAGAAGAAATCCTGCTTATCTGGAACGAGTACGGCAAGGAAGATAGCGCCAAACTAACAAGCGACGCTAAAGATCTAAAGGCAAAGATTCTTAGATACCATGTATCATTAAAAAATAAGAATGTGCATTAAATTGCAGACAAAAACTGTACATCCATTTGTTCAAATTAATCCGAAAGTCTGTAACGGATCTCCAGTTATTATTGGTACACGCATAAGAATAGTGGATATTGCTGTAGAGTACGAGTACATGAGTTACACACCCGATGAGATAATTAATGCTCATCCTCACCTGAAACTGGAACAAGTCCATGACGCTTTATCATACTACTATGAGCATCGAGATGAAATTGACAAAAAAATTAAAGAAGATGAGGATTTCATCCAAAAACTCCGTCAGGCTCAAAAGGCAGAATGATTAAACATCCTAACAAAAGCCTTAGAATTTACTTTGATGAAAGCGTTAATGTCGCAGTCCCAGAAGGACTTAAAAGAAGAGGAATAATCGCGATATCAGCCAAAGACCTTAACAAATTAGGATTGACTGACGAGGAACAGTTGGAGACCGCAATACAAAATAAGGCAGTAATTTTTACACACGATGCAGACTTCCTAAGAATAGCTTCCTGCAAGAATCACTTCGGCATAATTTACGTTCACCAACAAAAATTATCAGTAGGCGAGTGTGTAAGGAAGCTTAAATTAATTGCAGAGACTCTTCCTCAAGAAAAAATGCGCGACAAAGTGGTCTTTCTATAACAAGAACGCTACATACAACCAATACCAATGCCGAACCTGTGGTATATTACTTGCTCCCTGAGAATAGGTTGATTTCTTAGTTGTACGCGATTGTTTTGGCTGGCGGATACGCAAAACGCCTCTGGCCCCTCACGCAGAATACACCAAAAGCGCTCTTACCCATCGCTGGCAAACCAATACTTGACTACGTCGTGGATAAGTTGGAAGCTTTGAATCCGCCCCTGCGAAAGATTGTGTTGTCTACGAATATGTGTTTTCAATCTCAATTCAAACAGTGGCTAGCCTCCAAAGGTTACAACAACGTCGTATTATTACCCGATGATTCTGAAAGCGAAGAGAAAAAGCCAGGCGCTATAAAAGCAATGGCAAACATCACAGCTTTCGCAGACGAAGACGACGTCTTAGTCATAGCAGGCGACGGCATGTTCAACGACGACCTCACCGGCATGATGGAGGCTTTTTACGAGAAAAAAACCCCCGTCGTCGCACTCTACACGGTTAAGAGTATAGAGGAAGCCAAAAGATGCGCAGTCATCACAGCCGACAAAAAAGGAAAAATAACAGAGTTCACCGAAAAACCAGCAGAACCAAAGTCAACGCTGGTATGTGGCGCAGTTTACGTTTTTCCAAAAACAGTAAGAAAGCGCCTTGCAGAATATTTGGCGGAAGGGTTACCGACAGACCAGCCTGGTCGATTCGTTGAATGGCTATACAAAAAAGAACCCGTCTACAGCTATTCACTGAAAGACTACTTGTGGGACATAGGAACCCACGAAACATACAAAGAATGCAACCAATATTTCGGTAACTGTAAATAATCATAAAACAAAATAAAAGAAAAAAAGAGGTAAACAAAAAAATGAAAGCAATAGTAACCGGCGGCGCAGGCTTCATAGGAAGCCACGTAGTTGACCGACTAATAAGCGACGGATACTCCGTCACAGTAATAGATAACATGTCTGGTGGGACTAAGCTAAATCTGGAACAACACGCAGATAACCCAAAGCTAAAAATTTACAATATCGACATTAGAAATGCAGACATGCTCACCGAGATCTTCAAAGGGCACGACATCGTATTCCATTTAGCTGCGCAAGCGAACATTAGAAAAAGCGCAATTGATCACAAATCCGATTTCGATAACAATCTTATTGGAACTATTAATATTTTGGAAGCAATGCTGAAAAGCAAGATTAATGATCTTGTGTTCGCTTCAACCTCAGCACTATATGGAGAAGCCAACATAAAACCGACCCCCGAAGACTATATGCCAATTCAAACTTCGCTTTATGGCGCTTCAAAGCTTGCATGTGAAGCTTACGCGGAAGTTTTCACTCAATTTTCTCCAATTAACTTCTGGGCCTTCAGATTCTCAAACATTATTGGCGAACGGTGCAGAAGAGGCGTAATTTGGGATTTCGTTCAAAAACTAATTAAAAACCCAAAAGAACTAGAAATCTTGGGGGACGGAAAACAAAGTAAAGAATACTTATATGTAAAAGACTGTGTTGACGGAATTATGACTGGCTACCGAAAAGCTCACGGAAGAGTAAATTTATTCAACCTTGCAATCGAAGAAAATAGTACGGTTGATCAAATAGCTGATGTTATCACAAAAGAAATGAATCTCAATAATGTAAAGCGGAAATATACAGGTGGATCACGTGGTTGGATAGGCGATAATCCGTTAGTTCACCTTTCAATTGATCGAATTAAAGCACTTGGATGGACACCAAAGGTTCCAACTGTAGAGGCAATTAGGTTAACAACAAAATGGTCCATTGGTGAGTATAAACAATAACTTACTTATTGAAACAAAACTTAAATCACTTACCTGCAAAAATGACTACGTTTTAAATTGATATTCTATGGAAATTGAGTCTAGGAAAAACCTGTATTCTAAAGATTATTACAAAGGCTTTTCACCAGAGCCGAGATTTGAAAAAGTAGCGAATGTCTTTGCCAAATTAAAAGGGGAGAATTTGCTAGATATCGGTTGCGGAGACGGAGAAATAACTTTACTCCTGAGAGATCGTATGAATGCTAAATATGCTTACGGTGTCGAACTCTCCCCAGAAGCTGTTGGTGAAGCGACAAAAAAGGGCGTAAAAGCCTATCACGTAGACCTCGACAATGACAATCTTCCTTTTGAAGGAGACTTCTTTGACGTAATATACTGCGGCGAAATAATTGAACATGTTTTTGATCCAGATCATCTGCTTAGCGAGGTAAAAAGAGTTTTGAAGCAAGGAGGAACTTGTGTTCTCAGTACTCCAAACTTAGCCGGTTGGTCCAGTCGTTTTGCGCTCCTTTTAGGATATCAGCCGTATCCAATGGCGGCTAGCCCCGGGCATGAGAGTGCCGGAAAGCTTATTGTTAATGGCGCTCAAGGTCAATGGGGTCATATTAGGGTACTGACATTTAGAGCACTAAAAGAACTTGTCAACTTGCATGGGTTCACTATCAAACAGGTTATCGGTTGTCCCGTCACAATAAAAAGTTCAGGATCTAAACTTTTCTTTTTAAAAACTGTAAATTCATTTGACAGATTTTTCTCGAGGCTTCCTCAACTTTCAACTAGTAGTTATTATTGTCTTTACCAAAACCGGTTAAGGTTTTTTTTGGCCTCCAAATTTTCATTTCCTAAAGTTTCAGTTGTCATTTGCGCTCTTAATGAAGAAAAAAATCTTTGCAGAGTTTTACCTGGGTTACCTGCTTGGGTGGACGAGGTAATATTGGTTGATGGTCATTCTGTAGACCGAACGGTTAAAGTTGCTATAGAACTCAGACCGGACATTAGAACACTTAGTCAACCTAACAAAGGTAAAGGAGAAGCTCTGAAATTTGGTGTAGCGGCTGCAAAAAACGATATCATCGTGACTTTGGATGCAGACGGTACCTATCCCCCAGAAGAAATGCTGAATTTCGTGAATATGATCTTAAATGGAAACGACTTGGCCAAGGGGACTCGTTTTATCGGGGCCGCACCAGAATGTATGCCACGGAACCGTCAATTTGGAAATAAAATTCTAGCTTTAACTACTAACATATTATTTCATTCGCATTACACGGATGTTTGCACAGGCTATTATGCATTTAGAAAAGGTCTATTTAATGAGATAGACCTATCAAGTGACGGTTTCGAGATAGAACAGGAACTATTTGCTAAGGCGGCGAAAATGAACTATAGAATCGCAGAAGTACCGCACTCCTACAGAAAACGTGAGTATGGTGTTAGCAAAACTCAAGATTTTCGGCAAGGTTTCAAAGACCTCGCTTGGATAATATTTCTATTCTTCTCAACTCCGAAACAAACACATACAAGAAATGGCTCGAAAAGGAGGTAACTTTTTGCAGAAACTCAGAGTTGCAGTAGTTGGGCTTGGAAAGATGGGATTACTTCATGCCGCAATACTAAGCTCCATGAGTGATGTCCAATTAGTGGCATTGTGTGATCAAAAGAAGATTCTAACGAAATTAGCAAAAAAAGTATTCAATCAAGAAATAAGCGTCGTTAATAATATACAAGCACTGTCTAATCTTAATCTGGACGCTGTTTATGTTACTACACCTATACCGACTCACTATCGTGTGATTGAATCAATCTTTGATGAAAAAATAGCTCAGAACGTTTTTGTAGAAAAAACCTTATCTTGTGACATCGAAGATGGTAAGAAATTATGCCTAAAAGCTAAGCAAAGCAATGGTGTAAATATGGTTGGCTACCAAAAAAGGTACAGCGTCACGTTTTTAAAAGCATTTAGTCTTCTAAAAGAAGAAGCCATAGGTGAACTGAAAAGTTTTAAGGCTTATGCTTATTCTTCGGATTTTGTCGGTCTAAAGAAAGAGGCAGCAGCCAAAATATTCGCTTCAAGAGGAGGCGTTCTCAGAGACCTGGGTTCCCATGCTATTAGCTTAGCATTTTGGTATTTTGGCAATCTGCGAATAATCCCTGAACAATACAATAATACTACCGGATTAATTTCGGGTGAAACCATTGGTTTTCACTCAAAAGTAGGCAATTTAGAGGGTTTCATTGAGTCCTCTTGGTGCAAAGAAGGATATCGAATGCCTGAAACAGGTGTAAATATTGAAGGTACCAGAGGTACGCTATTAGTCAACGATGACAAAGTTGAGGTCAAATTTAATAGCGGCGATTTAAAAAGATGGTTCAGGCAAGATTTAGCGGATATAGTTAACTTTGTTCTTTGGTCTCCTGAATATTATCGCGAGGATCAAAATTTTGTTCAATGTTTATTAGATGGGCGTTTGCCCGATTCAGACTTCCTTGAAGCATTTAGAATCGACGAAATAATCGCAAAGGTTACGGAAAAATGTTGAAGCTAGTGGGCGATAATCCCTTTAATGGTGTAAGCCATCTATCACAAGAAAAAGCTTTGTCGCGAGTAGCCAATATCTTTGATCCAGAGTATGCTGCGAAGCTAGTGAAGATTTCGCTTGATAACGGGGCAGATGGTTTCATGTTTTCATCCAGCGATGTCACACTCTCAATTCTTAGAATTCTCAATAAAGAATATTCACTAAGAACCAAGCTCTTTGCAATTATCCCAGCTGCGGGCGAATCGGCGAGAGCTATGGGTGCTTCGGGTGGGGTGGACGGTCTTATTAAGAAAAGCGTTAAGCAAGCGATATCTTCTAGAAACTTGAAAGCTATGTACATGGGCGCACTAGGAAGCTTATCAATGAATCCTGATTTACTTTTTCGCACCTTCATTAGTCTGGAAATTTCAAGGATTAAATCTTATGCTGGCAAAAATGCGGATATAGAATCAATAATGCTGCATGAAATTGTCACTGATATGGCTTTAGCTTTAGACCTGAAATGGCTTTTTAAATCATTTATTCGCTCCCTTGATAATCAAAAAATTCAACCTGGCTTCGAAACAAGAAACTTCCCATTTCTCGTAAAGAAATTTCAAAAATGGGGTTTCGATATGGGCAAACTTGCAATTGCGGCACCTTTCAATAAAATAGGTTTCCTTATGATTCCTTCAAAACAAGCCTGCGAAGAAACGTTAACGACTATTCCAGATTGTAATGTTATAGCAATCAGTGTTTTAGCAGCTGGTTATCTGAAACCTTTAGAAGCATTTGATTACATAAAAGGGCAGACAAATTTGAAGGGCGTTGCGATAGCAGTGTCAAAAGAGCAACATGCTTATGAAACGTTCAAGCCTTTTTGATCTTTTATTTGTTAGCCGCATTCTACCACGAGAAAATGTTACTCAGTTACTTATCAGTAATGTTTACACTCAGTGAAATAGCGCTTAAGTGACTTTTCTGCAATCTGATATCATTTGTTCTGAATCTTTAGCTTCAATAGTTATTACTTGTTACAGTATGGAAAGACTAGCTGATATTACGGAACTTCTTCTTAAGCTTAAGAACCAAACTTACACCAATCATGAAATCTTGTTGGTAGTCGAGCATTCAGAAGAGTTGCTTAGAAAATTAACAGACTTTATTGCAAAGAAGAACATGTCGAATACAAGAATAATTTTTACCAAAAAAATTTTAGGGCTTTCAGGGGCTCGTAACTTGGGTATTAAAGAAGCTAAAGGCGAATTCGTAGCTATAATTGACGATGATGCCGTTCCAACCGTAGAATGGCTAGAACAAGCGGTTTATTGCCTTACCCTTAGTCCCTTAGTTATTGGAGTTACAGGTCCCGCTATCCCTCTTTGGAAAGATAAACCTCTAGAATGGCTTCCTGATGAGCTTCAATGGATCATTGGAGCAACCACTTGGTGGGATAAAGAAAGTTTATGCGAAGTTAGGCACGCATGGGGAATGAATTTAGCATTCAAACGCGAAGCTTTTGAAAAGTGCAATGGTTTTTCTGAGCTTCACGGTCTTAAAAAAGGTGAGACAGAAGGAATCGATCGATTTCCCCATGAAGATGTTGAGTTTTCTTTACGTGTGAGGAATTTCACTAAAAAACGCATTCTTTATAATCCCAATATGAAGGTTTTTCATAAGGTTAGTTCTCGTAAAATGAATATAAAATTCTTTGCACAACATGCATATGTTCAGGGATTCGCAAAAAGAATGCTGAAAGAACTTAATGGCAAATACCGCGATTTATCTAATTCTGAGAATTCTCTAGACCGTGAATTCACCGTTTTAAAAAGAGTATTTACAAGAGTTTTGCCGAGCTCAATCATGGAATTTCCCAAAAAACCAATTTTGACTATACATAAATTGGTAGTAGTCATGGTAGTCCTTTTCTTTTTGGCCATAGGCTACTTTTCACCCTTTTATTTGGTAGTTCGTCATCATTCAAAGAACTAAATAATTGGTCGCTTGATAAGAGTCACTTTTTTTCAGTCACTCAAGACCTTTTCAGCTTGGGTTTCAAAATTTGGTATTAACATAAAACTATCGGAACGTTTGACCAGAATTCTATGGGTCATAATGCTTGTTTTAACTCTCTTGATCTTAATGTATCCAATAAGGCTACAATTGCAATATGGATCGGTCCAATCTCTTCAAGTGATCGAAAATCCAATAATTTTTTCTGGGCTTTTCATTAGCTTGATAAGTATATGTTTTATCTTTTTAGTTTTTGAAAAAAACGAAATTGCTCGTGTATTAGTTATTATTATTATGTCTGTAGTATTCCTAGGCTTTTGGACAATCGGGGTTTATAATGGTACGACTCATGATCAATATGTCAATTTGGGCATAGTCAATTATATCTTAGGAGGTGGCTCATTTTTTACCAGAGACCTTGCAATGCTATATTTAAATTTCCCAGCTTTGCACATTCTCGGAGCAGAAGCATCCTTAATTTTTGGTACTAGCATTTTTGAAATAGCGTATTTACTTTCTCTTGCTTTCACTATAGTTTTTACATTGGAAATTTACGTTTTCTTCCGATCATTGTTGAAGAATGAAACGGGAACAATTGTTGCTGCCATTCTTGCAATTTTCGGTAATTTAATATGGTTACATTTTCAGGCATTTATTCCAACGGAATTAGGCTATATCCTACTAATGGCAATTTTGATTTGTCTTGCACAACGTAGAGAAAAATTAATTTACCTTTTTTGGCCAGTACTTGTAATGGCTTACTTTCCAGCATCCTTGTTTTGTCTACTATTGCTAATAATACTTGGCTTAATGGGAAGATTTTCTAAAACTTCTGGCTTGAAGTGGGCGCTGCCATACTGTTTAATTGTTTTTTTTTCTTGGAATATCTATTGGTCAAATAGTAATTTCTCGCAAATGGTTTCATACTTAAGATATTTTTTATCAATAGGTCAAGACCTTGGTTGGTTTTCCCAGATTTCAGGAATTGTTTCAAAAGTTCCGTTATGGGTAACCGGAATTGAATATTTCTGGTTTGTCTTTTTAATCGGTTTGGGTTCTATTATTGCTCTTAATGAATTTCGAAGGATAAAAAAACTTGACTGGGGCACACAATTATTGCTAAGTGGTCTAATAGGAACAATTATTTTCGGTTTATTCAGCGCTTTTGCCTTTCCAGGTGGCGTTCAGTGGACACGGTTTTTTTATTACAGTCCCATATTTTGTGCGCCATTAATAGCAAGTTTCTTTTTGAAAAAAATGTCAAGAAAGTCTCAGTTGACTTTTATAGCATTTATTTTAATTTTTCTAGCTTTGCCGTCATTCTTGATGCAATCTTAGAGATATTTCGACTACAGTTATCTATAACTATGAGCTTTCACTGGGCGTCTTTACTTCAAATCATATAGACGCAGGAACACAGACTATTACAGTAGATTCTGCAACGTCTGCTTTGCTTCAGTATTATATGCCGAATATTCAGTATGTTACAACATTTAATATTAATATAGACCAGGTTAAGCAAGTTTTTGATAAAAATGTAGGCGGGTTGACTATCCTAACTGCAAAGTTGCAAGCAACAATGCTCTTCTATTTTGAGGCTAATGTTACTGGCGATCTCCTCACTGGACTGAACCAGTCTGAAAACAGAAGTAATCTAATATATAACTCCGGAACGGCTCAAGTGTATTTAAAATGACTGAAATTGAAGAAAATTCCCATTTACGATTTAATGTCTTTTGCTTTAATAGATTTACCACCATGAGTAGTGCAGAATTATGAAAACCTTACCGATTTCAGTTATTGTTCCTACAAAAAATAATGAAAAAACTATTTGCCAATGCTTGGTCTCTATCGAAAAAAATAAACCGGCGGAAATCATAATTGTCGATGGTAAGTCCACTGATAAGACATTAGAAATTGCCCGCAAATTTACAGGAAAAATATTCTCAGATGAAGGCAAAGGGCCATGTTATGCCCACCAATTAGGCTCAGAATTGGCAAGCCAAGATTACCTTGCATTTATAGACGCAGATATTGTAATAAAAGAAAATACATTATCCGAAATGCTCCTTGAGTTAAAAGAGTCTGGATATGCTAATATTCAAGCTCGATGGAAAGGCGCACGTCGGTCAACTTATTGGGATCGAGCTCAAGATTGGCATACGCAAATTTTCCAGAGCCGAAAAGGTGGTGGTCTAAGTGCAGCTTTGCTTAGGAAAGATATTGTTCTATCCATCGGGTTTGATTCTTCACTTCGAGGTGAATTCGCTGGATTTGCAGGCGATGATTATGACTTTCTACTAAGGCTAAAGAAAAAAGGATATTTAATTGGGAATTCTCGCGCAATTGTTTACCACTATCATCGTGCTGACTTTAAGAGTCTCGTTAAACGCCAATTCCAATTTGGCAGAAGCGCCCCATACTTAATGAGAAAGCATGGTATATTTCATGCTGGGCTGTGGCCCCCGTTGGTTGCACCTTTTTGGATGACTATGTCAGTTATGAAAGGAAAGCCGTGGTATTTGCCATATTTCTTTACTTCTGGGGTTTCGTTAACAGCTGGATTTTTGCGTGGTTTCAGTGAGTTAAAAGGTGTCAATAAAGTCCTAAGTAAATCAGATACCCACTTAATTCGAAAGCAACAAGTGGTCCGATCTTTAAGCGGTATCTGATATTAATCAATTGAAAGAAGACTTTAAGAGGGGATTTGGAATGCAGAATAAAGAAGCTGAAATGAGTTTTTCCCGACGAGAATTAGGGGAGGGGGTTTGGGCTGATTCAAAAAGTCACGCTGACTTAAGAAGGAAACAACTAAACCTGATTATGCCTCTAATCCACGAGCGACACATAGTTTTAGATGCTGGATGTGGTCCAGGTACATATGGCATAATGCTCGCTCTGCAAGGGATTGAAGTTATTGGAATAGATATATCTGCTGAGAGCTTAAAATTAGCAAAAGAGAGAGCAAAAAAAGAAAAATCCAATTTCTCGGTAGTAGTGGGTGATTTGGAGAATATGCCTTTTAAAAAGGATATATTTGACTTTTGTCTTTGCGCTTATACTTTACACCATTTTCCTGAAATAGTTTCCTCCGTCGGCGAATTTTTCCGTGTTTCCAAAACAAATAGTAGAATTGCGTTTTTAGAACCAAATGGATCTAATCCTTTCATGAAATTGAGTGGTGTTTTTGAAGGTCTTATGCGAGATTTTCTATTTTCATTAGGGCTTGACACACCTAATGAAATGCTTCATGGAATTGAATATTACACTTTGGCATTGGCAAGCCAAGGTTATGTTTGTGTGAAGGTTACTTCTCATTGCTTTGAAGGCCTACCTCCTCTCCCGCCGGTAAAAACGAATAGAGGTATTTTGCCTTTCATGAGTTTGTTTGTAGTTCATTTTGGAGTTCGATTACGGTATTCGTTTTTCAAGCTTAGTAGGATTTTTCCTGACCCGGTCGGTGGTGCAAACATTATGATATTTGGAACCAAGAATATTGTGAAAAATCGAAAACTTACCTGAGTGAAGTATTACCAAGTTAGCCAAGCATTTAACAAATTGAGAGCAAAACTATTAAAACTATTACAATAATCACTCACCCTCAAAGTACAAATTGACTTTAATCATTATGAGAGGCAACTGAGTTAATGTTATTTTCTAAAAAACCGGCTGGAAGGTGGCGCGTAGCACAAAGTTTTGAACAAAAAAGTTTGGAGAGTACTGATGATCTTAATGAATGGATTCGGGTGAGACGACACACTTGGCGTAACTTGATCAATTTGTTAAGTGCAAACGTGGTTTTTGATAATTCCACTCGAGTTCTTGATATTGGATGTTCTTCAACCAGTATTTTCCTTGGTTTAGCAAATGGTGAAAAATACGCCTTGGACCCAAATATTAACCGCCTGTTTTCACTTCATCCATTTCTGCTTAATATAGCAGAATACAAAGATGTGAATTTTGTAAATGCGGGCATCGAAGAACTTTCTTCCGATAAACCATTTGATGTAATATTTATGATAAATATGTTAGATCACGTCGATGACTTAACACTCGTTACCTCTAAGATTGACAAATTGCTGTCTCGAAACGGAAAACTAATTTTGATAGTTGATTGCTATGACGATTTAGTAGTTAGAAATATAATTAGTAGTTTTGATGTAGACCTTCCGCATCCTCATCACTTTATGCTGCAAGATATTTACTCTTTATTTGGTTCATTTAAACTAATTATGAAAATTCGAGCAGACAGTATTTACGATGAATTAAATTTTAGAAACCAGAAAAACAGTATTGAAATTTATCGAGTCGACAAATTTTTAAACAGAATGAAACGCCATCTCATCATGGAAGGCGATGGAACCCTTCTCTTTACAATAAAATACCTTCTTTGCTATACAATTGCTCTTTCTGTCGCAACGATTCGAAGAAAATCTCATCCAATTCATCCATTAAAGAAACCTTGGCTTTTTGTTTTTAAGAAAGATAGTTGAATTAATTTGCTTGGAAAACCTCTGTCAATCAGTGAAGTGAACGAAAATTTGCAAGAAAAATTTGCTCAGTACTTGCAAGCTGTTTTTGGATTAATCCAAAATCAGGAGCATAAGAATAATGTCAAAAAAGTGATAATTAATTAAATGGAAATTTAACATGAAGCGAAATATTAAAGAATTGAACGAAATTAAGGTAAATATTGGATGTGGAACAGTTTTTGTTGATGAATGGGTAAATGTAGATATCTTCGCTGGGAAACTGACCAAGCTTCTAGAATATCGGAAAATACGCTTTTTTTTATTAAAATTAGGGTTGGTGGATAAGGGTACTGCTATTCGGGGCCTTCCCAAATATTGGGTATCAGCGGATTTGACAAAAAAACTTCCATTCAAGTCAAACACAGTCAATTATGTTTTTTGCTCTCACTTAATTGAGCATCTTGAAAAATCTAATGCTGAATTATTAATTAAAGAAATTTTGCGAATTTTGAGGCCAAATGGTTGTGTAAGAATCGTTGTTCCCAATCTTCAATTTCTTGTCGAGAAATATCAAGAGAAAGATACTAAGTATTGGAGCACTTGGGCTGGATATAATTCAGCCGAAACCGCAGCCTCCTGGCTTTGTCTAGCCTTTTATTATGGGTCACCAAAAGAGAAATCAGGTCGTTCTTTCGGTCGAATTATTAAAAAACTTATTCGGGGCGTTCCAGAACCGAATTCTCATAAATGGTTGTATGATTATGAATCACTTTCAAAACTTATGCTAAACTGCGGTTTTTCAGAGATAGTTTTGCAAAAATACAAAATTGGAGTTGTTCCTGATATTGACAAGCTTGATAGAAAGGAAACAGAAGAGGATAGTATTTTTGTTGAAGCAAAAAAGTATTTAAAAACACCGAACTGAAAACTATTGTTGAGGCTTTGAGAAGTCGTTGATCAATTAATCTATTCAATCAAAAATTCAATAATTATTAATCCGGTTACCTATAGATGAAATACAACTGTTCTTACCCCAACTTGCTTTAAGACTTAGTTTTGATCTAACCTGCATTTCCTAAAATCAAGACGAATTTCTCAAATAAACGACAATATTATTATAATGCTTTGACTTTTCGGGGTTCCGTATGGTTAGAATTCAGGGGGGCACCAAACAGGAATGGTGATATGTCCTCATTGCTATCTCCAATGCGATGAGAGTAAAGTGGGCAAGAACTTTATTTGTCCACGCTGCAAACATCGAATTGTCGGGAATCATCTAATCGGATTTATTTTCTATCTAAACTATACGTACAAGCAACATAGTGCTTATAGCGCAATACTCAGAGCTATTGTGCAGAGTTATGTTTCTTTAAATGGGCTTTTCTTGATGTCTAAGCATGCATTAAGGTCTTCACAGTTTTTATGTATAAATGGTTATAAAATGTACTCAATTCCCAATGATGAGGGTATTTCAAAGGACCTGATTATATTCAAAAGTCACGAGAAAACCGCTTCTATGCAGTTATGTAAAGAGCTAAAGAGTGGGATGATTTGTCTTGATATCGGTTCAAATATTGGATATTATGCATTGCTAGAAAGGGTATCGATTGGAAGGAATGGCAAAGTAATAGCAATCGAGCCTTCTCCTATTGCTTACGCATACTTGAAAAAAAATATTGCGTTAAATAATCTTGGCTCAATAGAAGCTTTTCAACTCGCAATTAGTGACAAAGATGGTCATGTGCCCTTTCTAATAAATAAACGCTCAAATGTCTCTCGGGTGCTTCCTGGTTTAAGTGCACATTGCAATGACCGAGTTATCTACGTAAAATCGAATACCTTAGACTCTTTTGTGAAAGATAATAGAATAATCAAACTTAGACCTAATAAGAATGGATGTTGAAGGTCATGAAGAAAAAATAATTAAGGGTGGCATTGAAACGTTGCAAATATTTAAGCCATATATTTTGATTGAAATACATAAGTGGCAACTAGGTTCAGATGCCTTGCGCGCTTTACTACAGATGCTCAAAGATGTGGGGTATTCTGTAAAATATTATATCCAACGCGATTTAGAAATCTTGAGTTTTTTTGGAACTGCAAAGGGATGGGATCTTCAGAGTTGTACAATAGATAGTTTGTTGCAGCAATCAGATAATCAATTACCTGATTACTTTACGCTCTTTCTGGAGTGTAGAAAAAGAAAATTAAGCAGAATATTGCAACAAAGCAAAATTAAGCCCTATAGTTTAACTATAAACTATACCTTGCATAGAGTCATTTGAAGTACCATGAGCATAAGCTTTACCCAAATGGATATTCTCCCTTCTAAAGTTGTATCGAGAGATATTCAGTTTGATATAAAACAAATATCAAAAGTTCGATAAACAGCAGATATATCTATCTTGGGCTTCAAGAACATAAGAGCGCCCCGAGGTATCTTGGGAAAAAACTTGATGCGTATAGTCTGAGTTATTACAGTGTTTCGACGCTTATCTGATATGCGCTAACTGAATTATCATACGTCAAAGTGATGTTCCAGCACTGATCGGATGGTAGAGCGTTTACTGAAATGGATGGACGTTTAATGTTTAACAACTTAGCGGACCATATTGTATTAGTGGCAATGTCAACTCAAAATTTTTTTGCGAAGGTAACTAGTTGGCGACTTTAATAGTAATATATGCGTGGAACGCTTCGCGTTTTAGTGATTTTTGGTAATTGGTGGCGTTTTGGTGACTTATTTTTGAACTTCTACTGCAATCTGATAAGCAGAGACGCTATCAAATGTTAATGCGATGGTCCAGCTTTGATCGGCTGGTAATGCAGTTACTGAGATTGAAAGGCGTTTTATGTTCAGCATGCCTGATGTGTCACTTGTTGTTGAGTAAGTGGTTTTTTGGTATACGGGTATTGCATCTTCTGTGTAGGTCTGGGATGGAGATGTTATTGTGGCATTTATGCTTCCTGGTCCTTGCCATGTAAGCGTAGTTATTACTTGAGTTGTGCCTTTTGGTATTTTAGCGGTAAGTTGTGAGCAAAACCGGGGCTATTTTGAAAGTTAGTTTGGATCTCAGTGGCGAAAGGGCACGGTTGTAAAATCTGACCTTCATCAATATCCATTGAATTACCTATTCCACCAAAATTAGGTAATGAATATCTACTACATTAGCGTAGGTTATTGATGTTATAGACCCAGTCGCTTTTTGCCCTATTAATGCACCGTTAATATAATAATACATAGTAGATGTTGAGCCACTCCAAACAAGCGTAAACGTAATACCATGCATTTTGATTTACAAGATAAGTGAACACTGTACTCATTTCCGGATGAATCTCTAAAAAATCCATATAAATTATTATTAACTATTACGACACCAGTTCTTGGATTAGCATTACCACCAATTACAAGTTCTCCTGTATAACCAGAATCAAACTAGCACATTTACCCATAAAGACATAGTGAATGCTGTAAAGGCAGTTTGTGTAAAACCCGAAACATGAACGCTCTGGCCAGTCGCACTAAGCTGAGCGCATCACCATATTTTCCAGCTACCCAACGTGGTGAACCCTGAAGGGCACCGTTGTTTCCGTTTCCGCTGCTATCGGCAGTTATGGTTCCTGTTCCTTCGTCGAAATGCCACCAACCAACACACCCTGACGGAGGATTAGGACTTATGAGGGCGGCTTGGGTGGTTTGACTTTTCTGCAGAAACATTACTGTTGATGTTGCTATGATTGCGATTAGTATTATTGCAATCGCTGCTTTTTCTTCGTCCATACTACGTCGATTCATGATGATCTTCCCTGCTTTAGCATCCATTTTATACCCATATAAACCATATTCCCTTTTTCGGAATAAGTCAATGTTCCACACCAATAGAGGGTCACGAAATAGTTTTTCAAGTTTTTCAAAAGAGCTTTGTTGCGTTTAGTTCACCTTTAACCATGCCGTGTCGTAGGCGGTAAGTTGCGCGGGAACTAAACCAACCTCCACAAATACTTAAAATATTATTGAAGTTTCTACATTCTCTCTTACAATCACGGTAAGATTTTACGTTTGAGCTTCCTTACTACGAATTTTTCCTCGCCGTCTTATCCTGTACTCATAACAGAAGAGTAAGCAAGAAATGATAATAGAGAGAATTCTGAAGTGACTGCTACATTATTTTGTTAGCTCCAAGAATTCCTCTTTTGTCAACCCGGCTTCTGAAATGATTTCAATAAGTAATCCCCGTTTTATCTCTTTATGTTTTGGAACAGGCACGGCTATGTCATCTTTTACAAGGATCATGTGGCTTCCCTTTTGCCGAGCTACTCGAAAACCAGCTCTTGCGAGGGCTTTAACAACTTCACGCCACGAGAGCAGAGGGAGCTTCGACAACTACTTCAGCCTTTTCACCCTTGACTTTTCGACCTAAAAGCTTAGTTTTAACTTCTAAGTAACCTTCTATAGCTTCCTTTACGTTTTTGAGGGCTTCTTCCTTTGTTTCACCTTGAGTGGCAACTGGAAGCTCTAAACATTTAACTATAAAACCGCCTTCCTCGGCAGGTTCAAGAAGAACTGTGAACTTACGAGCTACCATGAAATCACCAGCAGCACCTATCTGCGGCTACACATAAGAACCTTCTGCCAAAAAGCAAAAACACTTGAACCACTTCAAACAATCAATTAATCAACCACTAACCATGCTACATCGCATGCAGTCAACTGAGCAGGAACCAAACCAACTTCGACAACGTACGTTCCAGCAACATTTGGAATATTCCAGTTGAAACTGTATTCGCTGACCGAGTTGGAGGTCACGGTTATCGGCATATTTTAAAATCGATTTAGTTTTTGACCCAACACTTGAAAAGATTTATCCAACTATCCAACTATAGGATTATCCTGAGTAGAATAATATGAAGTTCTATGATAAGCACAAACCAAAAAAGCGAGTTGAAGCACAAAGAAAAAACTTGCACAAAAACCAGGAACCCTTGTTTCAGGTTAAACTCCAGATTTAGCTTTTTTCTACTGATTCCAGAAACTCTTCCTTAGATAGTTTGGCATCTTTAATTATCTTTAGAAGCAAACCTGGGCCTATCTCTTCTTTCGAATGAATAGGAACAACAGTTATTCTTCCATCTGAATGTTTCAATATCACGTGGCTACCACGCTGTCTAATGATTTTAAAACCTAAATTATTTAAGATTTTCAGAACTTTTCTTGCAGGTAAAGGCTTTAAACTCACTCTGCAGAGACCTCTACAAACTGGAGGCCAACTATGTCAATGCGGTCTTTTGGTTGGTTTCCTTCACATTCCAGATATAATTCAATGGCTTCTTTGATTCTTTTTATTAATTCATCGATAGTTTTTGCTTGAGTGTGGCATCCTGGGAAGCTCGGGGACAGAGCCAACGTAGTAGCCTGCCTCGTCTTTTTCCACGATAACTGCATACTTCAAATTGTTATCCCTGATAAAGCATTAACGAGGTATCAATAAAAGCTTGTCTTGAATTAAACAAATACATATGCGATTTTTCTTTCTGCGACATCATTTTTTAGGTGATCCCTTGATCAACTGCGTTAAGACTTGGACTTTTGGGGACGCAAGGAGACGCTACGTGACGCGTAGTGACTTATAGTGACTCAACCTGAAAGCAAATCAAGCCCAAAACACAAGAAAAACATGAAACCATGAGAAAAAAATCACCGTTATAACAAAGATCCAAATAAGAATCACTGAAGAACTAAAACCCTCTGCGCACTTTACCAATAGACATTATTTAATCAAGTATTATAGTATTTTTACT